>CAJUIW010000005.1 GCA_910586895.1 uncultured Muribaculaceae bacterium | reverse complement strand
AGAACCTGAAAGGTTCATTCACGCCTTAGCCGTGGGCCGAGCCTGTCAGGGCGAGCCCCACGGTATCGGATGCACACACAGAATTATCTGAAAGATAACTTTCAATCCAATAACTATCATAGCCCTTCAGGACGGCTTATTCCACCTGACAGACAGAATCCGTCCTGCGGACTCACAGGGCGGATGACTGCCGCATCCCCGCACGCCGCTGACGCTCTGTACGGGGTTACGTCAAAATCGTCCGTTCCGGACTCCAATAGCCCGCATATGATTATATGGCTATATCATGTGCTGCGGATGTTACCGTGTTTCCGCGTTACCGTTTCGGGAAACCGGGAAACATGGGTAACAGGGTAACATAGGGTAACATGGTGACGGAAAAAACGCGGGGTCAGTTGATGCGTTCGTCGCGGTGGCTGCGGTCAGGTGCTGATTTGGGAGCGCGGTGTGGCTTGCGCTTGGCAGCTCTATGGCGGGGAGTGGGGGCGGCACGTTCAGGTGTGATGCTGTCTGTGGCTACGGATGTTTGTATCCGTGGTTCAGTAGTCGGAACATCGGTGCTGAACCCTCCGCGCAGCCAGATACAGGCAATAGCGGCTGCTATCGCTACTATGGCAAGAGCCAATGCTCCACGGCGTTCACGTGAGGTCATAGGGTCAGATGAAGTTGGATATCAGCACCAGGGCTATCAGCAGAGGGGCCACGTAGCGGATTATGAACAGCAGCACGCCGGTAGAGCGGGTGCGGAGCGTGCCACGGTTTGACATCTGGCTTTTCAGAAGTCCTGCGGGGGCAAACCATCCCATGTATATGCAGAGGCCGAGTGAGCCGAGGGGAAGCATGATGTTGGTGGCCACGGTGTCAAGCAGGTCGAATATGTTCAGTCCCATCACCGTGATGTGCGACAGCGGCCCTTGTGACAGAGAGCATACCGAACTGAACAGCAGAAGCGGGAGCATGACGATAAGGCATGACTTGATGCGCGACATCCGGAACCTGTCGGATATGAACGCTACCGATACTTCGGCTATTGATATGGTGGAGGTGAGCGCCGCTACAGTCAGAAGCAGGAAGAAGAGTGCCGACCATAGCTGTGTGGCGTGCATCTGGGCAAATACTTCCGGGAGGGTGATGAACACAAGTGTGGCGCCTTCAAGCCCCTCGCCCTGCAGATTGAACGACATAACGGCTGGGAAAATGATGAAGCCCATAAGCAGAGCCACCAAGAGATCAAGCACCGATACGGTGACGGCTGTACGTCCGAGCTGGGTGGTGGAGGGGAAATAGGATGAATAGGTGATAAGGATGCCCATGCCCAGACTGAGGGAGAAGAATGCCTGTCCGAGTGCATTGAGCACGGTGGAGGCGGTTATCTTGCTGAAGTCAGGCTTGAGGAAGAATTCGAGCCCTTCGGATGCGGCGGGGAGTGTCATTGAGAAAGCGGCGAATATCAGCAGTATCACGAACAGCAGGGGCATAAGCATGTTCGACATACGCTCGATGCCTTTCTGTACTCCACCCATAAGTACGGCCAGGTTGATGGCTATCATAAGGTAGGTGTTGACGAGCGGTCCCCACGTGCCTCCGATGTAGGTCTGCATCTTTGCCGTGAATCCGGTATGGGTGGCATCGGCATACAGATTGCCGGTGACTGACTGCCACAGATATTCGAAGGTCCAGCCTGCCACAACCATGTAGAAACAGAGTATCAGATAGCTGGCAAGGACGCCGAGCGCCCCGATGGACCACCATCCGCGCCGGGCTCCGAGATTCTTGAAGGAACCTACGGCATCGCTGCGTCCGGCACGCCCGAGGGCAAATTCGCTTATCATCACCGGAATGCCGAGGATGAACACACATGCTATGTAGAGAAGCAGAAATGCCGCGCCGCCGTTGGCCTGGGTTTCGGCCGGAAAGCGCCATACGTTGCCGAGTCCCACAGCGGAGCCTACTGTGGCTGCGATAAGCCCTATCTTTGAAGAAAATCGTATCTTTTTAGCCATTGTTCTTTATATTTGATGCAAATGTAATGAAAAATATTGCAAATTGATGCTATTTGCGGTCATAAGCTTACGCTCTTCTGCTCTTATAAACAAAAATGACGGATACAGTGTTTGAAAATATAAAGTATAATTCCTCACATTCATGAATATCAGCAATTCCATTCTCGATACGATAGGGCGCACGCCTATGGTGCGCATCAATGCATTGAATCCTAATCCTCAGGTCAACATCTATGCCAAAATAGAGGGGTTCAATCCGTCAGGTTCCATCAAGGACCGTATAGCGCGTGAAATGGTTGAGGTGGCTGAGCGGACTGGTGCTCTAAAGCCGGGCAAAACCATTATTGAGGCTACATCGGGCAATACCGGTATAGGGCTGGCTATGGTGGGAATTGTCAAGGGATACCATGTGGTGATAGTGATGAGCGAGGGTGTGTCGGTGGAGCGTCGCAAGATTCTGAAGGCTATGGGCGCGGAGATAGTGCTGACACCCGCCGATGCCGGTACTGACGGAGCCATAACGAAAGCCCGTGAGATGGTTGAGGCCGATCCGGACCGATATTATATGCCTGACCAGTTTGCCAACGTGGCCAATTATATGGCCCACTTCCTGCGCACGGCTTCGGAAATATGGGAACAGACATCCGGACAGATCGACTATCTGGTGTCGGCCATCGGTACGTCAGGTACCATAATGGGGCTGTCGCGCTTCCTGCGGGCGCTCAATCCTGACATAAAGGTGATATGCGCCTATCCGGAGAAAGGGCATTATATCCAGGGATTGAAGAATATGGAGGAGGCTATCGTGCCTGCCATCTATGATCCGTCGCTTATTGACCACATGGAGCTTATCCACACTCCGGAGGCATTTGAAACAGCGCGCCTGCTCATGAGCCGTGAGGGTATCATGGCCGGTATGAGTTCAGGCGCGGCTATGCTTGCCGCAATGCGTACGGCAGAGCGTATCAAGAGCGGGAATATCGTGGTGATACTTCCTGACAGGGCGGAAAAGTATCTGTCGACAGAACTTTTCGAGCCATTCAGCCGATAATCAGCCTCAGGCAAGCGCTGAAAGCGCGCGGGGTATCACCTCGCCAAGTGTTGGGTGGGTGTGCACGGTGGCCAGCAGGTCGGCAGCGGTCAGGCCATGGGCTATGGCAAGAGCCGGCTCAGCAATCAGGTCGGCAGCATGCGCTCCGCATATATGGCAGCCAAGCAACTTGCCGTTGCTGCGGTCAGCTATGACTTTTACCATTCCGTCAGGTTCGCCCATGGCGATAGCCTTGCCGTTGGAGCGGAATGTGGACTGTCCAACCATGATATCTATCTCCCGGCTGCGGGCCTGCTCTTCAGTAAGTCCGGCCATGGCGCATTCCGGACGGCAGAACACCGCCGAGGGTATCACCCCGAGGTTTATCTTATGTCCGAGCAGCGCAGCTCCCTGGGCTTCGGCGGCATGGGCAAGCAGACAAAGTCCGTTGACATCACCTATGGCATATACCCCTTTTAAGGAGCTTTCCATAGTAAGCGGGTCAGCCTTGATGAATCCGCGGTGAAGTTCTATGCCGAGCTGTTCGAGTCCGGCAGGAAGTACAGGGCGGCGTCCTACAGCCATCAGCACCATACTGCTCTCCACGGCCGACAGGCGTCCTTTTGATTCGTACGTCACCTTCATCCCTTCCTCGATTGACTTTACCGCAGCACCGGTTATAATCTTTATGCCGCGGCGCTTAAGGCACATGCGCAGGCGCTTGGCAACTTCAGCGTCAAACGGCGGCAGTATCTCCTGACAGTATTCTATGACAGTGACCTTTGCTCCGCAGTCGGCAAGAATGGAGGCAAACTCAATGCCTATCACACCGCCACCTATTATGGTTATCGATTCAGGCAGTTCACGGCATGAAAGCATGAAGTCGCTGTTGACAGCAAGTTCCGCCCCGGGAATGTCGAGCATGGCCGGACGGGAGCCTGTGGCCACTACTATTTGCGGAGCATTGTACTGTGTGCCGTCAATCTCTATGGTGTCAGCGGCAAGGAACGAAGCCTCACCTTTGATTACCGTGACATCCTTCAGCTCCATAGCCACTCCCTGACGGAGCTCGGCTACGATAGAGTCCTTGCGGTTCATGGCCGCTGCAAGGTCGACGCTTATCTCCCGGCCTATGTTGACCCCTGCAGCGGCAGCTTCTCTGGCCGCTGCGGCGAGCGAGGCGGTATGGCAGAGGGCTTTTGTGGGGATGCAGCCGCGGTTGAGGCATGTGCCGCCAAGCTCATCGCGCTCGCACAGCATGACGCGCAGCCCCGAGGCGGCTGCCCGGGCGGCAGTGGTGTAGCCGCCCGGACCGGAGCCTATTATTATAAGATCGAAATCAGTCATTGGTCAGTTCGAAATATGTTACCACCGGGTTCAGAGCCGCAGCCGTGTCGTCGGGATGGCGCACGGGGGTGCGGTGAGGAGCTTCCTTCACCATGTCGGGGTTGCTCTTGGCTTCCTCGGCTATGGAGCGCATCACATCGATGAAGCGGTCAAGCGTGTCGATGCTTTCAGTTTCGGTAGGCTCTATCATGAGCGATTCATGGAAGAGCAGCGGAAAGTAGATGGTGGGTGCGTGGAATCCATGGTCGAGCAGACGCTTGGCTACATTGAGCGTGGTGACGCCGGTCGACTTATCGGCCAGTCCGTCGAACACGAATTCATGCTTGCACACGCGGTCGATAGGAAGGCAGTAGAGATCGCGCAGCGATTCCTTGATATAGTTGGCGTTGAGTGTAGCCAGCGGACCTGCCATCATCAGCCCATCGTTGCCGAGCGATAGTATGTAGCTCAGTGCACGGAGCTGTACGGCGAAGTTGCCGAGCGTGGCGCTCACGCTGCCGAGCGAGTCGTCGCTTCGGGTGAGGCTGAATGTGCCGTCATCGTTGCGTACCACACGCGGGTTGGGCAGAAACTGCTCAAGTCCGGCTCGAACACCAACAGGCCCGGATCCGGGTCCGCCGCCACCGTGAGGCGTGGAGAATGTCTTGTGAAGATTGATATGCATCACATCGAATCCCATATCGCCGGGACGGGAAATGCCGAGCATCGGATTCAGATTGGCTCCGTCGTAGTACATCAGTGCGCCGGCTTCATGTGCCATGCGGGCTATCTCTGGAATGTTGTGCTCGAATATACCGGCTGTGTTGGGGTTGGTCATCATCACTGCCGCCACGCTGTCATCGAGCAGGCCGCGCAGGGCTTCCACATCGACAGTCCCGTCGGGCAGGCTTTTTACCTCCACTACTTTCAGTCCTGCCACAGCGGCTGAGGCTGGATTGGTGCCGTGAGCCGAGTCTGGTACTATCACTTTTGTACGCTTCGCGTCGCCGCGGCTGTCATGATAGGCGCGTATCACCATCAGTCCGGTCAGCTCTCCGTGGGCTCCGGCAAAGGGATTGAGCGTGAATTCGCTCATGCCACCTATTTCGGAAAGCGCACGGTTGAGATTCCAGTAGGCTTCAAGCGCTCCCTGCACGGTGCTGTCGGGCTGATAGGGGTGCAACGATGCCATGGAGGGCAGAGATGCTATCTCTTCGTTGATTTTCGGGTTGTACTTCATGGTGCATGACCCGAGCGGATAGAAGCCGCTGTCTACACCGAAGTTGTTTGTGCTCAGATTGGTATAGTGCCTTACTATGGTGGGCTCGTCCACTTCCGGAAGCTGCGGAGCCGACTCGCGCATAAGCTGCGGGGGGAGTTCGGCTATCGAGGGAGTGCATCCGTTGGTGGGGATGGCATAGGCGCGACGTCCCGGTCGGGACAGGTCAAATATAAGGCTATGGTAGAAATCTCTGTTCATGATTATAAGGCGTCTACTATTTTGACAAGACGCTCCATATCGGCGCGGCTTTGCATTTCGGTTACTGCAATCAGGATGCGGTCAGGCGCTATCTTGACGCCCGGGAGGATACCTTCGGCGATGCATCGGGCTATCAGCTCGTCGATATCCACTCTGGAGGTCATGACAAATTCGTTGAGCACGGGGCTGTCAGGATAAGCCGGAGTGAGCTTGCCTGTGGCGGTGAGCTGCTCCATCAGCCAGTGTGCTCCGGCGTAGCTCTCCTCGTTGATGCGGCGCAGGCCGTCGGCTCCCATCACTGCAAGGTAGATGGTGGCGTAGAGAGCCATAAGGCCCTGATTGGAACAGATATTGCTTGTGGCCTTGTCGCGGCGTATATGCTGTTCGCGGGCCTGCAGTGTGAGTACGAATACTCGCTGTCCGTCGGCATCCTTGGTAGCGCCTACTATACGTCCGGGCATTTTGCGTATCAGAGCCTTCGAGCAGCAGATGAAGCCAAGGTAGGGGCCTCCGTAGCTGAGCGGCATGCCGAGCGACTGACCGTCGCCCACGGCAATGTCGGCACCCCAGCTTCCGGGAGTGCGTATCACACCGAGTGCTGAGGGGATAGTGTTGAGTATCAGCAGCGCCTTGTTGGCATGACACAGATCGGCTATGCCTGTAAGGTCCTCCAAAATACCGTAGAAGTTGGGAGTGGGCAGTATCACGCCGGCCACGTTACCTTCGGCGAGTTTCGCCTCCAGGTCGGCACGTGATGTAACGCCAAGCTGCGGGTCCTCGGCTATGATGTCGACAGTCACACCGTGGTAGCGTGCGTAAGTCTCAACTACCCTACGGGTGGCGGGATTGAGTGTTGCTGATACAAGCACGCGGTTGCGGCGGCGGGCATGGGCAACAGCCATCATCATCGCTTCGGCCGTGGCGGTGGTTCCGTCGTACATTGATGCGTTTGACACCTCCATGCCGGTGAGCGTGGCCATCATGCTCTGGTACTCGAATATGTACTGAAGCGTGCCTTGTGAAATCTCCGGCTGATAGGGGGTATAGGCCGTCAGGAATTCGGAGCGGGATATCAGGGCCGGGATGACTGACGGAGTGTAGTGGTCATAGAATCCGGCTCCGGCAAAGCATGTCAGGCGGCGATTGCGCGAGCCGAGGCGGTCAAAGTAGTCACGTACCTCCTTCTCGCTCATTTCGGCGGGGAGGTCGTAGGCCTTTTCCAGACGCAGCTCCTGCGGGACATCGGCATAGAGGTCGTCCAGCGATGTCACTCCGCAGCGCTTGAGCATGGTGTCAATTTCCTGCTTCGTGTGAGGGAAATAACGGTGAATCATAATCAGTGCTTTTCGCAGAATTCGGCGTAGGCTTCTTCTGTCATCAGTGATTCGGCTTCAGCCGGGTCGGTAAGTTCAATCTTGATAATCCAGTTGGCCATGGCATCTTCATTGAGCAGGCGGGGATTGTCGATCAGGTGCTCGTTTATTTCGAGTACGGCACCACTCAGAGGCATGATAAGGTCAGAAGCGGCCTTCACGCTCTCTACAGCACCGAATTCGTCGCCGGCGTTGAAGTCCTCGCCTGTTTCAGGCATATCTACATATACGATGTTGCCGAGAGCTTTCTGGGCATAGTCGGAAATACCTATGTAAGCTACATTGCCCTCTATGCGTGCATACTCGTGAGTCGATGAATATAAAGTCTTGTCCATGATTATTTGATTTATAAGTGGTTATTTTTTATAATTTTTCTGATAAAAACGTTTTGCTACTACTGTTGCCGGGAATGTACGGCGTCGTATCTGCACCTGAAGCTGGGTGCCTTTAGCTGCTGAGGCTGCCTCTATAAGAGCCATAGCCACGCTTGCGTCAGTGGAGGGTGAGCGGTAGCCGGTAGTGATATAGCCTACCTTGCGTCCTTCGGCATCAAGCACGTCGTATCCAGCGCGAGGAATAGCTTTGTCGGCGAGCTGCAGACCTACAACGCGCTTTGATGGACCGTCGGCTTTCTGGGCAGCTACGGCGTCACGGCCTATGAATCCACCCTCTTTGTCAAGCTTCACGAACATCGACAGCCCGGATTCTATGGGCGATATGTCGTCGGCAAGTTCATGTCCGTAGAGAGGGAGGCCAACCTCAAAGCGCAGCGTGTCGCGGCATCCGAGTCCGCAGGGTTTGGCACGTCCGCTCTCCATCAGGCGGTCCCATAGCTTGCAGATAGTGTCGTGGTCAGCATATACCTCAAATCCGTCCTCGCCGGTATATCCGGTGCGGCTCACCAGTATATGTGCGCCGTCAAGCGAAGCCTCGCGGAAGGTGTAGAATGCCAGATCGGCACATGTTATGCCGAGTTCCTGCTCCATTACCTTTTCAGCTTCGGGGCCCTGGATGGCAAGTTCGCCTAATGCGTCGCTGAGATCATCAATCTCAACGTCGTATCCTTCCGATTGCGATTTTATCCACTCAATGTCCTTGTCAATGTTCGATGCATTGATTACAAGGAGGAAGTTGTTGGCTCCGCGTCGGTACACCAGCAGGTCGTCCACGGTGCCTCCGTCAGCGCGGAGCATCATGCCGTAGAATATCTTACCGTCAGGTGCTCCGGCGATATCGTTGGTGAAGATGTGGTTGACAAACCGTTCGGCATCTGGTCCGGAGATATTGACTTCGCCCATGTGGGACACGTCAAATACTCCGCAGGCATTGCGTACGGCCATATGTTCTTCGGTGATGCCCTCGTACTGTATGGGCATGTCAAAACCTGCAAAGGGGCTCATCTGTGCTCCGAGGCTCAGATGGCGGTCATGCAGGCATGTGGTTTTGATATTGTCAGTCATGATATATTATATGTGATTTCAGATTAATATTTCAGTAAGTGATTCGGCCGACAGACCCGGTATTATCCGCTCCGGGTGCAGCGGCACGAGTGTAGAGCGTATCGCTTCAGCCGAGTACGGTACTCCACGGAGCTTCTCAAGCAGCATGGAATCGATATCAGCGCAGAGGAAAAAGTCGCCGGCAAGATTGACGCTTTTTATACATCCTGATTGCAACTCAACTGTAGCTTCAAATTCTCCTGCGCCCTCAATACGTTTTTTCCGTGTCAATGCGCCATGCTTGTGGCGGCCGAGAATCCATGATTTCTCATAATATGGCTGCGACAGCTCCTCGATAGCCCGAACGTCATTGTCGGTGAAATGAATCTCACCGGAGCAGAGATGTGTACGGGTGTACTCCATGAACTGTTCGATGGTCATGTCGATATGTCGGCTCAGGGTGGTGATGCGGCTCCGTACCGATTCCACGCCCTTTGCTTTCAGTTTAGCCGCAGAAGGGGTGATGGCAGCTGCCATGTGTGCCATATCTGTATCATAGAGCATGGTGCCGTGGACTATACTTCGTCCTGGAAGATGATAGAACGCGTTGCCCGATACCTTCTGACCCGATATCAGGATGTCGTTGCGGCTATTGTCGGAGGCGTCAAGTCCGAGCGAGCGCAGCAGTGCGGCTATCATTGAGGTGTATCGGCTGAATGTGGTGGTCACGGTATCGTTGCCGGCTTCGATGTAGGAGAACATGATGTTGCTCATGTCGGCGAACACGCATCCGCCTCCACTTTTGCGCCGGTAGTATTCAATGCCGTTCTCAGAGCAGTATTCCAGATTGACCTCATTGTCTATTATCTGATTCCGTCCGAATATCACCGTCGGATTCACGCGCCACATGAAGAAATAGGCATCGTCAGGCGGGAGCTGCCGCGCTACATATTCTTCCATTGCGAGATGAAACGGAAGTTTGCGTGTGATGTCTGAAGGTGGCAGATAAATATGTTTCATAACAATGTTTTAGGCCAGCACAGGCTGCCATGGTTCTTCATTGGCAAATATAATAAAACATTGAATAAACGCATAAAAATATGCCATAATAATTCCTGTTTGAATAAATATCACAGGAAATTACTATGGCACCGAAATAAATGGGGATATCTCTGTTACGGTTACAGATTTTAGAATAAAAGCTCCATGTGGAAACGATTCCTCACGAAGCTTTTTTCATTGTCATGACTAAGGCCATTAAAGCAAAAGCGGCCTGATGGTGTAATTACCATCGGACCGCTTTCGGTGATTTTTATCTTCCGGTTGCTTAGTCGGGAAGCACGATTGCTTCGCTGGGGCAAACTTCAGCGCATGAACCGCATTCAATGCAGGTGTCAGGATCGATGTGATACTTTTCGCCTTCTGAGATAGCCTCAACGGGACAAACGGGCAGACATGTGCCGCAAGCAACGCAGTTGTCGGTAATTACGTAAGCCATGATTCAAATGATAAGATAATTAATGAATGAATTGTCCTGCAAAGTTAGATTTTTTTTGTTAATCAGGAACAAATTCGGCAATTTTTTTCAAAAAAAAGAATTCAACTTCCGGGGTTACTTCACCAGTTCCATGCCTTTGAGTATGGCCTCGCGGTTGAGCGGGAGCAGATGATGATGCCGTTCGGGAAGGGCTTTCTTCAATCCTGCCATTACAGAATCTACCGATGCTAAAGGCCGGATTTTCAGCAAAGCACCGAGCACTATCATATTGTAGGTCTTTGAATTCTTCATGTCGAAGGTAGCCTCCATGGCATCGACGCGGTAGATATTGATGTCGGTGCGTGTGGGGAGGCGATGAATGCCGTATGAGTCATAAATCAGGGTTCCACCCGGCTTCACTGACTTCTCAAATTTGTCAAGACTCTGCTGATTGAGTATCACTGCGGTGTCGAAACTGTTCAGTACTGGCGAGCTGATGGGGCTGTCGCTGAGTATGACGGTGACATTGGCTGTGCCGCCGCGCTGTTCAGGGCCGTATGACGGCATCCATGATACCTCAAGGTCATCAATAAGGCCGGCATAGGCAAGAATCTTACCCATAGAGAGCACTCCCTGGCCTCCGAATCCGGCTATGATTATTTCTTCTTTCATTGTTTGGCAGTATTTTTTAGATCACCTAACGGGTATTCAGGGAACATGTTGTCGACCATCCACTGGTTGGCTTTGGCCGGCGACATTTTCCAGCCGCTGTTGCAGGTGCTCACTATTTCCACTATTGAAGTGCCGCGTCCTTCCATTGAGTTGCGGAATGCCTCCTTTATGGATGCTTTGGCCTTGCGTACGGCGGCAGGGGTGTGTACTGCCTGACGTGTCACCAGGCATGTGCCGGGGAGCTGTGCAAGCAGATTTGTTATTTTCAGCGGATAGCCATTGAGATCCACACGGCGCCCGTAGGGGGTGGTGGCTGTCACCATTCCTTCAAGGGTAGTGGGGGCCATCTGTCCGCCGGTCATTCCGTAAATCGCGTTGTTGATGAATATTATGGCTATGTTTTCGCCACGGTTGGCAGCATGTATGGTTTCAGCTGTGCCTATCGCGGCAAGGTCGCCGTCGCCCTGATATGTGAACACCAGGCGTGAAGGGTCAAGACGCTTGCATGCGGTGGCTACAGCTGGTGCACGTCCGTGGGCTGCTTCTATCCAGTCAATATCCAGATATGAATAGGCGAATACGGCGCATCCTACAGGTGCTATGCCGATAGCTTCATGTTCGAGTCCCATCTCCTCTATGACTTCGGCCACAAGCTTGTGGACCACGCCATGGGAGCATCCCGGACAGTAGTGCATATGCTTGTCGTTCAGCAGGCGTGGCTTGCTGTAAACTTTGTTTTCGGGACTTTTGATATATTCTGACATGTCTTTAAATGCTATTGTTTGAGGCTTCAGGGAAGTGGGCCATGAATGATTCAAGTACCTGCTGAGGGTCAGGCACGATGCCACCCATGCGTCCGAAATGATAGACAGGTACGCGTCCCTCGGTGGCAAGACGTACATCCTGTATCATCTGACCGGCGTTAAGCTCAACTACGAGCATGCCTTTCACCTTTTCGGCCAGACGGGATATTTCCTTGTAAGGGAAGGGCCAGAGGGTGATGGGACGCAGGAGTCCTATCTTAATGCCCTGGCTGCGGGCATCCTCAATGGCTTTTAGGCATATACGGGCCACTGAACCGAATGCCACCATCAGATAGTCGGCATCGTCAGTGAAGTATTCTTGATAGCGTACTTCTGCCTTTTCTATTTCAGCATAGGTGCGCTGAAAGCGTTCGTTGTTCTTCTCCATCACCGCACTGTCAAGTTCAAGTGTCGTGGCGATATTGGGTGCACGGCCCTCCGGACGTCCGGTCACGGCCCAAGGGCATTGCTCGGCTATCTCAGCGGCTGTACGGCGCGGACGCTGTGGCGGGAGCACTACCTTCTCCATCATCTGGCCAACTATGCCGTCGGCAAGAATCATGGCCGGAGTGCGGTATTTGAATGCCAGGTCAAAACCGAGGGCCACGAAATCGGCCATCTCCTGTACTGTGGCCGGAGCGAGTACTATGAAGTGATAGTCGCCATGTCCACCTCCGCGTGTTGCCTGAAAGTAATCGCTCTGCGAAGGGTGGATGGTGCCGAGGCCGGGACCTCCGCGCATCACGTTGACCACCAGCGCTGGCAGCTCTCCGGCTGCGATGTAGGACATACCTTCCTGCATAAGGCTTATGCCGGGGCTTGATGAGGATGTCATGACGGCTTTTCCCATGGCGGCGCCGCCGTAAACCATATTGATTGATGATACTTCACTTTCGGCCTGAAGCACTACCATGCCGGTGGTTTCCCACGGCATCAGGGCTTCAAGTGTCTCAAGCACTTCGCTCTGAGGTGTTATGGGGTAGCCGAAATAGCCATCGACTCCATAGCGCACTGCTGCGTGGGCTATGGCTTCGTTGCCTTTCATCAGTTTTACTTCTTCTTTCATATATGCGGTGATATGCTGTTCAAAATACGGAAGCTTTACTTCTCAATCAAGCGGTACACTTCGATACATCCGTCGGGGCATACAAGTGCACATGCCGCACAGCCTATGCATTGGTCCGGGTGCTCGGTGTAGGCGAAATGATAGCCGCGGTTGTTCACTTCCTTAGGCTGAAGCATCAGTACGCTCGCGGGGCAGGCCACTACGCAGAGGTCGCATCCCTTGCAGCGTTCTGTGTTGATTTCAACAGCTCCTTTTACTTTTGCCATATTTTTTGTGTTATTTTATGTAATGCAAAAATAATTAAATTTTTCTCAACCCAAAATCATTTAACATAAGCTTAACGAATGGCACAACGGAGGTGGAAATGTGCCATGTCAGCGTTTGAGCTGACTGATACGCACTTTCTTTCCTTTGATTCGTGCCTCGGAGGCATCCTTGGCTGTCTGGCGTGCTTTTTCGCGCGGCACTGCCACAAGCGCGCAGTGGTCGCGCACGGATATCAAACCTACCTCTTCGGGGCTCAGATGGCACTGGGCTATCAGGAATCCGGCTATGTCGCCACGCGATATCTTCTCCTTCTTGCCTGCGTTGAAGTAAAGTGTGGCCATGCGCGATTCGATAGGATCAGGATTATCTCCGGTGGGTGCATAGGAGCGGCTGAAGGTTATGTAAGGTGGAATGGTGTCAGCTTCGGATGTTATCACATATACCGCGCCTGAGGCATCCTGACGCGCTGTGCGTCCGTTGCGGTGTGTCCATGCCTCGGGGGAGGTGGGCATGTGGTAGTGGATCACGGTGTCCAGCCCGCTTATGTCGAGTCCGCGGGCCGCCAGGTCGGTGGCTACAAGAATCGGGGTGGTGCCGTTGGCCAGCATGTCTACGGCATTCAGACGCTCCTGCTGTTCAAGCCCGCCGTGATATAATCCGGCAGGAAGATGTGCGGCGCGGAGAGCATTGTATATGCGTTCGGAGCTTTCGCGATGGCCGGTGAATACTATAGCTTTTCCATTTGGGAGCGAACGGAGCAGGTCGATAAGTGTCTGCAGCTTGTCGCGCGCCGGACTCTCCACCTGTACTATGGCTGTGCGTGAACGTGGATTAGCTGTATCGGATTCTATTATTTCCGGGGTGCCCATCCGAAGCCATTCGGGGAGCTGCTCAAGTCGTGTGGCGGAGGTCAGCAGAATGCGTGAGGGTTTCCCGGCACGCGATGTTATGCGCTTCATTTCGCTTTCAAAACCGAGCTCGAGCATTTTGTCATATTCATCAAGAATTAAAGCCCGGATTGATGATATGTCGATATTGGAGCGCAGCAGATGGTCCAGCATACGTCCGGGGGTTGCCACGATTATGTCCGGAGCGGTGGTAAGTGACCGTTGCTCGTCAATCATGGGGTGTCCTCCGTAGAGAGCCACGGTGCGGAGTCCGGCCGCGGCCCGGCGTACCACTTCGGCTATCTGGACGGTGAGCTCGCGCGACGGTGCAAGTATCAGTGCCTGCACTTTGTCCGACGATGGCTTTAATAAAGTGAGCAGATTGGCTGTGAAAGCTATAGTCTTGCCCGAGCCTGTGGGCGCTATCAGCGCTACGGCCTTTGACTGCGAGGCAAGCATGGCCTGCTGCATAGGGTTCAGCGCTTTTATCCCGAGGCGGGCTGTAATTTCTGTTTCGATTCTGGTTATGTTCATATTTTAAAAACGTACGCGGCGCCATAACTGTTTTGGCGCCGCATGCTTGAATATCTTATATCGGTATCAGCCGAATTTACTTATCTTGCGGAGCATAGGCTCGTTGATGATTTTTATCTGGCGCCCGTCCACTATTATCACATGCTCGTTGACAAAAGCTGTGAGTGTGCGTATGGCATTTGAGGTTGTCATGTTGGAGAGATTGGCCAAGTCCTCGCGGGCCATATAGATGCGTATTGTCATGCCGTCGTCCTCATAGCCGTAATGCTCTGAAAGGTCCATCAGCGCTTCGGCCAGGCGTCCGCGGATATGCTTCTGTGTGAGATTGACTATGCGGGTGTCGGATGATCCCAGGTTTGTGGCGAGTTCGTTGATGAAGAACCATGCCACCTGGCGGTTGCCGTCGATAAGTTCCTTTACTACCGACATCGGTATTGTGCCGAGGGTCGATGGCTCCATGGCTGCGGCAGTGTGTACATAGGGTTCACGTGCGAAGTAGGCGCGGTAGCCGAAGTATTGCACCGGTCTGATAAGTCGCACTATCTGCTGACGTCCACCCACGCCATCTTTATATAGCTTGGCTTTTCCTTTCAGCAGACACCATATATATTCAGGGTCCTCACGTTCGGCATAGATAATCTGGTTCTTTTTGAAATGGTGTATTTGAAAGTTGTCAATAATCAACCGTTTCTCATCGCCTGAGAGAACGGTCCAAATGGCTGACATATCTTCAGCCATTACTTTAACAAGTGCATCCTTAATCATTATATGTTTTTAGTCCGCAGGAGTAATTGGAGTGTTAACAACTATGTTATATAACATTGCTGCAAAGATAACAAAATATTTGTAAAGATGAAAAAACATTCGCCCTCCCTTGCGCCATTGGTACGCAAAGGAGGGCGAATTGTATATTACCGTCTGCGATGCAGAGTTATCAATCGATAGCTGACAGGCGCAGGGTGTAGGTCATTTCGGTGCCGGGCACACGATAGATTGGGAGTGTGTCGACATCGGCTCCGCATGAGGCGTTGCCTACGCCGCGTGTCCATGCATCGAGGTGAAGCACATTGTAGGGGCGCGGGGTAAGCTCCCACATGTGGTTGGTCTTCATCAGATCCTCATCGGTGAAGGGGAGTATCGAGAAGCTCACGCGTCCTTCAGTCTGAATCATTATTCCGCGTCCGGCGGCATCAGTCAGCTTGAGTTCGCGCAGACCTTCGCGGCCGCCTGTGCTCTGCGGCTTCACATACTGTACGGGCATCTTGTCGACAGTGGTGGCGTAGCGTCCTACGAGGGCGCCATCCTTGCGGTCAACATAGTTCTCCATCGGACCGTTGGCGTAGTAGTCAACATAGTCAAGCGAGGGATTGATGGCGCACACCAGACCTGCACGGCGGAGCTTGTCAGTCTTGGGATCGAATGTAGCCTTGATGTCAACTACTCCCTGGGGATAGAAGATATAGTCAATCGTCGTGGCGCAGAGCGAACCGCCGCGCTGGGTGCTCACGGTCACAATGCCGCCTTTCTTTGTCACCTTCACGGAGCCTATTGAGTCGAGGCCGTTGGATGTGTTGGTGAAGCGGTCATTTTCAATCCAGCGGTGGTTGTCATATATGAAACCGAGTCCATCGGCTATCATTGATATGCCGTCGATGTCAAGGCGGGTTATCTGACCGGTGGTATTGTCAAATGCAGCGTTGATATTCTTTCCGCTTACGGTTGTCACGCCGTTCTTGTTGCTTACGGCCAGAGCCTTCCCTTCGGGCTTGATCTGGGGTAGCGGAGCGGGTTCGGCAAGCTGATACTGGGCATGGGCCACAGAATGTCCGGCGGGAGCGTAGGTAGTGGCGTAACGTTCACATGCGTTGACATTGAGCAGCAGTTCAGCTCCGGCCGATGCGGCTTCGGAGAATACCTTGGGTGCTACGGTGAGAGTCATCACGGTGCTGTCGCCGGGAGCTACGTCGGGAATCGCTACCGAGCCACCACTTACGGGATTGCCGTCCGAGAGAATCTGATAGCTGAGATCCATGTCGGCAAGTGAGCGGAAAACGTAAGCATTGCGCACGCTTACACGCATTGCGCCGGTAGCGGGGTCGGTGCCGAGCAGGCGGAATTTCACAAACTGATGGGCTGCTTTCACTTCAGCGAGCTTGGGGCTTGCCTCGCGTGTGGCAGGTATTATACCGTTTGAGCAGAAGTTGCCCTGATGAGGTCCGGGGTAGTCGTAGCCGGTATGGAGGCGGTATACGCCGTTCTTCATTTCCTGCGGGTCATAGATAGCCTGGTCAACCCAGTCCCAGATAGCGGCGCCGATAGTGCCGTCGGATGTTTCTATCACATCCCAGTATTCACTGAGGTTGCCAATGGCGTTGCCCATGGCGTGGGCGTATTCGCAGATGAACATCGGCTTGTCAAGATTGCTGGTGTTTTCATGCATCCACTGCATGCCGGGGTACATCTTTGAATAGAAGTCGGAGAAGCGGCTTCCGCCGTAAGGCTTGTCGGCGCGGGTGCCTTCATAATGCACAGGGCGGTCATCGAGTTTCTTGGCGGCTTCGTAGCAATAGGCGAAGTTCTCACCGTTGCCGGCTTCATTGCCAAGACTCCACATCACTACTGAAGGATGATTGCGGTCGCGGAGCACCATGCGGTCAATTCGGTCGACGAATGCGGGTATCCATGAGGGCATGTCGGAAATTGATTGGTTGGCGTGGTCCTCAAGGTCAGCTTCATCCACAGCATACAGGCCGAAGTGGTCATACATGGAGTACATGCGGGCATTGTTAGGATAGTGGCTTGTGCGGACGGTGTTGATGTTGTTCTGCTTCATCAGTGTCACATCGCGGAGCATCGATTCGGTGCGTACGGCACGACCGTTGACCGGGTCGGAATCATGACGGTTGACACCCTTCAGGAATACCGGGCGTCCGTTGACATAGAGCTTGCTGCCGTCGATTTTCACCTCACGCAGGCCGTATTTGGTGGAGAAAGCCATCTCCTCGCGTCCGTTGGGCATGCGCTGGATCACGTCAACAGAATACAGCGCGGGGGTTTCAGCGCTCCAAAGCGAGATGTTGTCAAGGTCAAATGCGGCGTTGACAGTTCCATTGCCTTTGGCCAGGTCATAAGGTATCACCTGCTCGGCCACGGGAGTACCCTTGGGGTCAGTGATTTTTACTACGAATTCGCGCTGTCCCTTGAGGTTGTCGCGGTTGTCAATCTGCAGTTCTACGTTGAGGTGAGCCTTGGTGTAGTTGTCGGAGAGTTTTGAGGTGATGACGTGGTCACGTACAGATGCCTTGGGCACGTTGTAGAGATATACGTCACGGAATATACCGCTCATGCGGAACATGTCCTGACATTCAAGATAGCTGCCATCGCTCCAGCGGAACACCTGCACGGCTATGCTGTTGGTGCCTGGGTGCAGATATTTCGACAGGTCGAATTCCGATACGTTGTTGGCACCCTGGGTGTAGCCTACATACTTGCCGTTGACCCAGATGAATGCGGCAGAGTATATGCCTCCGAAGTGCACGAATGTGCGTCCGCCGTCCCAGTCGGCAGGAATCTCGAATTCACGCACGTATGATCCTACGGGGTTGATGCCGTAGTTCTTGCCGTTGTCGTTGAATCCTTTGCGGGCATTGATGAAGGGGGGAGTGTTGGCATGCGGATATTCCACATTGGCATATATCGGTTTGTCATAGCCCTGCATCTCCCAGTTGGAGGGCACGGGGATGGTGTCCCATCCGCTCACATCGAAACTTTCGGCATAGAAGTCAGTGGGACGCTGTGATGGCTCGGGCACGAGCTTGAAGCGCCAGGTGCCGTTGAGTGTGCGGAAGCGGTCGTTGACCGGTACTGTCCAGGGGGTACGGTAGTACTCGGCATCAGCCTTCATGGCTGCTTCAGAGCGGTAGGGCATATAGGTGGCAATGCCCGGTTCCTTGTTTTCCTGGAACATGGTTTCATTCTCCCAGTAGTTTTTGCGGCGGGCATCATCAGCATCGTTTCCTGAAGTGCGGGCATCTATACCGGTGAAAACGAACTGTGCCTGCTTGTCATTTTTAGCTTTTGACAGCGGGACGAGTATCAGACCGCCATTGCCGTCGGCGCTCAGGGCATAGCCCGGTTTGTTGGCGGGTGTGATAAGCGCGCCGTCCACTTTCCATAGCTGGGCCTCGTCAGAGCCGTTGTTGGCTCCGAGCTCGGCACGCTCCCCTTCGTAGCGGAGAGCAAGATTGCTGGCTGAGTTGATTATTCGCCAGCTGCCTGACAGCTCGCTCAGCACCCATAGCTGCTGAGGCTGGTTTTCGGCGGCTATGCGAATGGCCACTGTGGATGGCCCGGTTTCGGTAACCAGATAGCCCGGATCCTTCTCCGTGGCAATCTTGTAGTACTTGTCCTTTGAGAATGAGATTTTGGCTGCCATTGCCGGCATAGCTCCTGCGAGCGTCAGTAACAGCAGTGCCATGAAGAATCTCACGTTTTTGCGGGTAAAGTTCATGGTAAGGTTATGAAATTTGGTTTATATGATTGTATTATTTTTTCGCATTTGGACGATAAGGGGAAATCCATAGTCTTTTCGTACTGAAAACAGCAGGCCGACTGCCGATTGGTATTTCCCTCACTATGTGCAAACTATTTACAAATTTCGCAAGAATCTTCGGATTCTGCAAGTATTTGAACATAAACAATGTAAATAAGCTTGGAAAAATGTCAATAACAGCGAGAGGCTGCGTCATGACGTATTATCGTCATGGCACAGCCTCTGCGCTGAGTGTTTATGTGTGTTATGCGATTAGATCTTTATTTTCAATACCTTTCCGGAGTTGGTGCGTATGATGTAGATACCGGGTGGGAGTACGGATTTAAGCGAAGAGCCGTCGTTGAGCTGAGCCACCCTCATTCCTTGCAGATTATATACATCCAGCGGGCCTGCGAAGTCGTCTTCCGCTATTGAAGGAAGGGCGCTGCCCCCTTTTGGTTTTACCGGCCTGATGACAGTCCCCTTGGTGTTGGTCATGTCAGTGAACGAGGGGAGGAATAATGTAGACACTTTTCCACAGGGATATGTACCGGATACGAGGTCGGTGCTATTGGTTTTTGATGTCATCAGATAGGCAGAGTACTTGTCGTTGGTAGCGTTGACATATCTGTTGCCCGAGGCGGGGAGGAATATTTTGGCTCCGTTGATGTTTGATGTCAGTTCAAATCCTCCGTCAACATCAGTCTTCTTGCAGTTGTCAAACAGCTCCTGCATTTGTTCCTTGGTGGGTGTCATCCAGCCATTACCCATATGTACGGTAGCGGGGTCATATTCGGTACCGGCCATATCCTCAACCGGAATTACGCAGGTATTTGCGTATGGTGATGCTGTGGCTGAGAATTTCTGGACAATCTGAGGTGTTGCAAACATGAAGTGTGTGCCCGGATCCACGATTGAGGTGGCTCCTACATTGTGGGTGGACCACAGTACGCTGAGGCCCATATCTACCTCTTCGTCCTCAGATATTTTCTTGATTTTCACGTCGCAAGTTGCGGTGCATCCTGAGCCGTCGGCCGCTGTAGCTGTAATGGTGACTGTGCCATCCGTAACAGGTTTCAGCCTGCCGAATTCGTCCACTGATACTACTGATTCGTCCGAGGATTTGTAACTGACACGTCGCAGCGTGGCGTTTTCGGGCATGACGAAGGGGTAGATTGTGGCTTCTTCCCCTAAGGTCAGTATCACATGGTCATCGCTAAGCTTGACTTCTGTGACGGGTACTGCCGGAGTGCCTGCTTTGTCACGTACCGGCAATATGCTGTAATATGTCGTACGATCGGCGTATACCAGTCCTTTTTTACCCAGGGTGAACTCGCATGCCCAAGCTTTTGAACAGTCTGTTTCGTCATTCTCATCCCTATAGGCGGTGGCGGTCCAGAATCTGACACGTCTGCTTCCATCAATATCTTTAAGTGTAAGGCTATTGCCGTTCTTACCATTAATCTGATAGCCTACTACATATCCATTTTCTGAGTAGCTTTTTACCCCGAGGGCTATCAGTTCCTCAACTTCCGCTTTTGTAGGGAGGCGCCATCCGTCGCCCCATATCACTGCCGCCGGGTCATAGTTGGTGGCGGAGATATTAAGCCCTACATTGAAATCGGAGGGTGCGTATTCACCGCTGTTGTTGTAATCGACACGGCAGAAAGGTGATGCCCATACGAAGTCTTTGGTATAGTCGGTGGTAGTATAACCTTCTACTAATTGAGTTGACCATATTACGCTGAGCCCGAGATCCACCCCCTCTTCGGTAGTGGAAGCTTTCATGTCAAATGTCCCTATAAGGGTCATTGCAGCCGCCAATAACAGCGATTGTCTGATGTAGAATAATTTCATAAATGTGAAAATTTAGAGGTTTTAGATGAATGTTATTTACCGATTGATACGGTATGATGATGTACAAATATATGCATTTATGTATGGAAAATATGAAAAATTCCGCGTTTAATATATTAAAATTCAGCTGATTAGGGTTTGCTATAAATCTGATTTAGTAGAATCCCTAAAAATTGGTGGCGCCAGGATAAATGCATTTTGTATGGTTGTGAAAAAACGTGAATATTATTATCTTTGAACCCAATCCTAAAAAGAACCATGAATATGAAATTCAGTATTGTAAAAACCGGTGTAGCCATAGCTGTCACAGCATTGAGCTTTGCTCCGGAAGTAATGGCACGTCAGCTTACGGTTTCGGAGGCTCTGTCGGCTGCCGGAGCTGTGTCAAGCAGTTCGTCGAAACTCCGAGGTGTGTCAGCAACGTCAGTGAAAGTTTTGCGTACAGAACGTAAGGCCGAACTCAACACGGTGTATGTTGTAGAGCCGAAAGGAAGCGGAGAAGTGCTGTTTCTTTCAGCTGACGATGTGGCTCGTCCGCTTCTCGGCTGGACAGATGCTGCTACCTTCAATGCATCGGAGCTTCCTCCGGCACTGGAGTATATGCTCGGCTGCTATTCTGATGAAATAGCTGCGGCATCGGCGGCTGATGCCGCGCCCTACAGCGAGGCTTCACGCACGGCGCTTGCCGATGTGGCTCCGCTGATGACTACCAAGTGGAATCAGGGCGCTCCTTACAATAATATGTGCCCCACTGTCAACGGTACGCCTACATATACAGGATGCGTGGCTACAGCTATGGCACAGGTGATGAACTATCATAAGTGGCCTCTGCGCGGTACAGGCTCAAACTCCTATGAATGGAACAACGGCACGCTGTCAATGGACTTCTCCACCGTAACTTTCGACTGGAGCAATATGCTTGACACGTACACATCATACAACAGCACGCAGGCATCGGCCGTGGCAAATCTGATGAAAGCATGCGGCTATTCAGTGCTGATGGGCTATGGCACCAACGCCAGCGGCGCATACAGCGGTAATGTCGCAAAAGCATTGTTAAACTACTTTGGTTATTCAAAGGGCACATTCTACTATGAGCGTACATATTTCCCGCTGACCGATTGGATTGAGATGCTTTATAACGAGGTGGCTTCCAACCGTCCCGTATATTACTCAGGCAGCAATCCTACGGGTGGTCATGCATTTGTGCTTGACGGATACAAATCGGGCGACTATTTCCATGTCAACTGGGGCTGGGGTGGCCAGAGCGACGGCTATTTTGCCATAACCTCGCTTGACCCCGCAGAGCAGGGTATAGGAGGTAGTGCTGCAGGCTATAACCAGTATCAGGCCGCTGTGATGGGTGTGCAGAAGGATTATGCCGGCTCAGAATATGTGATATTCGTTTATTGCGGTGGCAATCTGAACACGGACAAGAGCTCCTATTCCGCCACATCATCAGAATTGGTTACAGTGGGTGGTGCTGAAACTTTTTTCATAGGTAACAGTTCTTATGTTTCAATCGGGGCTATACCAGGCTTTCGTCTTACCAATGTTTCCACTGGTGTCGTTTCGGATGTTTATGCTCCTTATGCGGAAACTGAACTTAATCCGGGATATGGATTTTCAAAATATCAGATGTATTCCACTTCATTCCCTTCTACCGGCACTTACTATGTTGATCCGATAATGAAGGTGAATGGTGTGGCTACAAAGGTACATGCTTCGCAGCGTGATATAAACCGCCTGCTCCTGACCGCCAACGGATCAACACTGGTGTTCGAACCGTATCAGCCTGAAATTACCGTAACTGCTACCGCTCCTACATACAGCGGTGACGACTGTTATGTTACCACCGATATTACGTTTGAGTCCACAGTTAGTGTTTCGGGAGGTGAGTATTTCGGCAATCTTCGTGCCGCCATCCTCAATGGAACCGATACCGTGGCTACATCATCGGTAGTGCCTGTCGATATAGCTGATGGAGGAAGCACACTTCTCAGCTGGACTGTGGCAACAACCAATGCCAAGGCCGGAAACTATACAGTAAAGATTGTCGATCAGAACGGGACAGCTGTTAGTCCCGCCTCTTCAATAACACTGCTTGCAGTACCGGCAGGAGTCCCCTCGCTTACTCTTACATCGGTAAGCTGTGTTTCAGATGGAGGTAACGGTGCATATGCCACACCATGGTCAGTACCTAAAGAACGTCTTATCTTGACTATGAAGCTGACAAATGCGTCAGGATTGTACAATGGATATGTTTATTCATGGGTATTCCCGCGCGATGGTGGAAGTTCCATATTATATATTGGAGCTAATTCGGCAATTCTTGGTCCCGGCAAGAGTAAGGAATTGGTATATGATGTTGATATCAGCTCGCTTAGTGTTGGCACATCGTATCTTATAATGTTCCAGTATTCATCCTCATCAGGTAACCAGTGGATTTATGACCGATGGTATATAACTCCGTCGGCTACCGCAGCGATAGACGGCGTGCAGACTGACGGCTCTGGAGTGAATATATCTGTCGATGACATGGGTACCATCAAGGTCAACAGCGCAGCCGGCGTAAGCCGTGTGGGCGTGGTGAGCGCTTCAGGTGTGGAGGTGCTGGCTTATAACTGCAACGCGGCCGAGCACAATGTTGAGGTAGATGCCTCTGCACTTCCCGCGGGTGTATATGTAGCTTGTGTGACAACCGCCGATGGCAAAGTGGCTATCAGCAAGTTCGTGAAGCGATAATCGCCATACGTGATACAATCATATCGTCCTTTCCGGCAGGGGAGGACGATATTTTTTTGCAACAGAATGAAAAAAAGATGTATCTTTGCAGCGCAAGTGGTTTCATTGCCGTACATGCGATATTGTTACGGCAGATGAATTAAATAGGAACCGGGTGTAAATCCCGGACAGTCCCGCTGCTGTGAGTTTCACAAAAAGCTCTCAATCATAAATGTCACTGGGCATGCTTGGCCCGGGAAGGCGATTGGGAGAGAAACGAGTCAGAATACCTGCCACGTGCGCTATCTGTCAGAACGCTTACGAGGATAAGCTCAGATAATGTAACGGGCCGGTAGAGGGTGCGAGCATCGCTGTCTACATGATTCAGGGCTCCGTTGCACCGGATGCGTATGCGTGCAGCTGGCAGATAGATGATATGTAATGTTTAATCGTCTAACTGACAGCTATTTTTATGTATATACGGCATTGCTTCGCAGCAGTAATACTATTAAATACAGGGTGGATACAGGTCGCTGCCGAATCCGCAGACCAGCTCCCGGATTCGGTAAGACTACAGGAGGTGGTGGTGATCGCACGCTATCCGGAAAAGGAGATTATACCGGTGCAGCGGCTCAGCGGTGAGGAATTGCGGCGTCTCAACAGCCTGAGTGTGGCTGATGCGTTGCGTTATTTCTCCGGAGTACAGATCAAGGATTATGGCGGGGTAGGCGGCCTGAAAACTGTCAACATCCGCTCCATGGGCACCAACCATACCGGAGTAAGCTACGACGGTATTCAGCTCGGCAATGCTCAGAACGGGCAGATTGACCTCGGGCAGTTCTCGCTTGACAATATGGAAGCTATCTCGCTCCATAACGGTCAGAAGAGCAATATCCTTCAGCCGGCACGTGATTTCGGTTCGGCCGGAAGCATCTACATGCGTACACGTGCGCCCCATTTTGAAGATGGGGAACAGTATCATCTGCGGGCCACGGTGCGGACAGGTTCATTTGATCTGCTGAATCCGTCGGCCATAATAGAGCTGAAGCTGTCGGAGAGCGTCAATGCATCGCTCAGTGCCGAATGGGTCAATTCGTCAGGAAAATACAAGTTCCGTTACCGGCGTGTGAATCCGGCCGGAGAATTGGCTTACGATACTACTGCCGTGCGTCAGAACGGCGATATCAACGCCACACGCATAGAGGGGAATCTGTATGGCAACTTTGCAAAAGGACAGTGGACTGCAAAGGTGTACAATTATAATTCGGAGCGAGGTGTGCCCGGAGCAATAGTCAACAATGTATGGCGCCGCGGCGAGCGTATATGGGACACCAACTCATTCGCGCAGGGGAGCTTCACTCTTACCGATGGCCGGTACACCACTATGGCCAATGCCAAATATGCTTTTTACCGTACCCATTATGTGAACAACGATGACAAGCAGGTGAAGATTGATAATCTTTACCGTCAGCGGGAGATATATCTGTCGTCGGCCAATATGTACAGTATTCTTGACGGATGGACTGCCTCGGCGAGCTACGACTTTATGTGGAATGATCTGTCGGCCGATATGTACGGATTCGCAAAGCCTACACGCTACACCAACATGCTTTCGCTGGCCACGGCGCTCGAACTGGGGCGCTTCAATCTGCAGGGCAGTCTGCTCGGCACGTTTATCAAGGACAAGCTTCGCGGTCAGCAGGCTCCGCCGTCGCGTAAAGCGTTTACTCCGGCTGTGTACGGGTCATTCTATCCATTGCGGAGCCGCAGTTTCTCCATCAGGGCATTCTATAAGCGTTCATTCCGTATGCCCACGTTCAATGACCTGTACTATGCCGACATGGGCAATTCGAAACTGTCGCCCGAGTGGGTCACCCAGTATAATGCCGGACTTCTCTATGACCGCAGTTCATCACGGGGATTCATAGCACAGACACGTATCAGTGTGGATGCCTACTACAATAAGGTGACTGACAAGATTGTGGCCTATCCCAAAGGACAACAGTTCCGGTGGACCATGCTCAATCTGGGCCGCGTACAGATTCGCGGTATCGATGTGTCGGCCCTGTTGACCGTCCGTCCGGTCAAGGATCTGGAGGTAACTCTGCGCGGTCAGTACACATTCCAGCGGGCTATTGACGTGACGAGTCCGGCTGACAACTATTACCGTCATCAGATACCCTACATACCACGCAACTCCGGTTCGGCGGTGGTCAACGCTTCATGGCGAGGCTGGAATCTTAACTACAGCTACGTATATGTAGGCGAACGCTACAATCAGCAGGAGAACATACGCTACAATTATACCCAACCCTGGTATACGAGTGATCTGTCGCTTGGAAAGGACTTCCGTGTGAGCCGCGTCAATATGCGGGTGCTCGCTGAGGTTAATAATCTGCTGAGCCAGGACTATGACGTGATTCTCAACTATCCTATGCCTAAGCGCAATTATCGTCTGACCTTAACCGTGATGATATGATGAAGTACCGCCAACTGATCAAAGCCGTTATGACAGCGGTTGCTCTGCTGATGCTTCTTCCGGCATGCCGCGAGGATGAACTGGTGGTGCCTACGGAGTATGACATCATCAATGATGCCGCTCCGGCCAATTCGGCTATCCGGGGTCTTTATCTTGTAAATGAAGGCAACATGGGGTCAAACAAATGCACTCTGGATTATTTCGACTACATGACCGGGCTATATGCGCGTAACTTCTATGCGGAGAAAAATCCTAACGTAGTGAAGGAGCTCGGAGATGTGGGCAACGATATAGCCGTCTACGGCTCGAAGCTGTATGTGGTGGTCAACTGCTCACATAAGGTAGAGGTGCTTAACGCTCACACCGGAGTGCGTATCGGGCAGGTTGACATCCCCAACTGCCGGTATATACGTTTCTACCGCGGCAAGGCATACGTGAGCAGCTATGTCGGGCCGGTGCTGATTGACCCCGATGCTCCAAAAGGTGCGGTATATCAGGTGGACACCCTTTCGCTGCAGGTCACTGCCAAAGTTTCGGTGGGGTATCAGCCGGAGGAGATGGAGATAGTGGACGATTACATGTATGTGGCCAATTCCGGCGGTTACCGTGCGCCCACGTATGACAATACCGTGTCGGTGATACAGATGGTCGACTTCAAGCAGGTGCAGCAGATACCGGTGGGTATAAATCTGCACAGGCTTAAAAAGGACCGGCAGAACAAACTGTGGGTATCCTCGCGAGGCGATTACCGTTACCGCCCGTCGCAACTGTATGTTCTGGATAAGATACCCGGCTACAACCGGATGACGGTGACCGATACACTTGACCTTGCATGTTCCAATATGGCTATACATGGCGATTCGCTTTACTATTACGCTACGGAATGGAATGAATATACCGGATCAAACAAAATATCCTATGGAATAATCAACACCGTCACCAAAGAGCGCGTAAGCGACAATTTTATAACCGACGGTACTGAAAAAGAGATAACTATCCCTTACGGCATCGCAATACATCCTGAAACGGGCGACATTTTTGTCACTGACGCCAAAAATTATGTATCGTCAGGTACATTGTACTGCTTTGACCGCAATGGACGAAAGAAATGGAGTGTGCGCACAGGCGACATTCCGGCACATATTTGTTTTCTGCCCAAATAACCTTTATCTTAATCTAATTCTTTATGCTTAAGTCTATTAAAATCTTATCAAGTGCGGCTGTGATACTCCTGGCGTCATCATGTACCGATGATGTGCCGATGGTGAGCCTCGGTATTGACGACAGCTACCGTATAGAGCGTATGCGTAAGCTGCAGCTGTCGCCGGCGTTTACCGGCGATGCATACCGCTGGACTGTCAATGGGCAAGAGGTGGCACAGACACGCGACTATATATTCATAGCCTCCGACGAGGGTACGTATCATCTGACATTTGATGTGGTGGATGCATCCTCGCCATATCATCATGAATTTACCGTAGAGGTGGTGCACGAGGAGATAGAGTACAGCCCCTACATATCAAATGTGTACGAGTATTGCCCGGCTCCGGGACAGTTTGTCAACGAAATGCCCCGTTATGAAAAGGGCAACAGCTATCAGGATATGCTGGAGAAGGTTGAGGATGCCATTTCCGGCACTAATGATGTGCTGATATCGCTTGGCGGCTATGGCGGTTATGTGACTTTCGGCTTTGACCACACGGTGATGAACCGACCGGGAGAAAAGGACTTCCGGCTGTGGGGCAACAGTTTCTATGAATTGCTTCAGCCCGATAAAAAGGGTGGCAGCTGCGAGCCGGGGATAGTGATGGTGAGCTATGACCGTAACTGCAACGGGCTCCCGGATGACCCATGGTATGAACTGGCCGGCAGTGATTACAGCAATCCGGCCACACTTCATAACTACAGTATCACATACCATTGGCCTGATCCTGACCGGGTGATAGAAGGGGAGGGTATGGTAGAGGATATCCGCTACATACGGTGGACCGATTCTGAAGGCTCTGAAGGTTACATGCCTAAGAATATATTCCACTCACAGTCATATTATCCGATGTGGACCGATGCCGATAAACTTACATTCACGGGCACTCTTCTGCCTCAGAATGCCGAGGATATAAGCGGAAACGGATCATACTACATACTTTACAGCTATGCCTGGGGATATGCCGACAATCACCCGAATGACTACGCCGATCTGAATTCTTTTGACATTGACTGGGCTGTGGATTCGCATGGCAATCATGTGAGCCTCCCCGGAGTTGATTTTATAAGGGTTTATACCGGTGTCAATCAAGTGTGCGGATGGCTCGGTGAAACCTCCACCGAACTGTGTCGGGCACAGGACCTGCATATACCGGCCGGTCCGGTGCTCCCACCTCAACCATGACTATCGATAGAGAAACGAAATATAATTTACTAACCAATCATTCACTTTTGTATGAAAAGATTTAGACTTCATGCACTGTTGCTCGCGGCAGTAGGCATACTGACTTACATCGGTGTGCAGGCTGCTGAGATGAGCTATGCTCAGCGTGTGTTGCCCAAGCAGGTTCAGGGTGTCGATTATCGGTCAACCATGAAAGCTGTGCCGGCAAATGCCACATTTGAGGAGCAGTCCGTAAGCCTGCTTTCCAAGCCGGCCAAGGACTTTACGTTTGATGATATTGAGAGCTGGGCCGGTGAGGGTGCCAATCGTGCCGCACTGGTGATACAGTGGAATGCCGATGGCGAAACGTCGGCCCTTGTGTTCGGTTTCCGATGGGACGGACAGGCTACCGGTGCCGATATGCTCAAGGCGGTGGTGAGAGCAAATCCACGTTTGTATGCGCTTATGCAGTACACCAACGTTAGCTCACCCACAGATCCTAACGGCGGATATACCATTAATGGCATAGGTTGGGATAAGGATGACGACGGTGATATCCGCCTGATTGATACCGGACATGATAATGCTGTGTATACCTCGCCCGACGGATTCTTCGAGCATCCGCGCGGATATGTTCCGGGCCAGGGAGGGAGCTCCGATTATGACTATGACAACTGGAAAGCCGGTGATGCCGACGACTATTGGGATGCCGGTTGGTACCAGAGCTACTGGTCGTATTGGGTAGGATCCTCAGCCACTTCACTCGGTTATTCAGGCGTAGGAGCTTCGGGGCGTGTGCTTTCTGACGGCGCATGGGATGCATGGAATTTCTCAAGAAATTTTGGAAGCTACTCGCTCAAGGAATTTGAGGCAGCTCCCCAGCCTATTCCTGCCGGAGCGCAGACAGAATTCATGTATGAAGGTATCCGTTACACTCTCAAAAGCTATGCCAACAGCACAGTTGAGGTAGCATCTCCGGCATCGGAGAATGAAAAATATTCTGGAGTGGTGACTATCCCGTCGACATTTACTGTGAATGATACCACTTACACAGTTGTCGGGGTAGGTAAGGCGGCTTTCCAGAGCAGTGAAGTTACCGAAGTGGTTCTTCCGTCAACCGTAACTTCGATAGGCGCATCCGCTTTCCTTGATTCAGATAAGCTGACAAAAATAAATATCACTGACAATATAACTTCAATCGGTGAGTCAGCATTTGCCGATTGTCCTCTGACTGAGATTCACATTCCCTCCGGACTGAAGGAGATTCCGGCCTATGCTTTCATGGGCACAGCCATCACAAGCCTTGTGATTCCTGAAAATATCACTGCGATAGGTTCATGCGCGTTCGCCACCTGTAGCGCACTTGAATCCGTGGAGATCCCCGCTACTGTAAAGACTATAGAAGAGGGGGCATTCCTTGAATGTTCAGCCCTTAAGAGTGTGACATCATTTAACCGCTTCCCGTTTGATATTGACGAGACTGTATTTGATGGCGCATATGAGACAGCTACCCTCCGTGTACCCGGAGGCTCTGAAGAACTGTATGGCAAAGCTGCCGGCTGGAAGAACTTTGCCAAGGTGGAATCGTTTGCTACGGATGTTGCTGTTGGTGATAAGTTTGTAGCATCGGGTGTGACATATAAGGTTACAGACAGCGGCGATGAAGCAGAGATTGTAGTATCATATTGCCATTTTGACGGCAAGCCTTCAGCTACCCTTATCAAAAATGCCAATCTGGAGGGTTATACCGGAGATCTGGTGATTCCAGCCACAGTCAATTTCCAGAACAAGGCTTATAAGGTGACGGCTTTGGCCGACAGCTGTTTCTTTGGGGCTAAGAATCTGACAAGCGTGGTTCTGCCCGAAGGACTCACCGCAATTCCGAAGCATGCGTTCAATATGAACCTTGCATATAAGGAGACTTCAAGTCTGAAGAGCATAACTATCCCCTCTACAGTAATCACTATCGGCCAGTATGCTTTCAATTATTGCGATTCTGTAAAGAGCTTCGTTCTTCCTGAAGCGCTCACCACGATTGAAGCGAATGCCTTCTCACAGTGCCAGTCGCTTGAAAGCATTGAGATTCCTGCCGGCGTTACCACACTGCCTACCTATCTGTTCAACTATTGCCTTGGACTGAAGAATGTAGTTATGAAAGGTGCTGTTACAAAAATGGGCACAAATGTGTTCTACATGTGCCAGTCACTTGAGAGCATTGAACTCCCTGAAAGCCTGACCGAAATTCCCGGCTATGCTTTCGGGTCATGTACAAGTCTTAAAGAGGTTAAGATGCCGGCTGGCGTCACATCGATAGGTGGCTCCGCATTCAACGGATGTTCCTCTCTTGAAACCATTGATCTGACAAATATAAAAACAATAAGCAGTCAGGCATTCCAAGGCTGCACAAAACTTAATGTTGAGCTTCCTTCCGGACTTACTACACTCGGTATGGCGGCGTTTGAAAACTGTAAGGCACTGAAGAGCGTGGTTATTCCTGCGAGTGTCACAAGACTTGATACACGTACGTTCAGTGGCTGCTCATCGCTGGAGGAAGTAACATTCGCTAATCGCGTCACTTCTATCCAATCCGCGTTCTTCAAGGACTGCACAAGCCTGCGTAACATAGTATTTGCCGGCAACGGACAGACAGCTGCCACTGCTGCTGAGGCAGATGATGAAACAGCACCTGTGGTTGTCCTGCCTGAAGGTATCACCTCGATAGCTACCAATGCCTTTGTCAACTGTAAGGCGCTTAATCTCTCGCCGAAATTGCCGTCGACGCTCACCTCAATAGGCGATTATGCATTCGATGGTATGACTCAGCTCACCGCCATAGAACTGCCTGACAATCTGACCACAATAGGCACATACATGTTCCGCAACACCTCGCTTAAGGAGCTTGTATTCCCGGCCAAGATTGCAACAACTAAGAACTATATGGTCAATGGTGTGCCTGCAGGACTGAAAATATACTATACAAACGCCACGCCGTTTACCTGTACAGCCAATGCTCTCAAACTCACTTCAAACACGTATGCCGATGTAATACTTCCTTCGGGAACTTCAGCAGCATTCTACGCCAAGAGCTCCTATTGGAAAACTGCCGGTGCTCGTGAGCCGAAACTTGATGTGACCTTTGAAGCCGGCAAGGCTACTCCGGGAAATAATGATGACGCAGAGATCACCTCTGAACTGAGTGTCGATTATGCCGAGGCAATCCCCGAACGTTTTGCCGCAATGAATGAAAAACAGCTTTCTGCCGCTACCGTTAAGCTCGTTTACAGCGAGGTGGTAGAGGCGGACGAACCAGAGGCTCTTGCAGATGATGCTGAAGCCAACGAAGTAGAGGCTACACTCTCTTCCGGCAAGCTGTCGGCAACTCTGACCGGCCTTAAGCCCGGCACCAAGTACACATATCATTGGGTGTACACTCTCGGCACCACAGAGGTGGCTTCCGAACCGGATGTGTTTGTGACTGACGGAACATCGGCCATAGCCGGTATTGCCGCTGACGGCAGCGGAATATCGTATGCCGACGGAATACTTACACTCCCCGGTTGTGCCGGCGCTGTTGCTAAGGTCATCTCAATGAACGGGGCTGTTTGTGCAACTTTCGAATGTCAGGCAGAGGCATCGGTATTTGACCTGAATGTAGCTCCCGGTGTCTACATTGTCAGCGTAAGCGGCAATGGAGCGCAGCAGGCTGCTAAAATTGTTATCCGATGAACCGCAGGACAATACTTTATATGGCAGTGGGGGCTGCTCTTTTCAGCGCCCCCGCTCTCTTTGCCTCTTCTGACGTCGACTATAAGCAGGGTGTCTTTATAGTCAACGAGGACTGGTATGGTCATCAGAATTCAACTGTCAATTATCTGTTGCCCGATGAACCGGCCGGTGATAACTGGTACTACCGTGTCATTCAGAAGGAGAATCCCGGCGTGGAATTAGGCTGCACCAATCAGTTCGGAGCTATATGGAACGGCCGGTTCTATCTGATAGCGAAACAGGATAAGGACCCCGGAGCTTCGATAACCGGCGGCCGTATCACGGTGGCTGACGCATCGGATATGAAGGTACTCTATCAGGCATCGCAGATCGACCCTTCGGGAGCGCAGTGCGATGGCCGCGGATTTGTGGGTGTAACAGCCGACAAGGGGTATGTATCGTCAAGCAACGGTGTGTGGGTGATGGACCTGAACAGTTTTGCCATCCTCGGACAGGTAAAAGGCTCGGCTAATCCTAATGCCGGTGGCGACAGCGACAAGCCGAACACGGATCCAACCGGCTCGCTTTATCATGGGCAGTCAGGCTCGATGGTCACCGCTGCCGGCCGGGTGTTTGTAGCACATCAGCAGAGCGGGCTTCTTGTGATTGACCCTGCAGTGGATGAAGTAATCCATACCATATCGATGGATGTGGTGCAGGAGGGTGCCGGAATAGGGTCTGTGGTCAAGTCGCGCGACGGCCAGCTGTGGCTCTCCGTGGCCAAGGATACGCAGGGCACAGGTACTCCGTTGAGCTATCTCATGCGCGTTGACCCGGCGACTCTCGAGTATGAAGTGGTTCCGCTGGCTAACGATATGCTTGCGCCCTCCAATTCATGGTATGCATGGACTCCCGATGCGTTTGTCGCATCTACGGTGCAGAATTGCCTTTACTGGAAGGGGAGCAGCTCGCGATGGTGGAGCGGCACGAAGATTTACAAATTTGACTGCGACACGAAGGAGCAGTCGCTGTTCGTAGATCTGGATGCCGAGGGGGCTGACTGGTCGCTCTACGGATGTTCGTTAGGCGTGCATCCTGTGACTGACGATGTCTACATGTCGCTCTATCATGGCAATCAGAATCAGACATATATCACCCGTCGCTATTCGGCGTCAGGTGAGAAGCTGCGTGACTATTCCATGATTGAGAACTATTGGTTCCCCTCGCTCTTCGTATTCCCGCAGAAGAATGATGGCCCTGCAGCCATAGGCTCGATCGGTGTTGATGGAAGCAGCGTTGCGGGCAATCTGTATTCGCTCGATGGAGTATGTGTAAAGAAGGGCGTCAACTACGGCGATTGGCCTGAGTTGGCCCCGGGGCTCTACATCTGGCGTTCATCAAGTGAGGCTAAGAAGATAATCATCCGTTAGACGGATTCTTTTCAACTTTGGTTACACGGACCTGCAGCGGCTCAGCCGCCACAGGTCCGTGCTTTTTATCCATTATAATCCTATCTCCTGAAAAAGGCGTGGGAGCCATGTCTCACGACATAGCTCCCACTAACATGTTGTAAAGTGTATACAGGGATGTGATTGTTAATCTTAATCTTTGTGTTGCCTTATATTATACATTTGGGATTCTAAATCGGCACAAATATAGCTCTTTAATATAAGACTGCAAAATATTTAGATGCAAAATTAATTATACACCCAAAAAAATTCAGACTTTTTAGTATGTTGCGTTAATATAACAAAAGTGTTTATAATTAGTGGACACTTTTGTTAACTCATGGACTGCATCTCGACAAGTCGGGTGTAGTAACCGTTAAGCCGGAGGAGTTCATCATGTGAGCCTTGTTCCACTATGCGCCCTTCGTGCATGACGCATATAGTGGTGGCGTTGCGTATTGTCGAAAGACGATGGGCTATGACCAGTGTGGTCCTGTCCTTCATCAGGCGGTCCAGGGCCTGCTGCACGAGCTGTTCGCTTTCGCTGTCAAGCGCTGATGTGGCCTCGTCAAGGATAAGTATCGGGGGATTTTTCAGAATGGCGCGGGCTATGGATATGCGCTGGCGCTGTCCGCCTGACAGCTTGCAGCCGCGGTCGCCAATGTTGGTGTCGTAGCCATGTTCGGATGCCTCGATAAATTCGTGGGCATTGGCAATCTTTGCGGCGGCTATCACCTCGTCCATGGTGGCGTTGCGCACGCCGAAGGTTATGTTGTTGTAGAACGAATCGTTGAACAGTATTGCCTCCTGATTGACATTACCCATCATTGCGCGCAGGTCATGCACACGCAGTGAGCGGATATCGTGGCCGTCAATGGTTATCGAACCGCTGTCCGTATCGTAGAAACGGGGGAGCAGGTCGGCGAGTGTCGATTTGCCGCTGCCGCTCTGACCTACCAGAGCCACAGTGTCGCCCGGACGTATGTCGATATTCACGTTTTTCACCACAGGCACATCCTTGTCATATCCGAAGCATACGTTGTGGTACTGCACATGTCCCTGAAGCTTGCCGGGTTCTTCGGGATTCTCAGGGTCGGTTATCGGGTTGTTGGCATTGAGTATCACATCCACGCGCTCCATCGATGCAAGTCCTTTCTGTATGGAGTACATAGCCTTGCTCAGATCCTTGGCCGGATTGATGATGTTGTAGAATATCACCATGTAGTAGATGAACATCGATGCCGACAGGTAAGAGTGGCCGCTCAGTATCAGCGAGCCGCCGAACCAGAGCACTATGGCTATGGTGGTGGTGCCGAGGAACTCACTCATAGGATGAGCCAGAGCCTGGCGGCGTGCCACGCGGTTGGATATCCGGAAGAATTTCTCCGTCCCTTCATGGAAGCGCTTCTTCACCTTGTCCTCGGCATTGAAAGCCTTGATGATGCGCAGTCCGCCGAGGGTTTCCTCGATGTTGCTCATTATCAGGCCCCACTGCTGCTGTCCCTCGAGCGAAGTGCGCTTAAGGCGTTTGCCAATCTTGCCCATGGCCACTCCCGCTATCGGGAGCAGAACGAGTACAAACAGGGTCAGTTGCCAACTGATGGCTATCATCATGCCAAGGCATACCAGTATCATCACCGGGTTCTTGAACATCATGTCGAGCGATGACATGATGGAATTCTCAATCTCCGCCACGTCGCCGCTCATGCGGGCCATCACGTCGCCCTTGCGCTCGCTGGAGAAGAACCCTATGGGGAGCGATACTATCTTGTCGTACACTGTGTTGCGGATATCGCGCACTATGCCTGAGCGCATAGGCACGATGAAGTGCGATGCCAGATATGTGACACCTGTCTTTAGGGCTGTCATCACCACAAGCAGTGCTGCCAGCGCCGCCAGTGTTGCCGATGCACCCCATGACCCTATGGCTTCCTGAGTGAAGTAGTAGAAATTGTTGACAAGCACGTTGACTATATCATCGGCTTTTACGCCTGACAGGGATATGTAGCCGTAGGTGGCCTCCTTGACCTGAAAGAGCATCTCCAGTATAGGCATGATGACGGCAAAGGAGAAAAGCGTCAGTACGGCAGCAAGGATATTGAATATTATGCTGAGTATAAGATACTTCTTGTATGGCGGCACAAACCGGCGCATCAACTTGAAAAAGTCACTCATTTCGATATTTCTTTGATTGGCTTATGTTGTTAGCTGACAAAAGTACTGAAAATTCGGCGAATTTCTCTAAATTTGCCGAAAACAAACGTATGCGTTACTTCATATCGGCCGGAGAGGCCTCAGGCGATTTGCATGCCGCTGAACTTATAAAAGCGCTTAGGGAGCTGGACCCCGAAGCGCAGTTTGCAATTCTTGGGGGCGACCTTATGGCTGCCGCCTCGGGTGTCAGCCCTACGATTCATTACCGCGACATGGCTTTCATGGGCTTCAGTGAGGTGCTTCGTAATCTGCGTAAGATATTCGGCAATTTCAGTGTGGCGCGCAAGGCTATCGACAGCTATGCGCCCGATGTGATAGTGCTTGTGGATTATCCCGGCTTCAACCTTAAGCTGGCCTCCTACGCCAAGTCAAAGGGCATTCCGGTATATTATTATATATCGCCTAAGGTATGGGCATGGAAAGAGTGGCGTGTCAAGCAGCTTCGCCGGTTGGTGAAGTGCGTACTGTCGATATTGCCGTTTGAGCCGGAGTATTTTGCCGGCAAGGGGGTGAATGCCGTGTATGTCGGCAACCCCTCCGTCGAGGAGATAAATGCCCGTATCGCATCGTCTCCTGACCGGGCCGACTTCTTCGCCTCGTGCGGTCTTGACCCGGAGCGGCCGCTGCTGACGCTTGTTCCAGGAAGCCGGCGCGGTGAGATACGCTGCAATCTGCCGGTAATGGCTGCCGTTGCCGCGCGTCATCCCGACATGCAGGCCGTCATAGCCGGAGCCCCCGGTATAGACGCCGGCATATACAGCGCCATCACATCACTGCCGGTGCTGTCAGGCGTCACCACGCCGCTGATGAAGCATGCCTCCGCAGCTCTCGTCACCTCCGGTACCGCCACGCTCGAATGTGCCCTGGCCGGTACGCCGCAAGTGGCCTGCTATAGGGCCAACGGACAGAAGATAAGCTACAAGATTATGGAGCGGCTCATCAAATGCCCGTTCGTCACACTCCCCAATCTGATAGCCGGCAAGACTGTTATTCCGGAGATGCTTGTCCATGAATGTACTCCGGATGCTGTCGATGCCGAACTGGTGCGGATACTTCCGGGCGCACCGGGCCGCGCGGAGCAGATGGCCGGATATGAACTTATACGCCGTAGATTAGGAACCAATCCTGCCGCCGCCACGGCCGCACGGACCATAATAGATATGCAACATGAATCTGCTTGAATATTTCGACTTGCCCCGGTTGAGGGAAGCTCTTGAATCAGTGGCCGACATCCGGCATCCCCGGGTACTCTTCGTGTGTCTCGGCAACATCTGCCGTAGCCCCGCCGCCGAGGGTATGATGCTCAGTGTGCTTCAGGAGAAGCATGCGCACGGATGGACTGTTGACTCCGCCGGGACAGGCAACTATCATATAGGCGACCTGCCTGACCCGCGCATGAGGGCGCACGCCCGCCGGCGTGGGTTGGAGCTCACCCACCGCTGCCGTCAGGTGCGTGAGGCTGATTTTGACCGTTTCGACCTGATTATAGGGATGGACGATTCAAATATAGCCCGCCTCCGCGCTCTTGCTCCCACTCCTGAGGATGAACTCAAGGTGCTCCCCATGGCCCTGTTGCTCAGCGATAAGCGCCACTTCGATCATATCCCTGACCCATATTATGAAGGGGCCGAAGGATTTGAGACGGTACTCGATCTACTTGACGAGGGCACACGCAATCTGTATGACACAATGTCTGCTTTCGGCAGCTGACAACTTTGTGGCATGGTATTTGTTATAACACAAGTAAACTAAATTCAAATAATTATGGAAAAAATTGAACCCGGAAAATATGTAGAACTCGGCTATGACCTCTATCAGGTGAATCCCGACGGCAGCGAAACACTTGTGCATCAGTCATCACCCGAGGATCCCGAAAAGATAGTGTTCGGCGTGACACGCGGTGTCATCGCACCCCTCGAACGCGCTATTGACGGTCTTGGTGTCGACGGCACATTTGACATCGTTGTAAAGTCAGCCGAGGCATTCGGCCCGCACGACCCTGAACAGGTAGTGTCACTTGGCCGCGACATCTTTGAAGTTGACGGTAAGTTTGATGAAGAAGCCATCAAGCCCGGAGCCATCCTCCCCATGATGACTGCCGACGGATTCCGTATCAACGGTATCGTCACCGAAGTTACCGACAAGGAAGTGAAGATGGACTTCAATCATCCCCTTGCAGGCAAGGATGTGCGCTTCAAAGGCAAGATCACAGCCGTTCGCGACGCTACTCCCGAAGAGCTTCAGCCCGCCCACGGATGCGGCTGCGGTTGTGGCGATGACGCCTGTGGCGACTCATGCGGCTGCGACAGCCATGGCCATTGTGGCGATGAAGGCTGCGGCTGCGGACATTGATAGCATCATATCCTAATCAGCATAGAGAGGTTGCCTGACATTACCCGTCAGGCAGCCTCTCTTCTTTTCGCAAAACATGTAAATTCCAGTATACATTTTATCATATGGCTGAGTGCTGCGATTACATAATGGTTATAGGTAGGAGTCTGATCAGCGTATCTGTAGTTAAGATATCCATCAACAAACAGGCATCTCCGAAGCCATAAGTTTATATTTCTGCCTTATATCCCCACTCCTCGCACGCTCGAAGGGGAGGGCCACACATTTCGCCTCTCCGAGGCTTCTGCATGCACGCAGCCGACCGCATGTGCAGGGAATCTGAAAGGATCATTCTCCTTGTAGGGCCATGCCTTTGGCATGTATTAGATACTTCTGGATAGGGAACCTGAAAGGTTCATTCACGCCTTAGCCGGGGGCCGAGCGATAGCGAGTCCCACGGTATCGGACAACCACATGGAATTATCTGAAAGATAACTTTCAATCTCAGCTCTATCATAGCCCTTCAGGGCGACTTTTATGTAACCCGGTACAGAGCGTCAGCGGCGTGCCGGGCATATGTACGGTAGATAGACAGAGTCCTTCAGGACGGCTTATTCCACCTGATGGGCATAATTCGTCCTGCCGGACTCACACGGCAGGTGTCCGCAACGTCCCCGCACGCCGCCTTGCTCTGTGCGGGGTTAACTGAAAAGCGTCCTAAGGACTCTGATAGCCGAGTATTTATGGCTGTTTTTTATGTTACTTGGGGATATTATGCATGAAATTATCTAACATCCGCAGAAAAATTGAATTTAGTCTAACCTGAAAATCAGTAGATTACAAGCATGTTAGATTTTTTGAATCTAACATGTAGATAACCCGCTATTAATCAATGCATTAAAAACAGAGCTGTTAGATATGTTTTTCGAGTAAAAATTTGGATTTGTGACTTTTCGACCATACATTTGCTAAAAATCCTTCTACCATGAAACGACAAATTACAAAGTTTTTTCTTGCATCCACGCTTATATTGCTATCAGCAGAAATAGGTAATGCAGATTCTGTACCGACACCGGTAACCATTGATTTCACTACCGGATATGTCACACCAGATAAAGACCATCCACTGCGGCCAAAGGATGAGATGCAGCCATTCGGATGTATGTATACCGGAAGCGGGCTTGACTTTACGTTTACGGACAGTATGGGTACGGTGCGCATTGCGGTAACCAATCTGACTGACGGCTCCGAATCGACCTATTCCATATGGACTCCGGCCATTCACTACACCATCCCCGTGCAGCCTGGCACGTCCTACCAAATTACAGTAACTTTCCATTCCGGCGACACATTCGTCGGAGTAATTAAATAATTTAATAACCCTTAAAAACAAACAATCATGAGTACTTTCAAACTTATGGCTATTCGTGAGGATAATATCCTCGGACCACAGTTGTTGCAACACATTAAAGGTGGTACAGCTATCGCACCATTATCATGTACCAATAACGAATGTACTACAAACACAATGCCTTGTGGAACAAATAAGTGTGGTACAAACACATGTAATAATGATTGTGGAAACAACAACCGACCTCCCAGACCTAATCAGGGGGAGCCTACATGCCCTGCTAATAAGTAATTATTAAATATGGTGCTGAGCGTACGCTCAGCACCATATTATCACTGAGTAAGTAATAGTAGTACTTGAAAAACAATGAATCTGAAACTGTCACGCTATTCGTTCCTGTTCAATCGTGAGGGAAAATATCTGCTGTATAATTCACGGCGTAATAATTTCTATGAACTTAACCGCGAGCTATATTCCTATTTGTCAGATACCGACATATTCTCTGCGGATTCAGCTTCGGCTGAGCAGGCTGAAATGATTGAGCAGTTGCGGAGTCTTAATATCCTTGCTACAGAAGAGAACGATGACGATTATCTGGCCGAATTAAGGCTCCGGCATAATATACGTGCGTTTGACAGTTCGGCTCTTGGACTTACCATAGTGCCTACTATCAGCTGCAATCTTCGCTGCCCATACTGTTTTGAGGAGAATAAACCGGCAGGTATGATGACGCGCGAAACTGCCGACAAACTTATATCCTTTATCTCCGAGCATGAAGCCGCAAAGGACATTGACATAACATGGTTCGGAGGTGAGCCTACCTTGGGTGTGGATATTATGGAATATATTTTGGAGAAGGTTCAGGATATAGAGGGTAAAAAGCTTTGTGGGCACTCCATTATAACAAATGGCACGTTGTGGACTGATCGTGTGATTGCGCTTTTCAAAAAATATCCTTTGGGTGGAATACAGATAACCCTCGACGGTATGCAACCGGAGCATGACCGCAAGCGTATACGTCACGATGGATCAGGTACATTTGAGGATATCATGAACAATATCGGTCGCATCACCGATGCGCTGCCTGATGTAAAGCTTGACATCCGCATTAATGTTGACAATACCAACTCGGCTGATTATATACGCCTGTCCGATATGTTGTATAGCCGTTTTCCTGAAGCCAAAAATATAAGTATATATCCGGGTATTTTGCGTGCTAACCGTGGTTGTGAGTCACCGTCATTTTTTACCTCAGCCGATGTTGTACGGTTTTATGACATGCTCCGGCAGCATGGACATGAAAGCTACGGCTATCCGCAGCATTGCAGCAAGGGGTGTATGGCTACGCGTACATCGTCATATGTAGTTGGACCGCGTGGTGAGTTGTATAAGTGCTGGGAACATCTTGGTAAACCTGAACTGGAGATTGGGAAAATTGACTCGCCTGATCTGACCAACGGGAAGCTTATGAGGCGCCTTATTGATAATGGGCATCTTTTCAGTTCCGCTGAGTGTCGTCGATGCGGGTTGTTGCCGGTTTGTTCCGGCGGATGCCCAAACAAGCGGTATGAAAACCTGTATTGTGGTGCTAATCATGACATTTGCACCGTATATCATTCATCAAATGACGCTGCTCTGCATGACCTGTTGTATAATTATTTTGCATCATCGAAGAAAAAATTAAAAAATCTGCATGTGAGTGTTAATAAAAATGCTCATGTTTCGTCATTAATATAAAACAACGAAATATTTGACCTTAAAACTAACCGAATCAATCATTATTATCCACATGAATATGCGAATTTTATACCTGTTGACTTTCGTGTTGCTGTCGTCCGCGAAGCTCTTTGCCTCGAATCCTGATTCAACTTCGGTTATGGCAGCCGATACGGTGCGTGCGCTTGATGAGGTTGTGGTGAGCGCCAAGAATATCCGTATCATAAAAAATGGCATATCGGTGGTGCCTACGGCCCGGGAGAAGCGCTCGGCTTTGGGTGGCGAGGACCTGCTGCGCCGCATGATGATTCCTACGCTGCGTGAATTTGAAGGCGCGTTTACCAACTCGCTCAATGAGCCGGTGACATTCTTCATTGACAGTATTCCGGCAACGGCCGATCAGGTGGCCGCTCTCCGTGGCCGCGATGTGAAGCGTGTGGAGGTCCTGGAAAATCCTTCTGACCCGCGTTTCAACGGCGCACGGGCTGTGGTAAACTATCTTACCGTAAAATGGGAATATGGCGGATACACCAATATTAGCGCCTCGCAGACTTTTGTAAGACCGGAGGGCGCGTACAATCTGTTCAGCAAGTTTACAAAGGGACGGTCAATGTTTGACTTCAACGGCAGCGGCCGATGGTACAACTATCCCGGAGATGATACATGGTCAACTGAACGACTGCGTTTCCCGCTGAAGGACAATCCTGATGAGGTGGAGGAGATAATCCGAAAAAGCCATACGGAGACGTCCGGTATGCGCAACCGTAGAGTGTCGCTCGGTACGCGATGGACCTATACCATCAACGGCACTTCGCGCCTGATACTGTCGGGTGGTGTGACAGGCAATAATTCGCCGGGTCAGACAGACAACAGCACCGTAAGCTATGACCGCCCGGGAGAATCGGACCTGAATTCGGTCAATTTCAAGCGCTCGCGCTATATATCGCCCACCTTTTCGGCTATATATTACAATTATTTCAAGAACGGATCGTACATATATACATCGGCCGGTTATAATGGGTCGATGAATAAGAGCCACTCCCTGTACCGCCTGTTTGATCTGGGCGAGGTGGTGTCGGAACAGCCAAATGATGTGCGTGAGAATAACCACAGCTATACGGCTTCAGTATCCTACTCGCTTCCGCTGCGCAACGACAAGGACAATCTGTTGATTCAGCTTGATGGCGGGCAGACATTCTATCGGTCGCGCTATAGCGGCACGGCGAATGTAAGGAATGCCATGAACAGCTCACGTATGTTCCTCCGAGGCATTTACTATCGGCAGCTTTCCGATACATGGACTTCGGAAGTGGAACTGTCGGCCACGGAGGAATGGTCGGCCATTCTGGGCGACACCACCATACGCAGTTTCCTTCCTATCGTTTACCTGGGAGCGTCAGGGTCGATAGGCTCAAAAATTAGGCTTAGCCTAAGCGGGTTGGTGGTGAAGAACAGCAACTCGGCCAGTGCTTACAATCCGGTGCGTCAGCAGACCTCCGAAATATTCGGAACGGCCGGCAACCCGAATCTGAAGAACTCCACCACTTACGATCTGCGTGCTTCCTATACATGGACTGCCAGCAACAGCTTCTCGTTAAGCCTCTCGACCATTTACTATTTCGAGCATAATTGTGTGATGCAGGTTTATCTGCCATACGATGGGGTGATGTATTCCACGGACAATACCGGAGGCAATTTTACCAATCTCTCGTTTTCACTTTCGGCACCTCTGAAGCTTATGAACGGACGGTTCAGCATAAATCCATTTGTCTATACCCGCCATACGCATCTCTCCGGAGCTGAGAGCACAGGTGTGATTTCACAGAATCTGTGGTATGGGTTCGCTACGCTCAATCTGTATTGGTATCCGTCGGCCGACTGGTCAATAGGTGTTAATGGGTCGCAGAACTACGGGCGTCAATCGCAGGGCTCGAATGGAGTATGCTACCGCAACCGTCCGCGCCTCAAGCTTGGATGTGAGGCAACCTATACCCCCGGCAACTGGCGTCTGAAGGCGGCTATCAGCAATATCAACGACGTTGACTGGCGTATACAGCATTGGTTGAATACAAAATATTATGACCGGACGGATTACGGAATAATCCGCCGGGAAGGTTTCGCATTGGAGCTTTCGGCAACATACACGTTTGACTACGGTAAGCGCGTAGGCCGCGGCAATGAATCGATTTCTACCGGTTCAAGCATCTCCAACGTACGCTAAAAAGAACTACTATATCAACACTATGTTTGCGCGCCGCTTCACACTCATACGTCAGCATGACTCTATGGAGTGTGGGGTGGCGTGCCTTGCCATGATATGCCGTCACTTCGGACGCCGCGTCAGCACATGGCAAGTAGGGCAGCACTGCCATGCTTCGGCCGAGGGGGTGTCGATGCTCGGAATCGCTGATGGTGCCCGAAGCCTTGGACTTGACACATTGGCCGCCCGCATGACGGTAGATGAGCTTATGACGGAGCATGGGCCGGCGGTGCTGCATTGGGAGCAGAATCATTTTGTGGTGCTGTACGGTGTGACAAAGCGCGGACGGTTCAAGATAGCGGACCCTGGCAAAGGGCTCGTGACATACAGCCGTGCGGAATTCTCCCGCCGATGGCTCAGCACAGCTTCCGATGGTGAAGAATGTGGTGTGGCCATGTTTTTCCAGCCAAATGATGGCTTCGTTAAAAATGAAGGCGAGGCTCCGGAAGATGGTATGCGTTCATTGCGGTTCCTGATAGGGTATGTGAAGGAGTATCGCCGCTATTTTGCCCAGATTGTGGCAGGGCTGCTGTTGGGGTGTCTGCTTCAGTTGATTCTGCCGTTTCTGACACAAGCCATTGTGGATATCGGCATCCGTCATGCTGATATAAAGCTGATATGGTTGATTCTGCTCGGTGAGTTGATGATTGTGGCCGGGCGGATGGTTACGGAGTTTATCCGCTCATGGCTGTTACTTCACATAGGGATGCGGATCAATATATCGCTTGTGAGCGATTTTCTGATGAAGCTGATGCGGCTGCCTATGGTATTTTTTGACTCCAAGCTTACCGGGGATATAATGCAGCGTATGGATGACCACCAGCGCATACAGCAGTTTGTCACGGGCCAACTGCTTGGACTGCTGTTCACCGTGCTTAGTTTCGTGGTGTTCGGGGTGGTGCTTGCCATGTACAGCATTGAGATATTCGGAGTGTTCTGTATAGGCAGCATAATCTACGGTGTGTGGGTAGCCCTGTTCCTGCCCCGGCGGAAGGTGATTGACTACGAACTATTCCACCGTCAGGCGGAAAATCAGAACTGTACCATGCAGCTGATATCGTCAATGCAGGAGATTAAGTTGCAGCAGTGCGGTACCAGGAGGCGTTGGGAATGGGAGGATATTCAGGCCGATCTGTTTGATGTGCAGATGAAGTCGCTGAAGCTTCAGCAGTCAATGGATGCAGGAAGCATCTTCATCAATGAAATAAAGAATATTATCATAACCGTGCTTGCCGCAACTCTTGTGATTGAAGACTCAATGACTCTCGGCATGATGCTTGCTGTTCAATACGTTATAGGACAGCTTAACTCGCCCGTGTCGCAGTTGGTGAGCTTCATCTACTCGCTTCAGGATGTCAGGATTTCGCTTGAACGCATCAATGAAGTGCACGGATGTGCCGATGAACAGCAACAGCAGTCAGAGGATGCTGCGGTGAGCGGCCCTGTGGATATAGAACTTTGCGATGTGGGATTCAAGTATGACCCCCACGCTTTGAACTATACGCTCAAGGGTATAACACTCTCCATCCCTAAAGGTAAGGTGACGGCGATAGTTGGGGCCTCAGGTAGCGGAAAAACAACTATTCTGAAATTGATACTCGGCTATTACAAGGTGACGGAGGGGGCGCTGACAGTCGATGGCCGGGCTATGGACAGAATCAATCTTGATATGTGGCGTGCCAATTGCGGTGTGGTGATGCAGGATGGCGTGATTTTTTCGGAGTCGATAGCCCGTAATATCGCTGTGACTGACGGTCCTGTGGATATGGATAGGCTGGCTAAGGCAGCACGTATGGCGGAGATATATGATTTTGTCATGGGGTTGCCTTTGCGGTTCGATACAAAAATTGGACCTGATGGGATAGGACTGAGCCAGGGGCAGAAACAGCGCATATTGATAGCTCGGGCCATATACCGCAATCCTGGATGCATAATACTTGACGAGGCTACCAATTCGCTTGATTCGGGTAATGAACGCTCAATAGTGGAGAATATGCAGGAGTTCTGCAATGGACGTACAGTGATGATTGTGGCCCATCGCCTGAGCACAGTGCGCCATGCCGACAATATCATTGTGCTTGATCGTGGACGTATAGTGGAGAGCGGCAATCATGATCGGCTTATCAGCAACCGCGGTGCATACTATAATCTGGTGAAGAATCAACTTGAACTCGGACTATGAAAAACAACGGACCTACACATGAACGCATAGAACTCCGCAGTGAGAAGATAAAGCGGATTGTTGGCTCTATGCCTAAGGGCGTCACACGGTATGGAGCGGCGGTAATTGTGGTTCTGTACTTGGCATTGGCTGTTGCCCTGTTTCTGATACCGTACCCTTACGGTGGGGGAGAGTCGCTGATAGAACATATATTCCGATGAATTGACCGAGGGACAGATTATGTGAGCTTTTTTTGTGGGTGCGGTATGAATTTATTAATTTTGCACAGATTAAAATCCGCTCTAACCACATATCACATATACAATGAATAGCAACAGCCTCGTGTCAATTGATGACATTTCCCGCGAGGAAATCCTCGACCTCATAGAGCGTGCCCGATTCTTTGAGGAGCATCCCAATCATAAGATTCTTGACGGCAAGGTGGTGGCGACCCTATTTTTCGAGCCCTCCACACGTACACGTCTGAGTTTTGAAACGGCTGTAAACCGGCTTGGCGGCCGGGTGATAGGCTTCTCCGATGCGGCTACCTCAAGCTCGTCGAAAGGGGAGTCGCTTAAGGACACCATCAAGATGGTGAGCAATTATGTGGATCTGATAATAATGCGTCATTTCCTGGAAGGGGCGGCCCGCTATGCCACGGAAGTGACCGATACCCCGATAATAAATGCAGGCGACGGTGCCAACCAGCACCCTTCGCAGACAATGCTTGACCTCTACTCGATAAGCAAGACGCAGGGACGGCTTGAGGATCTGACCATCACCATGGTGGGCGACCTGAAGTATGGACGCACGGTGCATTCGCTGCTGATGGCCATGCGATATTTCAATCCTACGTTCCATTTCGTGGCTTGTGATACTCTGCGGATGCCTAAGGAGTACCGCGATTTCTGCGACGCCAACGGCATACGCTATACAGAGCACACTGACTTCTCTCCCGAAGTGATAGCCGATACGGATATCCTGTATATGACCCGCGTGCAGCGTGAACGCTTCACTGACATCATGGAGTATGAAAGCGTCAAGAATCTGTACACACTGCACAATGATATGCTCGAATGCTCGAAGCCAAATCTGAGGGTGCTCCATCCGCTGCCCCGCGTCAATGAAATAGACCGCGATGTCGACGACAATCCGAAGGCCTATTATTTTGACCAGGCCCGCAACGGACTCTATGCCCGTCAGGCCATAATATGCAAAGCATTAGGAATTGATATTTACAAGGAGGCTGCAAAATGAATACACCTAAGAAAGAATTAGCTGTGGCCGCACTGCGCTGCGGTACTGTGATTGACCGCATACCGAGCTCCATGCTTTTCAAGGCTGTGCGCATACTCGGGATTGAACGCATAGGCACACATGTGACTGTCGGTAATAATCTTGAGAGCAAGGCTCTGGGAACAAAGGGTATCATCAAAGTGGCGGATGTGGAGTTTGCCGAAGATACGCTCAATCGCATAGCGCTGATAGCCCCGCATGCCAAAATCAATATCATCCGTGATTTCGAGGTGGTGGAGAAGCGCCCCGTGGAGCTTCCTGACGAGATAGTAGGGCTGGTGCGGTGCTCCAATCCAAAGTGTATAACCAACAACGAGCCTATGCGCACACGTTTCTCCGTGATTGACCGCGATGACGTGACCATCCGATGCCACTATTGCGGGCAGACGGTGAAGAGTGAGGATGCGCTTATTGACTGAATGCTGTAGCGGATGAAACAGAACTGGAAACCGGGAACCATGATATATCCACTTCCTGCAGTGCTTGTAAGCTGCGGGACGATGGAGCGGAGCAATCTTGTCACCGTGGCATGGACCGGAACCATCTGCACCAATCCGCCTATGTGCTATATTTCTCTCCGCCCCGAACGCCATTCGTATGATATGATAAAGGAGCGGATGGAATTTACCATCAATCTGACCACGGCCGATATGGCGCGCGCCACTGACTGGTGCGGTGTGCGCAGCGGGCGCGATTATGACAAGTGGCAGATGTCGGGGCTCACGCCCGAACCGGGCGTGAAGGTACAGGCCCCCTCGGTCAAGGAGTCGCCGCTGAATATAGAGTGCCGGGTCAAGGAGATAGTTTCGCTCGGCAGCCATGATATGTTCATTGCCGACGTAATCAATGTGCGGGCCGACGAGGGGCTGATTGATGGTTCTACCGGCGAGTTCCGTCTTGGCGATGCAGGATTGCTCAATTACTCCCACGGCCATTATTACCGGCAGGGGAGCGAAATCGGGCGTTTTGGCTTCTCCGTAAAGAAAAAGAAATAAAAATAATCACCATAATAGATTTCTCATATGCAACGTGACAACGTGATTTTTGATTTAATCGAATCTGAACATCAACGTCAGAAAAAGGGTATTGAACTTATCGCATCCGAAAATTTCGTCAGCGATGAAGTGATGCAGGCCATGGGTTCATGCCTTACCAACAAGTATGCCGAGGGTTATCCCGGCCATCGTTACTATGGAGGTTGCGGCGTAGTTGATAAAGTGGAACAGGTAGCTATTGACCGTGTTAAGAAGCTGTTTGGCGCTGAATATGCCAATGTGCAGCCCCATTCAGGCGCACAGGCCAATATGGCGGTGTTCATGACCGTGCTCCGTCCCGGCGACAAATTCCTCGGACTCAATCTTGCACATGGCGGACACCTCTCGCATGGCAGCCCTGTCAACTTCTCCGGCCTGATGTTCCAAGCGCTTGAGTATAACGTGCGTCAGGACAACGGACTTGTTGACTATGACCAGATGGAGGAAGTGGCACGCCGCGAACGTCCCCGCCTGATAGTGGGTGGTGCAAGTGCCTATTCACGTGAGTGGGACTATGCCCGCATGCGTCGTCTGGCCGATGAAATCGGAGCTATCCTTATGATTGATATGGCTCACCCTGCCGGCCTTATAGCTGCCGGCCTGCTTGACAACCCCGTGAAGTATGCCCATATCGTGACCTCTACCACACATAAGACACTCCGCGGCCCGCGTGGCGGCCTTATCCTTATGGGTAAGGACTTTGAAAATCCATGGGGCAAGACAAATCCCAAGGGACAGGTGCGCATGATGTCGCAGCTGCTTGACTCTGCCGTGTTCCCCGGTGTTCAGGGCGGTCCGCTTGAACATGTCATCGCAGCCAAGGCTGTAGCTTTCGGTGAAGCTCTTCAGCCCGAATTCGTTGACTATCAGAAGCAGGTGAAGCGCAATGCCGCTGCCATGGCTGACGCTCTTAAGAAGCGCGGCTACAATATAGTGTCGGGCGGAACTGACAACCACTGCATACTTGTGGACCTCCGCACCAAGTTCCCTGAACTGACCGGTAAGGTGGCCGAGCGTGTCCTGGTGGAAGCTGACATAACCGCCAATAAGAATATGGTGCCGTTCGATAGCCGTTCGCCCTTCCAGACTTCAGGCATACGTCTTGGCACAGCAGCCATCACTACCCGTGGTGCCAAAGAGGATCTGATGGAACCGATAGTAGAGCTTATTGACCGCGTTCTCTCAGCTCCTGAGGATACCGAGGTGATAGCAACTGTCCGCGCTGAGGTCAACAAGCTGATGGAGTCATATCCGATCTTTGCTTATTGATAAGTTGATTCAACTCAGATATTTACAGCGGAGGATAATCCCGGATGGAATTATCCTCCGCTTTTATGTCCGCGCTATTGGCATAAAACCTCGGCGACACTCTCACGGTATGGAAAAAAATAGCTAAATTTGCATTATTAAACATGCCGCTATATGATACTTGATTATATACACTGGAATGCAGATCCGGTACTGATTGACTCCTTTGTTACCGTACGCTGGTACGGGCTGATGTTTGCCATTGGCTTTCTGATAGGCTACGAGATAGTGGCCCGCATGTTCAAGCATGAAGGGGAGCCTGAGCGCTGGCTCGGCATACTTCTGCTGTGGGTGGTAGGCGGTACTATCGTCGGAGCGCGTCTTGGACATGTGTTCTTCTACGAATGGGATCTGTACAGCCAGCACCCCCTTGATATTCTCAAAATATGGGAAGGGGGGCTTGCAAGTCATGGCGGAGCGATAGGCATAATAGTTGGTGTGCTGCTATTCTCCATATTCACTACCAAGCGTAATCCGTTATGGACATTTGACCGTCTTGTGGTGCCGGTGGCACTTGTAGGCGGACTGATAAGACTTGGCAATTTGATGAATTCCGAAATATTCGGAGGCCCGACCACTCTTCCGTGGGGATTTATGTTTGAACGCTCACGCATGTGGCAGGAGCTATATCCCGGAATTGCGGTTCACCCGACACAGATTTATGAAGCGCTTGTTTATTTCATCCTGTTCGGTGTGCTGATGTGGATGTACTGGCGTAAGAATGCCGAAGAACGTCAGGGACTGATATTCGGAGTATTTCTGATAGGTATATTTCTGCCACGTTTTCTTATTGAATTCATCAAGAACGATCAGGTGGCATGGGAAGCGGACATGGCTCTGAACATGGGGCAGTGGCTGAGTGTTCCGTTTGTGATAGCGGGAGTGATATTGGTTGCGTACGCCATGTCGCGTCCGAGAGTCCAGCTGTCATTCCCTGATAAATTTGCCGATGAACCGGCTGCTGATAAAGCAAACTCAAAGAAATGAAAGGAGCATATTTCATAACCGGCATTGACACCGATGCCGGTAAAAGCTATGCCACTGGCTGGCTTGCCCGAAAGCTTATGGATGAAGGGCAGAAAGTGATAACACAGAAATTCATTCAGACCGGCTGCATTGACAGTTCGGAAGATATCGATATCCATCGCCGCATAACCGGGTCAGGCTATCTGCCGGAGGACAATGAACGTCTTACCGCCCCCGTGATATTCTCATATCCTGCATCGGCTCAACTGGCTGCATCAATTGACGGGCGTGAGATAGATCTGACGGTCATTGACCGGGCCACAGAGAAACTGCTCGAACGATACGATACCGTACTCGTGGAGGGTGCCGGCGGACTGATGGTGCCTATTACCGATACATTCATGGCCATAGACTATGCCGCTACACGTAAACTGCCGGTGATACTGGTCACAAATTCCCGGCTTGGGTCCATAAACCACACTGTCCTCTCTCTGGAAGCTATAGCGGCGCGCGGACTGCAGCTTCATTCGGTGCTATATAACCGATATTTCGATACTGACAAGGTGATTTCGGCCGATACCAGAGCATTTATAGAGCGCTATGTGCGCCGTCATTTCCCGGAAGCTGAGATTCTGGATGTTCCTGTGATTTCAGCAGATGTTAACTAACATGAGCTTTATGAATGATAGCAACTTTTCGATAGCAATAAGCAAGGAAGCGCTTTCGCAGATGCCTATGGTCACATATCCGGGCAAGATTGTGGTGGTTGACACTCCGGAGAAGGCGCGGCTGGCATTGAAGAAACTTGAGCGTGAGGCGGTAGTGGGATTTGACACCGAAACACGTCCTTCGTTCAAGAAAGGAGTGGTCCATAATGTCGCTCTGGTGCAGATATCCACGGCCGAGCTATGCTATCTGTTCCGTATCAATCAGATTGGCATATCGGAGCGTCTTGGACGCTTTTTTGAGAATCCGGAGATAGTGAAGGTAGGGTTGTCGCTGCGCGATGATTTCAATGCGCTTCATCGCAACAATCAGGAGCTCAATCCGGCCGGATTCGTAGATCTGCAGGACACGGTGAAGGACTACCGTATCAAGGACAGCTCCTTGCAGAAAATATATGCCATAGCGTTTGGCGAGCGTATCTCAAAGCATCAGCGTCTTACCAATTGGGAAGCCGCCGAGCTGTCGCCCGGTCAGCAGGTCTATGCGGCCATTGATGCGTGGGCATGCCTGAGATTATATCATCATTTCATTTCCGGAGCATTCGTCCCGGAGGAATCGCTCTATAAGGTATACCCGGAGGAGGATGAAACAGAGATATAATATAATACCGCTTCTTCTGCTGCTGTATTTAGCCGTGATGGCTTATATAGGCCGCGGAATGCTCACTGATGGAAGAACGCTGGAGTACTTCGGGATAATAGGGGCCACGCTTGTGGCCATAACATTGCTGCGTGTAGTGCTGAAGAAACGCGACCGCCATCGCCGCAGCCGTCGGGACAGGCTCTAAACGCCCTCCAATGCCGGCACACGTTTGCGGCGGTGCTGTATCCAGGCCACTACTATTGACATTACAGGGCTCAGCAGATTGAAAATGCAGAATGGAGCGTAAGCCAATGTCGATACCCCGAGTACGGTTGACTGGGTGAGACCGCATGAATTCCAAGGAATCAGAACAGATGTTACTGATATCGAGTCCTCAAGCGAACGGCTCAGAGTGGTATCGCTTATCCCGTTTGTACGGTAGGGGCCGCTGTATATGTTGCCTCCGAGTATCAGCGACAGATACTGGTCGCCGGTTAGCATGTTGAGGCAGAGTCCGCTTCCTACTGTAGCGCTTACCATAGAGCCATGATTATGCAGCCGTGAGGTTATGGCGCGGGCCAGTGAGCCTAACATGCCAGTCCCTATCATTGCACCTCCGAAGAGCATTGCACATAACACCAGGGCGACTGTAGGAAGCATACCTGCTGCACCGCCTGTAGCTACGAGATTATCAAGCATACTGTTGCCTGTGTCAATGGATGTGGGCATGGCCAACACACTCAGCATACCGGTTATCGTTCCGTTATCGCTGAGGCCGGCTGCAATTTCAGGCTGGAATATCCATATTCCGGCAAGTCCGGCTACTGACCCGGCGGCAAGAGTCCATAGAGTGCCGGCACGCAGAGCCAGCATCAGGCATGTTACTGCAGGTATGGTCAGAATCCACGGCGAAAGATTAAATGTATCAGCTATGGCATTCGTTATGGCCGGTGCATCCGTCGGTACGGTGTCAATCATCATTCCGGTCAGGGTATAGACTATCAGGGCTATCATCAGAGCCGGAGCGGAGGTAGCCACCATATTTCGTATATGCTTGAACAGGTCTACACCACAGGAGCTTGATGCCAGCACGGTAGTGTCGCTCAGCGGCGACATCTTATCGCCGAAATATGCTCCTGATATAATGGCTCCGGCTGTCCATGCCTCGCTATATCCCATCACTGTACCGACCCCCATGAATGCCACACCTATGGTGGCTATGGTGGTCCAGGAGCTACCTGTCACCATTGACACGAGTGAACACACACAGCATGTTATCAGCAGGAAGCTTTCGGGGCTCAGCAGATGCACGCCGAAGTCAATAAGATATGGTACAACGCCGCTCAGCATCCATGTAGAGCTTAGAGTGCCTATCAGTAGAAGTATCGGTATGGCGGGAAGTATCTGTGTGGCGCTTTTCTTTATGCCGGTTACTATCCCGCGCCATCCGCATCGGGTGAAGAGTAGCCCGAGGAGAGTTGCGAAAACGGCAGCTCCGCCTAAAAGCCACGGACCCCATTCCTGAGCCGATTCAGCACCTGATACAGCTATCAAAGCCGTTAGAGCTGACAAAAGTGCTACTACAGGGACAATGGAGAGTGCCAATCCGGGAACTTCTTTGCGTGATTTCTTAAAAATATTTACCATTTATGCATTTTCAAAATTGGATGCAAAATTAGCAAATAATTTAGAATTACAAATCAAATTAGTTCAGTTTGGCAAATAAATGTCGGGTTTATAATATTTTTGCTTAAAAAGAGTATATCAATCGGGCAAAATAATATTTGCGCTCAGTCCTGACTGTCATAGCAGTAGCATCCAGCAAGGTGGTCATTGACAAATCCCGTGGCTTGAAGAAACGCGTAGCATACGGTCGGGCCGAAAAACTTAAATCCGCGTCGCTTCATGTCGCGGCTTATCGCTTCAGCCTCGGGCGAAGTGACAGGAATCTCACTCAGATGCCTGAACCGGTTCCTTACCGGAACCTCTGTGGTGAAGAATCGGAGAATGTAATTGCGGAAACTGCCAAACTCCTTTTGAATCGTCAGAAATAGCGATGCATTGGATATTGCCGATGCTATCTTACGCCGGTTGCGCACTATGCCATCGAACTGCATCAGGCGTTCAACATCAGCTTCGGTCATTGCCGCCACTTTTTCAGCGTCAAAGTTGTGGAACGCCTCCTTGTAGCCGTCGCGCTTACGGAGAATGGTGATCCATGACAAGCCCGCCTGTGCGCTCTCAAGCAGCAGGAATTCAAATAAAGTGGCATCGTCAGTGACCGGTCGGCCCCACTCCTCATCGTGATACTTTACATACAGCGGATCCTTGCCGGCCCATCCGCAATGACCGTCAATCAGATTATCCATTTTGCTACGTTTTTTTAGTTTATCGTGTGACAAACTTACATAAAATGCGTCTAATCAGAAAACAGAATCTATTTCAATATGGCAAGCAATAAAACTAAGCGCAACTGGTATGCTGTACTTACTCTTGCAAGCGTATATATCATGGTGATGCGTGTTGTGATGAGCAGCACTCCGATACCCCGGATAGTATGGCTTCAGGTATTCGGGTCAGCAGCTGTAACAATACTGCTGTTCAGCTCTTTCTGGAGCTACTATAAGAAAGCGCGTGAGGATAACCGTAAATAAACGTTAGTTCTGCATATATTGGCGGTATGCTTCGATAGAACGTAACTGCTCGGGCAGTTGACGGCCAAGAATTGCGCACATACGTTCGGCTGCCTCAATCTTTTGTTTGCCGTTGGGGTGAAGGTCGTATTCTTTCATCACAGCCAGAAGACGTTCCAATATGGCGAGGTATATCTGCTCCTCACGCCCTGTGAGCATAGCTTCCTTTACCTCACGGATAGATATGGGATTGCCAGAACTTGATGACACACCGCTGATGTATGATTTTATAGCATTGACATCGTTGCAGAGCCCTATGAACTTTACGATTAGAAAAATCTCTACACCGATAGTTACGATAAAAAACAGAATGGATAAAATACTGATAGCTTCCATGGTTTGATTGGATTTATTAATTGTGATTTGATTTACAGGCACACAGGCCTGAGTGCAAATATAAGTATAATGCTCGGTTCTTAAAACTGAAAACTACGGAAATCAGCCTAATTTGTTCCGATTGATATGCCGATAGCTAAGAGTATGAATCCCGCAATCATGATGATCATCCATGTGCGTGTCAGTTTTTTCATCGCGGGGGTAGGCTCTCCGCGGAAGAATGTCGCTCTTGCGGATATGCGTTTCAGATTGGACCAATCAGTAGACCGGTACCCTTTATAAGCAACATAGAATCCAAATATCGCTCCTAAGAGCAATATCCCGAGCCCTGGATAAATAAACCAATCAGCATCCATATCCAATGTAAATAAAGACCGTTATTTGTCCTTTTCAATTTCAGAAAGAAGTTCTGCCGCAGGTATAATTTTTGTTGCACCATTGGAATCACCAACCACCATCTCTTGACCGAGGGCAGCCTTGCGCACAACCAAGTCATGAAAGGACTTTTTCAGACCTTCAAGAATTCTATTTCTAAGAATTATTTTTTCTTGTTCAGACATGATAAGGTAACTCAACACAATCAAGTATTGTCGGGAGTACGGAATAGGAGGCTGTTGTTTTTCCAGCTCCATTGCATCCTGCAATGATGTAAAGTGTTGGTGATGACATAAGGGATTCCTAATAGCAAAAAATCCCGCAGGCGTGCTGCTTGCGGGATTCTTTATAAAATTTGTTTGCGGAGAGACCGGGATTCGAACCCGGGATACCCTTTTGGGGTATACACGCTTTCCAGGCGTGCCTCTTCAGCCACTCGAGCACCTCTCCTTAGCTTTGTTGCGGATGCAAAGGTAATGTTTTTTTGTGTGGATGGCAAATTTACTGAGGTTTTTTCATCCTGAATCTGTCCGAATCGAGGGTTATTGTAAATGTCATCATACAATGGCGGGATTCAATTCTTTCAGCTGGGCTATGAATTCATCCCTATGGCGGGGTGATATTTCCATAGGTTTGGAGCTTTTGAGCACCGACCGGTCCGTGAACCGCAGAGATACTCTGTCAGATGATAATGCCGGTCCGGTGAGAAATCCTTTGGCCGGGGTGGCGCTTTTTATTTTGGCGATAGGTATTCTGTGCGCGCGGAAGAAATGGTATACTATCAGGGTGTTACCATCTATCACGTACCGTGTGCCGGATATCGCCACAACGAATAGGATTATAGCCGATATGAGAGGAAGGGATATAACCCAGTTTGAGCCTATGGCGCATACTATCATTATGGTAATGGTAAACAATAGCATACACCATATCGACCAATCAATTTTCGAACGATATACCTTTCGCATAATCTGAATTCCTTTAGGTTATGAAAAAAACATGGAGGCTGTCCCGCTTGAGTCAATTGTCGTATTGGGGACAGCCTCCTGTATAGATTTGTATTCTGAACTATGACGATTATTCAGCAGCGGCAACCTTGGCCATAGCAGCATCGACATCAGCTACAAGCGCAGCATCCTGCTTGTCGCGGCTTACTATGTTGCCTTCGGGGTCAAACAGTATGATGCACGGAATGCCTGAGATGCCATAGATGTCAGTAGGTATTGTCTGGGCATTGATTATTGATTCCCAGGGAAGTTCATGTTTCTTTATGGCGTTCAGAGTATCCTCGGGCTTGTCCCATACAGCTACTCCGAGTACTGTAAGGCCCTTGTCGGCATACTTGTTGTAGAGCTCCTTGATAACCTTTGTCTCACGGATGCAGGGGCCGCACCAACTTGCCCAGAAGTCAACGAGCGCATATTTGCCTTTGCCTACATAGTCGCTGAGTTTCTTGACAGAGCCATCGGGCTGTGTAATGCTGAAATCCTTGAATTTATGTCCTACAGAGGTTTCTTCCTTGTTGACCAAAGCTTGACGCAGACGCTGTATGCGCTTGCTCTGAGCCAGCGACGGATGCTCGGCAAGATTCTTGTCAAGTTCGGCGCGGCTCATGTCATAGCTCTGCTGCAGGAAAAGATAATAGCCAAGAGGATTGTCAATATTATCATTCATGACCTTCTTCATATTGGCATAGTATTCGTCCAGTATCTTTTTGGCGTTCTCTTTGCCGGTGGCTGAAGTGTCGGCCATAGCGGAGCGATAGCCCTTTTCGAGTTCGGCACTTGCATTGCCGAAATCAATGAAGCGCTGGTTGTTGACAGTTCCTGTGAATGCGCGAGTCTTGGCATCGCGTGATATCTGGCCCGGTTCGAGTACGAACATACCCATGCGTGTGCCGTCGACAATCAGTTGGGCAAGTACCGGCTTGTCAATAGTGCCGCGGAAAACGGCAGCGCCGCTCTCCACTATAGTTGAGTCAATTTTTTCACCTGTATCATAATCAAGGATATATGCTTTGAGGTCATCCTCATCCTCTGTCAGAGGTACAGTAAGATTATAGACCGGAGCCTGTGCCGACGCACATGACATTGCGGCCATTGCGGCAAATGCCGCTGCAATCATTGTAAATTTTTTCATAAGGTATAATTTTTTACAAATATAATTCAAGTTTCGCTTTCTGCGAAATCGGCGGGTGTTAAATAATTGTATATCCTATTTATGAATGTAACTTACAGCATGAACCATGGGAGGCGGGATGCTAATTTGAACAGTATGCGGTATTTACGCCCGAGGCCGTTGATGCTGTCAATACGGTTGTTCACTTCCGGGAAAGTATGCTTCCATTTCTTTACGTTGCGTGGCCGGCGGCTCAGATAGCGTATTTTGGCATGAAATTTCATGTTTACGAGGAAACGGTCATATTTCCTTGCAAGTCCGGCATTGCGCATCCACTGCTCCACTATGCGGGCGTTGGTGCAACGCTCCTCGGCAACGCTCGGACTACCGGAATGGCTCACTGATGACTGGCGGTTCATATAAATATAGCCGGCATCGGAACAGTAAGCTACGGATGCTCCTGAAGCAAGGAGGCGTGATATGTGCAGAAGATCGTCCCAGCAGTTGCCCGCATCGTCATCCATCAGATTGTTCTTTTCAAATAGCGAGCGCCTGATAAGCTTGTTGTTAAGTGAAAAGTGTACGGTGTCAATAGGCATGTAATTCAGCGAACCCATTATAGCGTAAGGCTCAATGCGGGTCAGCATCTTGCTGTCGGAGCGCATTATGGGCGAGCACACAATATCGGCAGTGTTATCCGTGCCACGGAGGGTGTGGATCATATTCCTGTAATAATCCGTTGTGACGCGGTCGTCCGCATCGCATTTGATCACATATTCGCCCGCCGCCTCTCTGACTCCGTCAAGGAAAGAGGCTACACATCCGCGGTTGGATTCATGAGTTATCACACGCGATTTAGAGCGGAGCTTCGGCAAGCGGTTGAGAAAACGGTCGAGTATCTCAGCCGAACGGTCCGTACTTCCGTCATTAATGAACAGGAATTCAAGTTCATCACTCTTGCATGATGCAAGCGATTCGAGGGTACCATCAAATGTTAATTCCGCATTGTAAAACGGAATTATTACCGTTACCAATGGCGTCATCAGAAAACGTAACCGATAGATGCAGTGATTATTCCGCCGTCAAAATGCTTGATACACCCGTATTTTCCTTCAATTGAGAATTTCAGAGTCGGTGTAGCGTAATATTCCACGCCGGCACCTACGTTGAAGCCCATACGCGATGATCGTGTGCTTGAGTCATCGCTGTCCGATTTTACATCTGCAGGTATGGTATTATGGGTGTTCCACGATGTGAAATTGAATCCGGCAAGCGGGTAGATGTTGAAGTTGGAGCCTTTGCCGAGAGCAAAGGGAAATTCGGCATTGATGTTTAGCGCGAAAGCGTCAGTATTGTCATGACGGAAATAATAATCCAGGTCCGGTGCAAGACGGAAATAGTCGGTAAATCCATATTTGAAATACAACCCGGCCACAGGGGCATTGTTGGTAGTGGTGAATCCTGCGCGGAGTCCGACACTCTTCTCACCCTTTGCGGCATGGCAGGGTGTGTATGTACTGATGGATATAACACTGAGCAGTAATGCTATAATGGATTTATTCATGGATGAATTATATTTCTGTGATGAACTTGTAATGCAAAAATAAGCTATTCTGTTCAATTTTTTTGAAAAAAACTTAATTTTGTCAACATTCATATTGTTGATGCGGAAGTAAATTGGGCAGGCTTATCTGTTTTATTACCAATAATGGTTACTTTTGCACCAGTAAATCAAACATAACGATGACCGACGGATTTTTGAGAGTAGCCTCCGTGTCACCACGCGTGAAAGTGGGCGATGTGGCTACGAATGTTGACCGAATCATAGCTGAGATGCAGCGTCTTGAAGCCCTGGGGGTTGAGGTTGCTGTATTTCCTGAGATGTGTATTACCGGCTATACTTGTGCCGATTTGTTTCATAACCGTACGCTGCTTGATGCCGCGCGATCTGGTCTTGACAAGATAGCCGGTGTGGCTGACGGAATGTCGCTCGATGTCATTGTCGGGCTACCGATGCTTCGTGGAGGTGCCGTGCGCAACTGTGCCGCTCTGTTGGGGCAGGGAGCTCCGCAGATTGTGGAGAAGACCTATCTTCCGCAGTATAACGAATTCTACGAGGGGCGTTGGTTTGCTCCAGCTCAGAATGCTGTTGACGCTCCGTCGCTGCTCTCAACGCATGGTGTATGCATAGGCATAGAGATATGCGAGGACTTGTGGGTGCCCTTGCCCCCCTCATGTCATCAGGCTCTTGCCGGAGCAAAGGTTATATTCAATCTGTCCGCTTCGGACGATGTGGCCGGGAAATATGCTTATACACGTCAGCTTATCAGCCAGCAGTCAGCACGGTTGCTGTGCGGATATGTGTATTCATCGGCCGGATTCGGGGAGTCGAGTACCGATCTGGTGTTCAGCCCTAAGAATATAATAGCCGAGTGTGGCCGTATAATGTCGGAAAGCGATCATATGGATAGCCATGCGGAGTACCACGAGGCTATAGCCGATATTGATATAATGGCCATAGAGCGCGACCGCATGCATATGACCACGTTCCATGACTGTGCCGTGCGTGAGGGGAACGCTACTGAACTGCCGGAAGATTCATGTCAAGGAGCTATTACTGAGACGCCTCCTGCCTACCGCAATGTTGATCCGCATCCTTTCGTTCCGCACGACGACAACGCCATTGACGAGCGCTGTACGGAGATAGTGTTCATCCAGGAGTCGGGACTGGCGCAGCGTCTGTCGGCCATAGGATGCCGCACGCTGACAGTGGGTATTTCAGGTGGACTCGATTCTACGCTGGCACTTCTTGTGGCAGTACGTACGTTTGACCGTCTCGGGCTTGACCGTAAAGGCATCATTGGTGTGACAATGCCAGGATTCGGGACCACTGACCGTACCTACCACAATGCCATGGAGCTTATGCAACTGCTCGGCATCACCATACGTGAGGTGCCTATCGCAGAGGCTGTGATGCAGCACTTCAGCGATATCGGGCACGATCCTGCAGTACATGACGTTACCTATGAAAACTCGCAGGCGCGTTACCGTACCATGCTGCTTATGGATATAGCCAATCAGACCGGGGGAATAGTGCTCGGCACCGGCGACCTCTCGGAGCTGGCTCTCGGATGGGCCACTTACAATGGTGACCATATGTCGATGTACGGTGTAAACGCCGGAGTGCCCAAGACGCTTGTCAAGTATCTGGTGCGTTGGTTCGCCATGCGTGCTTCATCGGAGCGCGAGCGGACAGTGCTGCTTGACATAATTGATACCCCTATTAGCCCTGAGTTGACGCCGGCCGATTCGGAGGGTAACATCAAGCAGAAGACTGAAGAACTTGTGGGCCCTTATGAATTAGCTGACTTCTTCCTATACTATATGCTGCGCTACGGCTTCAGTCCGCGGCGTGTATATCTGCTGGCCCGCAAGGCATTCAGCGGAGTGTACACCGATGAGGTGATACTGCGCTGGATGCGAAAATTCTATCAGCGCTTCTTCACGCAGCAGTTCAAGCGTTCATGTCTGCCCGACGGTCCGAAGGTGGGCAGCGTCTGTCTGTCGCCCCGAGGTGACTGGCGTATGCCGTCCGATGCATCGGTTGCCATCTGGCTCAAGGAGATAGATTCGCTATAAAGAAGTATTTATAAATACAAAAATCCCGGAGGTGTCATAGATGATCAGCCTCCGGGATTTTCGTTCCTATAACCTTTATTATTTTATTTCGACGGGCCTCCTACCACGTCATTGTTGCGTACGCTACGCACTTTCTTGACCTGTGCGTTAAGACTACCGAACCGGTATGAAACGGACAGCTGTACGGAGCGGTTGTTTGATGTAGTTGAGTAGCTTGTGCTTTCGTACGGTACATTCAGCATGTAGCTTCTGTAGCGGCTCTTGCTTTCACCGAACGGATTGCTGACTCCCAGACGTACATTCAGTCGGTTCTGCTTTAGGAATGAACGCTGCAGGTCAATGCCATGGCTGAGTTTTGTCATGCCAAGCGGCTCGAACACACTATACAGGCTCTTGCTTCGGCCCCAGTAGCTGATGTAGGCTCCAAGCGAAATCTTCCATGGCAACTGCTGTGTGAGGCGTGCATATACGCTTGGATTCCAGCTTTTGGTTTCGATTTTGATTGAGGGGTTTTCGGCATGTAAATAGCTGATGCCTCCATTTACCATGATGCGTGTCTTAGCTCCGGCCTGCAGCTGCATCCATAGGTTGGCGCTGAACGAGCCGTTTTTGCCTGCATTGGCATATGTCGAACTCACGCGGTCGCCGGGCAGAAGTTCCTGGATCTGAATTATGGCGTTGTTGCTGAAATAGTAGCCTGTGTTGAAATCGAGTGAGAATTTGCGGCTGAAGAAGCTGTAGTTGAAGTTGACCGAATGATTGCGTGTGCTTGTCAGGTCAGGATTACCTTGAGTCTGGCTCTGTGGATTGCTGATGATGGTAGGGTTGAGGTAGTTGATACCCGGACGCTGGATTGATGAGCTGTACGATGCGCGTATCGAGTTGCGGTCGTTTATGTTGAATGAAACTGCTGCGTTGGGCACTACATCATTCAGGTCGCTGTGATAGTCATCATTGTCGCCAAGTTTATATTTGGCTTCTAGACGTGAGAACTCGTATCGTACGCCGGCACGCACTCCCCAGCGGCCGATGTTCACACGGTAGTCGGCAAACGCGGCAGCAACCTGTGTCACGTGGCTGAAGTCAGTCTTGTAGTCGTTCTGCCCGATATATTGCTGATCCGAGCGGCTATGGTTGTCGCGGTAAATATATTTAGCCCCTATATCAAGTGTGTGACCTTTCCAGAGTGGGCGGGTCCAGTCAGCCTGAACAGTGTGTTCGAGGAAGGTGGCTGAGTTGTCATAGTCAATACCGGTGTAGTTTACCGGCATGTTCTGCTGGTCGAAATAGCGGTTTGTCTCCTTCGAGTTGCTGCCATTGCCTGATATCATGTAGGTGAGTATGAACTTTTCACCTCTGCGTCGGGTGAGATGTTGATAGTTGAACGTACCGTCAAGCCAGTGTAGACGTGAAGGGGATGTGAATCGCTGTGAACGGTAGCCGTATATCAGATCATGATCCGGATCAAACATTTCATACTGGAAATTGGCGCGGGTCTTGGTGCTGCTTATGTAAGCGCCAAATTCGGCGGTGAACAGGTTGAGCGAGTCCATCTCGTAGCTGAGCTCCATACCAACATTGCCGGATATGCGCGACACTGACTGCTCGGTGCTTTCATGAGATGTATTGTCCGAGTCATCGAAGGTACGTGTGGTTTCATGATGCTCGCGTCCTACGCGTCCCGGACGTGTGTTCAGAGAACCGTATATGCTGAATGTCACTTTGTCAATCTGCGACATGAGCCATAGATTGGGGTTGGGGAAATTGGCATTATTGCTGTAGTTGATGCCGGCACTTCCCATCACTCCTTTTATTATCAGGTTTTCCTCGGTCACGATGTTCAGAATAGTGCCGATACCTTCGGCATCCTCGCGTGCTCCCGGATCGGTGATCACTTCGATTCTTTTAATCATGGACGCCGGGATGGACTTGAATATATCCTTGGCATTTTTGCTGAACGAGTTGTTCTTACGCCCGTTCTTGTATATTACAAAACTTGAAGAGCCTTTTACCTTTATGGTGCCGTCAGGTTCGACGCTTACAAGGGGTACCTTTTTCAGAATTTCGTCAAGTTGGGATGTCTTTGACTCAGGGTCGTCCTTGACATCATAAGCTATGCGGTCTATTTCGCGTGATATCAGCGGCTTCTGCGCGGTTACCACAACTTCACCAAGCTCAGCACCTGAACTTACCGTCATACGCCCCAAATCGGCCACCGGATGTGACTGACTCACTGCGAAGTCACGCATAAGCGGCGCGCGTCCTACTGATGTGAGCAGGAAACGGTACTTGCCTTCGCGCGACAATGACTTATTGAACGAACCGTTCTCTTTGGTTACGGCGGTAGCTACAGGCTTTACCGAATCAGGCAAGGCGTAGATGCGCACTGTGGCAAATGCTTCACCCGTTCCGGTGGAGTCGACCACAGTACCTGTCACACGGTATGACTGGGCCGATACCGTGGCTGCTGTCAACATTGCTATGACAGGGAGTAGTAATGATTTGATTGGTTTCATATAATTGTAACGACTGGTTTGTTTATGATGCGAAAGATACGAAATAAAATTTACCCCCCCTAATATTTTATAGGGAAAATGCAAGTGGAAGCTGAATTTTTTTCATTCGGAAAGATAATATTATGTTGCTCTCCCGAATATGATAGGTACTGTACATAGTTGTAGCCGGACGAGGAGAAGCGGATGAATGGGGTACGATTATTTAGCATAGTGTGTTAGTGAAATAGTACACCACAAAAGTATGCTAAAAATATATTACATCCAAATTTTTCTGATGTTTTTATCGGATTGTACGCAGAATGCATAACACCGTACTGATTTCAGTCAGAAAAAAAAGTAGGATATGACACAATGGTGCCGGGTGTGTCATATCCTACTTTTTACTTCAATGAAATAACTGCTGAGGACAGTCATCACGTTGTTTCGGACAAAATGGTCCGGTTATTTACTCTTTTTGCGTTTAGGCGATAATTTGAAAGTTACCGGCACGTTGACACTGGCGTCGCCACCCGGTTTTGCAGGATTCCATTTCGGACTTTTCTTGATAACTTCAATAGCTGCATTGTCGAGGTCTTCACGCACACCTTTCACTACCTTTACGTCCGTCACTTTTCCGTCAGGAGCTACAGTGAAGTTGACAATCACATTACCTTCTGTGCCATCTTTGATAGCGCTTTGCGGATATTCTATATTTCTTGCTATGAACATGAAGAATTCTGCAGCACCTCCGGGAAATGAGGCATCGTCAGGGCCGGCAGTCGAGGCGTATGCTGTTTTGGATGTTTTCAAGGGCTGAGTCTTGACTTTCGTTGGAGTGTTGACAGCCATTGCTGTGGCTGACACTACAATTATTCCGGCTAAGGCGGCTATTGCGAGGAGCGATTTCCATACACGTCCTGTTTTTCTTGGCTTGTTGTTCATCATAATGATACGTTTTTTGATTGAAGTGAGATTAAAATTTGTATATATGGGTGCTATAGCCGATTGTATAGTGTTGTTGAGCAGACACATCTGGTACTCACGTCGGTTGGATTCGTTTACGGCATGTGCATCAGCCATAAATTCCAGATTCTCACGCACGCAGTTGCGTATGCCCCATGCAGCGGGATTGATCCAGAACAGCGATGTGAATAGTTCCGATATGATGATGTCGGCTGAGTGACGGTGGCTGACATGCGCAAGTTCATGCGCTATGATGAATTCCGGCACTTCTGAACGGTAGGATATGAATATATGGTTGAACCATGAAAATGCAGTTTCGGTATCGGCCTTGATGAAGTGCGTGTATATTCCGTCGGTCAGTTCAGTGCGTTGCGCTTTTCTGATAAGGCGGTGTATGCTGATCATACGCCATAATGTGCGCAGCACCAACAGTGCTGAAATGGCGATATAGATATAGCTCAACAGTGTCATGACGGGTAGGCCGCTCTCCGTATCTGTGCCATTTCCGTCCGGGGCTGCCATTTCCGACAGATCGATAGCCGGCATCATTACAATTCCTTCATTTATATGCGTTCCGGCCGGGAAGAGTCCGAGCGCGGGGAGCAGCAGCGCGCCAATCATTGATGAAAGGAGAAATATGCGGCGAAAGCGGAACCCATGCTCTCCCTTGAACATTACCTTGTACAGCAGGTAGGCTGCTATGATTATCAGATTGGCTTTTATGAAGTAGAATATCTCGGGATTCATTTTTCTTTTCCTTTCTTTATCAGGGTTACTATTTCTTCAAGTTCTTCAGGCGTTATGCTCTTTTCGCGGGCAAAGAAAGTGACCATCTCCTTATAAGAGTTGCAGAAATAATCCTTCACGATGTCGCCGAGGCATCGCCGCTTGAATTCGCCGCTGTCAATGGCCGGAGTATATAGATATGTGTTGCCTATCTTGCGTGCGGTGACATATTCTTTCCGTACAAGATTCTTCACTATCGATGCTACGGTAGTGTAGGGTGGAGCGGGTTGAGGCATCTGTTCCAGTATATCCTTCACTGTACAGTTGCCGGCATTCCAGATGGCTCGCATTACTTCTTCTTCCTGTGGCGTAAGATTGTTCATGGACTGAATATTACGATTGTGTCGCAAATCTACGAAAGTTTCGTAGAAAGCCAAATTTTATTACGGTTAAAATATGTTAATAGATGAGTCGGGCTATGAAAAAGAGGTAACTTTACACTTGCATAGATGTTGTTATAGAAAAGAGTTAATGCCTTATGAATAAGATTATTTTATCAGCTTCACTGCTTACGTTGGCAGCAATGATGCCAATGTCGGCATCTGTATATGCACAGGAGCCTGAAGAAGGACGGTTTCCTATAATAGAAGGTGGAGTAGGTCCGGCTATAAGCGGATCCGTAGAATATACACAGATTCCGCTCCAGTCACGAAAATTCATTGACCGTGAGTTTAAGGGGCTTACCGTAATCAGGGCTGAGCGTGAGTTTGCTTCCGGAAAAGTGGAGGTAGAGCTTTCAGACGGAAGTGAGATAGAATTCAATTCAAAAGGGGAGTGGACAGAAATTGACGCTCCGGACGATGAGGTTTTCATCGTCGAACTGCTGTCGAAGCTTATCCCTGACCGTGCACGCCGTGAACTCAGGCGCCGTAAGGTCGATACGAAAGTTGAAACCGTGAAACGCTCCGCCACAGGCTACACCATAGAGCTTCGGGGCGAAAAGATTGACGAATATCTGTTCAGCTCCGACGGCCGCCTGTTGGGAATGCGTGATTGAGGCTCCGCAGAGCCTCAATCGGTGTTTTTACCGTACCCGATAGTGGCTTTCGGGGATATTTACCGTCACACCGCGGCGCCGGATGACAGGGAGGCCCAGGGCCCCGCGCCCTATCTTTAATGTTATGGTGTCGCCTTTATGTAGCCGGCGGAACTGCCGGTTGTTGATGCTGATGCTTTTCAGACGTCCTGATGGGAGGCATACCTCGGCGAAATATACCTTGTAGGGGTCGCCCTGCACGTATGTGCGTCGCGACACGCGGCGTGTGGTATGGCGTGTTTCGGAGTATATGCGGGTCACTACGGTCTTTGTATCGGTAAATCTTGAGTCCGGCGTCGCGAAAAGGTTGATGGATAGGAAAATACACATAGCTAAAGGCGCGGTCACCACCACGTGCGTAAGATAGCAGAGCCATCGTTTGTCAGAGCCTGTTATTCGGCTCCATAGCGGCAGCGCCGGAATGCCGCTTATTATAGCAAACGCTAAAGCTATGATTATTGCCAACGGTTTCGACACGATAGTAACCCCCAGCAGAAACAAGTCAGTGCCGGAGAGAATCATCAGCAATATAATGAGAGTGACAATTCGGGCTGTGCTGCCGAATCTTTTGCTGGATGGATTGTTTTTAGTCATCTTCTTTTCAGGAAAAGTAGTAACTTTGCAAAACTATTGTTAAAAACTATAATTTAATTGCAAAATTACAAATTATAATCATCCTATGAAGAAGAATTTTTTTAGAGTGGCAGCAATCGCACTCGGCCTTTGTATGGTGCAGCCGGCAGTAGCACAGTTTAACCTTGGAAAGGCTATCAATGCCGGAGCAAAGGCTGTAAAGGCTGTTACACTTACTGACGCCCAGATGGCTGCTTATGTAAAGGAATCAGTTGATTGGATGGACGCTAACAATCCAGTTCTCCCGGAAGATAATGAATATACCAAGCGTCTGCGTAGACTTACTGCAGGTATTACCGAGGCTGATGGTATTCCATTGAATTTCAAAGTATATAATGTGGTTGACGTCAATGCATTTGCTTGTCCTGACGGAAGCGTGCGCGTGTTTGCCGCTCTTATGGACCTTATGGACGATGACGAACTGATGGGTGTCATCGGTCATGAAATAGGCCATGTGCTCAAGCATCATTCGAAGAATGCATTCCGCACACAGCTCCTGTCTGATGCCCTGAAGGATGGCATCTCTTCAACAGGTGGCGTGGCTGCCAAGCTCACAGATTCACAGCTCGGCGCACTCGGACAGAGCCTTATCAATGCCAAATATTCACAGAAGCAGGAGAGCGAGGCTGATGACAGCGGCTATGATTTCCTGAAAGCCAACGGACGCAATCCCTGGGGTATTGTTATGTCATTTGAAAAGCTCCAGTCACTTGAGGGCGGAAATACCCAGGCAAGCGCCATACAGAAGATGTTCTCGTCACACCCCGATACCAAGAAGCGTATCGAACGCATGACAAAGCGTTGTCAGAAGGACGGATATGAACGTCCGGCTAAATAAGCTCATACATATCACACCGATTATATGTCACATTACTTAAAATCATTTGCCATGATGACAACGGCCCTTCTGGCGGCCTCATGTTCATCCACCGGTTCCGGCTCCGGCGGCGACATTATTGACAAGCCTGACTTTACCCCTGAAAACGGGCAGTACACAATTGATGCTCTTGAGGCATTCGGCAAGGTGTCATCACCTGTCGTTTCTCCTGACAAGTCAAAGATTCTTTATGGCATAAGCTATGAAAGCTTAGAGCAGAACAAGAGTAATCTTGATCTCTACGTGATGAATCTTGACGGCTCTGACAACCAGCGCATCACACGCACTCCTGAGAGTGAGAACGGTGCCGTATGGATTGACGGCGGCAAGAAGATTGCCTATATGTCGGCCGTCGACGGCAAGCAGCAGCTCTGGGTGATGAATGCCGATGGAAGCGGCGCCAAGGCTGTTAGTTCGGTAGAGAACGGTATCGCAGGATTCCTCTTCTCGCCCGATGAAAAGCAGGTGCTTATGATTGGCTCCGTGAAGTATTCACGTACCGCCGAGGATATATATCCTGATCTGCCCAAGGCCACCGGACGTCTGATTGACGACCTTATGTACAAGCATTGGGACGAATGGGTAACAGAGATTCCCCACCCCTTGCTCGGCTCGTTTGACGGCAATCAGGTGACTGACGTCATTGACATCATGCAGGATGAACCGTTCGAAGCACCCATGAAGCCGTTTGGCGGAGTGGAATCATTCGCATGGGCTCCTGACGGAAGCAAGCTTATCTACGTGTCACGCAAAAAGACAGGCATGGAATATGCTCTCAGCACAAATTCCGATCTCTATCTCTATGACGTGGCTTCAAAGAAAACATCCAATATTACCGAAGGTATGATGGGCTACGACACCAATCCCGTTTATTCACCCGACGGTAAGTATGTGGCTTGGCTCAGCATGGAACATGACGGATATGAAAGCGACAAGAATCGTATATTCATCATGGACACCACTACCGGTGAGAAGACTGACCTGACTGCCGACTGGGATTATACCGTAGATGCCATAGCCTGGAATCCTGACGGAAAGTCAATCTATTTCATTGCACCTAAGGATGGTGTGACACCTATATTCTCCATAGCTCTTGCCGACCGTTCGGTTAAGGTTGTGGCTGAAGGTGTGTTTGATTACGCTTCACTTGCTCCTGTCGATGGCAATACACTGATCACCATGCGTCATTCAATGCTTATGCCCAACGAACTCGTGGCTGTGAAAGATGGCAAGGCTACTCAGATAAGCAATGTTAACACCGAGCTGCTTGCGAAGCTCGACATGCCCACCGTGGAGAAGCGTTTGGTGCCTACCACCGATGGCAAGCAGATGACCACATGGGTGCTCTATCCTCCCAAGTTTGATCCGAACAAGAAGTATCCTGCGGTGCTCTATTGTCAGGGTGGTCCGCAGTCAGCTGTAAGCCAGTTCTGGAGCACACGCTGGAACCTCGCGCTGATGGCTGCCAACGGATATGTGGTGATTGCCCCCAACCGTCGTGGCCTGCCCGGTTTCGGCACTGAATGGAATGCCCAGATTTCAAAGGACTACGGCGGTCAGAATATGAAGGACTACTTCAGCGCCGTCGATGATATGAAGAAAGAGGCATATATCGATGCCGATCATATAGGTGCCGTTGGCGCAAGCTATGGTGGCTTCTCCGTTTACTGGCTCGCCGGACATCACGAAGGCCGTTTCGCTGCCTTCATTGCCCATGCCGGTATCTTCAACACTGAAGCACAGTATCTTGAAACTGAAGAGATGTGGTTTGCCAACTGGGATATGGGTGGCCCGTTCTGGGACAAGTCGAATGCTGCCGCCCAGGCTACATTCGCCACATCGCCTCACCGCTTTGTTGACAAGTGGGATACCCCGATTCTTATCACACACGGAGAGTATGACTTCCGCATCCTCGCTTCGCAGGGTATGATGGCATTCAATGCCGCACGTCTGCGTGGAGTCCCGGCTGAGATGCTGATATTCCCTGATGAAAACCACTGGATTCTCAAGCCCCAGAATGCCGTTATGTGGCAGCGCGTGTTCTTCCGCTGGCTCGACCGCTGGCTCAAGCCCGGAAGCGATGCCGCCAAGCAGGCTGCTGATACAGCCGCTCCTGCCGCTGCTGCTGACAGCGTGAAGTAATCATCAGATAGCTGAAATATAGAATCCCGTTGCTGATATCAGGTCAGTCAACGGGATTTTTTTGTATCTCCGGCACACTTACGCAGGCTACGGAGCGTTATAGTAATATGTCGAAAACCACCCTTAAGAAACAGTTGGCCCTGATGACGGCCGGGCAGATAGCGGAGCTTGTCCTCGATCTGTATGCGGCACGTCCGGAAGCGAAGGAGTATCTTGACTTTTATGTGCAGCCTGATATTGACAAGCGCCTTGAGCGTGCCAAGTCAAATATCAAAAAAGAGATTAACCGAACCTCGCGTGGACGCAACAGGGCTCGTATCACCCGTGTGCGCCGTATAGTGAAGGATATTTCATCGCTTAATCCCGGCACTGAGCATGTGGCAGAGATAATGGTGTATGCCATAGAGGCCATGTGTGCCGCAGGATCGGAACAGTGGATTAAAGAAACAACACAGCGTGCCACAGCCCGGATGCTTGCCGAGGCTCTGCAAACTGCCGATAGTGCCGGAATGCTTGACATCTATCTCCCTCGTCTGCGGGAGGCTGTGGAGGGGATGAAGTCATCCTGGTTTCGGTCTAATGAATTCAAGTCGCTTCTGAAGGATGCTCTTGATGATGCCTTGGACAGTCTATAGTCCAAGGTAGCTGGCCACGGCATCGGCGCAACGTTCGCCATCAATGGCTGCCGACACTATACCGCCTGCATAGCCCGCTCCCTCGCCGCAGGGAAACAGTCCGCCTACGCTGACATGCTGCAGATTGTCAGGCTGTCGAAGTACGCGTACCGGTGCTGATGTGCGTGTCTCGTCACCTATAAGAACCGCTTCGTTGGTAAGGAAGCCTTTATTCTTGCGTCCGAAATCTTCAAATCCTTTCTGAAGCCGTGAGGCTATTCCGGCTGGAAGAAGCTTGTCGATACGTGCCGGATGAATGCCGGGTGCGTAGGATGTATCAGGCAGATCCTTTGACGGGCGTGACCGTACGAAGTCAACCATGCGCTGGGCCGGAGCATTCTGCGAGCGGTCGGCTTCGTTGAAGAACGCCGTCTCTATATCCTCCTGAAATTTCATCATCTTAAGCGGCCCGAACATGGTGTACTGCGAGGGTAAATCCTCCGGCAGAACCTCCACCACCATCCCTGAGTTGGCTCGGGCACCACCGCGTGAGGATGATGACATGCCGTTGACCACCATCTGTCCCGGTGCGCTTGCCGCCGGAATAATGACCCCTCCGGGGCACATGCAGAAGGAGTATACCGCACGTCCGTCAACACGGGTAAGCATTGTATATTCCGCCGGGGGAAGATACTTGCCGCGTCCGCCCGGATTGTGATAACGTATGGCGTCGATAAGCTTCTGCGGATGCTCAAGGCGCACGCCTACCGCTATTCCTTTGGCTTCCATATCTATGCCCTGACGCTGTAGCATGCCGTAGACATCCCGGGCCGAATGGCCTGTAGCCAATATCACCGGACCTTCGAATCTGTCGCCCGTGGCGGTGGTCACACCGGTGGCTGTCCCGTCAGTGAGTGCTATATCGGTGACACGCTGGTTGAACAGAATCTGTCCGCCGCACCGTTCAATAGTGTGCCGGATGTTTTTTATTACTTCGGGCAGACGGTCAGTGCCTATATGCGGATGAGCGTCGCAGAGTATCGATTCCTGTGCGCCGTGCTGATGGAATATGTTGAGAATCTTGTCGATTGATCCGCGCTTCTTGCTGCGGGTATATAGCTTCCCATCGGAAAACGCACCTGCACCCCCTTCGCCGAAGCAGTAGTTGGAGTCTTCATTTACCACACCCTCACGAGCTATCATAGCCATATCCTTGCGGCGTGAGTCAACATCCTTGCCGCGTTCCAGGACTGTCGGCCTTATGCCGAGTTCAATAAGCCGGAGTGCAGCAAAAAGTCCGGCCGGTCCGGCGCCCACCACAACGCATTCCGGAGCATCCGCAGGGAGTTTTGCATACTCCACCGGCGAGGCCAGCTCGCCCGGCTGCGGCATGCAGTCAACGAATGCCTTTACCGTCAGATTGACCATGACCCTGCGCTGGCGGGCATCAATGGAGCGGCGTGTTATATGTACTTCCTTGATGCGGTTGGCATCAATATCAAGAATCCGGCTTACTTCGGCTGAAAGCAGCATCGGGGTATATGCTGTGCGCGGGTCAAGGCGCAACTGTAGTTCCTCGCAGGCCATCAACGGTCAAATTTAACGTAAGTCTGAGCTGCGGGAGAGTAATCGGCATCATCCCAGAGCGAGCTTGAAATCATCAGATCGGCGCTAACGCGGTTGCATGCGATAGGCACATTGTGCAGACGGCACTGGCGCAGAAGCATCTGTATGTCAGCTTCATGTGGTTGCGGATTGAGGTCGTCAATCAGGAATACGGCCAGATCAATTTCATGGCGTACCACCATTGCCGCTATCTCAGCATCGCCCCCCATAGGGCCTGAATTCATACATGTTATGTCGGCCTGTATGCCTAATTCATCAAATGCTTTCTTGATAAGGCCACCGGTGGTACCGGTGCATACCAGATGATGCTGCGAAAGAAGCTCGGCGTTATATTTAGCCCATGACACCATGTCGGCTTTACGCTGGTCATGAGCAACGAGTGCTATGGTAAGATGTTTTTTCATATTGTACGGTTTTATATATTTTTGTTTAGGTGTGAGCCAATTTTCTTTTGCTCACGGCGCATCATGAATATGAGTGTCACTATGGCCAATATGAATGCTATGCAGTCCGAACCGGCCATCGAGGCCCACACTCCGTCAATACCGAAATGACGTGGCAGGAATATCAGGAAGGGGATGAGGAATATCAGTTGTCGGGTGAGTGACAGGAATATGGAAATCTGAGGCTTTCCTACGCTTTGGAAAAAGTTCTGTATCACAATCTGGCACCCCACGAGCGGATAGAATATAAAGAATATCCGTGCGCCACGGTCGGCCATGGCTATCAGCACATTGTCAGTGGTGAACAGTGAGCTTACCGCACCGGGCATAAGCTCGCATATGAGCCATCCGACGGTAGTGATGGCTACACCGAGACAAATGCCTATGGTGAGTGTGCGCCTCACGCGTAGCCACTGTCCGGCGCCGTAGTTGAATCCGAGTATGGGCTGCATTCCCTGTGTGACACCGAACACTATCATAACAAAAAACATTGATGTCCGGTTTAGTATGCCGTAGGCTCCTACCGCCAGATTGCCACCCGTGCCTCCGTAGTCAAGCAGGGCTTTGTTGATGAATATCACCACTATGCAGGCACATACATTCATCAGGAACGGCGATAGCCCGATAGCATATATGCGCTTGATGATTGAGCCGGTGAGCCAGCGGGCTTTCCACTGCAGATGCACGAAGCTCTTGCGCGACAGGAAGTGATGAAGCACCCATACGCAGGCCACTGACTGTCCGCACATTGTGGCTGTGGCGGCTCCACGTATGCCCCAGTCAAACACAAATATGAATATCGGGGCAAGGATTACGTTGACAAGCACTGACAGCAGTGCCGATATCATGGCTTTCTTGGGATATCCTGTGGCCCTCATTATATTGTTGAGCCCTATGAAGATGTATGATATCGGCGTGCCGTAAAGAATCACCGTCATGAACTCGCGTGCATAGGGGAGGGTTTCTGGCGTGGCTCCGAAGAATAGCAATATCTTGTCGAGGAATATCAGTGTCAGTCCTCCGAAAATTACAGAGTGTATCAGACAGAGCAGAGCTACATTGTTGACCACGTCCGTAGCACGGCTGATATTCTTCTGCCCGAGGAATATTGATGAAATGGTGGCGCCCCCTACGGCTATCAGCGTACAGAAAGCTATCACCAGGTTCATCAGCGGGAAAGTGATGGCGAGTCCTGCTATAGCCATTGCCCCGACACCCCGACCTATGAATATGCTGTCAACAATATTGTACAGCGATGTGGCCACGCTTGCTATAATGGCCGGTACGGAGTATTGTATCAGTAACCGTCCTATCGGCCGGGTACCGAGCGTCATGGGGGTGCTGTCTGTTTCTGCCATCAATCGTATGCTTTTTTACAATGCAAAATTAACCATTGTTGTAACAATTATCGGGACTGTTTGTATTAATTTTGTGAAAATTTTATAACTGATTTTTATGAAGCGATACGGAGCATTGTTTGACCTTGACGGAGTGTTGATTGACAGCGAGGGTACATATACCCGGTTCTGGCAGGGTGTAGAGGATATATATCCTACGGGAGTGGAGAATTTTGCCATTGCCATCAAGGGTACCACACTTGAATCGATACTGAATCATTATCCCGATGAAGCTGTGCGCACCGACATAGTGCGCCGCCTGCAGGAGTTCCAGAACCGTATGGACTATCCTCTCTATCCCGGGGTGCAGGAGTTTCTTCAGCAGCTGATTGATGCCGGCTTCCGTACCGCTATAGTCACCAGTAGCGACCCTTCGAAAATGGAGCGCCTGTGGGAAAAGCAGCCCGGGTTGAAACAGTATTTCATGACCGTTATTGACGGACGTCAGGTGAGCCGCTCCAAGCCTGATCCCGAAGGGTATCTTAAGGCAGCCGCTGCCGTGGGGTGTGACCCGAAGGATTGTTTTGTATTTGAGGACTCCATGCAGGGGCTCAAAGCAGGTAGAGCATCAGGAGCCAAAGTTATAGGTGTGGCCACAACCTATCCGGCCGATACTGTCGGTCCTCTGGCCGATGTTGTGGTTGATAATGTAGCCGAGCTCACGCCGCAGCGTCTGCTTGACCTCATGAACTGAATAGAATACCCTCGGCTGACCAGTGGCAAGCCCCCGCTTGCAACGAATGAGTGTTTATTTTTGGTTGAGGTATATCTTATCGGGTATAATTGATGTTGTAAATATAAATATTATATCCAAAATGGTATAATATTGAGAAATAGTGTTATTTTTGTACCCTAAAAGGTATAAAGTAGTACGTATGATGAATCTCTCTACAACGGTAAAAATGTTGAGGAAGCAGTATGACCTGACTCAAGAAGAACTGTCGCTAAAGTCTGGTGTAGGGCTTCGCTTTGTTCGTGATCTGGAACAAGGTAAGAAAACACTTCGCCTTGATAAGGTGAATCAGCTTCTTGACTTCTTCAATTATGAAATGGTAGCCACAGTCAAGTCTAATAATCAATGAAACAGGCCAATGTATTTTATAAAGACAAAATAGCCGGAGTTTTGACAGAGAATGATTCAGGCTACGAGTTCCGCTATTTGCCGGAGTATCTCTCTTTAGATTCGGCAAAGGCTGTTAGCTTGACGTTGCCTTTGCAGGACGAAGCGTATAAAAGTACTGTGCTATTCCCATTCTTTGATGGTTTAATTCCCGAAGGATGGTTGCTGGATGTCGCTTTGCGGAATACAGATATTAGTATTCTTGATCGAATGTCGTTGCTGCTGACCTGTTGCAGAGATTGTATCGGGGCAATAAGCATTGTCCCGATTAAAGAAAGAGAGGAGGAATAATGTGTAACTGTTTATATTGTTATCGTCCGCTTTTGAAGGGGGAAAAGGATATGCATATGGCTTGTGTCAGGAAGTTCTTTGGAACAACAACATTGCCGGTCCTTGATTATACAACAGAGCAACTTGACAAATTGGCCTTGCAAATCATTCAAGAGCAAACATCCTTGACCGGTGTTCAACCTAAATTATCCTTGCATTTGAATGGTCATGAAGGAAATAAGAGATTGACTATTGTTGGCCTGTGGGGCGGATATATTTGTAAGCCTCAGACCCGGCAATATGAAATGTTGCCAGAAGTAGAGGATGTAACCATGCATCTTGCGGAGATAGCACATATCGCTGTTGTTCCTCACGCTTTAATGCGTATGGCGGATAGTACACTTTGTTATCTGACTCGTCGGATTGACAGAACTTCTACGGGAGAAAAGATTGCGATGGAAGATATGTGCCAACTTACGGAAAGACAGACGGAGCATAAGTACAAGAGTAGTTATGAACGTATAGGTAAGGTTATTTTGAAATACTCTTCTTTGCCAAAAATGGATGTTGTAAACTTTTTTGAGTTAGTGCTTTTCTGCTGGGTAACAGGGAATAACGACATGCATTTGAAAAACTTTTCATTATATGAAATAGAGGATAAGATACGTATGACACCGGCTTACGACTTGCTGAATGTATCGATAATCAATCCCCATGATGATGAAGAACTGGCATTGACATTGAATGGTCGGAAGAAGAAACTTCAAAAGGTCGATTTTATCAAATCAGCAGCTACTTTGGGTATAGATAGTATTATTGTAGAGCGATTGATAAAGAAATATATCAGGTTGTTACCCAAGTTTGAGGATGTTATTCAAAACTCATTCCTAAGCGCTGAGTTGAAAGAAAAATACATCGAATTGCTGAGAGCGAGGCTTGACAGACTTTCTTCAGGGATATAAGATAGATTTTAGTTTTGAACTGAAATTCAGTATTAGTATTGTAATCAAAAGAAGAAAGAGATTGGCGGGGGTGTGCCGCGGCCAATCTCTTTCATATTAAATGAAGCTCTGAAGTATGTCTATTTGGATAGTTTCAGTCCTGATATCGGTCGATCTGTTGAAAGGGCTACCGTATATCCGGCCAGGTCAGTAGTAAGATTGTTGACATCGATATCTATAACAAGGTTAAATTTAGAATTCTTATCTGAATCTTCATCATCGCCGATAGGTAATACCGAAAGGTTGAGCTTGTCTATCAGGCTGTCATCATTTCCGTAAAGTGAGATGCTTTCACTGGGTAGAGCCTGAATGTCAGAGCTTCCTATAGCGCAATTCTCAAAGGTGAATTTTCTGTCTGTCCAATAGTGGTTTCCATAATCATTGTTTGTCAGGAATGTAGACTTGACGTTGAGAGCAGCTATGTGACAGTTTACAAGTTTACAAGATGGTAACTGTCCTAAGGTAAGCGATGACGATTCAATGCCACTCAGCTCCATTCCTGTTGATATGTACGAACTTACTCCGGCTATGCGTTTGCTGGGCATGATGATTTCAAGCGGGTCCGAGGATTTCACTTCCCACCAGTTGTATCTCTGTTTATCATCCTCCTTGGGAGCCATTCCGCTCCAGTCGAAAATGATTGAGATAGTGTCGGCATCCTGTTTCATTTTGAGTATTGCCAGCAGATCCTTTGGACCACGGAGTGCAGGTCCGGTCACGAGGTCCGATTCTATAATTCGAATGTCGAGCGAATCGTATGACACGTGGGAGTTCTTGCGTATATCCAAGATATGAATGTATCGGCCGTCAAGAGTGGTGTCGGTCATGACAATGTCGCCGGTATAGCTGAATTGATGGCTTACGGGTTCTTTGCCTCCGGCCAGAAACAGCATCCCTGCCACGAAAATGGCGAATAGTACTATCGGGAATCCGATTATGATATATGATGTACGTTTCATTTTTGTGAGTCTAAGAATTGTTTGAATAGTGATGACAGTTCATCCGGTGTGATGCCTATGGCATGCAGGCGTGTGAAGAGCTTGGGCATTTCTGTTTCGAAAAACATACGCTTGCGCATGGCTGCTATCACATTTTGTGCTCCGGGCTTGACAAAGAACCCTATGCCGCGGCGGTTGAATATTATCTCCTCGCGCGTCAGGTAGTCGTATGCCCGCATTACGGTATTGGCGTTTACTTCCACCATGGCTGCATACTCGCGGACTGATGGTATACGCTCTTCCACCGGGTGCAGACCGGCCATTATGTCATCCATTATTTTATCAGCTATCTGCAGATAGATAGCACGTCGGTTATTTTCAAATTCCATGCATCGTATGTGTTACCAGCGTTGAGTAATCTCTGATTCCTTGAACCGGAAGTAGGCCAGGGCCCAGTTGAATAGTGTTATACCCATAAAAATAGCTGCCATAATGCCGAAATGTTCCCCGAAGTAATCGGCGCGGGGATAATTGTACTTACCGTATTCAAAAATGTTTTCAACGAAGTAAACTCCGGTAAATATGAATACAAGAATCAGCACAGTGGATATGGCGGCACTTTTTATGAATGAATTGCGGGGCCATATGGAGCTGCCGAGCACAAACAGCGACTGGAATGCGAGCAGCATGGATATAAGCATCCAGATTACTCCTCTATCCCTAAAGTTAGATTCATGGCTGAATGCGTAGTCAACCCATGAAAGGAGTGGCTTGGGCTTGCTGACACACTCTATATCGTTAATACGCGCTATGACAGGTGTTGTTATCACACGCAGATAATCGGCAAAAAGGAATACTATGTTAAACACGATGAAGAAGCCGAATACATAGATAATCCACCGGGCCATGTATTTTTCAAGCTGTGTGGCGGGTATCATCAGCGTGTTTAAACGGCGGTTGGGCGTGCTCATCCACTCCATGGAAAGGGATGCGCTGAGAGCTGAGAATCCAAAAATGGACATGACATACATCGGTATCAGGACACTGTTCCAGAGCGGGTCAAATTCAAACTTGTCCGGGGTGACGTGATAGTATGGTTGTGAGCCGTATGTGCCGATATTCATTAAGGTCATGAACAAGATGAACCCTATGATAATGGCGGCCATCACAAGTACCTGCATAAGAACTTTCTTTCGGTTCTCAGTCAGGGAGAGCGCTGTCATGTCGGCAAGACGCTTGAATGAAAAGTATTGTGCCATGTTGATTAAGCTGTTTCGGATGTGAATAATTCAGCTACCTTCTCTGGGCAGCGCTGGGTAAATTCAAATAGGCTCTCAAGATTGATTTCGGTTTCGGTATCGTCATCATTGTTGAGAATCAGATTGTACCCGCCGAGTGCCGGTTGGGCAAACAGAGCCTCTGTGGGGGGCACCGATACGGGAGCGGTGATAAACTTCAGCTTGCTGATTATGGAATAGGTGTCAGCATCAAGTTTTATGCCGGAGGGGTCGGTGATTACCACATGGTCAAGCAGCTTGTCGATATCACGTACCTGATGGGTGGAGATGATGATGGTGCGGTCGTCCGTCATGCCTGACACTATGAACTTGCGGAAGCGGCTCTTAGCCGGAATGTCGAGGCCGTTGGTAGGTTCGTCCATCAGAAGCAGACGTGTGTTGCAGGCTAAGGCGAAGCTCATGAACACCTTTTTTTTCTGACCCATGGACAGAGCCCCGAGATTGACATCGAAAGGCATTTCAAATGTTTCTAAGTGGCGCTTGAGGTCGTCCATGCTGAAGCGGGGATAGAATTTGGCGTTGGCCCACACATATTTTTCAAGTGATATGGAGGGGAGCTGGAATTCCTCAGGAAGGATGAATATATCCTCAAGAGTGGAGGGCAGACGTAGCCGGGTATTGACATCCATGAATGTCACCTGACCCGACTTCGGAGTGAGCAAACCGGCTATAAGATATAGCAGAGTCGATTTGCCAGCTCCGTTAGGTCCGAGCACTCCGTAGATTTTTCCCGGGGGAAAACTAAGGCTCATGTCGGTCATCACCTGATGACGTGGATAAGCGAATGAAAGGTGTTCGATTTTTAGCATAGTGTGTTAGTGAAATAATACACCGCAAAGGTATGCTAAATTTTTATTCTCTCCAAATCTTTTTTATGTTTTTTATCTTGCTAATTGTCTGCAATTTGAAGTCAGAGTTGTCCGGAGTGGCATGAATTTCGTATCTTTACGGAGTAAAAATATAAGTAAAATATATATGTGTTAACCATGAAAAAATACTCCATTCTCCTGATGCTTTGTGCTATGTCGGCATCTGCGCAACAACCTGCCGAATCAATTGAGTCTGTATTCAGCCCGAGGGTCGTGGCCACCGGTCCGTCTGATGCGTATATAGGGTTGTCCAGAATGCCTGATGGAGAAATCCGGCATTACAACTATGGAGAACAGGCCGCAGCCGGCAATTTTTATATCTCGAGCCGTGATAGCGGCATGACATGGAAGCGTGTAGATTATCCACGTGGTATGGCTATGGCGGATATACAGTCGCCTGTAAGCGGCGAATTTATAAGGGTTGTGAATATGGGACGCTACGGAGTCTACTGTATTCGTACCGTTGGCGGAGAGAAGGGCGACCGTACGCTCCGTAAGGTATCGGATATCCCATCCATTATGATCAAACCACCGGTGTTTGTACGTTCGGGGAAGCGCATTGTTGTGGCCGCGCATGGAGGAGTATCTCCCAAAGGGTGCTATACTTATGTGTCGGATGACGACGGCCTGAGCTGGACCCGCTCCAATACCGTGATAACTCCTGAACATAAAGGTGGCGGTCATCATAAGGGTATACGTTGGAATCATGGGGCGGTAGAGCCTACGGTTGTTGAGCTGAACGACGGACGGTTGTGGATGCTTATGCGTACTCCGCATGACAATCATTATGAAGCGTTCTCTGAAGATGGTGGACTGACTTGGGGCGAGCCTCGTCCGTCACGTTTCTATGGTACAATCACAATGCCTACCATCGGACGTCTGTCAGATGGCCGACTGTTGATGTTCTGGTGCAATACTACTCCGCTGCCTGAGCTGGCTTCAGCAAATGGAGTGTGGGACGATGTGTTCACCAATCGGGATGTGACGCATGTAGCCATATCGGATGACGATGGTAAGACATGGACCGGGTTCCGCGAACTCAGTATGGATCCGCTGCGCAATGAGCCTGATTATGCCTTGCGTGGTGGGGGTATAGACCGAGGCATGCATCAGGCACAGTTTGTAGAGGTGGCTCCCGGCAAGATAATAGCTGCCATCGGACAGCATCCTCTGCATCGCCGTATTGTAGCATTTGATACCGGTTGGCTTTACGAAGGGGAACGTGCGGACAGTTTTGCCGACGGACTTGATAACTGGAGTACGTTCAACTATATAAAAGGAATCAAGGGTCACTGCTCGTACAACAGAATCAACGGAGCTGAACTTGCTGAACACCCGGATAATCCCGGACGCAATGTCATGAAACTGAGGTATGGCAAAGCTGATTCTCTTGTCAGCGATGTGAGAGGCGCGGTGTGGAATTTCCCGGCTATGCGCAGTGGCAGTTTCAAGGCATCGGTAAAACTGCCCGAAGGATCGAACGGCCTGTCACTGATGCTGAATGACCGCTGGTTTAACCCATCCGATACCGTGGCGCGACATGAAAGCATGTATCGTTTGACTCTTGACCGTAAAAAGCTTGGAATCAAAGATGATAAATGGCATACCGTAAGTATTGACTGGAATCTTGACAACGGTCGTTCCCCGATGGCGGTGGTAAAAGTTGACGGTCGCAAGCGCAATATAAAGATGCCATTGCTCAACGGTAGCATTGACGGTATAAGCTATGTGCATTTCATGGCTGAACCTGTTGCCGGAAAAGCTCCGGATAGTAATCCGGGAATGATGATAGAATATGTTCAGGCCGTGAAAAAGCCTTGATATAAGGGTTATAAAAAGCAGCGCCATGTCGTTCAATACTCCCGACATGGCGCTGTTGTTTTTTATAGTATCACATGTTATGAACGCGATACCTGTAGTCCGGTGTTTGACAGAGTCATTTCCACAAAGCGTGCGCGTGGATTAGGAGCATTTTTGGTCAGTTCCTCGCGTATGCGCAGCGCCGCTTCATTGTCGCGTGCCACCATGTAGATAAATCCGCCTCCACCGGCGCCGGGAAGCTTGAGCCCGAGGGTATAGCGCTCCACGCGGTCAATAATAGCTTTTACTGCGGCAGGATTTGTGCCCGAGTCCAGACGTTGGTTCTGGAGCCATGTCTTACCTACAAGACGTCCGTAGCGCTCGAAGTCGCCTCGCTGTATGGCATCGGCCATGTTGAGAGCATGCTCTTTCATGCGGTCGAGCTGGCGCAGGTGCATTCCGGAGTTGAGGAACATGTTGCGCACTATTTCCGCAAGAATGCCTTTGGCCGTGCGGGTTATTCCGGTATAGTAGAGCAGATGGCAGTTGCGGTGCTCCACGTCAGTGAATATCTGTTCCGGGAGCCAGCGTATAAGTGGAGTCTGGTCAATGCCGGGTGCTGTCTGCAGCAGTTTGACTCCGCGGAGCACCCCGCCGTACTGGTCCTGCCAGCCACCTCCGGAGGTTAGGAGCTGTTCGAGTGCGAGCGTACGGTGGCATATCTCATTATCGTCCCAGCCGAGGCGGCAGAAATCGCTTAGAGCGCCGAGCACTGTAGATGCGAGAATCGAGCTTGTGCCGAGGCCTGACCCTGCGGGTACGGCAGAGAGAAGTGTAATCTCTATTCCGCATCCGAAGTCCTCAAGCTGGGCAGTGAGCGACGGGTATGAGCGGCTGCTGAATCCGGGGGCGAATCCGGCTAACGCAAGCGCCGCTTTAGGGATTGAGAACGGCGACCCTACGTGGTGATAGTCAACCAGCGCAGCGTAATGGTCAATTATTTCAGATGCTCCCATATCTATTGAACGGAGCACGATGTGGGGCTTGTCCGACGGTTTGACAAACGCTTGAAGCGGGGGCTGGCCGTTGAGCTCCACTGCCATATTCACCACGTTGCCGCCGGCGGTAAGCGAATAGGGCGGGGTGTCAGTCCATCCGCCGGCCAAGTCAATGCGCAGCGGTGAGCGGGCCCATACTATCTGGTCGGTCATCACGCCGAGCTTTGGTTTTACAGCGGCGTGGTCCACTTCGCCGAGTATGCTTTTACGCAGGATACTGAATGCTTCAGCATCCTCAGCGGTATCGCCTGACAGCTTGCCGCGCAGCATGTGTGAGCGCATGCGTGTTATGATCGGGGCCGATGCGTCGAGCTGGGCGGGAGCTTCAACTCCAAGCGCTTTCATCCGCGTTGCAAGATCTGCGAGGTCAAGCTGATAGTACACGCTCTTCTCATAGTTGCGTGCCATATGGCGCAGGTTATCGGCCAGAAATTCATCACGCTGGCGTGAAAGCTCCTTCAGGTCTGCAATAGCTGTAATCTCATCGGCTGACAGACGGGGAAGTGATGTCCATATCCGGGCTAACTCGGCATCGTTGCCTCCGTTGATCATCCATTGAATCAGACGCCCCATCAGCTCTTTGTCGGCTGTTACCGGGAAAATAGGAGCCTGCTGAATATCGTTGTCTGCCCCGGCTGCGTCAATATCGATACCGCGGTCCGAGAACCAGTCAATAGCCGGGCGCCCCATCCATGTGGTGGCAGGGTCGCTGAGCTTGCCACGCATCGCATCGTTGAACCCATAGGGGCGTATGGCATAACTTCCCTCCGGTTCAACAGGAATTATGTCAAGACAGATGCTGTCAGGCATATTGATGCTCCAGTCGTTGCGTGGCACGCCGGTGATTATCTGATTTGAACCGAGCTGCCATGAAGCGGGGATGAAGGAATTCTCCACCCATACATTTTCGTTGACAGCCGTAAGCTGATATCCCATTATGCTGTTCTGTGTGAACAGAGCCGGACTCGGCTTGATTTTATTGTGGAGTATGTGTCGCTGGTCGGACACTTTCGATTGCAGGGCCAGGGTGGATGATATAAGGTCAGGTGAGGTGCCGAAATGGTAGAACTCTCCTCCTTCCATCGGTACTATGGCCACGGAAAGTGATGCTATGTCGCTATCCTGGGCCGATGGATTATTGCCAAGGGCGCAACCGAACTGAGAATACAGATCGTACTGGCATATGCTGCCATCAGCAGCTGTCGACTTCTGTTCGAGGAGCTTCACGGCCTTGTCGCTGAGAATCCATAAGCCTATGTCCATAAGGAAATAGTGCGATTCGGAAAGCGAGGCGAGTTCTTCAACCGACGGTTTCTGAAGCATGAAATCAAGCTGCGACGGATTCTGACGGTCGAGTGCGAACACTCCGTGATGCGATGCGCGTGACGCGTCAGCCCAAAGTCCGTAGCATACCACATCGGCTTCCGGCGGAGTCTCTACGGCTCCATTTGTATGTATATATACATCGCCGCTTGCTATAAGTGTGGTAAGGCTATCAGGAGCCTTCTCCATAATTTCCTCGTAAAGAGGCATCTGGAGCGACATAAGCGTCTGTGATACGCTCTGTCCTGATGCCCAGCGGAATATAGGGATAGGAGTCAGCACTTTGCTCATGGCGGCATAGGCGGGCAGACGCCGGCTCTGACCGCATGCATGTACTATGATCCGTTTGTTGGATTCATGGCCGGCTTCGCGCCATTTTCTCAGAAGCCATGCCGTACCGCCTCCTGAGCCTACACGGCAATCCTCGGGGTCAGAGGCGCAGAACCATTCGTCTGACGGAAGTCCGGAGAGGGTGTGGAAACATGAGGTTACATGCGGAGGAAGTGACAGTAGCTTAGAAATCATGACGTATGTGTTTTTAGAATTTGATACAAATTTAGCAATAATCCTCTTTTGTTCAAAACGCAAGGAGTCGAATGAAACAGACTAAGGTATTCTTACCGTGCGCCGGGTGTGTCCATATGCCGCCCAGTAGCCGAGGCCACCGCGGATATTGGAGGGGCAGTTGGTGGCAAAAGAGAAAAAAAGATTGTTCGAAATGCCCACTGACTTGTCATAAGTGCTCCAAAAGTCATAAACACTTGTCTGAAGTGCGCATAGTTTTACGGTTACGCGGTCGCCTGAATGATAGAAGTGCTCAAAGTCATCGTCGCTGTATGTCGAGTGTACACCCCGGCTTATCTGCCATTCGCCGGCCCGGTTGTATTCTGCACCAGTGAATGTGCCCAGATATGATGCGTAGAAGCGCGATTCTGTCTTATCGGATCTGGCGAAAAACTTGTAATAGCCGTTTTCATCTGCCGCACCGTCAATAGTGGCGCATATAGTGTAGAGCGTATCGCATCCGGGCGCAGGTTTTACAGTCAGTGGGAGCAACGCCGGAGGTGGCAGTATGGTGGCTACGGCTTCGGCTGTGTCCGTTTCTGTTTCAACAAGCAGCCGGTATGTATGGCCAACTTCGCCTTTCAGTTTCGATGATGTGAAAATGAAATCCGGAGTATAGTTCTTGTCGATACGTCCGGTGAGGATATACTGCTTGTCGCCGTCAAAGATTGATACACGGCTCCATTTCTCAACAAATCCATCGAATGAAGCGGAGGGTTTGGTGAGATCCACGGCATGTGTCACCATGACAATGGGCGCTTCGCCGTTTTCAATCCACCCCTCTATGACAAGAGGCATTTTGGCCGGGCTTTCAGGCTCGTCGGAATAGCATGAAGATAGTATTATGGTGATAAATAACAGTGCGGTGTATCTGATGATAGTTGTCATAGTCAGAATTCTAATGTGTAGGTGATGGAAGGAATCACTGTTTTCATGACGGATTCACGCTGCTCGATTCCTTTGTCCTTCGAATAGGTGGAGTAGCGGAACAGCACGTTGTGGCTCGCGAGTGCGTTGTAGACTGACAGATTGAGCGAATGCTGCAGCGATGATGACTTCCCGAACTGCCAGGTGGCTGAGAAGTCAAGACGCCGGTAGTCAGGCAACCGTGATGAATTGTGCGGGAAGTATTCGCATATCAGATTCTCACCTATCATGTAGCCGTAGCGTGCTTGGGTATATGGCGTGCCGGTGGCATAGGTGAATGATGCCGATATGGAGAGCGGAGGTGTTATAATCCAGCTCAGGGTAGCGTTGAGGTCATGCAGGCGGTCATGTGCGGAGGGGATGTAGCCGCTGCCATATTCGGCTATCCGCACTTTAGAGGTACCGATGTTGTACGATAGCCGTCCGCGCAGACGTCCTGTCTGACGCATGGCTGTCAGTGAGAGTCCGCAGGCATAACCGTGTCCGTAGAATATATGTTCGGTAGGATCGTACGTGCTGTTGTTTACCATGTCAAGTACAGTACCGGAAAATTCTCCGGCGTTGAGGATACGCTTGTAATAGATATCGGCGGAAAGACGCAGAGCCAATGGTGCTATCAACCCGCTTATCCCGAAGCCGAAGGAGTGGGTATCCTCAGGCTTGATTATGCCGTTGACACAACTCCAGAAGTCGGTAGGCAGGCCATTGTCCGACTCCTCAATCAGGCGGTCAAAACGTACATGCCGGCCGTAGGATGCGTATACGCGGCCCCAGCCACCAATGTCAGTCCCGATGTTTATGCGGGGCATAGGTATGAATTGGGTGTAGCCTGAGGTATGGTAGGTTGACAATCTCAGTCCGGCTTCAATCTGGGATGCAGTCGTCAGGTGGATGGCGCGTGTTGCCGCAATGCTCCATTCCACACTCCTGATGCCACGGTTATCGGCACTTGCCGCATTGGCCGCGTTACGCTGTCCGGAAGAGTAGCGGTAGTTGATGTCAGATTCTGTCAGGAATCCGCCGAACCGGCCTGATGCACGAGTTGTGAGCTGTAGTAGAGAAGAGGGGAGATCCAGATCTTTTCCTGCCTCGGTCATCTTGAAGCTGTTGCGGTAATGGCTTGCGGCGATTGAGGCTTCCATTCGGCTTCCTGTCCAGTGAAGTCCTCCTGCCATATTGCCCCAGCCGAAGCTTCCATCTCTCGCTCCATTGGATTCAGACAGAAGGGACATATTGTCGCGATTGGCGAAGAATGTGGCTTTAATAAGGTTGTGGCTGTCAATACGGTGGAGGAGTGCCGCGTTGATGTCAGAAAAATCATACCTCAGATGTGATGTTCCGAGTGTGAGAATCGAAGGGTATATCAGATTGAGATATGTCTGTCGGAATCCGAGTGATAGAGAGGTCCGGTTCTTGATAAGAGGTATATGTATGGCTCCATGGCTTTCAATCAGTCCGATTGATACGCTTCCGGAAACTGTTGAGTCCGGTACCGCCGGGGTTGATGCCGACAGATAGCCGCCGGTGAGATTTGCCGTGGAGGCGTCTACATAGCCCGGTGCGAAGGAGTATGACCTGTAGTAGGCGGGATTGAAGGCGCTGTAGAATCCCAGCATGTGCAGCGGATTGATGATACGGACACCATCGCTTTCAAACAGGTTGGCTCCATTGCCGCTGCCGCGTATCGACATGGAGGCTTGAAGGTCGTTGTTGGTGGCTATGGCCGGCATGCTGCGCAGAAGCGAAATGGCATCGCCTCCACCAAGAAACGAGGGCAGCTGGCCGAGGGCTTTACTGCTGAACGAGAATGTGCCCTTGATGTCGCCCGCTATAGCATGGCGCGGACCGCCGGCGGTTACCGACACCCCCTGGAGCTTGCGTTCGGGGAGTATAGAATCAACCGGTTGAGCCATAGCTTTAATGGCCCAACCGGTGATTATTGTAAGGGATATGATCTGTCGGATATTAATACTCATCACGCTCCTGTCCGGTGATGGACAGATATGTGTTGATTATATCGTTGTAGTCATCAATAAGATTCTTGAACGATACATTGTCAAAGAAATCGGGGAATGAGAAGTTGGTCAGATCAGGGAATGTGAGTATGGGGGTGTCGTTGTAATACACTTTACGCAGTGCTTCTACATTTACAAGCTCTGACTCATCAACTGATTGGTTGCCATATTCATAATTTCCGTCAGGACCTTCTATGTCGTAAGAGTACTGCCAGTCGGAATATTTTTCCACCCAGTCACCGTTGACATCCTCGGAACCAATATAGTCACGACGGACACTGATCAGGTGGCCATCCTTAATGATATATCCATTGTAGTCGTCTGTATAAGGATACCAGTCGTCAATCTCTTCGTTGACGTCCCATGTCAGATAGCCCTGAGCCTGAGCTTCGCCATCGTAATGGAATGTGACGTCAGTATAATTGTTGAGATATTTCACATGGCGTTCGTTGATAGACTTCTCTTCTGATGTTACTTCAAATGTATCACCGTTGCGGCTGAGGATTTTGCCATTGCTGTATGTACTGCGGTCGCCGTCCACCAACCTGTCATAGATATATGAGTCCTCTTCAAGAGCATCATATATTTTGGTGAGCCCGAATATCTTGCCTTTTACCTGAAGCTTGCCAAGGAGGTCAACATCGGAATTGGCGCGGATGAAGTGGCTGAGCAGTCCGTGCGGGTCATTGATGCAGTCGCCGTACTGGTCATGGGAGTGCCCATTCTCGATGTCGGTCTTGATGCTTTCGTAGTTGACAAGATTCTTACCAAGAATAGTTGAATTGGCGGTGACGAATGTCTTGCCGTCGATGGTCACGGTAGCTTTGTCGGTGATGGCATCGTTAGTCACGTTCATGATGTCCGTGGCTACGATTCCGTTTAGTTCGGCACGTGTGTTGAAGTCCATGCTCTGGTTCTGGACAAGCTTTGAGTCTACCACGACTTTGGCCACGCTCTGTCCGTTGCTGAACAGTGTGAGAGTAAGGGTAGTGGGGAGCTGCATGTTGAAGTCCTCGGTATTCCATGTCGAGTAGCCGGCGCTACCTTCCAGACGGGCTGAGTACTTCACGCTGTCACGCCCTGTGAAGTTGATCTCAAGATAGTCGGCGTCAGCTGTGCGGTCCCATGTTTCGGTATCGTAGTTGGCGGTAAATACGCCGAAATAATCCGACAGTTTGTACAGGTCAACCATCTTGGTCCTGAGTGAGCGGATGGCTGAGGCGTTGCCGTGAGCCATTTCGTTCACATCGTCCACAGAACCTTGGAATGCATTGTGCACATCCCAGTATTCAGGGGAGATATAGAATTCTGAAGGGGCAGAATGCCAGTTGTAGTTCTCATCTTCATATCCATAAGTAAACTGATGGAACAGATTCAGAACACCGGCGTTCTTGTTGAGGTCAATCATTGCAGTGGCCTCACGTCCGATGGCGAGAAGTTTATCCTTCTGCGCGTCAGGAGTCAGTGAGACTGACGATGTGGGTGCAGTGAAGGTGATGTAGTCGATATTGTCAAGATTGATAGCCTCGTTGTAGCCGGTTATGGTAAGGGTGCGTCCGTTGTCGCTGAACTGGAGGTCGCCGGCAACACCGAAGTTGTATTTGGTGAATGTGTCACCCTTTTTTACATACAGAGCTTTGGGAAATGCTACTGCTGAAGCGGTTATTGCCAGAGCGGCGATGCTGAGTAAAAATTTCTTCATTTCAAAATTGCTTTAACAGTATAATTTCCTGATTTAAGAATCACGATGCCGGGTTCCATGCCTGAGAGCGCTATGGTTTCACCCTTTTTCACTTTGGCTGTGCCTATAAGACTCGCACCGGCGGTATTGTAGATGTTGAAGTCGCCGTCGGCAAGCATTGTCACTACAGCGGTTGTTGCATCGAACTTGAATGTTGGTTCGGCATTATCGGCAGCAACGGATGTTATACCTGCGGTTTCAGATACGTACATTTTATCAATCTGGTCCTGTGGAAATGTGGCGACTGTTTTATTGTCCTTGTCAGAGGCTGTCATTATGCCTCCGCTGAAAGTAAGGCGGTCCACCTTGTCAAGATTCAGTACTTCATAGCCGGTGGCTGTGCGTACATAAAGGTAGTTGCCCTCCTCCTGAGCCATTCCGGATAATGCACATCCGGCAAAAACGGCTGAAAGTAGAAGATGTTTGAACTGCATGTATTAAAAAATATAAATGATAATGATAGTCAGATCCCGGTAGCGGATTATTCACAGATAAATTTGGCTCAAAGGTATTAAAAACCTGAAATTTTAACCCGTCCCCAATGGTTAATTACTGTTAACGACACGACTCCGGTAAAGAATTGATGTTATTTCAGCTGATTTTATTTTGCTTCGGGGTCAAGTACTATTACATGATAGTTCTTCTGATCAAGAAGCGACTTCATGAGTGCCTTGATATCGGATGTAGTGATGGTTGAGAGTACGTTGATGTTGTCATTGAATGTATCAACGCCGTTGAGAAGCCAACCCTTGATGCCATTCATCCAAGAACCGTTCTTCTCACGACCTTCAACATAGCTCTTGTTCATGAATTCCTTGACTGTGGCAAGTTCTTCCTCTGAGATATTCTTTGACAGATCCTCAATCTGATGGCGGATGATGTCAAGCACCTTGTCCTTCATTTCAGGCTTCATGGGGAATGCTGTGAGGATTTCAACATTGTCAATATCAATGCGGTCCATTGCTCCCTGAGCGCTGATAGAGTAAACTGCACCCTCCTTCTCACGCACTTCTTCAAGCAGACGCTTTGAAAGAATCTGAGCGGCTATTGAAGTCATCTGCATATTCTTGGTGCTATAGGGGAGTTTGCCGAAGTCAGTGATGTAAACCCATGTCTGCGGGGTCTGCATCGGGGTGGTGTAGGTGTCAGTTTTGGTACCAGCTACAGGACGGAGTGACTCGTTGTAGCGGATCTTGGCGTTCTTCTTGGCAGCCTTGGCGTTGCCGGGCAGAGAAGCGATGTACTGCTCTACGAGCGGACGGAGTGTAGCTTCGTCAACATTGCCTACAAACACGAATGTGTATTCAGCTGCATTGGCGGTCATATCCTTGGCTATCTTCAGCACATTCTCACGTGTTGACTTCTCAACATCGGCCGATGTGATGGCACGCATGCGGGGAGAGTTGTAGAGGCTTTCGTAAATCTTGGTCTGGAATATGAACGAGGGATCAGCTTCCTGATTGTGGATCAGAGAAGAGTACTGGCTCTGGAGAGCCTTGAATTCCTCTTCGGAGAAGTTGATGCCGGTGAAGTTCATGTAGAGAAGCTCCATCATTGTGGGCAGGTCCTTGGGAGTAGTGCTGCCTGAGATGTTACGAGTGTACGAACCGAATGAAACGGATACGTTGGCCTGCTTGCCTGCAAGGTATTTGTCGAGGTCGCTGTTGGTGTATGTACCGAGGCCTTTATAGCTGAGCGCTATGGGGCTGAAAAGTATATCGCTGACAAGCTTGTCGGATATTTCCGAGGTGCCGTTCAGAGCCAGTGCGCTCATAAGGATGTCATCCTTCTTGAAATCAGTGTGCTTGACTATCACCTTTGCACCGTTGCTGAGGGTCCATTCCTTGGCGCCCCACTGGGCAAGAGGAGTTTCCTTTACAATCTTGCCTGCTTTGGGAAGCTGTGCGATAAGGGGTTCAGTCTTTACATTGTCAACAAAAGCTGCTATTTCTTCATTGTCGACAGCTTTCAGGGCGTCGGCAAACTGCTGTTCGGTGGGATACTGATTCTCAGCATTGTCAGGGAGCATGCAGATAAGCAGGCGGTTGTCGTCGGTTACGAGTTCTTTGATAGTCTGGTTGATGGCTTCAACGGGAATATTGGGAACCAACTGCTTCATAAGGTTATATTCATCCTCTATCGAGGGGATGGCATCGCCTGAAAGGAAGTTGTTGACATATTCCTGAACGAAGGTGTTGTTTTCGCGGTTTTCGCGGTTGTTGTAGGCCTTTTCATAGCGTGAGAGGATTTCATCGCGCACGCGGTTGTATTCCGTAGCGTTGAATCCGCCGCGTACGGCACGCAGCAGTTCGCGGTAGGCCTGTGCTGTAGCTTCCGGAGCCGGAACACCGGTCTTGGGGATGATGCCGAGAGTGAATGAGTCCTTTGTCTTAGTCAGTCCGAGAAGACTTCCGTAGTAAGTGGATGCGGCGGCAAACTTGGCATCGGGCTGCTTCGATGCTTCATCCAGACGCTGGTTAAGCATGGAGGAGATAGCTGAGATGATGTACGACTGGAGGGGCTGGGCTACGGTGGCACGCATTTCGCGGGGCATCGGGTCAGTCTTGATGAAGAGCTGTACGAGAGCCATCTTCTGTTCCTTGTCATGACCGATAGCGTAGATGGTGCCTTCGGTGTCAGGAACAGGATAGTAGATGCGTTCGGCAGGATTCTCAGGCATTTCGATGTCAGAGAACATCTCTTTAATTTTTGCCTCGATACGGTCAACATCAATATCACCTACCACGATGATACCCTGCTGGTCCGGACGATACCACTTTTCATAGTAGTCACGGAGTGCCTTAGGCTCGAAATTGTCAACCACTTCCATTGTGCCGATTGGCAGACGGTAGGCATACTGTGAGCCGGGAAGCAGAGTGGGGAGCGCATTTTCAAGAATACGCATCTGGCCAACTGTGGTTCTGCGCCATTCCTCGTGGATCACACCGCGTTCGGCGTCGATCTCCTCAGTGAGCAGGAGCAGGTCGTTGGCCCAGTCATGCAGGATAAGCAGGCAGGAGTCCTGGACACCTTCACGTGCCACGGGCACATTGTTGATGTTGTATACAGTCTGGTCAGCGGCGGTGTATGCGTTCAGATTCTGTCCGAATTTCACACCTATGCTTTCAAGCCAGTTGATGAGATTCTTTCCGGGAAAATTAGTTGTGCCGTTGAAGCACATGTGCTCAAGGAAGTGAGCCAGACCGCGCTGATCATCATTTTCAAGAACAGAGCCTACTTTCTGAGCAATGTAGAAGTCAGCCTGACCTTTAGGATAGTTGTTGTGGCGGATGTAATAAGTAAGGCCATTAGGGAGCTTACCTATACGCACTTCTTTGTCAACGGGCAGCGGCGGCATCTGCTGGGCCTTGGCAAAAGAGGGGAGCAGCAGAGCAAGCAGCATGAACACTGACAGTGTACTAAGATACTTTTTCATATATGTATGTTAATAAAATTGGTTTGTTCAATATTTATATATGACGCAAATGTAATTAAAAAGTCACGCCTGATGGTTAAATTTTTCGAGGAAATCTAAAAATAACCGATAAAGTTACGAAAATAGCAAGCATCCATGGATAGTAGAGGTATTGCCATGGTGCTGCGGGAGATATGCCGGCGAGTCCGGTGGCAAGCAGTGTCTGTGCTCCATAAGGGATAAGTGACTGTACTATGCAAGAACATGAATCAAGCAGCGAGGCGGCTTTGCGCGGGTCGATGCCGAACCGGGAGGCTATCTCGCGGGTCATGGAGCCGACCGTTATGATTGCTACAGTATTATTGGCTGTGCAGAGATTCACCACGCTTACAAGTACCGCTATGCAACCTTGGGCACTGCGTGGCCCGCGTATGCGTCCTGTAAGGCTGTGCAGCAGGAAGTCGATGCCTCCGGCGGCTTTTACAATGCCGAGCATACCGGCGGCGAGCAGGGTGATGATTATAAGCGACCCCATGGAATCGATGCCTTCACCCATCATGGCGCATGCGTCAAGCGGTGTCACTCCGTTGAAACATCCGAGTATAAGGGCCGATATGATTCCGCATGTGAGCACTATGGTCACATTTATACCGCTTACAGCAAGAATAATGATTATCAGATAGGGGAGTACAAGCCACCATTGCGGGTCAGCCCCATCGGCAGGCATTACCGGAGCAGCAGAGTGCCCCAAAAGAATGTAAAGCAGAAGTGTGGCTGCTGCGGCCGGAACGGCTATCCATACATTTGTCTTGAATTTGTCAGCCATGTCACACCCTTGCGTACGTGTGGCAGCAATAGTTGTGTCGGATATGAACGACAGATTATCGCCGAAGAAAGCCCCACCGAGCACGGTGGCTGTGTAGAGCGCTACATTGCCGCCGCCGCTCTGTGCGAGCTCAACCACCAATGGCGTAAGCGCTACTACAGTACCTACAGATGTACCTATCGACAGGGATATGAAGCAGGCTGCTATGAATATTCCTGGCAGCAGGAAGTCAGCCGGGAATGCCGCTAATGTGAGATTGACAGTAGCATCGATACAGCCTATACCTTTGGCTAATGCCGCGAAAGCTCCGGCAAGGATGAAAATCCACACCATGTACAGGATATCGGTATGCCCCGCGGCTCTGGAAAAGACCTCAATGCGTTTTTTCAGCCCGTTGCCGCTGTAGCAGGCCACAGCCCAGATGGATGCGGCAGCCATGGCTACCGATACAGGCATTTTGTAGAAATCGCCGAGTATCAGTGATACAACAAGGTATAGAATCATGAATACCCCGATGGGGGACACTGCTTTGAGTCCTTGGAAAGTATATGCACTTTTCATGAGTGCAAAGGTACGAAATTAAACCGGCTCCAAGTGTTATGACGGCATAATAAAGCATACTCCCGACTCTGTTTTTAGTGCCGGGAGTATGCTGAATGAATATTTACTGTCAGATTATTCAACGTTAATACAAGCGCTGCCGAATGCGTTTATATCAAGCTGTTTCATTATGTCGGATATGGCTTTGGCGGCTCTTGCAGAAACACCGGCGCCATTGAGTGCGGGAGATGTTGCGGCGATAGCCATAACTCCGGGTATGACACCGAGCACTGCGCCACCATTGCCGGCGGCAGCTGGTATTCCAGCCTGAACATTCCAAGGCATGGTCATCTTTTTCATACCTTTGGCGGCCATCATACCGATGATGTGTGCCGAAATCTTGCCGTCGAACGCTTCACTGTTTGTCACGGGGTTGACACCATCGGCAGCTATGGTGGCGCCCATTGTGGCCAATTGCGTAGATGATAGCTGTACGGCCATCAGGCGTGAATAGATGTCGATAGCTACCGGGGCGTTATCATAAAGATAGTATTCGGCTGCGGCTATGGCATTCTCTACATTTGCAGCCGAGTTGGCAGCAGTCTGCTTCTTATAAAAACTGTCGGAGAATGATGGGTCGCCGCCTATCATTTCGGATATGGTATTTATAAGAATATCATATTTACCCTCAGGATCATCGGACGGCTCCACGGCGCTGACCGCACGGATACCGTGAGCGCTTATCCCTGCCTGACGCATGGCCTTCTTGAAGGCTTTTCGCTCAGGGGTATGGCATTTGCATCCGTTTTCGGCGCATTGCATCTTGCCGCATTTCTTAACCAGCTCGTCAGTAGATCCGAGCTGTCCGAGAAGCTGGATATGGACAGGAATCTCAGCGATATCCCCTACCGGGACCTGTGTGTCAGCGTCACCCTTGGCGATTACACGACCATCGGCGAGGACCACACTGATACCAAATGTATCTAATGTATCTTTGGAGGCATCTGACCGCGGATCGATTTCGCCGTCGGTAATATTCCTGTTATTTTCATAGGCGGCCGATACAGCCGCTTCGATGTCTGAGAATTTGATGTTTCGTTCCATAGTGCTGTTTTTTTAATACTATATGAATAACAGCTTTCGGAATGAAAAGTTAGAATCAGAAGTTGTATTGAATCATGCCCATAATTCTGTTGGCGCGGCCTGACTGCCCGCTTACATCCTTGCGGTTGCCGTGCAGATATTCAATGCCGATGCGGAGTTCGCTTACCACATCATAGAATCCGGATACTGACAGATACTGGCCGTAGCGGTATGTGTCCGGGCCGAGGTGCGACTGACCGAATACCGTTGCTCGGCTGTATGATCCGGCAAAGAACAGAGCGGGTGTTACATTGTATTGCAGTCCGAGTTCATAGTTCATTGTCCGTGGGGCTTCCATCTTACCGGGAGTGGTGGAGGGAATGAGGTCAAATCCGTTGCCTTCAAGATCGTTGACATACCGGCCGTATCCACGTCCGTATGCCCCCTGAAAGTATGTGCGGAAAGCCGGCGTCACAGCCCATGTGCCGCTGAGCTGGGCCGCCCATCCAAACTTGAACTGGTTTTTCGATGTCACGAGGTCGCGGTACGAAAGGTCGCGCAGCAGTCCTGACAGGCGGATATGGCTGTTGCCGTTGTCCCATGAATACTGGATGTTGACAGGTATGTCCGGTACACGCTGGCTGATATGACTCACATATTCGTTGGTGGTGAATGATGTCTGCGGAACTTCTACAGAAGCAGCTACCCGGAATCCTTTACCGAATGTGCGCGCATAGCGCAACAGTATGTTCTTACCTGTTGCCTCGCCGGCGGGACCTTCATCATCAATGGTAGGTGTACCGGCAGATCCATCGACAAACGTACTTCTTGTCAGACCGGCGGTGACATTGCCGAGGCTTACATAAGCCTGCTTGAGTTTGAGACCGTAGCCGTTTGGTCCGTTTCCGGAGAAATTAGTCTGTATGTACATCTGATAGTAACCGAACTTTGAGCTGCGTCCTACCAGCTGCAGGAATATTGTGGAGTGGTTGGCTGTTCCGTCAAAGGCATTGCGTTGGGCCGGATTCAGTGGGACAGGAATATCGTAGGTGGTAAATGATGATCCTTCGTTGATGGAGCCGTCGAAGTCGTATTGCAGGGTGCCTTTTGCGTAGCCGCCTATACCAAAAGCTACTTTGCCTTCACGGTCGAAGAATAGAAACCGCGGAGCGTTAGGATCGGAGTAATGTAGGTCAGATCTGTTGTACAGCACAGCCATCAGATCAGTAGCCTTTTGGTGATTCCCTGTTACAACTATGGCTCTTTCAGGTATGTACAGTGTGTCAGGCAATTCTGCTGATTGAACTGTAGTAATGCCTGTAGCGGCCATTACGGCTGAGGCAAGAAGGATGCGTGATTTCATTGTCGTATTTGTTTTGAAATGTTAGCGTTGTGTATGGTTATTTAACAATCGCCCGGTGGATATTGTTGCGAAAAAAAGGAATGTCCCGCAAAATAATTGCAGGACATTCTCTGTCTGTATGATATTTGACAATGATTAATTGAACACGTTTTTGAGCTTTTCTTTAGCTTCATCAGCCTTTTCACGAGTCTGTTCCTTGGCTTTGTCAATTTTTTCTGAAGCGCGGTCCTTGGCATTTTCCAAAGCTTCCTTGCCCTGGTCGACTTTGTCGGCTGCCTTATCCTTCAGCTCTCCGGCCTTATCCTTAATGTCATCAGCTTTATCAGCTGCCTGATCTTTCAGCTCACCGGCTTTATCTTCAGCCTTGTCCTTGAGATCGTCTGCGGCATCACCTACAGCTCCGGGAACTTTTGACAGTGCTTCCTTGACAGATTCAAAGGTGCCTTTGAGTGACGGTGCTTTTGACTCGATGACAGGTTGGATCTTGTCAAGATATTCACGGGCTTCGTCAAATTTACCTTCGCTTACGAGCTTCTGGACATAAACTTTAGCCTGTTCTACGTATGAGCGTGTGCTGTCAGGGTTGGTGCTGTTTTCAATTTTGTCAGCCAGGTTCTCTTCATTTCTTTCAGCTTTTTCAGCTGATGAACAGGATGTGGCGGCAATGATACCGGCAACTGCGATAAAGGAAAAGATTCGTTTCATTTTAAATAAGTGTTTAGTTACAATAAAAAAGCTTTATTGCATTAAAACTGATGAAACTCGGAAATGGTTGACTCACGATATGTTAAAATGAATAGCTCAGGCCAAGTGCGGGAACAAAGGCATGCACGCGATAGTCGGCTGTAAACTGTTTGTCGGTGCCTGTGATGAAGTCCTTGTAGGTACATGATGCATTGTCCTTGCCTGTACCGGCTACGTACATGAATGAAAAGTCAACAGAGAGTCCGCTGACAGGACGGAAAGAGAAGCCGACGGAGGGCTCGATCTTGGTCATGCCGGGCGTTTCGGGATTATAGAACTCCGAGTTGACAGGGGTGGTGTCAACCATCATACCGGCACGGACATCAAAGCGTTTTGTCAGGGCATACTGAGCACCGAGGTGGAAACACCATGCGTTCTTGTAATTCTTTTCAAGATGCTGGTCGAAGTCTGCCAGATTATCGTCAAGGAAGTCAATGTCCAGATGTTTGTATGTGCTCCAGCCTGTAAACTGTGCATCGAATGCAAGAATCAACGGCTTGATTGGCTTATATGATACGCCGAATGTCAGTGACTGAGGCATAGGCATCTCAGCCTTGAAGTTGGCGTTGTTCATCATATTGAGCTTCTCTTCAAGCATTTTTTTGATGATAGCATTGTCGTTTGCATATCTGACTGCGGCATCACCGCATTTTACCTTCGCTGTCATTTTTGAGCGCCAGTTGACTCCGACGGTCACTTTATCCGATATGTCATACATGGCTCCGAGATTGACGCCTAATGCCAAATCGGCTGTACCTTTGATGTTGACTGACGCGGGGGTGGTGTTGTTGAATATTGCCGGCTGTCCCATCATGCCGAGAAGTGCGTCGGCAGCCTGGCCGGAAACAAGACCTTTGTTGAGGTCAACACTGCCCCATGCGAGCATAAGTCCGGCGCCAACGGAAAGCTTTGGAGTTATGCGCCATGAAAAAGTAGGCTGAAGTGTGAATGTCTTCAGGTTTACATTCTGGTTCAATACAGCTCCGGGCCAGTTGTCGCCCCAGTTGATGCTTGACCCGTAGGGGGTATAGAAAGCCACACCGCACTGCAGATTGTCATAAATGCGGAATGATGCGCTCAGAGCCATAGGGGTGCTGATGCCGTTGTCAGTTTTGTATTCGGTGCCGTTGTGGATGGCTGTGGCATTTGCTTTGATGCCGGTCAGTGAGCCTGAAATGTCAATAGTCTTGTCGGAAAATGATAGTCCGGCAGGATTGAAAATCATGCTTTCAGAACCAAGTTTCATGGCTACGCCTACATGTCCCATACCTTCCTGCTTGGCGCTCAGGGTGTTGATTTGATACCCTTCGGCCCAGAGAGCCAGGGAGGTGGCCGCGGCGGCCATCATTGTGATAGTTCTTTTCATAATAATTTTAGTTATCAAAAAATCGCGGCAAAGGTAGGTATTATTTCCGGGATATAAAAAACACCGTACCAACTTGTGATACGGTGCTTGATATTGTGTGGGGATTCTGCTGTAATCAGAGATTCAGGATAGTTGTAACGCTTTCTTTGCCACGGTGATACAGACGTGCACGTACAATTTTGGTGTTTCCGGGGGCAAAAGGAGCTTTGTAGACGGGGGAGTTTTCATTCGGCTCGCTGTTGTCAAGGGTGTAGCGTATCACGGCGTCCTTGTAGGGGCTGTTCATGTTGATTTTGCCGTCAATAAGCTTCACTCCGGGCTGACGCATGCGGTAATTAATGCCGCGGGCATCAAGTTCGGGATAGACGTGTTCATCGATTACCTTGTTGTAACGCGAATAGGTGTATGTGGAGTCAGCATTCCATCCGCGTTCCACGAGGCCCATCATCTTGGGGAAGAGGTAGTAGTCCATCCACTGGGGTGAGCGCATTGTTTCGGCCCACATCTGTCCGCTTACACCTATTACATTGCTTTTGGCGTTTGCAGGCTCGGGGGCGAGCTGACGGGGATATCCATCGAGCGATTTGAATTCATCGACCACGCCGCCCCATATCAGACCGCGTTCATCAGGATGCTGGTTGTAGGCAAGGTCAAGATAGAAGTTGCTCACATCGGAAAATATGACAGGATAGCCTGAACGCATGGCTATAGTTCCGGCTGGATCGTTGTTGCCACGTGCTGAGTTGACCCAAAGGTTGATACCGCCTGTTGCGGGAGCTACTTCAGCGTCATATTCGTCGCCATGTCCGAGCGCGATTTCCTGCCATCCGTTCATCTTGACTCCACGTTTTTCAAGCATCTTGGCCATCTCCTTTACCCAATGGGCGTGGAGCTGTTTCTCAGAGGTCATGCCATGTTCCTTCATGAATTTCTGAGCGGAGGGTGAGCCGCTCCATGCACCGTGAGGCACTTCGTCGCCACCGATATGGATTGCTTCAAGAGGGGCGCCTGCTTCTTTGTGCATGCTGATGATTTCATCAAACACCTTTTCCATCAGGCGGTAGGGGCCGGGGAGGGCGGGATTCATCACATTGTCGCCGAAGTCCTGAGCCGAGCGATAAACTGAGGTGTCGCCATCCTCGCGCAGACGGTATGTGGCGTCGCCTGTACGGTTGTAGCGGGCTTCCATGGCTTTTACTGCTGCACGTGAATGTCCGGGAGTGTCAACTTCAGGTATCACCGAAATGCCACGTTCGTTGCAGTAGCGGAGGAAGTCGATGTATTCCTGACGTGTGATGTAGCCGTTGGCGGTACCTTCGGTGGTGTTCGGGTCGCCGTTACCGGCATAAATCTGTGCAAGGAAGTCCTTTTCGTCAAGCGTATAGCCACGGCGTGCTCCAACTTCGGTAAGTTCGGGTATGCCCGGAATCTCAAGACGCCATGCTTCGTCATCGATAAGGTGGAACTGAAGCTTGTTAAGCTTATAGTCGGCCATAGCATCGACAAATTTGCGCATCTGCGACAGAGGCTGGTTATTGCGGGCTATGTCAATCATTACTCCGCGATAGCCAAAGTCAGGATAGTCAACTATTTCAGCCAGAGGGAGTCCTGCAGGATTGGCCTTGATAAGGCGTTCGGCTGTGCGGCGCGCAATTCGTAGTGCGGCTTCCGAAGCACCTGTCAGTTTGATACCTTTCTTGGTGACACTGATGGTGTAGTATTCCGGGTTGTTGTTTTTTACAATTTTGCTGGATATGATTTTTCCACCGGTGTAGGTGCCCTTTCCTTCCTTGACACTCTTGAACGAGGGGATGATGTCATAGGGGCTGAGCGCAGCTTCGGGAGTGGTTATTGACTCGTTGAAGTCATATATCATGTTTCCATATGGCATACGGTCGCGGTCGGCGGTCCACTGTTCGGGGCGGTCGGTTCCGCGCATGCGGCGGAAGTTTACCTCAAACGGTTTGCCTGCGGCGTCAACACCATGCACACCGTCAGGGCCGAAGCTGTATTTGGTGCACTGGCCGGCAGTGATGATGTCAATCACTACGCTGTCGGCATTTTCATTGAAGCGGGGTGAGGCTATATAATAATAGCCGGGGATGATTCTGACTACTGTGTCGGCGGGATTCACTGATGTCATCTTACGGTCAAACTGATTGAACGCAAGGCGTGACAGACGGCTCATGTCGCCCTTTACAACGAAACGCTGTACATACTGGGGCTTGCCGTCAATACCGGTCTGATGAGTCAGATTCTGCCAGGTGACATCTGTCGAGGCCATGGCCGAGGCTGCTGTAAGCAGTGCTGCGGTTAGCAGATGATTTCTCATGATACTATCGATTGAGTTAAAATATTTTTATCTGATACAAATATAATTATAATATTCGACGAAAAAAATAGCGAAAGTCGGCTTTGTGCCGGTTCGCGTTGGCAAAGCCAATTTTTGGAGTCAAATATAAGCATAAGTGAGAGCAAAACCAAACAAGATTTGAGTTTTGCCGAGCGTGAGTATATAAGACGAAGTCAAATATAAGCAGAATATTTGATAATAACATGACTGTGTGTGACGCTTTAACTCACTTCATGTCATCTTTGGTGATTTTTACAAAAAAAAACTGACACCAGAACTTCGGGGAATAATCCGATATTCTGGTGTCGGTAATATTTTGCGGAATCAGTTGCGGGTATCGTTGCCGATACGGGCTTTCCGTTGATAGTCTTGTTTTAAGGTATCAGTTTCGGAACGGTGATTATTTCAGCACGTCCTTAACTGCATCGTTGGGAACCATCTGTTCCTGGAATGTGTAAGCACCGGTTTTGGGTGACTTCACAACCTTGATAACCTTGCTGTATGTACGGCCTTCACCTTTCTGAAGTGATGCTACGGTTTTCTTTGCCATATCTTAGGGGTTATTATTTAATTTCTTTATGAACGGTTACTTTCTTGAGAATGGGGTTGTACTTCTTCAGCTCCAAGCGGCCGGTTGTGTTCTTACGGTTCTTGGTTGTGATATAGCGTGAAGTTCCGGGCATTCCACTTGCCTTGTGTTCGGTGCACTCTAAAATCACCTGCACGCGATTACCTTTAGCTTTCTTTGCCATCTTCTTAGAATTCTAAATATGTGATTTCAGTTAAATAACCCTTTCTGACAGCTTCTTTAATAGCAGCGTCGAGGCCGTTTTTGTTGATAGTGCGCAGGCCGTTGGCCGAGATGGTAAGCAGAATCCAGGCCTGTTCTTCAACCCAGAAGAATTTTTTTGTGAACAGGTTCACATTGAATCTGCGCTTTGTGCGACGCTTCGAGTGCGATACGTTATTACCCGTCATCGCTTTCTTGCCGGTAATTTGACAAATCTTTGACATGGCTGTTTCTTTGTTACTTAGCTCTGTTGAATGTTTTCTATTACTTTTAGGCGCTCCGTGGCCGCCATCTCAGTTCTCATATCACCGTTAATTGCATCATTTTTAACGGCTTTCAAGGATGAGCCACGAAACAGAGTGCAAAGTAAGCAAATTTTTCCTAATTAGCCAAATCTTTTGATGCCAATGTGAGCAAAAACTCTTATTTTTCTTGCAGGTTGAGTTCTTCTCTAAGGAATTCGGCGGTGGGTGATGTGCCGGCAGCTATCTGTTCAGGAGTCCCTTCGGCAAGAATGTGGCCGCCTGAGCGTCCTCCTCCGGGTCCCATGTCTATCACATGGTCGGCGCTTTTGATAACGTCGAGATTGTGTTCGATTACCAGCACTGTGTTTCCTTTGTCAACGAGGCGGTTGAACACCTCAAGCAGCACTTTTATATCCTCGAAGTGAAGTCCGGTGGTGGGTTCGTCAAGCAGAAACAGTGTCTTGCCTGTGTCACGTTTCGACAGTTCGGTAGCCAGTTTCACACGCTGGTTCTCACCTCCGGAGAGTGTGCTCGACGGTTGGCCGAGCTTGATATAGCCAAGCCCGATATCCTGAAGCACTTTTATCTTGCGCAGTATATTGGGCACGGATGCGAAAAATTCCACAGCCTGATTGATGGTCATGTCCAGCACATCGGCTATTGACTTGCCTTTGAAGCGTACCTCAAGAGTCTCACGGTTGTAGCGCTTGCCGCCGCATACTTCACATGGCACCAGCACATCGGGCAGGAAGTTCATCTCTATTGTGCGGTAGCCGTTGCCTGAGCAGGCTTCACAGCGTCCGCCGCTGATGTTGAAAGAGAAGCGCCCCGGCTTATATCCGCGTATCTTGGCTTCGGGAAGCCCTACGAACAGATTGCGTATGTCGGAGAATACTCCGGTATATGTGGCCGGATTTGAGCGTGGCGAGCGTCCGAGGGGAGTCTGGTCGACTGTGACCACTTTGTCAATATTCTCAATACCTTCGATACTCCTGTAGGGGAGCGGTTCCTGCTGTGCCCGGTAGAAATGAGTGCTCAATATCGGTTTCAGGGTGGCGTTGATTAGGCTTGATTTTCCGCTTCCTGATACTCCGGCCACTACTATGAATGTGCCGAGCGGGAGTGTGAGGTCAACGTTCTGCAGATTGTTGCCCGATGCGCCGGTTAGTTTTAGAGTCTTCCCGTTGCCTTCACGTCGTTGTTCCGGGACCGGTATGGCGAAGGTGCCGTTGAGATAGTTGGCGGTAAGGGTCGAGGTGCGTAGCATCTCGGCGGGAGTGCCTTGAAATACTACCTCTCCACCCTTGCGGCCTGCTTTCGGGCCTATGTCTACAATGTAGTCGGCCTCCAGCATCATATCCTTGTCATGTTCCACTACGATTACCGTATTTGAAGCATCGCGCAGTTTCTTAAGCGAGTCAATCAGGCGGCGGTTGTCACGTTGATGAAGTCCGATGCTCGGCTCGTCAAGTATGTACAGCACATTTACAAGTTCGGAACCGATCTGTGTGGCCAGCCGTATGCGTTGGCTTTCGCCTCCTGACAGTGTGGCCGAGCGCCGGTCAAGCGAAAGATATTCAAGTCCTACATCGACAAGAAATCCGAGTCTGGTACGGATCTCTTTTACTATCTCTTTGGCAATCAGGGCCGAGGTGGGTGACAGGCGTGATTCAATGGTGCATGACCATTGGTATAGCTCGTCAATGTCCAGATGGCACAGATCGGCAATGTTTTTCCCGTCAATAAAGAAATGCAGGGCCTCCTTGTTCAACCGTTGCCCATTGCACTCGGGGCAAACGGCGCGTGAGTAGAACTGTCCGCTCCATTTCTGGGCCGCGCTTCCGGCATCCTCACTCTGCTGCAATTCTATGTACTTGACCAGGCCCTCGTAGGTCAGGAAGTAATTGGAGGTGGACATCGTGTCATTTTTTATGACAAGACGCTCGTTTGTACCGTTGAGGATATCGGACAGAGCTTCTTCGCCAAGCTGATTGACCGGGGTGTCAAGCGTGTGGCCATATTTTTCACAGATCGCACTGATCTGCCAGAATATCATGGAATTGCGGTATTTACCAAGGGGGAGTATCGCTCCTGCCTTGATTGACAGGCTTTCGTCAGGTATGATTTTGGCACGGTCCACTATATTAATATAGCCGAGCCCCTTGCAGCACGGGCATGCTCCTTGCGGAGAGTTGAAGGAGAAGTTGTGTGGGGCAGGCTCCCGGTAGGACAGACCGGTAGCGGGGTCCATAAGCTGCTGTGAATAGTGGTGTACGGCATCGGAGTCAGCCTCACATACTGTAAGCTGTCCCTGTCCCTGCCGCAACGCCTCACTCACGCTTTCGTTAAGGCGCGCGCTGTCCTTGGCGCTTACTTTCAGGCGGTCAATAACCAGTTCCACGGAGTGATTCTTGTAACGGTCAAGCTTCATGCCGGGAATAATCTCAGTCAGCTCCCCGTCAACACGCACGGTCAAATACCCCTTTTTGCGCAGTGTCTCAAAGAGTTCCTTGTAGTGTCCCTTGCGGTTTTTCACTATCGGTGCCAGCAGATATATCTTCTGTCCGTCAAATCGGTCAAGAATCAGATTGACAATACGCTCGGGAGTGTATTTTACCATCGGCTCGCCGGTGAGATAGCTGCGGGCCTCACCTATACGGGCATAGAGCAGACGGAGAAAGTCATAAATCTCAGTTGTGGTGCCTATGGTGCTTCGTGGGTTGCGGTTTACGGTTTTCTGCTCTATGGCTATCACAGGGCTGAGTCCGGTGATTTTATCCACGTCAGGGCGCTCAAGATTGCCGAGCATGTTGCGGGCATAGGATGAAAACGTTTCGATATACCGGCGCTGACCTTCGGCATATATTGTGTCAAATGCCAGACTTGACTTACCGCTGCCGCTAAGTCCGGTTATGACTGACAGACGCCCGTGGGGGATGTCGACATCTATATTTTTAAGATTGTGAACCCGGGCGCCGAGCACATTGAGCGATGTCTCCTCGTCCGGTATATTATTTATGTCTGTTATTTCAGTTTCTTGATTCATTTCGTAACCCAGGAGTGATTGAAAACTTCGTTGCTTCCGGTGGTCCGGTTCATTGACTTTTCAGTTGGGATAAGCACTGTATAGGTTTTTCCTGATGTATTGGGGAGCGATTTTGCCCTTATCCATGGATTGTGAGTGCGCAGAGTCAGATAGTCAATGCCATGTTCTATAGCCCAGTCAGGCCAACTTTCCACAGGGGTATTGACGGTCACCTTCGAGTATTCAACCGGCTGATACAGCTGTTTGGCCTCTATGGAGTAGCCGTATTTGGATGGATTTTCCATGATGGCTTTCTGGGCTAAGAGTCTGAACATGTATCTTGATGTTTCGGGGACAAGCCATAGATTGAATGCCGATTCCACTTTCTGCGAACCAAGTTCCGATGATATGCGTCCCTGTCCGCCGTTGTACGACGCGGCCACGCTTTCCCATTTGCCATACTTGGCAAATGCTTTTTTCAAGTACTTGCAAGCCGCGCGGGTGGATTTCTCAATATCAAAGCGTTCATCCACATAGTCGTTCACTTCAAGCCCGTATTCACGTCCGGTGGCCGGCATGAATTGCCATAGTCCTGCCGCTTTTGCTGATGATACGGCAAATGGATCGAGAGTGCTCTCTATGCAGGCGAGATAAAGAAGATCGGCCGGAACATTCTCACTTTCAAGTATCGGTGCCATGACGGGAAAGAGGCGGTTGGCACGCTTTATGGTGAGAAGGGTGTTGCCATGTGTGTAGGCCATGGATGTCAGCTCACGGTCAAATCGTTCGTACATGTTTACAGGCGTAAGATCAACTTTCTGTCCGGCAAATACCATTGATTTCGGAATCTCCGGGCTTTTCACCTGTGAGAATGCGTGCTCTTCCTTTGAACGGTGGGAGGCAGACGCGGATTGGGTATATGTCAGCGCTATGGCGGCCGTAGCGACGCATGCGAATAATATTCGTGATTTCATTTCTTGTTATATCCTATTATGTTAATATCACCGCTGAGGTTGTATTGGCGTCCATCGGAACCGCGGGCTTTTATCACATAGTAATATACCCCGGGATTCACTACCTTTCCACGATAGCGTCCGTCCCAGCCTTGCGACGGGTCATGGAATTCGGCAAGCTTAACGCCCCAGCTATTGAATATATAACACTCAAATTCTACAATTGATTTATAGCTCACTTTCCACATGTCGTTAACCCCTTCGGAGCCGGCCGGCGAAAAGGCATTGGGGCATAGGAGCGATGACTCACCGATACTGACGGTATAGACCTCACTTTCATAAGCGCAGCTGCCCATGGCATTGTCGGCTGTAAACTTGGCGTAATACGTCCCCATGTCGGTGAAAATATGCGTAAATTCCATATCGGAGGTGCGCAATATCACGTCGTAGAATTCCGGATCCTTGGCCAGCAGCCATTCATGGTATATAGCGGCATCGGTCACCGCAGCCTCAAATGTTATCTCTGCCGGGGCCGAGCCTCCGAGCAATTCGACGGAACTGTCGTCGGCTCCGATTTCATTGTCCGAGTCATGACTCTTCTGCGAGGCTGTGACCATGGCATCTACCGTCGATGCGGTAAGCATGGATGATGTCAGCTGCATTTCTTCGCCCCAGGCACGTAGGAAACGGTCGGCCGAGAGGTGAAACTGTGTGTCGCACAGCGGGGCGCCGATATTGATTGTCGACTGAACGTAGGGGAGCGATACTACGGTATCGGTAGTGATGAAACGTATGGCTTGCGGGTCGGGCTGCTGAGTGCGGTATTCAAGCCTGATATCGCGCGACAGCTCGTAGGAACGTCCAGTTATGGTGCAGTAGCTCAATCGTGGGGCTTCGCCATCGACACTTAGTGTGGCTGTCCCGCATACTTGCTCAGCGGCAGGTTCTATCGAACGGACAGTACATGGATGGGCCGAGTAGTCAATTACCCAGAATGATATAACCGGACTGTCATTGATGTACACACGGTATCCGCGGTCAGAGGTAAGCTCAGTTATAGTGCTCGTACCGGCACCTCCGGATATCAAACCGGGGGCTACCGCAGTGGCAAATGAGGCTCCGCGGTTGTCAAATAGCTCCCATCTCACTGCAGCTCCGGCAGGAATGCCGCCAACAGTACAACTCACGCCGTCAAGCGAGCGGAATACGTAGACTCCCTCTAACCCTGATGAGGCTCCGGGGTGCTCGGCCACTGGGTCGACAGATGTGTTCCCGAAGCTAAGGGTCACGGCATTAAGTTGAAAAACCGATAAGATAACCAAAAGAAAAATAAATACTCGACGCATAAAATAAGAGTTGTTGTACACCCTTTGAATTAACGTGTTTATGCGGCCTTTATTGTATCAATCATTGCCTGTGTCGGAGTCGTCCTTGGAGCGTGAGAATGAGCGGGTGAAGTACACCGTGAATACCGGAAACAGTATCAGTCCCGCTCCTGCCAGCACCACGCTTATCACCTTGCCTGAGAATGTTATGGGCGATATGTTGGAGCCACAGGTGGTCATCTGCATTATGCTGTACCATAAAGCCTGCCAGTAGGTGGCAACCTGGGCGTTCACGTAATGCTCCTCGACGAAGAACATCAGGCTGAGGCAGTAAAGCACTGTCACAAGCATTATGATATAGCCGCTCAGCATACTCGAAATCCAGTTTTTGGACATTATGCCCGATACAAGGGCAAATACATAGGCAGCTCTTATCAGTGGCATGAATCTCAGCAGGAACATAAGCTGTACCGGCAGATGCAGGTCAAAGGCATGGATGACATTAGGGTAAGGAATACTCACAATTATGAAAAACAGATTGTGGAGCAGGTACTTCCCCTTGTGTTCGCTCAAAGCACACTCTACAGCTATATCAAAAAGAAAGAACAGGCATATCCATAGCTGAATCTTCAGATACAGACGGTTGGTGATGAAGGATATATTCTGAAGTGTGTCGTATGTGATCAGAAATATCAATCCGCAAGCCGTCAGCAGAAGCATCATGCGCAGAATAAATATGACGCGGTCACGCCAGTTGGAATGATTCTCCGGCTTCAGCGATTTTATTCTGTTGACAATGACTGATGACATAATGGCGTTATCGTTTATTTATGATAACGCCGCGGCCTTGTGCAATGTTTCAGATTATCTCGAGGTTGGCCTGAAGACGCTGGCGAACTACCTCGTACATCAGTACACCAGCCGCTACTGACACATTCAGTGAGCCGATATGGCCGAACATAGGTATTGACACAAAGGTATCACAAAGCTTGATTACTTCATCAGATATGCCGGTATCCTCCGAACCCATAACCAACGCCACGGGGCATGTATAGTCAGTCAGGGTGTAATTGATATCAGCTTTTTCGGTGACAGCTACAACTTTATAGCCGCTATCCTTAAGCAGACGCACGGCCGACACGGTGTTGCGCTCGCGACATACGGGCATATGCAGAAGGGCGCCGGCTGAAGTCTTCACGGCATCGGCCTGTACGCTTACGCTTCCATGTTCGGGAATGACAATGGCGTCAACTCCGGCGCATTCACATGTGCGTGCTATGGCGCCGAAATTACGTACATCGGTGATTCCGTCAAGCACCACGATGAAAGGTAGCACACCATCTTCATACAGGGCCGGAACAAGATGATCCAGACGGTGATATGTTATGGCTGACAGGATAGCCACCACTCCCTGATGATTCTTCCGTGTTATTTTGTCGATGCGCTGTACCGGTACCCGTTGGGTCACAATGCGGTGGCGGCGTACCAGCTCAAGAAGTTCTGTGGCAAGCTCGCCTGAGAGATCCTTCTTGATGAAGATTTTATCTATCTGTTTTCCGGCTTCTATCGCTTCCATTACAGCGCGTATGCCGAAAATAAATTCGTTTCGTTCCATTATACTGTCTAAAAAATAGGTTATGGTTCAAGTCCAAGAAGCGTGCGTGCGGCCATGCGAGTGGCTTCGGACGCGCGGTCGCCTCCGAGCATCATGCTCAGTTCATCGACACGTGCTTCAGTGCTTAGCTCTGATATGCGGGTGTGCGTGGCAGTATCATCATCTTCCTTATACACTTTGAAGTGATGTGCGCCTTTAGCCGCCACTTGCGGCAGGTGGGTAATGACGATTACCTGAATATTACGGGCTATGTCTTGCATCATCGTACCCATTCGGGCCGCAACATCGCCGGATACTCCGGTGTCAACTTCGTCAAACACGATGGAGGGCAGTTTCATCCGGTCAGCCACAATGGCTTTTATGCAGAGCATAAGTCTTGATATCTCACCTCCGGAGGCGGCTCCCTGTACCGGAATGAGTGGCTGATTCTTGTTGAATGCAAAGAGAAATTCAATCCGGTCCATGCCGCTGGCGGTCATATCGGTGCTTTCTACCCGTATTTCACACCGGAGGTTTTTCATGCCTAACGGCACGGCACGTTCACGCAGCATGTTGGCAAATGCAGCGGCAGCCTTTGTGCGGGCTTCTGTTATCTCTTTGGCTGCGGCACGTGCAGCGGCACGTGCTTTTCTGGCTGATGTTTCAAGTTCGGCAATGGCGGCAGGTCCCTCCTCCAGATGCGCGAGGTCAGCTCTAAGGCGGTCACGCAGTTGGATAAGTTCCTCTTCAGATGCCACCTTATGACGTTTCTGCAGTTCATATAATTGCTCCAGACGCTGTTCGATATATTCAAGTTCTGCCGGGTCAGCAGCCAGATTTTCGTTAGCATCGGATAAGGTTTCGGCTATATCGGTCAGTTCAATACGCGCCTGTTCAAGGCGTTCACGGATACGACTGTTGGCATCAAGCACCGGCTCAATATCAGCGCATGCGTCAATGACATCGTTGAGCCCTGAGAGGATATTGCGCTTATTTGTCGACAGAATGTCAAGTGCGGTGTCGAAGCTCGATTTCAGGTCGGTGAGTTCAGCCTGACGGTCGCGTTCACGTTCAAGCTCAGCCTGCTCTCCGGATTTGAGGTCAAATTTTTCCAACCGCTCCAGTTGATACTCTATCAGCTCGGCATTCTCGTTGGTGTGCTGCAGTTTGCTTTTTGCCACTTTCAGCTTGCGTAATGCTGTGCGGTAGTTGTTGAACAACTCTGCGTAGCGTTCAAGACGGCTGCCGTTGTCGGCCAGAGCGTCAATTATTGATCGCTGGAAATTCTCATCGGAGAGCAGTTGGTTCTGATGCTGCGAGTGTACATCGACAAGCTTCAGTGCTACCTCACGAAGGAACGACAGCGATACCGGAGTATCATTGATGAAAGCACGCGAACGTCCCGAAGGGGATATTTCGCGGCGCAGTATGCACTGTGCCGGTTCCCAATCAATGTCAGCCTCGTCAAACATGCCGCATAGCTCAGGGGCATCCGAGGGGTCAAACATGCACTCTATCACCGATTTCTTTTCGGTCCGGCGCACGGTGCGGCTATCGGCTCTAGCTCCAAGAATAAGGGAGAGTGCGCCGAGCATGATTGACTTACCGGCACCGGTTTCGCCGGTAATGATGTTGAGTCCGGGGTAGAAGTTTACATCGATCCGGTCAATCAGAGCATAGTTGCTTACGTGAAGTTCCTGAAGCATGGTGTTGTCCTATCGTTGTTGCGGTGGATTCTTGATATTCTGCAGCCGTGTCTGTTCTGTAGGATACAGGCCGGAGAGCAGTTTATAAACATTGTCGCGTTCTTCCTGAGAGCCTTTACTGTAGATATTTACCAACTCGTCAAGTTTGGCATCGCGGAACATGGACAGTCCTACTGACATCGGGGCCGCTTCAGCCACTGATGCAAGATTTTCAAGCAAAGCCTTGGTAATGTTGGCGCGCCCTTTGTCGGGGCTTACTGACATCTCATCGAGTCCGCGCCGATGGTATGTGTACAGAAGGTCGCGCATTGCCGATGTGGCCGGATCTGTATATGCACTCAATACCGCTGCGCGGTTCTTATTGTCCTCGAAAGCTTTCCATCCGGTTTCGCCTGACGACTGCGCCAGCTGTACTATCGTGGCCAAACGTTCGTAGCATTGGTCGCCTCCACGCGGTGAGAAGGAGTCGAAGTCAACAGCAAGAATCAGATAAGCATAGAAGTTGAGGATAGCGGTAAGATTGCTCTCCATATTATTCTCGGAGAATACCAGTGGCTCTCCTTGCTGATATGTGAATTCTATCTTATTGTCCTTAAAGTTGATAAGAGTCGATGTATAGGAACTGTTGTAGACGGGGCGCAATGACTGTATCTGGAGGTCGCCTTTGATGCTTCCGCCCTCAGTGTATTCACCTACTGTAAGGAATATACGGCATTCAATCTTTTCATTGGGAGAGAACTGCGTGCCTGTGAAGCGGGTATTGTTCATATAGTCGGCCATGGCGTCACGAAGCGTCTCAAACACTTCACGACCGGTGCCCTCTATCTGATCAGTGTTGACTTCCACTGTACAGTTGAGCTCCTGAGCTTGCGCGGATAGAATTACACATGCAAGCATCCATGATAATATGAACGCCTTGAGCTTCATTTGTTTATCCGGGAAACTATGGCGTCAATGATATCATGCGCCACCTCCGTTTTGCTTTTGTCAGGGTATTCCGTGCAGGCTCCGTCCAATGTGATTATCGACACCTTGTTCCGGTCCGTACCGAAGCATGTCCCAGGATTGCGCAGTGAGTTGAGCACAATCATATCAAGATTCTTGCGTCTGATCTTATCCTCGGCATTGGCCTGTTCATTGTCAGTTTCAAGGGCAAAGCCTACAAGCATCTGGCCGTGACGTTTGATTTTGCCAAGTGATGCGGCTATGTCAGGATTCTTGACGAGTTCTATAACCGGAACCTCCTGATTCTCCCTTTTAATCTTGTGTGTTGCCACTTGTGCAGGGGCGTAGTCGGCTACCGCCGCACACATTATGGCTATGTCTGTATCAGGGAACAGATTCTGACATGTGTCATGCATTTCCCGGGCTGACTCTACGTTGAGCACCTTGACGCCCGGCTGGGATGGGGTGATGCTTACGGGGCCGCTTACAAGTGTTACCTCGGCACCGCGGGCAGCTGCTTCATCGGCTAATGCATAGCCCATCTTGCCACTTGAGAAGTTGCCTATGAATCTTACCGGGTCAATTCGTTCATACGTAGGGCCGGCTGTGATCATCACTTTCTTGCCTTTAAGGTCGGAGGCTGAGCTGAAGAAGCGTTCCAGAACGCGTACTATCTCCTCAGGCTCCTCCATACGCCCTTTACCTATGAGGTGGCTGGCAAGCTCACCTTCGGCAGGTTTGATGATATGATTGCCGTAAGAACGCAGTGTACGCAGATTGCGCACTGTTGAGGGGTGAGCTATCATGTCGAGGTCCATGGCCGGAGCTACGAATACCGGAGCTTTTGCCGACAGGTAGGTAGTGACAAGCATATTGTCGGCCACACCTGTGGCCATTTTGGCAATTGTGCAGGCGGTAGCAGGAGCTATTACCATAGCATCGGCCCAGAGGCCAAGATCGACGTGGCTGTTCCATTGGCCGGTATTGGCTGTGAAAAACTCGGTTATGACAGGCTTGCCGGTCAGAGCCGAAAGCGTCACCGGAGTGATGAATTCACGTCCGGAAGGTGTCATCACCACCTGTACCTCCGCACCACGCTTGACAAGCAGGCGTACGAGCGTGGCGGATTTATAGGCAGCTATACCCCCGGATATACCAAGTACTATATGCTTATTTTTCAGCATGTGGTTTTCGGGCCTTTTACGCGGTTATAGATACGCTGGAATGCACTTTTGGTGTCGTCAGTAAAATCGCCCTGCATTATCCAGCCGAAATATCCAGGCTCAGTGCGGAGCACATCGGCAGCCGGACGGCCGCGGTGCTTGCCGAAATTGATAAGCTCACGACCGGCATCGTCATAAACCAGTCGTCCCATCAGATCGACATTGCGGTTATAGGAGGTGTACTCCGACAGCGCCTTCATATCGCGGGGCAGATCGGAATACTTTTCCAATTGAGCTTTCAGCACTTCGTAGGTGGCACGTGTGTCGGCATTGGCCGAGTGGGCCTGTTCCAGATCTTTGCCGCAATAGAAGCGGTAAGCTGCAGTGAGGTTGCGCGGCTCGCGCTTGTGGAATATTGTCTGTACGTCAATGAACCGTACACCTGTCAGGTCAAGCTCAACTCCGGCGCGGTCAAACTCCTGCTTAAGCATGGGAATATCAAACCGGTTGGAGTTGAAGCCTGCTATATCGCATCCATGAAATATGGCTGCCAGACTGCGTGCCACTTGTTCAAAGCGGGGTTCGTCACGCACATCATCGTCCGTGATATGGTGTATAGCCGTAGCTTCAGCAGGAATAGGTATTCCGGGATTTATACGGCGGGTACGTTCGGTTTCTTCTCCTTCGGGAGTTACCTTGATTAAGGAAATCTCCACAATACGGTCGTTTGTAACGTTTGTACCGGTTGTTTCGAGGTCAAAGAATATTATAGGGCGTTCAAGTGTAAGATTCATTTCTTTGTTATTCAACGATTGTCATTGGCATAAGAAGCATCAGCAGTTCGGTGTCGGTGCTGTCATCTACCGGTAGGCAGATTGCGGGACGGCTCGGGTCGGCAAGCTTCATCACTATTTCAGATGCTGAGAAGGTAGATAGAATCTCAAGCATATAAAGGCTTGCGAATCCCATCATCATGTCGGCTCCATTATAGTCGCATGGTACTGATTCCCAACCTGATGTGCCGTAGCCTTGATCGCATGCCTGAAGTGTGAGTGATCCACCGGCAAACTTAAATTTGATGAGGTTGAGTCCTTCATCTCCGAATACAGCCACACGGCGCACGGCGTTGAGCAGAAGCTGACGGTCAACGGTAAGTATGTAGGGGTTGTTGGCCGGAATCACACGGTTGTAGTCAGGGAACACACCTTTGATAAGCCGGCAGTCAAATGTGAATGTGGCTGATTCGAACACTACATTCACTTCGCTTACCGTCACGCGGATTGTCTCCTCTTTTGCAAATACATTCTTAAGTACTGATGCGCCCTTTAGGGGAAGAATGAACGAGCATTGCTGTTGAGGTGCAACGGTGGAGTTTGTATAGCGTACCAGCTTGCGGGTGTCAGTCGATACGAATATTATACAATCAGGCTTGATGTCCCATAGTATGCCTGTAAGCTGAGGGCGCAGTTCCTCGTTGCTGACGGCAAACAACGTATTTTCAATTCCCTTCATCACTACTTCGCCGGGAGCTGTGAACTGTATGGTCTGTGTAGCTTTATCGGGGTTCTGGTCAGCAGTGGGATACTCCATGCCGCTGACAGCCATGGTGTGGTAGCAGCCGTTGTTGTATTTGATGGTCACATCCAGATTCTCGGCCACTTCTATCTGAAGTCCCTGGTCGGGCATAAGCTTCAGCAATTCCACTATGCGGCGGGCATCAAGGCAGAATGATCCTTCTCCATCCACTTCGGTGACTTCTATGCGGCCAACAAGAGAGTTTTCCATGTCGGCAGCTTTAACAATAAGTTCGTTGCCGTCAAGCGTGAACAAGAAGTTATTAAGAATCTGAATCGGGTTCTTGGCACTTATAATTTTGCTCACTGATGAAGTGATGCCGTAAAGCGCCTGACTGGAAACATTAAATTTCATGGGATTACAAGTATATTTATTTTATTTATTATCTGATGGGTTATGGCTGTCAGTGTACGTAGCAGGGTGAAGGGTATCAATCAAAAACATCATCCATGGATGCCTCTTCGGCCTCACCGCTTGACTCGGCCTGTACATCACCTGAACCATATTGAGCCAGTTCATCCTCGCATAAGTTAATCTCTGACGGAAATTCAAATTTGGCAGCCTGTGAGTATGGCAGATTCCTGTCTGCAAATACTTTTTTCATGAATCGGGCATAGATAGGCAGCGCCATTGCAGAACCTTGTCCGTAAGTCATGCCGTTGAAGTGAATGAAGCGTTCCTCACCGCCAACCCATGCACCGGCTACAAGCTGAGGAGTGAAGCCCATGAACCATCCATCGGCATTATAGTTGGTGGTACCTGTCTTACCGCCCATTTCAGCTGTAAGGTTGTAGGGAGCGCTGCGGACGCGTCGGCCAGTACCGCTGTTTACCACGTTGAGCAGCATTGACAATATGCGGTAATATGCGGTTTCACTGATTACTTCCGTGTGCTTGGCTGAGAAATCGGCGATGATATTGCCGCTTCCGTCAGCTATATGCGATACAAGAATCGGATCGACTCTCATGCCTTGGTTGGCAAAAGCCGAGTAAGCACCGACCATTTCGCGTACGGATATATCCATCGGACCGAGACAGAGTGACATTACGGGATCCATAGCTGTCGTGATTCCGAAGTTATGGATTGTTCTGACAAGAGCTGCCGGCGACAGTTGGGATATAAGTCGGGCCGATATCCAGTTGTTGGAGTTAGTGAGCGCCCAACGCAGGTCAACCATCTGTCCTATGCATGCGCGGCCGGAATTTCGTGGCATCCATTTATTCCCGCTTATCGGGTCAACTATGACAGGTTGGGTATTGGACAAGCGGTCGCATGGGGTGAACCCTTCCTCCATAGCGTAGGTGTAGAGGAATGGTTTTACAGTTGAACCTATCTGACGGCGGCCTGTCGATACCATGTCATACTGGAAATATGAGAAGTCGGGGCCTCCGACGTAGGCTTTTACATATCCTGTTACAGGGTCCATTGCCATGAATCCGGTGCGGAGGAAGTGCTTCTGGTAAAGCATTGAATCTCTTGGAGTCATGACTGTGTCGACCGGTCCGGCATAGCTGAATACCTTCATCTCACGCGGGGTGTTGAAAGCCTTGTCAATCTCAGCTTTGGAGCACCCGGCTTTTTTCATAGTCCGATAGCGGTCAGTCTGTTTGATGGCGTTCTTGATAAGGTGGTTTACGCGTATCTCAGATATTTCCGTACGGTTTGTGGAGTATGGTGCGCCTTTAGTGCCACGCTTCTCACGGAAGAATGCCGGCTGAAGATATCCACCCACGTGCTCGCTCACCGCTTCCTCGGCATACTGCTGCATGCGTGAGTCAATGGTTGTGTATATGCGGAGTCCATCGTTGTAAATATCATATTTCGAGCCGTCAGGCTTGGGATTCTTTTCAATCCATCCGAACAGCGGATTGTGCTCCCACATGATTGAGTCAGTTATGAACCGCTGTGTTTCCCATCCGCGGTAGTTGGCTCTCTCCGGCTTCTTGGCGCGCATCATGTGGCGTATCTCCTCACGCAGATAGGGGGCTATGCCGTCGTTATGATGCACACGGTGGAAGTCAATGCCGAGAGGCAGCTCCTTGAGTGAGTCGGCTTCCTCCTGTGTCAGTCGCCCGGCTTTCACCATCTGGTCAAAAACGACGTTGCGGCGTTCCATTGTGCGCTCGGGCTGACGTATCGGATTGTATATGGATGGATTCTTCACCATGCCTACAAGCATGGCCGCTTCCTGAATATTCAGCTTGTCGGGAGTCTTTCCGAAATATACGTGTGCCGCCGATTTGATACCTACGGCATTGTACAGGAAGTCAAACTGGTTGAGATACATCTTCACTATCTCATCCTTGGAGTAGAATCGCTCGAGCTTGACAGCTATCATCCATTCAATAGGCTTCTGCATGGCTCGGGTCATCATGCCGTCGCTCTCGGGGGAGTAGAGCTGTTTGGCCAGCTGCTGGGTGATGGTAGAACCGCCGCCGGCACTTTTGCGCCCCATCAGAAGAGTCTTGAACGCCACACGCATCAGAGCGCGGAAGTCAATGCCTGAATGCTCTTCGAAGCGGGCATCCTCGGTGGATATCAGCGCATCCACTACGTAGGGTGATATCTCGTCATACTCGGCATAGATACGGTTGCCGGTGTTTTTGAAATATCGGCCTATCTCTTTGCCATCCGCTGAATAGAGTATGGAGGCGAAACGGTCGCGCGGATTCTTCAGCTCCTCTACCGGGGGCATGTAGCCTATTACGCCATTGTACACTAAGATGAAGAAAAGTACAATAAGCACCATCAATGTAGCAAACCCGCACCACAACAGGGCTATGATGTTGCGGTTGCGGGCTTTTTTATCTGTGTTCTTATTTGGCATTTTCAGTAAGTTGGGTAGCATATTTTACATGCGAGTATTAATATGCAAAGATACGCTATTAATTTCACTTACGAAAATCAAAATAAGTTAACTTATATTAGCGTCCTGAACGGGTTATCATTGACTTGATTTTGTCGCTGAAACCGGTGTGACGGGTCAGTTCCTCAATGGTCATGTGCATGCGGTAACGCCAGTAATGACGCGGATTTGACGGTATGTTGATTCGCTCGTTGCGGTAATCGTCAAGACGTAGCTCCCCATCCATAGCCATGTAGTCCTGCCATGGGAGTATGCAAAGCATTGATGGTGATTGCAGGTGCTGCTCCACAATCTGTTCGCAGATATACGGTTCGGCCGAGTGGGGTGCTTCACCTTCGTTTTGCAGATTCAGATTGTAGAACCGCTGGCTACGGTCGTAATCCTCCTCCCACCATTCGCGAATGCCGGCCATATCATGCGTTGAGGTGGCGCACACTGACCGATAGGGGTATGTGGCTGTATTGCCGAATTCCACACCCCATTCATCCGGCATACGCTGAATCTTAAGCGACAGTATCTGCTGAGAGTCCATGACGTCAGGCACGCACTGAGGTATCATACCGAGGTCCTCGCCGCAAACAAGCATGTCGGTGGCTTCTATTAGGTGTGGAAGCTTCCATAGCGCTTTTTCACGCCAGAAATCATTGTGCCGTTTGTAGAAGAAATCTTCATGAATGCGGTCGAATGCACTTCGTTCATGCTCCGTCAGCGAACGGTAAATGTGGGTGTCAAACGGGGAGATACGCGGATGGTACTTGTCCTTTTCTTTTGAATCCTCAATGAAAAGCACATCGTCAATCAGGCTGTATAGGGTAGAGCGAAGAGCATTACTGAAGGGATTCTCTTCATCGTGATGCTGATAGAAATAATCCCTGACTTTCTCCTGTGTGTCAAATGATGAGCGTAGTTCGTACCGGCCCCCGGAGGCTGCGGTGAGATACTGCTGACGCAGCGCATCGGCTATCTGCTTGTCGAAAGAATCAAGCAGATCATCGGTTATGTATGGCCGTGTGAACCGTAGGCGGTCAAAGTCGAAGTCATAGCTGTATTTCAGCTCGTCGGGAGTAAATGGCTTTGCCGGATTGAAAGTGCCCAACAGACCATGTACGGCGTTGAGGGGTATCTGCCATATGCGGAAGAAACCGAGTATATGGTCAATACGGTAAGCGTTGAAGTATTCAGCCATTTTGCGGAAGCGGGCTTTCCACCATGCAAATCCATCTGTAGCCATGCGTTCCCAGTTGTAGGTGGGGAAGCCCCAGTTCTGACCCATTGTTGAGAAATCGTCAGGAGGAGCCCCGGCGGAGCTGTCGAGATTGAACAGCTCGGGGTATAGCCATGCGTCAACGCTGTCACGTGAGATGCCTATCGGGATATCACCCTTCAGGGCCACGCCATGGTTGTCAGCATACCGGCGCACTCTGCGCAGCTGTCTGTCAAGATGGTATTGAAGGTAGCACTCGTAGTTGATGTCATGTCTATTTTCGTCTATAAAACGCTCAATCTTCTGGCGGTCATAGATTTCATATTCTCCCCATTGACGTATGTCGGGTGTATGTAATCGGTCGCGCAGGACGCAGAAGGCCGCATAGGGCATCAGCCATGTCCGGTTAGCGTCAACAAACTGTTTGAAGTCGGCTGATTCAATTATCTCAGTATAATCCTGTTCAAACAGTTCGCGTGTATATTGACGCTTATATGAACATGCCTGCTCGTAATCCATATCAGGCAGTGCGTTGAGTCCCTTGCGTTTCTGTTCGTAGAACTGACGCCGGTCGGCCGAGTTCAGCGTTCCCATTTCATCAATGCGCAGATACATGGGATGGAGCGCGAAGGTTGAATTGGCGTTGTAGGGATATGAATCGGTCCACCGGTGGGTCATTGTGGTGTCATTGACCGGAAGTACCTGAATGAAGCGAAGTCCGCACGATACGGCCCAGTCAACCAAAGGCATTATGTCGTAGAAGTCGCCTACGCCAAAGTCAGCTTCCGTACGCAGTGAGAATACCGGCAGTACCACTCCGGCTCCACGCCATGGCTTTAACGGATTGTTAAACCGCAGGCCGTTGATGACATACTCTGTCTCCGGCTCGGCTCCATCTGCTGAGAAACGACGGTTCTCTCCCGGTTCCCATGCTATAATGCCGGATGTGGCGGAGTCAATGACCAGGAATTTATATTCGAATGACTTTTCATCCGTAGATAGGGGAATGCGTATTCCCCACACACCGTTGCCATAAGGATTGAGCCTTACTACACGGTCATGATTCCATCTTCCTAAGGCGTCAGATGAGCCACTTACGGCAAGGGTCATGTCGGCAGGAATGGCCGGAGCATCGATCTGTATCAGGATGGAATCTTTAGTCGGGCATCGATCCTCAACCGGTACGGCTTCATGCTTGAATATGCACTCCACGAATGCGGAAGAGTGCATCGACTTGTCGGCAGGAGTGTCAATCCATGAATCGTATATGTGTATCGGTGTGTCGCCGTTTCCGGGATAAAGCTGGTGCCCTTTGCCCCATTCGTGGCGTACTGTTCCGTCATCACGCCGGACGAGATAGCTATAAATCAGCTTATCGCATGACTCCGGGTCAAGCTCTACGTATGCGCGCCATGTGTGGCCGTCGTTGCATTCCATGGCAATGGCATGCAGCTCCCGGTTGTTGCCGAGAGCTGCTGTATTGCCGCAAATGTATAGATTTTCGCCCCATTTGGTGGCGTAGTCAATTTCGAATATTATTGTCATCAGAAGTATATTGTCATCCGCATTTCGAGGTGCCGCATGAAGTACATATCAGGCATCCCTCCTGATAGATAAGTGTCTCCTGGCCGCAGTTGGGGCATTTCTGTCCATTGGCTTTCATGCCATTGGGTAGATATTTCTTCAGGGCACGTTCAACACCCATTTTCCATGTGTTGATTGACTGGCTGTCAAGCTCAAGTCCGCCTACAAGCTTAAGTACCTGATCGATAGGCATGCCATAGCGGAGCACTCCTGATATAAGCTTCGCATAGTTCCAGTATTCAGGGTTGAACTTGTCGCTGAGGCCTTCTATGGTAGTCTTGTAGCCGCGTTTGTTTATAAACTGGAAGTCATATCGCTTGTTGCCTTTGTCATCAATGGCTTTGATTATCTTACCATGTGTCACTGATTTGGGACAGAATATGCCGTCGTCATCATCGGCAAGACCGGTGAATATCTCATAGGGACGTCCGTTGCGGAGTCCTACAAAGGCAATCCATTTCTCCTTGTTGTTCTGGAATCGTACCACATCGGCTTCAAGCTCAATGGGGCGCTTGGTGGGATGCGGCGTATCGGTAGATTCCGGTGCTGATGTTTTCTTTTTATCAACATTCACCAACACACCCGAACGTGATCCGTCGCGGTATACGGTGCATCCTTTGCATCCTGAACGCCAAGCCTCGACATACAGCTGCCCTACAAGGTCGACCGTCACATCGGCAGGGAGATTGATGGTTACCGAAATGGAATGGTCCACCCATTTCTGCACACGTCCCTGCATGCGTACCTTTTCGAGCCAGTCAACATCGGCGGCCGTGGCTTTGTAATAAGGCGATTCCTTAACCAAGGCTTCAATCTCCTCCTGAGTGTAGGAATCCTTGCGCTCTATGCCTACGGCATTCATCCAGGAGAGGAATTTGGGGTGGTACACAATGTATTCTTCAAATGCGTCGCCGGAGTCATCGACATAATCCACGCGGACATTGACATCGTTAGGGTTAACCTTGCGGCGGCGTTTGTAGACGGGCATGAATACAGGCTCGATTCCTGAGGTGGTCTGCGTCATAAGGCTTGTGGTGCCTGTGGGTGCTATGGTGAGGCAGGCTATGTTGCGGCGTCCATACTTACGCATATCTTCGTACAGCTCCGGGTCAGCCTCGGCCAGACGCTTTATGTAAGGATTGGATTCCTCGCGTGCGGCATCGAATATTTCGAAAGCGCCGCGTTCGCGAGCCATCTCTACCGACGAACGGTAAGCGGCCAGTGCTAAAGTGCGGTGTACTGAAACTGAGAAGTCTGTGGCTTCGGGTGTGCCGTAGCGGAGTCCCATGGCTGCTATCATATCACCTTCGCCGGTTGTGCCTACACCTGTGCGGCGTCCTTTGAGAGTCTTCGCTTTGATTTTCTGCCACAGGTTAAGCTCTGAATGCTTTACTTCGGGTGTCTCCGGGTCAGAAGCTATCTTGTCGATGATCTTGTCGATTTTCTCCATTTCCAGATCAATGATGTCATCCATCAGCCGCTGTGCTTTCATGGTGTGCTCACGGAGAAGGTCGTAGTCAAACCGCGCTTCCGGTGTGAACGGGTTCACAACATAAGAGAACAGATTTATGGAGAGCAGACGGCAGCTGTCATAAGGACACAGAGGTATCTCTCCGCACGGATTGGTGGATATGGTCTGGAACCCGAGGTCAGCATAGCAGTCAGGCACCGATTCACGTCGGATTGTGTCCCAGAAAAGCACACCGGGTTCAGCCGACTTCCATGCGTTGAATACAATCTTGTTCCAGAGCCGTGCAGCATCAATTTCCTGTTTGATGGGGGCGTCGGCAGCATCAACAGGGAATTGCTGTACGTAAGGCTTGCCGTCGACAGCAGCCTGCATGAATTCATCGTCTATGCGTACTGATACATTCGCTCCGGTAACCTTTCCTTCAGTCATCTTCGCATCGATGAATTTCTCTGAGTCAGGATGCTTGATGCTTACGGTCAGCATCAGCGCTCCGCGGCGTCCGTCCTGTGCCACCTCGCGGGTGGAATTGGAGTAGCGCTCCATAAACGGTACGAGTCCGGTAGATGTCAGCGCTGAGTTTTTTACAGGAGTGCCTTTGGGACGTATGTGCGACAGGTCGTGCCCTACGCCTCCACGGCGCTTCATGAGCTGAACCTGCTCTTCGTCGACCTTTATGACACCGCCGTAGGAGTCGGGCTTGCCATCGAGGCCAATTACAAAACAGTTGGATAGCGAGGCAACCTGAAATTCATTGCCTATGCCTGTCATCGGGCTGCCTTGCGGAACTATATAGCGGAAATGATCGAGTAGTCCGAAAATCTCTTCCTCACTCATCGGGGAGGGATATTTTTTCTCTATTCTTGCCAGTTCGGAAGCTATACGGTGGTGCATGTCAACGGGCGACTGCTCGTATATGTTGCCGAATGAATCTTTAAGGGCATATTTGCTTGCCCATACCCGTGCGGCGAGTTCATCGCCGTCAAAGTATTTGAGTGAAGCCTCGTAGGCTTCATCGTAAGTGTAAATTTTTCTATCCATGGTTTTCAGACAAATCTCTTTAGGCTACAAAATTTGCAATAATATTTTAATTGACAAAATCGGTGCGTCATGTTTTTTCAACTGTTTTTCAACGTGTCCTATTGTGGTGGATATAATCAATACCTATCTTTGCGGATATAAAATATCTGCTTATGAATGAATCAGCATCTTATTTCATGAACCGCAGAAGTGTGCGGAAATTCAGTGACAAACCGGTATCGGACGCTATGCTCAAGGATATGCTCGAAAAGGCGTTTCATGCGCCTACTACCGGAAATATGCAGCTTTACAGTGTGGTGATAACTCGTACCGACGAGGGTAAAAAGGCACTTGCTCCGGCTCATTTCTCACAGCCGGCTTCCACAGGGTGCTACGCTATGCTTACCTTCTGTGCTGACCTGAACCGGTTCTGTCATTGGTGTGACATAAATGGGGCATCGGCCGGATATGACAACCTGCAGGGATTGATGATGGGTATACTTGACGCAACTATTGTGGCACAGCAGTTCGTTACAATAGCAGAGATGGAAGGGCTCGGTACCTGCTACCTCGGCACCACCACATATAATGCGCCTGACATTGCGCGTGTGCTTGCATTGCCTCACCGGGTAGTACCCGTGGTTACCATAGCTGTGGGGTATCCTGATGAAAAGCCGGATGACTGTGGACGCCTGCCCGTAGATTCATTAGTGCATTTTGAGGCCTACGCCAATCCGTCTGACGGAGATATCCGCGATATGTATGCGGAGAAGGAGAATAGGGTTGACAGCCGAAAGTTTGTTGAGGAAAATGGAAAGGAGAATCTGGCGCAGGTATTCACCGACGTGCGTTATACACGTCAGGCATGCGAGCAGTTCTCAAAGATATATTCCGATTATATACGTGAGGCCGGATTTGAATTATGACATTATGGCCTTCTCGATATTAGCCACATCCGCCTGCAGCTGCTTCTCCAGCGATAGGCGCTGCTCTATGTTGCGGCAGGCATGAAGCACTGTAGCGTGGGTGCGGTTAAGTCGGGTTCCTATGGCTGTGTAAGCCATTCCGGCATGTTTCTTGGCCATGAACATCACCATCTGGCGTGTATCGGATATCTCGCGTTTGCGCGACTTGGTGAATATCAGGTCAGGATCAATTTTGTAATATCCGGCCACGGCTTGTGTCACAATCTCGAAATTGATTGACTTACGGTTGATTTTCACCGCATTGGCAAGTACACGGCGGGTGAGCTCAAGCGATATGGGTTCGTTGAGCACTGTAGCATGCGCTATAAGTGAAACCACTATGCCTTCAAGTTCGCGGATGCTCTCCGTTACGTTTCTGGCTATGAAGTCAATCACTTCATCGGGTAGCTCAAGGCCGTTGTGCTCCGCTTTCTGCAGCAGCACATCGCGACGCAGTTCGAAGTCGGGTTTGTCAAGTTCGGCGGTCATGCCCACTTTGAAGCGTGAGAGCAGGCGCTGTTCGAGGCCCTCCATCATTGACGGACGACAGTCACTGGCAAGAATCAGCTGCTTCTGATTTCTCATCAGGTGGTCAAATATATGATAGAAGGTGTTCTGGGTTTTCTGTTTGCCTATCAGGTCCTGAATGTCATCAATAATCAGGGTGTCAATACTCTGATAGAAGTTGATGAATTCGTTTATCTTGCCCCCTTTGAGCGCTGTGGTAAACTGGCTCTCGAACAGACGGGCGGTTATGTACAGCACACGGCTCTGAGGCATTGTTTCCTTAATGCGTATTCCTATGGCCTGAATCAGGTGGGTCTTGCCTACACCGGGCGATCCGAATATGAAGAGCGGATTGAATGTCTTGATTTTCGGGTTCTCGGCAATAGCTTCGCCTATTGAGCGGGCCACGCGGTTGCTCATGCTGCCGCAATAATTGTCAAAGGTATATACGGGATTGAGCTGAGCATCAATCTCAGTCTGCTGTTCAGCCTGAACAAAAGGGTTTGACGAGGCTCCGGGCTTGGGTGCTACTCCGGCCGATGGCTTTGAACTGCCGATTGTGACGCCGGTAGTGGGCTCGTTCTTCACCTGATTGAAGTGGTAGAAGAGCTTCACATCCTTTCCGTACACTTTGCATAGCGCACTTCCTAACAGATGTATGTAGCGGCCTTCAAGCTGCTCCACAAAGAATGGTGAGGGTACAAGGACAGTCAGTCGATTATTCTCAAAACTGATGGAAGTAATCGGCTCAAACCAGGCGTTGTATTGTTCGGCAGGAAGATTGTCCTTGAATATAGTCAGACATCTCTGCCAAAGTTCTTGATGTGTAGTCATTCTTTGGGGATTTTTGCACTACAAATTTCATTAATTTTTTGTTGAAAAACAATGATAAAAATATTTGCATATTTGGCTTTCTTCGCACTATTCTGATGCTCAGCTATTTATGAATATGTGCGAATGTGCTTTAATCAACTGATTAAATATAGTGCGCAACACTTTATGTATTAACATGTTATTGCGATGCTGTGGCTGTGGAACATAAAGTGATGATTTAAGTACTGAATTATTGAATTAGCTGATAAAAACGGAGGTTTGGGAGGAGTGGAACTATTTTAAATAAGAAAAGTCCTTATTTATATCAGATATAAATAAGGACTTCCCTTGTATAGTATGTCTATTAGAATACTTTGATGTGGATATAGCGTTTGGGATTGGCCTTTACATCCTTCAGCAGCGAGTCAAGACTTGCAGCTGATTGGTTGAGGTTATTATACAAAGCCTTGTCGTGTGTGAGAGCTCCGAGGGTTGAATTCGGATTGTTGAGCTGAGCCATCAGCTGCTTCAATGATTCTGAAGCTGCCTGCACATTCTGCATGGTTGAGTCAATGGGAAGGGCATTTAATCTTTTGGTCATTTCGGTGAGGTCGGATGACATCAGGTTAAGATTGCCGGTTATCCCTTTGGCATCGGAAGCTATGGCCGGCATGGTGCCCATAAAGGCATTTAGCTGGCGGCTTGATGACTCCAGATTGGCCATTACGCGGTCAAGACGTTCCACTGATGATACAAGAGCCGGATTAGCCACGATGGTGTTAAGCGACATCAGGATGGAGTCGACTTTAGGAAGCATCGCCACGATGGTGGGCAGCATCTCCTGGCTGATGTTGTCCATCATGCCTGTCGCTGTTTCACCCGGTATACGTTCGCCTACTTTGACGTATTGCTGAGCGGTGCCCATATTAAGCTGTACAGAGGCTGTACCGAGCATATCTACAGCTATTACAGCCTTGGTGCCTTCGGGCAGACGTAATTCCTTGTCGAGGCTGAGTTCCACAAGCACATGGCCGGGGTTGTCATATTCATAGTTGATGCTGCGTACTATACCTACCTTATATCCGTTGAGCATTACGGGCGCCGATTGTGTCAGACCTGATACATTGGTATAACTTACGGTGTAGTAATTGGCTGCTTTGAACATGTTGATGCCCTTGAGGTAGTTGATTCCGAATATCACTACGAGTAGAGCCAGAATTACTGAAAGTCCTATGGCGAATTGCTTCTTCATATTGTTGTATTGTTTTTTATTATCTGTTTATTTGATTCGCTTTCCGTCGACAAATCGTATTACGAATGCATCCGGGAAGTCTTTGCGTATCTTTTTCAGCTCATTGACAGCCTCTCTTTCGGTCTTGAAAGAGCCATAAGTATATTTTATCATGCCTCCTTCGTTGTAGTTGCTGACATTCTTCAGCCCGTGGAATTTAGGCGAACCTGCCGGTATTTTACGCGATGATATCAGAAATTGTATCCGATAGTCTGTACCGGTAGCGACTGGTTCGGAGGATGCTGATGCTGCAGCCGTTGCCTTTTTTGTCTTCTTATCCTCTTTTTTTGATTCGGTGGCCAGAGGTTTCTGATTGTCCGCTTTTTTCTTCGATTTGCTTTCCGTGGCTTTTTTCTTGGATTTTGCCTGATCGGTTTCTGTAGTGGTGGTCGAATCCTTCGATGGCAATGCGCTGCGGTAATCCTTTATGCCGTTGAATATAGCCTTGGCCAATTCCTGCTGACCCTTTTCGGATCCAAGGTACTTTTCCTGCTCCGGATTGCATATGAAGTCCAGCTCTATAAGTACCGAGGGCATTGCGGTGGCATGAAGTACCCAGAAGTTGCCTTGGCGGACACCGCGGTCGGCACGTCCGGCTCCTGAAACAAGACGCTTCTGTATGGCGGCTGCCAGTTTGGCGCTATTGTCCATGAATTTATTCTGCGACATCTCGAATATTATGTAAGATTCATCGCTTGAGGGGTCGAATCCTTCATATTTTGTGGAGTTGTCACCTTCGAGTTTTATAACGGAGTTCTCGCGCATTGCCACATCTAAGTTCGACTTGGCGCCACGCGGTGCCAGCGTATATACAGATGTGCCTTTCACGGTGTTGCGGTTAGGCGAGTTCTGGTCAAGGGAGTTGGTATGGATGGATATGAACAGGTCGCCTTTGGCCTTGTTGGCTATATCGGCGCGTCCCTGAAGGGTGACATAAGTATCGTTGTCACGAGTGTATACTATTTTTGTGCCCGGCATCTCTTTCGACATGATTTTGCCAAGCTTGAGTGCGACTCCTAAATTTATATCTTTTTCTTTCACTTCCTGCCCTGAGGCTCCTGCGTCATGGGCGCCGTGACCGGCATCAATCACAATGGTGTATGGAGCGGCTGCAGCCGGTATGGCCATAGCTATGAACAGTATGATTGAAGCCCATATACCATTGATAGATGTTATGCGTGAATGCCGAATCATTAATTCCTGATATTATAATATTGTGCAAAATTAGTAAAAAATGAATGTAAATATCCCACTATTTCCTAAATTTGAAAATCTTAATGGTGTTATATGGACTATTAGGAAAGTTTTATGGTATATTTAGCCAAACGATTTGAGAGATATGAATGTTCTGAAATTTCGCTACGAATCCGTATCTATAAGAGGTATATTGATAATATATGTATGTATCCTGCCGCTATTGGCTTCATGTGTCAGACATGATGCTAAAGCTATGCCCTGTGATGTCAGTATAGTCAGGCTTGATTCTATAGTCAGGAATGTCGATACTGAGGAGGTGGGAGTGCTGGATAATGAGTATGGTAAGGTGCTGAATCGGTTACGTTATCTTATGACGGGCGATACTTTGCTTTCTACAGATGGGTTTGTCCGGAGCTATGCTTCATCGCAGGCTGTACGTGTGTTCGGTCCAGATGTGCGGAGGATTCTGCCGGATCTGTCGGAGGAAGAACGCCAGATAGGCATTGCCTTTGGCCATTTAGCTGCGATGGATTCTACCCTCATCCTCCCGGATAAGATATATGGTGTTGTCACGCCGTACTCCCAGTCGGTGATGCTGATCGATTCTATCATCTTCGTGGGACTGAATCACTATCTTGGAGCGGACTATGCCGGATATGAAGGCTTTGAGAATTATAAACGTATCCGGAAAGTGCCTCAGCGCATGGCTTACGATGTGGTAGAGGCGCTTGTGAGAAGCCGCTATCCATACGGGGTGCCCTATGATAAGGCTACGGCATTGTCACGTATGCAGTATGAAGGGGCTATATTGTATGTTATGAAGCACTGTTTCCCCGGCATCACTTATCAGGAACTGTTGGGATATTCCGACAGCGAGATGACATGGGCTGAAGATAATGAGCGCAGGATATGGCAGGAGCTTGCCGGGCGTGAACTGCTGTACTCTACCGATCCGTCAGTGTCAGCTAAGCTTGTCAATCCCTCGGCTAATACCAATATAATAAATCCGTCAGCACCTGGAATGACAGGACGCTATGTAGGGTATAGGATTGTTGAGAAATATGTGGAGAATCATCCTGAAATCCACTTGACGGAACTGCTCCGGCCGGCATTCTACAGCTCGGCTGAAACGCTGAAAAATTCGGGTTATCGCCCCTGATTAACTAACATTAACAACCATGCCGAATGTGGCTCTCCAAGCGGTATCCGGGTGCTTACGGAGGCTCTGTGGAGGCTAACTGCTTGTATATTTGGCGATAAAATTGTACCTTTGCGTTGTTATTAACATCGATGGTGTGAAAAAACAAGCACCTCATGGCCGCGAAGAGTCGCTGCCAAGCCGAAAATCGGCAGGATTCTTACCGTAGATTTTATACGGGGAATCTTATGTGAAATGTAATAATAAAGTAATGAAGAAAGCAATTTCAATTATTGCGGTCTTCGTTGTTTTCCTGCTCTCGATTTCAGCCCGTACAGAGCGAGTGTTTAAAGCCGAGGATGGTTATAAGGCACCGGCACTTCGGGTGGCTAACGCGAATTCGGAGATTAGTCTTGAGGATTTGAGAGGTGATTATGTACTCGTCAATTTTTGGTCATCGACCAATGCGGCATCGCGTGTGGCGGCCGGAGAGTACGATTCTTTTGTTAAGAATGGCGAGGGAAAACAGATTCATCTGCTGTCAGTGAACACTGACGATAACGAGCGCCTTTTTCGTGAGATAGTGCGCCGCGATGGATTGGACGAAAAGACCCAGTATCGTGCTTCAGGCACATCGGCCTCCGATATGGTATCGGAATATGGCCTTCAAGGTGGTATGCAATCATTTTTAATTGACCCGCAGGGGCGCATATTGGCCACCAACCCGGATGTACGTACCATAGCCTCCCTTATCTGACGGCGGTACGAAAAATAACGGCAAGCCAGCATAGAGCTGACCTGCCGAATTTTATTTTAAATCGGATGATTTCGCCGGAAGTGTTATCCGCAGTAGAAGTATTTATCCACTAATTCGCGCATCAGTTCGTTGTCGGTGCGTGCTTTGCGGATTGTCTCAGCGTTCTCCACATTTTTCAGTGAGGCGATTATTCCGTCAATCATCGCGGGTGAGAATACATCATGTGCCATATATATGTCGCGCTGGGAGTCAAGGCATTCAGCCGATGATTCACAGCTGTCTGGAAGATGCTCGAGTGAGTTGAGACGTTCGGCATTCTCCGCTTTGTGGATATCCACATTCACGTATGTGCGTTCGGCAATGTCAAGTGCATTTTCCATTTCCCATCCGTGGCGGCATGCTACTGCAAGAGCGGCTATCAGCAGATATACATTAGCTGAGGCATCGGCCGAGCGTATCTCCACCGTCTGTTTCTGAGAAGCGTCTATGCGGCTGCCGTCGGAGCCGGGATTGACAGCGGCGCACATGTCCACTCCAGATGTCCATCCAAGAGGTACGCGTACAAGCACGGAGCGGTTGCGGTCGCCCCAGCATACATTGGTCGGAGCTTCCTGATGCGGCACGAGCCGGAAATAGGATGTGGGTATCGTATTGCCGAAGGCTGTGATGGATTTTGCCATGGTCATCATTCCGGCGATAGCTTTGCGTGCGTAGTCGCTCAGCTGTCTCTCCTCGTTCAGCATCATATTCTTTCCATCGCGGGTCATGCGCATGTGGATATGCAGTCCCGAGCCAGCCTTGCCTGTGGTGATTTTGGGCGCGAAGGTGACATTGAGTCCCATCTGCATTGCCAGATTGCGGATAATCCATTTTGCTACAACCAGCTGATCGGCGGCATTGCGGGCATCTACGGGAAGGAATTCTATTTCATTCTGTTCGTAAGTGACGCCGTCCTGGGTGAAATTACCCACTTCCGAGTGGCCATATTTGATTCGTCCGCCGGCCTGGGCTATATACTGCATGCAGCGGGTGCGGAACTCGTTGAATTTGGCAAATGGCGCTGATTCATGATAGCCGCGCTGGTCTGATGCCGGGAATGCACCGCTGTCGGGAGCAATTACATAAAACTCGAGTTCGCCCATGGCCTCAAATTGCATTCCGGTCACTGCTGTAAATTCGGCACAAGCTTTGTCAAGTGTGTATTCCGGCGATGTGGCCAGACGATGTCCGTCCTTATCAAAGAATGAACATAGCATTGTCACTGTGGGCAGTTCGGCAAACGGATCGCGGAATGCTGTGCTGAATCGGGGCTGGACGTAAAGGTCGCTGCTTGAGGCATCGATGTACGAGAAAAGGCTTGAGCCGTCAACACGCTCACCGGAGCTTAAAATCGTGTCAAGGTATTCGTAATCAGTGATAACGAAATTCAATGTCTTCAGACGTCCGTCGCCGGCGGCATACATGAAGTTGATCATCTGGATATCTTCCTGTTCAACGTATCTGATGATATCCTCTTTGGTAAATTCTGAAGCAGGTTTCTGCAAGAGATTTACAATGTGGTTTTTGTTTAAACGTGTTTCCTGGTTCATGGTTATTATCTTTTTTATGTATTGGAGAGTCCTGCAAAAATAATGAATATTTTGATTTGCGTTTAATAAAAATCAAAAAAATCATCTTTTATTTTGATTATATTTATCTGGATGGAATTAATATTGAATGTGTATTCAAAAAATAAAGAGGAACTACTCTCATAGCTCCTCTTTAATGAGTTTCCCATAGGTACAATTTCTAAGGTAAAAAAAGATTGTGTTAGGTTTGTAGTGCAAAGGTATACAAGCTTTGTAACTAAAGGTAATTTATCGATATGTTATAGAGCAGTGTTTTTGTACACCTTAGTGTCACGGGTTGCGTATATTCTATGTAAAATACTGATTGTCAGTAGCTATTCTATATTGGTGTAATGGGTGTCTCTATTGGTTAATTAAAGTTAAATCAATTGGATTGCCTGTGATTATCTCCTTTAACTCAAAATTTGAGCCATTCCATACTCCGAAAGAGAAGCTACGGAAGGCATCTCCGAGCAGTACTATGCGGGCTTTGCTTCCGGGAACATCCTGAAAGGATAGCTGATGCCGGTGACCGAATATGTAGTAGTCAATTTCCGGATGTAGCCGGGAGTAGTCTGTGGCGAACTCAAGCAGCGGATCGGCGGCATCCATTATAATAGGTGTGGTCCGGGACGGGGGAGCTGACAGCCGACTGTGGGACGACCAGCTGTGCGCGAATCCTACTGTCCAGCGTGGATGTATGGCCGAAAACAATCTCTGGCATATTTTTGAGCGGAACATCGAGCGCATCATTGCATATCCCGGTTCCATACGCCCTACGCCGTCGCCATGTTCCATGAAGAAACAATGTCCGTCAATCATTCGTGTCGTGCTGCCATCCACAATCTCTATGCCGAGTTCCGAAGGCAGATAGTCAAAGATCCATGTATCATGATTGCCTTTGAACCACACTATCTCAACTCCATCGTCGGCAAGCTCGGCAAGTGTGCCGAAAAAACGTACGTATCCCCGTGGCACAACATTGCGGTATTCATACCAGTAGTCAAGTATGTCGCCAAGCAGATACACGGCTTTGGCGGAATGTTTTATGGATTTAAGCCAGTTGACTATGATACGTTCATGAGCCTTGGCATCCGGTATGTAGCGGGCGCCAAGATGAATGTCGGATATGAAATATGTGTTTTTCCGGGTCATAGAAAACCGAGTTCGAGTTTAGCCTCCTCGCTCATCATATCCTTGTTCCATTCCGGTTCGAACACCACTTTTATATCTACACCATTCACGCCATCGATGCTTTCAAGCTTAATGCGTGCATCTTCAACAAGAAAGTCGGCAGCAGGACAGTTGGGTGCCGTAAGGGTCATGTCGACATGCAGGATGCCCTCGTCATCAACATCTATCTTATATATCAAGCCGAGGCTGTATATGTCAACAGGGATTTCGGGGTCATATACAGTGCGGAGCATCGTTACGGCTTTTTCTTCTATTTCGAGTCTTTTTTCCGGTGTCATATCTGTTGGGTAGTTATGATTTCTGATTCTTTTATGTTGTTGAAATATCGTCGGCTCTCTGCACGAACGTCATTCCGGAGCCTTACGAGCATAATCATTGTAGGAAATGCCATCAGGGCATAGAACATGTCGCATAGACCTACGGCAGCCTGAAGCGGCACCACGGCAAACAGGACTAATGATAATATGAATAACAGCAGATAGGGCTTTTTTGCCTGTTGGCCGAACATGAATTCGGCGCATCGCCTTCCGTAGAATGAATAGCTGAACATGGACGATATGGCGAAGCATGCCACTATGGCTGTCAGCAGATACCGTCCTCCGGGTATGCCATTGTCAAACGCCACAAGGGCTATGTCGAGGCCACGGCCCGAAGCATCGTCAAGATTGCCGCACAGCAGAATTGCCATGGCGGTAAGCGTGCATACGAATCCCGAGTCAATGGCCGGCCCGAGCATTGCCACCAGCCCCTCCTTGACCGGTTCTTTTGATGCGGAGGTCCCATGCATTATCGATGCAGTACCCACGCCGGCATCATTTACGAGCGCGGCGCGTCGTGCTCCAATTATCGCGGTTCCGGCAAGAGCGCCCCATCCGGCTTCAAGGCTGAAGGCATTGCTGAATATGGATTGCACAGCCGTAGGCAGTCCGCCCAGATGTGTGGCAATGATGTATAGCACCATCAGGAAATAGGCGCCTACCATGAACGGAACAAGCACACTCGCCACATTGGCTATGCGCTTTATGCCACCAAGCGTCACCATAGCTACAAGCAGGGCAATAGTCACTCCGGTAATCAGTTTTGCCATGGTCATGTTCTCGATAGGTGTCAGCTGCGATGCCGTTGAGGTCAGCGCCTCGGTGAGCTGATTGGCGTTCATGATGCACAGTGTGCCGAACATACCGGCTATTGCAAACATCCGGGCCATCGGTTGCCAACGGCGTGAAAGCGCATGCCTGATAATATGCATAGGTCCTCCATGCGGCTGCCCCGAAGAGTCAAATGACCGGTACTTGACCGCGAGGACACCTTCATGATACTTTGTGCTCATGCCTACCAGTGCGCTCACCCACATCCAGAACACCGCTCCCGGTCCGCCCATGGCTATGGCTATTGTCACGCCGGCTATGTTGCCCATACCTACAGTTGCTGCCACTACCGATACCAAGGCTTTGGCCGAACTGATTCCGGCCGAACCGTCATCAGCTTTCCGCGAACTCTTCAGCGCGAACAGAGCCTCCGGCAATCTGCGCAGCGATATCATTCCTGAGTGTATGAACAGGAATAGACCGCCACCGATAAGAAGCAGGAACAGCGGGTAGCCGCATACGAAATCGGCAATATCGGTTATGTAGGTAGTGAGCGGGGAGTCGTTCATCGTTCAAGCGAATAGAGCCATTTTATCTCCTCGGCCCATATTTCGGTATTCGGAGTTTCAAGTATGAGCGGTTTACAGTCGAGGCGCTTGTCGTTCATCATCAGGCTGAAGAAATCAGGTCCTATGGCACCCTGTCCCAGACTCTCATGACGGTCAACCTTCGAACCGAGCCCTTTCTTGGAGTCGTTGACATGAAGTGCGCTCAGATATTCAAGCCCTATTATACGCTCAAACTGAGCCATGGTGTCTTCGTAAGCCTCGGCTGAAGTCAGGTCATATCCGGCTGCAAATGTATGGCATGTGTCGATGCAGACACCTACACGCTCACGGTCCTCAACTTTATCTATTATGTGGGCTATCTGTTCGAACCGGAAGCCCAGGTTGCTGCCTTGTCCGGCGGTGTTCTCAATCACAGCCTTTACGCCGGTCGTCTTATCCAGTGCAATGTTTATTGACTCGGCAATCTTGTCGAGGCATTCATCAGTTGCCACAAGATTCAGATGGCTTCCCGGGTGAAAGTTGAGCATGGTGAGGCCCAGCTGTTCGCATCTTTTCAGTTCGTCAAGAAATGCGGTACGGCTTTTCTCAAGCTTCTCCGCATCAGGTGCGCCGAGGTTTATCAGATAACTGTCGTGCGGCAGTATGCGGTCGGGCGTATATCCGCATTCGGCACAATTCTTTTTGAAAGCCTCGCATTCGGCGGCCGATATGGCGGCGGAGTGCCAGCGTGACGGATTGCGGGTAAAAAGGGCAAAAGCCTCAGCTCCTATGGCGCGGGCATTGAGCGGAGCATTGCTTACTCCATTGGTAGCTGACACATGAGCTCCTACATATTTCATATCGTGATATTTTTGTGTTACGTATCTACAAAGTTACTGTTTCTTTTGGCCATGCGCAAGTATTTTGGGGCGCAGAAGGGTGGAAGTTTGGAACAAAATGCTATTTTTGCGATAAAATAACAGATTATGGGATTCGGAATCAGATTAATATCGATAGTGTCAGGGGTGATGCTGCTGACCTCATGTACATCTACGCGCTCCGTTTCGCGGCATGAGTCTATGCCGGAGCGTGACCGTTTTTTTGATCATGGGATATCTGAAATTTCAGTACGGACCGGCGTGGCGGATAAACGGTCGTTTATGAATATACTGCATTCGGTAAGTGACGATATCATAACCGGTGACTATTATTCGACCACTCTTCGGTCGAATCCTGACTCGATATCGTTCCTTTCATGGATTCCGCTATCTTCGCCGCGCATCATTCCCGTTCGTGATGTCAGAGGGGAGGAGGTGATGCAGGTATACATGGAGCCCAGATATAGTCTTGGTGTGACAAAAGGTGTTGATAGCTTGCCAACTGAGTTTTCAGGTGATATGGCACGGATTAACCGGGAACTTTATGCTGCACCGCGCTTTGATTTCGATGCTTACGACCGTGCTTTTGAGGTGGATTCAGTTATATCTTATGATGAAGCGATGACTGTATGCCGCGAGATAGAGGCTGAATATAATAAAAAGTTGGATGAATATGTGGCCGCTAACAATCTGCTCCCGAAGAGTGTCGGGATACTTCGGGCGGCTCCGCTGTATGGTACTGCCCGGTGGATGCTTGAGAATGAACGGCGTATAGGTATCACAGAGATTTCGCCTATGGAGGTTTACGCTCCGGTGAAGCGTATCTTTGATAATGAAAAAGCAACTCTGTCGCAGCTGTATCCTGCAAATATTGTGAGGGCATTGACCGGAAGCATAATGCTTGACCGTATGGCACGCATGCAGATGACCTGGCGAAAGACGGACTACGTTGATGCTGTGCTGGAATATGCCAAGCGTTATCGCGGACTTGCCGAGATGGCGGGAAAGGATACCATTCCGCTTATAGGACAGGTGGCGCTTGGGCGTGCACTATGCGCGGGAGGCATGCTGAAGCGGGCCGGTTCGCTTGACGATGCCCTACGTATTGTGGACAGCGTGGGTCATGGATATATAACCGACCCTGAGATAATGGAGAATGTACGCAGATATTGTCGTAGGATATACGGGGAGAGAGGATATGATCTCAGTGAAGAAGATGCGGCTTTCCTGAGGCAGCTGTTCAGCCAGTATCGTGGCAAGACGTTGATTCTGGATTTCTGGGGCTACTATTGCCCGCCATGCAGAAAGGAGATTGAGAAGGGAGGTGAGCTCCGTCGTCAGGCTAATGCCACCGGCGATGTGGCCATAGTGTTTGTCACGGATCCTTGGGTGACGGATAGGGCACTGTACGACAGGTATACGAGTGAGCATATGCAGTCTGACTATACCCACTATCTTGACCGCAGGGATTATGCCCGCCTTGAAGGAATGTTTATTGTCGGTGTCATCCCAAGGCATGTAGTGATTGATGCCGACATGGGGCGTGTCATTGACATTGATTTCGATATGGATAAGCTGACGGAGTTGTTATGGACTATAAAAGCTAAAAAAGAAGCTGACATCCCGAGATGATGATTTCGCTGAAGAATTAAAATTCATTATCTTTGCCGTAATATTGAAAATACTCTCTAAAAAGTTCGCTATGCTCATTATAGGAATAGCCGGCGGAACCGGCTCAGGAAAGACCACCGTGGTCAATAAGATAATCAAGTCTTTGCCGCTTGGCGAAGTGGCTGTGCTGCCTCAGGACTCTTATTATAAGGATTCAAGCCATGTGCCGGTAGAGGAGAGAAGCAAGATTAATTTCGATGAACCGGCCGCTATAGAATGGACTCTTCTTGTCAAGCAGTTGGAGGAACTGAAAGCGGGACATACCATACAGATGCCCACGTATTCGTATCTGACATGCACACGTCAGGAGGAAACTGTGAAGGTCGAGCCGCGTGATGTGGTCATCGTGGAGGGTATTCTTGTGCTGACTGATCCGGTGCTTCGTGACATGATGGATGTCAAGGTGTTTGTAGATGCTGATGCCGACGACCGTCTGATACGTGTCATAGCCCGTGACTGCGTGGAGCGTGGCCGCACTCCGCAGATGGTGCTTTCGCGTTACGAGGATGTGCTCAAACCTATGCATTCAATGTATATCGAGCCATCCAAGCGGTATGCCGACCTCATTGTACCGCAGGGGGGTAACAATACAGTGGCTATCAACCTGCTTACTGATTATATTGAATCACGTCTGCTGAAAGCTAAACGAATTAACAACTGATAATAGAATCGAACCATGGCTATTACCACGCGCCGCGATGACAAGATATTCGAACCCTCCGATGATGCAGAACAGATCCGCTTCACTGCCGATCCGATGATGCAGCAGCTTCCTCCGGATGGAGATGTAAAGGAAAATTACGGAGCGAAGAGTGCGGACAACAGTCCAAATCCTCCTGTCGGTACGGAAGAGAAAATGGTGCTCCGCACGGAGAATCTTGTCAAGAAATATGGAAAGCGCACTGTGGTCAATCATGTATCGATTGATGTGAAGCAGGGCGAGATTGTGGGTTTGCTCGGTCCTAACGGAGCCGGAAAGACCACCACATTCTATATGACTACCGGCCTGATCACACCCAATGAGGGGCAGATATTCCTGAATAATCTGAACATAACGAAATTCCCTGTATACCGACGGGCGCAGAACGGCATCGGTTATCTTGCCCAGGAGGCATCCGTCTTCCGCAAGCTCTCAGTGGAGAATAATATCCGTGCGGTGCTTGAAATGACCAAGACCTCCAAGGAATATCAGCGTGAGAAACTCGAATCGCTTATAGCCGAGTTCCGTCTGGAGAAGGTGCGTAAGAATCTTGGCGACCAGCTTTCAGGCGGCGAACGGCGCCGAACGGAGATAGCCCGCTGTCTGGCCATCAATCCTAAGTTTATAATGCTTGACGAACCGTTTGCGGGTGTCGACCCGATAGCGGTGGAGGATATCCAATATATTGTATATAAACTTAAGGAAAAGAATATCGGCATTCTGATTACCGACCATAACGCACCTGAGACTCTCAGCATTACAGACAGAGCCTATCTGCTGTTTGACGGCAAAATACTGTTTCAGGGCACTTCGGAGGAGCTGGCCGAGAATCCGATTGTACGCGAAAAATATCTGGGACGAGGATTCATATTCAACCGCAAGAAATTTGACTGACCTCCCGCGCCGGGCGTCAGAACGGCACGGAATCGTCAATCGACCCGGGCGCGCCACCAAGGAAATCGGCAGTGCCGCCTGAGAATTGAACTGCCGCGTCGAGGCTTGAGTCGTTCAGGCGTGAGCCCATTGACTGCATGGCTCCTTCCTCGCCACCCTCTTCTGTCCAGTTCTCAAATCGGGCGAACTTGGCTTTGAAGCGCATTTCCACGTCATCTACACGGCCGCTACGGTGCTTGGCCACGATGAATTCGGCCAATCCACGTATATCGCGGTCAGTTCCGTCAGTACCTGAACGCAGGTAGTACTCCGGACGGTGAATGAAGCATACTATGTCGGCGTCCTGTTCTATGGCTCCACTCTCACGGAGGTCCGACAGCTGCGGACGCTTGCCATCCTTACTGTCATTGCCTCGGCTTTCAACGCTTCGGTTGAGCTGCGACAGCGCTATTATCGGGATGTTGAGCTCCTTGGCGAGCTGCTTGAGCGAACGCGAAATCATACTTACCTCCTGTTCGCGGCTGCCAAACTTCATGCCGGAAGCATTCATGAGCTGGAGGTAGTCAATGATTATGATTTTCACTCCATGCTCTCTTACCAGACGGCGTGCTTTTGTCCTTAGTTCGAAAATAGAGAGCGAAGCGGTGTCGTCAATAAACAGTGGCGCACCTTCCAGATGCTTCAACCGGGCCATCAGCTGGTCCCATTCCATATGTTCGAGCTGACCGCTCTTGATTTTTTCACTCGGAATCTCACATACATTACTTATCAGACGGTTTACGAGCTGAAGATTCGACATTTCGAGCGAGAACATAGCCACCGGAGTGTTGTAATTGACTGCCATGTTCTTGGCCATGGATAGGACGAACGCCGTTTTACCCATGGCAGGACGTGCCGCTATGATTATAAGGTCGGAGTTCTGCCATCCGGAAGTAAGCTGGTCAAGCTTGTGGAATCCTGTTTCAAGTCCGCTCAGACCTGAAGTACGGTTGGCCGCAGCCTGAATCTGCTCTACAGCCGATTTTATGACGGGGTCAATCTGAGTGACATCCTTCTTGACATTGCGCTGCGATATTTCAAAGAGGCGTCCCTCAGCTTCCTGCATAAGGTCGTCGACGTCATTGCTTTCGTCAAAAGCCTTTTTCTCAATATCGGCGGCAAATGATATCAGCTCACGGGCCAGATACTTCTGGGCCACGATGCGGGCATGATACTCGGCATTGGCGCCCGAGGCCACACGCAGTGTAAGCTCCGATACGAACACCGGGCCTCCAACTTCGTCAAGCGTGCCGTTGAGGCGCAGCTGTTCAGTTACGGTGAGGGTGTCTATCGGACGCTGTGAGGCTCCGAGATTCTGAATGGCCTCGTAGATCTTTTTATTGGCCGGTTCGTAGAATGACTCCGGTTTCAAAATGTCACATACTGCGGTATAGGCATCCTTCTCAAGCATCAGCGCGCCGAGAACGGCCTCTTCGAGCTCCGTATCGCGTGGTGGACGCCGGCCTCCATAGTCGTATAGCTGTTGATTCTTCGGAGTAAAACGCCTTGTATTGTTACCTTCCATATATGATGTGACATTTATTATTAGGTCACAAAAGTACAAAAAAATGACTATTTTTGTGGTATGATACTTTTCCCAAACGCTAAAATTAACCTTGGCCTGTACATAACCCACCGCAGGCCTGACGGTTATCATGATATCCTTACGGCCATGATGCCCGTACCGTGGTGTGATGTGCTGGAGATAGTGCCGGCAAAGGGTGCCGAAACGACACTTACCGTCACAGGACGCACTGTTGACTGTCCGCCGGAGAAGAATCTTGTGATGAAAGCTCTCCGCGCTGTTGAGCGTGAAGTGGCTCTGCCGCCGGTTGACATCTATCTGCGGAAGATAATTCCTGATGGCGCCGGCCTTGGCGGAGGGTCGGCTGATGCTGCGTTTACTATAAAAGGACTCGATGCCCTGTTTTCTCTGGATTTAGGAGATGAGAAGATGGAGGCTATAGCCGCTACGGTAGGTGCTGACTGCCCGTTTTTCATCCGCAATACTCCTGCGTTGGCCCAGGGAATCGGTACGGAGCTTACCCCGATACCGCTTGATATGTCGGGGAAATATATCGTCATAGTCAAGCCTCAGGTAGGGGTGTCGACCGCTCAGGCTTATTCCGGAGTCACTCCTTGTGCCGATGTTCCGGATATTCAAGAGTTGCTTGATTCTGGTATCAGCAGTTGGCAGAAGGGGTTGAAAAACCGGTTTGAGGAGTCGGTAGGTGCGCTGTGCCCGGAGATAATGGATATCAAGCGCCGGCTCTTGGAGTCAGGTGCTGACTATGTGGCGATGTCCGGTTCAGGCTCGGCTGTATATGCAATATATGAAAGTGACATTTTGTCATATGGATTGCAGCGTCAGTTCGGAGGATGTGATTTTTTCGCATCAAAGCTTTGAACTGAACGTTATGCGCCGGAAGTTGTTATGATTTTAATGAAGATAATGTGGACTTACAGGTCCTCTTGTTGAAACTGGCAAAGTTTTTGCTGTAAAATTGTACTAAAAAGATTACCGCATATGACCAAAAACAAGAACAATAATGCTGACTCTACTCCCAAGGGAGCAGAAGAGCGCGTTGATGATATTGATGACGTGGAAGTGATGGACAATGTGCCTGAGGCCGATGATGAAGCCAACGGGCAGGAAGCCGAACTTGAAGCTGAGATGGATCAGATTGAAGTCCTGACCCGTCAGGTGGCCGAGGAGAAAGCCAAGGTAGAGAAAGAGAAGAAAGAATACCTCTTCCTGATGGCCGAATTTGATAATTTCCGCAAGCGTACCATCAAGGAAAAAGGTGATATAATCCGCAATGCATCGGAGAATGCCATGAAGGGCCTTCTTCCTATTGTGGACGATTTCGAACGTGGAATCGAAGCAAACAAAGATGCCACTGATATAGAGGCCGTAAAGGAGGGAATGGAGCTTATCTACAATAAGCTTATGAAATATCTGGAGCAGAATGGTGTCAAGCCGGCCGAAACTACCGGTAAGCCTTTTGATCCTGACACACAGGAAGCTATAGCTATGGTCCCCGTAGCGGATGAATCACAGAAAGGAATGGTGATTGATACACCTACCAAGGGCTACACCATAAATGACAAAGTGCTTCGCCACGCGAAAGTTGTAGTCGGACAGTAACGGCTCGGGATAGAAAACGTTTAGCTAACATCACCTCCACAAGAAACAGATGGAAAAGAGAGATTATTATGAAGTGCTCGGTGTAGCGAAAACAGCTACTCCCGAGGAACTTAAAAAAGCATACCGCAAATTGGCTATCAAATATCACCCGGATAAGAATCCGGGCGATAAGGAAGCCGAGGAAAAATTCAAGGAGGCTGCCGAGGCATATGATGTGCTGAGCAATCCTGAGAAGCGTCAGAAGTATGACCAGTTTGGCCATAATATGGGTCCGCAGGGCTTCCCCGGAGGAGCCGGAGGCTTCTACTCATCCGGAGGCATGTCAATGGACGATATCTTCTCAGCCTTTGGCGATATCTTTGGTGGCAGCTTCGATATGGGTGGATTCGCAAGTGCCGGCGGCGGCCGTCCGCGCAAGCGTCAGCGCCGTGGCGATGACCTTCGCATCACTCTGAAGCTCACACTTGAAGAGATAGCTACCGGTGTATCAAAAACGCTTAAACTCAAGGCATTTGCCAAGGATGATCATTGCAATGGTACCGGTGCAAAGGATGGCACTTCGTTCAAGACATGCCCCACATGTCAGGGTACAGGCACTGTCCGCCGTGCCCAGCAGACCATGTTCGGCATACGCGAGTCAGCTGCCGTATGTCCGGAGTGTAACGGCGAGGGCAAGATAATTGATGAAAAATGTCATTTCTGTAACGGCACAGGTGTTGAGCATCGTGAGCAGACAGTATCGTTCAATATCCCTGCCGGTGTATCTGACGGCATGACCTTGACACTTAAAGGCAAAGGCAATGCACCTATGCATGGTGGAGTGAACGGCGATTTGCTCGTTGTGATTGAAGAGATAAAACATCCGGAGCTTATACGTGACGGTAACGACGTGATATACAATCTGATGCTGGATATTCCTACCGCTACACTCGGCGGGTCGGTGGAAGTGCCCACTATCGGAGGTCGTGCCCGACTGAAAATCGCTCCCGGTACCCAGCCTGGCAAGATACTTCGTCTGCGTGGCAAAGGCTTACCCTCGACAGATGGATATGGCAAGGGTGATGAGCTGATTAATGTTATGGTATATATCCCTGAACATCTTACTCCGGAACAGACGGCTGTAATGGAACAGCTGCGCGACAAACCAGAGATGCAAGCTTCCGATGAAGAGAAGAAGCGTATATTCAGCAAGTTGCGCCACATCTTTGACTGATAGAACTATTATCTAAACTACATATTATTCCGCACTATGTATCTTTGTCCATAGTGCGGGATTTTTTTATGCCGATGATTTTTTGTAAGTTTGTTTCTTTAGAAATAATCAATCTGTAATATCCATGAAAAGAATCCGATTAGTTATCGCATCAATGGCTTTGCTGCTGATGCCGGTTTTGGCAAAGGCCACAGTGCCAATCGTTCCGCTGCCTGTTTCAGTATCAGTAGAGGAGGGGAAGACGTTCCGCATCAATAGAGCCCTTACGGCATCAGTCCAGGGAGGCGACAGTGTGAAGCGTGTGGCTGACACACTGTTCAGCATGCTGCCCGGTAAGGTGAAGATGAAGTCGAAGGGCGGAGTTATCCGTTTCGTGACCAATGCTGATCTTGGTCCGGAGGCATATAGCATTGACATAACTGCGAAAAATATCACTATCGCTGCCTCGCGTCCGGCCGGATTCTTTTATGCCGTGCAGACAATATCGCAGCTTTTGGCTCAGAACAAAGAATCACTTCCGGTGATGAAGCTTACGGATGAACCCCGTTTCGGTTGGCGTGGATTCATGCTTGATGAAGGGCGACACTTTTTTGGAAAGGATGAGGTAAAGCGTATTCTTGATGTTATGGCCCTGTATAAGATGAACCGGTTCCATTGGCATCTGACCGACGACCAGGGCTGGCGTATAGAGATAAAGAAATACCCGCGTCTTACGGAGGTCGGGGCATGGCGCAGCAGCGAGGTGCTCGGTTGGGATACCATTAAGCCTGTTCCTCTTGACGAACCTTACGGAGGATTCTACACTCAGGATGATATCCGTGAGATAGTGGCATATGCCAAGGACCGTTTTATCGAAGTCATGCCTGAGATTGATGTGCCGGGCCACACGCTTGCCGCCGTTGCATCATATCCTGAGATATTGGCCTGCGAGCCTAAAAAGAAGTATGAACTTTGGGAGTACCAGGGTATCACTGACGATGTGATGAATGTGGCTAATCCCGAAGCTGTGCAGATGACAAAGGATATCATTGATGAACTTATACCCTTGTTCCCGTTTGAATACATACATCTTGGCGGTGATGAATGCCCTACCTCGAAATGGAAAGTTAATGAACAGTGTATCAATCGGCTTAAAGAGATAGGCTCCGACAATTACCGTGACCTTCAGCTTGACTACTACCGCAAGCTACAGGATTATATTAAGACTAAACCTGAGAGCGAACAGCGTAAACTCGTGTTCTGGAATGAGGTGCTGCATGGTAATACCAAGATGCTTGACGATGACATAACGATTATGGCTTGGGTAGGTGCTGATAAGGCTGCGCTTGAAGCTGCCAATCGTGGGCTGGAAACTATCCTTACCCCTCAGATACCATATTACATCAACCGCAAGCAGTCTACTGACCCGGGCGAACCTCATACGCAGGGACGTGGAACGGAAACTGTAGAAGTTGTGTACAATTATGTGCCTATGAAGAATGTTCCGGATAATCTCAATTCAAAGTATAAGGGCGTCCAGGCTAATTTCTGGAGCGAATATGTGCCTGACGGCAAACTGCTGGAATATCTGATATTGCCGCGTCTGGCCGCTGTAGCTGAAGCTGGATGGACTCCGCAGGATCAGCGCTCGTACACGGACTTTGTGGAGCGCATACGCCGTCATGTGCCGATCTACAAAAGCCGTAATCTGAATTACGCTCCGCACATATTCTGAAAACGTTAAATTAGGTGATTATTTTATAATCGCGTTCAAAATCAATTGTTTAATACTCCCGGATTGCCTATCTTTGCAGTCTGGGAGTATTTTTTGCATATACCCTATAAATTCTTAACCAGATCTCGGCATGACAACACGACGCATTCTTCCTCTCATATTAGTAACGGCCATTGGCCTCCCCATTTTGTCATGTTCAGGAGGCAATAGCAGTTCTTCGGATACAAGCGACGCGGATTCGGTTGTTGTAGATTCGGTTGATAGGACGGAGGCTTCTGCTCCGGCAATGCTGCCTGACACACTCTACGGTTCGGCCGCAGCGATAAAATATACCACTGAGATTGTCGATGATATTACTGACGGCACTATCAGCAGTACAGCTAATCTATATGATGATGCGCCGGGAGCTTTCACATTCCGTGGCGGAGCCTACCGTGATGCTGATTTCGGCGGCACAGTAAGCGGGACTCCAACAGAGATTGTAGTCGATTGGGAATTCCATACTGACCAGGCCCGCGGATCGGAACGTTACGGGTCGTGGGGCGGTGGCTCCGGATGGACCGGACAGCCTCTGTATGTAGAGTGGCCTGACAGCTGCATAGCCCGTTTCCGTCAGGCCGGCACTCTGCTCCCCGCCTTTACGTCACGTGAGATAATGGTAGGATCGCTTGCCGGACGCGTTTACTTCATTGATTTTGAGTCGGGAAAGGCATCACGTAAGGCTATTGATGTGGTCAATCCTATAAAAGGGACCATTTCACTTGACCCTACTTTGAACGGCAATCTTTACGTAGGCCAGGGCATTCCGGTGGAGCGCCCCTTCGGTGCCTTGGTCATAGATCTTTACCGTCATGAAATAGGGCACACATTCAAGGAGGACCCCAAGGCTCCGCGCCGATGGGGCGCTTATGATTCATCGCCGCTGCGTGTTGGGCAGTTCCTGTTCCGTCCGGGCGAAAACGGGTCATTGTACAAGTTTCTTATCAAGCCGGGTACAGTGACCCTGCATTCGGCAATGCGTTATACCGTGTCAACCGGCGCACCGGGGATGGAGGCGTCCATGAGCGCCTTTGCCAACTATGGATATACCGCCGACAATCATGGCAATCTCATATGCACCAACCTGAACACCATGAAGCCCGTATGGCTTTATCAGATGGGCGATGATACTGATGCCTCGCCGGTGCTGATAGTGGAGGATGGTCATCCATATATCTACACCGGAAGTGAAATTGACCGGCAGAATGTAGGCAGTGCCAAATTTGTCAAGATAGATGGTATCGACGGCCATGCTGTATGGGAGGCCAAGATATCCGGACGCAGGGCTGATGTTGGCGAAAAGCATTTTGACGGAGGATTCTATGCCACTGCGCTTCCCGGACGAGGAAATTGCAAGGACCTTATATTTACCAATATGGTGAAGAACGAACATGGACAGAACGGTGAGTTCATAGCTCTTGACCGCTCTACCGGCAAGGTAGTTTATTCGACTCCGCTCAAGCACTATGCGTGGTCGTCGCCGGTAGGGTTTGTCAATGAAAGCGGTGAGATGTTTGTCTTTGCCGCTGACTGCATCGGCAATGTATATCTGATAAATGGCGCCGATGGAAAGATTCTGTTCACCAAGCATGTAGGTAATAACTTTGAGTCATCGCCGGTAGTGGTTGGCAACAGTCTTGTTGTCGGTTCACGTGGCAATGCCATATTTAAGATGTCAATCAAATAATATATGAATATGATTAAGAAATTTCTTTTATCCGCTCTGCTTGTAGCATCATTGGGATTCAATGGTGAGGCGCAGAAGCTCACATCCAATGTGGGTAAAGTGGATAATGGCTATAACTTCTGGCTTTATACGCCTGACGCTTCCATTGATGATGAAGTGGAGGCCAAGCCTTTGGTTATTTTCCTCCATGGCGCGAGCCTCTGCGGTAATGACTTGAACAAGGTGCGCCGTTACGGCACGATCGATGCCATTGAGAAGGGGCGTAAGCTTGATGCCTATGTGGTGGCCCCGCAGAATCCGGGAGGTTCTTGGAACCCTGACCGTATAATGAATGTGGTGGACTACGTGACCGATAACCATAACGTGGACTATGACCGCATATATGTGCTCGGCATGAGTCTTGGCGGATACGGAACTATTGACCTTACGGCTTCGTTCCCTGACAGAATAGCTGCGGCTATGGCATTCTGTGGAGGTGGTACGGTGAAGGATCTTTCCGGCCTCAACGATGTTCCGCTCTGGATTGTGCATGGCACGGCTGACAGAGCTGTCAGTGTATCGCAGAGCGACAAGGTGGTATCGGCACTTAACTCGGCGGCTGGAGGTGATGCTCCGCGTCTGATATATGACCGCATCCCGGGTATGAACCATTCGCAGCCTGCCCGCTTGTTCTATTTGCAGGAAAGCTATGACTGGCTGTTCAGCCATACGCTAAAGGATAAGACTCGTAAGCCTACTGATGCATTTGCCATAACTAACGATCTGTTCCGTTCGGCTTATAAGGATTTAAGTGCCGGGACATCCTCAAAAAAGCGTAAGTCCTCAGCTAAGAAGTCATCTTCCACCTCTAAGAAGAGCACAGCATCGGCTTCGAAATCCAAATCAAAGTCTAAGTCAAAATCGTCACGCCGCAGATCCTGACTGCTGCCCTGACAACAAGCTTGTATAATAAACGGTTCCCGCACCTGAGTCCGGATATGGTCAGATGCGGGAACTTTAATTTTTCAGAGGTTATCTTCCAGGCTTACTTGCCGTTGTTCTCAGCTTCGGGAGCGATAAGTTTGTAGCCCTTGCCATGGATGTTGATGATTTCGATGCTCGGATCCTCGCGCAGGTGCTTGCGGAGTTTGGTGATATAAACATCCATTGAACGGGCATTGAAGTAGTTGTCATCAATCCAGATGGTTTTCAGAGCAAAGTTACGTTCCAGAATCTCATTGACATGTGCGCACAGCAGACTGAGCAGCTCGCTCTCCTTTGTGGTGAGTTTCGTCACTTTGTCGTCCACCATAAGCACCTGCTTCTGGGTATCGAAGGTAAATTTGCCAATTTTGTACATTGTGATTTCCTTGCCTTTCTTACCTTTTACGCGGCGCAGAATGGCCTCAATACGGAACACGAGTTCCTCCATTGAGAACGGTTTGGTGATATAGTCATCAGCTCCGATCTTGAAGCCTTCGAGGATATCTTCTTTTATTGACTTGGCAGTGAGGAATATGATGGGGACCTCCGAATTGACAGTCCTTATTTCCTGAGCCAGAGCAAAGCCGTCTTTCTTCGGCATCATAACGTCAAGTACGCAAAGGTCATATTTCCCTTTGAGGAAAGCCTTGTAGCCACTTTCGCCATCGGCGAAGAGATCGGCATTGAAGCCCTTGGCCTGGAGGTACTCACGGAGCAGCATCCCCAGATTCTCATCATCCTCGCACAGTAGGATACGCAAACGATCTTCCATAATAGCTAAATTTTAGTTAGTGGTAATATAATTTTAAATTTTGTTCCTGATTTAAGCTCGCTCTCCACGCTTATGGAGCCGCCGAGTTCGCCCACCATCTTGTGGACATAAGCCAACCCTAGTCCGAATCCTTTCACGTCATGGCGGTTGCCGGTAGATACGCGGTAGAACTTGTCGAATATCTTCTTCAGATCCTCCTTGCGTATTCCAATGCCGTTGTCGGCCACGGTTATAAGCAGACGGTCGTTCTCAATATCGCGGGTAGATACCTGCAGATGCAGAGGCACATCCTCACGGCGGTATTTCACCGCGTTGTCGAGCAGATTGAATATCACATTTGTAAAGTGCATCTCATCAACATTGATTGTTGATTCGGCTGCATCAAGTTCGGCGGTTATTGTGCCGCCATATTTTTCAACTTTGATTTTGAAGGTGTGTACAATGTTGGCAATGACAACATTGGCGTCCACATCCTGTAGGCGTAGGGTAGCCTTCTGTCGTTCGAACATTGACATCTGGAGCACCTTTTCTACCTGGAAGCGCAGTCGTTTCGTTTCATCGTTGATAACGTCTGAGATATGTTCAAGCATTTTCGGCGATTTTCTGACCGAATTGTCGTTGAGCATCTGTGCCGCAAGTGAAATGGTGGAAATCGGAGTCTTGAACTCATGCGTCATGTTGTTGATGAAGTCATTCTTCATCTCTGTAAGTTTTTTCTGCCGGAATGCCACTATGATGGTGTACAGAAATACTATCAGCAGTATCAGCGTGAATGCAAATGACGGAATCATGAACTTTATGGAATGGAATATATAGTCCTTTTTGTCAGGAAAATATACCTTTATATAGTTCATGCGGTTCTTGGAGTCGTTGGGGAAAAGCGTCTGGACAAACATGTTGTTGTCACCCACATCGGCCGGATTATATCCCGATGACTTGTAGACAACGGATCCCATGCGGTTGACCACGGCAAATTCAAACGGCAACCGGAGTCCGTTGTTGGAAAACTCGTTGTAAAGCAGTGTTGCCACGGTAGCTGAATCGGCGCGCTGTTCTATAGGCCGGTTGCTTGACTGGCTTATGATGTTGAGTATTACTTCGTTAAGCAGGCTACGCTGGTACATGTACTGGCTGCGGAGGGTTTCGCGCAGTGTCTTGTAGCGTTCCGAAGAGTCCTTTGAGCGCAATTGTGGCTCCATGGAGCTCATGTTGCCTTTTATGGTAATATCGCCCTCGAATCCCTCCTTTGTGGTGAAAGAGTATTTCACACCGGTGCGGTTTGTGCCGGTGGAGTATTGAGGCAGCACTGACGATTCAATCTGAGCCACGTCCTCTTCAAGGAAATGTTTCGTCTCTTCCTGTTCGAGTTCGGTGCTTACGGCATACAGACTCCGCTTGACACCTTCAGCAAACTGGTCATCACGCATACGCACCATATTGCGCATGTACATGATCTGTACATACAGCAATCCGGCAAATGTAAGTGCCATGATGATAGTGAGAAACCATATTGTTGACTTTTTCATTTTGTCCTTTAGTTTTGCCGTTGGAGGCGTCGGGGAAAGATAATTATGATTTTCAGTAAATTAATCTTTATTATGTTAACAATTAAAGAAGCTAATTGTTGTGAAAAAATCTTGCACGTGACGCCCTTATTAACACTTTCTGCCAAAATTAACATAATTGTGTGAAAAGTGCAAGTATTTCGTATTTTTTAAAATAAAACAGGTGTTAGCTATATTAATGTTAAGCTAACACCTGTCCTATAATGAATTATGCCGGGCTATTCGTCAGATTCCGCTTCTTTTCGTGCCGGTAGAAAATGGTGTAGGCATAGGAATCCAAGGACACCGGCCAGTACCGAGCCGACCACAATACCGAGTTTGGCATGGTTCAGGAGGTCAGCTCCATGTTCGCCCATTGATGAGAATGACAGGTTGGCTATGAAAAGCGATACCGTGAAGCCTATTCCGCCGAGGATAGCTATTGATGACATCATTTTCCAATTCGTGCCCTCAGGCATCGGTGCTAAATGCAGTTTGACGGTAAGCCACGAGAATCCGAGTATACCGATGAATTTACCCAGAACAAGGCCTATTATAATGGCGAGGCTTATCCCTTCCACCACTGATGCCGGATTGAGATCCAGAAGGAATATACCGGCATTGGCAAATGCAAACAGCGGCACGATGAAGTTGTTGACTATAGCATGGAGCGAGTCCTCAAGTTCCTGAAGCGGTGATATCACCTTGTCCGATGCCGATTCAATCTCTTTGAGCCAGTTCATCTGCTCTTTGTCAAGAATGGTACGCTTAGTCAGCTTGTCATCATCCTCGCTGTTGAAGTGGGATATGGCCGAACGTATTGACTTGATGTATTTCTTCGGAGCAAATACCGGAGTGGCCGGTATGCAGAATGCTACAAGCACACCTGCTATTGTGGGATGTACGCCTGAATTAAGGAAGAGGAACCATATTGTGCCGCCTATTGTCAGGTAGAATATCTTACTCTGTATCTTCATCACGGATCCTAACAGCAGTACTATAAGCAGAAGCATGGCATAGACGAGAAGCATCACTTCGATATGCGAACTGTAGAACACGGCGATAACAATAATGCCACCTATGTCATCGACCACAGCCAGAGTGGTCAGGAATATTTTCAGCGAAGCCGGCACGCGCGATCCGAGCATGGCCAGCACGCCGAGCGAGAATGCGATGTCGGTAGCCATGGGTATGGCTGCGCCGCCGGCATAATCGGTTCCTGCACTCAGTGCCAGATAAAGCACTACAGGGAATATCATACCACCTATGGCTCCCATGATGGGGAGAAGCGCCTGCTTGAATGATGATAGTTCACCTACAAGAATCTCACGTTTTATTTCCAGACCTATGGTGAAAAAGAAAATGGCCATCAGCGCATCGTTGATGAACTGCAGCATGGTCATCGGATGACCGGCATGGCTGAATATGTTGAAATCTCCTATCTGCAGGAATACTTCCTGATTCCAGAATTCAAAATAGTAGGAATTGATGGCCGGTATGTTGGCTACTATAAGTGCCAGGATTGTGGCGAATATCAATATGTTGCCACCATTGGCATGACGCCTTATGGCTTGCCGGCCGGCATAGAATGGATGTTCGTAAATAGACATTTTATCAGATATTTGTCAATAAAAATTGGAGGGCGAAGTTGTTAATCTCTTAACAAATCCGCCCTTTGTAATGTTTTTTAATCAGTCAAGTTTCAATACCGCGAGGAATGCTTTCTGCGGCACTTCTACCGAGCCTATCTGCTTCATGCGCTTCTTACCTTTCTTCTGCTTTTCAAGAAGCTTGCGCTTTCGGGATATGTCGCCACCATAACACTTGGCTGTCACATCCTTACGCACCGCTTTGATCGTTTCACGGGCCACGATTTTGGCTCCTATGGCAGCCTGGATGGCAATGTCAAATTGCTGGCGGGGAATAAGCTCCTTGAGCTTCTCACACATACGGCGTCCGAAAGTCACCGCATTGTCCTGATGTGTAAGGGTGCTCAGTGCATCGACGCTTTCGCCGTTGAGCAGAATGTCGAGCTTTATAAGCTTAGATTCGCGGAAATCATGCAGATGGTAGTCAAATGAAGCATAGCCTTTGGATATGCTCTTGAGCTTATCGTAGAAATCTATCACAATCTCACCGAGTGGCATGTCGAATATCAGCTCCATGCGGTTGCCCGATATGTATTCCTGCTTCACGAGTTCACCTCGCTTCCCAAGGCACAGGGTCATGATGGGTCCGATGAAATCGGAGCGGGTTATGATAGAGGCCCTTATGTAAGGCTCTTCGATACGTTCTATCAGTGTAGGATCAGGCAGTCCGGAGGGATTGTGTACCTCGGTCATTGTGCCGCGCTTGTCATATACGCGATAGGAAACGTTAGGCACGGTGGTGATGACATCCATGTCAAATTCACGTCCGAGTCGCTCCTGTATGATCTCCATGTGGAGCAGCCCGAGGAATCCGCATCGGAATCCGAATCCGAGAGCGGCTGACGATTCCGGCTGGAAAGTGAGCGAGGCATCGTTGAGCTGCAGCTTTTCAAGTGAAGCACGCAGATTTTCAAAATCCTCGGTTTCTATCGGGTAGACACCGGCAAACACCATAGGTTTCACCTCCTCAAACCCGTCGATAGCTTCAGAACATGGGCGGTCGACATGGGTGATTGTATCGCCCACACGTACCTCACGCGATGTCTTGATGCCTGATATTATGTAGCCTACATTGCCGGCCGACAGCTCCTCACGGGGCGAAGGGGTGAGTTTGAGTACACCTATTTCATCGGCATGATATTCTTTGCCGGTTGAAACGAATTTTACAAAATCGTTTTTACGTATTGTACCGTTTTCGATTTTGAAGTATGCTATGATTCCACGGAAAGGATTGAACACGGAGTCAAATATCAGAGCCTGCAGGGGAGCGGCAGGGTCGCCTTCAGGAGCCGGGATGCGCTCAATGATAGCCTGAAGTATTTCAGGGACACCGATTCCGGTTTTACCGCTGGCTCTTATTATATCTGAGCGTTCGCATCCGAGCAAATCAATAATCTGGTCCTCTACTTCGTCAGGATTGGCGCTGTCAAGGTCTACCTTGTTGACTACCGGGATTATCTCCAGATTATTGTCAATGGCCATATACAGGTTTGATATGGTCTGAGCCTGAATGCCCTGCGATGCATCAACAATCAGAAGCGCACCTTCACAGGCGGCTATCGAGCGTGACACTTCGTAGCTGAAGTCAACGTGTCCCGGAGTGTCAATAAGATTGAGCACATAGTGTTCGCCATCAAGCTGGTAGTCCATCTGTATGGCGTGGCTTTTTATAGTGATTCCTCGCTCGCGCTCCAGATCCATATCGTCAAGCACCTGAGCCTGCAGGTCCTTGCCGCCTACGGTGTCAGTGTATTCCAGCAGACGGTCGGCAAGGGTACTCTTGCCATGGTCAATATGGGCTATGATGCAGAAATTTCGTATATTTTTCATCTTGACATTCTTTTTCACGTTACAAAATTAGCTAAAATCCTGCGGTTTGCAAAATGATACCGCAATAACGAACAGGGGCGGATGCTGTGCAGCATCCGCCCCCAACCATTTAGATGAGAAAAAACGACTGATACCCGGTTGTCACAACTATATATCAGCCTAAGTATATGTTCTTTGCAGTGAAATAGGTTAAAAATATAAGGTATATGTATGTTCGGAAAACAATAGGTCTATATGTCATCGGTCCGAATGCCGGCGAATGGGTATGGCAACCCTGACCCTTGCCGGATAAGCATGAGTGCGGTTCATTCAATAAGGTGTGGATACGAAGGGTCAGTATCATTGCATATGACATTCGGTTAGTTACACAACTTGCGAATGCCACTGCTGCTGATTTCCGACAAAAAAAGCGCAGACGTTAACTGTCTACGCTGAGGTCGGGTGAAAAACCCTAATTGTCGGAATACCTGTACAGGGACAATAAACGTCCGCGCTATACGCGAACATTCACTATTCCGTTCAGGTCTGTACTTTTGAAATTTCCGACGTTCCAGCGTACATGAACAAATAGCAAACGCTAATATCTTTGGTGAGTTATCCTCTGAAACTCTATGTATAGGTCGTCTTTCAACGAACCGGTACAAAAATAAGCAAAATAATTGTAAGGCACAAAAAAACATAAAAAAACGAGGCGCCCTGTGCCGGGGCGTCTCGTTGGATATTTGTATGCAGATCAGTATTAGTAGTTCCACTGGCAGGCAACCATTCTCAGATTGTCGCAACCCATAGTGCGGAGGTCGGTAATCTGGTTGTAACGGCAGTTGATGTAAGCAAGGTTGGTGTCGAATGTTACATCAAGCATGTTAAGCTGGTTGTTGTTGCAAAGCAGACGCTGCAGGAAGGTCTGGTTTGTAAGTGACAGAGATGTCAGGTCATTGTAAGAGCAGTCAACGAAGGTGAGGTTGGTGCAACCTTCAACATCCAGAGTGGTAAGGTCATTGTAAGAGCAAACCAAGTCAAGAAGGTTTTTGCAGTCGCGTACACCGAGGGTCACCATATTGTTGTCAGAGCAGATGAATGTTGACAGCGAGGGGAGTCCTGATACAATCATCGAGGTAATCTGATTGTCGTCAATGTTGAGGTTGGTAAGATTCTCTACACCGAAGAGGTTGAGTGAAGTCAGCTTGTTATAACCGCAGTACAGGTTCTTAAGCTGTGAGCAACCGGTCACCATAAGATTTTCGAGGTGACAGCCCTGGCAGTTAAGTGTGGTAAGGGTTGATGAGTTGGCTACATTCAGGTCAACAAACAGATTGTTGGAGCAGTTGAGTTCTTTCAACAGAGGTACATTGGTCAGATTCAAGTCAGTAAGACGGTTTTTGTAAACCTGTACCTTGTAAAGACTTGTACAGCCTGTAAGTGTCAGTGAAGTAAGTGCGTTGCGTGAGGCGTTGAGTTCTGAAAGGGCTGCATCGCCTTCTACGTTGAGTGATGTAATCTTATTGCGTGAAACATCAACTTTTGTAAGAGCGGTAAATCCGGAGAGGTCAAGCTGACCGGCGAGTTTCTTATCTTTCCATTCGATTGCGGTTACGTGGCCGTTCTCGACTGTGATACCTTCAATGCCGGCAATTGAATTGAGATCCGTTACCTTGAGAGCCTGGGCGTTAGTTCCGTCCTTTTCTGAGTTCTGCGACAAAAATGATTTAATCTGACGAGCTTCGTTTTTGTCAACTTTCTGAGCGAAAACTGTCATGCTACCGAGCATGAGAGCAATCATTAATAAATACTTTTTCATAAAAAAAATAGTTGGTTTTTGTTATTTTATCTATCTAACAACATTAATTGAATAAAGGTTTGAATTTAAGGTCAAAAAATAATAAAAAAATTAACTGAAAATTGCAATTTGTTGTGTGTCAAGATGTTGACCGAAATAATTGCTTGTAGGCCTTTGCGCTGCCAAGACACACGGCTTCATCGCCCTGAAGTACGGTAGCCTGATCATCAAGGTCAATCATACGGTCATTAGTACGTTCGACACCTAATATATTACGCCCTTTCTCCGGGCGGCATGCGGTGAGCAGGCGCAGTCCGTAGCGCTTTTCCAATTCAAGTTCGGAATATTTCAAGCCGTAAAACATTTCCGGCAGTGCGAATTTCAGCATATAGGTGTCCTCGGCTACTTTCATTGACTCGACATTGACGCCTAACTCCATTTCGTTTACCAGATCCTTTGCCGCCCTCTGTTCGGGGGTGATGATCCGGTCTAGATTGAAGCTTTCAAGAATCGATTCGTGCAGCTTGTCAATGGCGCGTGCGTAGATGTGCCGTATGCCCATTTTCTTCAGGAGTGCTACTGTGCGGATACTTGCTCCGAAGTTTTCTCCAATAGCCACTATCACCAGGTCGACATTCTTCAGCGGCAGCACGCTCAGTGCTGCTTCGTCAGTGGCATCAATAATATATGCGGTGGAGATATACTCCTTTATTGATTCCACCAACGATGGGTTGACGTCAGCACCAATTACCTCATGTCCCATGGCGGTGAGGTCGATGGCCAGATTAGAGCCATATATTCCAAGTCCTATTACGAGATATCGCATATCAGTTGATTATTATATTGTCAGATGGGTAATGCGCTTCCGATTTCCTTCCTGTGGAGAATACTCCGGTCAGAAGCGATATGATGCCTACGCGCCCGAGAAACATTGCGGTGCTGAGCAGCAGCAGCGAAGCATCGGACAGCTGTGATGTGGCTCCGAGCGATGACCCGACGGTGAAGAGTGCCGAGCATGACTCGAACAGAAGTTCGCGGGCGCTGATATTCGGCTCGAGTGCAAGAAGCAGAGTTGAGTAGATGACATAGGCAAGTATAGATATTGCCACCACGGCATTGGCACGGCGGATAGATGAATAGGAGATGGTGCGGTGAAATGCCGTCACCTTCTCACGTCCGCGCAGTATCGCTATAAGGTTATACCATATGGCTGCAAATGTGTTCACTTTTATACCGCCCCCTGTTGACTGCGATGCTCCGCCTATCCACATCAGGAAGAGAACTATGAGAAGGGTGACATTCATGAAGCGGGCAGGATTGAGCGATACGAACCCGGCACTTCGTGGCGTGGCTGAATTGAATACCGATTGGGTCACTTTGTCAGCGATGTCCATCCCTTGCATGGTGTTGTTGTACTCCAGACAGAAAAATGCCGCAGCTCCGGCTACGAGCAGAATCATGTAGAATGAAAGCACTATTTTGGTATTCATTCCGTAGATATGTATCGCTCTTATTTCAGCTCTGTTGCCGGTAATGCGGCTGTGGAGATTATGAAGGCATTGGATTATGGCATCCTTAAAGTTGACAAGAATGGGAAATCCTATTGCTCCGGCTACAATCAATGCGGTCATTATCCAGTAGATTGACATATTGCCGTATAGCAGCAGCGGGTTGGCCATTCCTTGAGGCAGATTGGAGAATCCGGCGTTGCAGAATGCCGAGAGGGAGTTGAACAGAGCGAATATTACGTCATCGGCAGGTGTCAGGCCCAAGGTGCCGTGAACGGAGAGCCAGATAGCGGCGGCACCGATAAGCTCGACTGCGACGGTAAATCCCAGAATGTACATCAGCGTCGGCACAAGGGAGCTCATGGATCGGGAATAAATCATATCCTTCAGCATAAGCTGACTGTAGATGGATGTGTTTCCGCTGAAAAACAGGGCAAAGAAACTTGTGAATGTCATGACTCCAAGTCCGCCGATCTGTATAAGTCCGGCAAGGACCAACAGCCCCAGAGGAGTGAAATGGACTGATATATCGATAGGTGTCAGGCCGGTTATGCATACCGCGCTGGTGCTTACAAACAGTGCGTCGACATAATCGATAGGTCCATAGGTGCATTTCGGGAGCATCAGCAGCAGTGAGCCTATGAAAATGAATATCAGGAAGCTTGATGACAGCAGCAGGGCCGGGCTAGTACGCTTGCCTATGATACGCATCACTCCGTAGCTCAGTGTCACTATCGAGTAAAGCGCTATGGCTGAGAAGTGAAACCAGTTGGAGTAAAGAATCTGTTCGAGTACCGGTATCCATGGATGTACCGGGCGGGGATAGAGCAGTGGCAGCAGCGTAAGCAGCATGGGGAGGTCAACGAAGGCCATCACTGTCCATCGGCGGCGTGGCGTCTCGCACTCCCGGAACATAAGGTGAAACACTATATTGATCAGGAATATAGCCTGGACGAACCGGAGCGCTTTACGGATGTCGGCCAGTTCATGGGCGGGATGCTCAAATCCGGAATAGATGACAAGCGCGCAAAGTCCGATACATGCTGCTATCGAGGCGGTGACATTCAGAATGCGTCCTATGACACGCAGCGTGGCAATACTCCGCATCGAAAACCGATGCAGGGAATCGGACATCTTTTTCATCCGATGCCGTAGGGAGGCGTTATGTCTGGGAGGCGTTTTTGTCACGGAGCGTTATAGCATGTTTTCCTCTATAACGCATCAGCATGCTTTTTGGGTCACTCCTTTTCGGAAAGTTCGAGCCACCGCATCTCTTTTTCGTCGATAATCTCTTGTAGCTCAGTATAGCGGCGTGATTTTTCGGTGATATCCTCTATTGTCTGTCCTGAGGCGAACAGTGCATCCAGTTCCGTCTTCTCAGCGTTAAGCTGTTCCAGTTCAGTGGTGAGAGCCTCGAATTCACGCTTCTCTTTGAACGACATCTTCGGTTTTGACGGGGCGGTACGCTGCTTGCGGTTCTGTGGCTCGTTGTTAGACTCGGATGATGCTCGCGTGTCCTTGGCCTGAGAAGAGCGCCATTGGCGATACTCCATATAGGTGCCGGGGAAGTCCTTGACAGAGCCATCGCCTTCGAGCACAAAGAGATGATCGGCCACGCTGTCGAGGAAGAAGCGGTCATGGCTCACCACAATCATGCATCCTTTGAATTCACGGAGGTATTCCTCCAGCAGTCCTAATGTGACTATGTCAAGGTCATTGGTGGGCTCGTCAAGAATAAGAAAGTTGGGCGAGCGCATCAGCACCGTGGCAAGATGCAGGCGGCAACGTTCACCTCCGCTAAGGGTGTGGATATACTTCTGCTGGTCAGCCGGGCTGAATAGAAACCGGGTGAGATACTGCATGGGTGAGAGCCGTATCTTGCCTCCGTCAAGACTGACATCCTCAGCTATCTCTGTCACAGCATCGATCACTTTCTTATTCTCGTCAAATTCTATTCCGTCCTGGCTATAATAACCGAAGCGTACGGTTTCGCCCACATCCCATTTGCCCGAATCAGGTTCGATGATACCTTGCAGGAGCTTGATGAATGTTGACTTGCCAACGCCGTTAGGCCCTATTATGCCCACTTTGTCATAGCGGGCGAAGGTGTAGTTGAAGTCGCGCAGTATCACCTTGTCGCCGAAACGCTTGTTGATATCACGGGCTTCAAAAATCTTGGAGCCTATGTAGGATGAGTTTCCTTCGAGCTGTATGTTGCGCTCCGTGTAGTCGGCGCGTGATCGTTCCTTGAGCCTGTAAAACTCGTCAATGCGGTATTTTGCCTTACCTGCGCGGGCCTGTGGCTGACGGCTCATCCACTCCTGCTCGCGGCGGAGCGTGTTGCGTACTTTGGCGAGTTCACCTTCAAGCGCTTCTATGCGTTCGGCACGGCGGCGCATGTAGTAGTTGTAATTGCCTTCGTAGGTGAATATGCTCCGGGCGTCTATTTCGATGATCTTGTTGCATACGCGGTCAAGGAAGTAGCGGTCATGTGTCACCATCAGCAGAGTCACCCGCTGACGTGTCAGGTAGTCCTCGAGCCATTCTATTATCTCAATGTCAAGATGGTTGGTGGGCTCGTCAAGAATTATCATATCGGGATTGTCAAGCAGCAGCCGGGCGAGTGCCACGCGCTTGCGTTGTCCGCCGGAGAGCGTATCGACGCAGGCGTTCAAGTCAGTAATGTGCAGGCGTGTGAGCATCTGACGCAGGCGGTCCTCATAGTCCCAGGCATTGCAGCTGTCCATCACTGCCATTGCTTCGGCTATCTCCTTGTCATTGCCCGATGACAGGGCCTGTTCATATCGTTCGATAGCACGGATGGTGTCAGTATCGCCCTGCATGCATGCGCGCAGTACAGTTTCGCCCGGAGTCAGCTCGGGAATCTGTTCGAGCATCCCTACACGTAGTCCTGAGCGGAATGTCACCGTGCCGCTGTCGGCCGGCTCGATTCCGGCTATGATCCGGAGCATGGTGGTTTTTCCGGTTCCGTTTTTAGCTATTAGACCTATTTTGTCGCCCTCTTCCACACCGAAAGTGACGGAGTCAAACAGGAGGCGGTCGCCGAAGCTTTTTGTCAGATTCTCTACTTGAAGATAGCTTGCCATGATTATTCTATGTTGTGGTTACCGGGCCAACGACAGGTTGAACGACAGTCCAAAGGCAGTGTTGGTGGTGGGATATGCGTTTGATGATACTATGGGGGTGTTCACCTGATGCTCGAAGTACATGCCTACACTCATGCGCTTGCTTAGGATGTAGTTGGCCGTGAGGTTGAAGTTCATGGTCCGTGTTCCGGAGGTAGCTTGTGTATAGGCTGTCTCGATGCGTCGTATCAGGGCTTGGTTGAGAGCATAGGAGAAGTCGCCGCGCAGTGTCAGGTCGTTGCTCACGCCCTTCTGCTGGCCCTTTATCTTGAGCACAGAGTTGAATCCTACTATTTTGTAGCCTATCCCTGCGGTGAGTCCGCGCTGGGTGGCTTCCACCACCTGACCGGCTGAGGTGTTAAGGGTCAGGGTACGGGCATCGCGGTATTCGGCGCTCAGAGTCATGTCATTTTTCAGTGTCACACTTGCTCCTATCAGGGGAGCGAATTTTTCAATGATAGCTACTGAAGAGATGTTGTAGGGCGATGACGGTATCGGAGTGCCGGTGAGCTCGTCGAGGGTGAAACCTATGTTTGAGCCGTCGGCGCTTATCCAGTTGAGGTAGGAGGAGTAGGAGCCTACGGTGTAGGTGCACTGATAGGCGTGTGTCAGGGTGAATGCCTTGAATATGTTGCGCAGATTGCCGAGGTTGATAAGTCCGTCGTATGTTATGCGCCAGTTTGGCAGTATTTGTGAGAGCGAGGGGAACGGGTCGAGGTACTGCGTGGCGGCATCGGTGCCGGTATATGCGGCTATGAACGCCGGAATCAGGATATCGCTTCCTGTGCGGCGTGCCTGTCCTATCTCCGTGTTGAACGGCATTCCTGCATAGGGATTGTCGGACATGAATCCGGTAGTGGGGTAGGAGAGTCCGGCATATTGGGCTTCGTAGCGGGCTGCTATCACGGGGATATTGCCGAGAAACTGATTGAACGGGGCATTGTTATAACCGTCCGCGGCATTGCCGGCAGAGGTAAGTGCCGTACGTATGGCGCAGTGGGTCTTGGTGTAGCTTCCGGCAAGCGATGTGGGCATGTCATCGTACATGAACTGTATCTGACGTGAGTGGTTATCAGTCCGGTTGGCGGTGAGTTGTATCTTAAGCCCCTTGATAGGTTCGATGTTCAGTTCGAAGTTTATTTCGGAAGTATTGCTGTATATGGCGGGAGATGTCTGTCCGTCGGTGGTCATAAGCCATCCACGTTCTTTGGCCCGGTAAATATAGCTGTCGTCAGTGAATCCGAATGCGAAGTCAAGTCCGGGCGCCATCGGACCGTAGCTGCGGCTCTGTCCGAACACGTTGCCTATGTCGGGGCGGAACAGTGGAAGCGACAGTGAGCGTGAGTTACGCCAGCGTACGGCAGCGCTGCGCGGTGACATGAGCAGACGGGTGGCATACTGGGCTGCTTCAGCCCAGAATCCCTCATGCTCCTTCAGGACCTCGAGTATTGTCACCTTTACATTTGTGGAGTCATGGTTGAGAATCTCAATATTGTTTGCGTCGATTATGCGTGTACGTATGGAGTACGGCTTGTTGTCCTTTGGATTGACTGCTGTGATTTTAAGCTTCTTGGTGCGCAGGTTATGCTTTACGGTCAGGGTGGTATCGGGACGCAGTGTGAATGTGCGCTCGAATTTCTTGGCTTTCGGCTTTGCGGTTGCCTGACGTCGGGCATTGCGCGAATTGGACGATGTGGTTGAGCGCCGGGTGTTGGCAAAGCGGGTATTGACTTTCTTCAGGTATGGAATCTTCGAATAGAATCCTTCGAAATTGATACGTCCGTCGGCGTTCCATGCTGCCTGGTTGGCAATGGAGTTGCCTACGCTTACACCATCAATAGTGGCTCCGCGGTCCCAGCGGTAGGTGGCGTTGTAGCTGACTGATCCGGTTATGAAGTCGAGTGCCGGAATGCGGTTGAACGGAGCCTTGTACTGGGCTACGAGTGTCTGATTGTAAGCCCATGGGGTGCCGAGGTGCATGATGCTCTGCATCACTGTATCTTTCCATTCGCGGTAGCGATCGGGGAACAGTTTGCGGTTCACGGCTCCTACCGGCTCGTCGATTCGGGCGGATGTGTTGGAGTTGAACTGCAGTGACAGCGATTTTGTCATGTTCCATGTAAGTGCAAGCTGGCGGTCCCAGAGGAAGTTTTTGCTCACGGATACCGGCAACTTGAAATTGGTGTCGGTTTCGGAGCGTGTCTGCTGCTCGTAATAGTAGCGCGACATGGTGGTGAGGAACGAAATGGAGTTCGGAAGCCAGTTGAATTCCCAGTCCTTGAAGAAGCGCAGATGGCGCGAATTGCTCTTTATGATTTTGCTGAGAGGCTTTAGACCTTTGATATAAGGCTGATAGGAGTACTGGAAGCTACCACGGTAGTCGTTGATGTTTTCATACTCGGTGGTGGGGTCCGTCTTGGATGTTTTGTTGAAAGAGAAGTTGACTATGAAGTTGGCAGGATCCCACGGCATGGGATTCTTGCTCTTCACCTCTGAAGTGAGGCCGGATATGCTGAAATTGCGCACGGTGGAATGCTCGATGGCAAATGCGCTGATAGAGTCACGTTCATGCTTGTCGGCGGCATCGTCGAGCGCGTCCTTGAGCAGTACATCCTGGTCAAGAGGGTTGTATTTAGGAGTGGTTTTCTCCTTTGATATAGAGTAGAATATCGGGGCACGCACTTTGGCTTTCTCAGGCAGGAAGCGTCCGAGGTCGGCCTGCACGGCAAAGTTGTAGCGGTGATAGTCGTCCATGCGGCGTTCGTTGAGCGACTGGTCAACGCCTCCGAAGCCGGCGGTTTCGATATGTGCCCCTAAGTTGACGGTGGCTATGTCTGACATGTTCAGATTGGCGGAGCCGTCCATAGCCCAGCCTCCGGAACTTTCGAAGTCAGTGACTTTGAGTTCGTTGATCCAGACTGTACCATCCTTTACGTTGGCTGAATTGTTGCGTACGCCTACGAGCATCACACGCACATCGCTCAGCGAGGGGTTGCCCATCACGGCTATGCGATTGTTCTCATTGTCAGGGTCACGTCCGGTGAACAGAGTGCCGTAGCCTACACCGTTCTCTTCGTTGCGTTTGGCACGGTTGCGCTCTTTCTTCAGGTTGACGAGTGTCTGGAGATCGAAGTTGAGGAAGTTGCTTTCAGGCCACACTATAGCTCTGTCAGATGGAGAGTCGGAATAATGGTCAGGCGGGGTAAGACGCAGCGGCACTTCATACTCGTAGAAGTTATTCTTGACGTCGCTGCCCAGGCGGATGAACACCGACAGGTCGCCTGAACGGAGGTCACGGATATTGTCGATGGGAGCTTCGGCGTGCACCCACATCTGCATGCGGCGGTAGTTGCGCAGGTCCTGTGAGGTGTTGCGGTATATGGCACGTGCATCGCCGGCCTGAAGGTCGGTGACGGTGAGCGACAGCGACTGCTCGTTGAGCTGCACTATCTGCGACTGTGCTGGGTCGGATATACGGCTCACTCCGGGGGGCAGTACGTAGTTGACCGGTGTACGTCCGGAATTCTCCTCGATGTTGACCACTGATATGTCAAGCTGACCGTCGGCAGGAGCATCGCCGCGGTTGTTGAGATTGAACTTGTAGGGACGCCATTCGCCTCTTACCAGCTCAAGTGTGGCGAAGCGCAGGTGAGTGGGTGCCCGGAATCCGGTCATGAACATACGCATGAAGCGGATGGTGGAGAAGTCAGATATGGACCCTACCACACGTTCATAGTCAGACAACGGTATCTTGAACTGATACCATTCTACTTCAAGGTCCTTGCCGTCACGAGTGGTCACCATCGACACCTGCTTGTCAGTGATGTAGTTTTTGCCTACCACGAGGTCCTCCGGACGGATTGACACCTTGTACTGGAAGTAGCGTTCATATTCGTTGAGGGTGTTGTCCTGATTGATATCCTCCACATCGGGGAGGGTGCGGCTCGACTGGTAGAGAGGGTCAGAGGCATCCTCGGGCGACAAGGAGTTGCCCTCCACGCCGTTGTAGCGCTTGTAGCGGTCCAGAATGCCCAGGCGCATTTCATCGTAGTCATATCCGCGGTAGAAGTGGTAATTGTCGCCAGCAGGGTCGTTGAATGGTGAGAAGGGGTCGTCCTGCATCTGCGCTATGGTCGATGCAGGCAGGCGCTGACGCAGACGGTCAAGGTAATTCTCATAGGAGTTGAAGGTGAATTCATCGTCATTTCGCAGTCCGTCAAGTCCGACGTCCTGCACGGGGCGGGAGGAGCTGTTGTTGTCGAAGGCGTATGTGAGTGAATTCTGTGAGCTTACCTTGCCCCATACGGTAGATTTCATATACTGGTCGTCGCCATCAAAGGGGACACCGTTTTCATACGATTTCAGGCCGTCCTTAAGGATATCCTCGCTTATCTCACCGAAGTTGAGGTAGAGGTCGCCACCATCGTAGTTGGGATTCTCGGGGTCAAGAAACGGGTTGAGGAGCCAGAACTGCACGTACTCGATGTTGCTCTGGTCAAAGTTGGTGTTGTCCAGACGGCGCATTATTCCACCCCATCGCTTTTCGGGGAACAGGAGGTTGCCCTCCTCGTCGATGTTTTCGGCATCAAGGTTGTAGGGGCCACGTTCCGTGGGGTAGAAGGAGAGATTGAGTGTCTGTATGGTCGATGATTCGCCGTAGGTGAGCTCGCGGTAGGGGAATATCTCACGCGATGTTATCTCACGGACATAGGGGTTGGAGAGTTGCTTGAGGTCGCTCTTGATATACCCCGGGGCAAGGGATGAATTTTTCTGGGTGAAGAGGCGGTCAATGTAGTACCAGTTGATAAGCGCACGGTTCTTGCCGTAGTCAACATTGTTGGAGAGTGCGGCCTCCGGAAACAGTGCTTTCGTGCCGCTTTCGTAGGGCGTGGATGCGAGGAACCATGAGTAAGGTGAGCGCAGGTCGATGCCGGTCTGTGCGCTTTCAAAATCATCGATATACGAGCTGCCGCGTGTTGAGCCTGAGCCTCCGGAGTGAGGTATAAGCTGGGCGAATTCACCTTTGAGCTGAAGACGCGAGGGGGTGGAAGCGTTGACGGTCGGTATGCGGTTGAGGAGGTTGGTGAGCCACATGAAGTCAGTGTTGTAGGCGAAGTTAACGCCCCACATGGTGTTGTTGACCACCTCATCACCGATATTAACCTTTTCGGTAAGAGCTTTTTCGGAGAAGTGCATCAGTGTGGCTCCTACATTGAAGTTGGGGTTGAACTGATAGTTGAGGTCGAGTCCGAGGAGTGTCTTTCGCTGAGTGGAAAACATTGACTGGTTCTCAAGCGTGACGTTGATGCTCTGACCTGAGTCAATGATGCTCTGGTTGGTGATGGTGACTATTCCCATCGAGTAGTCAACGGTGTAGTCGCTGTTTTCGGTCAGCGTCACTCCGCCGGCGGTGACCACGACCGACCCGCGGGGCACGTTCATGGCGCCCAGACGTATCTGTGAGCCTGCGGAAGCCTGATATTCACCGGTGATGATGAATTTGTTCTTGTCGGCAAACTGGCGTGCCACAACGAGCGTGGAGTCATACAGTTCCTGATAGACATATTGCGATGCTATCTGCGGGTTGGCGATGCGTGATGCAAGGTGACGACCGAACGGTTCGACAACCGGGAATATGATTTTGCCGCTCTGCGACAGCACGGTATAGCCTTCTATGAAGTCAAAGAAGCCGTCGGGGTTCGACGCTTCGTTGGAGTCAATGCGGTCAAGGTTCATGACCTGCAGCAGGGGCATGTCGCTGATACCCGGCACCGGGAGATAGTTGATTTCGGTACCGGTGGTGTCGGAGAGGTACTTGATCTGCAGCTTGAAGTTTTGTTTCTGCACCTGGTATGCGCCAAGCGAGTAGACGTTTTTCATCATAAGGTCCCACATGGGGAGGCGAGGTGCCACGGTGGTACCTTTGAGCATCTTCACGTAGAGCGATTGGTCAGTCGATGTGATGTCGGAAGAGAATTCGCCCACCTGATACACACGGCCGTTATAGGTGTATTCGTAAGCCACGCCAAGCACATCGTCGGCATTCATCTGGCTCTTCAGCGACACATAGCCGAGCGTGGAGTTGATGGTGTACTCGCTTTCGGTAAGCAGACGGGCGCTCTCCACTTTCTCGTAGTCGCGTCCACCTTCGATGCCGTAGGCACCGAGCGGGGCAAGTGCTTGTGTGACGGTGTTGATGTTGCGTGCTTCGGGATATTGCTCCTTGATGATGCTGAGCAGATTGTTTGAGGAGTTGGAGGGGTTGGGTATGGCCGGATTCGGGGTCCAGTAGGAGTTGGCAAGCACGGAGCTTTCGCCAAGGTCCATGAAGGTCACAAGGTTGCGCGACTGATTGTAATTGCCAGATTTGTTGGTGACCCATATTTCTATACGGGTGATTTTCACGCCCGACGACACGAAGGGGAGGCGTGAGGCGAAGTTGTCATAGTTGTCGCGGAAGAAATGACCGAGGAAGAAGTGGCGGTTCTGGTCATAATTGTCGGCGTTGATGCTGAACGGCGTGGTCTGCACACCCCCTTTGGTGGATATGGAGCGTGACTCGGAGTTCTGCTGCGACAGCAGTGTGGTGGCTGTCAGCTTGCCGAACTGCAGCTTGGCTTTCAGGCCGAACAGGGCTGTGCTTCCGCGTATGAGCGACGAGCCTGTGGTGAGGCTCACGTTGCCGGCCTCTATGCTTTTGACTATATCATCTTCCTTGCCTTCGTACTGGAGCTTGATGTTTTTTGAGTCGAAATCAAATGTGGCATCGGTGTTGTAGGTCATGTTGAAGTTCATGCGGTCGCCTACGGATGCCTGTATCGAAGCCTGAATCTTCTGGTCGAAGTCAAAGAATGTCTTTCGGCGGGAGTTGAGCGACAGGGCGGGATTGTCAGTTTTGTTTGACTTAATGCCCATATCCACCTGCACGGAGCCTTGTGTCTTGAGCCGCACACCTCCGGGACCGAATATCTTCTCAAGGGGGCCGAGGGCGAAGTTCATATCCAGTACGTTGAACGGCTGCTTGTCAGGCTTGGCGCTGCTTTCGGCATTGCGTTCGCGGTAGTACTCTATCATTGACTTGCGTGTGAGCCAGTCATTGTACATTTTTTCGGATATGATGAAGGGGGTGGCCACCTCCATGTCGCCGATGCGGGTGCGTATCACATAGCAGTTGGTGGCCGGGTCATATTCGGCTTCGGTCTTGATGTTTGACGGAGTGGCAAGATTAGGCGCCTGCTCTGCTTCAAGGAGCTGCTCGTAGGTGAGCGGAATGATGGGGCTTGCTGCGGAATGTAGCGCTGCGGTGTCAGCGGATGTTTCCGATGTTTCCCGTTTCCCGGAGTGGGTAGCGCCGGTAACATTCGTTTTTGAAACAGGCTGTGGGGGTGGTGGCGGAGGAGCTATCTGGGGCTTGTAATACTGAGCCGTGGCCACGACTGCCGCACATAGCAGAAAGAGCATGACGGCTGCCCACATCTTCCTCCGGGGATGCGTCAGTCCGAAAATATGTCGTGCTATATGTCTGGGCACTGTTAAAATCAGTTCAACGGCCTGAAACACTCAGGCTTACATCATGGCAAGCGCCCGCTTGATAGCCACTTCGAGTTTTACGGTCGGGTCAGCGTCAAAAATCTTCTTCAGTACTTTCTGACTCTGTGGTTTGGCAAAGCCGAGCATTACCAGTGCGGCAAGTGCTTCCTCGAACTCCTGCGGTGCTGAAGCGGGCTGATTAATTAACGTGTCATCAACCGGTTTTATTTTGTCGCGCAGGTCAACAATTATCCTTTGTGCAGTTTTCGCGCCGATGCCTTTTGCGGCGGTAAGGCGTCGATGGTCGCCTGAGGCAATTACGGTCTGTAGCTCCGGTGCGGGAATGGCTGAGAGAATCATTCGTGCTGTGCCGGCTCCTACACCTGACACGCCGATGAGCAGGCGGAACATGGATCGCTCTGTCTCGTTGGTGAATCCGAACAGCTGATGGGCGTCCTCGCGTATTGATTCGTGGACAAGCATCCGTATGTCAGTGCGCTGATTCTCAAGTTCGGAGAATGCGCTGAGCGTGATGTTGAGCATGTAGCCTATGCCTCCGCATTCCACCACAGCATATGTCGGGGTCAGTTCGGTGACTTTTCCTATGATGTATTCAATCATCTGCAAGATTATTTTTCATACAAAAGTAATGAAAAAATCTGTATTGTTACTGGTGTTACCATGTTTCCCGTTTCCCGGATTGGGTAACATGGAGTAAGGCTGGGAAATATCCGTATCGTATGCAATACGTAGGTATATGCCTCCGGCATGTACGGTATGCGAATCCGATACATTGCACAGCGATGTCCGGACGCTTTGATTCTTTCAGGTTCCCTATCTGGATGCGTCTGATACATGCCAAAGGCATGTCCCTACAAGGGTGGGTCACAGATACAGGAGGAGCTTCGGAGAAGCGGATTAGGTGTAGCCCCATTTCGAGGCCGTCAGGACGAGGAGTGGGGATAAAGGTCCGATAGCTAATGTATGGCTTCGGAGATGCCTGTTTTTGTCGAATAGCAGCCCACTTCGAGGGCATTCTTTGCATTCTGATTCGTTGCCCTACTCCTCGCTTTCAGCTCGAAGCAGGGTTCTCCGCAACCCGCATCTTCGATGCTTACATGCAGTGCAATCATATATGGGGTATTGGAGTCCGCGGGACGATTTTGACGTAACCCCGTACAGAGCGTCAGCGGCGTGCGGGGAAGTGGCAGTCATCCGCCCTGTGAGTCCGCAGGACGGATTATGTCTGTCAGGTGGAGTAAACCGTCCTGAAGGGCTATGATAGTTATTGGATTGAAAGTTATCTTTCAGATAATTCTGTGTGGGTGTCCGATACCGTGGGGCTCGCCCTGACAGGCTCGGCCCACGGCTACGGCATTAATGAACCTTTCAGGTTCCCTATTCGGATGCGTCTGATACATGCCAGAGGCATGGCCCTACAAGGTGAATGAACCTTTCAGGTTCTCCGGACATGGATGTGTCTAATACATCGCAGAGATATGTACACGCGTTCGGCAAAACCCAAACAAGATTTGGTTTTGCTCTCAACTTATTCGTATTTTTGACTTCGTCCAAAATACTCACGCTCGGTAAATTGCAAATAAATTTGCATTTACGCTCGACTTAATCGTATTTTTGGCTATGCCTTAAATACTCACGCTCGGCAAAACCCAAACAAGATTTGGTTTTGCTCTCAACTTATTCGTATTTTTGACTTCGTCCAAAATACTCACGCTCGGTAAATTGCAAATAAATTTGCATTTACGCTCGACTTAATCGTATTTTTGCAGTATGGAAGTGGTTTATGAAGATAATCATATAATAATAGTCAATAAGCGCCCCGGCGAGATAGTGCAGGGGGACAAGACGGGCGATGAACCGCTCGTGGAGACTATCCGACAGTATCTGAAGGTGAAGTATAACAAGCCGGGAAATGTGTTCTGTGGCGTGGTGCATCGTCTTGACCGTCCTGTGGGCGGGTTGGTGGTGTTTGCCAAGACTTCGAAGGCGCTGGCAAGGCTCAACGCCATGTTCCGCGACGGACAGGTGCGTAAGAGCTATCTGGCTATAACACGAGGCATGCCGGCGGAGAGCAGCGGCACGCTGACGCACTACATCACTTCGACGGAGCGCAACAACAAGTCGTACGTGCATGCACGTGAGGTAAACGGCTCGAAGAGGGCTGTGCTTGACTATGCTCTTGTGGGGAGTACTGACCGATATAATCTACTGAAGGTCAATCTGCACACCGGACGCAAGCATCAGATACGCGTGCAGCTTTCGGCCATAGGGTGCCCCATAAAGGGCGACCTTAAGTATGGCGACCGCCGCTCGAATCCTGACGGAAGTATTTCGCTTCAGGCACATAGGATACGGTTTGTCCATCCGGTGTCGGGGGCTATGATAGATGTCACGGCTCCGGTGCCGGCCGATGATGTGCTGTGGCAGGCTCTGGCGCCTCAGATTGCGGCTATGGATGCCGCCGATTCAGCGGCGTATGCTGACGGCGCTTCCGCTCAATGCAGAGATTAACCCAATTGGTGTACAGGGCCTCGCGGTGGCTTATCCAGCCGGCTGCGGGGGTGAGGTCAGGGTTGTTGTCCGGATAGTAATGTCGCGGCAGCTCGGGCGCGAGTCCGCGTGAGAGGTCGCGACGGTATTCGCCGTCGAGCGTGAGGGCGTCATATTCTGAATGTCCGGTGACGTAAAGCTCGCGGCCGCCGTCGGCTCCCGAGGTCATGAGATACAGCCCGCTTTCAGGGCTTTCGGCAAGGATATCGATATCGGGATGCACTTCCACCTCACTGCGCCATACTTCTGTGAAACGGCTGTGCGGGACGCTGAATTCAGCTTCCATGCCGCGCGTAAGAGGGTGGCCGGGCATCAGCAGACGGTGGGGATAGACTCCTGATATTTTACGGGATATGACATGCTTGTCCACGCCATAACGATGGTACAGTCCGGCAAATGCTGCCCAGCAGAGCATCATTACAGGAGTGCCGCTCTGGCGCAGGCGGTCAATGAGTGCAGTCAGCTCGGGCCAGTAGTCGACGGATTCAAATGGCAGCCGTTCGATGGGTGCGCCGGTTATGATGACTCCGTCAGGCTCTCCTTGATGGGCGAGCAACTGATCGAAGGTCATGTAGAACTGTCCGATATGTGTGGCCGATGTGTTGCGGCTACAGTGTGTGGCCATACGCAGCCACGATACGTCAATCTCAGTACCGGCCGAAGCGAGGGCTTGCAGCAGATGCAGTTCTGTAGGTTCTTTAAGGGGCATCCGGTTCAGCACCGCTATGCGCAGTGCTGAACCGGATGCTTTATCGAATAGCCCCCGTGATGTTACCCGTGTTACCGTGTTACCGATGTTACCCTGTTTCCCATGTTTCTCGTTTCCGAGCCGGCACAGGGCGGGGAGTCCATCTACGGAGGTGATTTTAGAACAGGGGCAGGGTTGATGTTGAGAGTACATACTTCCGGCGGAAATCTTCGTTGGACATGCAGAACATCAGTATTCCCTGAATCAGAGTGAGCACTTCCCAAAGTCCGCATGTGACGATTGTGAGCAGAATTGTGAGCAGGCCTCCGGTCACTTTGCCGAGGTAGAAGTACTGGACGCCAAGTCCGCCGAGGAATATGGCGAGGAGGGCTGCCACACCGCGGCTTTTGCCTTCGGGGCCTTCATCGAAGGCGTTGTTGCGGTCATACGCGGGCTGGGGATTGTAGGAGTACTGCTGGCTGTATTGCTGTTGCTGACCGGGATTGCCGTAAGGAGGAGGTGTCTGCTGGGCAAACGGTTGACGGCAGTTGTCGCAGTAGTTTGCATTGTCAGGGCATGTATTGCCGCAGAAGTTACAGCGTTTCATAATATAAAAGTATTTGTAGTGTTTATCAATCAGTGACGTACGCGGCGCAGGATGTTCTGCAGGTCAAATACAACGGCCGGATTCTGTAGGGCTACATTGTTGACCTCGCCTTTGTCGGAGCGCATGTCGTAGAGCTGAGGCAGGGGATTGTTGCCGGTTTCGATTTTGGGACCCCACTGTATCATCTTCGGACCGTCGGAGGGCTCGATGTATTTCCAGTCGGGGGTGCGCACGGAGAGCACGTGGTTGGATGCGAGTTCCACCACCCAGGGGGTAGGCTCTGTGTCGGTGCCCAGAAGGTTGCCTTCGCGGCTACGGCTGTCGGGAGCAGCACCTTTGGGGAGCTTGGCGCCGATTATGGAGCCGAGCGATGCCATCCAGTCGATGTGCGACATCAGAAGGTCAGATTCCTGTCCACCCTTGATTTTGGCAGGCCAGCGTACTATGGCGGGCACCATCGTGCCACCTTCGAAGGCGCTGTACTTGTTGCCGCGGTAGGGTCCTGTAGGTGAGTGACCGGCAAGGAGCTCCTCGGCCTGGTCGTTGTATCCGTCGTCGAGCACCGGACCGTTGTCGCTGCTGAGTATCACGAGGGTGTTGTCGGCTATTCCGAGCTCGTCAAGTGTCTTCATAAGCTGTCCTACTGACCAGTCAAACTGCACAATGGCGTCGCCACGCACACCCATGGGGTTCTTGCCGCGGAAGCGGTCGTGGGGGAAGCGGGGCACATGTACATCGTTGGTGCAGAAGTACATGAAGAAGGGATTCTCCTTGTTGGCTTTGATGAAGTCAATGGCGTGGGCGGTTATCGAGTCGGCTATGTTCTCATCTTTCCAGAGGGCTTTGCCTCCGCCTTTCATGTAGCCTATGCGGCCGATGCCGTTGACTATGGCCATGTCATGGCCGTGCGATGATGTCTGGTTGTAGAGCAGCTCGGGGTTTTCGCGTCCGGTAGGCTCGCCGGGGAAATTGCGCTGATAGCTTACCTCGATGGGGTGCTCGGGGTCGTAGTTGGCTACCTTGCCGTCCTCGATGAACACGCAGGGCACGCGGTCGGCTGTGGCAGCCATTATATAATGGTAGTCAAATCCTATGTCGCCCAGATGTGTGGGGAGGGGAGCGTTCCAGTCCTGCTGACCTGTGCGGTCGCCGAGTCCGAGGTGCCACTTGCCTATCGCAGCGGTGCGGTAGCCTGAGTTCTTGAACATGTCGGCCATGGTGTACTGCTCAGGGCGGATAATCATTCCGGCATTTCCGGGAGCCACGTCGGTGCCGGGCTTGCGCCAGGCGTATTCACCGGTCAGGAGCGAGTAGCGCGAGGGTGTCGATGTGGCAGCCACGGCATGTACGTTGGTGTGCTTTATGCCTTGGGCGGCGAGCTTGTTGACATTGGGGGTGCTTACATTTTTTGCACCGAAGCATTCGAGGTCGCCGTAGCCAAGATCGTCCGCGAGTATGATTATCACGTTAGGACGTGTGGTGTCCACTGTTTTGTTGGCTTTTTTTGCGTTTCGGGCGTCGGCTGTGCCCCACATGCAGAGCATCGGGGCCACCATTGATGCGGTCAGAAGCGTAGCTTTTTTCATTACAGTATGTTAATGTGAAATCAGATTTTGGTTATTGTTTTTCAAGCGATAGTGAGTAGGGTGCATCCTTGGGCGATGTTCCCCGCTTCTTGTATGGTTCAGGCGAGGTGATGAAGCGCACGTCGGCACCGTTCATCAGGTCAGTGTGGGTGAAGTAGAGGGGCGTGTGGAGGCGTCCGTTGACTTTCACCTCTTTTATATAGGGGCTTGATGAATCGCGTGTTATGACAGTGGTGTTGCCCGAGGGCATGTGGAGCGTCACCTTGTCGAATATCGGTGTGCCGGTGACGTACTGTCCGGAGCCGGGGGTGACGGGGTAGAATCCGAGCGCGGAGAAGACGTACCATGCCGATGTCTGTCCGTTGTCCTCGTCGCCGCAGTAGCCGTCGGGGGTGGGTGAGTACATGCGCTCCATCACCTGGCGTATGCGGGGCTGTGCTTTCCATGGCTCTCCGGCGTGGGCGTAGAGGTAGATCATGTGCTGTATGGGCTGGTTGCCGTGGGCGTAGTTGCCCATGTTCATCACGGTCATCTCGCGGATTTCGTGGATGGGAAATCCGTAGTAGCTGTCATCGTAGAGCGGCGGCACGTTGAACACGGAGTCGAGCATAGCTGTGAAGCGCTGGCGTCCGCCCATCAGGCGTATCAGCCCCTCGGTATCGTGAAACACGGACCAGGTGTAGTGCCAGCTGTTGCCCTCGGTGAATGCGTCGCCCCATTTCAGGGGTGAGAAGGGGCTCTGGAACGAACCGTTGCGGTTGCGTCCGCGCATCAGACGGTGCTCCGGGTCGAAGAGATTGCGGTAGTTGAGCGCCCGCTTGGCATAGATGCGCTGTTCTGCCTTGGGGCGTCCGAGGGCGCGGGCAAGACGGTAAAGGCACCAGTCGTCGTAGGCATATTCGAGTGTGCGGGCTGCATTTTCGTTGATTCCGGCATCGTAGGGCACGTAGCCTATGGTGTTGTAGAATTCATGGCCAAGACGTCCGCTTGACTTCACGGTGGGGTGTACTGCCTCAGTGCCTGCCGTGGCTGCTTTCCAGAGGGTGGCGGTGTCAGCTACAGCTACTCCGCTGAGGTAGGCATCGGCCACTACGGAGGCGGAGTTGTTGCCTACCATGCAGTCGCGATGACCCGGACTGGCCCATTCGGGAAGGAAGCCGCTCTCGCGGTAATGGTTGAGCATGCCCTCCTGTATCTCACGGTTCACTTCGGGATACATGAGGTTGAGCAGCGGGAAGAGGGCGCGGAAGGTGTCCCATACGCCGGTGTCGGTGTAGAGCACTCCGGGGAGTGTCTGACCGGTGTGTGGGCTGTAGTGGAGGGTGTCGCCGGCGGCGCTCACTTCGTAGAGCTTGCGGGGGAAGAGGAGGCTGCGGTAGAGGCATGAGTAGAAGGTGCGCTTGTCGCGGTCGGAACTGCTCTCCACTTCCATGCGACCGAGCTGACGATTCCACTCCCGGCGTCCTTTGTCGGCAATGGTGTCGAACGTGTCGCCGGCGAGCTCGCGGAGGTTCTGCTCGGCTTGCGCGGGTGAGATGAACGATGATGCCACGCGGGCATGCACCTGCTCGCCACGGTGTGTGCGGAATCCGGCTATGGCACCTGCATGGCGGCACTCCACGGAGGCGGCTCCGGGGGTGAGGATGCTGTCGGCCACGGTGATGACATAATCGGCCGGACGGTCAAACTCCACGATGAAGTAGTTGCGGAATCCGTCGGGCACTCCGCCGCTGTTGCGTGTGGTATAGCCTGTCACGCGGCGTCCGTCGGGCGATACGCTTATTGCCGAGCCGCGGTCAAAGGCATCGATTACCACGTTGGAACTGTCCGATTCGGCGAATGTGAAGCGGAACATGGCTGCGCGTTCCGTGGGAGCAACCTCGGCTATGATATCATGGTCGGCGAGGTACACCTTATAATAATACGGTGTGGCTTCCTCCCCCTTGTGGGAGAACCAGCTGGCGCGCTTCTCTTCATCGAAGACGGGTGTGCCCGTGGTGGCCATCAGCGAAAACTGTCCGTAGTCATTGATCCACGGGCTTGGCTGATGGGTCTGCTTTATACCGCGTAGCTTATGTGCATCGTAGGTGTAGGTCCATCCGCTCCCCATCTTGCCTGTCTGCGGAGTCCAGAAGTTCATGCCCCAGGGGCGGGCTATGGCGGGGTAGGTGTTGCCTGCCGAAAGCTCGTAGCTCGACTGTGTTCCCATCATGGGGTTGACATATTGGGTAAGGTCGCCGACCGTAGATGCGGCTGCCGATACGGCTGTCAGTGACAGCGCTATATGAAGTAGTCGGAGGTGTATCATATTACAAAGATACGAATAAGTCGAGCGCAAAAGCAAATTTATTTGAATTTTGCCGAGCGTGAGTATCTAAGACGTAAGTCAAATATACTAAAAAATAGCGATTTTATTCGTAAATTTGAAGCCCGTAACTTAAAAGATAGGGAAATATGATAGGAAAAATGTTTTGTGCCGCGGCAGTGGCGGCAGCATTGGGCTGTGCGGTATCGCAGGCGCGGACTTTCACCGTATTGCAGTGGAACATCTGGCAGGAGGGTACCGTGGTGCCCGGCGGCGCTGAGGCTATAGCCGATGAGATAGCGCGCCTGAAGCCCGATTTCGTGACTCTCAGCGAAGTGCGCAATTACGGCGACCGCGATTACACGGCCACGCTCGTTGAGCAGCTCGGCGAGCGGGGAGAGCGGTACTACTCGTTCCGCACATACGATTCGGGCCTGCTGAGCCGCTATCCGATAACCGACACCATGACTGTATTTCCCGAGCGGGATGACCACGGCAGCATATACCGCCTTACGACGGAGGCCGACGGACACCGCTTTGCCATCTACACGGCGCATCTTGACTATCGCGACTGCGCTTACTACGACGTGCGCGGCTACGACGGGTCGACATGGAAGCCTGTCGAACCTGCCCGCTCGGTGGCCGACGTGATCCGCCGCAACGACGCCTCGCAGCGCCACGTGGCCATCAGGCAGTTTATCAAGCAGGCTGCCGCCGATACCGACAGCGGACGTATAGTGATTCTTGGCGGCGACTTCAACGAACCCTCGCATCTGGACTGGACTGAGAGGACGGCGGCCATGTTTGACCATGGCGGTCTGGTAGTGCCATGGACCGTGACCACGCTTCTTGACCGTGCCGGTTTCATCGACACCTACCGCAAGCTTTATCCTGATGCGGTGACGCACCCCGGATTTACCTATCCCTCGGCCATACCCGGCTTCCCGCCTGAAAAAATCACGTGGGCGCCCAAAGCCGACGAGCGTGAGCGCATCGACTACATCTTCCTCAGCCCCCACAGCGGCCTGACGATTGACAGCGCGCAGATATTCGGACCGCGCGGTTCGGTGGTGCGTTCGGTGGTGCGCGATGAAATAGGGCTCGACCGCTTCATAGAGCCGCTCAAAGTGTGGCCCACTGACCATAAGGGACTCCTTGTGACCTTCAGCGTCGACTGACAGGTTGCCGTTACCGGTGTTTCCCGTGTTACCATGTTTCCCGTTTCCCGGAGCGGGTAACATGCGGTAGTATCTGCACATGCGCTTACAACCAATTTGCGTCACCGGTTGTTGCTAATATAGGAAACTTTTGCTAACTTTGCATTGAACCACAAAGATAGATATGGCAGACAGATTCGATGAAATAGGCTCTCTTTTTCTCCGGCGCAGAAAAGAGCTTGGACTTACTCAGAAACAGCTGGGGGAGAAGGTCGGTGTCACCAAATCCGAAATTTCAAAGATAGAGAATGGCAGAGGCATCACATTTGCCACAATCAACCGGCTGTCGGAAGCCCTGGGGGTCTCGGCGCATGTGGAGCTGAAGCCTGTATCTACGGTATCGGCCGACGCTATCCATTATATCGTGATGTGTCTTGGCATGTTTGCCCGCAGATACAATCTGACTAAGAGGGAGGCCTGCAACTATCTTTCACGCTTCAAGGGACTGGACTTTTCGATACGCCACTATGAGGCGGAGCATCAGCTCTCGCTTGAGGAGTGTGTTGAAGATATGGCGGCAATCTGTCAGAAAAACGGAGGGGCGGTGTCATGATACTGTACCACGGATCTAACCAGCCCATTCATGAAATCAGGCTGTCGGAGGGTAAGAAATACAAGGACTTCGGACAGGGATTTTACACCACGCACATAAAAGAACAGGCTGTATATTGGTCAAGACGTATAGCAGAGCGGTTCGGTGGAGTGCCTGTGGTGACGGAATTTGAGTTTGACCTCCAATCCGCTGTATCTGCAGGATTGAAGGTCAAGCAGTTTGAAAAGCCCGATCGGGAATGGGCTCTGTTTGTGATGGCCAACCGCCGTCAGGATGGCAATGAATTCCATCATGACTATGATATCGTGATAGGTCCTGTGGCCGATGACCGTATGGCGCGTCTGTTCGGACTCTATGACATGGAGATTATTGACCTTGATGCTGTGGTAGCCGGATTGATCTACAAGGATCTCAACTCTCAGTATTTCTTTGCCACCGAGCAGTCACTTAAATATATCATACGTCGATGAAGCAGCAGGACAACAATTTCGAATTCCTTGTGGAATATATCACAGCGCGTGTAGTCGAATGGCTTATGCGTGACAAGGAGATGGGCATTGAAGAGGCATTGCTCCTGTTTCATAATTCAGAAACGTTTGATAAGTTGTGCCAACCGCAGACAGGCCTTTATATTGAAAGTCCGGCCTATATTTATGATCTGCTTGACGAGGAATTGCGCCGCGGCACTCTGCGTGGACTCACCGAATGACGCTGCACATGCCTGTATCGACCTGAACTGACACCGTATGTCAGATATTGCATGATAAATCAATTTTTATTTCGTATCTTTGGCTGTCGCCTTAGATACTCCCGCTCGGCAAAGCTAAAATAAATTTTGCTCTGCACTCGACTTATTCGTATCTTTGACTCCGTCTTAGATACTTACGCTCGGCAAAGTTAAAATGAATTTTACTCTGCACTCGACTTATTCGTATCTTTGGCTGTCGCCTTAGATACTTACGCTCGGCAAAGCTATTTTGCTCTGCGCCCGGCGTGGCGGTATCTACGGCTCAGATTTAACGAACCAATCTTTTTTACCTTAAAATCACATTATGACAGTAAAACAAATGATGCGCTCAGCCCTCGCGGGTGTCCTGCTGGCAGGAAGCGCGTTTGGTGCCTATGCCGTGAATGAGAAGCCGTTCACAGTGCCCGAAGTGCGCCAGTGGAAAGGTATGGACGGCACGCTGACTCTGTCGGCCACGTCACGTATCACCTACACCAACCCCAAGCTCGCAGCCGTGGCCTCGCAGCTTGCCGAGGCTTACAAGGCTCTGACCGGAGTGCAGCTCGTGGCAGAGAAAGCCAAGGCTACCGCGGGCGACATAGAGCTTCAGCTGAAGTCCGACAAGAAGCTCGGCACCGAGGGCTACTCGATTGACATCGACAAGCGCGTTGTCATCACCGCACCTACCGCAGAGGGTATCCGCTGGGGCGGCATGACGCTCATGCAGCTAACCGAGGCATCGCCCGAGCTCCCCAAGGGTAAGATAACCGACTTCCCCGACTACGGCATACGCGGATTCATGCTCGATGCCGGACGCAAATACATACCGCTCGACTATCTCTACAAGCTTGTTGACGTGATGGCCTACTACAAGATGAACCTCCTCCACATAGGCTTGAACAACAACGGATTCAAGTATTACTACGACGATAATTGGGACAAGACGCAGGCTGCCTTCCGTCTGGAGTGCGACACCTATCCCGGCCTTACCGCACGCGACGGCTCATACACCAAGCAGGAATTCCGCGACCTGCAGAAGTATGCTCTGGAACGCGGCGTGGAGATAGTGCCTGAAATCGACACTCCCGCCCATGCGCTCGCCTTCACACGCTACCGTCCCGACCTCGCTCCCACTGACGGTCACAACGATGCCGACCATCTGAATCTGGCCAATCCGGACACATACGTATTTGTCGACAATCTGCTCAAGGAGTATGTAAGCGGTCCCGACCCCGTGTTCCTCAGCAAGCGTGTCCATATCGGCACCGACGAGTATCAGGGCGACTCGCTGGCCATGGAGCAGTTCCGCGCCTACACCGACCATTACATAAAGATGATGCACGACAATGGCAAGACTCCGCTCATATGGGGCTCCCTGACCCACGCCAAGGGGCAGACTCCCGTAGAGACAAAGGATGTGCTGATGTACCTCTGGAGCAACGGATATGCCGACCCGCAGGCCATGCTCGACCTGGGCTACGACGTAGTGTCCATCCCTGACGGCTACACCTACATTGTGCCCGCTTGCGGCTACTACTACGACTATCTCAACACCCCCATGCTCTACGAAAAGTGGACTCCCGCGCTCGTAGGCGGCAAGGTCAACATCGGTGAGAAGCACCCGCAGCTCAAGGGGGGCATGTTTGCCGTTTGGAACGACCAGCCTGACAACGGTATCACCGTCAAGGATATCCATCACCGCATAATGGCTGCTCTCCCCACCATGGCCGCCAAGACATGGGACGGCGTCAACGTCACCTTCCCCTACGAGGTGTTTGCTGAGAAGAGCGCCGCTCTGAGCGAGGCTCCCGGCGTCAACTACCTCGGCCGTCAGGGCAAGCAGAAAGGTGTGGTGCTCGAAATGGCGCAGGTTAATCCCGGCACATCGCTGCCGCTCGAGGAGATAGGCTACAACTACACCGTTGATTTCGACATTGACGGCGCCGACGAAGCCAAGGGCACCGTGCTCTTCGAATCGCCCGCCGCCACCGTGTGGCTCTCCGACCCCATAGGAGGCACCATGGCCTACAGCCGCGAGGGCTATCTGAACAACTTCCGTCAGGATATCCGCAAAGGCGACAAGATGCACGTCACCATCACCGGCGACAATGAAGGCACACAGCTCTACGTCAACGGCAAGCTCGTCGACGACATGAGCCGCCGCTGGATGCGCTTCGCCGACAGCAACCGCAAGATGTCGCAGGTGCGCACACTCGTGTTCCCCCTCGCCAAGGCCGGCAACTTCAAGAGCCGCATCTCCAACCTCAAGGTGCGCAACTACAAGGAGGCTCCCGCCGCCAAGTAGTCCACCGGCTGCACAGCATGATATTTACGCGAAAGCGCCCCCGCTCATCAGAGCAGGAGGCGCTTTCCTCTTTCCTGAAATATACAAGTGTGTACGGCCATGTAATCTATCATAGCCCTTCAGGGCGACTTTTATGTAACCCGGTACAGAGCGTCAGCGGCGTGCCGGGCATAGATGCGGGATATAGACAGAGTCCGCAAGGACGGCTTATTCCACCTGACAAACAGAATCCGTCCTACGGACTCACACGGCGGGTGGCATCTGCTTCCCCGCACGCCGCTGACGCTCTGTACGGGGTTACGTCAAAATCGTCCGTCCCGGACTCCAATAGCCCATATATGATTGTAGGGACATCGCTTTGCGTTTTAGCGGTCGGAAGACAATCATTGTCTCTATTCAAATGTTGTATAGGTAT
>CAJUIW010000004.1 GCA_910586895.1 uncultured Muribaculaceae bacterium | reverse complement strand
TGTAACCTTCTGATCCGTAGTCAGATGCTCTATTCAGTTGAGCTAAGGAGCCGTTTGGCATGCAAATCTCTTTTGCGTTTGCGAGTGCAAAGATAAGCGATATTTTTTTTCTGCGCAAATATATCTACATATTTTTTCAAGTTTTTTGCGATAAAACGTAAAAAAGTCCGGAATCACAGTTGATTCCGGACTTTTATCGGGTCAGATAACTCAGCGGGTCATCCGAGAATTAGCCGTGAAATTACCATGTGGCGCTTTCAAACTCGAATGTGCGGGGAGCTACCACGCGGTAAACTATTGTGGCGGGTTCTGTCGTGCCTGTATAGTAGTAGAAGTTTACGGTATACAGGGGTTGTACGCCGCTTGATGTGGGAGCTGCGTCCGGATTGAGCTGTGCAAGCACTGCGGGGAGCACTTCATCCTGGAAGCGTTTCTTCATGAGAGCCACCACTTCGTCGTCGGACATTCCGGCATAGGCTGTGGGGTTCTGTGCAATAGCCTTGTCGGGACGCAGGTCAACGTTGCCCTGATAAGCTGAAGCGCCGGTATAGTAGTCGTTATTGCCATAGGATGTCACGTAGTCCTTTCCGTCAGGAACATTGTTGAGCACCCAGTCAACGCAGGCCTGGAAGTAGAGGGTGGAAATCTCTATGTTGCGTCCGGCGGGGAGTGTTATTGTCACGTCGGGGCTGTACTTCCATGAGCCGTTCTTCTTGACAAACTGTGAGGTGACGATTGTGGTGTTGTCGAAGCCGATGTTCCACTGTGAGCCATCGTACTTGCATTCGTCGCAGCGGGTCACGTTGGCTGAACCGTTGTAGTAGGTGTATACGAGGTACAGAAGATCGCCTTCTGCGGCATACGGCAGGTTCTGTTTGAGATAGATGGGTAGAAGCTCCTCAGGAGCAGTGCCTGACAGGTTGTCGTAGGTCTGACCCATGGCCTGATAGTCGGCGTGCGACAGCATGCGGATATCGGAGGGTGAGGCCCATGTGGTTCCGTCAAAGTAGTACACAGCCGATTCGCTGGTAGAGGCTACGGTGACGGCGCGCGATGCTGCTGATGCAGCTGACACGGGGGTAACTTTTGTTACGCAGATGGAGCAGTAGCGGTTGCCTGCCACGGCATACCAGTAGCCTTCCACTGTCACTTCCGCACCGTCGGTAAGGAGTGCCTTGAATTCATCGGGGCAGTAAGAGGGGCTGCCTTTGGCGGTGGTGGCACCGGCTATCTCAAGATTGATATTGCTGCCTGACAGTACTACCTTGCCGGTCATTGACACGAATGTGGCGGCCGGGATAGATGCGCCGCCTACGAGGGCGTCAAGTTCCGCTCCTGTGAAAGTCTTGGGCGCGGGGTATGTGACGGTCTGCTTGCCTTTGATTTCAAATGTGGCGGCGTTGCCAAACTGTATGCTCTTGTTGCGCGATGCCACGGTGCCGCTGATAGTCATCTGAGTGCCTATCACTATGCTTCCGTCGTTGTAGTTGCTGCCACGGTAGCAGTAGAGCGAGCCGCTGTTGTCTGTGATGATGAAGCCCTGGTTGTCGATGGCTGATACGTAGCCGTTCACATCCAGAGTCTGTCCGGTAGCGGCGGTGCCGAGCACGCTTGAAAGCTCAAACTTAGGCTCTTCGCTTCCTGAGAATACAGGGTCGGTAGCTGAAGTCTTGTAGTTGACTATCACATAGGTGCCCTCTGTAGCGTCAGGATAGGCTGACTTTAGAAGGGTAGGTATGTTGCGTGATGCCGGTTTCGAAGGGGTGAAAGCTTCGGTGTAGTCCTCATCGCTTCCCCATACGGTCTGGTAGTCAGTTTCCGATACGGTATATTTCTCGGCGGCGAGCACACCCTTCACCTGCTCGGGCTGTCCTTCAGTGGTGCGGTATGTGACTTTAACGGCCGAACCTTCCGGGAGTGAGAAGTAGGGGAATGTAGGCTGGCCGAGGAATGCCGGGAGATACTCCTCGGCAGTGATCTCGGGTGTGAAATAACCCTGGGTGCCTACAGCCTTGAGAGCGTCAGCTTTGGCATCGCCGGCCAGTGTCTTGTTGGCGCTCAGGTTGGCCAGCTGGGCGTAATCTACTGCCGCCATTGTGAAATTGACAGTCTCCGACTGGTCCTTTTCGGGTACTTCGAATCCGTCAAGCTTATCGTTCCATGAATTTTCTTCACAAGCGGTGAGTGCCACACCTGTGACGGCAAGAACAAGTAAGCGGTTGAAATATTTGTTCATGATAAATAATAGTAGTGATTAGAAGTCAATTTTGAGCTTGATGCTGTATGTGCGTCCGAATGAATAGAACACGCTGTAGGCGTTTTTCCATGTACCATCGGCACCGAGGGGAGTTTCAGCCTGTGTAACGTAATTGTAGTTGCAAAGGTTGTTGACATTGCCGAATACGGTAGCTTTCACGCCGCCAATCTTGAAGCGGTAGCTTGCGCTCAGGTCGAGCTGGTTGCCCCATGGAATTCTCCAGGGATTACCGGCGAAGAGCACTCCGTTGTTCTTGAGGTCGTCAACATCGAGGTCAATATCGGAGTAGTTTCTGAAATATGCTGTCCAGTCGGCACCTATGCGGAAGCCTTCGAAGGGACGGAATGTCACACCGAGTGCGGTAGTGGTCTGAGCGGAACCGCTCACCTTCACACCCTTCTGGTCCAGAGTGGCGTAGAGGTGGTCAGGAGCCATGATGCCGCTTGCCAGCTCGCCTGCTGTGCTGCCTGATATTGACTTCAGGGGATCGCCGTTCTGGTTGTAGAAATATCCGGTGGCGTTTGAGTCCCACTGCCAGTCGCCGAGTGAGAGCATAGCGTCAACTTCCATCCATTTTGTGGGCTTGTACTTGGCTGCGATTTCCACACCCATGTGACGTGCGTCGACGCCGTTCATGTTGAAGTAGTAGGCGTTGGTACCGTTGTTGGTGTCAGGTAGATTCTGACCCTTGCTCATGGTGCGGTCCATCCACTTTGTGAAGTAGGCGTTCACGTTTATGGCAAGGATTGGTGAGTGGTAGCCGTAGCCGAGTTCAATAGAGCCTACCTTCTCGTTCTTGGAGTGAGGGTTGGTGAGGTTTGAACGCTGGGCGCTCAGGAACACACCGCCGGAGAAGTAGGGGGCGCGGCTGATGTAACCGGCGTTGAAGAACACGTTGTTATGACGGTCAATGTTGTAGTTGGCACCACCTTTTACACTTCCGGCCACGAAGTTCTTTGTGGCAGAACGTGCATTTTCGGGGTCGGCGTAGAAAAGTTCCTTACGCCAGTAGGTGTTGTTGTTGAATGAACCTGCGAGTACAAGATTGAGCTTGTTGTCAAGCATGGTGTATTCAGCCTGGGCATAGAGGCCTTCCTGGGCAGTGAAGCCGTCGTAGTTGCGGCCCACTTTGTCGCCTACATGCAGATGCTCGTAAAGCCATGCCTTGTTTTCATTGTTGTAGATCTTGCGCATGGAGGGCTTCACCTGATTGCGGTTGTAGTCGTCCATGTAGTATTCGCCGCCGAAGAGGTCGGTGATTTCGTTGTTGTGGTGAGCCACATAGTAGCGCATGTCGATACCGCCTATTATGTTGAGCTTGTCACCGTTGTTGAAGTTGAAAGCCTTCTTGTATGATGATATGAGGCCGTAAGTCTGGTGAGAGTTGTTGCTCATGGTCATCACCATGTTTGAACCGGTGGTCGAAGCGGCGTTCATATCCTCGATTGCGCCGTAGTCAACCCAACCCTCGGCAGTGCGGAATGTGTTGTTGAGCACACCGTTGGTGGCTCCGTACCAAGCGCTTGAGTAGCTCTTAGTTGTACCATCGGGGTTGGTCACTGTGCGACCGTAGCCTGAGCGGCCACCTCCGGATGTGATTGACATATATACAGAGCTTGACAGCGAAGAGGTGTTGTCAATCTGCCATATATGGTTGAGGGCTATCTGAGGCTTGTGGTATTCGTTGTGCGATGAGTTGTACATTGTGCCATCCTTGCGGAAACCGTAGGTGGGGTTGAAGCGGTAGGGGCTTTCTCCATCCATGTAGTCCTTTACTGACTGCCAGCCTTCTACTGTAAGGCCGTTGCGGTAGTTGCGCTGGTCATGCCACTGAGGGGCGCCGAAGGCTGTGAGGCCGAGCTGGTGCTTCTCGTTGAAGCGCTTTGTGATGTTAAGGAAGTAGGAGTACGATTCGTAGGCTGTGCCCTGGATATATCCGTCGGCCCATTTGCGTGAACCGAGCAGGGTTATGGCCCAGCCATTCTTCATAAGGCCGGTTGAGAACTTAAGGCCTATGTTGTTAAGGCCGTCATTGCCGGTGCCATACCAGAGGCTACCGCCACGTTCGGCATCGATAGTGCGTGTGATGATGTTGATGGTACCACCTATTGAAGGTGTAGAGATCATTGTGGCACCGAGTCCGCGCTGGGTCTGTATGCTTGATGCTACGTCGGAAAGATTAGCCCAGTTGCTCATGTACACGCCGCCCCATTCCATGTCGTTTACAGGGATACCGTTGATAAGCATGGCCACATTGGGGCTGTCAAATCCGCGCATGCGTGTCTTGGCGTCGCCAAAACCGCCACCTTCACTACGGGTGTATACACCGGGTGTTGTTTTCAATACTTCCAGAAGCTCCTGGTTGCCAAGCTTGTATTCGATGGCGGCGGCGTCAATTGTTGACATTGCCACAGGGGTTTCACGGTTCTTACCTACTGACTGGGTTACGACTACGTCGTTGAGCATCAGTGTTTCCTGCTCGAGCACTATTGTACCCATGTCGGCAGCGGGTTTCAGCACGGCTGTCTTGTAGCCGATGAAGCTGATACGGATTTCCTTGCCGTTTTCAGGAACTTTAAGGGTGAACTTACCATCGATGTTTGTGGCTGTTGCAGCTTTTGTGCCGGGCACCAAGACAGTGGCGCCGATTATCGGCTCATTTTCCGCATCAACCACCACGCCGGAACAATTGATGGCAGGGGCGCCTACGGCGGCGGCCACTGCGAGCCAGATAATGCTGGCTAAGAGAAGAAGTCTCTTCATAATGGTTGGTTAATGAATATAATGGTTAAAATGGTTGTCTGTAATCAAACTATGTGATATATTGTGAAAATTGTAATATTTTAGGGCTGAAATGTGATAATTTGTTACATTGGAGCGTGTAAAGTCAACACCTGCAATGCGTTGCAGGTGCAAAGGTAAGGCTAATTATTTAATATCGCCTATTGTTTCTTAAAAAATGTTTACTATAAACTGTGTCGTGTCGGGAAAAACTATCATCGTAGAATAAAAAGACGGGAGGCTCCATAGCGGGGCAATGCCACCAGTTGTATCGCGCAGTTGCGTGCATCGATTGATTCCGAACCGTCCCCTATGCTTGTCGCTCCGGCTTTGGACAGAGCATTCCGCACTGTCTGCGAGGCTATCTCCGGAGTGTTGTTGTCCTGGCTCAGATGGCAGAGAAAAATGTTGCGTAGCTCAGGCTTGAAGCAGGACGCAAGGAATGATGCTGTGATTTCGTTGTCAAGATGTCCGCGTTCGGCCATGATGCGCGATTTCAGATACTGTGGATAGCTGCCGGTCATAAGCATGCCTGCGTCATAATTGCTTTCAATCATGATGTGCTGGGCCTGGCGCATGTAGAAATCAACGCGCGGAGTAATGCATCCAAGGTCGGTGGCTATGGCGAAGCACAGAGCATCGCGGCGTATGAAGAAGCCCGCATTGTCAGTGCCGTCATGGCTCACATCGAAAGCCGTAAGCTCTATACCGGCTATCTCGAAAGGAAATTCCTTGTATATAGGGCGGTGATAGTCCTTTATGCGTCGGGATATATTGTGGCGGCGCAGCATGCCGTTGAGCGTTTTAGGAGTGCAGTATACCCCGATAGAGGGGTTCTTGCGCACCAGCGAGTACACATAGCGCACATGATCGCTATGGTCATGGGTAATGCATATTCCTTTTATGGCATCGCGGCTTATGCCATTGGCATGCAGGGCATCGCGGATCACACCGCCATCTACTCCGGCGTCAATAAGGATACCCTCGGTGCGGGTGCCTATGTAGGCGCTGTTGCCGCTGCTTCCGCTGCCGAAGCTTATGAACAGCAGGGGCTCCTCCTTGGCGGTCGGTTCGGTCATGACCGGCTGAAGGTCGTCATCGGGCCGTGATATTGAGTTGGCCGCCTCGGCTACGAATTCAGATATGGAGGGATGCACAGGCATCTCCGTTGTATCTGAAGTGCCATAGAGATCCGGCATATCGAATAGCGTAGGCTGTCCGGCGTGTGATTTTATTTTCAGTTTGCGTGTCATTTATGAATACAGAAGGAATATGGTCGGAATCTTATCATAATCATACTTGGCATTTTTCCATTTGCCGAGCGGCATGGTGATGATGCTTTCCGATGGACCGGTGATGTCGGAGGCTACGCAGAGCAGCATTGACTGCGGAAGAGCCTTGCACAGTTCCGCTATAAGTCGGTTGTTACGGTAGGGTGTTTCTATAAATATCTGTGTCTGCCGTTGGCGGTTGATGAGGCGTTCCATCTCATGGAGTTTTGCCGTACGGGCTGAGCTGTCGACAGGCAGATAGCCGGCAAAGGCCCATGTCTGACCGTTGAACCCCGAGGCCATCAGGGCCAGCAATATGCTTGACGGACCTATCAGCGGAACAACCCTATAGCCGCGGCGCTGAGCTTCGGCTACGGCAAGGGCTCCCGGGTCGGCTACAGCCGGGCATCCGGCTTCCGATACTATGGCCATTGACTCGCCGCGCTCCATCGGAGCGAGCATGGCCGGTACCTCTGTCGGGTCGGTATGCTCGTCAAGAGTTACGAAACTGCAAGCATCGATGTCAATGGAGCGATCGCATTTCTTCAGGAATCGCCGGGCGGAGCGAAGATTCTCCACAATAAAGTGGCGAATACTCCGAGCCACCTCTATATTACGGGGTGGCATCACCTCCGCGGGGCCGGCATCGCTAAGCGGAACCGGGAGCAGATACAGTACTGGTTTATCTGTCGATGATACAGTGTTCATATATAATCAGAGGGTGTTTCTATTACAAAGGTACAAATAAACTTCGTATATTTGTACACGATATATCATCATTATATAATATGAATAAATTAGGAAAGATATTTGTCTGGACCTTCAGTGCAATGGCTACCGCGCTCGGGATGAACGCGGAGGTCCCTGACGGCTACTACAATTCCTGTGAGGGAAAGTCAGGCCGTGAACTTCTTAAGGCATTGAATGCCACTATTTCGTCACATACCAATGTCGGGTATGATGGGCTATGGAATGTATATAAGCAGTCAGATGTCCGTGCCGATGGCACTCTTTGGGATATCTATACTACAAAGAAGTGGAGCAGCAGCTTTACAAAATGTGGCAATTACAAGTTGATAGGCGACTGTGTGAACCGCGAGCATTCCATGCCCAAGAGCTGGTGGGGTGGAGGAAAATCGGCCCAATACTCCGATGCATTCCATCTGTATCCTACCGATGGTAAAGTCAACGGCCAGCGCAGTAATTTCCCGTACGGTGAGTGCAGCGGTGGTACCCGACTGCCCGATAACGGTTCGGTACATGCGCTCGGTAGGCTCGGGACAAGTACTTTCAGCGGATATAATGGTACCGTGTTCGAACCTGATGACGAGTATAAGGGCGATCTTGCACGGTCCTATTTCTATATGGCGGCATGCTACAACAGTTCTATCGGAAGCTGGCACAGTGATATGCTTGCAGGCAACAGTTATCCTGTATTCACAGGTTGGGCCATCAACCTGCTTATGAAGTGGACCCGTCAGGATGAGGTTAGCACCAAGGAGCAGGACCGCAACGAAGCGATATATACTTTCCAGCATAACCGCAATCCGTTTATTGACCATCCGGAGCTGGCCGAGCATATTTGGGGAGATAAGCAGAATGAGCCGTGGTATTCCACTATGACGCCTGAACCTGAGATAGTGACTCCGGTGAAGTATGCGCAGCTGAATTTCGGACTTGCTGCTGTCGGTGTGCCGCGAAGCACTACCATAGCAGTGAAGGGCCGGCATTTGACTGAGCCGCTTCAACTGAGCGTTAACGGAAACTATTCCGTGACCCCGGCATCAATATCTGCCGCCGAGGCCAATGAAGGGGCTTCGGTGACGGTTACTGTATTTGCCACATCGCCCGGCGATGCCGAGGGCACCCTGCGTATATGGTCGGCTGAGACGGAGCGTGAGGTTGACCTTATTACTGAAGTGGCAGGAGGTCTGCCGGTGGAAATCACCGATGTAACAAGCCGCAGCTTTGTGATAAATTGGATTAATCTCCACGGAAGCGAATCGGCTGTAAAATACAAGATTCATCTCTATCAGGGCGCTGACTATGTGCCGGGCTATCCTGTGGAGGTGGCTTGCAGTGATGAAGCCTATCGTGCGGAATCGCTTGACCCGTTGACTGAATATTCCGTCATGGTGGAATCACCTCAGGTCAATTCCGAGCGGATAAAGGCGATGACTGACGACCTCATTCCATCCATACAGCTGCTTTATGATGGCGACCTGATATTCGATGCCCTTCCCGATGAACCTTCGGCCGCTGCCGAACTGCTGATGGATGTGGAGAATGTGTCGGCCGATATAACTATCACTGTCACAGCTCCGTTCAGCGTTAGCTCGGATAAGAATTCATGGGCACGTTCAGTAACACTTGACCCGGAGGAGGACCGCTTTTATCTGCGTGTTGACGCTACGGATGCAGGAACATATCAGACTGACATAGTGTTGTCGGCAGGAACATATGTGAATGACGATTATGAAGCTACTGCCAATGTTGCCGGTCCGGTGGATTTTATTGAAACATGGGAATTTGCCAATGCAACATCGCTTGGCAGCTATAATGCCAAGCGGTTTGACGGCGTGGCTGCATCATGGAGCACTGACAACGGTGGTTTCTGGCCCGATGCCGATAAGTCGTACAATAAAACTACTATGATACGCATGGGCAAGAATGCGGACAGCAGCTTGTCAATGGAATCGGATAAAACCGGAGGTATAGGTACGCTGACGTTTGATGCCGCGACATTTGGCGCTGATGAGGATGCAAAACTGAATGTCGAACTCTCGACCGACGGCGGACAATCGTGGAAATCCGTGGGTGCAGTCACCGTGTCGGGTAAAACCGTCAAGGAATATTCACTCCCGGTGAAGCAGGCCGGTAATGCTCGCATACGCTTCTGTCAGCAGTCAGGCAAGCGCTGGCTTATTGACAATATCGCTCTCTCCAACTATTCAGCCATTGCAGCGGTCGAGGAACTTGACTATCATACCTGGGATGCTTATTGCTACAACGGAGCTTTGACTCTGGAGGTCAGCGAGCAGCCGCGTATCATAACAGTCTACTCCATTGATGGAATTACCTGCTTCAACGAGCGTGTTGAGCCGGGTGTGAGAACAATTATGCTTCCGGCCGGATTTTATATCGTGGTATCGGATGATTTCAGTAGAAGAGTATTGGTGAAATAAGATAATATGAAATTAAGAAACATAACAGTTGCCGCCTCAGCTCTTGTAGGGCTGTTGGCCGCGGAGTACGTTGATGCCGAGCGTCTGGTTATTCTGCATACAAATGACACTCACAGCCAGATTGATCCTAATGAAAAGAATTTAGGAGGAGTTCTACGCCGCAAAGTGCTGATTGACAGTGTGCGTGCTGCCGAACCGAATGTGATGCTCGTAGATGCCGGCGATGCTGTGCAGGGAACGCTTTATTTCTCCCTTTTCGGAGGTGAAGTGGAGCAGAAAGTGATGAATGAACTGAAGTATGACATCCAGATTCTCGGTAATCATGAATTTGACAACGGCATGGAGTCGCTTGCCAGATATATAAAGGGGCTCAATGCTGAGAAACTCAGTTCCAATTACCGGCTTGACGGCTCCACTCTGGAGGGGCTGTTCCAGCCGTATACCATACGTAAGGTCGGCGATCAGAAGGTGGGATTTATTGCCATCAATCTTATCCCACAGGGCATGATAGCCGATGATAAGAGCGAGGGTGTACAGTATCTTGACGGACTGAAAGCGGCAAATGCCTATGCCTGGATGCTCAAGCACTTCATGGGGTGCGATATGGTGGTTGCGGTAACACATATAGGCTATGAGCAGCAGCCTGGCTACAGTGACGTCGATATAGCGCGTGGAAGCGAGGATATCGATGTAATAATCGGCGGCCACTCGCATACTACCGTCAATCCCGAAGCTACTGCTACCAAGCCGTGGAGAGTGGTGAATCTCAAAGGCGACAGTGTCCTTGTAGCTCAGACGGGCAAGGCTGGTGTTAATCTTGGAGAGATAGTGCTGGATATTGATAACCGCAAGGCTGATTACCGACTTATTCCCGTTGACAGCCGTCTGGATAGCCGCACTGACGAAGATATGGCATCAATGTTGAGGCCATACAGGGCTAAGATTGACTCCATCATGGGAATCCGTATCGGCAAATCAGCCGCTGAAATGTCTAATAATACACCTGCGTTGCTGAATCTTATAACAGACTGCGTACTCGATCTTGGTAATAATCTTGGAGCCGGAAAGGCTGACCTTGCCATCATGAACAAGGGTGGACTGCGCCGTCCTCTTATGAAGGGCGCGGTTACAAAAGGTGAGATAATGCAGATAATGCCTTTTGACAACAGCGTGGAGGTGATAGAGATTTCCGGAAAGGATCTGCTTGAGGCGTTTGACGTGATGGCCTCGCGCGGCGGTGATGGTGTAAGCCGTAATGTCAGCGCACTGTTTGATCCCGCCACTGGAAAATGCACTGAAGTGCTTATCAACGGACAGCCTGTCAAGGAGGATAAGATGTATCGTCTGTCCACTATCAACTATCTCGCTGCCGGAGGTGACTATATGTCATCGCTGAAAAATGGCCGTGTCATAGCTTCCAGCCCCAATGTGCTCTATGATGATATGATCGAATATCTGCAGAACGGCCCTCTTAAAGGAAAAACACTGAAAGCTGACAATACTCAGCGGATGAAACCACAGAAATGAAATACACAAAAATTCTATTATGGCTGTGTCTGGCTGCTATGATGACAGGCATGGCCGCTTGTACCGAAGCCCGCGGTAAGAAACCTGCGGTGGCTGCTGCCGATGATGCGAAACTTGTAGAAGCTGAGGCATGGGCCGATTCGGTCATGGCTACACTCACGCCTGCGCAGCGTGTGGCTCAACTATTTGTCCCTCGTGTTGACATGCTTGATAATGCACAGGGCCGCGCACAGCTCCGCAGCCTTATCGAGCGTTATCATCTGGGAGGCCTTCTGTTAGGAAAAGGCACGGTGAAGGATTATGCCGGATTGATAAATCAGGCTCAGGAAGTAGCGGAAGTGCCGATGCTTATCACTCTCGACGGAGAGTGGGGGCTTGCAATGCGTGTCACGGATGCGCCGCGTTTTCCCTACAACATGGGGCTCGGTGCTATTGCCGACTCACGGCTCCTGTATGAATATGGACGTGAGGTAGGCCGTGAATGCCGGGCCATAGGTATTCAGGTGGATTTTGCTCCGGTGCTTGATGTGAATTCCAATCCCGATAATCCCGTTATCGGCTATCGTTCGTTTGGCGAGGATGCCGAGCGGGTGGCTGAGCTCGGGGTGGCTTTCTCACAGGGTATGGAGAGCGTAGGGGTAATGTCTGTGGCAAAGCATTTTCCCGGGCATGGCGACACCTCAACGGATTCGCATAAGACTCTGTCGAAAGTGACGCATTCGCGCAAGCAACTCGATCAGACGGATCTTCTGCCGTTTCAAAGCTATATTGATGCCGGATTGAGCGGCATGATGGTAGGGCATCTTGATGTGCCGGCTCTTGATGCATCAGGCGCTCCCGCCTCTATGTCGGCTAAGATTACAACAGATCTGCTTAAGAATGGAATGGGCTTCAAAGGGCTTGTATTCACTGACGGCTTGTCAATGAAAGGAGCCGTGCTGAAAGGCCGCAATAACTGTGTGGCGGCTCTGCTTGCCGGAGCTGACGTGCTGTTGGGTGCAGCTGATTTGGCCGGTGATATAAAGGCCGTGAATGATGCTGTGGCAAGTGGAACGATACCCTTGAAGCTGATTGACGAACGGTGCCATAAGTTGCTTAAATACAAATATCTGCTCGGACTTGCCGACTTCCGTCCGGTAGATGTGGCAAAGATTGAGTCAGTGATAAATGCTCCGGAAGCGCAGGAGGTTATCGGGAAACTGGCTGATGCCTCAATGACGGTGCTTTACAACCGTGAGGGTGTACTCCCGATCCGTAATCTGGGAGCTACGAAGATAGCGCTCGTGGCGCTTGGCGGGGCATCGGACTGTGAGTTTGCAAAATACTGTGGCAAATATGCGCAGGTACAGACTGTGGCTGTAAAGGGGCAGGAGATATCAGCATCTCAGCTGAAAGCCGTTGCTGATGCCGATGTGGTGATAACGGCCGTTATGTCCGATGCAAAATGGGCTAAAAGTTCATTTGAAAAAATCCGGAAGCTCAAAGGAGTAGTGCCGGTGTTCTTCATTAATCCGTATAAGATGCGGGGATTCGGCAATCTGACTACGCTTCCTACCCTCGTAACTGCCTATGATAATATTCCGGCACTTCAGCGTGCTGCCGCGGAGGCTATATTCGGCGGCATAGATGTGAGCGGACGATTCCCGGTGAATGTTGACAATGTGGCTCCTCTTGGCACAGGTGTGGATCTGGCAAAGACACGTTTGGGCTATTCAACTCCCGGCGCTGAAGGTTTTGACAGCAATCTGGTGTCGAAAGTCGACTCTATTGTTGGCGCATGCCTGAAAGCCAAGGCATTCTCCGGCTGCCAGGTGCTTGTGGCAAAAGGGGGGCAGATTGTTATTGACCGCAGCTATGGCAATGTCGATTTCGGCACCGGAGCTGCAAAGGTCACTGACCTTACGCTGTTTGACCTTGCTTCGGTCAGTAAGGCTACCGGCACTCTTGCCGGGCTTATGAAAGCTTATGATGAAGGTCTCTTTGAACTGACTGACCGGATTGACAATTTTATTCCTGAACTAAAGGATACGGATAAAGGCGGTATAACTGTGCGCGACCTTCTGTTTCATGAATCGGGTATGCCCGCCGGGATAAATATCTATAAGTTTGTAATGGATGGGAATTCCTATTCAGGAGGGTTGATTTCAGGAAGTCCGAAGGCTCCCTACACAATCAAGATTGCCAAGAATGAATATGGCAATTCCAATGCGCGCCTGCGCAGCGATATATATTCAACTGTGCGCACTGATTCCACGGACTATGCCGTGGCAAAGGGAATATACGTCGGGACCCGCGGTCAGGATGCACTTATGGATGCTGTTTACAACGTAGGACTCCGTTCGCCTAAATATGAATACAGCTGTCTGAACTTCATGCTGCTGAAAGAGATGCAGGAGAATCTTACAGAAGTGGAGCTTGATCAATGGGTTGATACTGAGGTTTTCGGCCCGTTGGGGGCTACACGCACCGCCTATCAGCCACTCGAACGATTCAGTGTCAATGAAATAGCCGCTACGGAAACGGATAATTTTCTTCGCCGTCAGCATCTTGCCGGTTATGTACATGATGAAACGGCTGCGTTCAGCGGCGGTGTGCAGGGCAATGCGGGACTGTTCTCAACGGCCGGCGATATAGCCAAGCTATGCCAGATGTGGCTGAACGGAGGCGTGTACGGCGGCGACAGAATCCTGTCGGAATCCACTGTGAAACTGTTTACAACCACACATAGCCGCTCCGGAAGCCGCGGGCTCGGATTCGATATGCTCCGACGGAACAAATCGCTTGATTCGCCACGTGCGGCAGCTACAACCTATGGTCATACCGGATTTACCGGGACATGCTTCTGGGTGGATCCTGAGCGCGACCTGATATATGTGTTTCTGAGCAACAGGGTGAATCCCTCGCGTGATAATTCGGCGTGGAGCCGTATGAATCCGCGTGGCGCAGTGCTCCGAGCAGTGTACGATGCCCTCCGTTAAATACTAAACTGTATTTAGCTCATGAACTGTTCTCTCTTAGTAAAGAAATCCTAATATCCACATTGGAATCCTGTTGCCGAAACCGGTTTCTTCGTCATCCGCCACAACAAAGCTATGAGGTATATTTGCGATCTGTTTGAATGATTTAGACTTACCGCCAACTTCTAAAAGATATTTCTCATCAACCAGAAAATCTCCTGTCGGTGGCTCTGTCAATTTATGGTTTGGTGCAAGCATTGAAGCGACGAAGGTTTCACGAACAGTGCCTATCTCGTTCATCGAGCTAAGTGCTGCCAGAATGTCCGTATTATTGAACAGCACTTTGCCGGGCTTGGCTACTGATTTAGGTGATCTCCATCCGCTATATAAGCATCTTACTATGGCACCTTTGTCAAGAAGTGCGAACATTTTTATTATGGTATTTCGCGATACCTCAATTTTTTTGCTGAGTGACTGTACGTTAAGCGTAAATGGGGTTTCTGTTGACATCACATACAGAAGTCTGGCCAGTTTATTTAGTGTTTCGTACTCTACATTCTCCAAGTCAGGTATATCTCGGTTGATTGTAGTGTCAAGCAAGCGTTCTATACGTCCATAGTATTCTGGCACGTTGTCTGGTGTGTAAAATGGGAAATAGGCCTTCCCGATATAACGTCCGAACAGCGCAAGTACTTTTTCCGGTAGTTTGTTAATGATATCCCATTCGGCTCGGTGCGTGGGATCAAGTATTTCATTTAGTGAAAGGGGTGGGATATCAGCTATACCCTCAAAAGCAAGATACTCTCTGAATGACAAACCGTATAGTGTGTAGGGTAGACACCTGCGGCTTAGGTCAGCCAAGGCTGAGTCAAGATGTATCATGGATGATCCGGTGAAAGCAACATGATAGTCGGGGTATGAATCATAAATATTCTTTAGTTCTTGTTGCCAATTACCTTTATACCTATGGATCTCATCAAGATAAAGATGTGTCCCTCCGTGATTGTAGTGCCAGTCAGCAAGATCAATTATTCGGTTGGATGTGAACCATAAATTGTCGCATGACGCATACAAAGCTCCTCCTAAGGGACCAAAATTAGCCTTTATGTGTTGCCTGAGCATGGTTGTCTTTCCAACGCCACGTGCACCTTTGATCATTACAAGCCTGTCATTCCAGTTAATTTGATTGTATAGATAACGGAATGTTGTCATTTGGACTGTATTGATGAGCCTTTGAGAAGTTTTGATTAGAGTTTCCATTTGTGCCTTTTTTGCAAAGTTAATAAAATGCTCTTTCTGGACAACATTTTTGAGTGATAAATGCTTTCTTGAGAGAGCATTTTTTTATATTGTTTGAGACATGTATAGATTTTAATCGGTTAAATGGCATATAATAAGACGATAATTCGGTGAGGATATCCATCTATTAACGGTATTGCTTTATAACGATTCCAATATGGAATATGGTGTTAGTATTTAATTGTTTAGGGCTGATTATTCCCTTTTTTTCGGATATTATAGAGTTTTTTTGTATTTTTGTGTCAGGACGCTAATTAACACATCCTGACAATATAAATGACAGACGAATATATACCTGAGGACACTGACGAGGATATCGATTCCGGAACCGAGGCCACGGAGGGTGGCTTTTCATCAATGTTTGTTGACCTGACTGATGACGTGGTGCGTCAGCAGCTACGCGGCATGTTCCAAAGCTGGTATCTGGACTATGCGTCATATACCATCCTGGACCGTGCTATCCCGCATATTGATGATGGACTGAAGCCTGTGCAGCGACGTATTCTGCACTCCATGAAGACGCTTGATGACGGACGATTCATAAAGGTGGCTAACATTGTGGGTAATACCATGCAGTATCATCCGCATGGTGATTCCTCCATCTACGGTGCGCTGGTGCAGCTCGGACAGAAGGATCTGCTTGTAGAGACGCAGGGTAACTGGGGTAATGTGCTCACGGGAGCCTCGGCTGCCGCGGCCCGATATATCGAGGCTCGTCTGTCGCCGTTTGCTCTGGATGTGCTGTACAATCCGAAAGTCACCACATGGACTCCAAGTTATGACGGCCGAAATAAGGAGCCGGTCACACTCCCGGCAAAATTCCCTCTGCTTCTTTCTCAGGGTGTAGGTGGTATTGCCGCCGGCCTGTCATCGCTTATCCTGCCTCATAACTTCAATGAAATTATTGATGCGGCCATAGCTTACCTTAAGGGAGAGGAGTTCGTGCTGTATCCCGATTTCATCACCGGGGGAATGATTGACGTAAACCGTTACAACGATGGAGCACGCGGCGGTAAGGTGCGAATCCGAGCCAAGATTGAAAAGATAGATTCCAAGACGCTGGCCATAACTGAAATACCTTACAGCCTTACCACAGGTGCGCTTATCGAGTCGATTCTCAAGGCCTTTGAGAAGGGAAAGATAAAGATACGCAAGGTCGATGACAATACGGCTGAAACGGCTATGATAATGGTACATCTTCAGCCCGGAACGTCAAGCGACAAGACTATTGATGCGCTCTATGCGTTTACTGACTGCGAGTTGCCGATATCGCCAAACTGCTGTGTGATATACGACAATAAGCCTCACTTTATCGGGGTGAGCGATGTGCTGCGCCGCAATGTCAACTCAACACGTGAGATACTTAAGGCTGAACTTGAGATAGCGCTCGGCGAAGTGCGTGAGCAGCTTCACTTTTCATCGCTGGAACGTATATTCATAGAGGAACGTATATATAAAGATAAGGAATTCGAGCAGAGCTCTACCAAGGAGGAAGCCGCACTGCATATTGACCGCCGTCTTGAACCGTGGAAACCAAAGTTTATCCGCGAGGTGACCATGGACGACCTGTTGCGTCTGCTTGAGATAAAAATGGCACGTATCCTCAAGTTCAGTTCCGATCAGGCTGAGGAAAAGATGGTGGCTCTTAATGAAAGGGCTGATTATCTGAAGAGCGAGCTTGACAACCTCACTGACTATACCATACGCTGGTTCGAGGGCCTGAAAGAGAAATATGGCGATGCTTATCCACGCCACACACAGATCCGGAGCTTTGACAATATCGAGGCCGCCAATGTTGCGGAAGCCAACGAAAAGCTGTATATAAACCGTGAGGATGGTTTTGTAGGGACATCGCTTAAGAAAGATGAATATCTCTGCACATGTTCATCGATGGATGATATCATAATCTTCTATAAGGATGGCCGCTACAAGGTGACCCGAGTGCAGGATAAGATATTTGTAGGTAAGAATGTGCTGTATGTCAATGTGTTCAAGCGCAATGACGCCCGCACTATCTACAATGTGATATATCAGGATGGAAAGGGCGGCACATACTATCAGAAGCGTTTCAACATAATGGGTGTCACGCGCGACCGTGATTATGACGTAACGCAGGGAAAGCCCGGTTCGCGGATAGTATGGTTCACTGCCAATCCAAATGGTGAGGCCGAGGTAGTGAAGGTGACGCTCAAACCCAAGCCGAGGCTTAAGAGCCTGTTTATTGATGTGGATTTCAGCAAGCTTGCCGTCAAAGGTAAGGCTGCCATGGGAAATATTGTTACGCGCAATGAAGTGCACCGGTTCTCTCTGAAGGAGAAAGGCCGTTCTACCCTTGGCGGACGCAATGTATGGTTTGATCCTGATGTGCTTCGCCTGAACTACGATGGACGAGGTGAATTCTTAGGCGAATTCGGTTCTTCCGACCAGGTGCTTGTAATAATGAAGAGCGGTGAGTATTTCACTACATCGTTTGAGGCATCGAATCATTACGATGACGGCATAATGCATATAATGAAGCTTAACACCAAGCAGGTGTGGAGTGCCGTGCTGTTTGATGCCGACCAGCAGGGCTATCCTTATCTCAAGCGCTTCACGTTTGAGCCGTCGGTACGTAGGCAGAGCATCATAGGTGAGAATCCTAAATCGCAGCTTGTGGCTCTCAGCAGTGAGCCAGGGGCGCGGTTTGAAATTCTGTTTGGAGGTGCCGATGAATTCCGTGGCAGCATGGTAGTGGCAGCGCCTGAGTTCATATCGGTGAAATCAGTCAGAGCCAAGGGTAAGCGCCTTACTACGTATGAAGTGGGCGAAATCCGAGAGATAGAGCCTATTGCAATAGCCGAGCCTGAGCTTGATGAGGATGCACAGGAAGAGAATACTGCCGGAGAGATAATTGAGGATCCTGATTCAGGCAAGAGCTCGGAGGAGGTTCGCGATGAAATAACCGGACAACAACGCATGTTCTGATATGGCCCGATTCACACAAGTTTTTATTGCATTGCTGCTGTCGTGCAGTGCAGGGGCTAAAGCTGCGGAGCCGGTTGATTCAGTCATGACTCCTATACGTCCTGTTGAATCAGCCTATACCATAGGATTCGGATCCTCGCATATGGCCGATACGTATCTTTCGCCGCTTAAATACTCCGGGTGGGGGCTGTCAGTCAACTACAGCCGTCGTCAGGCCATGAAGTTCAATCCCGAGGATTGGGTGATGCGGCTCGGCCTTTCAGTAAGGGCTGACCGTGCTGTCAACCCGGCCCGCAACGCCACAATGTGGTATGGCGGAATTGATTTTTCGTGGGCCATGATGCGGCGATGGATGCTTCCGTCAGGATTTTCAGCAGGTATAGGTCCGGCGGCAATGTTCGATGCCGGATGCCTGTATTCGGCCCGCAATGGCAACAATCCCGCCTCGGCAAAAGCCTCGGTTATGATTGGCGCTATGGGCTATGCGGCATGGAACGGTCGTATCGGCAGGCTTCCGGTCACGTTGCGTTACACCCCGGTCCTGCCTGTAGGCGGAGTATTCTTCGCTCCTGATTACGGGGAGCTGTACTACGAGATATATCTTGGCAATCATTCAGGCCTTGTACATCCTGCATGGTGGGGCAATTACTTCCGGTTGGACAATATGCTGACGGCCGATTTGCATTTCGGCTCAACATCGCTTCGCTTAGGCTACGGCTGCCGGATTCATACCACCCGGGTCAACAGCATCACCACCCGCCATTTTACCCACGAGGCTGTAATCGGTATATCCGGGCAGTGGCTGTCGCTTGGTGGAAAGTATAGGCCGGCCTCAGCAGCAAAAGTTATTTCGTCACGTTATTAACAGAAAAGATGTCCAGTTGTAAGAGAATATTATATGCCATGGTGGTGGCGATTGTCAGCATGATTATGTCAGCGTGCCACGATATACCTGAATATGCCGACAATCCACGTGGTAATTTTGAGGCACTGTGGAGTATCATTGACGAGCATTACTGTTTTTTCAGTGAGAAAGATATTGATTGGAATGAAGTGCATGAAAGGTATTCCGCGCGGATAGCTGACAATATGTCGCGTGACGAACTTTTCAATCTTCTCTCCGAGATGGTCAATGAACTCCGTGACGGTCATGTGAATCTTTCATCACCTTGGTCCACATCATATTACCGCAAGTGGTGGAGCGATTATCCGCAGAACTACAATGCCCGGTTGATAGAACAGTACTATTTCAATTTCAATTACCGTTCGCTCGGAACGGTAAATTACGGATTGCTGCAGGATAATATCGGCTACATGCACTACGGATCGTTTGAGACAGGGCTTGGTGCGGGTAATATTGACTATATACTGCAGTATTTCAATACTGCCCGTGCTCTGATCATTGATGTGCGCGACAATGGCGGGGGAGTGCTCACGCATGTGGGCGACCTTGTGAACCGCTTTATTGAAAGCCGCACGCTTGCCGGATATATCATGCATAAGACAGGTCCTGGGCATGATGATTTCAGCGAGCCGTTCGCTTATTATTACGATCCGGCAGGGGGGCACCTGCGTTGGACTAAACCGGTGGTTGTACTTGCCAACCGCAGTACATTCAGCGCCGCCAACAATTTTGTAAGCATCATGAAACTACTGCCCGGTGTGACCGTGATTGGTGATACTACTGGCGGCGGAAGCGGAATGCCTTACAGCTCTGAGATACCCAATGGGTGGGGCATACGCTTCTCTGCATGTTCTATTCTGGATGCAGAGGGACATACTACCGAGCAGGGTGTGGAGCCTTCCGAAGGGTGTGAGGTAGATATGACCGTGGCCGATGAAATCACCGGCCACGACACAATCCTTGATTTTGCCATTAATTATATCAACAGCCGATATTGACGGCCTGCATGTAGGTGAACATATCCTTGTCGCCGCGTCCTGACAGATTCACTACTACGATATCATCAGGTTTCAGCTCCAGTTTTTCAAGTGCTGCGAGGGCATGGGCGCTTTCAAGCGCCGGTATTATCCCTTCGAGCCGTGTTGTGCGGAATGCGGCGTCAATAGCTTCATTGTCGTTTGCGGTCAGTACGCTGGTGCGTCCATCCTCGGCAAGCATGGCCTGAAGCGGACCGATTCCGGGATAGTCAAGTCCGGCGGATATTGAATAGGCTTCTCTTACATTTCCATCCTTGTCCTGTGTCACCATAGTACGTGAGCCATGAAGGATGCCCGAATGGCCCGATGTGATTGATGCTGCGTTAAGTTCCGTATTGATTCCTTTGCCGGCGGCTTCCACTGCTATTAGTTTTACGTCAGGTGCGTTGAGGAAGTGATAAAAGGCTCCGGCGGCATTGCTGCCTCCACCAATGGCTGCCACTACATAGTCAGGGTTGCTGCGCCCCTCCATCATCTGAAGCTGTGCTTTTATCTCCGCCGATATTATTGACTGGAACCGTGCCACAATCTCCGGATAGGGGTGTGGACCTACGGCGCTCCCTATAAGATAAAATGTGTCCGGTTCGTTGACCCAGGCGGCGAGGGCTGCGTCAACTGCATTGTTGAGAGTGCTGTTACCCTCGTTGGCTGCCACTACCTTTGCTCCAAGCATGCGCATGCGCTGTACATTTGGCTGCTGTCGTTCGATGTCTGTTGCTCCCATATATATGGTACATTCGAGCCCGAGCAGAGCGCAGACGGTAGCTGCGGCCACTCCATGCTGACCGGCACCCGTTTCAGCAATAACACGTTTCTTTCCCATACGTTTGGCTAAAAGCCCCATGCCTATGGCATTGTTGATTTTGTGGGCGCCTGTATGATTGAGGTCCTCGCGTTTCAGATATATCCGGGCTCCATATTTCTGGCTGAGCGCTTCGGCTTTGTAAAGAGGTGTGGGGCGTCCTACGTAGTCATGCATGAGGGACTCAAACGTCTTCACAAATTCGGGATCGGCTATGGCCTCACGGTAGGCCGCATTCACTTCATCAAGCCTGGCCTTTAGCTCTGCGGGAACGTATGCGCCTCCGAAATTTCCATAAAATCCGTCATTGTCCACCGGGAGAATCCGGTCATTGAAACTGTAGTGTATCATGTCTGTTGTAGTTGATAAAAAAAGGCGCCTGCTGCTGCAGGCGCCTTTATGGTTATTGATTTGTGTTATCCGAAATTTACATTGATGAAGTCATGCAAGAATTGATATAAACACGCGTCATGGAGCCTGCTGTATTTAACCGGCGCCACCAATAAAAGCAATATGTAAAGTTACGTGTCATTGTCAGATTCTTACTTTTTCAACGGCTAAATTATATAAATGTTCGGAATTGCACAAATAAAAGTTCGAAAATGTTATTCCGGGCGTATTTCATAAGCCGTGATATCCACAAGCTTTATGTCAAATGAAAGTGTGGAAAACGGCGCGATAGTGCCGGACCCTTCAGTGCCGTAACCCTGAGCGTATGGAATTATCACACGGCAGGAATCGCCCACGTGCATGTGGGTGAGGGCTATCTGCCAGCCGGCAATAAGTCCATCGCTGATGGTGAACGTACGGGTGCTGTCAACTTCAGCATAGCTTGAATCAAATGCAGCAGCATTGTATAGCTCACCTTTGTATTTGACTTTAACCGTGCTTGTTAACATCGGCACAAGATTGCCGGCGGTAAGATTGGTATCATTGAAGTAGTGAATCAATACTCCTGACATCGGATACCAGTTGGGTTTAAGGGGCTTGTAGAAGTCAGAGCCGTCAGCGTTCTTGAGGGCTTTCTGGGTGTTATACCATGTGGTATTCTCCTTCTGCCATTCCATATACTCGTCCCATGACGATGTGGAGCTGGCGCATGAAGCCACTGTGATAGCTATTATTGCGAAGAATAATGCTATGATAGGGAGTCGTTTCATCTTGTCAATTAATTATTAAAGTCAACCTCAGGAGCTTTTGATGCACCCTCTTCGGCCTTGAACTGAGGCTTGGCGGTGAATCCGAACCATCCGGCATAAATCACTGTGGGGAACTTCTGAATGGCTGTGTTGTAGTTCTTTACAGCTTCAGTGTATCGGCTGCGGGCCGTGGTGACACGGTTTTCCGTTCCTTCAAGCTGCACCTGCAGGTCGCGGAAGTTTTCGTTGGCTTTCAGGTCGGGGTATGCTTCGGTAACGGCAAGAAGAGATTTCAGCGCGCCGCTGAGTTCTGACTGGGCTTGCTGGAAGCGGGCCAGATTCTCTTCTGTAAGGCTATCGGCATTGATGGTTATCGAAGTGGCTTTGGCGCGGGCTTCGGTCACCTTTTCCAGAGTTGATGCCTCGTGTGTTGTATATCCTTTCACAGTGTTGACCAGATTAGGTATCAGGTCAGCTCTGCGCTGATATTGGTTTTCAACCTCGCCCCATGTCTGCTCTACGTCCTGTTTCTTCTCTACAAGTGAATTGTAGTTGCATGAACTCAGGCCGAGCATACAAGTAAGTGCGATGATTAGAGTCTTTATTTTCATATATATAAATAAGGGGTTATGCAAGTTTGCGCAGAAGAGCGTTTATGCTCACGCGGCCGTGGATAAGCTGATGCAGTTCGCTTATGGCCACACGGGTCTGTTCCATTGAGTCGCGCTCACGCAGTGTCACGGTGTTATCCTCCAGAGTCTGATGGTCAACAGTGATGCAGAAAGGTGTGCCTATGGCATCCTGACGGCGGTAGCGCTTGCCGATGGAATCCTTTTCGTCATAGTGGGTTGAGAAGTCAAATTTGAGGTCATCGACAATCTCACGGGCTTTTTCGGGTAGCCCATCCTTACGTACAAGCGGCATTACGGCGCATTTTACAGGTGCAAGTGCCGGGGGCAGGTGCAGCACTACGCGCTTGTCGCCACCTTCAAGAGCCTGTTCGTCGTAGCTGGCGCAGAGTACCGACAGGAACATGCGGTCAACACCGATCGAGGTCTCGATTACGTAAGGTACGTAGCTTTCATTGAGCTCGGGATCGAAGTATTTGATATTCTTTCCTGAGAATTTTTCATGCTGGCTGAGGTCAAAGTTGGTACGTGAGTGAACACCTTCCACTTCTTTGAATCCGAACGGCATCTCAAATTCGATGTCGGTTGCGGCATTGGCATAGTGGGCCAGTTTGTCATGATCATGATAGCGGTATTTGTGGTCGCCGAGGCCAAGAGCCTTGTGCCAGCGCAGACGCCATTCTTTCCACTGTGCGAACCATTTCAGTTCCTCGCCGGGACGTACAAAGAACTGCATCTCCATCTGTTCGAACTCACGCATGCGGAATATGAACTGACGGGCTACAATCTCGTTGCGGAATGCCTTGCCTATCTGGGCTATACCGAAGGGCAGACGCATACGTCCGGTCTTCTGTACATTCAGATAGTTGACAAATATACCCTGAGCTGTTTCGGGACGGAGGTAGACGGTCATGGCGCCATCGGCGGTCGAACCCATTTCGGTGCGGAACATCAGGTTGAACTGACGCACCTCGGTCCAGTTGCGTGTGCCTGAAACCGGGCATGCTATCTCCTGATCGATTATTATCTGACGGAGTTCGTTGAGGTCGTTGTCATTCATGGCCTTTGCGAAACGTTCGTGAAGAGCGTCGCGCTTTGCCTGATGCTCGGCGATACGCGGGTTGGTCTGGCGGAACAGGGCTTCGTCAAATGATTCGCCGAAACGCTTGCGTGCCTTGGCCACCTCTTTTTCAATCTTGTCGTCCATCTTGGCAAGCTCGTCCTCGATAAGCACATCGGCACGATAGCGCTTCTTGGAGTCGCGGTTGTCAATCAGGGGATCGTTGAATGCATCCACGTGTCCTGAAGCTTTCCAGATAGTCGGGTGCATGAATATGGCGGAGTCAATGCCCACGATGTTTTCGTGAAGCAGTGTCATGGCGTCCCACCAATAACGCTTTATATTGTTTTTGAGCTCCACGCCGTTCTGGCCGTAATCATATACGGCAGCAAGGCCGTCATATATTTCACTGGACTGGAACACGAATCCATACTCCTTGGCATGGGATACTATTTTTTTGAATACGTCGTCTTGTTGAGCCATTTTATAACTGTTATATTATACTTAGGGCGCAAATTTACGCTTTTTTTTTCATATGTGGCTGACCTTTGAGGGGTTTTATTGCTATTGGCTATAGTTTCTTGCACTATTCATGGCAAAGTAGTATATTTGCACGCTATATGACTATGATAAAGAGATTAAGTGTCGCGGCATTTGCATTGCCGCTCTTATTTTGCGGGACAGTCCGGGCCGAGTCTGTCCCGATCGATTCTACCGTGCGGCTTGACGGTGTGACAGTTACGGCTATCAAGCAGAATGAAAACCTGACTCTTCAGCCGCTTGCAGTAACGGTGGTTGACCCTTCGGAGATACGCCGGTGGAATATTTCGGCTATGAAGCGTGTCAGTGAGATAGCTCCTAACTTTTATCTGCCCGATTACGGCAGCCGCATGACTTCAAGCATATATGTGCGTGGACTCGGTGCCCGTATTGACCAGCCTGTGGTGGGGCTGAACGTCGACAATGTCCCGTTTCTTAATAAGGATTCCTACGATTTTGACCTGACTGATATCGAGCGTATTGAGGTGCTTCGTGGCGCCCAGAGTACTCTTTACGGGCGCAATACCATGGCCGGACAGATAAATGTGTATACGCTTTCGCCTATGCGTTATCAGGGCAACAGGGTTGTGGCTACAATGGGCTCGGGCCCGGAGGCTAAGCTTGCACTTTCGCACTATGCGCGCTATACGCCTCAGCTTGCAATGGCCTTTTCCGGCAACTTTAATTTTTCCGACGGTTTCTATAAAAACTATTATAATTCCCGTAAAGTGGGCACGGACAAGAGCCTTAATCTGCGGTGGCGAACCGTGTGGACCCCCACTGAACGCCTCACTCTGAGCAATACGGCGTCATTCAGCCTGTCGCGGCAGGGCGGTTATCCTTATGAATTGCTCGGCTCCGGAGTGGTAAACTACAACGACACATGTTTTTATCGGCGCAATCTGCTTACCGATGGACTTACCGTACGATGGGAGGGCCCGTCGTTTTCAGTGTCAAGCATCACGTCATTCCAGTATCTGGATGACGATATGACGCTCGACCAGGACTTTACTCCGCTCAACCTCTTCACGCTCTCACAGAAACGCCATGAATGGGCTTTGACTCAGGATGTGGTGATCCGAGGTGAGAAGCACAATTATTCATGGCTTGCCGGGGTGTTCGGCTTCTATAAGCATACTTCCATGCGTGCTCCTGTCACTCTGCTGGATGAGGGTATTGCCCGTCTGATAACGAATAATGTCAATCAGAACGATAAAATCCCTGTTACCTTGACATGGCGCGATCCCTCGCTCCCTCTGTATGATGACTTCAGTATGCCGGTATGGGGCGTGGCTCTGTATCATCAGAGTTCATTGCGGCTTGGACGTTGGAATCTGTCTGCCGGACTTCGATTGGATTATGAGAAGACGGCCATGCGCTATCATAGCTACACATCAACAGGCTATGAGCTCGGGTTCAAAAACCGTCCGATGCCGCCGGTGCAGGTGCCGCTCGAGCTGGACGAAACGGGACGTCTGTCTGATGATTTTCTTGAACTTATTCCAAAGTTCACACTGTCGTATGATTTGCCCATGAAATCAGAGAGCGATGTGTACCTTTCTGTCGGTAAGGGGTATAAATCAGGCGGATTCAATACACAGATGTTCTCCGATGTGCTTCAGAACAAGCTGATGGGCAAGATGCTGGAGGGAATGCCTGCTGTTCCTGGTATGCCTCAGGTACCTGACTATTCCGATTTGTCAGATGTAGTGGGCTACAAGCCTGAGCGTAGCTGGAATTTTGAAGCCGGTGCTCATATATCATGTGCTGACGGGCGTGTCAATACTGACCTGGCACTGTTTTATATCGATTGCCGCGACCAGCAGATAACTATGTTCCCTGATGCGAATACCACTGGACGAATCACGACAAACGCAGGCCGCAGCCGTAGTTTCGGAGCGGAGGTACAGTTGTCGTATCGTCCGGCTGACCGCTGGCTTATAAATGCGAGCTATGGCTACACCAACGCCCGCTTCCGCGAATTCAACGATGGCAAGCATGACTATAGCCGGAATTATGTTCCATACGCTCCTATGAACACAATGTTTGCTTCCGCCACATATACCCAGCCTATAGTATGGCAGGCGCTCAGATCAATCGAGGTCACGGCCGGAGCTCGTGGCGTAGGCCGGATATACTGGGACGAGGAGAACACCGTAAAGCAGCCATTCTATGCCCAGATGCATCTTAGCGCTGCTGCCCGCCTGTCATGGATCACTGTCGAGGCATGGGCCGAGAATCTGACCGGAACTAAGTTTGATGTATTCTATTTCGAGTCGATGGGCAACCGGTTTGTCCAGAAAGGTAAGCCGCGCCGGTTCGGCGTGACGCTCCGTTTGAATTTCGGCAGTTAAAAACTGAACAAATAGCTTCTGATGTCAGTTGAAAGTGTATGAAACAGCTTCAACTGACATCTTTTATTATAGCCCTGTTGGCCATGATTGGCGGCAGCGGATGCTCCAGCGACGACAATCCGGTGGCTAAACTTACGTATGCCGAGACTCCGGAGGCATTCAACTATATAGTGACGTCAGGTGCACGGGCTACCGGAGTGGCGCTTGACGGCGTGAAGTACTCCATGCTTTTTGACGATGAGGCAAGGACGGCTACACTGACTATCTATGACCTGCGCCTTGACGAAAATGATTCGCCGGCAACTTATGTATTCAATGATGTGCCGTGGGAGTTCAGCGTGGGCACTCCTACAGTGGAGCGTGTCATGGAAGCCGAATCGCTTGTGCCGGAGTTTGGTGATAGTGAACCACACAGTTTCACTGACCTTAAAGTAGTGTTCTATGAATCCAGCGAGCTGGACCCTTCGGATTGCCGTGGGTTCAGTGTCCGTTTTACTGTCGACGGTATATATAAGGTGAGGGCCTATCCGATGAGGATGCTTTGTCGGGGCACTACCGAGGTGTTCCCATCAGAAGAGGAGGCGGCCGCCGGGATTGAGGATGTGTATGTAACGTATGCGCCGCAGCTTATGATAGAGTTCAATCCTGATCGTTTTACTGCTAAGGTTGTTGTATCGGATATGGAGCTGTCAGCCGGGTCGGAAGTGCTTGGCAGGGTGGTGATACCGGATGCAAAGCTGTGCTTCGATGAGCAGGGCGGTTATTCTGTCGCCTATGACGGGACGGTTGATGCCGGCACATGGAGCCTGAGCGGATTTAAGGCGGTGGAGGAGGATTCGGGCGATCTGTTTGTCACATATACGGCCGCTGCGGATGGGCGGACCCATGACATACGCTCGTTCATGCAGTCGAACCGATACAGCACTCCTACGGCTGATGCGGGCCCGGTGAAATAAACTGTTGGTGGCTGTGACAGCGAAAAAAAAGAAAAATCACCTATAAATTAGTTATGTAAATGAAACTATAATTATGATTTTTTGAGTATATTTGCAGTGTAAAATCGGCATGACATCCCCAAACGTTGTGTTTAGTGCTGTGTGATAGGAGTTTATCATCCTACATGCGGCGGGCGGATGTCGTGGCTCTAATGATATGTAAATATATTTGATTAATAGTATGGTTTCATTAGCGATTCAATCCTCAACCCTTGCAGTAGCTGCAGCTCTGACGGGTATTGGCCTGGTAGGGTTGGCTTTGTGGCTCGCAGGGCTCATTTCGCCTAAGTCGTTTAATGCACAGAAAGGTGAGGCTTACGAGTGCGGTATTCCCACCCGTGGCGAGAGTATGGCCCAGTTCAAAGTGGGTTACTACCTGTTTGCAATCTTGTTCTTGATGTTTGATGTGGAATGTGTGTTCCTCTTCCCCTGGGCAGTACGTGTCAAGGAGCTTGGAGGCGCCGGACTTATCAGCATCGCAATTTTCTTCATCATATTAGTGCTGGGCCTTGTGTATGCCTGGCGGAAAGGAGCTCTTGAATGGAAGTAACCACCAAAAGCATGCCTTATGACGCATGGAAGGATAATGAATATATTGAAGGACTGGTAAAGCAGCTTCAGGAATCCGGTACAAATGTAATCGTAGGCTCGCTTGATAAGCTTATCAACTGGGGCCGTTCGAATTCGCTGTGGCCTCTGACATTCGCCACAAGTTGCTGCGGTATTGAATTCGTGTCGCTCGGCGCAGCCCGTTATGATATGGCCCGCTTCGGATGGGAAGTGGCCCGTTCGTCACCACGTCAGGCTGACTTCATCATGGTGGCAGGTACCATTGTCCATCGTATGGCTCCGGTGCTCCGTCGTCTTTATGACCAGCTTGCCGAACCCAAATACGTTATAGCATGTGGCGCATGCGCTGTATCGGGAGGTCCGTTCAAGAAATCATATCATGTGGTGATGGGTTGCGACCAGATTATCCCCGTCGATGTATATCTTCCCGGATGTCCGCCGCGTCCTGAAGCTATGATATATTCTATCATGCAGCTGTCACGCAAAGTGAAAGTGGAGAAGTTCTTCGGTGGCGTCAACCGTCAGGAGAAACAGGAAGAATTTCTTAAATCGCATCCCATAGAAGGTGTTCAGGACTGATATCCCGGACGCCTTTGCGTATATGTACCACTCCATATTTATAGATAAATAAGAAGAAACCAATCATACATTATGGCACTAATCCAGGAAAAAATAGCCGCACAGTTTCCCGAAGCAACTTTTGAAGAGGGCGACATCCTGCTGGTGAACATCCCCGATGCCAAGTGGCATTCCTTAGCCAAAACCTTGCGTGACGATGCTGACCTGAAGTTTGACTTCCTCGTGACGATTGTTGGTATGGACTGGCCCGAGGCCTACGGTTGTATGTACTATCTTACTTCAACCGAACATAACACGCACATCTCGGTCAAGGTTACAGCTGAAAGCCGTGAGAACCCCATGCTTCACAGCATTGCCGATCTGTGGTCAATTGCCGGAATATTCGAACGTGAAGTCTATGACTTCTTCGGTATAGTATTTATAGGTAATCCTGACATGCGCCGCCTGTTCCTCAGCATTGACTGGAAGGGCTATCCGCTCCGCAAGGATTACGACGAATCGCCTGAACTGAACCCCGTGACTACTGAAAGCGAGCGTCAGTCAGACTTTACAAATACCTGGGTTGAAGAAGCTGACGGTAAGATTGTAAAGAAAGAAGAGCGCGTATTTGCCGAAAATGACTTTGTGGTCAACATCGGCCCGCAGCACCCGGCTACTCACGGTGTGCTTCGTTTCCGTACCGCTGTCGACGGCGAAACCATCAAGAAAATTGACGTCTACATGGGCTATATCCATCGTGGCGTTGAAAAGATATGTGAGAAGCTTACCTATCCGCAGACACTCCACTTCATGGACCGTCTGGACTACTTCTCAGCCCATCCGTATCATCATGGCCTCTGCATGACCATTGAACAGGCTGCCGGCATTGAGATATCACGCCGTGCGCAGGTGATCCGTGTGCTTATGGACGAGCTGTCGCGTATAGCATCGCACTGTCTGTTCCTCGGTACATTCTGCATGGACCTCGGTGCTACCACAATGCTGTTCTACACACTGCGTGTGCGTGAGCAGATACTTGACATCATGGAGAAGACTTGCGGAGCTCGCATGACATTCAACTATGACTGCATAGGTGGTGTGATGCAGGACCTCGCACCTGACTTCGTTGAGGATGTAAAGGCTCTTCTGGCCGTTATTCCCAAGAATATCAAGGAGTACAATCAGGTATTTACAGGCAATGTCATTGCCCGCAACCGTATGGAAGGCGTCGGTGTCCTCTCACGTGAGGATGCTATCAGCTGGTCCGTTACCGGTCCTTCCGGCCGTGGTTCAGGCTGGGCTTGCGACGTACGTAAGACCGATCCGTACAGCATTTATAGCGAGCTCGAATTTGACGAGGTTGTTCGTACCGAAGGCGACTCTATGGCACGCTTCAAAGTGCGTCTTGACGAAATCGTTCAGAGCGCGCGCATCATAGAGCAGCTTATCGACAATATCCCGGAAGGGGAGTATTGCGTGAAAGTGCCCAAGGTGCTCAAGCTGCCTAAAGGACATTGGTTCCGTACAGTGGAAGGCTGCCGCGGTACATTCGGTGTGTATCTTGAAAGTGACGGTACTACTTCGCCTTATCGCCTGAAGCTCGTTCCGCCGTCGCTGACCGCAGCCGCTGCTGTTGATCATCTTACACGCGGAAGCAAGATAGCCGACCTTATCACCATCGGTGGTTCGCTTGACTATATTGTACCTGATATGGACCGATAAACCAACGTTTCACATAAAAGAAAGATAAGAAATCCTCATACCATTATGTTTGATTTTTCAATATTAACCAACTGGATTCACTCCACACTGCTCGGGTTTATGCCCGAATGGCTTGCCGTGACCGCGGAATGTGTCCTTATCGGAGTGGTGCTTCTGCTCGTTTACGCGCTGCTGGCTCTGTTCTATATCTATTTCGAGCGCAAAGTGTGTGCCGCATTCCAGTGCCGCCTTGGCCCGAACCGTGTAGGTCCTTTCGGACTGCTGCAGAGCTTCGCGGATATGTTCAAGATGCTTATTAAAGAGCTTATCTCGCTGAATTACACCGATAAGTTCCTTTTCGCATTGGCTCCCTATCTTGTAATCCTGGCATCAATGCTCGCATTTGCCGTTCTCCCGTGGGGCAACGGTCTGCAGGTGCTCGACTTCAATATCGGCATATTCTTCCTGATGGCTGTATCATCAATCGGTGTGCTCGGTATTCTGCTTGCCGGATGGTCAAGTAACAATAAGTTCACTCTTATCGGTGCTCTCCGTTCCGGTGCACAGATGGTCAGCTACGAGCTGTCAATCGGTCTGTCGATTCTGACCATGGTAGTTTTCGCCGGTACAATGTCAGTCACTGAAATTGTTCAGGCCCAGAGCAATACATGGTTTATTATATCAGGTCATATCCCCGCTATCATAGCTTTCATAATCTATCTGATAGCAGGTACGGCCGAAACAAACCGTGGCCCGTTTGACCTTCCCGAAGCAGAAAGTGAGCTTACAGCCGGTTATCATACAGAGTACTCAGGTATTCACTTCGGATTCTTCTATCTGGCTGAGTATCTTAACCTCTTCATCGTGTCAGGTGTTGCCACACTGCTCTTCTTCGGTGGCTGGATGCCTCTTCACATTCCCGGTTGGGAAGGATTCAATACTGTGATGGATTATATCCCCTCAGTAATCTGGTTTATTGGAAAGGCTGTAGTAATTTCATTCATAATAATATGGTTCAAATGGACCTTCCCGCGTCTGCGAATTGACCAGATGCTTTCACTTGAATGGAAATATCTTCTCCCCATCAATCTCGTAAACCTCGTGCTGATGGTGCTCATCATCGTTTACGGTATACATCTCTAAATTATAGATAACAAATTCCCCCTATATAACTCATATCATGAGCGACAAATTTGGTAAAATCGCACAGGTAATAGGCCCGGTGGTCGATGTGGCCTTTGAAGGTGAAGGCAAAGTGTTGCCTCCTATCTTCACGGCGCTTAAAGTGGACCGCCCTGATGGCTCTATGCTTATCCTCGAGGTAGAACAGCATATCGGTGAGAATACCGTACGCTGTGTGGCTATGGAAAGTACTGATGGTCTGCAGCGCGGAATGCGTGTCGACAATCTGGAGCGCCCCATAGCTGTTCCTACCGGAAGCCAGGTCAAAGGCCGTCTGCTTAACGTGGTAGGTGAGGCTATTGACCGTCTGCCCGAACTTAAGCGTGAGGACCTCCGTCCCATTCATCAGCCGGCGCCCTCGTTTGACGAGCTTACTATCGGAACTGAGGTCCTTTACACCGGTATTAAAGTGATTGACCTTCTCGAACCTTACAGCAAAGGTGGTAAGATCGGTCTGTTCGGTGGAGCCGGTGTAGGTAAGACTGTGCTTATCATGGAGCTTATCAATAATATCGCCAAGGGTCATAACGGATTCTCCGTGTTTACCGGAGTCGGTGAACGTACCCGTGAAGGTAATGACCTGTTGCGTGAAATGATTGAAAGCGGCGTCATGAAGTATGGCGATAAGTTCCGCGAAGGTATGGACAAAGGGGAATGGAATCTTGCTGACGTTGACATGAAGCAGGTCGAGCAGTCGCAGGCCACGCTGGTGTTCGGTCAGATGAACGAGCCGCCGGGCGCACGTCTGCGTGTTGCTCTCTCCGGCCTGACTGTTGCCGAACAGTTCCGCGACCAGGATGGCGGCGGTAAGGAGATTCTGCTCTTTATTGACAATATATTCCGTTTCACACAGGCGGGTTCCGAGGTGTCGGCACTTCTTGGCCGTATGCCTTCAGCTGTAGGTTATCAGCCTACCCTTGCATCGGAAATGGGTATGCTGCAGGAACGTATCACTTCCACAAAGAACGGCTCCATCACATCTGTACAGGCTATTTATGTGCCTGCCGATGACTTGACTGACCCCGCTCCCGCTACAACGTTTAGCTTCCTTGATGCCACTACGGTGCTTAGCCGTAAGATTGCCGAGCTCGGTATATATCCGGCTGTTGATCCTCTGGAGTCAACCTCACGTATCCTCGATCCGAATATCATAGGCGAGGAGCATTACAATACAGCGCAGGCTGTCAAGCAGCTTCTTCAGAAGTATAATGAACTTCAGGATATCATTGCCATCCTTGGTGTCGATGAACTTTCTGACGAAGATAAGCTTGTGGTGGCACGTGCCCGCAGAGCGCAGCGATTCCTTTCGCAGCCCTTCTTCGTGGCTGAGCAGTTCACCGGTCTGCCCGGTGTGATGGTTCCCCTGTCGGAGACCATCCGCGGATTCAAGATGATTCTCAGCGGTGAGATGGATGAATATCCCGAACAGGCATTCCTTAATGTAGGTACTATTGACGAGGCTATAGCAAAGGGTAAGAAACTTCTTGAAGAGGTGGCCGGCTAAATTTCGGGCGCATACTTGGAGAAGCGTTGTTTAACCCTTAGTGATAACAGCAACATATAAACGACATGACACTTAAAATTATATCGGCAGAGGATATCCTCTTTGAAGGCGAGGTAAGTGCAGTCCGGCTCCCCGGACAGCAGGGCGCATTTACTGTGCTCCGCAATCATGCTTCGCTAATATCAACTCTCACACCCGGCGAAATCACTTACGAGAAGCCTGACGGTGAGGAGGGTGAGCCGATAAGCGTGAACGGAGGTATCGTTGACGTGGACCGTAATGTAGTGTCAGTTTGTATATATTGATTTGAAGAGATGAAAAAACTGTTGGTTACTTTGATTCTGGCTCTTGTGGCTGCTGTGCTGCCCCAGCATATATTTGCTGAGGAGGCCTCCGGTGCCGCTGACGGAAGTCAGTCAGAGGCTCTGAATCCGAAGGAAATAATATTCGAGCATCTTGGTGACGGTTATGGATGGGAAGTTCCCTTCAACCATCATAAGCGTATACCTCTGCCTATTATCGTGATAGGTAAGGATGGCCTTCATTGCTTCTCTTCATCAAGACTGGCTCACGGCGAAGAATATACTGATGGCAATGCTACATTCCGCATTGCCGGGAAGGATAGCAAATACAAAGGTAAGGTAGTGGAGATAGTTGACGGCGAGGAATACCGCCCGTGGGATATCTCCATAACAAAGAATGTATGTGCCCTTATCATCACCGTGCTGCTTGTGATATGGAGTGTACTTGCCGTAGCTCGCTGGCACAAGCAGATGGGCCATAAGGCTCCCCGTAAGTTTGTGGGTGCGCTTGAAGCTCTGGTCACTTTCATATACGATGGTGTGATCAAGCCCATGCTTAAGGATCGTTCCATGAAGTTTGCGCCTTATCTGCTCACGGTATTCTTCTTCATTCTGTACATGAATCTCCTTGGATTGATTGTAATCTTCCCCGGAGGTGCCAATCTGACCGGTAATATTGCCGTGACTCTTGTATTGTCGATATTCACATTCCTTATCACTAATATTTTCGGAACCAAGCACTATTGGAAAGATATCTTCTGGCCCGATGTGCCTCTTTGGTTGAAATTTCCCATTCCCATCATGCCTGTGATAGAGTTGTTCGGTGTGATAACCAAGCCTGCGGCTCTGACAGTGCGTCTGTTTGCCAACATGATGGGTGGTCATATGATTGTAATAGTACTGACTCTGCTTATATTCATCTTCGCGGTGATGGGTCCGATAGTAGCGGGTGCCACAACGGTAGTGTCAGTAGGATTTTCGATATTCATGTTGCTCATCGACGTTCTGGTGAGCTTCATTCAGGCTTTCGTATTCACAATGCTTTCCACCTTGTTCATATCATTTGCCCAGGAGCATCATGATAAGCACGAGGAGGAACATAAGGCAGAGGATAGCAAAGCCGCAACAGCATAAAAAAGAAATTATAAAATATAAACCATTTAAAACTTGAAATTATGTTAGCAATGATTTTAGCAGCAATCAACGGTACACTTGGAATCGGCGCATGTATAGGTGCAGCTATCGCAGCAATTGGAGCTGGTCTTGGTATCGGTAAAATCGGTGCTTCTGCCATGGAGGCTATTGCCCGTCAGCCCGAATCAGCAGGTGATATCCGAAGCAACATGATTGTGATTGCCGCTCTTGTAGAAGGTGTGGCCCTCTTTGCAGTTATTGTTTGTGTGCTTTCGCTCTTCCTTTAATCCACGCTTACATCCAATAAAGAATAAGTATGGAACTGTTCACGCCTGATGCCGGCTTGGTATTCTGGATGTTCGTATCTGTAGCCGTCCTCCTGTTTGTGCTTTACAAGTGGGGCTGGCCGGTTATACTCAAGAGCATCGAGAGCAGAGCCGATATGATAGATAAGGGTGTGGAGTATGCGCGCGATGCAAAGGAGCAGCTTGACAATGCCAAGGCCGAAAGCCAGCGTTATATCGCTGAGGCCCGCAAACAGCAGGCGGATATGCTTCGTGAAGCTGACAAGATGAAAACTCAGATCATCGAGGAGGCACGCGTGGCTGCTCAGAAGGAAGCCCGTAAAGTAATGGATGCAGCAAAAGTGTCCATTGAACAGGAACGCAAAGAAGCTGAAAAGCAATTTCGTGATGAAGTAAGCAGCTTCGCTCTTGATATTGCCACCAAGGTGGTGCGCAATGAGCTGAGCGATGAAAAGGCCCAGACTAAGCTCGTAGGCCAGCTGCTTGATGAGATGGAAAAGCAAAACTAACTTTCAGGCAACGCAATGAATCAAGGACTGATACCTCGCCGTTATGCCAAGGCACTCTATAAGTTCGCTCTTGAAAAGGGCAAGCAGCTGCGGGTGTATGCATTGATGTCAAAGCTTGAGGAGAGCTACAGACTCGAACCGGAATTACAGAAAGTGATGTCCAATCCCTTTATCCCGGCTCAGGACAAGCGCAAGCTCCTATGCACGGCGTCCGATATGAAGGATGATGATTCGGTAATGGCCGACTTCCTCACTCTTCTTACCCGAAACGGACGTGTCGACATGATGCGTGACATAGCTTTGGCATATCTGGATATATACCGTCAGGAAAATAATATCCATGTGGTGAAGGTGACGAGCGCATCTCCTATGTCGGAAGCGGACGAACAGCGGTTGAAGAGCCTCATTGAGAAGCATCTTGACGGTGCCACGATGGAGTATTCAAGCGCGGTAGATCCGTCGCTTATCGGAGGCTTCAGTGTCGAAGTGGGCAATGAACGTATCGATGCGTCTATCAGTAACGAGTTAAAACAATTGCGTCTGAATCTTTTAAGTAAATAAGCAATATAATGATAAATCCCAGCGAGATTTCCGAAATACTTAAACAACAGCTTGAGAGCGTGAATTCCAAGGTGTCGTTTGAAGAAACAGGCACTGTGCTTGAAGTAGGCGACGGCGTGGCTCACGTTTATGGGCTTGATAATGTGTGCTCCAACGAGCTCGTGGAGTTCGAAAACGGGGTTAAGGGTGTGGCTCTTAACCTTGAGGAGAGCAACGTCGGTGTGATTCTGCTCAACAATGTTGACAAGGTGACAGAAAATATGTCGGTGCGTCGTACCGGCGAGATTGCTTCTATTCCGGTAGGAGAGGGATTGCTGGGACGCGTCATTAACGTACTTGGCGAGCCCATTGACGGACGTGGTCCGATATCCGGCAGCCTGATGCGTCTTCCTCTGGAGCGCAAGGCCCCCGGTGTTATCTTCCGTCAGCCTGTGAAGCAGCCGTTGCAGACAGGTATCAAGGCCGTCGACTCAATGGTGCCCATAGGCCGCGGTCAGCGTGAGCTTATCATCGGCGACCGTCAGATCGGTAAGACTGCCATCGCTATTGACACCATTATCAACCAGCGCCAGAATTTTGAGGCCGGCAAGCCCGTATACTGTATATATGTGGCCATCGGTCAGAAGGCATCGTCAGTTGCCGCCATCGTAGAGACTCTTCGTCAGCATGGCGCTCTTGACTATACAGTAGTAGTAGCTGCTACTGCAGCTGACTCCGCTTCCATGCGTTACTATTCACCTTTTGCCGGCGTGGCCATCGGTGAGTATTTCCGCGATACCGGTCGTGATGCCCTTATCGTGTATGACGACCTTTCAAAACAGGCTGTGGCCTACCGTGAGATATCGCTTATCCTGAAGCGTCCGTCAGGTCGTGAGGCTTATCCCGGCGATATCTTCTACCTGCATTCACGTCTGCTTGAACGCGCAGCAAAGATTATCGACAATCAGGAAGTGGCCTCGCAGATGAATGACCTTCCGGAGCCTCTCAAGCCTCTGGTCAAGGGTGGAGGTTCGCTTACAGCGCTTCCTATTATCGAAACACAGGCCGGCGACGTGTCTGCCTACATTCCTACCAACGTGATTTCAATCACTGACGGACAGATATTCCTTGAAACCGGATTGTTCAACCGTGGTATCCGTCCGGCTATCAACGTAGGTATCTCTGTGTCGCGTGTTGGCGGTAACGCTCAGATCAAGTCGATGAAGAAGGTGGCAGGTACATTGAAAATCGACCAGGCCCAGTTCCGTGAACTCGAATCGTTCACGAAGTTCGGCGGCGATATCGACCCGGTGACTGCCCGTGTCATTGACAAGGGACGTAAGAACGAACGTCTGCTTATACAGCCCCAGTATCATCCCATGCTGGTAGAGGAGGAAGTGGCCGTGATATTCTGCGGTACAAAAGGACTTCTTGAGAATGTACCGGTTGATAAGGTAGCTGAGTTCGAGCATCTGCTTCTGCAGCTTCTGCATGCCAAGTATCAGAACGATGTGCTTGATGTGATCAAGTCAGGCGCACTGACAGATGATGTTGTGGCCAAGCTGACCTCGGCAGCTACTGAGATTGCAGGAAAATATAATTAAGTCAAGTAAAAAAATAACTGATACACCATAGCTGATGGCAACACTGCGTGAATTGAAAGGACGAATCGGTTCGGTAGCTTCCTCTGAGAAGATTACCGGAGCGATGAAGATGATATCTTCGGCCAAGATGCATAAGGCCGAGCAGAGTCTTCGCCGTCTGTTACCTTTCAGAACTCAGATAGAAAGTATTATAGGCAATCTGTTGACGGCTGATGCCGATTTCAGTTCGCCGCTTCTGGAGGCACGTCAGATAAAGAATGTATCGGTAGTGGTATTCGGTTCCGACGATGGACTTTGCGGAGCCTACAATGTCAATATCTTCAAGCAGCTTCTACAGCATCTTGACTCACTCCGCAAGAAGTATGGTCAGGATGTGACTTTCAGCATTTATCCTGTCGGAGCCAAGATGCTGAAGGCTGTCAGCAAGATAGCTATTAACGGCATCGATGTCGTGACCGCCGAGGGCGTCGATTCAAAGACAACGGGCGATGGTGTCCGTGTGTTTGTCGATGAACTTCAGGCCCGCTTCCTGTCCGGTGATACTGATAAGGTGGATATCCTCTACATGAGTTTCAAGAGCATATCACGTCAGCGTCCGGTGGCTGAACAGCTGCTTCCGGTCGTAGCCGAGACATTTTCGGCCAATGATGTCACTCCGTCGCTCCGTCCGTATATCTTCGAGCCTGATGCCACAACAATATTCCGGTCAGTGCTGCCCATGTTTATCATGGCGGTAATGCAGGATGTGTTTACAGAGAACCGGGCTTCGGAGCAAGCTGCCAGAGTAATGGCCATGCAGAGCGCCAACGACAATGCCCGCAAGCTGCTTGACGAACTACAACTTGAATATAACAAACTGCGTCAGCAGAGCATCACCACCGAGCTGCTTGATATACTCGGCGGGCAGGTGCGCTGACATGACAGTGATAAGAATACAATACAAATCCTAAACAGCAACAAACAGTTCAACCCATGGGTAGTGTAAAAGAATACTTTTCAACATTAGGTTCCGGTATTGCAAGCCTTATCAAGGGCATGCAGGTGACCGGAAAAGAATTTGTCACCCCTAAAATTACAGAGCGGTATCCTGAAGACCGTGAGACGGTGCACGTGCCTGAACGTTTCCGTGCCATACTCAACCTGAAGTATGATGCCGACGGACGCCATAAGTGCATAGCTTGCGGTATTTGTGAACGCAATTGTCCCAACGGAACAATCTCACTTACCACAAAGATGGTGGAGACACCTGACGGTAAGAAAAAGAAAAAACTCGAACGCTATCAGTATGACCTTGGCAGCTGTACTTTCTGCCAGCTGTGTGTTTCAAGCTGTCCGCAGGATGCCCTTGAGTTTCTTAATGACTTTGAGCAGGCCGTGTTCACACGTGAGAAGCTCGTGAAAAAACTCAATTATCTGCCTGAGCCTCCGGAACCGGAACTCACCCCCGAGCAGATAGCCGCCATCAAGGCTGAGAAAGAAGCCAAGATAGCCGCCGCAAAGGCTGCTGCTGCAGCCAAGAAGGCCGCAGCAGAGAAAGCCAAGGCTGAAGGGGAGGCCCCGAAAGCTGAATAAGGCGCTAATTTAGGATTAACCCGATAATAAATAACCAATCAACCAATATGGATTCAGTAGGAAGTATCATTATGTATCTGGTAATCGCATTGTCGATTATCGTATTTTCGGTACTGACTGTCACCACCCGGAAAATTCTCCGTGCGGCCACATATCTGCTGTTTACCCTCTTTGCTACGGCTGCCCTCTATTTCAAGCTCGACTACGAGTTTCTGGGAGCTGTGCAGATTGCGGTTTACGCCGGTGGCATAGTGGTGCTGTTTGTGTTTTCGATTCTGCTCACATCGCATCCGGGCAACAACAGCGAGCGACTCGTATCAAAGAAGCGCGTGCTGGGACTTACGGCTGCGGTAGCTACATTCGCAGTGGCCGGTTGGGCGTTGCTTCACCGTTGCGGTGCCGCACTCGCTCAGCTTCCGGAGATGAGCAATCCCTCGATGCACAAAATAGGTGAGGCTCTGATGGGTACCGGCGAGTATCAGTACTTGCTCCCCTTCGAGGCAGTCAGTGTGTTGTTGTTAGCATGTATAATCGGTGGCGTAGTAGTTGCCCGTAAAAGATAATCGGCTATGGAAATAACTATGATATATTACCTCGTTCCGGCGCTGATAATGTTCTGCTGCGGTGTGTATGGTTTCATTACCCGCAAGAACATGATAGCCATGCTTATATCACTGGAGCTGATGCTCAATGCTGTGGATATAAACTTTGTAGTATTTAACAGGTATTTATTCCCCGGACAGTTGGAGGGTATGATGTTCACTCTCTTCGCCATAGCTATAGCTGCTGCTGAGACAGCCCTTGCCATAGCTATTATCATCAATCTGTATCGTGCGGCAAAGAATATCAATGCCTCTGACCTAACCCAATTGAAACATTAAGGCTCTATGGACTTCGTTATACCTTTGCTGATACTTGCAATACCTCTTTGCATGTTCCTTCTGCTCGGAATTCTGGGCATGAAGATGAGTCCCAAGGTGGCCGGTACGCTCGGCACTCTCGGGATGGGCACAGTGTTTGTTCTGGCATATTATACTGCCTTCACATATTTCTTCAGCGGATCGGCTGATTTTGTCAACGGCACGGACCGTCTGCAGTATATAGTGTTCAATGTCGACTGGCTTGCATTCACCCCTGAACTTGTGATCCGTCTGGGATTCCTTCTTGATCCCATCTCAGCCATGATGCTGATAGTGATACCCACCATCTCTTTCATGGTGCATCTCTACAGTCTCGGCTATATGCATGGTGAGAAAGGATTCCAGCGCTATTATGCATTCCTGTCGCTGTTCAGCTTCTCAATGCTCGGTCTGGTCGTTGCCACCAACATTTTCCAGATGTATATCTTCTGGGAGCTTGTGGGTGCGTCATCATACCTGCTCATCGGATTCTACTACACCCGTCCGGCAGCCGTATCCGCATCGAAGAAAGCGTTTATCGTGACCCGCTTCGCCGACCTTGGCTTCCTTATCGGTATCTTGATTCTGTCGTTCTACACTGACACATTCAATTTCATCGACATGACTTCCAACCCCCAGGGCGTTCTTGCAAGCACAGGTGGTGCCACTTTCATGGGCGCTTCTGTCCTGACATGGGCTCTCGTGCTTATCTACATGGGTGGTATGGGTAAGTCAGCCATGATGCCTCTGCACATATGGCTGCCCGATGCCATGGAAGGTCCTACTCCCGTATCTGCGCTGATTCACGCCGCTACCATGGTTGTGGCCGGTGTATATCTCGTGGCTCGTATGTTCCCTGTCTACCTTGTGGAAACAGCGGCACTTGAGGTTGTCCTTGTAGTGGGCGCCATCACTGCTCTCTATGCAGCTATGGTGGCATGCACGCAGATCGACATCAAGCGTGTGCTTGCCTTCTCTACCATTTCGCAGATTGCGTTCATGATGGTAGCGCTCGGTGTGGCACGCCCCGATATCCATGAAGGTCTCGGTTACATGGCTTCGATGTTCCATCTGTTCACACACGCTATGTTCAAGGCTCTGCTCTTCATGGGTGCAGGTGCTCTGATTCATGCCGTGCATTCCAACGACTACACAGCAATGGGCGGTCTGCGCAAGTATATGCCCATCTGTCATATCACATTCCTTATCGGCTGTCTTGCCATTGCAGGTATTCCTCCTTTCGCAGGATTCTGGTCAAAGGATGAAATTCTGGTGGCTGTTTATGACTACAGCACCTTCTGGGGTGTATGGATGACATTCGTAGCCGGCCTCACCGCCTTCTATATGTTCCGTCTGTACTACCTGATATTCTGGTGGAACGAACCCGTATATCACCACAAGCCTCACGATGCGCCCTGGACCATGAGCGTTCCTCTGATCTTCCTCGCTGCTGTATCAGTTGTGGCCGGTCTGATTCCCTTCGGCAAGTTTGTTACATGGCAGGGACACGAGTACATCATACACATGAATGTCACCGTGGCTACCATCAGCGTCATTGTAGCTCTCTGCGGCATACTTCTCGCCCGCACCATGTACCGTAAGGAGAACACTCTTCCTGCACGTGTAAAGGCATTCTGGCCCTGGCTCCACAAGGCAGCCCTGCACCGCTTCTATTGGGATGAGCTCTACCTGTTCATCACACATAAGATTATATTCAACGGTATCTGCCGCCCCATAGCATGGTTTGACCGTCACATCATTGACGGAAGCATGGATGGCCTCGCTTATGTCACCAACAAGGCTTCTTACGCCATTCGCGGTTTCCAGAGCGGCAACGTACAGATGTACGTGTGGTGGTATCTTATCGGTGTGCTTCTGCTTGGTGCTATAACTACAATATGCGTGTTATAAGCCATGACCATTACATTTACTGGTGCTAATTGAAAAAATATTTGCTATGTTTTCCAATATATTGATTTATTTCGTGGTAATACCTCTGCTGATGCTTGGAGGTCTTGCCTTGTGCCGGAATATCAAGCAGGTGCGTGCCGTAGCGGTTACCGGTTCTCTGGCTTTGCTGGGGCTGTCGGTGTACCTCCTTGTTGACTATCTGGCCCAGCGGGCGGCAGGCGAAACTGCCCAGATGCTCTATACCGGCACCTGGAGTTGGTTCGGCCCGCTCAACATCAATCTTGCCGTAGGTGTCGACGGTATCTCAGTGGCTATGCTGCTGCTGTCAGCCATCATTCTTCTTACCGGCAGTTTCGCTTCATGGAAAATTGATCCGCTGCCCAAGGATTTCTTCCTTTGGCTCATACTCCTCTCGACAGGTGTATTCGGCTTCTTTATTTCCATTGACCTCTTCACAATGTTCATGTTCTATGAGGTGGCCCTTATTCCGATGTATCTTCTTATCGGCGTATGGGGTAGTGGCAACAAGAACTATTCAGCCATGAAGCTCACACTGATGCTTATGGGTGGATCAGCATTCCTGATGCTCGGCCTTATCGGCATATACTATCATTCAGCTCCCGAGGGACAGCCCCTGACATGGAATCTGCTTGAGATATCACGCAACGCTTCCATCAGCACCGGCTGGCAGTACTTCCTCTTCCCGCTGACATTTGTGGGCTTCGGTGTGCTTGGCGCCATGTTCCCGTTCCATACATGGAGCCCTGACGGTCATGCATCAGCTCCTACAGCGGTATCGATGCTTCACGCCGGTGTGCTTATGAAGCTCGGTGGTTACGGCTGCTTCCGTGTAGCTATCTACCTGATGCCTCAGGCTGCCAATGACCTTGCCTGGATATTCCTTATCCTGACAGGTATCTCGGTTGTCTACGGTGCATTCTCAGCATGTGTGCAGACTGACCTCAAGTATATCAACGCTTACTCTTCAGTGAGCCACTGCGGACTGGTGCTCTTCGCCATCCTGATGCTCAACACCACAGCGATGACCGGTGCCATCATGCAGATGCTCTCTCACGGTTTGATGACAGCTCTGTTCTTCGCCCTTATCGGTATGATCTACGGACGTACCCACACCCGTGATATCCGTCTTATGGGTGGCCTGATGAAGATCATGCCTTTCCTTGCGGTATGTTACGTGATAGCAGGTATGGCCTCTCTCGGTCTGCCCGGTCTGAGCGGATTTGTAGCTGAGATGACTATCTTCGTAGGTTCATTTGAACACACCGATACATTCCACCGCGTATTTACAATCATGGCTTGCTGCTCGATTGTGATAACCGCCGTGTACATTCTCCGTGTTGTCGGCAAGTTGCTGTTCGGTCCGGTATATGATGAACACCATCTGACTCTGACCGATGCCACATGGTGGGAACGTACCTCCACAGTCACCCTTATCATCAGCGTGGCTGCCATAGGCTGCTTCCCCAACTTCTTCGCTGACCTGATTAAGTTTACTTTCAGCCCTGCCATATTCAGTGTGATAGGCATGAACTAATTAGATTGAAAAACCAATGGATTACTCTCAGTTTTTAGCAATGAAACAGGAAATAGGGCTGCTTGTAGTGTTTGTCCTTATTTTCCTCAACGACACGTTCTTGCCGGCACGTGCCCAGGGCTCTATAGGTAAGATATGCGTGCTGCTGTTCGGCCTGTTTACCGCATGGGGACTTGCCATGGGGCTTTGCCCCGAGGCCTGCAGCCACGATGCTGTGCTCGCATTCTCCGGCATGTATGAAACATCGCCCGTGATTCTCAATATCAAGAATATCCTTAATGTAGGTGCATTGATTGTGATGATTCAGGGCCTGCGTTGGGCTGACCAGGAGATGATACGCATCCGTCGCGGTGAGTTCTATGAACTTCTGCTTATCACTCTCTTCGGAATGTATCTGATGATCTCGGCCCGTCACTTCCTGCTCTTTATCATCGGCCTCGAAACCGCCTCTCTGCCTTTGGCTGCTATGGTGGCGTTCGACAAGCACCGTTATGAAAGCCACGAGGCTGCCGTCAAGTATATCCTGACAGCTGTGTTCTCTTCAGCCATCTTCCTGATGGGTCTGTCATTCGTTTATGGATTGACCGGATCTCTTTACTTCAGCAAGATCGGTGCAGCCGTAGCTGCCGGCTCAGGTATTGACCTCGTAGGTCTTATCATAGCGCTTGCATTCGTCATCTCCGGTATGGGCTTCAAGCTCTCGCTTGTTCCGTTCCATCTCTGGACCGCCGATGTATATCAGGGTGCTCCCACTCCTGTCACTTCATATCTTTCTGTAATATCAAAGGGCTCGGCTGCTTTTGCCTTCCTCGTGATATTATGGCAGGTGTTCGGCGAAATTTACAGCGAGGCATGGGAATGGATGCTCTACGCTTTGATCATCATCACCATCACCGTAGGTAACCTCTTCGCTATCCGTCAGCGCAACATGAAGCGTTTCCTGGCCTTCTCTTCAATATCACAGGCCGGCTACATAATGCTTGGTGTTATCGCATTCAACAATATGGGCCTCTCAGCCTTGATGTACTACATACTGGTGTACATCTTCTCCAATCTCGCCGCATTCGGTGTGATAGGAGCTATTGAGAATGCCACCGGAAAGGTATCGATGGATAACTACAACGGACTCTACAAGACTAACCCGCGTCTGGCGTTTACAATGATGCTTGCCATGTTCTCACTTGCAGGTATTCCTCCTTTCGCCGGATTCTTCAGTAAGTTCTTTATCTTTACCAGCGCTATCAATCAGGGTTCGGTTGCAATATACATCCTTGTGCTGATAGCATTGATAAACACTATCATCTCACTTTACTACTATCTGCTTGTAGTGAAGGCTATGTTTATCAATCAGGAAGATGGTGGTATCGCATCATTCCGCAGCGCCTGCTCAGAAAGAGTGGCAATGTGGATATGTGTTGCCGGTATCATATTCCTTGGTATCGTAAGCTGCTTCTACAATCATCTGCTTACCATTGCCGGTGCATGATGAACTGCTGACCAAGCGAAATATATGTCATATAGCATGCCGTTTTGTATCAGAACGGCATGCTTTTTTTTTATCAGTCAAGAGATGATTGGGCCCGGACAGTATTGTGGTTGACGTCACGATGTACGGAGCGTAGATATGGGCCTTTAGAAGTGGCCTGAAAGCTCTTAATTAAAACGGCCGTACATCTCGATTGTCATTCCTGCAATAAGCCGTATACGGGCCAAATAAAGCGCATAAAATGGTAAAAAGAAAGAGAGCCGTCTGCTTGAAACAGACGGCTCTCTTCTATTTAGGGATTAGAGATATCAGCTGATGGGGTGATATTCAACGAATGCTTCCATAGCTTCGTATGAAGCGAGGCCGAGGTTCTCGTAGAGCTGTGCTGTAGCACGGTTGCGCTCTTCGGCACGCTGCCAGAACAGACGGTCGTCATCGCCAAGGAAGGGTGCATTCTCCATCTGGCTCTGGTGCTTGAGGATAGAATTGCGCTTGAAGCGGAGTTCCTCAGGGCTGATAGGCACGGCCATTTCGATGTGGTCAATTTCCCATTCGGCCCATGCGCCACGGTACATCCAGATGCGGCAGTCCTTCATCCATGTCTCATCGCGGAGTTCATAGAGAGCGGCAAACACGGCATCGGTACATACGCGGTGGGTTCCGTGGGGGTCAGCAAGGTCGCCGGCCACGAAAATCTGGTGGGGCTTCACCTCTTCAAGAAGAGCCTTCACGCGGTTGATGTCAGCTTCTGAAAGCTCACCTTTCTTAATGGTACCGGTTTCGTAGAAGGGGAGGCGCAGGAAGTGGATGTTCTGCGGTTTCACACCGATATAGTTGCAGGCAATGGTAGCTTCAGCCTGGCGGATCATGGTCTTGATTTCGCGGATTTCAGCTGAGTCCATTTCACCTGATTTCTTATGAGCTACGAATTCACGTACATCGTGGCTGAGCTTTTCGTAGCCTTCGGTATCGAAGTGGAACATGGGAGCGATCTTGTCCATCATCAGGAAGTAGCGCATCATGTCCTCATCGCCTACAGCGATATTGCCGGAAGTTTCGTATGCTACGTGCACGTCATGCTTCTGGTCAACGAGGCGCTTCAGAGTACCGCCCATTGAGATAACGTCGTCATCGGGGTGGGGGCTGAATACAATCACGCGCTTGGGATACGGATTGGCGCGCTCGGGACGATATGTGTCGTCAGCATCGGGCTTGCCGCCGGGCCATCCGGTGATAGTGTGCTGAAGGTCGTTGAATATCTTGATATTTACATTGTAGGCTGATCCGTAGAGTGCGAGCAGTTCGCCAAGGCCCCAGTCATTGTAGTCCTTGTCAGTGAGCTTGAGGATGGGCTTCTTGGTCATGTCGCAGAGCCATACGATGGCGCGGCGGATGAGCTTGTCGTTCCATTCGCATGATGTCACCTTCCAGGGCTGGCTTATGCGGGTAAGATCCTCGGCAGCGGGGAGGTCGACAACAACTTTTGCGTGGGGATGGCCCTGCAGGAATGATGCCGGTACGGCTGAAGAAGCAGGTTCCTCAACTGTCTTTTTGATGATAGAAGCGTTGTTCTCGCCCCATGACATTGTGAGGATACGGCGTGCGCTGAGCAGGTTGGAGATGCCGAGTGTGATAGCTGTGGTGGGAGCGTCGTCGCAGCCATAGTCCTTGGCTATGATGTGGCGGGCTTCGCTTCCGAGGAGCACCAGACGGCAGAGGCTTGATGCTGCGCTGCCCGGTTCGTTGAACGCGAGTGTGCCGAGTGAGCCGACTTCACATACTGTGATGTCAATACCACCTTCGTCAGCTATTGACTGCTCGTAAGCCTTGCAGTATTCATACATATCCTCCTTGGTAACGGAGGGATCGATTGTGCGTACATTTTCCGGCTTGATGTCGATGTGCTTCAGGAATACATCGTTCAGACGGGCCATGGTGCTGGGACCACCGGCTACCAGCGGGAAAAATTCGCTGATGTTGTAGACAATGACATTGCGGAAGTCAACTTTTCCTTCGTTATGGAGGCGTATCAGTTCCGAGTAGATGCTGTGGGTGCTGTTGCCGGCACCGAGTGCAAGCACGCACTTGCCTTTTTCATCCACGTAGCGGCGGATATACTTGGCAATGTTCTCAGCAAGATAGGTAGAACCTTCGTTGACTGTTTCAAAAATACGGGTGTAGACTTTCTCCTCGCGTGTAAGAGCTGTCAGCTCAATCTCGCCCTGGGGGTCGTAGTAACGACGCGGAATACGGTCAAGTTTGATTTGAGAACTTAGATTTGTCTTCATGATATGGTATGAGTAAATTATCCTAACACAAAGATAGTCTAAAAAATCAGAGATATGTTAACGGGAGAGTAAAAAAATATTTAAAAATATGGCTATCAGCAATCATAATCCGAAAGAGCAATCAAATGTTGCAGAAGAGCGCGTTTTTTTGTACGTTTGCATTATTATCATACTTACAACCTTAAAAATACCCCGATTATGAGATTAATCATCGAACCCGATTATGCTACCGTGAGCCGCTGGGCTGCGAGCTATGTGGCTGCACGTATCAATGAAGCCAATCCCACTGCAGAAAAGCCTTTCGTACTCGGATGTCCCACCGGCAGCTCACCTCTGGGCATGTACCGCGAACTTATCCGTCTGAACAAGGAGGGTAAGGTTTCATTCAAGAACGTGGTGACCTTCAATATGGACGAGTACTGCGGAATACCCCGCGATCACGAGCAGAGCTACTATACATTCATGTGGACCAACTTCTTCAACCAGATCGACATCAAGCCTGAGAATGTCAACATTCTTAACGGCAATGCCGAATCGCCTGAGGAGGAATGTGCACGCTATGAAGAGAAGATCAAGAGCTACGGCGGCATCGATCTGTTCCTTGGCGGTGTAGGTCCTGACGGACATATCGCATTCAACGAACCCGGATCGTCACTGACATCCAAGACACGTATGAAGACTCTCACACGTGACACCATCATTGCCAACTCACGCTTCTTTGACAATAATGTCGACCTCGTGCCTAAGACAGCTCTTACAGTAGGTGTAGGCACTATCATGGCTGCCAAGAGTGTGCTTCTTATAGTCAACGGCCACAATAAGGCCCGCGCTCTCCGCCACGGTGTGGAAGGCGGTATAAGCCAGATGTGGACTATCTCAGCCCTTCAGATGCATCCCAAGGCTCTTATCGTAGCCGACGATGCAGCATGCGAGGAGCTCAAGGTAGGTACTTACCGTTACTTCAAGGATATCGAAGGCGCTAACCTCGATCCTGACGGCCAGCTTTAATTGCAGCAACAGATATATAAACGTACCAGCCCGCGGCACCTGTATGGTGTCCGCGGGCTGATTGTTTCCGGTTATTGCAGAAGTCTATCGGCGTGGAGGTATTATTTCCAGCCAGTAGCCGTCAGGGTCCTCTATGAAGTAGATACCCATCGCTTCGTTTTCATAGCATATCACACCCATTTCCTTATGGTGCTTATGCAGATCTTCGTAAGCCTGTGCCGAGGGGGCGCGGAAAGCAATGTGGCTTTCATTCTCCCCGAGTTCGTAAGGCTGCGGATGGTCACGTAGCCATGTCAGTTCCAGGCGGAACTCTGTGATGCCGTCCGTGAGATATGCTATGGTGAAAGCACCTTCGGGGCCTTCTATGCGGCCGCACTCGCTTAGCCCGAGGGCTTCGGCGTAGAATTTTATGGCTCTGGCAAGGTCAGATACATTGAGATTGCAATGATCAAACCGGGCCATGGCAGGGGTGTGGTTAGTCTGTGAGTCCATTATATTTTTGATAAGTCAATTGACTGTCCCGGTTCATGCAGGCAGTGGCACTTTGTGCGCTCGGGACAGTACGATTCCGAGTTGCAGGCCAGCTTGTAGTCACCGTCAAAGTGCATGGGGAAAAAGTCTTTTACGTTAATCTCTTCGAGGAATATGCGTGCTCCGCGGGCAAAATCGTTGCCCTGACGTACGTCGACCGGGAACATGGCCACATCCATAGCGGCGTGTTCCGAAGCTATGCGGTTAACTATCTTACGGAAATCCGCATCGGCCTTTGCCACTTCGCGTTCGGTTGATTCATCCTGCCAATGCCAGTCATTGAGGTCGCCTGCATGGAATATTGTCTCTCCTTCACCGGTGGTGACGAAGAAGCTTACACCCTCGTCAGTCGATGCATAGGCTTTCACGCTGATGCCGCCGGGCAGATTCTCCACGTAGTCGCCTGCGCTCATGCCCTGCACAGCCAGTGTGGTAGGTACATCGCGGGCCGGCACGTCGTTGCTCAGCACATACACGCGTTTGTGGTTCTGTGCCAGTTCGAAGATGCTTTTGTTGTAATGGTCCTGATGCCGGTGCGATACGAAGAATACTACCGGGGTGTCAGGATTCTGTTCCAATATGCGGTGCAGCGCGTGCGAGGGGTCACGTTCATAGTCAAATACAAGGATTACATCCGGGGTGGTTACAGCAAAGCCGCTGTGACTCAAATAAGTTATACGATTCATGACGTTATATGGTTAATGTTATATCTCAACAGTCAGTCCATCGTAGGCCAGATGCACACCCTCAGGGAGCGTAAGCGATGTCAGCCTGTGCAGGCCTATGCTGTGGCTCATGTGGATGAGGTATGACCTCCGTGGTTTTACTATGTTTATAACGTCGAGTGCCTGCTGTAGGTTCATGTGCGAATGATGTTCCTTGAAGCGCAGCGCGTTTATCACCAATGTGTCCACTCCGTGGAGCATCTCCAGAGTTTGCTCAGGCAGAGTGGAGCAGTCGGTGATATAGGCCAACGGCCCTATCCGATAGCCCAATATAGGGAGCTTGCCATGCATTACGGCTAAGGGCATCACCTCTGTTTCGCCGACATGAAACGGAGTGAATTCCTTGATTTCTATCAGATTGAATTCCGGAATGCCGGGATATGGATTGTCCGTGAAGCAGTAGTACAGCCTGCGCCGGAGGTCCGATGCCACATCATGGCGGCAATATACCGGCATTGGGGAATGGTCAGCCGGCAGGGGGCGTAGATCTTCAAGTCCTCCTATATGGTCGGCATGGCTATGTGTTATCAGGACGGCGTCGGGCCATGGGCCACCTTCGTCAAGCATCTGTTGGCGGAAGTCAGGTCCACAGTCGATAAGCAACCGCTGCCTGCCTATGCTTACCAACGCAGATGTGCGCCGGCGGGAATCGCGAGGATCCTCCGAGCGGCATACCTGACAGTCGCAACCTATAGCGGGGACACCTGTTGAGGTCCCGGTGCCGAGAAATGTTATTTGCATACTATATAAACAACCATTATTGGCGGAAGCGGTTCAAGAGGCCGTCCTCAAATATAAGGTAGCGTCCGTTTTCATAAGTCCATCGTTCTATCACGCCCCCGTAGCTGTTAATGCGCTCCACGTTGGAGGCTTTGCCGAGCGACAGGCGGCATTCATCGCGCGTCATCCCGATGCGTACGCGCCCCTGACTGATCAGGTCCCAGTTTTCAGGCGATATATCGGGGTAGCGTTTACGAGGGTCGGCAAGCGAGAATAGATTGTTGAATTTGCGGGTGGAGTTGATACGGTTGCCTACGGACATCAACACGCTGAACTGTTCCGCACTATTGTATGTGTCGGCGGCGGAGGCTTTCACGAATGAAAGCTTTATGGGGTAATTGGCGTTGCCAGGCGTCACATCGGTGATTTCGACTTTAATATATTTAAGTCCGCGGTGCGAGTTGCCCCCTTTGTCATACCAGGCCGATGTCAGGATGTAGTACTCGTTGCCAAGCATGCGGGTGCGCACATCATTGACCATATCGAGCTGTATGGTAAACGGTATTTCCGCTTCCGCGGGCAGGCTGTCAGCCTCAATGCGGTAGCTGAACGGCGTGCCGCTACTGTCCGTTACGGTAATGTCCGTTGCTGCGGTGCCGGTAATGGTTGTGGCGGGCGAGCGGTGGCCGAATGTCAGTATCTCACCTGCCTGCGGAGCCGGAGCGTTCTGCATGTTCTTTAGCGCGAGCGATATACGGCTGTCGGTTACAATCAGCTTCTTCCCTGCGGTCCAGTCGGCTATAGGCTGAGGGCCTATGTCGGACAGATAGCGTTCCTCGTCCGTCACCACAATGTTCTGGCGCTTCACATCGGAAGCAGTAATCTTCGGGGTGCTCTCAATACCGGTGAAACATGATGCCGAGAGCACGGCCCAAAGGAGGGCCGTGCTCGTTAACAAGGCATATGTGCGATATGTGTGGCCTGAGGCCGGTTTACTTCTTGGTAGGGTCAATGCCGAGATTCTGGAATATGAATGAATAAATGTCAGTGTATTCATCGATGACTTTCGACATGGGCTTGCCTGCGCCATGGCCGGCCTTGCTGTCAATGCGTATCAGCTTGGGAGCGTTGCCGGTGTTGGCAGCCTGCAGGGCAGCGGCATACTTGAAGGAGTGAGCCGGTACCACACGGTCGTCATGGTCAGCTGTGGTCACCATGATGGCAGGATATTTAGTGCCGTCATTCTTGATGTTGTGTACGGGTGAGTAGCTGAGGAGATATTCAGCCATCTCCTTTGAATCGGCGCTGGTGCCGTAGTCGGAAGCCCAGTTCCAGCCGATGGTGAACTTATGGTAGCGCATCATGTCCATCACGCCCACACGGGGAATGGCAACCTTGAACAGGTCAGGACGCAGGTTGACTGTGGCGCCTACGAGCAGACCGCCGTTGCTGCCACCCTCTATGGTGAGATAGTCGGGCGATGTCCATTTCTGGTCAATCATATATTCAGCAGCTGCGATAAAGTCGTTGAACACGTTGAGCTTGTTCTGCTTGATACCGCCCTGGTGCCACTCTTCGCCGTATTCCGAGCCGCCGCGGAGGTTGGCCTGTGCGTATATACCGCCGTTTTCGAGCCATACCAGACGGTTGGGTGAGAATGACGGGGGCAGCGATACGTTGAAGCCGCCGTAGCCGTAGAGATAGACGGGGTTCTTACCGTTGCGTTCAAGCCCTTTTTTGTAAGTGATGAACATCGGTACCTTTGTGCCGTCCTTCGAGGTGTAGAACACCTGTTCGGTCACGTAGTCATCGAAGTTGAAGTTCTTGATTTCGGTAGAGCCGATCTGTTTGCTTTCGCCGGTGGCCATATCATAGCTGTAGCGGGCCGAGGGATAAGTGAATGATGTGAATGAATAGTACACTTCATTGTTATCCTTGTCCGATGATATTCCTACGGTGCCGAATGTGGGGAGCTTGATTTCGTTGAGCTTCTTGCCTGAGCGGTCATATACATACACCTGATCTGCGGCGTCCTTCTGATACTTGAGTATCATCTTGTCGCCGGCAAATGATGCGCTTGAGAGTACGCCTTCCTGTTCGGGAACGAGTTCCACCCAGTTGTCAGTTCCGGCATTCGCCAGTTCTACGGTCATCAGGCGTCCGCGTTGAGCGCCTTTGGTGGTTATGAAGAAGAGTTTGCCGTCGGCAACGCCTACAGGGCTTATTGAGAAGTCCTGCGTAGGTTCGATTACCTTCCAGTCGCCTCCGCCGCGCAGGCTTTTCACCATCATTGATTCGCCGATACCTTCACCGCCGCCGAACACGAAGAGATAGTCCTCGCTTCCGGGCACATAGGCTGTGTGGAAGTGGAGAGGGTGCTTCGGATCCTCATATACGAGCTTGTCCTGGCTCTGGGGAGTGCCTATCTTATGATAATAGATCTGATGGTTTTCGTTGGCGTTGGAGAATTCCTTCCCGGCCTCGGGACGCGGATATGCGCTGTAGTAGAAGCCATCGCCCTGCCAGTTGGCTGAGGTGAACTTGGCCCATTCGATATGGTCGGGGAGCAGCTCTTTGGTCTTGCTGTCCATCACGTAGATTTCAGTCCAGTCAGAACCGCTGCGTGATATGGTGTAGGCTGTATAGCGGCCGTCGTTGCTGTGCGATACGCCGGTGAGAGCTACCGTACCGTCATCGGACAGTTTGTTAGGATCGAGGAACACCTCGGGTGTGCCTCCGAGCGAGTCGGTGCGGTAGAGCACTGACTGGTTCTGCAGGCCGTCGTTTTCAAAATAGTAATATTTACCATCTTTCTCTTTCGAGGGGAGGCCAGTCTTCTTATAGTTGTTCAGCTCGGTGAGACGTTCGCGCAGGGCGCTGCGGAACGGAATCTTGTCCAGATAGGCATTGGTGACGGCATTTTCCTCCTCAACCCATTTCAGGGTGGCGGCGGCAGTGTCGTTTTCAAGCGGACGGTAAGGGTCGGCTACTGTGATTCCGAAATATTCATCGGTAGTGTCGTCCGACGGAGCTGTGGGATACTTCGTCTGCTGTCCGTTGCAGGAACATAGCAGTCCCCCCATGACAGCTGTCATAAGCAGATTGTGATTGGTTATTTTCATTATATATTTAAGGAATTTATATTCGATACAAATGTAGTTATAAAAAACCGATAAATGCGGTTGTGCAGATATAAATCTTTAGCTTAACGGGTGCGATTCGAGGTGAATTGTAGGTATTAACTAAATTTAACTATAAAATAATCCTGAAATGCTTGACATGAAAATAAAAATGCCTATCTTTGCACTCGCAAACCACAATGCGGGGTGGAGCAGTGGTAGCTCGTTGGGCTCATAACCCAAAGGTCGTAGGTTCGAGTCCTGCCCCCGCTACTAAGAGAGGTCGCTATGAATAGCGACCTCTTATTTTTTTTGTCCAATTAGTCTGATACGCCCATATCGATTGTCGGTGCATTGTTTTTTGTAATTGGTAGTCGGTGTTTGTCGGAGCGGATTGAAGAAATAAAAAAGAGAAGCGGAGCCCGCGCTATGCAGAAGCCGCTTCCCAGGTGATGACTATCCGTGCTATTTGTATTTCAGATGTGTGTGTTTGTAGCAGACCTTCACAGGCCCTGGATCTGAACGGAAAATGCCATCCTTTTTCTAAATCTGATTGCTTATCTCTATATTATAGTTGCTATGTGGTGCATCATGGCACCGGAGAGCAAATATATGGATAAATTTTTTATAAATAGAATAATTGGATGGTTTAATATGTTTGGAATTAGAGTATTAGTGTTTTCGACAAAGGCAGTTTAGGGAAATCCCTAAACTGTGGACCCTGATTATCGTATCAGGAGCTTATAGCGGCGGGTGCCTTCATGTACGATATATATCCCTGCGGGGAGCTGTGAGGTAGGAATGGATACCAGGCGTCCGTTGAGGTCATAAATGGTGCGGGGCGATGATGTGGATGCATCGTCTGCTATGACCGAGTCAATTGCAGCGGGGCGCTTGCGCACCGGACGCACGCTCATCCCGATAAATGCGGTGCCGAGCAGTGAGGGGTATATTCCTTGTAGGGTCACTGCGCAGAATGTCGGGGCAAGTACTGAGGCTGTTACATTATAGCCCGGTACAAACTCTTCTTTATAGTCAACTTCTGATGTCTGATATGCGGCTTCCTGATTGATTCTGATTCGTGTGCTCCCTCCCTGATAGTAGCCGCACAGCGGGAGCAGGAGGGTATTGCCGTTTGTGGCTGTAAAGCGTGCGCATTTCAGCCCGTCTACGTCAACCAGTTCAATAGTGCATTTTTCGAGCAGTTCTTCGAAATCCTCAGGTGCAGGGGTGTACCAGCCGTTGCCTAAGTTGGCGTGTGCGGCATCGTACTTGGTTCCGGCTATGTCGCTGACACCTATGTCATGGCAGCTGTCCCATGTACCGTTGCATAAAGTGTATGTGCTCCATGAATACTCTGATTTTACAAATGTTTCGGCCGCGGAGTAGCAGTCGCCACCTTCTGCAGGGCTGTCTGCTCCGAGATTGCGGTCGGCCCATATCACCGATGTGCCCATGTCCACTTCCAGCGGTCCGCTTTCAGCGGTCAAGGCGTGAATAGGCAGGGACAGGAGCATCATGAACATGCTGATAATGCCGAGAGTCATGGCGCGCATTATGGCCTGCGGCATAGTGCGTGTACCCAGTTTGCGGATTATGTTGCTGCGATGGTATTCAACGGTTTTCTCACTCATGTTCATGCGCGATGCGATACTGTTGTTTGTCATGCCGGAAGCTACGAGTTGTGCCACCTCGATATCCTTTTCAGTAAGCATGGCCGAATTGCCCTGTATGCTTTTGATACGTGCCTCGAACTCCACGCTGTGGAATTTGTGTCCCGAAGTCAGCTCATTGACGGCGGCAACCAGCTTTGTGGGGCTTTCTGTCTTGAACACTACGGCGTCAGGATGGGCTTCCGACAGACGGCGCATGTGCCAGGCCTCGTCGTGCATGGTATATATGATGGTTTTACCTGTGAATCCATCGGTGCGAAACTCTTCAATCATCTCCAGCCCGTCGGCAATGTCGCCGCCAGGGGTTGATAACGAGAGGTCGACAATGGCGGCATCAAACCGGCCGGCATGTGCAACAAGCAGTTTTGCCTCAGCCGGAGTATGAGCCGTGACAGCATCATATCCATTTGCAATCAGCAGGTCACGGATCTTTCCGGTCACTATGGGATGGTCGTCCACTACGAGTATTTTCTTCATAATCTGTACTAAAGCTGTGTAAGTGTAAGTAGGCTACCGCTTTGCGATATGCTGTTTGTCAGTGCCGCACCGGCCAGCTCGGCACGTATCTTCATGATGCGCAGGCCTATACCCTGCGAGTCATGCGGGAAGGTGGATGTTGAGGCTGATTCCACCGTTATTTTATATCGGGAGTCGCCGTCAAGAGTTATCGTGATGTCAGGGGCTGACGTATGCTTTATGGCATTTGTCACTGCCTCCTGAACTATGCGGTATAGCTCAAACGATGCGGAGGCCGGAAGAGAGCCCCATTCAAATGTTCCTTTGATAATGGTGTGTACTGTGATATTGCGTGCCGGATCGTTGCGGCTCAATGCCATGTCGCTAATCAGTTCCGGCAGAGTGAGCCGAGTGAATTCAGGTGGCATCAGTTCGTGGGATAGATTGCGGACTTTGACAGCCAGTGAATTCAACTTCCCGGCGCATTCCTCGTTCGGACATGTAAGGATATCAAACTGCATCCCTACAAGATGTGCAGCCACGTCGTCGTGCAGTTCGCGGGCCATGCGTCCGCGTTCCTGCTCAAGCCCGCGTATATATTCCATGCGGGCTTTGCGTTCGGCGGCTGCCTTGCGCGACCGTGATATGACAATCCATACACCCCCACCTATTATAATAAGGAATATACAGCATAGTATGATGGACATCATTACCCACTGGCGGTTGCGCAGACGTTCTATCTCAAGTTGCTTGAGGGCGGTATCGTATTTTACGGACAGCTCGGAGATGTCTTTCTCCACACTGCTCCGGTGCTGTTCGGCCAGAGCATCGTAGGCTTTACGGTAGCGCTGTGCGGCTCCCTGCCAGTCGCCCATGTTGGCGCGGCATTCGGCACGCTCTATCAGAATCATATTCTCCTTGCGCCCCTGTGTGTCGAGTGAATCAAGGGCGCAGAGTATTTTCCATTGGTCATTCCATCTTTGTTCGGCAGCGGCGAGTGCTGCTTCAGCTGATTTTACCGCTATGGCGCTCTGATGATTGGCCGGCAATGCGGATGCGTCTTCCTGCATTTGCGATAGAATGGCGCGTGCCCTCTGAAGGGAATCAAGCTGTATGCAGGATTTGATGACAGGGGTGTAGAACTTTATACGGGTCAGAGGATCAACTGTCGCAGCCATAGGGATATATGGCTCTTGTAAGTTGATTACTTCTGCATACCTCTCCTGTCGGGACCGTATTGCCCCTAAGGTGGCTACTGCCGAAACCATCGCGGTAGTGTCAGACAGTTCTTTGCTAAGCGAAATGGCTTGCTGTGTAAACTTTTCGGCATCATCAAACCTGTTGCGCTCGGTACAAAGAATGGCGAGCATGTCGGCAAGTACCTGCTCCATTTCGATATTGCCGGACTCCATGGCCAGATCAAGGCCGCGTGAGTAGCATATCAAGGCCGAATCGTCGTTGCCTGCACGCCGGTAGATTCCTCCGCGGTTCTGCTCCGCCTGAGTCTCTATCTCTATGATATTATGCTTGCGGGCATACTCCATGATTTCATTGCCGTAGCTTGCCGATTCGGCTATTTTGCCGCTATTGAAGAGCGCCACGCCACGTTCGAGCATTATGTATCCGCGCAGTGTGTCGCTGAGCTGGGTCGACAGCAGGGAGTCGGCCATCGATATGGCCAGTGCGTAGTTTCCCTCCGAAGATGGCTCGGCAACAAGATTGAACAGCCTGAGCTCTTCATCCTCCGACATGTCGGAACGCGTACTTGAACATGACGGTCCGATGATAAGAGATGCCATAGATAACAGTGTACATATTATATGCAGTCTGTTGCTGAGATGGTGAATCATTGTATAATCATTATGTCAGTGTAACGTCCCTGATTTATATGATTGGTATATTAAATCAGTGTTTCGGTATGATGTAAGCCACAGCAAAGATAATAAGAGAAAGTCTAATGTCAAAGGTAAAAAGGGGGTAGTCATCATCAGAAAAGAAAGTTTTTCGTGAAAAAAGGATAGAATTGTTTTACGCATCGGAATTAATAAGTATATTTGCGGTGTATTAATGAAATAATACACTATGTAGATAGATTTTTTTTCCTTCAGTTGTCACATAACTCTGTTTTCAGCGTCATATAAGTATATGCGTCTTATCACATTCAAAATCATATTATGAATTCTTTTCGTTCATTTTTCATCACTCTTATGGCTTTATGCTCGTTATCTGCATTGGCCCAATCATTTAGCGTAAAGGGTGTGGCCGTTGACTCTACCGCGACGGGGGAGTCGTTCGCCACAATCCGCATATATCAGCTGCCTGACACAGTGAAACCTGTCGCTACTGCTGTCACCAAGGAGGACGGTTCGTTCTCAAAGTCACTTCCGCGAGCCGGTAAGTATCGTCTGCTGCTTACTTCTGTAGGACGCGCACCGCTTAGCCGCACTTTTGAACTTACTGCCAAGCGCCCTGCTGCTGACCTCGGTACTCTTACCGTGACCACCGGAACAGAACTCGGCGAAGTGGTAGTTACTGCCCAGAAGCCTCTGATATCGCGTGAGATTGACCGTATAGGCTACGATGTAGCCGCCGACCCTGATGCAAAGACATCGCAGCTTGACGAAATGCTTAAGAAGGTACCTCTTGTAAGTGTGGATCCCGACGGTACTATCAAGGTAAAAGGCTCGTCAAGCTTCCTGATATACAAGAATGGGCGAAAGAACAATTCGTTCAGCAACAATGCCAAGGATATATTCAAGTCTATTCCGGCCTCGATGATCAAGAAGATTGAGGTTATCACCGACCCAGGTGCACGCGAGGATGCCGAGGGGGTGAGCACAATTCTTAATATCGTAACTGAAGAAAACCTGGTAATAAAAGGTGTGATGGGCAGTGCCGGGCTCTCCTACAGCACCTCGCAGAATATACCGAGCCCCAATATCTGGGTAATGTCGCAGATTGACAAGGTGACTTTCAGCATGTACGGAAATTTCCGTAACACTCCGAGCCGTGCTCGGCGCGGGTATCATACTACAGAGCGTACTTTCGAAGAGTCGGACAATCATTCAAGCGAGGAGACGTATCAGCGTGGAAGCAATACGAGCGGTAGTGTAGGCTTTGAATTCAGTTATGAGATGGACACACTCAATCTGTTCACTGCCGAATTCAGCGGATTCTTCCATAGCAGCAAATCGCGTTCGGACTACTATTTCACTATGATGGACGCTATGGACAATACAATCTACAGCTATCGCTCGCGCAACATGACCGATCCGTCGCGCTACCATTGGCTTGACGGGACAGTCAATTATCAGCACCTCACACGCCGTAAAGGGGAGAAATTCATACTTACATACATGGTGTCAGGCAATGGCAACAGCTCGAAGTCGACCAATCGGTATTACGATATGGTGGATATGCCTGTAAGCTATACAGGTACCAATATCGATAATTCAGCTACATTCCTTGAACATACGGTTCAGGCCGACTGGACACGTCCGCTTTGGAAAGGACATACTGTCGATGTCGGGGCTAAATATATCTATCGCGACAATCATAGCCGCTCAGATCAGGAGTATATCGACCTCAATCAAGTAAAGACTGATTTCAGCCACGTGACACAGGTGGCCGCAGCATTCGTCGATTACCGTGTGAATATAGGTAAGATAGGGCTCCGTGCCGGCCTGCGCTACGAGTACTCACGCCTTGCCGCCAAGTACAAACTGGGTGATAACGAGGATTTCCACAGCTCTCTGCGCGACCTCGTGCCTAATGCCGGAATATCCTACAATATCAATGACCGCAACTCTATGCGCCTGTCGTACAGCGCTTCGATACGCCGTCCGGGCATCAATTATCTCAATCCTACGCTCAACACCACTCCTCAGGGGCAGTCGCAGGGTAATCCTGATCTGACAAGTACGCGCAATCATTCGGTGAACTTCAACTACAGCTTCTTCAGCAGTAAATTCTCTATGGATTTCAATGCCGGATATGGATTCAGCGACAACGCCATCATACAGATTCAGGAGCTTCTGCCGGGCGACCGTCTGAGCAGTACCTATGCCAATGCAGGTAAGAATAAGTCGCTCTACGGCGGCCTGTGGATGCAGTACCAGCCCGGTAGCAAGACACGCCTGATGATCAATACAAGTATCCGGTACAATAAAGAGGAGAATCCGTCATTGAATCTTGGAGTGAGCGGATGGTCGCCGGACATTTTCATGCGGTTTAACCAGCAGCTTCCCTGGGACCTGTCGGTAGGCGTCTATGCAAGCTATTGGGGACGTAGCAAGAGCCTGTACAGTGTGTTCAAGCCAATTGGATCCTCTGGATTGTATCATGGTATAGATCTCAGTCGTTCATTCCTAAATGAGAAGCGTCTGAATGTGCGGCTGAGTGTAGAGAATCCATTTGGCACAAGTCATTCGAAGCATTGCAGCTATATGATCAATGTTCCCTACACAAGCCGGAGCTATTCGGAATACACTGACAACCGTGGAGTGAGGATCGCCGTATCATACCGCTTCGGCAATCTTAACGCACAGGTCAAGAAGGTGCGTAGTGTGAAGAACGATGACGTAGTGGGCGGAGCATCGCACTGATTCCGGAGCACTCAAAAAAATCTGCACCGGGGTGTGACTTTTCCGCACCCCGGTGCGTCATATATAGAAAACCATAAATGAAGCTTATGAAAGAGGATAATGAAGAGTATGAATATGGCGGATTGTTGATGAACGGTTTTGCCATGATAGCGGTGACATTCGTCATCATTCCGCTGCTTATAGTGTTCTGTATAGTGCAGGGTGGAGAGGATAATCTCTGGCTGAGTGTAGGGTGTACCATACCGTTGCTTCTGCTGTTTGTGCTCGGATGCGTAGGATATTTCACACAGGAGCCTAACGAGGCGCGTGTGATGATTTTCTTTGGAAAATATCGTGGCACATGCCGCCGTGTGGGCTACTTCTGGCTCAATCCTTTTATGACACGCCGCAAACTGTCGCTACGCATACGCAATATGGATATCGAACCGATAAAGGTCAACGACAAGATAGGCAATCCTGTGCTGATAGGCATGGTGCTTGTGTGGCGCATACGCGACACCTACCGCGCTGTGTTTGATATTGATTCGGCTTCGCTCGGAGCAACAGGCACCTCAGTAAGCACCGGGGCGCTGGAGCGCTTCGTGCGCATACAGAGCGATGCCGCCCTTCGTGAAGTGACCGGCCATTTTGCCTATGACTCTACCGGTACCGAGGATGGAGAACTGACCCTGCGCGATGGCGGCGATGAGATAAACGAACTGCTCGAACGCAAGATAAATGAACGTCTGGCCATGGCCGGAATGGAAGTAGTGGAAGCCCGGCTCAACTATCTGGCTTATGCCCCGGAGATTGCCGCAGTGATGCTCAGACGTCAGCAGGCCGCGGCTATCATATCGGCACGTGAAAAGATTGTTGAGGGTGCCGTATCGATGGTTGACATGGCTATCAAGCATATCGAGGACCGCGGAGTGGTGAAGCTTGATAATGAACGCAAGGCTACCATGGTGGGCAATCTGCTTGTGGTGCTCTGCGCCGATGAGGCTGCCCAGCCGGTACTGAACACTGGCGACTGAGTCAGACCTTGACATATATATGATACAGATGCCGGGCTTCATGTCCGGCATCATTGTTTATTATCAAGTAGTGTTGGGCGGATTATTAACGGTAGGTATAGATGCACCGCGCGCCGTCGGATGGAGCTTCACAGCGGGTCCGACAGCGCGAAAGTATAAAAACAATCTAACTTCCTTATAGATTACTCCTATGCATGGATTGTGGTCCGAAGCATTGGACTGACTATGCGGTACTAATTCAATTCGTCATTAATTATCTGATGCAAAGGTAGTACCGTAAATCATAATTTTATATACCTAAAATCAATGATTTTTGTCCATCTATTAGGGCGTTTGACTAATCAAATGTAATTATTTTTGTCATAATCAGAGCCTTCACATAGCATGAAACGGCCGTTTGAGTAGCAGAAATCCACTATGCCGATGGCTGCTAAATTGACTATGATATCCTCCGTGGCCGCACGGCTCTGGCGTGATGCTATCATCAGTTGCTCCACATTGGCCATACCGCTTCGCCTCAACTCGGCAAGCAGCACACTCTCCTGTTCGCTAAGCGCTATCATGGCTCCTGACTGACGTTTTCTGTGTTGCCATGCCCGGACCATCAGGGGAGAGGCCACGATGTTTTCATCCTTCACACGATAATAGGCGCGCCAGCGGCCGTCGGGCTCGCGGGCCTGTACCGGCCTGTCAGGGCATGCGTCAATCTCGGCGCGTATCACTATGCCGTCGTCGGTGGTGAAGGCTGTGAAGCGCAGTTGCTGGGCAGGGCGGCAATACATTTCGGCCGCCTGCTCAACCACGAAGATATCCTCCTCGTTGCGCACGCCGGCTATCCGCCCGTTGTCCTTCACTCCGATAAGGAGGCGTCCGCCGTCGTTGTTGGCGAATGCCGATATTGAACGTGCTATCTTGAGGGCGTCGCTGATGGCAAATTTGAAGTCCTGATGCTCATGCTCGCCCTGGCTTATAAGTCCGGCTATATAATATTTACCCTTTATGGGGCGTAAATCCTTCACTTCGGGTATTCCAGATTATCGACAGTGGGGTTGGCAAGAACTTCGTCAAGATAACATTTGGCCTGCAGGCGCGCGTCATCAAGGTCCATGTAGGAATAGTTGCCGCAGTCGCGCGGTGTGGCTCCGGGTATCTCGCCGTCATATCCGGCTATGAAGCTGAATGTCTCTCGCATAAGCGGAAGAATGTCGGACGACGATAGCTCCCCTTTAAGTATCAGGTAATTGCCGGTGCAGCATCCCATGGGGCCCCAGTAGATTACACGGTCGGCCCACCGGGGATGATTGCGCAGGAATGTGGCAGCAAGATGTTCTATAGTATGCAGCGTTGGTCCGGCTATGGGCTGCATGCGGTTAGGCTCGGTCATGCGGATGTCAAATGTGGTCAGCACCTCGCCCGACTCCATTGTGTCACGGCGTGATACATATATCCCGCGGAGCAGCCGCAGATGGTCGACAGTGAAACTATCTATCTTCTTCATGACAGTTCGGATATGATATGGCGAAGCAGGTCGAATGTATGGCGCGGAGCCTCTTCCCAGAAGTTGTTGTACTGAGCTATGTTGTCGTCGGCTCCGGGAGTGTCGCTGATTACACGGATGCATGCGAACGGTACATGACGCATGTAGCATACGTGGGCTATGGCAGCCGATTCCATATCTACAGCATCGACCTCGGGATAGAGCGAGCGGATATGTTCAAGCACTTTTACATCCGATACGAACACATCACCTGAGCATACAAGTCCGTGCTTGATGTTGTCGCCCTCGGCAAGGCAGGGGAGTGAGTTGACGGTGTCGGAAGTGTGGAAAAAGCGGGGACATCCGGCCGCATCACCCGGTTCGGTGCCGGGGCCGCACCATACGTCATGATAGGCTATACGGGTACCTATCACCACATCAAGCACTCCCGCGCTGCGTCCGGTTCCGCCGGCCACACCGGTATTGATGATCAGTTCGGGGTGGAACAGCGATATCAGAGTCATGGTGCCCATGGCAGCATTGACTTTGCCTATGCCGCACTGCATGGCTACGATTTCCGACTGTCCTATGCAGCCTTCATGGAAGGTAAAGCCCTCGACGGTGGTTGACTTTGCGTTTTCCAGTAGCGGCAGAAGCAGCTGAAGCTCTTTCTGCATGGCTACGATAATGCCTATTTTCATGTTTGTATATATAAAAAAAGTGACCGGGCGTGTACTTGACACGCCCGGTCGGTGTTCTTGGAATGGTGCGCACGAAGGGACTCGAACCCCCACGTCGTAAGACACTAGATCCTAAGTCTAGCGCGGCTACCAATTACGCCACGTGCGCTTCAAGGGCTTTCCGGAGTGCAAAGTTAGCAATAATGTGGTTATTTCCAAAATCCGTAGCCCAAAAATATGAAAAAATGATCCGGAATCAGGGTGTCATATGGATTGCTCCACGGCCCATACAAAGGCCCGCAGGCCGAGCTTAGGTGTGGCTTCGTCCATGGCTTTCAGCTGGCTCAGCAGCGGCGCCACTTTCTCGTCGGGCACAATGGTGATGATGGCAGAAGCCATTGACGGCCATGCATGCGATCCGTAGTGCGGCTCCCCGGTTCGGGAGCCGCGGCCGAGTACTTCGTTCCATGCCGTGAATCCGCGGCAACCGCTCTTCTCAAGCATGGTTACTATCTTGTCGTAATAAGCCTGGTCAAAGGCTATGAATATTGATTTCATTGAGCTGTTTGTTTAGTTAGTGACTTTCTGTGCTTGCTACGCGTGCGCTTGACTCCGATATATGCGAATATACAGTAAAGCGCCGGTACAAAGAGCAGGGTAAGGATTGTTGAAAGAGTCAGACCACCAATCACCGCCACACCCATAGGACGCCACATCTCTGAACCTTGTCCGGTGCCGAGGGCCATCGGCACCATGCCGAGGATGGTGGTCAGCGTGGTCATCACCACAGGACGCAGACGCGACTTGCCGCCTAAGATCACCGCCTGACGGATTGACAATCCGCGCTCACGGTTGAGCGTTATATAGTCAATAAGCACAATACCGTTCTTCACCACTATACCGATAAGCATGATAGCTCCGATCATTGACATAACGTTGAGGGTGTGCCCGGTGAGGTACAGTATGATGAACACGCCTGAGAATGCGAACATAAGTGAGGTCATGATGATGCCGGGATAAGTGTAGCTCTCAAACTGGGCGGCCATTACGATATATACCAGTATCACTATCAGGACAGCGAGCATAAGCAGGTCCTTGAATGAGTCCTGCTGGTCCTCGAAGCTACCTGCGAGCTGTATATTGATGCCTACAGGGATTTCCATGCGGTCAATGGCAATCTCGGCTTCAGCCACAACCTGACTCATCGGTACGCCGCTTACTACTGTGCTTACGGTGATGATACGCTCGCGGTCCTTGCGCTCGATGGTAGGGGGAGTGAAGCGTTCCACTACTTTGCCCACATCCTTTATGCGGACTCCCTCGCCGGCAGCATTGTAGATAAGTATGTTTTCAATGTCGGCTATCGAGGTGCGATGCTCCGGGGCATACATGACCTTCATGTCATATTCCTCGCCATCCTCACGGAAGTATGACGATAGCGAACCGTTGATACGGTTGCGCAGATAGTTGGCCGCTGTCTGAAGATTGAGGCCGTAAAGAGCCAGCTTCTCGCGGTCGAAGTCCACCTGATATTCCGGCTGATAGTCCGAGCGCGACACCATGATGTCAGCTGTGCCCGGTATCTTCATCAGGACGTTGCTCAGTTGGCGGGCCACAGAGTCGGTTTCGGCAAAGTCGTAGCCGTAAATCTCAAAGTCAATGGTCGACTGTCCGCCCATGGCTCCGCCACGGTTACCGCCCACGTTGACCTGACTCTTGCGTATCTCGGGATATTGCTTCAGGTCCTCACGCATTAAGGCTGCTATCTCGGTGATCTTACGCTCGCGGTCGCCGGGATCGGACAGTCTGATATTCATCGACACGATGTGAGGTCCGTTGTCCTGAAGCGATGCGAAGGTATTGTCGCTCGAAGCTTGTCCGGTGGTGTAGTTGAGGATATTGATTTCGGGATATTTCTTGCGCCATTCGTCGGCTATACGCGCCACAGTCTCCTGGGCTATCTCCACGCGTGTGCCTATCGGAAGTTCGATGTTCACGCCAAGACGTCCGTCGTCGGCCGTGGGGAAGAACTCCGTGCCCACAAAGCGCAGCAGGAATATAGAGCCTATGAATATGGCCATACATACGGCTATGGTTATGCTCTTATGGCCTACTACGTTGTGCAGCAGCCGGGCATATCCATTGTCAAAGGCATCCAGTGCGCGGTTTATCGGGGTGAAGAGCAGTGTGTAGAGGCGTCCGTGCTTGTTGTTGCGGCGAAGCAGCTGAGAGCAGAGCATCGGAGTGAGCGACAGAGCGCATACGGTGGATATAATCATCATGATGGTCACCATCCATCCGAGCTGACGGAACAGCACGCCTGTCATACCGGTGACAAGGGTCAGAGGGAAGAATACCGCTATAAGGGTCAGTGTGGAAGCTATTACGGATATAGCCACCTCGTTGGTGCCATGCACAGCCGCTTGCTTCGGGTCGCTGCCTCGTTCTATATGTGTGGTGACATTCTCAAGAACCACAATGGCATCGTCCACTACCATACCTATCGATATCGACAGTGCGGACAGCGAAACGATATTGAGCGAATTGCCTGTTATGGCAAGATATATGAAGGATGCTATAAGCGATATGGGGATGGTGATGGTGATGATCAGGGTGGCTCTCCAGCGTCCGAGGAAGGTGAATACCACAATCACCACAAACAGCAGTGCGTACAATACCGTTTCGACAAGCGAGGCTATGGTATTGCGGATATTATCGGAGGTGTCGACGATTACGCCAAGCTTCACATCCGACGGCAGACGTTTCTGAAGCGAAGGCAGCATCTTGAGCACCTTTGAAGATATGTCTACCGAATTGGCGCCCGATTGTTTCTGAATCACTATCATCGCACCTTTCTCTCCATCGTTGTACGTCTGCTGGGCACGCTCTTCAAGTGAGTCGTCAATACGGGCCACATCGCTGAGGTATATGTTGCGTCCGTCACGTGAGCCTACCACAATGCGGTTAAGCTCGTCGGACGATGCGAATTCCCCCTGTACGCGCAGTGAGTATGTGTCGCTTCCTATATCGAATGAGCCGCCGGGGATATTGCGGTTTTCGGCGGCGATGATGGATGATATGGTTTCGATGGACAGGTTGTAGGCTTCAAGTCGCTTGGGATCGACGTAGATATGTATCTCACGTTTCGGTGCGCCGGAAATGGACACTGAGCCGACTCCCGATATGCGTGCCAGCGGGTTGGCCACCGCCTCGTCAAGAATCTTGTACAGGCCGGGCATACTTTCGGAGGCCTGGACCGATAGCATGACGATCGGAATCATATCGGAGCTGAATTTGAATATGATAGGGTTCTCAGCATTGTCCGGTAGTGCGCTTTTCACCATGTCAAGCTTATCGCGCACATCGTTGGTGAGCACGTCAATATCCTTGCCGTATTCAAATTCGAGGGTTATGACTGAGATATTCTCTCTTGATTTGGAGGTGATATGCTTCAGGTCGTTTACCGCGTTGAGAGCATTCTCAAGCGGGCGGGTCACATTCTGCTCTATATCCTGTGCACTGGCTCCCTGGTATGTGGTCATCACCATGATGGTGTTGGTTTCCACGTCAGGGTACAGGTCGACCGGAAGTGTAGTGAGCGAGAACAGTCCGATTATAAGTACAGCCACGAAGCATAGCGTGGTCATGATAGGGCGCTTTACAGCGCTTGCGTACAGACTCATGTCGGCAGTATGTTATTTGTTAGCAATGCTGTCAGTTGCGGCGCGGTTCACAACATCGACCTTGGCTCCTGAAGAGAGGCGGGTCTGACCGGATATTACCACCATCTCGCCATCCTTAACTCCGGAAAGCACCTCGTAGGTGTTGTCGATACGCTGACCGAGCTGTACCTGGTTGAAGCTTACCGTCTGCGTGCCGGGATTATATACGTAGATGTATTTGTTGCCCGAACCTGTCTGCTTCACGACTGCGCGGTCAGGAACCACGATATTGTTGGCGGTGCCGAAATTGAGTGTGGCACGTGCGAACATACCGGGGAGCACCTTGTCGGCTGCATTATCGATAGTGATTTCAACGGTGAATGTGCGGGTTGATGCATCGACGGTAGGATGAATCAGGTAGACGGTACCTTTGAATTTCTCATCGGGATATACATCGAGTGCTATGTCAACGCCCATTCCTTTATGGACTTTGGTGTAATCTGTTTCCGATACGTTGATGATTATCTTTACCGGCTGTACCTGCTCAATGGTAAGAATAGGCTGGGTGCCGGTCATGTCGCCCGGATCGTAATTGCGAGCTGTGACCACTCCTGATATCGGCGATACCAGAACAGTGTTCTCCACCATATTGGTATACTGGCGGCGCGATGCGTCAAGTTCTGTCTTAAGCTGGTCGACGCTCTGCTGTGTGCCGGCTCCTATCTCAAGCAGTTTTACCGCACGGTTGTATTCACGTTCGGTGTTGGCGAGGCGCACACGCAGTTGCTCGATATTGACATCGTCAAGAATCACAACCTTCTGTCCTTTTGCCACACGTGAGCCTACATCTACAAGAATATTCTTGATGCGGTTAGGCGTAGATGTGGATATATTGTTGGTCTTGAAAGCCTCTACTGTGGCGGTGTATTCTCCTATCTGATTTACATCGGTGGTGAATACCTGCTGAATCTCCACTTTGGGCAGTTCTTCGGCGGTTTCGTTTGCTTGGCTGTTCTCAGACCCGGATTTCGAGCAGGCTGTCAGGGCGAGTGTCAGTGCAAGGATGGCAATATGTCTGTTCATCGTCAATATATTTTTTATTTGGTGGTGGTGTATTCTGTTCCGAGGAGCATATCGAGGTCGCTGTGGGCCACAAGATAGTTATATATAGCCTGATAGTATGCAAGGCGAGAGCGGGTGAGGGCAAGTTCGGAATCGCGCATGTCAAGGTATGACGCTGCTCCTAATCCGAAGCTGTCATGCATTATGGTGTAGGCTTTGTCGGCCTGGCGCATGCTTTCGGCGCATGATGCTATCTGCTTAATGTTGAGCTGGATGTTCTCAATGGCGAGCTTAGTCTGCATGTTTATGGAGCGTACAAGCTGGGTGCGCTGCCATGACATCTCCTCAACCTGAAGTTTTGCGGCCCGGATGCGGTTGTAACGCTGGCCTCCTTCGTAGAGTGGTATCGATAGCGTGAGCCCGACGGAAGAGTATGGAGTCCATCGGAATCCTTTGAAGGGGGAACCATTGGACATCGAGGTCCAGTTGTAGTTGGCCGTAAGTGCCAGAGTTGGCATTAATGACATTTTCTGCACCTCAAGAGCATCGCGTAGCTGACGTCCCTGTATGTCAAGCAGGCGCAGGTCGGCATTTCCTGAAATGTTGTCGGTGCGCGACAATACGTCGAGGGCATCATCGTACATGTCACGTTCATAAGCCGCGAGAGTCACATCCGGCTTGATGGCTATCTCGGCGTCGAGTCCCATGAGCAGACATAGCTGCAGACGGGCCTGACGTATGGCGATGATGGCCTGAGTTATGTCAGGCTCCACATTCTTCACCGCCACTTCCGTACGGAGCACATCATATTCCGAGGCGGCGCCTGCCTGAAATTTTTTAGCGTATGCGTCAGCCGTGAATTTAGCCATGTCATAGCTTTCCATTACCGTCCGATAGCTGTCCTCGGCCAGTAGCAGCGCGTAGTAAGCATTCTTGACCTGATTGACCATCTCAATACGTGAGCGTCTGGCTGATTCGACGCTCTGGAGAATCTGTGAGTCAGAAAGCTTGAGCGATTTCCATAGTTGTGGTGCAATCAGGGGTACAGAGGCCTGGAATCCTACGGAATAGGAATTGTCAAGACCTACCTTGATACCATTGGAGCGCTGAGGGGCCTGAGATGATGCTTCGCTGTCATCGCCATCCTGATTTCCGCCACCCATTGAGCCCATGTTCATGTACATGGTTTGCTTGGCTAAGGTACGGTTGTACGTACCTCCGAATGATACCGAGGGAAGAAGCTGCCCGAGGGATTCCTTTTTGGAATAATCCATGCGGGTAATCTCCATATCGGCGATATGTATGGTAGGATTTTCCGAAAGAGCCACAGCGATGCAGCTGTCAAGCGACATTGTGACAGTATCTGTGAAGAAAGTCGAAGTCTCAGCCGAGGCGAAGAATGATGTCAGGCATCCAAATGCAGATAATATAAGCTTAAAAGTCCGTGACATAATGTGATTAAGATGTGTATCGAAAGAGATATGATACGGAAATATGGTTTTAAAATTCGGAGCGGCCAAGTATGAATCGGTCGCTCCGAATGAATGAGTTATATAGAATGTGGATTATTCCACAACTTCAAAACCGGCCTCGCGAAGACCGTTCTTGATTATTTCGACATGTTCAGGGTTGCGGGTTTCAAGTTCAACGCTCAGACGGCATCCTACAATCTGTGTATTGGCGTGATTACGCTGGTGCTCTACAGAAAGAATGTTTGCGCCAAGGTCGCCAATCACGTTACATACTTTTGAAAGCTGTCCGGGCTTGTCGCTGAGGTTGAGCACTATGGTGCAGTCGCGTCCGCTCTTTACCAGACCGCGGGTGATGACACGGTTGAGGCTGGTAACGTCAATGTTTCCGCCAGATACAAGGCAAACCACTTTCTTACCCTTGATGGGCACCTTGTCAAACATGGCGGCGGCAACTGAAACGGCACCGGCACCTTCCGACACAAGCTTCTGCTGTTCGAGCAGAGCCAGGATGGCTGCAGCTATCTCATCGTCGGAAACAGTGACGATTTCGTCAACATATTTCGAACACATTTCATAGGTGTTGACTCCGGGCTGCTTCACGGCGATTCCGTCAGCTATGGTGGAAACGGCATCAAGATTCACACGGTCACCTTCGGCAAGTGATTTCACCATTGAGGGAGCACCTTCGGCTTGCACACCATATACCTTTACGTCAGGTTTGATAGTCTTGATTGTAAATGCCACACCGGAGATAAGGCCGCCGCCGCCCACGGGTACAATCACAGCCTCCACGTCGGGCATCTCTTCGATGATTTCCAGGCCTATGGTACCCTGACCGGCAATTACGAGGGGATCGTCAAACGGGTGCACGAATGTGTAGCCATGTTCTTTCTGAAGCTCGATAGCTTTGCGGTAGGCATCGTCATACACGCCGGGTACAAGGCAAACTTCAGCACCGAGAGCCTTGGTGGCCTCGATTTTTGACAGAGGAGCACCTGCGGGCAGACAGATCAGTGACTTTATGCCGGCATGTGAAGCTCCGAGTGCCACGCCCTGGGCATGGTTGCCGGCGGAGCAGGCTATCACTCCTTTAGCTTTCTCCTCTTCTGAGAGCTGCGATATTTTGTAGTAGGCTCCACGAAGTTTGAAAGAGCCTGTGCGCTGAAGATTTTCAGGTTTCAGATATACTTCGGCTTCCGGATTGATTTTGGTTACACCTATCAATTTAGGATGACGTGCTACGTCATTCAGAACTTTTGCGGCGTTAAATACTTCCGCGATATCAAGTTGCGCCATTGCAATTATATTTTATTGGATTTACTCTTGCAAAATTACAGATTACTCGGCTATTGACAAACATTTTGGATATGTTATTTTGGGCTAAAAATTCTAATTTTATAGAATTCTTAGGCAGTGGAGCTTTTTTTAAGTAACTTTGCGATATAATTCGTTGTTTAACTATTTGTGGAATTCTTGAAAAAGAAGCTCGAAAAGAAACATCAATAAAATGGACAATAACTACGATTTCAGCGATATAGCTCCTTTTGACGACTCCGAGTTCAGTGCCCGAATGTCACAATTGGTCCGTGAACCGGGTTTTGAACATGCTGTCAAATTTATAATGCCCGATGTTGATTTCGGCCGTTTTGCCGCTCAGCTGCTTGAAATACCTGACAAGAGGAGATTTCAGGAAATAGTGATGAAGCCATTCCTTGAAATGCTGGCCTCACGCACCACTTCCGGTATCACTATCGGCGGCCTTGACGGAGTGGAAGCCGGCAAATCGTATACGTTCATAAGCAATCATCGTGACATAGTGCTCGATGCATCGTTTCTTAATTACTGCTTCCTTCAGCACAACATCCCCACTTCGGAAGTGGCCATCGGCGACAATCTGCTGATTTACGATTGGATCACGGAACTTGTTAAACTCAATAAGAGCTTCATAGTAAAGCGTAATCTGCGTCTTACGAAAGCTCTTGAGGCCGCACGACAGCTGTCGGCCTATATCCACTACGCCATTACCGGAAAGCATGAAAGCGTATGGATTGCCCAGCGTGAAGGTCGTGCCAAGGACTCGAATGACGTGACGCAGGAGAGCGTGATAAAAATGCTCGCTCTTGGTGGTGGTGAAGGTAAGTCGCTCATTGACAGCATTGCTGAAATTAACATCATGCCGGTGTCGATATCATACGAGTATGACCCGAATGATTACCTTAAGGCCCGTGAATTCCTGCTCAAGCGCCTGGACCCTGACTTCAAGAAATCACAGCGCGATGACCTCTTCAGTATGGAGACTGGTCTGCTGCAGCCCAAAGGACGGATTCATTTCGAACTGGGAGCCTGCATCACTCCTCAGCTTGAGGAGCTGCGCGTAGTGACGGACAAGGTGGAACTTGTGAAGCGGATATGCGCCATGATTGACAGCTCGATACATCGCGGTTATCATATCTATCCGGTCAACTATATGGCCTACGATATGCTGCATGGCACCCACAAGTATTCATCGGAGTACACCACTGACGATGTCGAACGTTTCAAGAAGTATATAGACACGCAGCTCGGCAAAGTGGAACTTGAATCAGCACCTTCGGAGCTTGATGTTAAATATATGAATGAAATGATGCTTGCCATGTATGCCAATCCGCTCCGGAATAAGCTGATGGCAGCAGAAAAATAAAGTAACATAGATGCGCATACCATACCTGTTGCTGAGCATTGTCTGTGTACTGTTTCTGGTCATAGACATACGGCTTTACTATCTGTTGCTAAAGCGCTGTGCCTCGAAAGTGCCCGCGCGTATACAGCTCGGATTCGCCATCCTGTGCTACGCTGTGATGATTGTGGCTCTTTGTATGCCACGGCGCGATGGCTCGGATGCTCAGCTTCTTTCTGTGATGTGGATGCTTTTCGCACTTCTTTCGGTTTACGTTTCGAAAGGTGTGTTTGTGATTGTCGACGGGATTGCATCTCTTCCACGTCTGTGTCATAAGGCCCGTTGGCGATGGCTGACGCTTACAGGGGGAATATTGTCAGTGTTAATATTCCTGCTGATATGGTGGGGAGCGCTTATCAATAGGTTCAGGGTTGATGTCCGTGAGGTAGAGGTTGAGATTCCTGATCTGCCTGCGGCATTCGACGGCTACCGTATGGTACAGTTCTCCGACCTGCATACAGGTACGTATGGAACTGATACCACTTTCGTAAGCTATCTGGTTGACCGGATAAATGCGCTTGACGGTGATGTGATTCTGTTCACCGGCGATATTGTCAACCGTCGTACCGAGGAGCTGTTGCCGTTTGTTGATATCCTTGGACGGCTTGATGCTCCGGATGGAGTCTACTCTATATTAGGCAATCATGATTACGGTGATTATTCCGACTGGCCCTCTGAGGAGGCCAAGCAGCAGAATCTTTTGGATTTGCACCGGTTGCAGCGTTCCATGGGGTGGCGGTTGCTTCTGAATGAACATGAAGCTGTGTACCACGATGGCGACAGCATAATGATGGTAGGGGTGGAAAACGTCGGTGACCCTCCGTTTGCTACCTACGGGTCATTGGCTGACGCATATCCTGAGTTGTCGGATCGTAATGTAAAGATTCTGCTGTCGCATAATCCGGCCCACTGGCAGATGGATATTGAACGTAGCGACACCTCCAATATAGCCTTGACTTTGGCGGGCCATACCCATGCCATGCAGATCGAGGCATTCGGCATATCGCCGGCAGCTTTCCGCTATAGATATTGGGGCGGCTTGTATAAATCGGCTGACAAGCGCCGTCAGCTATATGTAAATATCGGAGCCGGAACCGTAGGTATGCCTATGCGCTTAGGGGCCACTCCGGAGATTACTGTGATAACTTTGCGTAAAGCCGGGAAGTAGGATATGTGTGCTGTGGAGATCTATATTTCTGTAGGAAGCAATATTGCCGGGGAGGCTGAACGACGCGTGGAGGATGCTCTTCGATTTCTGTCGGACAGTTTCGATGACGCGGCAGCATCAGAAGTATATCGCACAGCGCCTCTTAGCGGAGTAGGTGAGATGTACGCCAACGCTGTGTTTCGGGCGTGTACAGACATTCCTTCAGAAGAAGTTACGGCAATGCTGAAAAAGTATGAACGTGACTGCGGACGCATCAAGGGTGACAAACAGCATGTTGTGATTGATTTGGACCTGGTGGTATATGGCGCTGAAGTGTTGCGCCCTAAGGATGGTTCTGCCGATTTCTTTCTCAGAGGTTACAATCAGTTGCTGAACCGCTTCTAAGCGGAAATGTCATCGGCTGTTCTCTTAGCAGCATATAGCTGCGGCCTTCTTCACGGCACTGCCGTATGTAGATTTTTTCCCACCGTTTTCCAAGATCCGCTGACAGGACAATCATGGCTTCACTACCGAAATATTCATCAATTTCATTCAGCGGCATGCGGCAACCACGGCATATCACTACAAAGTCTGCTTTATATCTATCCGCAGGTTCTTCATTGGAATGCAGTATCGCTATTGTGGCTGCAGGTGTGACTATTGTGAAGACATCAGCAGATATTATCCCGTTGACAGGATTGTCGCGCATTGATGCTATTGAGTCAATGCCACGCAGCCCCATATAGTCAGCGATCCTTCTTCGGGTGTAAGCGAGCGCATCCCCCGGATCACTTGAGGTGGTCATGTAGAGCAACGGCCCGGAACCGGTATCGGCAATGAAATCGGTTTGAGCGGTATTACGTAATATATACAGCCGTGGTTCACGGGGAGAGAGTCCGGCTGAGAAGATAAATATCACAAATAAGCTTACCGCTGTCATATCAATCAACTCCCGCTTGAGCCTTTTTGCGGTCAGCATACGGTGAATCAATATCAGAATGATTATGTAAGGAATAAGAAGCCACGCATGCATGTACAATCCTGACATCTTTGCTCCGGGAAGCGACGCCACCCATACGGCCATATGCTCCGTGGCGCTGTATAGAGCATCAATGACTGTGCATAGCCAATCGGGGGCGAAACCTATGCTTTGCAGAAACATCAGCAGTACTCCTCCGGCAAGCAGCGGCGGAAGCAGCAGCGATACTGCGATGTTGGTCAGCAGGAAGTAGGCCGGGAACGAATGGAAATACAGCATGGCTATTATTCCTGTCCCGAGCATGGCTGATATGCTGACACAGAGGAGCCCCGCTATATTGTGAAGCACCCTATGCTTCCGGCTGACCGGATTAAGATTCTCGCCAAACAGAATTATGGCAAGTACGGCGCTGAACGACATCTGGAATCCGGCTTCGAATATAGCTTCGGGCCACACTGTCAGTATCAATATGGCGGCCAAGGCCAGACTGTTTATGGGGTTCGACGGACGTTCGAGTATGCGGCCAATTATAAACACCGATGCCATGATGACAGCGCGGACCACGGATGGTGACGCACCTGTGACAAAGGCAAATACCCATAGCGCCGCCATTGTGATGGCAGCGCTTGTAGTTCGCATACCTGATATGGTAAGCGGCCATAATGCTACAGTGAGCAGCCACGCTATAAGGCCGGCATGCAGTCCGCTGAGTGCCAGGATATGTGCGATACCTGCGCTGTTGAAAGCCTCCCTTACATCCTGCGATATAGCCTGCGACGAACCGGTAAGAGCCGTGGCCAGAAACTCCTTTGTGCGGGGCGAGAGGGGAGTGCGGTAAATCAGGGTGGTCAGATTGTTGCCGGCGGTGTGTGCCGATGCCATTATTCCATGGCCGGGAGAGAGCGATATGATGCTGTCCGGAGCTATGAAGGTACGGTAAAAGATGTTTTTGCCTATCAGATATTCTCCGTAGTTGAAATCGTCCGGCATATCCTTGTCGGCGGTTATGTCGGTGAGTGTTCCTGCAAACCGGATTTCAGCTTCCTCCGTGAGTTCAGGTTTGAATCCTGGAAGATAGGCTGATACCTTGAAACTCCGGCAGGCTACGAACTTTCCGGTACTGTCGGTGCAGCTCTTGATTTCAAGAATGGCATTCTGCCCTGAGTTTGACTCGCGGCATGACACTATCCGCCCGTTGAATCCTGCGTGAATGCCGGTGTATGAATGGTCAGGACGATGCGGTATGGCGTACTGACCGAGCAGTGTGCCGGCAAGGAAAATTCCTGACAGAGCCATCATATAGCTCCGCTTCAGGAATATGGATAATAAAATACCCGCTATGGCCAGCATGACAGGCCACAGCGGGATGTAGTAACTTACGGTTATTCCCGCACAAAGCATGGTCGCCGGGAGCACCAGCGGCGTCTTCGATAGAGGATTGTATGATATCAGAGCCATATAGGAGCCAGATAGCGGGCCAGCAGGTAGCCGCCCCCTATTAGCCACACATACAGGCATGCTGCAAGAATAAACGGCTTGGCACCGGCTTTCTTGAATTTGTCAATACTTGTTTCGGCACCAAGAGCAGCCATGGCCATGGTGAGCAGGAAGGTGTCAATATAGTTTATCACATCGACTACAGCTGCCGGGAGCAGATTAAGAGAGTTGAAGCCTATGACAACAAGGAATCCGAGGGCAAACCAGGGGATGCTGACTTTCGACTTGCCCTGTCCGGAACTGGCGCGGGTGGCCACCCACCATCCAAGAACCAGAAGAACCGGAACCAGCATCATGACGCGGATCATTTTCACAATTACGGCCACATTTGATATTTCCGGCCCCATGGCATTTCCGGCTCCTACGGCGTGGGCCACTTCATGGAGTGTCGAACCGGCATATATGCCCATTTCATTAGGACTCAACGGTATGATGCCGCTGCGATAGGCTATGGGGTACAGGAACATTGAAACGGTGCCGAATATAACTACTGTAGCTACCGCAACTGCTGTCTTGTAGGGTTTTGACTGGATTGTAGCCTCAGCGCCAAGTACAGCTGCCGCTCCGCATATCCCGCTGCCTATGGAGGTGAGCAGCGCAGTGTCGCGGTCCATTTTCAGCAGCCGGCCTATGAAAATGCCGCCAAGAATGGTCGCTGTAACAATTATGGCATCAACAACAATGCCCGATATACCTACGGCGGCTATGTCCTGAAAGGTGAGCCGGAAACCGTAGAGGATGATGCCCAGACGCAGAATCTTCTTGGAGCAGAACTGTATGCCGGGTACCCACGTCTCCGGAAGATGATTGCGGAGTGAGTTGGCATAGAGCATACCGAGTATGATGCCTATGATCATAGGGCTGAATGATAGCTCCTTGAATATCTGTGCATCGCCTATGTAGAAAGAAGCGCATGCAAAAAGAGCTATAAGCAGAATTCCATGCAGCATGCTGCTGCGTTTTTCATTCATAATGTATGACTGTTTATTGTGATTAATATTTTTCAGATGATTGCCAGATGTCCCATGCCGCCAAGGCTTGGCGATGAAGCATTTCAAGTCCGTTTTTTGTGCGGGCACCATATTTGGCGCTACGTTTCATGAATTCCGTTTCTTCCGGATTATAAACAATGTCATAGCATAGATGTTCCGGCGTGAGTAGCTGGTATGGTATGTCAGGACAGGTGTGGACATCGGGATACATTCCCAGCGGGGTAGTGTTGACAATCAGCTTATGCGTTGCCATTATCTCCGGGGTAAGGTCAGTGTATGTGATCCGGCCCTCTTTGGCTGTGCGTGATACCGGGGTGACATTTATGCCGAGTTGCTTCAGGGCGTAGCATATAGCCCGCGAAGCTCCCCCGGTGCCAAGCACCAAGGCCGACGTCATGGCTTCGGACAGAAGCGGACGCAGGCTTTCGGCGAATCCTATACAGTCAGTGTTGAATCCTTTCAATGTCACATCCTGACTGCCGTCATTTATTATCTTTATGACATTTATGGCTCCGATGCTCTCTGCGGCGGCATCAATGGAGTCCATGTAGGGAATGACCTGCTGTTTATAGGGGATGGTGACATTAAGCCCCCGCAGGTCAGGATATTCGGCTATGACTTCCATCAGATCGCCTATGTCCGGCAGTTCAAAGTTGAGGTATTCGGCATTGATATTCTCATTCTTGAATTTGTCATTGAAAAAACTGCGTGAAAAGGAATGTCCAAGCGGGTTGCCAATAAGACCGTATATTGATTTAGTGTGTGAAGTCATCTGCGCTTTCGTTAACGTACATCGCAAAAGTAGATATGATTTTGCTGTTGTGCAACATATTTATAATAAAAAAATCAATTACGATGACGAGCATTGGAGGTAAAAGTGTATTTTTGCAGATAGAATGACAGATATGGAAGCAGTCTTGAAATCCCTCTTCAAAGAGGCTACCGGCGAAGAAGCTATAAACGTGACACCACTTCCGGGAGCGGGGTCAAACCGCCGTTATTTCAGAATATCCGGTGAGTCGGCAACTCTTGTCGGCACTTGTGGCGATGATATACGTGAGAACGAGGCGTTTGTATACCTCTCCAATATGCTGTCCGGAATGCATGCCAATGTACCTCGGGTGCTGGCGGTGGCTGACGGCTCGCAGGCATACGTCCAGGATGATCTCGGTACGGAATCTCTGTTTGACGCTGTGATGGCAGATATGGAAGCGGCCCGGCCCATGCTGGAACGTACCATGGAGCAGCTGGCCTATATTCATTACAAAGCCTCGCGCAATATAGATTATAGCCGATGCTACCCGCGCCGGTCGTTTGACCGCCGCTCGGTGATGTGGGATTTGAATTATTTCAAATATGATTTTCTGAAAGCCACCGGACTGGAATTTTCCGAGGATGAACTTGAGGATGACTTCTGCCGGTTGGCCGATATGCTGCTTTCCGATGCCGGAGGGTGCGATGCGTTCATGCTCCGTGACTGTCAGGCCCGGAATGTCATGATTCATGACGGCCGTCCATATTTCATCGATTTTCAGAGCGGGCGGCGTGGCCCGGGGATATACGATGTTGTTTCATTCGTAGGGCAGGCGCGTGCAGGCTATCCTGTAGAGTTGCGCAATCATTTGATAGATTGCTATCTTGAAGCCGCCGCCAGATATACGGAGATTGATGAGGCCCGGTTCAGGAGCCGATTGCCGATATTTTTTCTGTTCCGCACGCTGCAAGTGCTCGGTTGCTATGGATTCAGAGGCTATTTTGAGCGCAAAACGCTTTTTCTGGCCAGTATACCTCCGGCTATCGATAATCTGAAGCGGATTCTTGCGGAGGGTGTCGATGGATTGGATTATCTTGTCAAGGTGCTGAAGAGCGTGTGTGCCATGCCGCAGTTTGCCCGACGCGATGAGCTTTCGGAGGGTTTGACCGTGAGCGTGGGTAGTTTTTCCTATCGTAAAGGTGTTCCGGCCGATTATTCCGGCAATGGAGGTGGATTTGTGTTTGACTGCCGCTCGGTTCACAATCCTGGCCGCTATGACCGCTACAAGCCGCTTACCGGACTTGACACCGAGGTGATTGAATTCCTTGAGGCCGGAGGTGAAATGACGGCTATGATGGAGAGCGCCTACAGCCTTGTCGATGCTGCGGTTGAGAAGTATCTGTCACGCGGATTCACACATCTGCAGGTAAGCTTCGGCTGCACGGGCGGCCGGCATCGATCGGTATACGGAGCCCAGCACATGGCTGAGCATATCAATAGGAAATATGGTGTCAGGGTTCATCTTGAACACCGTGAGCAAGGTATAATAAAAGATTTTCCGGCAAAATGAAAGCGCTTGTCTTTGCTGCCGGACTCGGCACCCGCTTGCGCCCGCTGACGGACAGTTGTCCGAAAGCATTGGTCGACGTTGCCGGCACACCCGCCCTCGGCCGTGTACTGCGTAAGCTCGATGAGTGTGGCGTGACTGATGTGGTGGTCAATGTGCACCACTTTGCCGATATGGTAGAGCGTTATCTTTCCGACAGCAAGCCGGATGGGATGAACATCAATATATCGGACGAGCGTGCCTGTCTGCTCGATACCGGAGGCGGGCTGCTTGCAGCACGCCGATGGCTTGACAGTACGGATAATGAACCGATCCTTATTCATAACTCCGATATAATGACTGACTTCCCGATTCGTGAGATGGAGCACGCACATAAGGCGTCAGGTGCGGATGCCACTCTGCTCACATCGGCGCGCGAATCGTCACGCGGATTGCTCTATGATGCCGGAGGACAGATGCGTGGATGGATAAACAACCGTACTGGTGAAGTGCGTCCCGGTGGTGTTGACCCGCTGCAACTTACCTGCCGTTCTTTCGGGGGAGTGCATATAGTGAGCCCATCGCTGTTTGACCCGCTTGCCGAATACGCTTCACGTCATGGACGCGTGTTCTCAATAACGCCGTTCTATATTGACTATTGCCGTAAACTTGATATCCGTCAGTATGAACCTGAGGGGGAGTACAGGTGGTTTGATATCGGGCGTCCGGATACATTGCGAAAGGCGCAAGAGTGGCTGAAATGTGAAAAATGAAAATAAACCAATTAAATAAAACATAACTTTAAGTCGATGCAGTCCATAGAAACACTGATGCCGTTTGCATTCGTATGCTTCGCATCATTCTTTACACTTACCAATCCGCTTGGAACCATGCCGGTATTTCTTACCATGACAAAGGGGCTTGACGAAGAGCAACGGGCGCAGATTGTAAAACGCGCCACGCTGATTTCTTTCTTTACCCTGCTGGCATTTACCTTTACCGGACAGTTCCTGTTTTCATTTTTCGGGATTTCGGCCAATGGGTTCCGTATCGCTGCAGGTATAATAATCCTGAAGATAGGCTATGACATGCTTCAGGCGAGGTTTACCAATACCAAGCTCAGTGACGAGGAGATACGTACATATGCCAACGACATATCCATAACTCCGCTATCCATTCCCATGCTGTGCGGCCCCGGAGCCATAGCCAACGGCATCATGCTCATGGACCAGGCCGACACATTTGAGATGCAGGCCATACTTGTAGGTATGATAGGGCTGATATATCTGCTCTCCTATGTTATTCTGCGTGCGTCGTCGCGTCTTACACCGGTGCTTGGTGAAACTGGGCTTAACGTGATGATGCGTCTGATGGGATTGATACTGATGGTCATAGCGGTTGAGTGTTTCGTAGGTGGACTGAAACCTATACTTATCGACATCATACATTCATGATCATATGGCATTACGGCTACATGAATAAGGCGATTTTATTAAAAATAAATGTGATAAAGTGCCGTAGTTCAGAAAAAAATAGTAACTTTGCACCCGCAAACAATACAAAACCAAATTAATAACACGTTTTAATGGCAACAAAAATCAGATTACAACGTCATGGTCGCAAGAACTATGCGTTTTATCCTATTGTTATCGCCGATAGCAGGGCACCACGAGATGGTAAATTTATTGAAAGGATAGGTTCTTATAATCCGAACACTAATCCTGCTACAGTAACTTTGAATTTCGAACGTGCTTTGTATTGGGTAAATGTTGGCGCACAGCCTACTGACACCGTTCGCAGCATTCTCTCACAGGAAGGTGTGCTCATGATGAAGCACCTCCAGGGTGGTGTGAAGAAAGGTGCATTTGACGAAGCTGAAGCTCAGCGTCGTTTCGATGCATGGAAGCAGCAGAAGCAGAAGTCAATTGACGGACTCCGTTCATCAATGGCTGACAAGAAAGAGCTCGCAGCCAAGCAGCGTCTGGAAGCTGAACAGGCCAAGAACCAGGCCAAGGCTGAAGCCGTAGCCAAGAAGAAAGCTGAGCTCGCAGCTGCCAAGGCTGAAGCAGAAGCAGCAGCCGCTGCCGAAGCTGCCGAGGAAGCTCCCGCAGCTGAAGCAGCCGAATAATTTAAGGCCGCTTCCTAAACTTCGGAAAGCATTACCGTGCTATAACAATGGGGGTTGATGGACTCAGTTTATCGACCCCCATTCGCATTTCTTGCTATGCTGGAAGAAATGATGAGAAATTATAGTGTAAAATGTTGCATGCGTGGAGAAAAAATAGTAATTTTGTGGGCAATTTTTCCGCACCGGGCTAAAACTAAGAAAGCGGAGTGCCGGCAGTACGATGCTTCGCCCGACGGGTTAACCAATAAAACGTAATAATTAAATGTACGCTATTGTAGAAATTCAGGGACAGCAGTTCAAGGCAGAAGCCGATAAGTTCCTGTATGTTCATTATCTTGGCGACTCAGCCAAAGAAGGTGACAAGGTAGAATTTGACCGTGTGCTCCTCGCTGAAGCCGATGGTACCGTAAAGGTAGGCGCTCCCACCGTGGAAGGCGCAAAAGTAGTTTGCGAGGTTCTTACTCCCCTCGTGAAAGGTGACAAGGTAATCGTTTTCAAGAAGAAACGTCGCAAAGGCTATCGTCGTAAAAACGGTCACCGCCAGTGCTTCACCAAAGTGTTAATTAAAGAAGTAGTAGCTTAACCCCAAAAATCTGTAAAGAAATGGCACATAAAAAAGGTGTAGGTAGCTCTAAGAACGGACGTGAATCAGAAAGCAAACGTCTTGGCGTGAAGATTTTTGGCGGACAGTTCGCTAAAGCAGGCAGCATCATCAAGCGTCAGCGCGGTACAGTTCATCACCCCGGCCAGAACGTTGGCCTCGGTAAGGACCACACCATCTACGCACTCATTGACGGCACTGTAGTGTTCACTTCCGGCAAGAATGGCCGCAAGTACATCAATGTAGCTCCCGCTGAAGCATAAGCAACAGTCCGGCAGCCTGTGTAAGCTGAATAAGCTTACATAAACAAACAACTTACAGAACAGGATTCCAATTCCTTAGGGAAAGGGGAGTCCTGTTTTAGTTTTTTTATCAACAGTACATATCAACTTTTTTCGGCGCCGGTGTGTTTATCCTGAGAACCCGAAAAAAATTACTATTATGAACACATCAGACGAACAGAAAATTGCAGGAGTTGCCGCAAATGTATCGAAAGAAGCGGCTAAAGTCAGCGCACAGGCCGCCGGTGTGGCAGCCAAGGCAGAAGCTAAAGTGGCCCAGGCCAATGTTAGCGACAAGGTGGCTGATATAAAGGAATCAGTACAGGACAAAATGTCGACGGTTAAGGATGCTGTGGCCGATAAGGTCTCGGATCTGAAGGATAAGGCCGGTGATGTTGGTGAGAATATATCGGATAAGGTAAAGGATTTTGCCTCCGGAGCTCTTGACGCTACTGCTAAGAAGGCTGCCGAATGGGCTGATAAACTGAAGGATTGATCTGTTTGATCATAACGAAATAAAAGGCGGGCAGGAAGTTTTATTCCTGTCCGCCTTTTGTGTAGGATAAGCTCAGGGCTATAGATTCTTGATGTTTTTACCGGCAAGATCTCCGATATTGTACTGGCTGAGGTTGCCGTTGATTATTACAAGTGAAGATTCAGCCTTGCTGAAGGTGAAGAGTATCACCTGGCTGTACTCCGAGCCCCCCTTTTTCTTAGGAATGGCATACATGGCTGTTTCGCTGTCGATGTCCTTTACCTTTACGAGTGTTTCGATGTTGGGAGTTTCGGAAATATACTTCTTCACAATCTTCATCGCTTCCTTTGAAGTCTGTTCGGACGGGTATGTGTATACCTGTACATTGTCAATCGAGTAGGCGTATTTTCCAACCGGCATGTTCCCTATCTTTCCGCCTGCTATGCTGCGAAGCATCGCCTGGCTGATGTATACGGTGGAAACATCCTTGTTCTCTGACAGCTGGCTGAGCATCTGTTCAATATCTCCGTTTGCTGCTGATGCCTTTATTGCTCCTCCCAGCATAAGGCATACTACCATGATGGCGGTGAATAATCGTTTCATATAGTCAGTAATTTAATTTTTCGGTGATAATTTCTTTGCATTCTGATATGTCATCGCTGGCCTTCTCCATAATGGCCCCGGCCTTGGCAAGGCGTGATGATATCAGGGCGAATGCCGCATTGGCCTGCCTGATGGCCTCTTCGTCGGTCATTTCTGATGGCCGGTTCTTCCTGCCTGTACGCGAGCGGTGGCTTACGGCTCTATCTGAGCGTGGGGGAGTCCCTGATATGGCAAGATCATTCTTGTCCGTCTTGTCATCGGTAGGCAAGGTAGGGACGATATCCGCAGCGGATATGGTTTTGACGTCCGATAGCGCCGGTGTGGCTGTCAGATCGGCCATAAGATGCTGTTGCTCATCAATGACTGCGCCAAATGGTATGATGCGGACGGCTACAGTAGCTACGACAGCTATGGCGGCTGCGGCTGCCGCGAAGCGCAATATCTTCAGATAGCGTCGGTTGCCGGCTCGGGCTGTTTCCTTCTGTATCGCCTCAATGATGCTTGCCGATAGACTTGCCGGAATTTCCGGCATGGCATCATTGATGTTGAGAAACAGCAGACGGTCGGCTTCCATATCTTCCGGGATGTCATTGCAGCTCGTAAAATAGGCTGTGAGAATCGCCAGATCCTCGGGAGATGAGTCGCCGTTGTAGTATCGGTCAAGAAGTACCCGTATGTCATCGATGTTCTGATTCATAGGCTGGGGTGATGTTAGGAGAAGAGTAAGCGTAATTTTTTGCGTCCGCGTGACAGGATCGCTCTGACATTAACCTCCGTCAGTCCGGTCAGGGTGGCTATCTCACTGTTTGAGCAGCCACCGTAGGTGCTTAGCTTGAGCACCTCCCGATGATGTTCAGGCATCGAATCGATAGCGCTGTCAAGCATAGCCATTGACTGCCGGTGTTCGAGGTCGGAACATGCGTTTGTGTCAGATGCTATATTGGACGCTTGGTCGATTGATTCAAACATGTGGTTCTGTTTTAGTACTGTCAGGCAATGGTTTCGTACGGTCATCAGGCAATATGACCTGACTTCCATGATGCTGTCAAATGAATCCCTTCGGCTCCAGAGCCGGAGCATGCAGTCCTGTACAGCATCGGCGGCGGCATCGCTGTCCTTGAGCAGTGAGAATGCCACCCGGTACATGGGAGCATGCATCGGCAATATGTCGTCGTTGAACTGTTCGGGAGTCATACATTATAAGGACTCCGTAATGCCGGTTTTTGTGACAACGGATGTCTATTTTTTTTCATCACCGGCATGCCATCGTTCATGTTGTAGTGCCGCTGAGCGTGATTCTGCTGGATTGTTGCCCGGATTCCAGAACCTTACGTATCCGAGCGATTCAGGCATATATTGCTGCACCACAAAATTGCCGGGGTAATTATGCGGATAAAGATAGTTGTGCCCGTAGCCCATTTCCTTCATCAGCTTAGTCGGTGCGTTGCGCAGGTGGAGCGGTACGGGGCGGTTACCAGTCTCTCGTACAAGCTGCAGGGCTGCGTCAATGGCCATATAAGCTGAATTGCTCTTTGGCGATGTAGCCAGGTAGATGGCACACTCGGCGAGTGGAATCCGTCCCTCGGGCCACCCTATCTTGTGGATGGTATCGAATGTGGCGTTGGCCAGGAGCAGAGCGTTGGGATTGGCGAGGCCTACATCCTCGGCTGCGAAGATGACCATGCGGCGGGCTATGAATTCGGGTGCCTCACCTCCTTCAATCATCCGGGCCATCCAGTAGATGGCTGCATCGGGGTCGCTTCCGCGCATGCTTTTGATGAAGGCGGATATTATGTCGTAGTGCATCTCGCCATTCTTGTCGTAGGCAGATGGATTGCTTTGCAGGCTTGAGGTCACAACCTCGTCGTCAATAACTATTGGGGAGCCCGCGGGGGTCGACTGTTCAAGCAGGTCAAGAATGTTGAGCAATTTACGGGCATCGCCACCAGCGAAACGAAACAGGGCGGAAGTGCTCCGGATATCAACACCATGTTCCTGAAGTATCTTATCGGTGGTTACCGCCCGCTGCAGAAGATGGTTGAGGTCCTCGTCGCCCATGGGCTGCAGGGTATAGACCTGTGCGCGGCTGAGAAGAGGCCTGATCACTTCAAATGACGGATTTTCGGTGGTAGCTCCAATCAGTGTCACCGTTCCGTTCTCAACAGCGGCCAGCAAGCTGTCCTGCTGCGACTTGTTGAACCGGTGTATTTCGTCAATGAACAGAATGGGGCGATGGCCCTGTGCAAACATGCTCATCACGTCATGCTTGCACCGTTCAAGCACTTCACGCACATCTTTCACGCCGGAGTGAACCGCGCTAAGCGTATAGAACGGGGCTTTGGTGGTGTTGGCTATGATTTTGGCAAGGGTGGTTTTCCCTACTCCTGGAGGCCCCCACAGGATGAAGGAGGATATATTTCCCGAGTCAATCATGCGGCGTATTATGGCGCCGGGCCCCACGAGGTGAGTCTGGCCTATGTAATCGTCAATGGTTTGCGGACGTAGTCGTTCCGCCAGCGGTTGATACATCATGATACAAATGTAGCAAAAAAAGAGTTGAAATAGTGTTAATTTAGAAAAATCGCACGTCGCCCGCTGTTAAGTTAGAGGAATTTTATATAACTTTACTGCGAAATATACGCTTGTGTGCGCTATCATGGTCAGGCCTCAGAACATATCCGGCCTGACGGTTGTTTGATTAATAAAACAACCGCGGAACCGATTCCGCATTATTAAGTGTATTATTAAAGATAAAAGCATCATGAGCACTAACAACAACAGCACACCTCAGACCATGCGAAACATCTTCGGCATAGTCATGATTATTATTTATATAGGTATGGGCGTATTGTTCTTCTGTGACTATTTCCAGTTTCAGTGGCAATGGCTCCGTTGGGTAGGCGGCTCTCTGTTCGTTGTTTACGGGATATGGCGCGCTTACCGTCAGTTTGCCGGAATTGACCGTGACATTACCTCACGTGAATAAGCACCTCTCTAACATTAAGCCTATTGATGATGAAGATATCTAAATCCATTTCTGTCATAGCTGCCTCGCTTGCGATGGTGGCTCTGACTGTATCGTGCGACAGACGCAAGGCTGAGAACACTTCTACCTCCGGCCTTGCCACCATAGCTTGTGATGCGACGTTTGAAAATATTCTCTCGCAGGAGATTGATGTGTTTGAGTACATATATCCCGAGGCAAGCATCATGCCTTACTACGTGGATGAGCATGCCGTGCTTGACTCGCTGATGAATTTCGGTACAAAGATGGCAATCACCACACGTCCTCTTACCGATAAGGAGGTTGAGTACTTCAAGTCAAACAACAAGAATGTGCTCCAGAGCCAGATAGCAGTCGACGCCATAGCTCTGATAGTTAACCCCGCCAATCCTACAGAGATGCTTTCCAAAAAGGAGATAAGCCAGATTCTGACCGGCGAGCTTTCCGATTGGGGGAAGGTGACTCCCGGCGGTGAGGGTGATATCAAGATTGTGTTTGACCATCAGGGCTCGAGCACAGTCCACTATATGCGCGATTCGTTGCTCAATGGTGCCGACTTCGGTCCGAATGTGTTCGCCCAGAAGACACCGCAGGCGGTGTTTGATGCCGTTGCAGCCGATAAGAAGGCTATCGGAGTCATTGGCGTGAGCTGGATTACCGGCGATCTCAAGGGGCGTGAGATGACCCGCGAGGAGATGGCCAAGGCTGTGGAGAACAATGACAGCACCGAAGTGACTTTCAGTGAGAAAGTGAAGGTGCTTAAGGTGCATCGCGATGATGAAGTGACAGCCTACAAGCCTTACCAGTATTACATCTACACCGGCGAGTATCCTCTTTACCGTCAGATATATATGATAACAACAGGTGCCGGAGGAAGCATCTCCCGCGGATTCTACTCATTCGTTACCGGATTCCAGGGACAGAAGATAATGCTTATGACTGGTATCCTGCCAAAGGTTATCCATACTCAGATGGTGAATCTCAATTAATAACAGATAATTTGAAATAAATAATTCTAATACAATAAATTAAATAATTAATAGACCAACCAATGAAATTCAAATTCGTATTCTCACTCGTGCTTGGTGCGGCCGCTCTCTCAGCTTCCGCACAACAAGGTGGCTATCAGGATGGTGTGGATAACTACAACGCCGGTCGTCTTGACGTGGCAAAGATTATCCTTACCAACACAATGAATGAACCGCAGACAGATAAGGCTGTGTCATACTTCTACCTCGGCTCAATAGCTCTTGACGAAAACAATGTGGCTGAAGCTAAGAAGAACTTTGAGGCTGGCGTTGCCGCCAACCCCAAGTATGGCTACAATCTGATTGGCCTCGGCGAAATCGACCTCCGCAACGGCGACAAATCAGCCGCTGAAAAGCAGTTCAAGGCCGGTATTGAAACCGATAAGAAGAATCCTGCCCTTCAGACAGCCGTAGCCCGTGCTTACTGGAGCGTTGATCCTGTGAAATATGCCAAGGAGATTGACAAATACATCAACAAAGCTCTTAAGGATTCAAAGAATACCGAAGCTTCAGTTTACGTGCTTCTTGGCGACATGAAGGCTAAGGATAATCCCGGTGAAGCTGCCGGTCAGTATGAAATGGCCATCACTCAGGATGATGAAAAGGGCAATGTTAACCGCGAGGCTTATGTGAAGTATGCCAACACCTACTTCCGTGTGAATCCCGCTTTTGCAATTGAGAAGCTTGAGGAATTCAACCAGAAGGCGCCCAATTCAGCTCTCGCTCAGCGCGAACTCGCTGAAAAATACTACGATAACGAACAGTTCGGACGTGCCTGCCTGCAGTATGGCAAGTACATGGAAAACCCCAACCACTTCCAGAACGACGAACAGCGTTACGCAGGTCTGCTCTTCTCGGCTAAGGAATATGACAAGTCAATGGCTACAGCCCGTAAGGTACTCGCTTCGGATCCGGAAAACTACTTTATGTATCGTGTGCTTATGCTCAACGAAGCAGCTCTTGAAAAGTGGGAAGACGCCGTTCAGAGCGGCGACAAGCTATTCGGAAATCCTAACGCCAAGCTTATTGCCAATGACTACATCCTCTACGGAAAGGCTCTCAGCAACACAGGCCAGGCTGACAAGGCTGTAAGCATCTTTGAAAAGGCTATACAGCTCAACCCTGACAAGCCCGAACTTCTCACCGAGCTTAGCGCAGTATATGACCGCGCAGGCAACCAGGCCAAGGCTGTTGAGGTAATGAAGCAGTATCTTGATATGGGCAACGGATCTGTGACCGACCTTCTGAGCATGGCACGCCGCTACCAGAGCCTTGCAGGAACCCAGACTTACGGTTCTGACGAGTTCAACACCAGCATCGGTGAAGCTCTGAAGTATGTGGATATGGCTATCGAAAAGGCCGGCGACTCTCTTACTTCAGGCAGCACCGCCAGCCTCTGGCGTGCAAAGGGCCAGATGCTTCTTGCCAAGAACGATTCAAAACCCGACGAAGCTGTTGTAGCCGCTTACAACAAGGCCCTTGAATATCTCAACTCTGAAGAGAAGAACAAGGAAACTTACAAGCCCTACTATGGTGAAATCTACCGCGTGCTCGGCGCTTACAACATTGTCAACAATGACAATGCAAAAGCTAAGGAATACTTCGCAAAGTATCTGGAGATCTATCCCGATGACGCAGCTATCGCTGAAGCGATGAGCAAGCTCTGATAAGATTCTGAACACTACAGATAACACGGCGCCCTGCATGATGAATGCGGGGCGCTTCTTTTTTGCATAATATTGAAAAATGTGTGCAATTGTTATTTATCAGTAAATTTAATCTGTATTTTTGTAGTTAAGTAGTATGACAAACCTTACAGTAGTGACATCAGCAATGTCCGGGGTTAGGGCTGTGCTTCTTAATCCGTGGGTGTACTGGGGACTGACTATAGCGTATTTCGCCACCATCATAAGTATCATAGGTGTGGTTCTGAGTGAAAACCGAAATCCGCTTAAGTCACTCGCCTGGATCACCGTGTTGCTGCTGTTTCCTATTGGGGGACTTGTCCTGTATATCTTCTTCGGCCGCAGCATCAAGAATCAGCGCATGATATCGCGGCGCAACCGCAGGAAGCTTATGCAGCGCGAGGAGGCCCGCATGTCGCGCCCGGATCTGAGCGGAATGGCTCCTGAGCACCGGCAGCTGCTTGAACTCGGGCGGTCGCTGAACGGCGCTCCGTTCTATGCCGGTAATGACGTCATGCTATTTCATCACGGAGCCGATAAGTTTGAGCAGCTGTTTGAGGATATTGAAAAGGCCCGGCAGTACATACATCTGCAGTACTATATAATAGAGGACGACAATATCGGTACGCGGCTGAGCGACCTGCTCAAGCGCAAGGCGCGCGAGGGTGTGAAGGTGCGTGTCATATATGACCATATCGGTTCGATTCATGTGCGCAATAGCTTTTTCCGCAGCATGCGTGAGGCGGGAATCGAAGTATATCCCTTTTTCAGAGTGGCTTTCCCACCGTTTGCCACCCGAATCAACTGGCGCAATCATCGCAAGCTGTGTGTGATTGACGGAATGGTAGGCTATATAGGCGGGATGAATGTGGCCGACCGATATATTGACGGTGGCAAGGATTTCAAGACATGGCGTGACACGCACATGCGTATCAAGGGGCCGGCCATCGGAGCTTTGCAGTTTTCATTTGCCGTAGACTGGAATTTCATGGGGCAGCCTCTTATCGAAACCGACACTATGGCTCCGGCCGTATCCGGAGATAACAGCGCCGGTATGCAGATGCTGACATGTGGCCCTACGAGCGAATGGAGCAACATATCGCTTCTTATGCTCAAGGCCATCGGCACTGCCCGCAAGCGCATATATCTGCAGACGCCCTACTTTCTGCCCCCTGAGAGCCTGCTGAAGGCGCTTCAGACGGCTGCTCTCTCCCGGGTGGATGTCAGGGTGATGATGCCGCGTAAGAGCGACTCGCTTATCCTGACGTATGCCAGCTACAGCTACATATTCGAATGTCTGCGTGCCGGTATCAAGATTTATCTGTACAACGGCGGAATGCTTCATTCCAAGACCATGATGATTGACGACGAATTCAGCTCTATCGGTTCGGCCAATATTGACTTCCGGAGTTTTGAACATAACTTCGAGTCAACAATGTTTGTATATTCAAAAAAAGTCAACTCCGAACTGCGTAAGCAATTCGAAGTTGATATTCAGGATTCGGAGCGAGTGCAGCCATCCGCATGGCGGCATCGTCCTATGCATCAGAAGGCGGTTGAGTCAGTGGTTCGTCTTCTCAGCCCTATTCTTTAACTAAGTAGCTTTTCAGCCATGGCTGCTGCGGCATGTCGTCCGTCGCCCATGGCAAGTATCACCGTAGCCCCTCCGCGCACTATATCGCCTCCGGCATAGAGTGTGGGGATGCTTGACTGCATGGTAGCGTCGTTGACCACTATTGTTCCGCGGCGGCTTACCTCAAGACCTTTGATTGACGAGGGTATGATAGGATTAGGCGAAACGCCTATGCTTACTATCACAAGGTCAACCGGTATCTCCTCCACAGCACCGGGTACAGGTACGGGTGAGCGGCGTCCCGATTCGTCAGGTTCGCCAAGCTCCATGCGCTGTACCATCATGGCGCGTACGCGGCCTTTTTCGTCGGCTAAATACTCCACCGGATTATGCAGGGTAAGGAATTCCACACCCTCTTCACGGGCATGCTTGATCTCCTCTTTGCGGGCCGGCATTTCATCCTCGCTGCGGCGATAGATAACAAATGCTTTTTCAGCACCCATACGGCGGGCTGTACGCACAGAGTCCATCGCGGTATTGCCACCACCTATTATCGCTACGCGCGCACCTTTCATTACCGGGGTGTCATGGCCGGGCCGACCGGCACCCATCAGGTTTATGCGGGTAAGATATTCGTTGCTTGACATTATGCCGGGCAGATTTTCTCCGGGAATACCCATGAAGCGGGGGAGTCCCGCTCCTGAAGCCACAAAGAGCCCTTTGAAGCCGTTGTCCATCAGCGATTCGTAGCTGATAGTCTTGCCAATTATGCAGTCGCGCTCAAATTTTACGCCAAGACGCTTGAGCGCGGCGATTTCGTGGTCGACAATAGTGTTGGGAAGTCGGAATTCAGGGATTCCGTATTTGAGCACACCTCCTATTTCGTGGAGTGCCTCAAACACTGTCACGTCAAAGCCACGTTTTATCATGTCGCCGGCAAAGGAGAGTCCGGCCGGGCCGGAGCCGGCTACGGCCACCTTTATCCCGTTGCGTTGTATGGCCGGAGCATCGGCCTCCGGCGCCGGCTGCTGCCGTTCGTTATCGGCGGCAAAGCGTTCAAGATAGCCTATTGCCACAGGCTGTTTCTTCATCTTGTTGTAGATACAGCGGCTTTCGCACTGGCGTTCCTGCGGGCATACGCGGCCGCATACTGCGGGGAGGGCGCTGGTGCGCTTCAGCACAGAGGCGGCTTCGAGGAATTCGCCGCGCTCAATATTTTTTATAAAACTGGGAATGTCGATTGACACCGGACACCCCGTTACGCATTGCGGATCCGGACAGTCAAGGCAGCGTTTGGCTTCTATGAGGGCCTGTTCGGCCGAGAGTCCCTGATTGACCTCCTCGTTGCAGGTCACGCGGTAGGCCGGGTCGAGTTCCGGCATTTTTACGCGGGGTATGCTGTTTCGCTCACGTGCGGTCATTGATTTGCGCAGTTCCTCGCGCCACGGAGCCTGGCGGCATGATGATATGCCTGATGTACTGTTTTCAGTGTTCATAATTGTAATCAATAGCGTAAACGGAGCATCATTTCATCGAAATCCACCTTGTGGGCGTCAAATTCGGGCCCGTCGATACATACGAAGCGGGTGTGTCCGTCGACGGTGACACGGCAGGCTCCGCACATGCCGGTGCCGTCAACCATGATGGTGTTCAGCGAACACATGGTAGGCACATTGTAGCGGGCGGTAAGAAGCGATACAAACTTCATCATTATGGCCGGTCCGATGGTGACCGCCATATCGACATGCTCGCGGTTGATCACCGATTCCACACCGTCAGTCACCAGACCTTTCCGGCCATACGAGCCGTCGTCAGTCATTATTATGACCTCGTCGCTGTAGGGGCGCACTTCATTTTCCAATATTATAAGGTCGCGAGTGCGTGCGGCAAGTACGGTTATAACCCTGTTGCCTGCTTCCTTCATGGCTTTGATTATGGGGAGCAGCGGCGCTACACCCACACCTCCGCCGCAGCACACCACGGTGCCGAAGCGCTCTATGTGTGTGGCCTGCCCGAGCGGGCCCACTACGTCGGTGAAGCATTCTCCGGGATTCAGCGCGCATATCTTATGGGTGGATACACCCACATCCTGCACTACAAGTGTTATGGTGCCGGCCTGAATGTCGGCATCAGCTATGGTGAGGGGAATGCGCTCGCCCCCGTCGCCAACACGTACTATTACAAAGTGGCCGGGACGCCGCGCCTTTGCGATTCGGGGGGCTTCCACCACTAATTTTACTACTTTTTCGGAAAAATGTTCCTTTGAAAGAACCGTAAACATAAACAATCTCTTACTTTTTCAAGGCAAAATTACTAAAATATGCGTAACTTTGCTCAAAATAATAAATCAATACAACATGAAAAAATCATTATGCATTGCTATGGCCGCGGCCGTCAGCCTGAGCGCTGCCGCCGAGGTGGTGAATCCCGACAGCACCGGATTCAAGTTTACTGATGTGAAACTGGTGAAAACCACACCGGTAAAGGACCAGAATAAGTCAGGTACATGCTGGTGTTTCTCATCACTTTCATTCTTCGAGGATGAACTTCTGCGCAAGACCGGCAAGGAGTATGATCTCTCTGAGATGTTTGTTGTCAACCATTGCTATCAGGACAAAGCTGACAAGTTTATCCGCACAAACGGGAAGATTAACTTCTCACAGGGTGGTAGCGCGCTTGACGTACCTTACGTATGGGCCACTTACGGTATCGTTCCTGAAGAAGCTTACCGCGGACTGAACTACGGCGAGGATAAGCATAATCATGGCGAGCTTGCCGATATCCTTACCGGATACGTGAATGCTGTCAACCGCAAGTCAAACAAGCGTATCTCTACCGCTTGGCGTCAGGGCTTCAACGGAATCCTTGATTCTTACTTCGGTGAACTGCCCGAGACATTTGTATACGAGGGCAAGACCTATACTCCGCAGTCGTTTGCAAAGTCACTTCCCATTGACATGAACGATTACATCGCTGTAACCTCTTTCACACATCACCCCTTCTATACACAGTTCCCGCTCGAAGTGTCCGACAACTGGCTCTGGGGTTCATATTACAATGTGCCTATGGAAGAGATGAAGGCTATTGTTGACAATGCTCTTGACAAGGGCTACTCAGTAGATTGGGCTGCCGACGTGAGCGAAGGCGGATTCAAGTGGAACAACGGCTATGCACTTATGCCTAAGGCCAAGAACGAGGCTGACATGGAAGGTACCGAGCTCTCACGCTGGGTGAAGCTTTCAGACAGCGATCGTGAGAAGTCAAAATTCGACATCAAAGGCCCGGTTGAGGAAATCACAGTTACCCAGGAGCTGCGTCAGCAGATGTTTGACAATCAGGAAACCACTGACGACCACGGTATGGTTATCGTAGGTAAGGCTGTTGACCAGAAAGGCAACAAATACTACAAGGTTAAGAACTCATGGGATACCAATCAGGTTTATGACGGCTACTTCTATGTATCAGAACCCTATTTCCTTGCCAAGACACTTGATATATATGTCAACAAGGAAGCTGTTCCTTCCGACATCAAGAAAAAACTTGGCGTGAAGTAATCGCATTCCCGAAATATAACACATACGAGCGGGCGCATCAATCAGATGCGCCCGCTTTCTTTTTATTGTCCGATTTGTTTAGTTAATGGTGTAAAAAAGGCCGTCTAAACGGGTGAACTGCACCCCAAAAGTTAGACAAAAAACTTTTGGGGTCACTTCAACGGGTTAGACAGCCTCTCTATGTTTATTATTATATTGGGCTTATTCGGCAGATGCGAAGAGCTTTGAGCCGGCAGCTTCCTGCTGATAAGCGTATACGCCCTGCTCTGAGAGCTCAACCACTGTGGTGCTGCCATCGGCGGTGGGAAGTGATACGTGGGTATCATCGATAAATGTCATGAGCTTGTAGTTTTCGTCATTGACATTCACGCTCCAGCTATTGTCGGCTTCATCAAAATCCAGACGCACGATGCTGCCGTCAGTCTCACTGGTGATGGTATATCCTTTGCCATCGCAGTCCACGAGATAGCGGCCGTTCTCACCCTCGATAACTTTCTTGCCTTTAGCCATGGGGTTTGATCCGCTCCAGAATTCAATGCTGTTGATTACAAGTACGTCAGCTAAGGCTGAAACCTCGTAGACAGGTAAAATCCAGAATGCGAAGAATACTACTTCGTTGACAAATTTGTTGCCTACCTGACGGTTCCATGACAGGAGCTTATTGGTCAGGGCAAAACTGCCGATACATGAGGTGGAGAGCATTGAAACGGCTAAAGTGAGAATAATACCCACTGAAAGATACTTCTTTTTCATTTTTGGTTGTTAGGGTTGGTTCAGTTTGATGAATGTTGGTATTTATAGAATGTTAACGAATATGTACGTTTATTTGTTTTGTCGCTACCTGGCTATTTTTGATTTTGCCTGATTGTAGAAGCTGTACACACGCTTGACGTACTCGTATGTCTGCCTTCCGCGGAAATATCCGTATTTGCATACTGGGTCATTGTAGTACTCAGGTTTCGATTTCTGAAGCAGCATCTCAGCTACGCATCCATCCCATTTCTGAGCATTCACCCCATGCTTTTCGGCCAGAGCTATGGCGTCAAGAATATGGGCTGCGCCTGAATTGTAGGCGGCAACAATGAATTTCTTACGCTCCTCGGCATCCTTTACTTTCGGTGAGAAAGTACGGTTCAGCTCCGCTATGACCTTTGCCGCAGTCGCTATATTGCGGTCGTTGTTGGTTATCCGGTCGGCTCCGAGGCCGTGGGCGCGTGCGGTGGAGGGCATAAGCTGCATCACTCCACGGGCGCCGGCCCATGACACTACCGTTGAGTCGAAGTGGCTTTCGGCATAACCTTGCGAGGCGAGCAGACGCCAGTCCCAGCCTATCGATGCGGCATACCTTTTGAACAGATGGTCAAACGGTGAAATGCGTCCCTTGCTGAAATCAATTTTCAGGTCAATTACCGGGGCGCTCTTCGAGTCCTCGAAATATCGCTTCAGAAGTTCTGCCTGCTGTCTACGCGGTTTTTCCTGCGTCATCCAGCTGTCGATAGAGTCAGCAAGCCATTTGTTGTCAGGGGCCACGCCCCAAGCTGCTCTCTGTGGAAAGCTTACTTCGAGAGTGATGTCGAGGTCGTTGTAGTACGTTTTGTTAAGCCGGGCTATGTCGCTGTCCACTATGGTAAGCGGTATCTCACCGCGGCTCACCATAGCTATCATATCCTCCGTTATCAGGGTGTCGCGGTCAATGGGCTTTATTATGATGCCGCCGCCAAGTTCCTCGTTGAGGTTTGTAAGGCGATGGTGGTATTTGCTGTCCTTCTCCACGTACACTTCCCGACCTATCAGTTCGGTAACATCGGTAATAGCCGGCTTATCCGATTTCTTAGGCTGTACAAGCACCTGATGGGTCACTGTCTCAGTACCGCACGGCACCACATGTTCGCGGTATTCGGCCGTGACCGGTACCTCGTAGGCAAGCAGGTCGATAAGGCCTGAATCAAGCATCTCTACAGCGCGGGCCAGATTGGGTATCACATGAAGGTCTATGGTCATGTTCTTGTCAGCCCCGAGCCGGGTCACAAGGTCGTAGTCATACCCCATCTGGGTTTCGCGGTATATGAAATAGGATGTAGGGCTGTAGAGCGTGCCTACTCTCAGGGTGTCAGGCAGCGGATGCGATAGTTGCATGCCGGCGCTGTCAGGCACCGAATCGGAACTTGCCGATGCTCCCTTCCCGGAACATGACACAGCGGAGACGCTGATTATAGCGGCTATTATTGTGGCTGCAAAAATCAGCGCTGCGTTACGCATGGATCGTGACGCGGGCGTGTATGTTTCCCGGTCAATACTCAAATGTTCCTTTCGGGCTGATGATGGTGAGCTTGTTCTCAGGAGCTTCCTCCACACGTCCTATCACCTTGGCTTCGATACCGAAGCTTTCAGAAATGGCTATCACGCGTTCAGCATCCTCAGGCTTGATGTATATCTCCAGACGGTGGCCCATGTTGAATACCTTGTACATTTCTGACCAGTCGGTTCCTGATTCGCGCTGGATAAGCTCAAACAGCGGAGGCACGGGGAACATGTTGTCCTTTATCACATGCTTGCCCTCCACGAAGTGCATCACTTTGGTCTGTGCGCCGCCTGAGCAGTGGACCATACCATGTATGGCCGGGCGCATTTCATCAAGCAGCCGCTTCACTACAGGGGCATAGGTGCGGGTGGGGGAAAGCACGAGCTTGCCGGCGTCAAGGGGAGTGCCGTCCACGGGATCTGTGAGCTGCATTCCTCCTGAATAGACGAGCTCGTCAGGTACGGCGCGGTCATAGCTTTCGGGATATTTTTCAGCAAGATATTTGGCGAATACATCATGGCGTGCCGAGGTCAGTCCATTGCTGCCCATGCCGCCGTTGTATTCTTTCTCGTATGTGGCGCGTCCCGACGATGACAGGCCCACGATTACATCGCCTGCGGCGATATTGGCATTGTTTATCACATCGCTGCGCTTCATGCGGCAAGTCACGGTGCTGTCCACAATTATGGTGCGCACGAGGTCGCCTACGTCGGCTGTCTCACCCCCGGTACTTATGGCGTTCACGCCGAGCTCGCGCAGGTCGGCAAGCAGTTCTTCAGTACCGTTGATTATGGCGGCTATTACCTCGCCGGGTATCAGAAGTTTGTTGCGGCCTATGGTGGAGCTTACCAGTATATTGTCAGTGGCTCCTACGCAGAGCAGGTCGTCGATATTCATTATGAGTGCGTCCTGTGCTATCCCTTTCCATACGCTCAGGTCGCCGGTTTCTTTCCAGTACATATATGCGAGGGACGATTTTGTCCCGGCACCGTCGGCGTGCATTATGTTGCAGTATTCGGGGTCGCCTCCGAGTATGTCCGGTATAATCTTGCAGAAAGCCTTGGGGTATAGTCCTTTGTCAACATTTTTGATAGCTGCGTGAACATCTTCCTTGGATGCTGATACTCCGCGCATGTTATAGCGTACGTCGCTCATAATCTGTCTATATCTGTTTATGGTTGATTTTTTTAGAAAGCGTTGGCAATAATAAGCAGCAGCCATAGTGAGGGTGCTACAAGGAGGAGTGAGTCTATGCGGTCGAGGATGCCACCGTGGCCGGGAAGGATATGTCCGCTGTCCTTCATGTTGGCGGCACGTTTGAACATCGATTCCATAAGGTCGCCCCATGTGGCTGCGATGCTCACCACGGCGCCCATTATGCAGAGCTGCATTATGCTGAGGTCAGTGCTGTAGGTTCCGAAGCAATATTTGATAAGGAAAGCACTCGCTATGCTGAAGAGCATCCCTCCGAAAAATCCCTCCCATGATTTCTTGGGCGACAGGCGCACAAAGAGCCGTGTGCGGCCTATCAGTGAGCCTACAACGAATGCGCCGGTGTCATTGAGCCATATCATGAGGAACATGGCGAGCACTATGGCGGGGCCGCATGTAAGGTACAGCATTGATGCTATGGCAATGGGGGCGGATACGTAGATAAGTGACATGAACGAACCTGCGAGCCGCGAGGCGGGAGAGTAGTCGTGCGTGTAGAGCTGAAGTATCATCCGGGCCAGTACGTAGATAAGCATGGCTGTGATGCATCCCGTCATGCCGAACTCCGTGTACCACAGCGGTAGTGATGCCACCAGCAACGAGCCGAGCAGGTCAAAGCAATATGTTATGTCAAATCCTCCGCCGGTATCAGTCATGCGGAAAAACTCTATCACACCGAGCAGTGCCAGAAGGCAGCATAAGAGCGGAAATCCCCATGTGCCGCCGAACATGATGAGTGATACTATCAGGGCTACGTATATCACTCCGGTGAGTGACCGCTGGATTAAATTTTTCATAATGTTGGCTCGTTTGTCATTTCCGACAAAGATACAAAAAATATTTTCAGCATATACGTTCCGGAGGGGTAAAAGAGAAAGCACTCCTGCGGATAAAATCTCTGCAGGAGTGCTTTTATGAATATTGTAATCGGCCGGTGATTATTCGGCTACAACTTCAAAGGGAATTTCGGTGCTTACTTCCTTGTGGGGCTTAACGATTGCCACATAGCTGCCCAGAGTCTTGACGGGCTGCTTGATGATGATGATCTTGCGGTCAATGTTGTGGCCGAGCTTTTCAAGGGCTTCAGCGATCTGGATGTTGTTGACAGAACCGAAAATGGTGCCGTTGGCAGAAGCCTTTGCGCCGATGGTGAGAGCTACACCTTCAAGTGATGCTGCGAGAGCCTCGGCATCAGCCTTGATCTTGGCGAGCTTGTGGGCGCGCTGGCGCTGGTCTTCAGCGAGCTGTTTCAGAGCGGCGGGTGTTGCTATGATTGCTTTGCCGAAGGGGATGAGGTAGTTGCGGCCATAGCCGGACTTTACTTCTACGATATCGTCCTTGTATCCGAGGTTGGCGATATCTTCCTTAAGTATAATCTTCATAATTGATAGCGGTTAGTAAAGGTGAGTATGGTGTTTACTTCATCAAGTCGGTTACATAGGGCAGAAGAGCCAGGTGACGGGCACGCTTTACGGCCTGAGCCACACGACGCTGAAACTTGAGTGAGGTGCCTGTGATACGACGGGGAAGAATCTTGCCCTGTTCGTTGAGGAACTTCTTGAGGAATTCAGGGTCCTTGTAATCGATATACTTGATGCCGCTACGCTTGAAACGGCAATATTTTTTCTTTTTTACATCCACCGACAGGGGAGTGAGATAGCGGATTTCAGATTGAGCTTGTGCCATTGTTTAGTCCTCCTTTGCTTCTACTTCAACTTCTACTTTTTCAGTCACGGGCTTGCCGGCCTTGAGGCTGCGACGCTTTGCAGCATATTCAGCAGCGTACTTGTCAAGACGGAATGTCAGGAATCGGAGCACGCGTTCGTCACGACGGAAAGCTGTTTCGAGCTTCTTCACCAGAGTGGGTTCGCCGTCGAATTCAAGGAGTGTGTAGAATCCGGTTGATTTCTTCTGTATGGGGTAAGCAAGCTTGCGCAGGCCCCAGATTTCTTCGTTCACAATGGTAGCGCCGTTGTCGGTGAGTACCTTGCTGAACTTTTCTACCGCTTCCTTCATCTGAACATCAGACAAAACGGGAGTTAAAATGAAAACGGTTTCGTACTTCATGTTACGGTTTGTAAGTTAAATTATTGTTAGTTTGCGCTTTGAGGCTGTATTATGCCTAAAAGCGCCGCAAAGTTACAAATTATTTCCGTGTTATGCAAATAATTAATTCATAACTATTCCGGAGGTCGGAATAGAGAGCTGACAAGGGCTGTAGCAGCGGGCAAACTGCCGGATGAAGCGGAGAGTGCTCTCTCTTGGAGCTATGCCGGCGGTATCTTCATCCGAGCTTTTAATATTGTGCCGGATAGAGGCGTGAGTGATTTTTTCAGGAGTAGAAATTTTTTGCATAGGCTCTTTTAAGTGAGTGTTTGAAACGGTTTGTAGTGATAACGCTAATAAGTGATGGATTATTATTTTTTAAGCGTGACTTTTAGGCGACATCACATAAAAACCGGGCCATCGGTGATAAATCGACGGCCCGGTTCTATGGAAAATCTGTTTGGCGAGAGGTTGGCCCTGTCAGGTCAGAAGATGAACTGCACGCGTGCCTGTATGGTGTTTACGTGGCACTTATGGTAGTCAAGCTTGGAGCTGTTTCTAACATCTGTATATGAATAGCGCAGACGGGCCAGCATATACTTGTTGATGTAATAGTTGAGTGTCACAGAGTAGTCGTTGGTGCGACCGCCGTAAATTTCGGCTTTGCTGCATGAAGCATCGGTGTAATTATAGCCTACAATCATTTCGAGCGATTTTGGCGCGGGGGTCGCCAGGCCCGCATCGCCGTGTGAATATCCGTAGGCCGACCCTATCAGCAGTCCGCGCAACATACCGTAGGCTCCCTGGGCGCGATAGTTGGCAAGATTGCCGCTACGTGCTATGTTCATGTAGTAGTACTGTCCCTCGAGTGCCACACGGTCATAAGCCATGACTACCTCGGGTGAGAATTTGAACACACTCTTGGCTCCGCTTACGTAGGCATCGAGCATGCCTATTTTGTTTACACGTGTGGGGAAGTTGGCGGTGTAGTTGAAAAATCCTTTGGATGGTTCGCCGTTCTCTTCCAAGGTGTGCAGGGCTGACTGGTACCAGAATGATGTGCCGACTTGTGCCACAAGTCCTTCCTGTCGGAGCGGACGCCACACAAGGCGTGTTATGCCGCCTACACTTACTTTGCCCTGCTCGTTGGCGGGTTTTGTCATTGAAGTGCCGTCGATAATGGCACTTACACCGGTGAAGAACTGGTCCTTGTCATGTACATATTCTACACCCACGTTGCGGCCTGTGGCTTTGAAAAAGTCGTCGGTGGTGGGTGCCTCCATGGCAGGTTTCATTGAGCTTGACGTGGCGGCGTTCAGTCCGAACTGATGTACGAAGTATCCACCACGCAGATAATTGGAGGGGTCGATATTGTACTGGATATATACATCCTTGAATCCGAGCTTCTGATAGCCGTAGCCTACATCGATTTTTGCTTGCCAATGTCCGTAGCTTACTTTTGCACCCATTCGGATATCCGGCAGGGCGGCGCCGTCGTCAAACCGCGGGCCTGATATGGTGTTGCCATCGGCATCAGTTGTCTGGTAAAGCTCTCCGTCAGGGAGATATATGGCGCCGTCAAGAAGAATTCGGCCGGTGGGCTGGATTTTTATTTTGTTCTCATATTGGGCGTTTACAGAGGATGCTCCGAGTAGAGCGACTGCCAGAAGGGCTGTCATTCGTATTGCTTTCATGATAAATAAGTGTTGAAACGTTGCTCTAAGCTTTCAGTGTTTTTTCTTGCTTAGTGGGTTTGATAGGATGAGTTACTATAGCGTGTAACCGCGGTGTGGATTTTAGATTCGTTATGTAAACACATCAGGATTTAATAAAGTTTATGGTTTTTGCTGAATAATTTCAGATTTTTTTCTTGGCTTAGCGTTGAACATTTTAATCATTGGTGCGTTCCTAAGGTTGTAGCCAAGGCGCCACACTTTAGATTCAAAACTAACTGAAACCACGAAAAAACTTGGATTACTCCGGTATTCCAGCAATCATTAACCAGCATTAAATCATGAAAGCTATTTTTACGGCGGCTCTCGCACTTATCTTTATGGGAACTCCCGCCATTCTCAGCGCTCAAGCCCAGCGCAGTCAGGAATTCAAGGATAAATATAAACTGAAGGAAGCAGTAGTGCTCAGCCGACATAATATACGCTCGCCGCTTAGCGACAGTAAGAGCGATCTTGGTCGCATGACTCCCCATCAGTGGACAAAATGGAGCTCAGCAAAGAGCGAATTGACCTCACGCGGTGGAGCTTTGGAGACTATGATGGGGCAGTATTTCCGTAAATGGGCGGTGGATGCCGGATTGTTCCCGGAAAATTATGTGCCTACAGCCGATGACCTCAATGTAATAGCTAACTCCATGCAGCGTTGCATTGCTACCGCCCAATATTTCTCTTCAGGCTTCATGCCTGTGGGTGGTGTGCAGGTCAATCACCGCTATACACCAAGTAAAATGGATCCGCTCTTCAATCCTCAGCTGACCAAAGTGAGCCCGGAATTCGTGGCTACTGCCATGGAGCAGATCAACAGCATGGGTGGTAAAAAAGGAATCATAGGCATCAACGAAGCCATAGCTCCCAACTATGAATTCATTCAAGAGGTGATGGACACAAAGAACTCACCTATGGCAAAGTCAAATGATCCTAAGCTCAAGGATTTTTCCAACTATAATACTGAGATTGTTCTTGAAAAATTCAAGGAACCTGCTATGAAGCCAGGCTCGGCACTTAAGGACCTCAACGCGGCGTCGGATGCCTTCATCCTGCAGTACTATGAGGAGCCCGATTCGGTAAAGGCGGCTTTCGGCAAGACGCTTACCCGCGAGCAGTGGGCACAGCTGGCTCACATCAAGGATGTGTATCAGGATGTTCTATTTACAGCACCTATTGTGGCCGTCAATGTATCGCATCCGCTGATACAGTATATGTATGATGAACTCCGTTCGCCTGACCGTAAGTTTACATTCCTCGTAGGTCATGACAGTAATCTTTCAGCTGTCGCTACCGCACTCGGTGTTGAGGAATATGAATTGCCGAACACTATTGAGAAGAAGACACCTATAGGCTCAAAGATTGTGATTGAGAAGTTTGAAGGTGCTGACGGCAATGAATATGCCGATATCAATATCGTATATCAGAGTGTTGACCAGCTCCGCAATATGGAACTGCTCTCTCTTGACAATCCGCCCATGGTATATCCTCTTACCCTGAAGGGGCTGGAAAAGAATGCCGACGGCCTCTATAAGCTTGCTGACCTTGAGCAGCGTTTCGAGGAGACTCTGGCCGCATATGATGCCATCCGCTGACAATGTATCGCGGGCGATAGCCTGACATCTAACTTTATTTAAATAATGGAGCATGCCTGTGCAAACAGGTGTGCTCCATGCTTTTTTATGCGGCAACGTAAAGGATTGGAATTATTGTGCACCGAAGTGTTAAAAAAGCAGCATTTTCGAAGCCCTCTCTTGCTCAATCATGAACTATTGTGTATTTTTGTGGTCCATGGCATTTCAAATTGCCATGTTTTATTGGAGAAAGGTCAGGTGCGATGCCTGAAAATATAGTAATTTTAATAAGAATAAGCCTATCGATACACTGCTACTCTAATTTTAAATAGAATAGTAAATGCAAAAGACAACTAAGCTTGCCGATGACAAGTTGGTGAGTGCCTATATAAAAGGTGATAACGGAGCTTTTGATATTCTGCTCCGGCGTCATCAGGCAAAAGTTTTCGCTTACATATATTCAATAGTAAAAAATCGTGATGTGGCCGACGATCTGTTTCAGGAAACATTTGTCAAGGCTATCATGACCTTACGTCAGGGGCGGTATGCCGAGTCCGGAAAATTTTCGGCATGGATCACACGTATAGCCCACAATCTTATTATTGATTATTACCGCCAGGAGAAGGCGGAAAATCTGGTCTCATCGGATCAGGAGGATGTTGACGTGCTCAACCGTAAGGAATTAAGCGATACAAATATTGAGGATAAGCTTGTAAGCCGTCAGATTCATGAAGATGTACGCCGTATAATAGAAGTGCTTCCCGACAATCAGCGTGAGGTGCTGATGATGCGCTACTATAGAGATATGTCGTTCAAGGAGATTGCCGAGGCCACAGATGTAAGTATCAATACAGCGCTCGGCCGCATGCGTTACGCCATAATTAATATGCGTCGCATAGCAGCCGAGAACGATATCGTGCTTACGCTCTGATCCGGACATTTCCGGCAGGCGCAGAATGGACAATATTACTTGTCATAAGTGCTCATCGGCATCGTGTCGATGGGCACATTTTTATTATATTTGTCAAAAATGCGCATCGCATTGCGTCGGAACTCACGGCAGGCTCCTGCAAGATTACCTTTCATAGCCTCCTCCGGTTCTACAAGGCGATAGTTGCGGAGTTTTGAGTCCGGCTCCTGGACAAATACCAGACGATAGCTTCCGGAGTCGACCACAGCGCGGCCTGCGGTGTCGCGTTTGAGTTTCACGCGCACCATAGCTCCGCCGCGGCAGTCGGTCTTGCGCATGGCCGATATATAGTTGCCAAGCGAGTAGACGAGAAACTGATTCTTGTTGTGGCGGTCGCTATGCCTGAGTTCCATAGGCTGGATTACATGGGGATGGCCTCCTATTATTATGTCGACCCCTTCGTTGAAAAGGAAATCGGCGAGGCGTTTCTGTGTGTCATTGGGAAGCAGCTTGTACTCGTCGCCCCAGTGCATGCATACTGTCATTATCTCCGCTCCGGCTTCGCGGGCAGCCTTTATGTCGCGGCTCATCTTAGCGCGGTCAATATAATCGACCACCACATCGCCCTGGATAGTGATGCCGTTAGTGCCGTAGGTATAGTTGAGGAAGGCCACTTTGAATCCGTTGATGTCCCTGATGAAGGGGAGCACCTCGCTGCGGCGGGCGGCATTGTCGTATGCGCCTATAAACGGCATGCCGGCATTGCGTAGTGTGGCTACGGTACGTTTCAGCCCCTTGTCGCGTTTGTCAAGCATATGGTTGTTGGCCAGAAGCACCATGTCAAATCCGGCATCCATAATGGGACGGAGGTATGAATCCGGGGCGCTGAAACATGGGTAGCCGGAGTAGGGTGTACCGCCCAGGGTTGTCTCAAGATTTATGACAGCGAAGTCGGCTGACTTGATGTAGGGCTCAAAAGCCCTGTAGTAAGGGGAGTAATCGTAGGTGCCATCGGCCTGTCGGGCGGCTTTCAGCTGGCGCTCATGCTGCATGGCGTCACCTGCAAAAACTAATTCCGCTTCCGGCGCGGAGGTCAGAAGCGAAATCAGTGATATCAGTAGTGTGCTGAACAGTGATATCATAGGATATATGTGATATAGCTAATCAATAGATATCATGCCGGGCTGCCAACAATGTGTTTTTCATCAGCGATACTATGGTCATCGGACCTACTCCTCCGGGCACGGGTGTGATGAATGAACATTTCTGTGCAACATTGTCGAAGTCAACATCGCCACGCAGACGGAATCCGCTCTTGCGTGATGCATCGGGTACGCGGGTGGTACCGACATCAATTATTGCAGCGCCATCCTTAACCATATCCTCTGTCACGAATCCCGGCTGACCGAGAGCCGCGATGATTATGTCGGCCTCGCGGCAAATCTCTTTCAGTCCTACGGTGGCGCTGTGGCATACTGTCACAGTAGCATCGCCGGGCTGGCTCTTCTGCATCATCAACGATGCAACGGGCTTACCAACGATATTGCTTCGGCCAAGCACCACGCATCGTGCGCCGCGGGTGGGAACATTGTATCGTGAGAGCAGTTCCATGATTCCGGCAGGAGTGGCTGACAGATAGCAGGGCAGACCGATATTCATGCGGCCTACGTTTACGGGGTGGAATCCGTCGACATCCTTGCGGTAGTCAATAGCCTCGATTACTCTCTGCTCCGATATGTGGCGCGGGAGAGGCAGCTGAACAATGAATCCGTCAATATCGGTATCGGCATTGAGCGATGCTATGGTTTCAAGAAGAGTTTCCTCAGTCACATCGTCCTCAAACCGGATAAGTGTAGACTTGAATCCGCACTGCTCGCAAGCTTTTACCTTGTGGGCCACGTAGGTTTCGCTTCCGCCGTCGTGGCCTACCAGAATAGCTGCCAGATGTGGACGCTTCTTGCCGTCCTTTATCATCTGCTCTACTTCACAGGCTATCTCTTTCTTGATATCGTCGGCTATCTTTTTTCCGTCAATTAACTGCATAAGACTTTCTTTGTATGATGGTGGTTTTGTATGGTGTGTCGGTTATCGGCGGCGCACGTTGCGCATCATCTTCATGGGGTTCTTCATGGTGGTGGCCATCTTCATGACTTTCCGCATCTCTTCAAACTGCTTGATCATGCGGTTGACCTCCACAATGTTTGTACCCGAACCACGTGCTATTCGCTGGCGGCGGCTCGCATTTATTATCTGCGGGTTCTGACGCTCCTCGCGGGTCATTGAATAGATTATGGCTTCGATGCCCTTGAAGGCATTGTCGTCGATGTCAACATCCTTTATGGCTTTGCCTACACCGGGTATCATCGAGGCCAGGTCCTTGAGGTTACCCATCTTTTTGATCTGCTGAATCTGCGAAAGGTAGTCGTCGAAGTTGAACTGGTTCTTGGCAATCTTTTTCTGAAGCTTGCGGGCTTCCTCCTCGTCGTAGGCGTTCTGAGCTTTTTCAACGAGTGATACGATGTCGCCCATGCCGAGGATACGGTCGGCCATACGGTCGGGGTGGAATGTGTCAAGAGCATCAAGCTTCTCACCTGTTCCGACAAATTTGATGGGCTTTGTCACGACGGTGCGTATCGATATCGCTGCACCGCCGCGAGTGTCACCGTCAAGTTTGGTGAGCACTACGCCGTCAAAGTCCAGACGGTCATTGAATGCCTTTGCGGTGTTGACAGCATCCTGACCTGTCATGGCGTCAACTACGAACAGTGTTTCGTGAGGCTTCACGGCGTCCTTTATGGCCGCGATTTCGTTCATCATCTGTTCGTCAACGGCCAGACGTCCGGCGGTGTCCACAATCACGAGGTCAAGATTATGAGCCTTGGCATATGCTATACCGTTGAGAGCTATCTCCACGGGATTCTTATTACCCTCCTCGCTGTAGACCGGCACTCCGATCTGTTCGCCAAGCACTTTCAGCTGGTCAATGGCGGCGGGACGGTAAACGTCGCCGGCCACGAGCAACGGACGTTTTGCCTTTTCGCTCTTGAGTTTGCGTGCCAGCTTACCTGACAGGGTAGTCTTACCTGAACCCTGCAGACCTGACATCAGGATTACCGTGGGGTTGCCCGACAGGTTGAGCTTGGCGGCATCGCCACCCATAAGAGCCACGAGCTCGTCATGGACTATCTTTACCATCAGCTCCTTAGGCTTGAGGGCGTTGATTACGTTCTGTCCAAGGGCTTTAGTCTTTACGGAATCGGTGAAGTTTTTGGCCACTTTGTAATTGACGTCGGCGTCAAGAAGAGCACGGCGTACATCCTTAAGTGTTTCCGCTACATTGATTTCGGTTATCTTACCTTGTCCTTTGAGCAATTTGAAGCTTCGCTCAAGCCGTTCGCTTAGATTTTCAAACATATTGGGCTGATGTGTTGGTTGTGGTGTGAATTAAACAAGACGGTTCGTTTCCGAATCCGGGAAGATGACGCTGGGGCGGAATTCGCGGGCTTCATCCAGGGGCATCATGGCGTAGGCCATGATGATGACAATATCGCCGGGGTGAACCTTGCGCGCCGCCGCACCGTTGAGGCATATCATGCCGCTGTCAGCGGGGCCTTCGATGGCATAGGTGTCAAAACGTTCGCCGTTGTTATTGTCTACGATATATACGCGCTCGCCGGGGATTATGCCGGCGGCTTTCATAAGTGTGCTGTCAATTGTTATGCTACCTATATAGTTGAGGTTGGCTTCAGTCACCTTCACACGGTGAATCTTTGACTTTAGCACTTCTATCTGCATCATTAGCGTGTAGCTTTGGTGTAAATAATGTTGTCAATAAGTCGCACATCGCCGCAGTATACGGTGATGCAGCCTACGGTGCCTCCGGCGGAGTCCCAGCTTTCGGCTGTCTGCATGGTGAGTGCGTCGGCTATCTCAAAGTATTCCACTTCAAGAGTGGGAACCGCATTGATGGAGCGGGTCACGAAATTCTTAACCTGGCCGATATCGGCTGACGGTACCATGGCACAGCTCTCCTCCAGAATGCGGTGGATGGCCGGAGCATATTTGCGTCCTTCTGGGGTAAGGCGTACGTTGCGGCTTGACAGGGCCAGCCCGTCGGCCTCACGGCATATAGGACATGCTATAATGTCAATGTCAAATCCCTCAAGCTGTACCATGCGGCGTATCACTGCTATCTGCTGGAAATCTTTTTCGCCAAAATAGGCGCGATGTGGTGCCACCATGGCGAAAAGCTTGCTCACAATCTGTGCCACGCCATTGAAATGGCCCGGACGCATGGCGCCTTCCATTACCTCAGCTACCGGACCGAGGTCAAACTGACGTGTGTCCGGCTCGGGATATACCTCCTCGACGGTGGGGATGAATGCGTAGTCCACGCCCGCTTGCTCAAGCTTGAGGCAGTCCGCCTCCTCTGTGCGCGGATATGTGCGTAGATCTTCGGGGTTGTTGAACTGAGTGGGATTGACAAATACGCTTGCCACAACTATATCGTTTTCACGGCGTGCTCTTTCCATGAGCGAAATATGTCCTGCGTGCAGGGCGCCCATTGTAGGAACAAGCCCGATGCCGAGTCCTTTCGCGCGGGCCTCGTTCATGACCTCGCGTAGCTCACCGGCTGTGCGTATTACTTTCATTATCTTCTGTCTATTGAAGTTCTTTTCTGTTCAAATTCGGTTTCTGACCGGCATTGGTCAGTCGCGCTGCAAAATTACACAATTATCCTGACCCGACAATCTCTTGTGATTAAATTTGCACACTATCCGGCCTATTGGTATCTTTACATTGTTTTTAATAAGGGTATATGAAAGCGGAATATAATTCAGCGGTACTTGAGAATGCTGTTGAGCGGCTGTCGATGCTTCCCGGTGTGGGGCAGCGAACGGCTCTGCGGCTGGCGTTGCATCTGCTTCGCCGTGACCGTTCCGAGGGAGAGGCTCTCGGGGCGGCCATAGTTGACCTGTGCCGTAATATAAAGTATTGTAAGGTGTGCCACAATATTTCTGAGACAGATGTGTGCGATATCTGTTCATCCGTGCGTCGGGATTCCACTACAGTATGTGTGGTGGAGAATGTGAGCGATGTGATGAGTATTGAGCGCACCGGTCAGTATTCAGGACTATATCATGTGCTTGGCGGGGTCATATCACCTATGGATGGTATCGGCCCTGATGCCATAGAGATTGACTCACTTGTGGAGCGTGTGGCTGAGGGGAGTGTCAAGGAGGTGATTCTTGCGCTCGGTGCAACAATGGAGGGTGATACCACAAACTTCTATATATTCCGTAAACTGGCACCTTTCACGGACCTGAAGATAACGCAGCTGGCGCGAGGCATGGCTGTAGGCAACCAGCTTGAGTATACCGACGAGATTACGCTTGGCCGCTCGCTCCTGCAGCGTACCCTGTTTACCGATTCATTTTCGCAGTAATGGATACTGATTCTACCGCTATAACGCTTCGGGCAGTAGAGCCTACGGATGTCGACTGCCTGTATATATGGGAAAATGACCCATCACTGTGGCCTCACGGAAGCACAAGGGCGCCGTTGTCGCGGTTTCAGCTTTCGGAATATGCCACCGGTTATGATGCTGATCCATATTCCGCCCGTCAGCTCCGCCTTATGATAGAAACCGGAGCAGGGGTGCGATGCGGCACTATAGATCTGTATGATTTCGACCCTTCGGCAGGACGCGGAGGGGTAGGAATATTTGTAGCGCCGGGCTACCGCAGGCACGGTATTGCCGGTAAGGCTTTGGAGAAGTTTGCACGCTACTGCCGGGAGATGCTCAACATGCATCAGCTATGGTGCATGACAGCCATTGACAATGTGGCGTCCATAGCTCTGTTTGAACATGCCGGCTTTAAAAAAGCGGGACGTCTACGCTCATGGGTGCGTGACGCCTCGGGTTATAAGGATGTGCTGGTGATGCAGATTATGCTTGAGTCTGTCCGATAGCCTTGCGTATGGCGCAAAGGCGTTCGAGCAGAGCCGGCAGCTTGTCAAGTGCAAGCATGTTGGCCCCATCGCTTTTCGCAACAGCAGGATTGCGGTGGGTTTCAAGGAAAATACCGTCGGCACCTGCGGCAATGCCTGCGCTTGCCATGGTAGTTATCATCTGAGGCTTGCCTCCTGTCACCCCTGAGCTTTGATTGGGCTGCTGCAGAGAGTGGGTCACGTCAAGAATCACAGGACATCCGAAGCTTTTCATCACAGGAATTCCGCAGAAGTCCACTATCAGGTCGCCGTAGCCGAAGCTTACTCCGCGTTCGGTTACAGCCACATGTTCGTTGCCGCTATCGCGCACCTTCTCAATGGCATATTTCATAGCTTCCGGTGACAGGAACTGTCCCTTTTTTATGTTTACAGTACGGCCTGTTTTGGCGGCTGCCACAAGTATGTCAGTCTGACGGCAGAGGAATGCCGGAATCTGGAGCACGTCGACATATTCGGCTGCCATAGCGGCTTCGTCGGCCGAGTGAATGTCTGTGAGCACGGGACATCCGAATGTGTCACGTACCTTACGCAGTATTTCAAGAGCTTTCTTATCGCCGATACCAGTGAATGAATCTATTCGTGAGCGGTTGGCCTTACGGTAGGATCCTTTGAAGATATATGGTATACCAAGCCGTGATGTAGTGTTGACAATAGTTTCGGCAATATCAAGAGCCATCTCCTCGCCTTCTATCACGCATGGGCCGGCTATCAGGAAGAAGTTTTCGTCAGGAGCCGTGTTCTTTATAATATTCTCGTTCATTTCTGATTTAATTGGTCAATGATATGAAATGTGTCGGCGGCCACAATTGCCGCTGTCTCTGTCCGGAGTCGTTCGGGGCCGAGGGTCACAGGCTTCCAGCCTGAGCCAAGGGCCGTGCTTACCTCTTGCGGGCTGAAATCTCCCTCGGGGCCGATCAGCACGCATACATCCGTGTAGGGGATATATAGGTGCGACATCTGTCGGCGTTCCACAGCGTCGTCGCAGTAGCATATAAATCGTTGAGCTTCGGAATATGCACTGAGTACCTTGTCAACCGGTGTCATGGGAGATATCTGCGGGAGCCGTGCTTTCAGTGATTGCTTCATGGCTGAGATCGCGATTTTTTCCAGACGCTCCACTTTTATCTCCTTGCGCTCCGAGTGGCGGCACAGAACAGGCACGATACGATTCACACCGATTTCAGTGAGCTTCTCTACCATCCACTCCATGCGGTCCATATGCTTGGTGGGGGCTACGCATACGGTTATCTCCTGTGACCAGCCGGGAAGGATTGTTTCTGTTGATACAATCTCAACGAGCGCGCGCTTCTGATGTGCATCCACCAGACGGCAGCGGTGACGGTGGCCTGCACCGTCGGTCACTTCCAGCATATCGCCCGGCTGCATGCGGAGCACCCGCACGCAGTGCTGCGAGTCGCTTTCCGGAAGTGTAAGTGTCCGGGCTATGTCAGGAGCAAAGAACTGTATCATAATTCGTTGTTGTCATCAATGGCGGTATCTACCGTGATGCGCGGTTTTTCGTCATCCTTGAAGATAAGCCAGAACAGTACGGCTACTGCCAGAGCATAGGCTGCGAAGATATACCATGATATATGCCATCCCTCAATGGCTTGCATCGGCTCAATGCCGGGACGGAATACGTAATTGTTTACCACAGCTCCGGCGGCAAGCGTTCCGAAAGTGGCGCCTACGCCATTGGTCATAAGCATGAACATTCCCTGGGCGCTTGAACGCATGGAGGGGTCAGTCTGCTTGTCGACGTAAAGTGAGCCGGAGATATTGAAGAAGTCAAATGCCACACCATATACTATCATGGACATGATGAAGAGCCATACGCCTGACCCGGGATTGCCCAGCCCGAAGAATCCGAAGCGGAGCACCCAGCCGAGCATGGCTATCATCATTACGCCTTTTATGCCGAACCGCTTCAGGCAGAAGGGAATCAGAAGTATGCAGAGGGTTTCCGACATCTGGGAGAGAGATATAAGGGCGGTAGCGTTCTGTGCGCCCCAAGTGTCGGCGTACTCAGCTATCTGTGTGAATGCCGATATAAATGTGGAGCCGTAGCTGTTGGTTATCTGAAGCGATACGCCCAGGAGCATGGAGAAGATGAAAAATATGGCCATCTTCTTATCCTTGAACAGCGTAAAGGCTTTGAGGCCGAGCGCCTCGGATATTGACGATGAGCCACCCTTGGCGGTGGGGCAGTTGGGCATTGTCAGGGCATACAGGGCGAGGATGATGCTGAGTATGCCTGAGGATAGAAGCTGGAAATAAGTAGTCTGCATCGATACTCCGTCAATGATAAGGAAGTTGGTCAGAAGCATGGATGCTATGAAGCCGATAGTGCCGAAAACCCGTATGGGAGGGAAATGCTTGACGGTATCAAGCCCGGCTTTGCTGAGAGATGTGTAAGCCACGGAATTGGCCAGCCCGATAGTGGGCATGAAGAATGCCACAGAAATAGTGTAGAGGGCGAAGAGCGGAGCGAATTCCACGCTTTCGGAACTATAGCAATAGTAAAATGCCGCTATCATGGTCAGTCCGGCTATGAGGTGGCATATGCTGAGTGTGCGCTGAGCCTGTATCCAACGGTCGGCGACGATGCCTATGATGGCCGGCATGAATATGGACACTATGCCCTGGATGGTGTAGAACCAATAGATTTTGTCGCCTAATCCGGCGTTGGCAAGATAAATGCCGAGTGATGTCAAATAAGCTCCCCAGACTGCAAACTCCAGGAAGTTCATGGCTGCAAGTTTGATTTTTATGGCTGACATACAGGTATTGTTAGTTTGATTTAGGTAATCAGATCAGGTTTTCTTTTTTGCGTTTGAGGATTTCACTTACTTTGGCTGCCTCCTCGTAATTCTCATCATCAATCAGGCGGCTCAATGTACGCTCAAGCTCCTCTATGGTATAGTTTTCAAGTTTCGGTTTCGGTTCAGGCTCGATTTCGTAGGACGAGCTGTCAGATGAATGCTCATCATTGTTGTCTGATTCGTCGTCCTGTTGCTCCATGATGAAGCCGGTTTCGTCAAGAATGGCACGTGTGGTGAATATCGGAGTACCGGTACGCATGGCTATTGCTATGGCATCGCTTGTGCGCGAATCGATGCACACCTGCCGTTCGCCGTCGGTGAATGTAAGCTCGGAAGAGAAGATGCCGTCCTCGAATCTATATATGAACACGCGCTGTAGCTTCACCCCGAAAGCATGCGCAAAACTTACAAACAGATCATGCGTCATGGGGCGTGCGGGGGTGATGCTTTCCATGCGTAGTGCTATTGACTGAGCTTCGGCGGCTCCGATCACGACAGGTATCCGGTAGGGCCCGTCGGCCTGAGCTAATATCAGTGCATAAGCTCCGCTTTGTATCTGGCTGTATGATATGCCAAGAACTTTAAGCCTTATCAATTCGTCGGGGTTCATGGTATTTGGTTGAATTTAATTTTTATGTGCGGTTATCACTCCGCTGCCATAACATATACGTCCTTGAGCATCGTAGATCACGCCGAACTGTCCCGGAGCTATTCCCTGGACATCGCGTGCACTCTCAATCAGGTACTCGTCATCGGAAGTTCTGGTCAGTGTAGCGGGTATGAACTCCGGGGTGTGGCGGTTTTTGAACAGTATCGGCTGGTTGTCGCACTGTCCGTCCCACGGGTCGCGTGTGATCCAGTGCATCATTTCCAGATTTATCATGCGTCCGTATTGGCGGGCTGTATCATAGCCGCCAGATACATATATCACATTGTCATGGATGTTCTTTTTCACCACATACCATGGACCTCCGCTCAGTCCGAGTCCTTTACGCTGGCCTATGGTGTGGAACCAGAAGCCGTTGTGCTCGCCGAGTTTTCTTCCTGTCTCAATTTCTATAATCGGGCCTTTCTTTTCGCCAAGGTGGCGCTTCAGGAAGTCGTTGTAGTTTATTTTTCCAAGAAAGCATATCCCTTGGCTGTCGCGTCGGAAAGCATTGGGCAGCTTGGCTTCAGCAGCTATGCGGCGCACTTCGTTCTTTGGAATGTCGCCGATGGGGAACATGAGGTGTGACAGCTGGTCGTAGTTGATGCGAGCCAGAAAGTCAGTCTGGTCCTTCACGGGGTCAGGGGCAGTGGCAAGATACACGAGGCCGTCATCGCCTATGAGGGTCGATGCGTAATGGCCTGTGGCAGTGCGGTCAAATTCGTGACCCCAACGCTGCTCAAAGAATCCGAACTTAATCATTTTGTTGCACATTATGTCAGGATTGGGTGTCAGTCCCTGACGGACAGAACGCAAGGCATACTCCATCACGTTCTCCCAATACTCTTCATGCAGCGAAACTATCTCAAGCGGCAACCCATAGCGGGATGCTATCAGCCGGCACATTTCTATATCCTCCTCCGCCGAGCAGTCGCCCTCGTCCGTGTCAAGACCTATGCGTATGTAGAAAAGGGTCACGTCATGGCCCTGCTCAACGAGCCTGTGCAGTGCGACGGCGCTGTCAACACCGCCGGATATAAGCATAGCTATCTTCATACCTCTTCAAGTTCGTCCTCATCATTCTTGCCGAGTCGGCCGAGCAGGAATACTGTGATGAAGTAGTCGAGCGATATTTTGCCGGGGCCGGCCAGCAAGATGAACAGATAGATACCAATAAACATTATGGGCAGATAGCCCGGGTCAGTGCTGTCAAGGCCGTACATGGATGTGTGCGGCAGCAGGTCATGCACTATATAATATTCGGCTGCCACCATCGAGATGATGGGTGGAATAGTGGAGATTCGGGTAAGGAAGCCGGTCATGATGAACAGTGAGCATATCAGCTCTATCATGATCATCAGAATCAGGCATGTGGATGACGGCAGACCAAGTACGGTAGGAAAGTCGTGGCAAAGAACCTGGTAGTTGACCAGATGCCGGATTCCGAACTGCATGAACATTACTCCTACGAATAGGCGCATGAACAGCCGGGCCATGTTGGAATATGTGTACCCCGTGAACCGTATGAAGGCTTGAGCCAGTGCGTCGTGAAGTTTTGACATAAGTGAATTTTATAAAAGCCTGATTATCGTTATTAGTCCCTGTCTTATTCTGCAGTACCACTGTCGGAAACGGGTGCGGTATGTTTGTCACGCAGGTCGCGCGCTGCCAGACGCTGGCATGTCGCCAGGATGGAGTAGATGTCCACATTCTTGGCATACAGCTTGTGGTCGCCGTTCAGGATGAAGAACGAGGGATAGTAGCGTATGTCATAAAGGTCGTTCACTTCCGGTGATGCGCCTACTTCCCAGGTCGAGGGGTAGGATTCCACAATCTCTTTCCACTGTCCGTCAGGCAGAGTGGGTGATATGGCCACTACCTTAAGCTTGCCGGCTTCGATAAGGCGTGTCACATTGATGTCAGCATCAAGGCGCACGCGTGTCAGGTCGCAGTCGGGGCAATCCATATTGTTGAAGAACAGGACCACCATTGTTGTGGTGTCCGGCTCAAAGCGGCGTTTCTCTCCGTTGCGAGTGGTGTATTCAAAGTCAGGGGCTACAAGTCCTGTGCGGCAATTTTCAAGAATCTTGGCCAGGCGTTCATAGCGTTGGCGCTCGGCCTTGTCAATCTTCTTGTTCTTTGCGGCAGCCTGGGCAAAGGGAAGGAACAGCTCGTCGCTGATAAGCTCGGAGGTGTCGGCATACAGATTGGCCTCGGCTTCGTGAACTATGAAGAGCAGATCGTCCGGGCGCTTCTCAATGCTTTTGATGAATTTATCAACAGACTTGTGTACCACATCGGCAGTGCCGTAAGGGGTGAGGTCAATGAAGTCCTTGAATGACTGTGCCATTCTCTGACGTGCGGAAAACGCTTTCTTCAGGTCGCAAAAGTCCCAGTAATGTTCCAGCAGATAGTTTGTGCGGCGGTCAAGCGTGGTTATTGAGTCAGGCACAATGGGAAGCTGGAAGAATGGCTCCTGCGCCCGTGAGCTCAGGGCCAGTGAGGCGAGGAGTGAAAATATTATTAATATTCGTTTCATCTTTTTTTAAGTTAGTTGGCACGCAATTTGCAAATACAAAGATATACAATTATCGGCAAAATTCAGTCTTGCCATTTAAAAAAGTGAGGAGCATAGTGGGAAAATTAGAATGATGTTTCAAACCATTGTTATTCCGCACTTGTTAGAAGATTATAATAAAAATTAGAAAAAACTATTTATTTCATACCTTATGAATTTCAATAACTTTACAATTAAATCGCAAGAGGCTATCCAGAAGGCGGTGGAAATTGCCAAAGCAAATGGCAATCAGGCCATCGAGCCGGTACACCTGCTGAAAGGTGTGATGAAAGAGGGGGAGTCGCTTGTGAAGTTTATCTTTGCCAAGGTTGGTGCTAACGCGCAGACTCTTGACGCACAGATTGACCGTGAGCTTGCTTCCCAGCCCAAGGTGTCGGGTGGCGAGCCGTATTTGAGCCGTACATCAAATGATGTCCTGCAGAAAGCTCTCGACATAGCTAAGAAGCAGGGCGACGAGTATGTCACACTGGAGGCCATGCTGATGGCTATCTTCATGATAAATTCACCGGCGTCCACAATGCTCAAGGATGCCGGCCTCAGTGAAAAGGAACTTCAGGGGGCTATCGATGAGCTTCGCAAGGGGAAGAAGGCTACTGATCAGAGTGCAGAGGAAACTTATAACGCTCTGAGCAAATATGCCATCAATCTTAATGAGCGAGCCCGTTCAGGGAAGCTTGACCCTGTAATAGGACGTGACGAGGAGATCCGACGGGTGCTTCAGATTCTGAGCCGCCGTACCAAGAACAATCCTATGCTGATCGGTGAGCCGGGTACCGGTAAGACCGCTATAGCCGAGGGCCTTGCACAGCGTATTGTGCGTGGTGACGTTCCTGAGAATCTGCGCAGCAAGCAGATATATTCGCTTGATATGGGTGCGCTGGTGGCTGGAGCCAAGTATAAGGGCGAGTTTGAGGAGCGCCTTAAGGCGATAGTCAATGAAGTGACCCAGAGCGAAGGGGAGATAATTCTCTTCATTGATGAAATCCATACTCTTGTTGGAGCCGGTAAGGGGGAGGGCGCTATGGATGCGGCCAATATCCTGAAGCCTGCGCTTGCCCGCGGCGAGCTCCGCAGCATCGGTGCGACAACTCTTGACGAATATCAGAAATATTTCGAGAAGGATAAGGCTCTTGAACGCCGATTCCAGAAAGTGATGGTGAATGAACCTGACGAGACGAGCGCCATAGCTATTCTCCGAGGCTTGAAAGAGCGTTATGAAAACCACCATAAGGTGCGCATCCGCGATGAGGCGATTATTGCTGCCGTAACCCTTTCGGAACGTTACATCACTGACCGTTTCCTACCTGACAAGGCTATTGACCTTGTGGACGAGGCTGCCTCGAAACTCCGTTTGGAAATTGACTCTGTGCCGCAGGCTCTTGACGAGATCACACGCCGTATAGCGCAGAAAGAGATCGAACGTGAAGCCATCAAGCGCGAGGGTGATACTGAAAAGGTCAAGGAGATTGAAAAGGACCTCGCACAGATGCGTGAGGATGAAAAGGAATATACTGCAAAGTGGCGTGCAGAGAAGGATCTGATTAACCGCATACAGCAGAACAAGATTGATATCGAACAGCTTAATTTCGATGCCGAGCGAGCTGAACGTGAGGGCGACTATGCCAAGGTGGCCGAAATCCGCTACTCGCGCGTTCAGGAAAAGGAGCGTGAGAATGCCGAGATTCAGGAGCAGCTCAAGATGATGCAGGGTGAGAAGGCCCTGATCAAGGAGGAGGTCGATTCGGAAGATATAGCCGATGTGGTTTCGCGCTGGACCGGAATCCCTGTCAACAAGATGGTGCAGAGCGAAAAAGAGAAGCTCCTGCATCTTGAAGAAGAGCTGCACAACCGTGTGGTAGGCCAGGAGGAGGCTATCCGAGCCATAGCCGATGCTGTGCGCCGTAGCCGTGCCGGCCTGAACGACCCGCGCCGTCCTATCGGTTCGTTCATATTCCTCGGTACCACAGGTGTAGGTAAGACGGAGCTTGCCAAGGCGTTGGCTGAGTATCTGTTCGACGATGAAAATATGATGACCCGTATCGATATGAGCGAATATCAGGAGAAGCACACTGTGTCGCGCCTCGTAGGAGCGCCTCCCGGATATGTCGGATACGATGAAGGTGGTCAGCTTACCGAGGCTGTGCGCCGCAAGCCGTATAGCGTGGTTCTCTTCGATGAGATAGAGAAAGCGCATCCGGATGTGTTCAACATTCTGCTTCAGGTTCTTGATGACGGACGTCTGACTGACAATAAGGGCCGTCTGGTCAACTTCAAGAATACCATAATCATCATGACCTCCAATATGGGCTCGAATGTAATCCGTGACAATTTCGCTGCCATGACCGACGAAAACCGTGACGAGACAATCGAGAAGACCAAGGAGCAGGTTATAGAGATGCTCAAACAGACTATACGTCCCGAGTTCCTCAACCGAATTGATGAAACCATTATGTTCACCCCGCTCAATCAGGTGGAAATCGAAGAGATTGTAGGCCTGCAGATCAAGAGCGTGCAGAAGATGCTCGAGCGTAATGGCGTGACACTGAAGGTGACACCCGCGGCGTTGCATTATCTTGCCGAGGAGGGTTACGATCCGGAATTCGGCGCACGTCCTGTGAAGCGCGTGATCCATCGTCTGGTGCTTAACCGTCTGTCGAAGGATATTCTGGCGCAGAAGGTTGACAAAGATGTGCCTATCGTGATTGATGTGAAAGATGATGAACTTATTTTTAACAACTAATATTTACACTCTTAATTACTATTATGAAAAAGCTTGTTTATTTGCTTTTAGCGTTGCCGCTCATGGTCATTGCGGCCGCATGTTCGGATGATGACAGTAATCTGCCCGATGTTTCGATTCATGTTGATTACAAGAATGCCAAGGTTGTTGACCGTCAGGTGTATGTGGTGAAAGGCGATACATTGGTTGTCGACTCCATATATGTCAAGTCAAACCGCGAGGGTAAGAATGCCGCGATAGTAGGTGGCGTATCTTACTGGTGGGATGGAGTACCCTATTCATTCCGTCTGCCCAACGGCACTCTGGTTAACCTCAACCCCGTGCCCCCTTATCGTGTGACTGTCCCCACAGCGGAAGCGGAAGTAGGCGACCACTCCTTGACATTGCTTATGAATATCGCCCAGGAGGGATCGGAGTTGGCTTCAGCAGCGGCCGGTATCACTGTCAATGTGGTGGCTTCGGCTGATGATATACCTGCTACTTCCGAGCCTTCGGAATCAATGCAGGCCGACTATACATTCAAGTAATAGCCTGAACTTACTGATATAAGGCAGCGCCCGCACCGGTCAGATGTACCGATGCGGGCGCTGTGATTTTGTATGCGTGTCTGTCTATTTTTTAAGGTTGAATCCGGCACAAACGCCGTCGTATTTTGATAGAAGCGAGGTGATGCCCTGAGCTGTCTGATTGCCGGTGATGGCGCTGACTTTTTCAAGCAGTTCCACTAACTTGGATATATCGAAGGTCACTGTCAGTTCACCATTGACATTTTTTGTCACCCATGTGTCAATCTGTCCTATCTGTCGGCTGCCGAGTGCGGTGAATGTCATCACGAAGTTCGGTCCGTCAGTTTTCTCGGGCGCTTCAGATATTGTGCCGTTGAGCTTTATCTTTCTTACGTTCATGTTGAACGAACCGTCCTCGTTGATAGTCATTGTTATTGTATTGAGGCCTAATGTGCGGTAGTATGGCTCAATCTTGTTCACTATCGTGGTTGAGGCTGCGGCACCGCCGGCCTTCATGAGCAGATTGTCGCTGCGGAATGTTACAGCCGGTGAGCTGTAATTCCATGTGCCTGTCATGGAGCTGATGGTGATCTTGTCGGATGACAGAAGGTTGCCGAGCAGGCTGCCTATTGTCGATGATTTTGAGGTGGAAGTGGTGTCGGTTCCGCCGGCGGCTTTCAGTAAGTCTTTCAAATTGAATGCTCCGGCCGATGCAGTGCTGAGTATCAGTACTGCTGCAATGGATGTTTTCAGTATCTTTGTCATAATGGGCGCGAAGTTACAATTAAGAAAGATGAAGCGCCATGTCCTTAACTAATTTTAAGCTATTTCGGGGCTTTTGTTAAACAAATTTGCTTTAACTTTACACAAATTTTGTTCCAACTATTGTGACCTTAGGGCATAAGGAATATATGGATATCAGAAATCTTGCAAAAATATCAGCCGTCAGTGTGTTTTCAGGTATGGTTCTGATGCCGTCATTGTGCGGATGTAGCGAGGAGGCCACCAGAATACGCGGGGGTATAGGTCTTGTACAGCCGCAGATTACGGTGGATGCATCGGTGACTCTGAACACGGGGCAGGTAAGTAAAGTGCTTGTAAGTCCGGTGCCTGAACCAGCTGATGTGTCATTCCGGGTATCATCCGAATCCGGAGAATATGGCCATACATGGGACAGATTCAGCAGTTATGATGTCAATATGCCGTATGAGCCGGGTGTGTATATGTTGGAAGCTTTCTCCGGCAATAAGGACAAAGAAGGGTTCGAGTCTCCCTATTTCTATGCAAGCAGTAAAGTCAACGTCGTACCCTCGGAGGTGGTTGCACCCGAGTTGGAGTGTAAGTTGGCTTCCACAATGTTTCTTGTAGAGTACACGGACATGTTCAGAAATATCTTTTCTGAATATAGCGCTATAATCCATAGCTCCGGAGGCGGATATATATCATATCCGGCCGAGGAGGTGCGCCCGGTATATCTCCGTGCAGGTAATCTCACATTTGATATGTCGGTTACTGTGGGTTCAGGTGAGAGTGTGGCTTTTGAAGCAGCCACTGTGGCCAATGCCAGATCGGCGCATCTCTATCATGTGACAGTCGATGCTTCTTTGCGTGAGGCGGATAATGTGCCGGTGATAGTGATGTCATTTGATGAAAGTATTGTAACTGACGATATAACCATAGCTCTCACCCCTGAATTCATAGCGCAGAAAGCCCCCACGCTTACTACATACGGTTTCATATCTGGAAGTCCGGTAAGGATAACCGAGGGCGTAGGTAGCGACAATAAGCTCGCCGTCAATGCTGCCGGTGCACCTATGTCGAAGATCATGCTCACCACATCATCAGACTATCTCTTGCAGCAGGGTTGGCCGGAGGAGGTTGACGTATTGCATCTGGACTTGGAGGATAAGATACTGTTGGAACAGTATGGTCTTCTGATTAATCAGAAAGATAGCGGCGACGTAGAGATCGATTTTTCCGGGGTGGCAAAGAATCTGCGCCTTACAGGTAGCGACGTCCAGAATTCGCAATTCACACTTGTTGCTACCGGTACTAATCATAAGATTTCCGATGCGGTGACACTGTCACTTGATGTCGCTCCGGCCGATGTGGCGCTTATCGAAGCGGCCGATGTCATAGTAGGTGAGGACAGTGGTGTGCTGCTTATATCTTCGTCAGTAGCTCCGGACGGTAATATCAGTGTATATACTTCGTCGGTGCCTGAGGACGGATGGCATCAGGCTCAGATACTCTCAATAGCTCCTGCCGGAAATCAGGGAGAATATTCCGTGGTATATGCGCTGCCGGCATCAACGGATCCGTTTACGCTACGGTTGGACTACTGCGGCTCGGAGATAGCACGCGTTATAAAGCGTCCGCTGTCCCCGGACTATTCCATCATGGTCAATGCCTTTGCTCTGAAAGCAAACGTTACTATCGTTGTTCCGGACGATGCCACACGCCGTCTTGTCACCTCACGCCTGCATGTCTATGCCAATGGCGAGCGTGTGCCGGTGATAGACCGTGATGAAGATGCCGGAACCATTGTAGTGACAGGACTTCAGCCCGATACACGGTATGAATTCAAAGGCTCGATTTTTGAATTTCCGGCTTCCGGCGATTTCTGTGCTCCGGTTATTGCGGCTACAGAGAAGTGTCTGAATCTTGAAAACGGTACATTCGATGATGTGAAGGAAACCATTAAGTACGGCAATCTCAATAGCGGCGGACGCTATTCGCAGAGCGTTGTGCCTATATATAACGGACAGAACCGTGTGAGCTACCGGTTGTCGACACCTAAGGGGTGGGCTACAACTAATGACAAGACATTCTGTATGTCGGCCAAAAATCATAACACCTGGTATATGCAGCCGTCAGTCTATACGGATGCCGATTCATATTCAGGTTATGCGGTGAAGATCCAGAGCACGGCCTGGGATGTTGACGGCCCGGAGATAAAGCCCTACCTTCAGGAATCGCAGCCATACACTACCTACAGTAAGGTGATGCCGGAAATAGCCCACAAGGCTGCCGGGAAGCTGTTCCTTGGCGACTATTCTTTCGATTCTTCTACCGGAGTTGAAACATATCGCGAGGGTATTTCATTCAGCTCACGTCCGTCAGCGCTCAACGGCTTCTACCGATATATACCATGTACTCTCATGCCGTATGACCGCGGCTATGCACTGGTTGAGGTAGTAGGGGTGGAAAACGGGCAGGAGATTACCATAGGACGCGGAGAGATGGAGCTGATACCCGTCACCGGCTATACCGCTTTCAGTGTGCCGGTGGAGTATATGCGTCCTGACGTAAAAGCTACCAAACTCAAGATAACTATGGCAAGCACCTCGCGGGTAGGGGATATCCGTTATGAGGATTCCATGGTGGTGACCGTACCTGATCTAAAGAGCGCCACATCACTCGGGAGCGCCCTGTGGGTGGACGAACTTTCACTTTCATATTGATAAACAATAAGTAACGACTATAACGATGCAAAAATTCAACAAATCAGCCGTTCGTATCCTGATAATGGCACTCGCCATTTGCTGTTCGGGCCTCTCGGTGAATGCGCAGGAGCATTTCAAGAGAGGGCTTGAGCAGATAACCTTTGTGCCAAAGGGCCAGTGGATAACAGGAGTCAGTGTCAATTATTCACACAGCAATCAGGACAATTATCAGTTCCTGATTGTGGAGAATCTTTCCGGCGACACTTATTCGTTCAAAGTAAGTCCGATGCTGCTCTTCGCCTTTAAGAACAATCTGGCTGCCGGTGGTAAATTCGGATATCAGCGTATGCGCACCAAGCTTGAGGAGGGGTCCGTGAAGATTGACAGTGAAACAAGCTATGATACTGACAATCTGTATCAGGTGAGCAACAGTTTCTCCGCTACAGGTGTGTTCCGAAACTATATATCATTTGGCGATAACAAGCGTTTCGGCATGTTCAATGAAGTGCAGCTTGATTTAGGCGGCGGACAGTCGAAGATTTCTGACGGTACGGGCGATGACCTCACCGGCACCTACGAGCGTAATTTCTCCTTGAACGTTGGCTTGACTCCCGGATTGATAATGTTTCTGAACAATTATTCCGCACTTGAAGTGAACATTGGTGTGCTCGGATTCGGATATACGCATACAAAGGCTACTACTGACCAGGTATATGTCAGCAAGCGCAATTCAAGGCATGCAAATTTTAAAATCAACCTGTTCTCCGTGTCATTCGGGGTGGCATTCTATCTTTGATAACAATGATGAGAAGAATAATATTATTTCTGTTGGCCGCAGCTGTAGGCAGTGCGGTCTATGCATCGGAATCTGTCGATTCGGCACGTGTGCTTTCATTGACTTCCTCGGCTGATGACATCGATGAGAAGGTGATAGTGGGCAATGACACTGTAAGCATCATAATCCCTGAATATAACTTCGGGCGTTATGACCGCGGGCTTTATAACTATCTGTTTATTCCTAAAGGTCAGTGGATGTTCGGCATATCGGCATCCTACGGCGAGTTTAACGCTGATGATGTGCAGATTCTGTCAGTGCTCCGCGACTTTGACTTCAAAGGCAAGCAGTATGCCATCCGTCCGGTGATGGGCTACTTTTTCCGCAACAATCAGTGCATAGGTCTGAAGTTTGACTATACCCGCGGTGAGGCTGACCTCGGTAGCCTGTCGCTCGATATGGGCGATGACCTGAGTTTCTCTATACGTGATGTGAGCTACTACTCCCAGAAGTATTCCGTAGGTATGTTCTACCGCAATTACGTAGGACTGGGTCGGGCCAAGCGTTTCGCGCTGTTCAATGAAGTGGCGCTCACTTTCGGCAGTGGTTCCTCGCGCTTCAAGCGTTACTATGGGGGAGAACTGAGCGACACACGTACCAATCTCACTCAGGCGGCTCTTAATTTCAGCCCCGGCCTGTGTGTGTTCGTCATGGACTATCTTAGCTTCAATGTGTCGTTCGGTGTGTTCGGCCTGCATTTCACAAAGGAGGACCAGACAACCAATAATGTTGATGAAGGCTCGCGCGTGAGCAGTGGAGCCAACTTCAAGTTCAATTTGTTTAATATAAGTTTTGGATTAGGTGTACACATTTAATAATATACGTATGCGTAATAATATACGTATGCGCCGTATCGGTGCATTGCTTGTAGCCGTCATGCTTTTTGGCGTGACATCATGTATCAAGAATGACCTGCCGTATCCGAGGATTCAGCCCAACTTCACGGCGTTTGAGGTCGAGGGACAACTGAGGGCTGCAGCTATTGACTCAGCATCACGCAGTGTCACTGTTTATCTTGACGAGTCGACCGACATAAGCGCTGTGGAGGTGACACGCTGGGCCATAACCCCCGGCGCAGCATTCCCTGATTCACTGGAATTGGAGAAGCCGCTTGACCTGACCGAACCCAAGCATTTTATGCTGTCAATTTATCAGGACTATACATGGACCGTGACAGCCGAGCAGAATATCGAGCGATACTTTACGGTGGCCAGTCAGATCGGTTCATCGGTTATCGATGTCAATAATCATCGGGTGACGGCGCAGGTGCCGACTCAGCAGCCTCTTGACCGTATTACTGTGCGTACGCTTAAGCTTGCAGGACCTGAAGCCGTCATGACTCCTGACATTGTGGGTCAGACGGTTGATTTTACCAATCCGGTGGAGATTGAGATCCGCGAATTCGGTCGTACCGTGACATGGACCATAGAGATAACCCAGACAGATGTCAGCGTTGATCTGACCTCAGTTGATGCATGGACCTGTGTGGCATGGCTGCACGGACAGGGCGAAGAGGGTAAACCTAACGGATTTGAGTACCGTCTGGCTACGTCCGATGACTGGATAGCTGTACCTCAGCAGTGGATTACCACTGACGGAGGTTCGTTTACAGCACGCTTGGTCAATCTGCTTCCCATGACTGACTATGTGGCTCGTGCCATAAGCGGCGATGAGCATAGTGTGGAGCGGCAGTTCACCACAGGCAGCATAGTGCAGCTTCCCAACAGTAATTTTACCGACTGGTGGCTTGACAACAAGGTATGGTGCCCATGGACTAATGGTGGGGAGCCATACTGGGGCACCGGCAACAAGGGTGCGGCAACTCTTGGTCAGAGCAACACTGTGCCTATTGAGAATTCGGCATCGCCTACCGGTTATCAGGGAGCCAAGCTTCAGAGCAAGTTTATCGGCATAGGGTTGCTTGGTAAATTTGGTGCAGGCAATCTGTTTGCAGGAACATACGTGCGTACTGACGGTACTAACGGAGTGCTTTCATTCGGACGTGAGTTCTCACAGCGTCCCACACGTGTACGCGGGCATCTGCAGTACACCACGGCTCCCATATCGCGTACAAGCACATCGAACCCCGATTTCACTTATATGAAAGGTCAGCCTGACACATGTATAGTATGGTGTGCGCTGGCAGACTGGGACGAACCGTTGGAAATACGCACCAAGCCGGCAGAGCGTCAGCTGTTCGAGCGCGATGACCCCGGAGTGATAGCCTACGGACAGGTTCAATACGGCTATTCAACCGATGGAGTGGTGGAGTTTGTGATAGATATGGAGTATAATTCCACATCAAGAGTTCCACGCTGGATTCTGCTTACAGCCTCAGCCAGCAAGTACGGCGATTACTTCACCGGCGGCGAGGGGGCTGTACTTGATATTCTTGACTATACCTTGGAGTACGACTACTGATAGAATAAGACACATAATAAACGGAGCCGCGCGATTGACCTTAACGTCAGCCGCGCGGCTCTGTTTTGCATACGGAATATCAGTTATTGTTTTATTTTTTCCAGAATGGATATGTATTCAGCTTGTCCGGGGAATGATACCTCACGTTGAATAAGCTCATGCTTTCCGTTGAGGAACAGATATGTGGGGAAGGCATTCAGCTGTATCTTTTCATAAAGAGCTTTTGCCGCCTGTTCGCTCAGTCGCACATGATGGCCTCCGATTTTGGGCGCATGCTTTGAGAAATCGGCCATGTCAGATGATGAATCACAGATATAGAGGAATACAACGTTGTCAGCTACCGGCATATCCTTAATTGGAGCTACTTCGCTATGTGCATTCATGCAGGGGCCGCACCATGTGTTCCAGAAGTCCACTACTACAGGCTTGCCGGGGAAATTGGTGGCAATGAAGCTGTCAATGTCGAAGGATGTCGAATCGCTGTAGTCATAGACATGCAGGGCTTGCTTCAGCTGCTTGATGAGATTGTCATTTTTCTTCAGTATAATCTTATCCAGATCTGAGTCATGATAGCCGGCTTTGATGTTTGCAACCTGTGTTGCTGACAGGGGCTTGTTGTCATCTTCAATCTGCATTATATAGGATGACGCGGAAAGGAGGTCGAGAAGCAGATCTGTAGGCTTGGTGATGACAGGGCTGATCCGTTGTTTCAGATCTTTCTGCCATTCGCTGACACTGCTCTCACCTATGGGCTGTATGCCTACAGGCAGGTATTTTATCATATTTTTCAGGAATGGATATACCCCGATAACCCCCGGGCGAGATAACAGTATGTTGGAGTAGTCAATATCATTCAGTGAGCTGTAGTAATCCAGCGGCGGGGTCGGCAGACTGTCTGTATAGCCAGATATTCTGGCCTGGCGTTGGTATGGAAGCACCCATTGTCCGGCAAAATTATAACGCATGCAGTTGTCAATCCATGCCTTGGCAAAGTCGGGTACAGGCACACCTTTCTTTGTATATTCCGACATGTAGTTGAACAGTTCGGGGAGTTTCTGCTTCACTGAGTTCTGCTTGTAATCTTCGGCTGTAGGCAGCGGAGCGTCTTTGAATCCATCGCTGTACATGAAGTTGCAGAAATTGATGAACATCGATTCAACGGCCTGAGTAGTATTGTTGTAATGCCCCATCGGTATTGTATTGAAGCCGGTAGGATTGTTGGTGCGGTAGTCAATGGAATCAGGTGTGATGAAAGTGCCGGTTATACGCAGCGGTTTATTCTGATCCAGTTCGATATATCCGAGTGAGATAGCCATTTCATTTTCCGGATTTCTGACAATCATTCCGGCAATGGACTGTTTCGTCTCAAGCGGCACCGCCATCCGGAAGCAGTTGTTGCCATCGTTTTTAAGGTCGTAAGTTACGTTGTCAAATGCATTATCGAAAATATACGGCATTATAAGCCGTACCTCTAAGCCTGACGGAACCGTGGCAGCCGGCGAACCGTTGAACTGTATTTCCAGATCGGCAGTCCCAACCATGATACTGTTGTCGAAATCAAGAGCTGATGCCTTTAAGGAGGGGAAGAGAAGGGCGCCCAATATCAGAAATGGGACAATAAATGATTTATGAAACATAGATATTCCTTTTATAGATTTTTATTCGTAAAGGTATAAAAAAAAAACGAGTTAGCTGTGGACTTCCCGCAAAAAATATCGCAGATACCGGAAATTGCGTAAACATACTTGGCGCTATCTGGGTGATTCGTTATGATTTTAGATTGTATGAAACGAAAAAGAGTCTACGCCTTTTTTTGACACAGTCTCTATTTCAGTGTTATTGAGATTGTAAAAATAGGACGCAAAAAAACGGACGGATACGGTACTTTTACCTTCGACAATGTGGAACTTCTTCCCGGTGAAAATACTGTAGAGGCGGTGTCGACCGTAAAGGGACGCCAACAGTCAGATCGTGTGATATGGCATTTGGAACAATAGGTAGGTTATAGCCTGCCTTCGTCAGCATAGGAGTAATACCCTCCGCTACCTATTATAAGATGGTCAAGCAGCTTTATGTCCAGTAATGCTGCCGCATCTTTGATGCGCTTTGTAAGGCGGTCGTCCTCGGCGCTCGGACGCAGATTGCCCGATGGATGGTTGTGAGCTACAATGATGCCTGCCGCCATATAGTCCAGAGCCTGTTTCACTATCACCTTAGGCTCAACGTATGTTGCCGCCGAGCCTCCGCGACTTATGAATATGCGGGTGCGTATATGGTTGGCCCGGTTGAGTACCAGAAGCCAGAATTCCTCTGTAGGGAGCGCTTCTATCTTGTCGCGCAGAGCCTCGTATGCATCGCGTGAGCTTCTGATGCTGTCAATCTTACCGTTTGATTCGCTGCGAAGCCGTGCGCCAAGCTGCAGTGCTGCCGCAATGCTTACGGCCTTAGCGGGGCCTACACCATTGAAGCGTTTCACCATTCCCATGATTGACATTTGGGCCAGTGTGCCTAAATCATCATTGCATTCTGACAGAATCTCTTTGCTGAGGTCCATTACGGATTTACCGGGCATGCCGCCACCTATTATGATGGCAAGCAACTCGGTATCGGTGAGCGACTGTATGCCGTTGGCAAGTGCTTTTTCACGCGGCTTGTCATCATTGGCCATATCCGCCATGCGTCCGCGGTAGGTGTCTGTCTGTGAGGGGAGAGTGTCGTTCATGGCTATTTCCCTTTACGAATGGCAATTTCCTCTTCTATATTACGTCCGCGTCCGAGGATTATCTTGGTAAAGTACGCTTTTATGAATCCGCATCCGTAACCGCATATCTGTATTATTCCGGCCGGAACGGCAAGAAGCGCCACGCTGAGTGAACGTGTGCTGCACAAGGCGGCTATGAACAGAGCCACGAGGTAGATAGCGATGGGAAGCAGCCACCACGGCGATACGAATATACCCAAGGCCACGCATATCAGTCCGGCAATGACAGCAAGGGCCGGTAGAGTGTGCACCAGTTTCATAGAGCCGGGATAGAGTAGCTTGAGTGTGATGCGTGACATACCGAACACATATACCTGACGCCAGAATTTGCGGAAATCCACGCGACGTTTGTGGAACACGTAAGCATCGCGTATCAGCCCGATGTTGAACCCTGCCTGGCGGATGCGTGTGCTCATGTCAATATCTTCGGAAAACATTTCACGGAAGCCTCCCACACGCTCGTAGACCTCGCGTGAGTATCCCATATTGAATGACCGGGGCACAAACTTCTCCATCTGCACCTTGCCTCCGCGGATGCCTCCTGTGGTCAGGAACGAGGTCATGGCAAAGCTGATGGCTTTCTGTGTGGTGGTGAATGACGAGTGCGCCGCATCGGGTCCTCCGAAGCAGTCAAGGGGTGTGCGTGTGAGCTCGCGGTCAAGAATGGCGAAGTAATCCTCCGGTATGACGCAATCGCTGTCGAAGAATATCAGATATTGACCTTCGGCACGCTCAATACCGTAATTGCGGGCTATGGAGCGCCCCTCGTTGCTTTTGAAGAAATAACGGGCCTGTATGCGGTCCGCGTATTTCTCAACCTGTTCACGGCACGGCATGGTGGAGCCGTCCTCCACAACTATCACCTCAAAGTCCTTGAATGTCTGTTGCGACAGGCTCTTCATAAGGTCCTCAACCTCGTCAATGCGGTTGTAAACCGGTACTATAACGGAGTATTTCTTCATATCGATATCAGTCCATGCGGTTCTTGTAGTCCATATAATCAAAGCGGCGCAGATAGCTGCATGTGCCGTCAGTGGCGCAGAGGGCTATGTCGGGATGCTGAATACCGTTGAACATGGTGGTCTTCACGGTAGTGTAGTGATTCATATCCTCAAGTGTCAGGCGTGTGCCGGCCGACAGCGGTGTGCGGAAGCTCCATGGGCCGGCGTAGTCGCCGCTCAGACAGGAGTTGCCGCCGAGCCGGTATGTAGGCAGCGATTCGTCAGGCTCCTGCCCGATGCTTTCTGTTATTGCCGGTTTGTAGGGCATCTCAAGGCAGTCGGGCATGTGGCAGGCGAATGATGCATCGATTATGGCCGTTGATATTCCGTGGTTTTCCACTACATCGACCACTGACGTTAGCAGATCGCCTGTGCGCCATGTGAAAGCGCTTCCCGGTTCGAGAATAACCTTCAGATTGGGATGGCGGTGGCGGAATTCGGTAAGCAGCTCCACTAACAGGTCTATGTTGTAGCCTTCACGTGTCATCAGGTGGCCACCACCCATATTGACCCACTTCAAACTGTCAAGATATTTTCCAAACTGGCTTTCAAATGCCTCAAGTACGCTCCTGAGATCTTCTGCGCCTGACTCGCACAAGGCGTGGAAGTGAAATCCGTCGATATAGTCGGGGAGCTGATCAGGAAGCATGTCGGCTGTCACTCCGAAGCGTGAGCCGGGAAGAGCCGGATTGTACAGGTCGGTTTCAATCACGGAGCATTCGGGATTCACTCTGAGCCCGGTGCTCACTCCGGCGGCTTTAGCGCGGAGAGCATATTTCTCAGCCTGAGCGAGCGAATTGAATGTGATGTGGCTCGACCCGTTCAGAAAAGTATCGATAGTGCTGTCGGTATATACCGGGCAATATGTATGCGCCTTGCAGTGCAGCTCTTCACATCCGAGGGTCAGTTCGTTTACGGACGAGGCCGTGAATCCGAATCCATACTCGCGGATGATATGGAAGGTACGCCATAGGGCATTGGCTTTGAATGCCATTATTATTTCGGCGCCTGAGCGTCGGCGCACGTCATCGATAAGTTCAAGATTGCGGCGCAGGCGATCTTCATATACTATATAGCAGGGGGTGGGCAGTTGGTCAGGTGTCATCATTCAATGATTTTAAATCGTGCGAACTTGAGCAGCAATACTCTTGATCCGGTATTGTCAAACTCTACTTTTATACGTGCGTCAGGTTGCGATGTGTCAATCTCCGCAATATGTCCGCGCCCGAAGCGGTTGTGCTCTATCAGCATCCCTTCGGTTAGCGACGAGGCGCTGTGTATTCCCTCGCCTGACGGAGCAGTAGCTGATTGCGGGCGTGGAGCGGCTGTGCGGGCAAGCGGCTTGTAATTGCCGGGAGGAGTTTCACGGCGATATGACGGTGTGGAGGCGGAGGTGCTTCGTTGTCCTGCCGGCGAATGGTAGGAATCGCGGTAGGAATCGAATGATTTTTTTTCAACCGGAGCCGGAGTGCCACCGATGAACCGCAGATAGCGGGTGTCAATATCGCGAAGGAATCGTGACGGGGAGCACATGGCTGTGGCACCGTTGCGATAGCGGGTGGAGGCGTGGCTCATCATGCAGAAGTTGCGGGCACGTGTCAGTGCCACGTATAGCAGACGCCTCTCCTCCTCGATGCCGCTCTGCGTTCCTCCTGACATGGCTGACGGGAAGAGGTCCTCCTCTACGCCAACGATAAACACATTGTTGAATTCAAGCCCTTTTGCGGCGTGGACTGTCATCAGGGTCACGCGTTCCTCTATGCCTGATTCATCGGAATCCTGGTCTGTGGCCAGAGATACTTCGCCGAGGAAGTCGCCGAGCCGGAGCTGGTCCGAGCCCTCTTCGGTGCGGGTGGTCACGAATTCCCTCACACCGCTGAGCAGCTCGGTGAGGTTTTCCTGTTTGGATATGCTTTCCGGAGTGCGGTCATGCACCAGGTTTGCTATTAGGCGGGTATCTGATATTATCAGGTTTGCCACCTCTTCGGCATTGCTGCCTGACGCATCAAGTTCAATGGCCCGCGTAATTATCTGGCGGAATCCGTCGAGCTTGCGCGCGGTGCCACTGTTTATTCCGGGATTGTAACTATCAAGATTGTTTATGACTGTCCATGCGCTTACCTGATTGTCCATGGCGCAGCGCAGTATTTTATTGAGTGTGGTTTCGCCAATGCCTCGTGCGGGATAGTTGATGATGCGTTTGAGCGCTTCATCATCGTCGGGGTTCACCACCATGCGGAAATAGGCTATGGCGTCTTTCACCTCCTTGCGCTGATAGAACGACAGTCCGCCGTAAATACGGTATGGTATGTTGCGCTTGCGCAGCGATTCCTCCAGCACACGGCTCTGGGCGTTGGTGCGATACAGAATGGCAAAATCCTGATAGCTGTCATGCGTGCGCATCTTGAGCTGTGATATGCGGTTGGCCACGAGGTAGCCCTCCTCAAAGTCGCTGTAGCTCTGTACTACCTCTATTTTGTCGCCGATATCCTTGTTGGAGAATACCTGCTTGGGTATCTGCTCGGTGTTCTTGGCTATCAGTGTGTTGGCTGCATTGATGATGGTCTGTGTGGAGCGGTAGTTCTCCTCAAGTTTGAACATCCGCAGTTCGGGATAAGCCTTGCGCAGATTCAGGATATTGCGGATATTGGCTCCGCGGAATGAATAGATGCTCTGAGCGTCGTCGCCAACTACGCATAGTTTGTGGCTTTCGGCACATAGCTGCGACACTATCACGTGCTGGGCAAAGTTAGTGTCCTGATACTCGTCAACGAGTATGAACCGGAAATACTCCTGATAGTGATGCCTGATGTCGGGGTTGTCGCGCAGGAGGATGTTCATATAGTAGAGAAGATCGTCAAAGTCCATGGCGTTGGCAGCGAAGCAGCGGTCGCGGTAGGTGCGGTATATGGCATGCATCTGTGGGCGGCGTGACTGTCGGTCAGCCTCCATCACATCATGGAGCTCGACGTATCGTTCGGGCGATACAAGTGCGTTTTTAGCTGATGAAATGGCTGAGAGGACAACGTTGGGTTTGTAGATTTTGTCGTCCAGATCCATATCTTTTATAATGGCTTTGACCAGCGATTTGCTGTCGGCCGTATCATAGATGGTATAATTGTTCTTATATCCGAGGCGGTCAGCGTGGCGACGCAGCAGACGGGCGAATATAGAATGGAATGTACCCATCCAGAGGCTTCCTGATACACTGCGTCCTACGAGCGGCTCTATACGCTCACGCATCTCACGCGCAGCCTTGTTGGTGAAGGTCAGGGCCATGATGCGCCATGGTTCATACCCGGCGTTCAGCAAATGGACTATCTTGTATGTAAGCACGCGAGTCTTTCCCGAACCGGCTCCCGCTATGACCAGCGATGGCCCGTCCAGATACGTAACAGCCTCACGTTGTTGTTTATTAAGCTTCTCTAAGTAATTTTCCATATTTATCCTCAAAGTTACAACTTTTTCCTAATAATCGTTGTTGCAATTTCAGGTATTATCATTTTAATTTAAAGCTTAATGTTATGGGATTTTTTGAGTCAGTAAAGACAGTGTTTTCAAAGTATGCTGTTTTCTCAGGACGCGCATCGCGCTCGGAGTATTGGTATTTTGTTCTTTTCAATGTTATTATCGGCATGTTGTTCAGCATCGGACTGTACCCGGCTGTCCCTAAGATAATAGAGGCAAATTCGGTGGATGTGTTCACAATTGTCGATTATATGCCGGGGTGGCTCTGTACCATAGCGAGCTTGTATCAGCTGTTTATCATAATCCCGTCCATAGCTGTGTCGGTACGCCGTCTGCATGACACAGGCAAAGGAGGCGGATGGATATTCATCAACCTCGTGCCTGTTATCGGTGGAATATGGTTCCTGGTGCTGACTATTATCGGCAGTCAGTACGGCCCGAACCGTTTCGGTCCTATGCCCGAAGATTAGTCAAGATTGCGGCGCACCCGCTCAAGATATTCTTTCATGGCATCGCTGTCATGACGCTGCACTATCAGGCGCAGTTCGTCAAGACGCTGTTGGATCTGTTCGAGCTGCCCGGACGTATTGGGGTTGAACAGGATTTCACTCAGCAGATAGTCATCCTCACTCATAAGTCCGCGTGCAATGGCCATGTGGCGCTTGAAAGTGGTGCCGGGAGCATCCTGATGCTTCATTACCGAAGCAAACACCAGAGTGGATGCAAACGGTATGGATAGCGAGTAGGCTATAGTCAGGTCATGCTCGCTGAACGAATACTCCTCGATGTGTAGCCCGAGGTGGCGGTAGAGGTCGCGGAAGAATACGCGCCCCAAGTGATCGCCCTCGGTTATGATAATGGCATTCTCATTGGCCAGATTGCTCAGTGAGGCGAATGTGGGTCCGAACATCGGGTGCGTCGATACGAAAGGATGCGGTTGTGATGCGTAGAATTCGGGCAGTCCGGTCTTGACCGAAGCGATATCCGAGAGTATACACCGCTCCGGAATGTGCGGAAGCACCTGCTTGAACGCCGAGATGGTATACTTGACCGTGGCGGCGTTTATCACCATATCGGGACAGAATGCATCGATTTCATCAAGCGAAGCGAAGCGCTCGGCGTTGAATACAAACCGTAGTTTGCGTGGGTCTGGGTCGTATACAGCTACTTCATGGTCGAAGGAGAGCAGGTCCGTGAAGAACGAACCCATCTTTCCTGCTCCAAGTATAAGTATTTTCATATCGTGCGGTCGTTGATTATTTCAATCTGCTGACGTACTGATTCATCATGTATGGCCAGAAGTACCGTTTTCAGGAACTCGGCACCCATACCCATCTCAACACCATGGTTGAGGCGTGTGCGTATCACGTCGTTGTAACGTCCGGCCTGTACCACTGACATGCGGTGCTCCTTTTTGTAGCGGCCAATGTCGCGTGACACCTGCATTCGTTTCGCCAGAACTTCAAGAAGCTCGCGGTCAATACGGTCAATCTGCTGACGTAGAAGTGTTAAATTCTCGGTTGACTGCTTGGAATCGCGTATTACAAGTGTGTGCAGGATGAAATTGAGTATTTCCGGTGTTAGCTGTTGGGCGGCGTCGCTCCAGGCGCAGTCAGGGTTGCAATGGCTTTCTATGATAAGTCCATCGAAGCCCATGTCGAAAGCTTCCTGCGAGAGGGGGGCTATCAGTTCCCGGCGGCCACCGATGTGCGAGGGGTCGCAGATGATAGGCATTTCCGGAAAGCGCAGGCGCAGCTCGATAGGGATATGCCACTGAGGCATATTGCGGTATATGTGTTTGCCGTAAGTGCTGAATCCGCGGTGTATGGCTCCAAGCTGGCGTATGCCTGCATTGTATATGCGCTGCATGGCGCCTATCCATAGCTCGAGGTCGGGGTTGACCGGGTTTTTCACCAGTACGGGAATATCGGCGTTGAGTTCCTTCAGTGTATCAGCTATCTCCTGCATGGCAAACGGATTGGCCGATGTGCGCGCACCTATCCATATCATATCTATACCTTCGGCCAAGGCTTCGGTCACATGCTGGTGGGTGGCCACCTCTGTGGCAACGTACATGCCGGTTTCCTCTTTTACTTTTTTCAGCCATTTGAGCCCCTGGGAGCCTACGCCTTCAAAGCCTCCGGGCTTGGTACGTGGTTTCCAGATACCTGCACGGAATATCTTTATTCCGAGGTCGGCGAGCTGACGGGCGGTGTCGAGAGTCTGTTCCTCAGTCTCTGCACTGCATGGCCCGGCTATGATAAGCGGTTTCTTGGGGTCAATCCCCGGGAAAGTTATAGGTTGTAAGTCTTTCATATCTTAGTCAAGCGTTTGGTTTGGACATGTTATTGATTCGTTCAAGGGCTTTGAGCATGGTCTGTTCGGTGGCGCATAGTGATATGCGGATATACCGTTCGCCACCCTTTCCGAATATGAATCCGGGTGTGATGAACACGCGGGCCTGTTCGAGCACACGGTCGGCCAATGCCTCACCGCTCTCTTCGCTGTCAGGCACACGTCCCCAGAGGAACAGTCCTCTCTGCGAAGGATCAAACGAGCATCCGAGAGCCGACATGATCTGTTCAGCTATCTGCCGGCGCGATGAGTATACGGCATTAAGTTCGCTGTACCAGGTGTCGGGCGCATCCAGCGCTTTGGTGGCCGCAAGCATCACCGGTTTGAACTGGCCTGAGTCGACATTTGACTTCACGCGCAGTACCCAACTGACAAATTGGCTGTTGGAGGCAAGCATCGCCACACGCCATCCGGCCATGTTGTGGCTCTTGCTCAGAGAGTTCAGTTCAATCGCTACCTCCTTGGCTCCGGGTACTGACAGGATGCTCAATGGATTGTCGTTGAGAATGAAACTGTACGGATTGTCATTGACTATCAGTATGCCGTGCTTCTGCCCGAATGCCACCACGCGTTCAAACAACTGACGTGTGGCCGGGGCTCCGGTGGGCATGTGCGGATAGTTGACTATCATTATCTTGATGCGGTCAAGAGGCATGCGTTCGAGGGCTTCGAAGTCGGGATACCATCCATTTTCAGCACTAAGTTGATATGGGTGTATCGTAGCGCCTACAATATTGGCCGCGGAGGTATATGTGGGATAACCTGGGTCAGGTACCAATATTCCGTCGCCTTCGTTGAGGAAAGCCAACATTATGTGCATCAGTCCCTCTTTTGACCCTATCAGTGGCAGTATCTCCGAGTCGGGATCAAGGCTCACATCATAGTGGCGTGAGTACCAGCGGGCAAAAGCCTCGCGTAGCTGAGGTATGCTGCGGGTGTTCTGATAACTGTGTGTGTCAGGGCGCCGGGCCTGTTCGCAAAGCGTATCTATCACATCTGTGGCCGGTGGGAGATCAGGACCACCGATGGCCATTGAAATGATGTTGCGCCCTTCGGCATTGAGCCGGGCTATTTCGGCAAGTTTGCGCGAAAAGTAATATTCGCTTACACGGCCAAGTCTGTCGGCCGGTGCTATATGTGGATTACAGTTCATTGTCAGTGGAATTGTACTCGCCAAGAGTGCGGAAGTCCGACATAAGGGGGCGAACCGCATCAATGGCGCGGCAGTAACGGGCATAGCTGTCAAAAGTCACATCAACATAGAAGCGGTATTCCCATTCACATCCTATGATAGGTGTCGACTGGATTTTTGAGAGATTGATGTCGTAGAATGCCAGTATGGTAAGGATTTTGGAGAGTGCGCCCTGTGTATGCGGGAGTGAGAAGACAATCGATGCTTTGTCAAGCATGTCGGGACGCGACTTGAGCTCGCCGGCAAGCAGCGGGTCAGCCAGGATAAGGAAGCGGGTGAAATTCCGTTTGTTGGTTTCTATTCCGCGAGCCAGAATGTCAAGTCCGTACAGAGTAGCGGCATATTCACCGCACACGGCTGCATGCCCCATAGTGCCGGCTTCGGCAATCTCACGTGCGCTGCCGGCGGTGTCGAAGTTCTCTACCATGCGGATATGCGGGTGCATGTGCAGGAATTGCTCACACTGCATCAGGGCCATCGGATGTGAATGCACCTCCTTGATGTCCTCGATTTTCTGTCCCGGGAGTGCGGCAAGCACATGCGAAATACGCATCTTATGTTCGCCTACGATTGTAAGCGGACTCTCTCTCAACAGTTCGTGATTCTGCAGTAGCGGGCCGGCAATGGTGTTCTCAATAGCCACTGTAGCCAGCAGCGAAGCGTCATGATTGGCCGCGTCAAATAGATGGCCGAATGAATCAAACGGGACGGTAACTATCTCTTCGCCTGGGGAATTCTGAGCAAAATATTCCCTGGCCGCGGCATCATGATAGCATCCCTCGGCCCCCTGTATAGCTACTCTTATGCTCATTGTACCGGCTTCTTGATAAGAGCTATGGCTTCATCTATGCTTACACGAAGCTGCTTGCCTGTGGTCATGTTCTTAAGGGCTATGGTTCCCTGTGCCATCTCATCGGCACCGATCATAGCTACGAAAGGAATCGACATGGCATCGGCTCGACCCATCTGCTTTTTCATTTTTGCAGCATCGGGATATATCTCGGCGGCAATACCTTCGGCACGCATGCGCTTCATGATTTTCATCGATTCAAGTGCTTCTGCCGGACCGAAGTTGGCAAACATCACCTGTACCGAGGTGGTTGAATCGGAGGGGAATTTGTCAAGCGCGGCAAGGACATCGTAGATACGGTCAGCTCCGAATGATATGCCTACTCCGGGTATACCGGGCATTCCGAACACCCCGGTAAGATTGTCGTAACGTCCGCCTCCGCTTATGCTGCCTATGGCTACATCGGCCGCCTTTACCTCGATGATGGTGCCGGTATAGTAGTCAAGTCCGCGGGCCAGTGAGGGATCAATGCGCAGTTCGGCACGAAGTCCGATAGCTCTTACCGAATCGGCCACAAAACGGAGTTCGGATACACCTTCGGCACCCTCTTCGGTCGAGGCCAGCAATGCTCCGAGGCTGTCAAGGCGCTCGTCGATGCTTCCGTCAAGTGCAAGAATAGGACGGAGCAGATCAACCTGCTCAGGAGTGAGGCCACGCTGAAGCAGCTCTTCTGCCACATTGTCAATACCGATCTTGTCAATCTTGTCGATAGCCACGGTGATGTCAGTCAGATGCTCGGGTGCATTTATCAGACGTGCTATTCCGGCAAGAACCTTACGGTTGTTAAGATGGATCACTATCCGGATACCAAGACGGCTGAACACCTCGTCAATCATCTGCAGAAGTTCAACCTCGCTCAGCAGCGAGGCAGAGCCTACTACGTCGGCATCACACTGGTAAAATTCGCGATAACGTCCTTTCTGAGGGCGGTCGGCACGCCATACCGGCTGAATCTGGAATCGCTTGAAAGGCATCTGAAGCTCCTGACGGTGCTGTACAACAAAGCGTGCGAAAGGAACGGTGAGGTCATACCGCAATCCCTTTTCACATATACGTGTGGCAAGCTTACGGCAGTTGGCTTCTACCAGTTCCTCGCTGTCAATGCCGGAAAGATAATCGCCTGAGTTCAGGACTTTGAATATAAGGCGGTCACCTTCATCGCCATATTTGCCGAGCAGTGTGCTCAGATTCTCTACTGCAGGAGTTTCGATGCGTGCGAAGCCGAACAATGCGAAAACATCGCTGATGGTGGAAAATATATATTGACGGCGCGCTGATTCTACAGGCCCGAAGTCACGAGTACCTTTAGGTATGGATGGTTTTGATGCCATGATAACTTTTTTGAGTTATAGTTTACTCTGCAAAGATAAGCAATTATCGCCTATATAGGTGTCGGCGATTTGAAATTTAGCATTTCTCCGCCCTGAATTATCAAAAAAAACATGTAAAAGTGGGAAAACTAATTAAGATTTTTCATCTATTGAAAAAATATACAAGAAAAATTACTACCTTTGCAAATGAATAAAGCGTGGAAAAAAATAGAAAAAGCAATAACGTTATGAACATGTCACAAATTAAGGTTGAGCCGGCCCGGGAGGAGCATGTAGCGCACTCCGAGCGGATATGTGAGCTGATATATGAATCGGCGCTCCAGAGAGGCACGGGAATAGCCCGCCGTAAGCCGGAATATATCGCAGCGAAAATCCGGAGCGGAAAGGCTGTTGTGGCCATGGATGGTGATAAGCTGATAGGCTTCAGCTATATAGAGTGCTGGGGGCATGGCGACTATGTGGCCACCTCCGGATTGATTGTCGACCCCGAGTATCGTCATCTCGGACTGGCGGCACGGATAAAGGAGGCTACATTCGCATTGGCGCGTGACCGCTTCCCTTATGCCAAGCTGTTCAGTATCACCACATCACTGCCTGTCATGAAGCTCAATTCGCGTATGGGCTACCGCCCGGTCACTTTTTCAGAGCTGACTGACGACGAGGAGTTCTGGCATGGATGTGAAGGGTGTGTCAACTATGACATATTGCTGCGTAACAAGCGGCGCATGTGTCTATGCACAGGTATGCTGTATGACCCTGCAACATCAGCCTCGACGCCCAAGCCCGGGCGCATGGCTCCCTATAAAATGCTTTTCCTTAATGTGGTAAAGCGACTGTTTAGAGTTAAATGATTGAAAGAACCTTTTAAGTATAGAAACACCTTCTAACTAAGATATAGATATGGAAGATAAGAAAAAGAAAGTAGTGCTTGCCTTCAGTGGAGGCCTTGACACATCATTTTGCGCCATGTACCTGTCACGCGACAAAGGCTACGAGGTGCATACCGCCATTGCCAACACCGGTGGCTTTTCCGATGAGGAACTTAAGGCTATAGAAAAGCGTGCGATTGAGCTTGGCGCCGCCAGCCATGTCACTCTTGATGTCACTGACCGATATTATCGTGATAGCATCCGATATATGATAGCCGGAAATGTTCTTCGTGGAGGTACATATCCTATAAGTGTGTCAAGCGAGCGTACTTTCCAGGCTATGGCCATTATAGAATATGCCAAGTCAATCGGTGCCGACGCTGTGGCTCACGGCTCTACCGGTGCCGGCAATGACCAGGTCCGTTTTGACCTTACATTCCAGATTCTGGCGCCTGAGATAGAGATTATAACTCCTACACGTGACATGACCCTGACACGTGAATATGAAATAGACTATCTGCGCAAGCATGGGGTCAAGGCTGACTATAAGAAGATGGAGTATTCCATCAACAAAGGCCTGTGGGGAACAAGTGTCGGCGGTAAAGAGACACTTGATTCAAAACTTACGCTTCCGGAGTCGGCATATCCTTCGCAGATAACACAGACAGAACCGAGCCGTATCACCATCACATTTGCCAAGGGTGAGCCTACGGCTGTCAACGGAGTGGAATTCCCCAATCCGGTTGATGCCATCCGCAAGGTAGAGGAGCTTGCCGCTCCCTATGGAATAGGCCGCGACATGCACATAGGCGATACCATCATCGGTATAAAGGGGCGTGTCGGTTTTGAGGCCGCATCGGCTATACTTATGATTGCCGCTCACAAGATGCTCGAAAAGCATACCCTTACCAAGTGGCAGCAGTATTGGAAAGAGCAGATCGGCAACTGGTACGGCATGTTCCTTCACGAGGCACAGTATCTGGATCCGGTGATGCGCGATATGGAGGCTATGCTTGACAGCAGCCAGAAGCATGTGTCCGGAACTGTGGAGATAGAGCTGCGTCCCTACAGCTATACATTGGTAGGCGTCGATTCTCCCTATGATCTGATGAAGTCTGACTTCGGCGAATATGGTGAGGTAGGCAAGGCATGGACTGCCGAAGATGTCAAAGGCTTCACCCGTATGATGGCAACCCCGATGAAGATTTACTATTCCAACAAGAAATGAACAAGAAGATCAGAATAGGAATAATAGGTGGGGCCGGTTACACGGCCGGAGAGCTTATACGGATCCTGCTCAATCATCCGGCGGCAGAACTGGTGTTTGTCAATTCGCAAAGCAATGCCGGTGAGAAACTGACATATGTACACGAAGGTATCATGGGCGAAACCGACATGTGCTTTACCGATAAGATATATCTTGATGATATCGACTGTCTGTTTCTATGTTCAGGACATGGCAAAAGTCATGAATTCTGGACGGCCAACGAACGGCCGGCAGGTCTGAAAGTCATTGACCTGGCTCAGGATTTTCGCGATGAAAGCTGCGGGTATGTCTACGGCCTGCCTGAGCTTAACCGTGAACGCATCCGTGAGGCTGACAGTGTGGCCAATCCCGGATGTTATGCCACGGCCATACAGTTAGCTCTTCTGCCGCTTGCTTCCGCCGGACTTCTGAAGAATGAAGTAAACATAACGGGCATAACCGGTTCGACAGGAGCCGGTGTCAAGCCTACATATTCCACACATTTCAGTTGGCGCGCCAATAATCTGTCAGTCTATAAGGCGTTTACTCACCAGCATATGCTTGAGGTGAACCGCTCGCTATGTCAAGCGGCCGACGGCTCTGTGGGCGAAATCAATTTTGTGCCTATGCGAGGCGACTTCCCGCGTGGCATATTCACTGTGAGTCATACTGACTGTGACCTTTCCGAAGAGGAAGCGGTGCAGCTTTACAAGGAGTTCTATAAGGATGCTCCGTTTACATACATGTCTGACAAAAGTCTGGATCTCAAGCAGGTTACCGGCACTAACAAAGGATTGATATGGATTGAGAAGCATGGCCGCAAGCTGATGATACTTTCAGCTATTGACAATCTTCTCAAAGGTGCTTCAGGACAGGCTGTGCAGAATATGAATCTGATGTTCGGGCTTGACGAGCGCACAGGTCTGATGTTAAAGTCCACTGCTTTTTAATAAATCAACTATTTAACCCTCTATTCAACTCTTTAACGCGAAATGGAACTTTTCAACGTTTATTCCCTTTTTGACATAGAGCCTGTGAAAGGGCGCGGATGCTATGTGTACACAGCCGACGGTACGGAATATCTTGATTTTTATGGAGGTCATGCTGTGATATCCATAGGTCATAGCCATGCCCGCTATCTATGGGCGGTAAGTCATCAGGTGTCACGTCTCGGATTCTATTCCAACTCCGTGCGCAATTCCCTGCAGGAGCAGTATGCCGCTAAGCTTGGTGCTGCATCGGGCTACGATGACTATTCACTGTTTCTGTGCAACAGTGGTGCCGAGGCTAATGAAAATGCACTGAAATTGGCATCGTTCCAGACCGGACGTGACCGTGTGCTCGCCCTGCGTGGCGCTTTCCACGGGCGCACCGCCGGAGCGGTTTCGGCCACTGACAATCCCTCGATAATAGCACCCTACAATATGTCGGGTAAGGTCGACTTTGTAGGAATGAACAATATTGAAACGGCACGTGCCATGCTGTCATCAGGGCAGTATGCCGCTGTGATAGTCGAGGGGATTCAGGGCGTGTCCGGAATACATGAACCATCGGCTGATTTCCTGAAAGCAATAGCCGAGGCAGCGCATAAGAACGGGACTCTGCTTGTACTCGATGAAATACAGAGCGGATTCGGACGTACAGGCCGCTTCTTCGCCCATCAGTGGGTTGAGGGTGTTCGTCCCGACATCATAACATGTGCCAAGGGTATCGCCAACGGCTTCCCGATGGGCGCTGTGCTGATATCTCCCGCTATCAATGCCCGTAAGGGTATGCTCGGCACCACGTTTGGCGGAAATCACCTGGCTTGTGCGGCAGCTTTGGCCGTGATTGATACCATTCAGGAGGAGAAACTTGTGGAGAATGCCTGCGAAATAGGTGAGTATATCATTGAACGGCTCCGCGATATTCCTCAGGTAAAGGAGGTGCGCGGCCGCGGACTGATGATAGGTGTGGAGATTGAAGGCTCTGCTCCTGAACTGCGGAAAAGATTGCTCTTCGAGGGTAAGATATTTACCGGTGGAGCGGGCCAGCATACCGTAAGATTGCTGCCGGCTCTGTGCGTTACCAAGCGCGATGCCGATAAGTTTATTAATACATTTACAACTATCATTTCCAATTTCGAATGAAGAATTTCACAGATATAAATTCCATAGGTAATTGGCGCAAGGCTGTGGAGGATGCCCTTGAGGTGAAGCGCAACCGTTTTGCATTCAAGCATCTCGGCACTGACCGTACCATGCTTATGATATTTTTCAATTCCAGCCTGCGCACACGTCTGAGCACTCAGAAGGCAGCCATGAATCTCGGCATGAACACAATGGTGCTTGATGTGAACCAGGGTGCCTGGAAACTCGAAACAGAGCGTGGGGTGATAATGGACGGTGACAAGCCGGAGCATCTGCTTGAGGCTATCCCCGTAATGGGATGCTACTGCGATGTGATAGGAGTCCGTTCGTTTGCCTCGCTCACTGACCGGGATGCCGATTACAGTGAGGTGATACTAAACCAGTTTATCCGCTACAGCGGACGCCCGGTAGTAAGCCTTGAGTCAGCCACACGCCATCCGCTTCAGAGTTTCGCTGACCTGATAACCATCGAGGAGTATAAGACCAAGGAACGGCCCAAGGTGGTGCTCACCTGGGCTCCGCATCCCCGTCCGCTTCCTCAGGCTGTGGCCAACAGCTTCACTGAATGGATGAAGGCCACTGACTATGAATTTGTCATTACACATCCTGAGGGTTATGAACTTGCTCCTGAATTTACAGCTGGCGTTACGGTAGAGTATGACCGTGAGAAAGCTTTCGCCGGAGCTGACTTTGTGTATGCCAAGAACTGGTCAGCCTACAATCAGCCGAATTATGGCAAGGTACTGTCTACCGACCGTAGCTGGACCGTCGACGAGCGGATAATGGGGCTCACCGATAATGCCCGGTTCATGCATTGCCTTCCGGTAAGGCGAGGAATGATTGTTACCGATGACGTGATTGAGTCGCCGCAGAGCATTGTGATACCCGAAGCTGCCAACCGTGAGATTTCGGCACAGACAGTGCTGAAGAAAATACTTGAGGAGCTTCCCGCATGAGAATAACTATTGTAAAGATTGGCGGTGCGGTGATTGATTCCGCAGAGCGTCTGGAGCAGTTCCTTACTAAATTCGCTTCCATCCCGGGTGCAAAGATTCTTGTGCATGGCGGTGGACGCGAGGGTAGCCGTATCTCAGAGCGTCTGGGTATTGAACCGGTCATGATCAATGGCCGCAGAGTGACCTCCGGACCGGCCCTTGATGTGGTGACAATGGTATACGCCGGATTGATAAACAAGCGCATCACTGCTATGCTGCAGCATGCCGGATGTCATGGCGCCTGTGGACTGTCAGGCACTGACGCCAATCTTATGAGTGCCTCCCGCCGAGGCCCTCTTGATGGAGTTGACTACGGATTTGTGGGTGACCTGAAACCCTCCGGAGTCAATAGCCGTGAATTGACAGCCATGTTGGAGCGTGGAGTGCTTCCGGTGGTATCGCCTATAACACATGACGGACATGGCCAGCTGCTGAACACCAATGCCGATACCGTGGCTTCATGTGTGGCGCGTGCCATGTCGGAGGCCGGTCATGATGTGAGCATGGTGTTCTGTTTCGAACAGCCCGGAGTGCTCGATAATGATAAAAAGGTGATACCTGCTATCAGCTACGATCGGTTCCAGACTATGAAATATGACGGTACCGTGAATGGCGGGATGATACCCAAACTCGAAGGGGCTTTTGCTGTTGCGGCTGACGGAGCTGCCGTTTCAATAAAAATGGCGGAGGATGTAGCCAATCCTGATGCCGGTACATCCATCAGTATATGACCATGCCGATGGTTGACAAGCAGCAATATATAGATCTGCTCAAGCAGATGGTGGCCACTCCTTCCTATTCACGCCAGGAGCAAGACACGGCTGAATTGCTTGAAATCTGGCTGTCGGCCCGCGGGCATGATGTGTCAAGGCATGGATGTAACATATCGGTGCTGTCACGTAATTATAGGGCAGGATTACCGCTTCTGATGCTTAACTCACATCATGATACGGTGCGTCCGGCTGCCGGGTGGAAGCATGATCCGCATCTCCCGTCGGAAGAGGATGGAATGCTTTACGGTCTGGGGGCTAACGATGCCGGAGCCTCGGTGGTATCTCTGATAGCTGCTTTCGAGGCTATGGAGCAGCGGCTGTTACCGTTCAATATTATCCTTGCCATAACCGCCGAGGAGGAGGTGGGGGGCGAAAACGGTATGCGGTCATTTCTGCCAATGTTGGCGGAACGTGGGTTGACACCCGATATGGTGTTGGTGGGTGAGCCTACATGTATGCAGCCTGCCATAGCTGAGCGCGGGCTTGTGGTGCTTGACTGTGTGGCGCATGGCCGGGCAGGTCATGCCGCGCGGGGAGAGGGTGTGAATGCTCTTTATCGTGCCGTCGATGATATCGCCCGGCTCCGGAATCTGAAATTCCCGAAGGTGAGCCGTGAGCTTGGTCCGGTAGGAATCGCAGTGACTATGATTAATGCCGGTACGGCGCATAATGTGGTTCCGGCCGAATGTCATTTCACAGTTGATGTGCGGACTACAGATGCCTATACTAATGAACAGACTGTGGCGCTTATCAGGGAGGCTATTGAATCGGATGCCGTGCCACGCTCTACGAGGGTGAGAGCATCGGTAATTGACCGCACACACCCTATGATACTTGCCGCAGTGGCGCTGGGGGGGGAGCCGTTTGCTTCACCTACCACATCGGATATGTCGCTGCTTCATGGCATACCGTCGCTAAAGATGGGACCCGGCGATTCGGCACGCAGTCATACTCCCGATGAATATATCACCTATGCTGAGATTGAGCAAGGGATTGCGGGATATATCGGTTTCCTGTCGCGTCTTGCTGAAATTAATAGATATTAACGAACAATCTGAAATATGAAACTTTGGAGCAAAGGCTCTGAGCCTGAAGAGATAATAGAACAGTTTACCGTAGGTAACGACCGCGAGCTTGACATGCGTCTGGCCCGCTATGATGTGCGCGGCTCGCGTGCGCATATAGCTATGCTTGAAAAAATAGGCCTGCTAACATCTGATGAACTTACCATACTTACCGAAGCACTCGATGAAATAGCCGCTGAGATAGAGCGCGGAGAGTTCACAATTGAACCCGGGGTTGAGGATGTCCACTCACAGGTGGAGTTTCTGCTTACGGCACGCCTCGGCGATGTAGGCAAGAAGATCCATTGCGGACGCTCGCGTAACGATCAGGTGCTTGTCGACCTCAAGCTCCTTGCGCTTGACGATATACGTGATATAGCCCGGGCTGTAAAGAAGCTCTTTGATACGCTTCAGAGCCGCAGTGAGCAGACCAAGGACTGCCTTATGCCGGGCTATACACACATGCAGGTGGCTATGCCGTCAAGTTTTGGCCTCTGGTTCGGAGCATATGCTGAGACGCTTGTGGATGATGCACGTATCCTTGCTGCAGCTTACGGTGTGGCCAATCAGAACCCTCTTGGCTCAGCCGCCGGCTACGGGTCGTCGTTCCCTCTTGACCGTGAGATGACCACACGGCTGCTCGGATTTGAGACGCTGCACTATAATTCCGTGGCCGCGCAGATGAGCCGTGGAAAGACTGAGCGGGCCATTGCCGCCGCCATTTCTGCCATAGCATCCACTGTGGCACGCTTGTCAATGGATGTATGTATGTTCATGTGTCAGAATTTCGGATTGGTGAGCCTGCCTGCCAGTATGACCACAGGTTCGAGCATAATGCCGCATAAGAAGAATCCTGACCTGTTTGAGATACTGCGCGGGCGCTGCAACCGTCTGCAGGCTCTGCCGGGTGAACTGGCTCTGCTCACGTCAAACCTTCCGCTCGGTTACAACCGTGACCTTCAGTTGATGAAGGATATTCTATTCCCGGCGGTGACTGACATGATAGAGTGCCTCGAAATGTGCGATTACGCCATTGAGCGACTTCAGGTCAACGGTAATGCCATAGATGCGTCATTATATGACTATCTCTTTACCGTTGAGGAGGTAAACCGCAGGGTGATGAAGGGAGAGCCTTTCCGCGATGCCTATCGTGCGGTAGGGCTCGAAGTGGAGGCCGGTACTTTCCATGCCGAGCGCTCAGCCGCCGGATATACCCATGCAGGAAGCATAGGATGTCTGTGCACCGAAGAAATTCGCGGTAAAATGATGAATGTTCTGAGGGATATAGATGGTGTTTTGTGAAAAAATAGCTATCTTTGAGCATCATTAACCAAAAATACTAACCATGGAAAATCAACTTTTTTGGCTCGTGCCGGTGTCCTCGATCGTGGCATTGGTGTTTGCCTGGTATTTCTACCGCTCCATGAAAGGAGAAAGTGAGGGTACGCCCCGCATGAAGCAGATTGCCGAATATGTGCGTCGGGGTGCCATGTCGTATCTCAAACAGCAGTATAAGATAGTGGGCATCGTGTTTGCCGCGCTGGTAGTGCTGTTCTCAGTTATGGCTTATGGATTTGACCTACAGAACCATTGGGTGCCAGTAGCATTCCTTACAGGCGGTTTCTTCTCAGGTCTTGCCGGCTTCCTCGGAATGAAGACGGCTACTGCCGCCTCGGCCCGTACCGCTGCTGCAGCTCGCGAGGGACTTAACCGTGGACTGCGTGTGGCGTTCCGCAGTGGAGCCGTGATGGGGCTTGTCGTAGTAGGTCTCGGCCTGTTTGACATATCGTTCTGGTATGTTCTGCTTCAGTACTGCGTGGACAATGCAAGCCCTCTTGAAAAGATGTGTATGATAACCACCACTATGCTTACCTTCGGCATGGGTGCCAGCACACAGGCTCTGTTCGCACGTGTAGGCGGTGGTATATATACCAAGGCTGCCGACGTAGGTGCTGACCTTGTAGGTAAGGTTGAAGCCGGTATTCCGGAGGATGACCCCCGCAATCCCGCCACTATTGCTGACAATGTAGGCGACAATGTAGGTGACGTAGCCGGTATGGGTGCTGACCTTTATGAAAGCTATTGCGGCTCTATTCTGGCCACTGCCGCCCTCGGAGCATCAGCCTATATGCTTACCGGAGATGCTGAGATGCAGCTCAAGGCTGTAATAGCACCGATGCTTATCGCGGCTGTGGGTATCCTGCTTTCAATCATAGGAATTTTCGCTGTGCGTACACGTGAGGATGCTACCATGAAGCAGCTTCTTGGCTCTCTGTCGCTCGGAACGAACCTGAGCTCGATTCTGATAGTTGGAGCTACGTTCCTTATTCTCTGGCTGCTTCAGATCCAGAACTGGGCCCTTATCGGATGTTCGGTTGTGGTAGGTCTTGTAGTAGGCATAGTGATAGGTCAGAGCACCGAATACTACACATCACAGTCCTATAAGCCCACAAAGAAGCTTGCTGAAAGCGGCACTACCGGTCCCGCTACAGTCATCATATCAGGTGTTGGCCTCGGCATGGTTTCAACCGCTGTTCCGGTTATCGCCGTAGTAGTAGGTATTATTCTCAGCTATTGGTTTGCTGCCGGATTTGATTTCGCCAATATCGGCATGGGACTTTATGGCATAGGTATCGCAGCCGTAGGTATGCTCTCGACACTCGGTATAACTCTTGCCACTGACGCTTATGGCCCGATAGCTGACAACGCCGGAGGCAATGCTGAAATGAGCGGCCTCGGAGCCGAGGTGCGCAAGCGTACCGATGCTCTTGACTCGCTCGGCAACACTACCGCCGCCACAGGCAAGGGTTTTGCCATCGGTTCTGCCGCGCTTACCGGACTTGCCCTTCTCGCTTCATATATCGAGGAGATTCGTATCGGACTGTCACGTCTTGGTGAAACTATGATTCAGATAGGCGATAAGGCAATTCCTATCCACGAGGCTTCGTTTACTGATTTCATGGCATTCTACGAAGTGAATCTTATGAGTCCGAAAGTGCTTTCGGGTATGTTTATCGGTGCGATGATGGCATTCCTGTTCTGCGGTCTGACAATGAACGCCGTAGGGCGTGCAGCCGCACACATGGTTGACGAGGTTCGCCGCCAGTTCCGTGAAATCAAGGGAATCCTTACCGGCGAAGCTGAACCGGACTATGCACGCTGCGTGGCTATCTCTACCAAGGGTGCCCAGCGTGAGATGGTGTTCCCCTCGGTTCTTGCCATTGTAGCTCCGATTCTGACCGGTCTTGTATTTGGTGTTCCCGGAGTGATAGGGCTGCTTGTTGGTGGTCTGTCGGCCGGTTTTGTGCTCGCGATATTTATGGCTAACGCAGGTGGTGCCTGGGACAATGCCAAGAAATATATTGAGGAGGGCAATTTCGGCGGCAAGGGAAGTGAAGTACATAAGGCTACCGTGGTGGGTGACACCGTGGGCGACCCCTTCAAGGATACTTCCGGTCCGAGCCTCAACATCCTCATTAAGCTTATGTCAATGGTGTCAATTGTCATGGCCGGCCTGACAGTAAGCTGGAGCTTGTTCTGATTAGATAGCTTAAATCAATTAGAAATATAAAAGCGCCCCATACGTTGCAGACGTATGGGGCACTTCTGTATAGAGGGTGATAATACTTTTATACCAGATGTCCTACAAGCTTCTCACGGTCGCCGGGGAGCAGGTCGATTACAGGTATTTCGATCATTGTGTAGGCACCAGGCTTCTGAAGCATTGAAGCGCGGGCCACACCGACGAGTATCTGTGCTGTAAGAGCGGGATTGTTGATGCTCATGTTGAATTCGAAGCGCTGATTCTGTGTAGTGCCGCTGACACCTTTGCGCACCATGTTCACACCATGGCCCATATCCTTGAGTTCATCTACTGAAGGTACAGCCATCACGTGTGTTTCATCGGATGCGAAGTAGGGGTCGGCTTTGACAGCTTTTGCCACTTCGTCAATCGAAGCGCCCTCTTCAAGTTCCACATACACCATGCGGCGGTGTATGCCGGTGCCGAGAGGTATGGTCATTGACAGAGCATCTTTGACGCCCGGTTTTGACTTGACGCAAACGGTGTGTCCCATGCTCATGCCGGGGCCGAAGTTGGTGTATGTGACACCTTTCGGAGCTGCGGCTTGCAGGAGAGTGCGCACCACTGAGTCGCTGCCCGGATCCCATCCGGCTGAAATGATGGCTACAGTGCCGTTTTCGCGGGCCACTTTGCCAAGATTGCGGCGAAGCTCAACTATCGATGTATGTATGTCGAAGCTGTCAACGGTGTTGATACCCATGGCAAGATACTCTGTGGCGTATTTCTCCACCTCACGTGTTGGGGTGCAGAGGATGGCCACATCCACCTTGCCAAGTTCCTTGATGTCAGTCACCACCTTGTAGGGGCGCAGACGTTCAGGGATGTCGGTTACTTTGCGGCGCACAACACCGGCCACTTCGAAGTCGGCGGCGGTTTCAAGTGCGTCAAGCACAAAATGACCTATGTTGCCATAGCCTACTATGGCTGCTTTGATTTTGTTCATTTTTTCAGGTTTGATACGATCTCGCGAGTGTCGCGGGCTATCATCAGCTCCTCGTCAGTGGGGATAACCACGACACGGACGCGTGAATCAGGGGTTGATATTTCGGTTTCGGTACCGCGGGTGCGGTTGTTGAGTTCAGTGTCAATCTTCACACCCATGAAGGCAAGAGGAGCGCATACATTCTCACGTACGCCTGTCTGGTTCTCACCTACGCCACCGGTGAATACAATCACGTCGAGGCCGCCCATTTCAGCTGCATAAGCACCTACATATTTGATGATACGCTGTTCGTACATGTCGAGGGCCAGTTTGGCACGTTCGTTTCCGGCGTTTACAGCAGCTTCGATTTCGCGCATGTCGCTTGAAATCTCTGACACACCTGCAACGCCGCTCTCCTTGTTGATGATCTTCTGAAGCTGGTCGACAGTCAGGCCATGCTTTGTCATGATGAAAGTGAGCGCTCCGGGATCTACATCGCCTACGCGGGTGCCCATCATAAGGCCTTCGGTGGGGGTGAGTCCCATTGAAGTGTCAACGCTACGTCCGCCGTCAACGGCTGTGATCGAGCCGCCGTTGCCTATGTGGCATGTAACGATTTTCTGCTTCTTGATGTCAAGATTCAGGAATTCGCATGCGCGCTGTGACACGTAGCGGTGGCTTGTGCCGTGGAATCCGTAGCGGCGCACGTCGTCCTCCTTGTAGAAGCGGTAGGGGAGTGCGTACATGTATGATTTGGCCGGCATGGTCTGGTGGAAAGCTGTGTCGAACACACCTACCTGAGGTACTGAGGGCATAAGTGAGGTTATGGCCTCGATACCGGTGATGTTGGCCGGATTGTGGAGGGGAGCCAGGTCATAGCAGTCCTTCACCTGCTGGATAACTTCATCGGTGATCAGGACACTTGAGTTGAACTTGTCGCCTCCATGTACCACACGGTGGCCTACGGCATCAATTTCATCGTAGCTCTTGATGCAACCCTCTTTGTCATCGGTCAGGATGTTGAGGATTGCCTGTACGGCACCTTTATGGTCGGTCAGGCCGAGGTCAACTATCTCTTTTGATCCGTCGGGACGCTTGAATTTGAGAAATCCGTCGGCGAGGCCTATCTTTTCCACTCCGCCTTCGGCCATTGTGGTGTCGTTGTCTGTGTCAATGAGCTTATACTTAACGGAACTGCTGCCGCAGTTGAGCACTAATATCTTCATGGTCGGGTATGATTGATTTTATGGTTATGAACTGATCAGTTGTTTTTAAGTCCTATGGCCTGGTTGCAGGTCATGATGATGGTCTTGTAGATATCCTCGGGGAAGCATCCGCGTGACAGGTCGTTGACGGGAGCTGCAAGTCCCTGCAGAACCGGACCTACTGCTTCTACGCCACCCAGACGCTGAACAAGCTTGTAGGCGATGTTGCCCACTTCGAGTGAGGGGAACACAAGTACATTGGCGCGTCCGCTGAGCGGGCTGTTGGGAGCCTTGTTCTGGGCTACGCCGGGCACTATGGCGGCATCGCTCTGGAGTTCGCCGTCGATTATCAGAGCCGGATCAAGCTTGCGTGCTATCTCAACGGCTTCGATCACCTTGTCGATGCGTTCATGCTTGGCGCTGCCCTTTGTTGAGAAGCTGAGCATGGCTACGCGCGGTTCAATTCCGGCTATGTCGCGGGCTGTACGTCCGGCTGATACTGCTATCTGGGCAAGTTCGGCAGCTGTCGGATCAGGCACTACGGCGCAGTCGGCAAATACCATTATGCCGTTTGTGCCGAAGGGGAGCCCTTCGGGCAGAAGCATCAGGAATGCGCCTGATACAACCTCGATGCCGGGCTGGGTCTTGATTACCTGGAACGCTGCGCGGAGCACATTGCCGGTGGTGTTCATGGCGCCGGCCACCTGACCGTCGGCATCACCTGCTTTCACCATAAGGCAGCCGAGATAGAGCGGGTTGGCTGTGGTGAGGCGTGCCTCTTCCATGGTGATTCCTTTTTTCTTACGCAGTTCGAAGAAGAGAGGAGCATATCGGTCGATTACCTTTTCATCGGCGGGGTCCACGATTGTGGCCTTTTCAATATTCTCAAGTTTCAGTTCCTGAGCCATTCCGAGTATGTCGCTGCGGTGGCCTATCAGGATCACTTCAGCTAGGCCGTCGGCTATGATGCGGTTGGCTGCTGTAAGTGTGCGGGGTTCTGTACCTTCAGGAAGCACTATGCGCTGAGGGTGCTTTTGGGCGTTTGCTTTAAGCTTTTCAAAGAGTTCCATATATATTATAGAATATTGGTTAATGGCACATGTAATTATAGAGCTTGAAGCATTGCACTCCATGCTCACTGCAAATTTACACCCTTATTCCGAAAAATTCAATCATTAATCCGCTTTTTTTCCAAACTTGGAACATCTGCGGCTATTGCTGCGTTGTATTTACATATTACTAATGTATAGAGAATATGAGTATGGAAAAGAAAAAATCAAACACATCGCTCTGGATTGCCATAGGAGCAGTGGTTCTCATCATTTTACTGATCGTATGGCTTACAATGGCTGATCTTTGGGGCGACACTGACGTGGCCGCCAGCATCCTTCCCCTGATGCACATCTGATAAGCAAACACACATATATAATATATAACAGTTATGGAAAGTACAGCAATAGGCGCAAGCACCTACCTCGTATGGGCCCTTATAGGGCTGATAGGCGGGTATATGAATGGCCGTATGCGGCAGCTTGGCGGTGGCTACACATTTATCAGTGTAGTGGTCGGTATTGTGGCAGCTATGGCCGGAGGTTGGCTCTACATAGTGCTGTTCGGCCCCGGAGGACAGAATCCGTATATATCGCTTATATCATCAGTGGCTGTCTGTGCCATAGGATTGTGGATTCTGAGTCTTACAGGCCGTAAGCGTGGACCTGACGATACGGATGATTCAGAATAGAATCAGTGGATGTCGGCTGACATCCGGAAAAACTACAGCAGATATTTAATGCCCGGTTCAGAGCCGGGCATTTTTTTATGATGGCATCTTGTGTTGCATTTCGGTTACATTACGTGGGTTGGTCATATCTTTTCTGTTGCTGCGGTGTTGTCCCGCTCCATTGCTGTAGAATCAGCACATTATCTGTGAAAAAATTTAACGTATGAGTGTTATTATTAATTTTTATTTAATTAATAGTTGCATATTTAAATACTTTTATGCTATCTTTGGCCACCGGTAATTAACCAAATCGTGTGTTTACCAATTGATACAATTAACCTTAGCAAATCTAATTTGCACTTTAAACAACATGCTTAAACCATGAAGCTGAAGTATTTAAACTTGAAGATGTGGACCGTCTGTGCGGCAATGGCTGCAGGACCGGGCATGGCTTTAGCCTCCACAAGTGGTGAGCAGGCTCCCTCTGCACTGCAGCAGGCGCCTCAGAGCTCCAAGTGTACAGGCGTGGTTTCCGATGATGATGGCGAGCCTCTCATCGGAGCTACCGTGTCAGTAGTTGGTACGAAAGTATCGGCAGCAACCAACATTGACGGTCGTTTCACCCTCTCAAATGTCAAGCCCGGCGCTACACTGCGCGTCACCTATGTGGGCTACAAACCGACAGAAGTGAAATGGACCGGTTCAGAATTGAACATAACCATGGTGTCATCATCTACCGAACTCGACGAAGTGGTAGTGGTGGGTTATGGCGTACAGAAGAAAGTCAACCTTACAGGTGCTGTTTCGCAGGTGAAAGGCGATGACCTGAAGTACCATCCTGTGGCCGACGCAGCCCAGATGCTTCAGGGTATGGTACCCGGTCTTAACGTGGCAAACGGCAATGCCGGCCGTCCCGGCGGTAGCGCCACTCTGCAGCTCCGTGGTCAGGGTAACCTTTCTGGTACAGGTACACCTTATGTACTTGTCGACGGTGTTGAAATGTCACTTTCCGACGTTAACCCCAACGACATCGAAAGCATCTCCGTGCTGAAGGACGCAGGTGCCAGCGCCATCTACGGTGCGCGTGCCGCCTACGGTGTGATTCTCGTTACCACTAAGCGTGGTGAAGAGGGCAAGATGCGCATCAGCTATCAGGGTACTGTAGGTTGGAACGCTCCTACCAAGCTTCCTGAAATGGCCGATGGTGTCCAGTTTGCCGAATACTGGAACGAAGGTAACCGCAATGCCGGTGCCGGACGTTTCTATTCAGATGAAAAGATCGAGCTCCTCCGTCAGTTCCGCGACAATCCCGGAAGCGTTGACCCCTGGTTCGAACTTCCCAAAAATTCACTTATGAACCCCGCCTTTGAAAACTCGGAGTCAGGTGTCGGTAACACCAACTACTTCGACCTCCACTACAAGGACTGGGCGTTCAAGCAGAACCATAATATCAGCGCCAGCGGCGGTGGTAAACGTGCGCAGTACTATCTGTCGCTCGGTTACTACGATGAAGATGGTATCCTCCGCTATGCCGACATGGGTTATACCCGCTACAACTTCGCTGCCAACATCCGTTCGGAAGTTACCAAGTGGCTCCGTCTGCGTGCCAATACAAAGTTCATGCACTCTGACACTGACACTCCTTTCGGCAACGGCGGTCTGAGCGAAGGTTTCTATCATTCACTCGCGCGTTTCCGTCCTACGGTTCATTATCTTGACCCGAACGGCAACTTCACCGAGCTGACCATGATTCCTTATCTTCAGAGCGGTACATATACCAAGACTAAGCGTGACCGCATGAACATAACCATCGGTGCTGAGATCGAACCCATCAAGGATTGGAAAATCAATGTTGACTACACCTACCGCTATGTCGGTCTGGAATATGAAGCCCTCAACAAGGCTCCTGACATCATCGCTGCCGATGGTGTGACAACATCGAAGGGCAATCGTGGTGAAATGGGCGTAGTTGCTAACGGTCAGTGGTTCCGTCAGAATGCCGTGACCCGTTATCAGACATTCAATGCCTATACCAACTACAATATCACAGTTGCTGAGGATCACAACTTCGGTATCATGGCCGGTTTCCAGTCAGAAGAGAACCGCTACTCGTTGCTCTCAGCATACGTACGTGGCCTGTACTCAACAGCCAATCCCGGTCTGACACTCGGTGACGGCGATGTTACTCCCGGGGATACCCGTCAGAGCTGGGCTACCCGTGGCTTCTACGGTCGTTTCAACTACGACTACGCAGGCAAGTACCTCCTTGAAGTCAATATGCGTTATGACGGTACCTCACGTTTCTCAAAGAACAATCGCTGGGGCTTCTTCCCCTCTGTATCTGCAGGTTGGAACATAGCCCGTGAAAACTTCATGGAATCACTCCGTCCAACTCTGAACAACCTCAAGCTCCGTGTTTCTTATGGTAAGATGGGCAACCAGGCCGGTGCAGCTCTCTATACATTTGCATCGACAATGGGTATTACTACCAAGGGTAACTACTGGTTCGGTGACAGCCGCGACGGTTATATCAATGCTCCCGGTGTAATTGACCCCACTGTAACATGGGAAAAGGTTGAGAGCAAGAACCTCGGTCTTGACTTCGGATTGTTCAACAATGCTCTTACCGGTACATTCGAGATATTCCAGCGTGATACCAAGGATATGCTCGGCCCGGGATATAAATTCCCGGATTATTTCGGAGCATCAGCTCCTCAGGCCAATAATGCCAACATGCGCAACCGCGGATGGGAACTTCAGATCAACTGGAACGGCCGTATCGGTAATGATATCGTGTACAGCGTAGGTGGTTCAGTATCTGATGCTAATGCTGTTGTTACAGCTTATTCTAATCTTGATATGTCCGACAAAGATACACGTGCCGGTCTTAATCCTATTACTTCCTGGTATCCCGGACGTCCTGTCGGTGATATCTGGGGCCTTAAGTCAGATGGTCTTATCCAGAATCAGGCAGAAGCTGATGCATTTAACGCGCTTGACCGTTCATACCTCAATGGTGGCACATGGACTCCAGGCGACGTCCGTTATGTAGACCTGAATGGTGACGGTAAGATTGACCGTGGTAAAAGCAACATAGATGATATGGGCGACTATACCGTTATCGGTAACACTACTCCCCGTTATGAATTCACATTCAACGGTATGATAGCCTGGAAGGGACTAAGCCTTAACGTGATGTTCCAGGGCGTAGGTAAGCGTGACTGGAATCCCGGTTCACAGCCTTACTTCTGGGGCTGGGGTTCATACGCTCAGGCTACTGTGTTCACACAGCATCTTGACTACTGGACCGAATCAAATCCGGGCGCTTACTATCCGAAGCCTTATCTGCACACTGTAAGTGGTATACCAACTTATCAGAACCGTAATATGCAGACTTCAAGCCGTTATATTCAGAACGCAGCTTATATCCGTCTGAAGAACCTGACCGTGGCTTATGAACTTCCCAAGGCATGGGTAAATCATATCGGTCTGCAGAAAGTACAGGTGTTCTTCACCGGCGAAAACCTATGGACAGGCACCAAGCTTGCTAAGATGTATGATCCTGAAGGCGTATTCACCGGAGCTTCTTACGGTGGTGAAGCCGGTAAGAACTATCCTATGAACAAGGTCCTTTCATGTGGTCTTACTGTTAACCTCTAAATTCGAAATCAACCAATGAAAAAGATATCTATTTTAGCTCTGGCAGCGGGAATGGCAATGACCGTTTCCTCCTGCTATGATCTTAATCGTGAGCCGGAAGGAGTGTTGTCATCCTCAACACCTTTCAAGACTGCTGCAGAGATGACGAGCTATGTCAATCAGTTTTATCAGAGTGCAGTTCGTGCTCAGGATTTTATGGCTGGCGGTGGTTCTGCTATTGCAGGATACGATGTGTATAGTGATAATATGAGTGGAAACTCAATTGTTCCACGTCTGCTCGGCAATACTTCGGCCGGAAACGGAAATTCGTTAGGGGAGTATTCATACATTCGCAGAGTCAATTTCCTGCTGACCAACCTTGATAATTGTGAAGGCAAGGGCGGTGCTGCATATAATCAGGCAGTAGGTGAGGCATACTATTTCCGTGCTTGGTACTACTATCAGATGCTTATCAATTTTGGTGGTGTAGCGTGGGTTGATACGCCTCTTGATCCTGATACAACTATAATGAAGCTTCAGCGTGAACCTCGTACGGTTATAGCTGACCATATTCTCAGTGACCTTGATAATGCTATTGAGCTGATGGCCGAGCGTAACAATTGCGCGAATTTCCGTGTACACCGCGATGTGGCGCGTGCTCTTAAGAGCGAGGTTGCTCTCTTTGAGGGTACTTGGGAAAAATATCACAAGGCTAAGAACGACCCGTTCTTTGACCCCTCTGTTACTGACGATAAGATTCGTGACTATTTCACTCAGGCCGCAGCGGCAGCAAAGGCTGTGATGGATCGCAATGTATGGCGAATCTACAATACCGGTAATCCTAATAATGACTACCGTGTGATATTCCAGACTACTGACCTCAGCACAAATCCTGAAATCCTCTGGTTCAAGAAGTATGATGGTGAAGAGATCGGTAACAGTGTGAACCGTTATCTGAACACCGGTGGTGGTTCATGCGGTGTGACAGCATCGCTTGTGGATGACTACCTTACTATCGATGGCCGTCCCTTCGTAGGCGAGGAGAAGCTCAATGCCAAGAAAGTATGGGGTCAGGAACTCCTTCCTACAGTGCGTGACCCGCGTCTGGCGCAGACAGTATGTACTCCCGGTCAGATTCTTCGTCCTGACCAAGGTGGCTATACACTTCCTCCTCTGGTGGCTACATGGGCTTGTTCTACTGGTTATTCAATCCTGAAGCATGTGCAGATTGACTATACCGGCAATCTTGACGCTGAATATAAGGGTGCTACCCCTGCTATCCAGTTCCGTTATGCTGACGTGCTTCTCAACTATGCCGAGGCTTTGGCCGAACTTGGTGGCGCTGAGAATGCTCAGGCTATTATCGATGCCCTCCATCCGCTCCGCGCCCGCGTAGGAATGCCCGATGTTGACTTCGACCGTGAGTATAACACCGATCCTTCATATCCTTTTGCAAATCTTGATAAGTATATTCAGGCCGTGCGTCGTGAACGTCGTATTGAAAAAGCTTGTGAAGGTCGTCGTTTCGAGGATATACTCCGTTGGGCAGCTGCTGAGGAATTGTTGATTGACAATGACCGTCATGGAGCTCTCTTTACTGGAAGTAATCTTGAGAATTCATACGCAGGTATCAAATATGATTTGGCTTCGGGCAACAATATTTATCTCACTGGTAAGCCTGGTGACGCACTTCGTTATTTGATTCCTGCCAATCCTGCCACTTCTGATGGTATCAAGTTCCGTCCTAATCAGGATTATCTGATAGCAATTAAGACAGATATGATCAATAAGTATAAGTGGACTCAGAATCCCGGATGGTAATCAATCAGTAGAATTGATTCTATAATATCAGCCACTCATTGCCTCGCGCAGTGGGTGGCTTCGTTTTATCTATACAAACGTATTATACGGGGTATACATAGTATCAATCTGATGCAAAAAGAAAACCGGGCCTACTGATGTAGGTCCGGCTCTTGTTCTTTGCGGTTGTAAGCCTTGGCTGCAAGTGGATTACTTGTTCACTACGCGGCGCTCTTTGATACGGGCTTTCTTGCCGGTGAGGGCGCGGAGGTAGTACAGCTTGGCGCGACGTACTTTACCGAACTTGTTGACGGTAATAGAGTCGATGAAAGGTGATTCGATGGGGAAGATACGTTCAACACCGATGTTGTCGCTCATCTTGCGAACTGTGAAACGCTTCTTAGTCCCTTCGCCCGAGATACGGATAACCACACCGCGGTACTGCTGGATACGCTCTTTGTTACCTTCTTTGATGCGGTAGGCCACGGTGATGGTGTCGCCGGGACCAAATTCGGGATGTGTCTTGCCGGTGGCGAAAGCCTCTTCGGCAACTTTAATTAAATCCATTTCTTTTGTTTATTAAAATGTTAGCACTGCCCGCAACATAACAGGCTGCATGTCCTGCCAGCGATTACGGAATCGGGTGCAAAATTACAAATATTTCCTTAGCTGTCAAAATATTTTGCTTTTATGTTGTAATTTTGCATTCGAAAAAAAATGAAATACCTGATGAAACTTCACGATATAAACATAGAGGATTATAACTATCCGCTGCCGGCGGAGCGCATAGCATCGCATCCGCTTGCCGAGCGCGACGAATGCAAGCTGCTTGTGCGCGACGGACAGGGGGTGATAACGGACCATCTGTTTACTGACCTCCCCGGACTGCTTGAGCCGGACAGCATGCTTATTTATAATAATACACGTGTCATCAACGCCAGGGTGCGTTTCCGCAAGACGAGCGGTGCGCTTATAGAGGTGTTCTGTCTGGAGCCGGTGCAGCCGGCCGACTATGAACGCTCGTTTGCTTCAACGGATGGTTGCTCGTGGCTATGCTTTGTGGGCAACTCAAAGCGCTGGAAGGATGGCGAGCTTCAGCTGGAGGTGAGTGTGGCCGATGGGACTACGGTCGTTCTGACAGCCGTCAGAGAGCAGAAGCGTGGAAATGCATCGGTAGTGCGTTTTTCATGGGATGCCGCTGCGGGCGTGACTTTTTCGCAGATAATTGACGCTGCCGGTGAGATACCGATTCCTCCATATCTCAACCGCGGGACTGAGGAAACGGACAGCTCGGACTATCAGACGGTGTACAGCCACATAGAGGGCTCGGTGGCCGCTCCGACGGCCGGACTGCATTTCACACCCCGTGTGCTCGACGGAATTGATGCCAGTGGAATTGTGCGCCGTGAATTGACGCTGCATGTCGGAGCCGGTACTTTTCAGCCGGTAAAGACGGCCACGGTCAATGAACATGAAATGCACAGCGAGTTCATCTCGGTAAGTCGTGAGCTGATAGAGGAGCTCGCACGGACTGAGAGGCGTGTGATAGCTGTCGGGACCACTTCGGTGCGTACGCTTGAAAGCATATATCATCTTGGATGCATGGCCGCTGCCGGTATGCCTCTTGACGAGGTGGGGCAGTGGTATCCGTACGATGACAATCACCCGCGGCTGTCACGTAAGGAGGCTATGGAGGCACTTGCCGCTTATCTTGACAAAGCCGGAATGGATCGCCTTGTAGCATCGACGCGCATCATCATAGTGCCTGGCTATGAATTCAAGGTTGTGGAGGGTATGGTGACCAATTTCCATCAGCCTTCATCCACGTTGCTGCTGCTCGTATCAGCGTTCACCAAAGGGGATTGGCGAGCTATGTACACCCATGCGCTTGATGGCGATTACCGCTTCCTGAGCTATGGCGATGCCTCGTTGCTGTTATGAACAGTACAGGAGGTTATTAACAGAATAGCCGTGTTATAAACATTTAACTGAATTTACCTTAACTCAACTTTTCTTATTGGCTAAAATGACCTTACTTTGCATGGTAATCAGATATTTTTCTTTATGGGAAAAATTATAGCCATAGCAAACCAGAAAGGTGGAGTGGGTAAAACCACCACAACCATTAACCTTGGTGCGAGCCTTGCCGCTGAGGGTAAAAAAGTGCTCATTGTTGACGCTGACCCGCAGGCAAACGCTACCTCCGGCTACGGAATCAAGCCTGAAGAGATGCAGTCAAGCATCTATGAATGTCTTGTTGACGACTATCCGCTTGACGGCTCTCAGGTGAGCACCTGCATGAAGGGGCTTGACCTGATAGGTTCGCGTATAGATCTGGCCGGTGCCGAACTTGAACTCATAGGGCGCCCTAACCGTGAGCGCGTCATGGCGAATGCTCTTGAAGGGGTTGCTGACAAGTACGACTATATCCTTATCGACTGTTCTCCCTCGCTCGGACTTATAACCGTAAATGCACTGACTGCGGCCAACTCCGTGATAATTCCGGTGCAGGCTGAATATTTTGCCCTTGAGGGTATTACAAAACTTATCAACACCATACGCATCATAAAGCCGAAGCTCAATCCCGGTCTGGAGATAGAGGGCTTCCTGCTTACGATGTATGACGCACGCCTGCGTCTGGCCAATCAGATATACGAGGAGCTGAAGAGCCACTTCGGCGATATGGTGTTTACCACGGTGATTCCGCGTAATATCCGCCTGAGTGAGGCTCCGTCGCACGGACTTCCGGCACTGCTCTATGATCCGGAGAGCCGCGGCGCGACATCGCACGTGAGCCTTGCCCGTGAGATTATAGCCAAGCACAAGAAAGGGACAAGGCGTAAATGACAATTCCGTAGGTACGGAGCCTGAGTTTCCTCATACTATACACACAAAATATCTCTTCTGCTATATATGCCACCGAAACGAAATGCATTAGGACGCGGCCTCGGGTCGCTGATATCAATGGATGACACGCCTGCACGCGGGTCATCTGCCATTAATGAAATATCGCTTGATCAGATTTCGCCGAATCCGGATCAGCCCCGTTCGTCATTTGACGAGGAAGCTCTTGCCGAATTGGCGTCGTCGATACGCGAACTCGGTATCATCCAGCCTTTGTCGCTGCGTAAGACAGGGCCTGATACCTATCAGATCATAGCCGGCGAGCGCCGTTACCGCGCAGCACGCATGGCCGGACTGGATTCCGTGCCGGCTTATATCCGCACAGCCAATGAGACGGAGCTTACCGAAATGGCTCTTATTGAGAATATCCAGCGCGAGGATCTCAATGCCATAGAAATAGCTCTTACGTTCCGTAAGCTGATTGACCAGTATTCGCTCACTCAGGAGCGCCTGAGCGAGCGCATTGGCAAGAAGCGCGCCACGATAGCCAACTTCCTGCGTCTGCTCAAGCTACCTGCCGAGGTTCAGCTCGGCCTGCGTGACAAGCGTGTGGATATGGGACATGCCCGTGCGCTGCTCTCTATCGACGACCCCAAACGTCAGCTCAAACTCTACTACCGTATAGTGAAGGAGGGGCTGTCGGTGCGAAAGGTCGAGGAGATAGCCAAGGCTTACCGCGAGGAGATGCAGCAATCACGTAACGCCGAAGCGCCGGTATCGTCGCGCGGACGAAACCGTGAGTTTGACATCCTGCGTGAGCATCTGTCATCACGGTTTGGCACTCCCGTACAGTTTGCCTGTGACAATCAGGGCAAGGGTAAAATCACCTTCACATTCAAGAATGAGGATGAACTTGCCAGATTAATTACTATCTTTGACGAAATAAATCAGCCGTCAGGTCCGGTATCTGAAGGCGAATAACTGTTGTGTTGGCATGCATTTCGCTGCGTGTCAATGCCTTAATGACTGTAGAAAAGAAATAGTGCGACAACTCCGAGAAAGAACGGCCCCATTGGTAAAAGTGCTTATAGGCATGGTGATAATCATGCTGTTAACACCTTTTAATGTTTTTTCGGAAAATCCAAGAAAACCTCAGCGGCCGGTTCGCCGCCCGGGAACGACTCCTGTTGTCCTGCCTCCGGATTCCATTCCGCTTGACTCGATGCTGACGTCGCCCGGAGTCGTTGTAGAGGACTCGCTGTTTGTCACTTCCGGTGGTCCGGAGCTGCAGCCTGTCGACACATTTGATATTGTTGACAGCCGTGCTGTAGACAGTCTGATGCGTGCATCATCGGACGATGAGAAATATATGCGCACATTCAATCCTGACCCCAACCGTGCGGTGTGGCTATCCGCGCTGTTCCCCGGACTGGGTCAGATCTACAACCGCCGCTACTGGAAGCTTCCACTTATTGTGGGCGGATTCATGGGGCTCGGTTACGGTGCCTCGTGGAACAACGGTATGCTTCGCGATTATACCCGTGCTTATAATGACTTGATGGACAACGACCCGTCAACCAAAAGCTATATGGACTTCTTCCCACCGACTACTAATGAATCTGATCTTGACAAAGCATGGCTGCAGCGCACCATGAAAGCCCGCAAGGACTTCTACCGCCGCAACCGTGACCTTTGTATCATCAGTATGGTGGGCGTCTATCTTGTGGCTATGGTTGACGCCTACGTTGACGCCTCGCTGGCCCATTTTGACATCTCTCCGGATCTGTCAATGCGAGTTGGACCGGCATTAATACCTGACGCCCGCAATACGCTCCCCGGAGTAGGATTGCAGTGGGCGCTAAACTTTTAACAGAACACCATGATTAAGAAATCAATTTTTGCAGCGATTTTAATAGGGTGTGCTTCTCTGACAGCTTCAGCAGCTGCCTCAATTCTGGATATCAAGCACTCCATAACTAATGAAAATGTTGTGCCCCCGGAAAGTTTTGAAACAAAAACCCAGGAGCTTGAAGAAAACTTCTATCTGAAGCATTTTACCGAGCGCTCCGCCAAGGAGGACGCTCCCAAGACAGGCACCGCCAAGGAGTATGAAGAGCTGCTCAGCCGCCTTCCTACTGAAATTGAGATGCCCTACAATCAGATAGTGGGTAAGTTCATTGACATGTATCTCGGCAAGCGTCGCCGTCTGGTATCGGACATGCTGGCCCTGCACAACTATTATGGCCCGATGTTCATCGAGGAGCTTGAGCGCGAGGGGATGCCTCTCGAACTCCAGTATCTACCCGTGATCGAATCGGCCATCAACCCTAATGCCGTGTCGCGCGCCGGTGCTGCCGGATTGTGGCAGTTCATGCCGAGCACCGCCACCGGTATGGGAATGGAGGTCAATTCGCTTGTCGATCAGCGCCGTGACCCGCGTGCATCATCAAAATCAGCTGCAAAATATTTCAAGCAATTATATGATATATATGGTGACTGGTCACTTGCCATCGCAGCCTACAACTGTGGCCCCGGCCGTGTGAACAAGGCTCTGCGCCGGGCCGGTGGCGGTAAAAAGGATTTCTGGGAAATATACAATTATCTCCCGTCCGAAACACGTGACTACGTGCCTGCATTCATAGCTGCTAACTTCGTGATGAACTATCATGACCGCTATGGCATCAATCCGACTCTTGTAAAGCGTCCGCTCGTAACGGATACGGTGCAGGTGAAAGACCGCGTGCACTTCAAGCAGATTTCCGAGGTGCTGAATATTCCTATTGAGGAAATACGAATGCTCAATCCGCAGTTCCGTAAAGATATTATCCCCGGCAATCATCATCCCTATGGCCTGACCCTTCCCAAGCAGCAGTGCCTGAGCTATATCATGAGTGAAGATGCTATCAAAAACCATGATTCCGATGCCTATGCCGTGCGTACGTATGTGGAGCCGGGCAAGCAGCGCGGTGATAAGAACGGTGATATTGCCGATACAAGCTCCAAGCAGCCCGCCACAGAGCAGTCAGTGAATGCTGACGACAATAAGGCCATCGAGCAGGAGCTTATAGGTAAGGTGGTGCGCAAGACTCACGTTGTAGGACGCGGAGAAAATATCCGTGACATAGCCAAGAAATATGGTGTGAGCGCCACTGATATCAAGAGCTGGAACAAACTCCGCCGTGGCAAGGTCAAGGAGGGGGATGAACTTATCATAGAGATGTACGAGCGTCAGGTGGCCGATGCAAGTGCCGTGCCCGCACCCCGCCAGCAGTCGCAGAAGCAGCAGACCTCCGTGCCCGAACCGCGTAAACAGGAAGCGGCAGAATCGCGCTCTGTTCCCGAACGTCAGTCAACCGATACGGCCCGCAAGCGTTACTCCACCTCGGCATCAAGTGCACGTCACAACGAACGCCGTCAGAGCGAAACCACCTCACGCTCATCCAAGAGCAGCAAGAAGCAGACAAGCAAGCAGAAGGCCAAGGCTCAGAAGCCTGTTAACTATACGGTGAAGGGTGGCGACAATCTTGAGAAGATAGCCAAGCGCAACGGTACCACTGTTGATGCTCTGCGTAAAGCCAACGGTATGGGCAAGAACGAAAGCATGCTCCGCGAAGGTCAGAAGATTAAACTTCCCGGCAAGACTACCTCAACATCCCGAAAGAGCGCAAAAAGCTCTTCGAAAAAGTCGACCGGTAAATCAAAATCAACATCATCAAAGAAAAGTTCGAAGAGGAAGCGATAAAAATACAGTCATTTGACAATTTGCTAAGCAGCCCCTTAAATTTAACTAAATTTAAGGGGCTCTTTCCGTTCTTAATATTAAATTTGCGACATAAATCTAATCAAATACCATTAAACATCAATAAAAAATGGATATTAATAAAATCATGAACTCACTTGAGGCTAAGCACCCTGGTGAGAAAGAGTATCTGCAAGCAGTTAAGGAAGTGCTTATGAGCGTAGAAGAAATCTACAATCAGCATCCTGAATTTGAAAAGGCCCGTATCATCGAGCGCCTTGTTGAGCCCGACCGTATCTTCACTTTCCGCGTTACCTGGACCGATGATAACGGTGATGTTCAGACCAACCTCGGCTATCGCGTGCAGTTTAACAATGCCATTGGCCCGTACAAGGGTGGTATCCGTTTCCATGCATCAGTAACCCCTTCAATACTTAAGTTCCTCGGTTTCGAGCAGACTTTCAAAAATGCTCTCACCACACTTCCCATGGGTGGTGCCAAGGGCGGCAGCGACTTCTCACCCCGCGGTAAGAGCGATGCTGAAATCATGCGTTTCTGCCAGGCTTTCATGCTTGAGCTCTGGAAAAACATCGGTATCGACCGCGACGTACCCGCAGGTGATATAGGTGTAGGTGGCCGCGAAGTTGGCTACATGTACGGTATGTACAAGAAGCTCCGTGGCGAATGCGACGGCTCTATGACCGGTAAGGCATTTGAATTCGGCGGTTCACGCATGCGTCCTGAAGCTACAGGTTTCGGCGCTCTCTACTTTGTTGAGAATATGCTTGCCAAGAAGGGTGATGACATCAAGGGCAAGACCGTTGCTATCTCCGGATTCGGCAATGTGGCATGGGGCGCAGCTCTCAAGGCTTCAGAACTCGGTGCCAAGGTTGTCACCATCTCAGGTCCTGACGGATATATCTATGATCCCGAAGGTATCACCGGCGACAAGATTGAATATATGCTCTATCTCCGCGCTACCGGCGACGACATTGTAGCTCCCTATGCTGAGAAGTATCCCGGCGCTCAGTTCTTCGCAGGCCGCAAGCCCTGGGAACAGAAGGTGGACATCGCTCTTCCCTGCGCTACCCAGAACGAGCTTAACGGCGACGATGCCAAGCTGCTTGTTGAAAATGGCGTGAAGATGGTGGCTGAAGTGTCCAACATGGGCTGCACACCTGAAGCTATCGATACATTCATCAACGCACGTATCACCTACGCTCCCGGTAAGGCTGTCAACGCCGGCGGTGTTGCTACATCAGGCCTCGAAATGAGCCAGGATGCCATGCACCTGCAGTGGAGCGCTGAGGAAGTTGATGCCAAGCTCCACACTATCATGAGCGACATCCACGAACAGTGCGTCAAGTACGGTCAGGAACCTGACGGTTACCTCAACTATATGAAGGGTGCCAACATTGCAGGCTTCATGAAGGTAGCTAACGCCATGATGGGTCAGGGTATCATCTGATAAAGTAAATCCCCAATAAAAGTAATCGGGCGACCTCTGTCACAGAGATCGCCCGATTTTCTTATAGAAGCTGTTTGAAAAGTATTTATAGAAGCTGTTTTTCCCTTTGTTTGTCAGAAGCTTATGGCTCCTCCGGATGATTTGCTCTTTGAAACATTGTCAGCTTTCAGTCCGGATGCATTTACGGCTCCGCCGCTTGATGCGCTCAGATTGGCAACTTTTGCAGCACCGTTGATTGAAAGTGCTGCTCCGCTTGAAGCGTTGATTCTGGCTGAAGTAGCTTTTACATCGCTTAATGATATTGCTGCGCCGCTTGACGCATCGGCTTCAACCGTTTTTGCTGTGAGTCCGTTTATTTTAGCGGCTGCTCCGCTTGAAGCATCTAAATCCAACGAACCTGCTGTAAGCGATGCTATGGAGATTGCTCCTCCACTTGATATGTCGATATCCATCGAAGAGTCTTTCATGTTTATAGGCGCCTGAGCCACGAAGCTTCCTCCGCTTGATACGTCGATATCTGTCAGTCCGGGCGATGATACGGTGACTGTGATGTTGACACCGCGCATGCTTTTGGTGAAGCTGTTGCTTTTGCGGATGCATTCCAGCTCACCGTCCTTGGCTGTTACGGTTATGTATTTTAGCATATTGGCCGGAGCTGTCAGTGTGACACTCGTATTCTTGGCCTGAGTATAGATAACCTTTATACCAGTAGCGGTGTCTATCTTGCGGACATCCTTGGCAGGAATGGTCTGGGTTATCATTTCTGTCGATGTGCGGCTGTTGTCATCAGAGTCCGATGCGTAGCTCTCATTTGTGCGGCAAGAGCTGAGTGTGGTAAGGGCAATTGCCGCGGTCAGTAAAAACGGTCTGTAAGTCATGTTTCTTTAAGTTCTTTTTCCTATTAGACGTAGTTCGGGTCCGATTTGTTACAGATTGGACAAATTTTTTTATCTTTGCCACATGAAGCGGACCCTATTTGCCATATTATTATCATGTTTTGTCCTACAGATAGCTGTGGGGCAAAATGAGATTCCTGGTCTTGGCGGTGGAGTCCCTGACCGTGATGTGCAGGCCGACCCGCTTCCGTCAGGAGCAGATGGTGAGCGTCTGCCCATGTCGCTGTTCTCCATTCCGGAGTTCTATGCCCCGGGGCAAACACCCGACTGGGGGCGTCCGCTGCGCTATCAGCCCTTCGTGTTCGCGTCAAATCCTGTTACTGTCAATGCCGCAGGTGCCGTAATGCCTTTAGTATGGAAGGGAGGCGGTATACTTGCCATGGGGTCGCGCACATCCTATTCCGGATTGATGGGTGTGGAGCAGGGGGAGCTGCTTGCCACGCATACCATGGGGCGTCTCACGCTTACCGGAGGAGTATCGGCTGAGAAATACGGTTATTACCGCGGATTGCAGACTGTCTACGGTCTGACCGGAGTGGCCGTATGGCGATTCTCGGACAATCTTGCGCTGACGGTGTTCGGCTCGTGGTATTCGCGTACCGGTTTTACCGGCCCGGCCATGATGCCGTATATCAGTACATCCTCTTTCGGAGGGTATCTCAGCTGGGATTTTGCCGAGCATTTCGGTGTCGATGCCGGAGCGCAGACTCAATACAACAATTACACGCGCCGGTGGGAGACTCGTCCCATAGTCCGGCCATATTATAAATTCAGTGACGGCAATAAGATAGGTATCGATTTAGGAGGCATGATTTATGACGCCGTGGATTCGCGTCGTGCCCGTCGGTCAAACCCTACTATGGGTCCGCCTATCCCTATGGGACCGCCACCAGTAAGAGTTGACAGATGAAAAATATACGTATAGGATTTATTGGCCGCATTGTCATAGCAATAGCCGCCGGTATCGGGTTCGGGTGTATCACGCCCATGTGGGGTGCGCGTATCTGCGCCACGTTCAATGACATTTTCAGTCAGTTTCTCGGGTTTGTAATACCGCTGATTATCATCGGATTTGTAGCGCCGGCCATTGCCGATATAGGTAAGCAGGCCGGGAAGATGCTGCTCGCCACGGTGCTTATAGCCTATTTTGCCACACTTATATCCGGATTTGCGTCCTACATTACCGGTGAGGCGCTGTTTCCCCAGATGCTTGCCTCCGATGAAGTGAGGCAGACGCTCTCCGCGTCAGAAGCGCAGGAGATTGCTCCCTATTTCACCGTAGGTATGCCACCTATCATGCCTGTCATGACAGCTCTGGTATTTGCCTTTATGGCCGGATTGGGTATAGCTTTCGCCGACGGCACAGCACTACGGCGCGGATTCGGGGAGCTGAGGGAAATAGTGGCGCGCACCATTGAGCGTGTCATTGTTCCGCTGCTCCCGATCTATATATTCGGAATATTCGTCAATATGACTGTTGCCGGGCAAGTGGCACCCGTCCTCGGGGCTTTTATCAAGATAATCGTTGTCATTTTCGCCCTTCACATAGGCATACTGCTGCTGCAGTACTGCATAGCAGCCTGCTTCTCCGGACGCAATCCGCTCACTATGCTCCGCACCATGATGCCGGCCTATCTTACGGCACTCGGCACTTCATCATCGGCCGCCACTATCCCTGTCACGTTGGCACAGGCGGTTAAGATGGGGGTGAGGCAGAATGTGGCCGGATTCGTGATACCTCTATGTGCCACTATACACATGTCGGGCAGTATGCTCAAGATGGTGGCCTGCTCGCTGGCCATAATGATTATGGATGGTATGCCTTACGACATGGGGCTGTACACCCACTTCATCGCCCTTCTGGGCATTACTATTGTGGCGGCCCCCGGTATTCCCGGTGGGGTGATAATGGCATCGCTCGGGGTGCTCTCGTCGGTGCTCGGGTTCAACGACGCGCAGTGCGGACTCATGATAGCGCTCTACATAGCCATGGACAGCTTCGGCACGGCATGCAACGTCACCGGCGATGGTGCCATTGCCACGGTTATTGACCGCCTGTTCCGAAAAAAATCTGTACCCGGATGTGATTTTTCGGTACCGGAAGCGACAAATTAGTATATGGAAACTATTCTTAAGGTAAATAATGTCACCAAGCAATACGGTAGCCATCTGGCTCTCAGCGATGTGAGCCTTGAGGTGCCGCGTGGTACGGTGTACGGGCTTCTCGGACCCAACGGTGCGGGCAAGACCACACTTATTCGAATCATCAATCACATTACCGCTCCCGATAGCGGAAGTGTGGAGTTTGACGGGCACAAGCTCTCGGCGGCCGATGTGGCACATATCGGCTATCTGCCTGAGGAGCGCGGCCTCTACAAGAAAATGAAAGTAGGGGAGCAGGCTCTATTTTTTGCCCGCCTGAAAGGGCTCGGCTCGCGCGAGGCCACAGCTGCCCTGCGCGAATGGTTTGACCGCTTTGAGATATCATCGTGGTGGAACCGCAAGGTCGAGGAGCTTTCAAAAGGTATGGCTCAGAAGGTACAGTTCATAGTCACGGTGCTTCATAAGCCCAAGTTGCTTATCTTCGACGAGCCTTTCTCCGGTTTCGACCCCATCAACGCCAATCTGCTCCGCGATGAAATCCTGCGCCTGAAAAACGAAGGGGCTACGGTGATTTTCTCTACCCACAATATGGCTTCCGTTGAGGAGATATGCGATAACATCACCCTTATCAATGGTGGACGCAATATCCTGTCGGGCAATGTCGATGAACTCCGCCGCCGGTTTACTGACGGACGCTACTCGCTGACATTCCGCGGCGATGCACGTGCCGTCATGGAGCGGCTTCTGCCGCTGATGGCCACCAACACTCTTACCGAGGTGGCTCCTGACGTGCATAAGCTTGACCTCCTGCTTGCTCCCGATGCATCGCTGCGTCAGGTGATAGCCGAGGCCAATGAAGCGGCCGAGCTCCGTTCAGTCAACGAAGCAATGACCTCGATGAACGATATTTTCATACAGACAGTAAATAACAGCAATAACCCGACGCTACAGCAATGAATTCAAAGACAGCCCTTATAATACGGCGCGAATACATGGAACGCGTCAAGAAGAAAAGCTTCATCATCACCACTATCCTGATGCCTCTGCTTATGCTCGGGCTTATGAGCATGCCGGCTCTTATCATGGAATTTGCCGGTACTGACATGCGTACGGTCAGTGTGGTCGATGACTCTCATCTCATTGCAGACAGTCTGCACAACACATCGGAGGTCAACTTCACCTCATCGCCTCTGCCCCTCGAAGAGCTGATGAAACAGGATGATGTCGATGCCGTGCTCTACATACCTGCCGATGTCATGGAGCCGGGCAAGAGCGTTAGCCTCTACACCTCCGGCGCGTCATCGATGAATCTGGAGTCGGAGGTGCGCGATCAGGTCAACTCTATCATTGAGACACACCGCCTCGGCGCCTATCACATAGCCGACCTTGACCGCATAATGGCCCAGGTGCACAGCGATATATCTCTGTCAAGCTACCGCATTGATGCCGAGCAAGGCTCTAAGGAAACATCTACCGTGGTAAGCTATCTGCTCGGTATAGTGCTGACAATGCTTCTCTACATGTGTCTGCTCATGTACGGACAGATGGTAATGACCTCGATAATAGAGGAGAAGAACAACCGTGTGCTTGAGATAGTGGTGTCAAGCGTCAAGCCCGCGCAGCTTATGCTTGGCAAGATATGCGGCATAGGTCTGGTGGCGCTTACCCAGATAGTGATATGGGGTGTGCTTATGTCAGTGATGTCAGCCTTTGTGCTTCCGGCGCTTCTTCCGCAGTCAGTGGCCGCTGATGTGGCAGCCATGAATGCCGGCAGTGTCGATGTCGCCACTCTTACTACTGATTCTGATCTGCTTGGAGCCATAGCCGTGCTTGGCAATGTAGGGTATATCATTCAGCTCTTCGGATTGCTGATACTCTTCCTTGTAGGCGGATTTCTGCTTTATTCGGCCATATTCGCAGCTATCGGTTCGGCTGTGGATAATATTCAGGATGCCGGTCAGCTTCAGAGCGTCATCATCATACCTATCATACTTGGTATAATGTTCGGCATGATGGCGGCCAATGACCCGACGTCGCAGCTCTCGCTATGGATGTCGATGATTCCGTTCACCTCACCGATGGTGATGATGGCGCGTGTGCCGTTCGGAATCCCCGGCTGGGAGATTGCCGTGTCGCTTGTGGTGCTCTATCTGTCGTTCCTGTGCATGGTGTGGCTCGCCGCCAAGATTTACCGTGTGGGCATTTTCATGTACGGCAAGAAACCAACCCTCAAGGAGCTTATCCGCTGGGCGCGGTATAAATAACAATAGTTAAATCATTGATGCGGGGCGCCATAAAGGTGCCCCGCATGTTATATATACAATGATATGGCAATACTTATGTATCTCCGCAGTGTCATTTATGTATGATAGGAGGGGATAAGTGTAAAATTTAATAAATACCCGCGTTAAATACAAAATATTTTTTGTAATTTTGCACGCTAATCTCACAGAACGCAGATGAGACAACTAAAAATCACAAAATCAATTACTAACCGCGAAAGCGCGTCGCTTGACAAATACCTTCAGGAGATAGGCCGTGAAGAGCTTATCTCAGTTGACGAGGAGGTAGAACTCGCGCAGCGCATTCGCCAGGGCGATGAAAGAGCTCTCGAAAAACTCACGCGTGCCAATCTTCGCTTCGTTGTATCAGTGGCAAAGCAGTACCAGAACCAGGGACTCAGCCTGCCCGACCTTATCAACGAAGGTAATCTCGGCTTGATAAAAGCAGCACAGAAGTTTGATGAGACACGAGGCTTCAAATTCATCTCCTACGCCGTATGGTGGATTCGTCAGTCCATCCTGCAGGCATTGGCTGAACAGAGCCGCATAGTGCGTCTGCCCCTGAATCAGGTAGGCTCACTCAATAAAATCAGCAAGGCGCTCTCAAAATTTGAGCAGGAGCATGAACGCCGTCCGTCGCCTGAGGAACTTGCCGAAAAGCTTGACGTGCCGGTAGATAAGATCAGCGATACCCTCAAGGTATCCGGCCGACATATTTCGGTTGACGCTCCGTTTGTTGACGGTGAGGACAATAGTCTTCTTGACGTGCTCACCAACGACGATTCACCTATGGCTGACTCCACACTGACCCAGGAGTCGCTTTCAAAGGAGGTTGACCGCGCACTGCGTCAGCTCCATGAACGTGAACGTGAAATCCTAAAGATGTTCTTCGGCATAGGATGTCAGGAGATGACACTTGAAGAAATCGGCGCCAAATTTGACCTTACGCGCGAACGCGTGCGTCAGATTAAGGAGAAGGCCATCCGCCGTCTCAAAGGTCAGAAGAGCAAACTGCTCAAGCCTTATCTCGGCCAGTAAAAGATTCACAATTCAAGAATTCAAACAGAGGCGTTGCCTATCCCCGGTCAGGGGTGAGGCAGCGCTTTTTTATTTGAGGAAGATGCTTCTCCTTAACACGCGTCTCCGATGCTTATATGGCCGTTGATGCTTGTATATGTTTGATATACAGAAATGTGGCCGTAGGGACATGCCTTCGGCATGTAAGGCTACGCGAATCCAACATCGCATAGCGATGTCCGTACAGTAACATGCTATTGGAGTCCGGAACGGACGGTTACTTGAAAGTCGCCCCTTAGGGGCTATAATAGAGCTGAGATAGAAAGTTATCTTTCAGATAATTCTGTGTACGCGTCCGTTACCGTGGGGCTCGCCCTGACAGGCTCGGCCCACGGCTACGTCATGAATGAACCTTTCAGGTTCTAACCATGTGGCGTACGTAAGTATAAGGGGGAGCTTCGAAGAAGCGAAGTTGGTGGAACCCCGCTTCGAGACCGTCAGGGCGAGGAGTGGGGATAAAGGCCCGGTAGCTGATGTATGGCTTCGACGATGCCTGTTTGTCGGGGATTAACAGCCCACTCCGAGGGCATTAACGCTATTCCGATTCGTATCCCTACTCCTCGCTTTCAGCTCGAAGTAGGGTTCTCCTTAACACGCGTCTCCGACGCTTTTATGGTGGTGGATGTTACCCGTCGAGTGAGTCTGTAGGACGGATTGGGACGGAGGGCGGCTGCGTGGATGCCGGTTGTTTTACATTGACCACTAAATTGGTGTTATTGGCTTAAAATTAGGTAGATATTGTACAATTTTAATGATAATTTTATATTATTCTGCTAAAATTTCATCAAAAAAACATAACTTTGCGGCTTAAATTCACAATACAGGAAACTAATTTCTAAAATTTATGAGAAATACTTTTACCACATTATCACTTGCCGCCCTTCTTGCTTTTCCTCTCTGCGGCAACGCTCAGCAACTCCCCAATAACGGCTTCGAAGAAGCATGGGTAGATTGCATCCCATGGACCAGTAAAAACAATTCTACAAAACAAGGCACACAACCCACAGGCTGGAATATCTCAAATACAATAGGAACCGGTACTATGGGTAAAGTGACAGTAGGATCAAAAGTTGAGGGCTATAATTCAGCAACTGCTGTAAAAGTAGCAGATACCAAGTTCTCGTTTATTGTTACAAAGTACATACCGGGATATTTTGGACTTGGAACTTCGTGGGCAACCTCTACAGGAACCGGATCAAATACTGACGGTGGTCAGTTTGGCGGTCTTGAATTTACATATCGTCCTGATGCTCTTGGATTCCAATATAAGTCAGCAGGTTCACTTCAGCCCACCGTTATAGCCTATACTTGGAAAGGTACATATACACAGGCTTCTGTGCCGGGTAATATTGTGACTTCAGGAAGTCCGACAACAGTAGATATGGTAAATCGTGACCGTAATATTTTGGGCATTAATACCGATAAAGGTGGTGATGTGACAAAAACAGACGGAGCCGAATGTATTGCAAAAATTAATACTCGTCTTGAGGCTGCTGCAGCATCATGGACATATGCAGAACTTCCTTTTGAATATAGTTCTGAGGCTACCCCTGAAATGATTAATGTTATATTTTCAGCAGGTGATTATTTTGCACAGCCTTCAAATGCGGACAATTCTCTGACTGTAGATGACGTTAAGTTGATTTATTACTCACGTCTGAAGGATCTGCAGGTCAATGGTACTACGATTGATGGATTTGCTTCTGACAAATACGAATATGCTGTCGATGCCGCTATGCCCGAGGAATCTGCTTTCAGTTTTGCAACTCTCGGCACAAGCGGTAGCTCAAAGGCAGCTGTAGCTCTTGATACAGAGAACGCCAAAGCTACCATCACTGTTAACAATGTAGGTGAGGACGCCGATGGTCAGACAAGCCATGTATATACCGTTCAGTTCAATAAGGAATCATCTGAAACACCTGATGTCCCTGCAGATGCAATGAAGTATACAGGCACACTGACTACATATTCAGAAACTCTTGTACCCGAGCCTGATGTTCAGGGCAATATCTCTATCTATCTTATTCCCGAAGAGGACAATTCAATCACTTTTGCTCTCTATGATTTCACTTTCTTTGGAGGCGAGTTCAAGATTGGTGATTTGATTCTCAATGATGTGAAGGCTGAGCAGGAGGGTGACGTAGTCCGTTATACCGGCTCTAATCCAAAATTCTTTATCGAAGCTCTGGGAACAGATGTTGCTCTTACATTGGATGGAACTGTTGATAACAACGGCAATGCAGCCATGAAGATTAACATCGTGCTTAACGATGGTGAAAATGACCACAATATCGAAGTAACCTTCAATGGTCAGGGTCCGAAGCCGTCAGCTATCGAAGGCGTAGACGTTGACAACAGCAATGCTCCCGTTGAATTCTACAATCTGCAGGGCATCCGCGTAAATTCATCTGATATGGCGCCCGGCATCTACATCCGCCGTCAGGGCACCGATGTCAAGAAAGTACTCGTGAAATAATCAGCACCCGCTGATCAAATACATCCAAGGCTTCGGGCTATCATGCCCGGGGCCTTGTTTTTGTAACGGATATAATCCGCCTTGCCGGAGTTCAGTGTACGCACCTGCAAAGGTGCGGTTCTTGATATAGCCGGGGGCCGAGCCTGTCAGGGCGAGACCCACGGAATAAGGTGATAAAGGAAGATTTTCTGAAAGAAAACTTTATATACCATAATCCGGTTTCGATCGATTGAAAGTTATCTTTCAGATAATTCAGTGTGCGCGTCCGTTACCGTGGGGCTCGCTTTCAGCTCGGCCCCCGGCTAAAACATGAATGAACCTTTCAGGTTCTAACCATGTGGCGATTCGTAGGTATAAGGGGAGCCTCGGAGAGGCGAAGTTGGTGGAACCCCGCTTCGAGGCCGTCAGGGCGAGGAGTGGGGAAAGGGCACTATAGAAAATATATGGCTTCGAAGATGCCTGTTTCGTTGGGGATAACAGTCCACTCCGAGGGCATTAATGCTATTCCGATTCGTATCCCTACTCCTCGCTTTCAGCTCGAAGTAGGGTTCTCCTTAACACGCGTCTCCGACGCTTTTATGGTTGTGGATGTCCCCTGCCGTGTGTGTCCGATAGGACGGATTACGCTTATCTGATGGCGCAAGCCGTCCTGTCGGACTCTTTCATTTTGGTTGACTTATGCCGTGCACGCCGCTGGCGCTTTGTGCACGGTTACTTGAAATTCGCCCTAAAGGGCTATAATATACCATATAATATATACCGATATATCAGATGTATACATCGCAGAGCAATACCCATACAGTCATATTGCAGGGCTGTTGGAGTCCGGAACGGACGGTTTTGAAGTAACCCTGCACAAAGCGTCAGCGGCGTGCAGGGAAATAGGAGCTAAAAATAACAGAGTCCGTCAGGACGGCTTGTGTAATTATCTAATTCTGACTATATTTGGAGAAAATACACAACCATGAGTTATCACCGTCATATATTCCATCTTATAACACGTACTGCACATTCCGTTCCATCAATACCGGAAGAACATAAAATAGAACTGTTCAAGTATATCTATTCAATATGCAAGTCCAATGGATGGCACTTATGGCAGATCAATGGATATTTGGATCATATCCACATGCTGATCGAGCTACCTAATGGGATATATCCCGACACAGTCATGAAGAAGTTAAAGGCTGACAGTAGCCGTGTGTTTTCCCGGCATCCTGATTTCCCCGATTTCAGAGGGTGGAACACCGGATATGCTTCACTGACTGTATCCTATTATGAAGTTCAAACAATAAGCAATTACATAAAGCGACAGTCGGAACATCATGCAGGCAAAAGTGTCGATGACGAAATGTTTGAATTGGGGATTCATGAATAGTAATCCGTCCTGTCGGACTCACACAGCGTGTGGTGTGGCTATGGCCCCGCACGCCGCTCTGACGTTCTGTGCGGGGTTACATCAAAAACGTCCTGCCGGACTCCAATGGTGGTGTCAGCTGCACGTCTCAGTTTGCGGCAGAAACATGAAGACAACTTAGATATTTATTCGGCAGATTGACTTAGCTTTTTTGGCGTGGATGCAATCCAGTTGTCAGTTATTATTCGGCTGTATCCTGAAGATTGCGGTTCCCTTCCGGTCATTATAGCAGGAATGGCAAGGCATTTGCATTTCTTGCACTTTGTGGATGTGTATCTGATACCATAATGGTTATAAGCGGATGATTGATGTACAAGTGTATGCATCAGTATCTGTGCAAAGATGTATTCAATGGAATTGGCGCATCCGCTGTGGCTCGCTTTTATAGTGCATAAAAGCCTCATAGGATATGACATTATGAAATCAATGTGAGATGATGGGCTCATCACCTTAAGCTCGTCAGGAGTTGGAATGGTAAGGTCTAATACCATTGGGCTACACCCTGGTTTTGCGTTAAAGGTTGAATACCACCGTTCTTTGCCTTTACCTATACTACCTACTTCATAGCATGCAGCGTCAAGACTATCAACGAGATAGAATGTAGGGAAGCCGGACATGCCAAACCGTCCGCTCCATGCCAAATGGCGTATTTCGTATGGCACATGCCAGCAGTCAGTTGCGGTCTCTTCCTTATTGATATCACGTACACGGAAGAACGTGTCGTCAGGTTCTATTATTATAGATAATAGAAAGAAAAGATTGACACTTTCTGAAAAGTATTTCTCAAAAGAGTCTTCCCAAAGCATTCTTCGCAGAGTAAGGCCGGCATTTATTAAATCGCCTCGCAGAGCATAATCAAGAGCTTCCAGTGACAGATGGCGTACAATCTTGCATATCTGTGCCAAATCCTTTAGTTCGGGAAACTCTGACCTGAATAGGACTTTTGAGAAATGAGATAGTGCGTCCTTTGCATCCTCAGGGTCTATGCAATTGACTGCTTTGATGTATTCATCAAGTTTTATTTTAATGAAGGTATAGAAATCAGGGATTTCAGTCACTTCTTTTCCGCATGCGTTGTGAAATTTCAGAGGGCGATTATTGGCGGCAGGAAGCTCCATCGCTAAATTGTAGGCCGTGGTGCTGACGCTGTTATTATAAAAGTTATTGGTCATAGATACTTGTGTAAAGATCGGTTAGCGGAGGGAGTGGAGGGCGTCGAGCATTTCCTGAAGGGTGGAGCGGATGGATTTCAGGCGTGTTACGGCATCATGACGCTTCTCAATACCTTTGGGGTTGTTGCGGATCTGCTCCTGTGCGGCTTCGAGTTTGAGTCCACGCTCTTTCACCAGATAATGAATCATGGATATCTTTTCAATATCGGCAGGGGTGTAGAACCGGGTCCCGTGGTTGTTGCGCTTCGGGCGGATCACGGTAAACTGTTTTTCCCAGAACCGCAGGGTAGAGGCCGGCAGTCCTAACAACTCGGCTACCTCGCTTATTTTGTAATATTTTTTGCTGAGATTGTCCATAACTGATTGGCGTGAAGTTGCAAAAGTACGAAATAACCACTAATTTTGCACATCTTTTGGGCGAAACTATCACGCCCACCGGACAAGTAATCTAAATCATAACATAATATGCTGACAGCAAAAGAGATTCGTGAGTCGTTCAAGGAATTTTTCCGCGAAAAGGGACATAAGATTGTACCCTCGGCTCCTATGGTAATCAAGGATGACCCGACACTGATGTTCACCAATGCCGGAATGAACCAGTTCAAGGATATAATATTGGGCAACAAGGCTGCAAAGGATCGCCGTGTCGCTGACTCGCAGAAGTGTCTGCGTGTGAGCGGCAAGCACAATGATCTCGAAGAGGTGGGAATGGACACATACCATCACACAATGTTCGAAATGCTTGGCAACTGGTCATTCGGTGACTATTTCAAGCAGGAAGCCATTGACTGGGCGTGGGAATATCTGGTGGATGTGCTAAAGCTCAATCCTGAGCGCCTGTATGCCACGGTGTTCGAGGGCTCGCCCGCCGAGGGACTGACCCGCGACGATGAAGCCGCCGCTATCTGGGAGAAGCATCTGCCTGCCGACCACATAATCAACGGCAACAAGCACGACAACTTCTGGGAAATGGGCGATACAGGTCCCTGCGGTCCCTGCTCGGAGATACATATCGACCTCCGTTCTGACGAAGAGCGTGCCGAGGTGCCGGGACGTGACCTCGTGAACCACGATCATCCCCAGGTGATAGAGATATGGAACCTCGTGTTCATGCAGTACAACCGCAAGGCCGACGGTTCGCTCGAACCGCTTCCCGCCAAGGTGATTGACACCGGCATGGGATTTGAACGCCTCTGTATGGCTCTGCAGGGTAAGACTTCAAATTATGACACTGACGTGTTCACTCCGCTTATCGGCACTATCGCTGCACTGTCGGGCCTGAAATACGGCGACGACAAGAAGGTGGATATAGCCATGCGCGTCGTGGCCGACCATGTCCGTACCATAGCGTTCTCCATAGCTGACTCCCAGCTCCCCGGAAATGCCAAGGCCGGATATGTGATACGCCGCATTCTGCGCCGTGCCGTGCGCTATGCCTATACATTCCTCGGTCAGAAGCAGGCATTCATGTACAAACTTGTCGACACGCTTATCGAAAGCATGGGTGCCGCCTATCCCGAACTTCCCGCCCAGCGTGAGCTGATAATGAAGGTTATAAAAGAGGAGGAGGATTCATTCCTGCGCACTCTTGAAAATGGTATCCGTATGCTTGACAACGCCATCGCCGAGGCCCGCAAGGCAGGCTCTACTGAGATTTCAGGCAAGGAGGCTTTCACGCTTTATGATACCTACGGATTCCCGCTTGACCTTACTGAGCTTATCCTGAAGGAGAACGGCATGACGCTTGACCGCAACGAGTTTGACGCTGAGATGCAGAAGCAGAAGGAGCGTGCCCGCAATGCCGCTTCAGTGGAGACGGCCGACTGGACCGTGCTCAACGAAGGTGAGCCTCAGTTTGTAGGTTACGATAATATGGAGGCCGAGACATCGATACTCCGCTACCGTAAGGTGAAGCAGAAGAAAGGGGAGTACTATCAGATAGTGCTTGCCGAAAGCCCCTTCTATGCCGAGATGGGCGGACAGGTAGGTGACCGCGGAACTCTCACAGGCGTTGAATCAGGTGAGGTAGTGGAGATCTACGATACCAAGCGTGAGAACGGAATGGCTGTGCATCTCACCAAGAAGATGCCATCAAACCCTGCTGAACGCTTTACCGCTGTCATTGATACCGATGCACGCCTGGCCACATCATGCAACCACACCGCTACCCATCTGCTGCATGAAGCACTGCGTGAGGTGCTCGGAACACATGTGGAGCAGCGCGGTTCTTATGTTTCGCCTGATGTACTGCGTTTTGACTTCTCTCATTTCCAGAAGCTAACCCCTGAAGAAATACGTAGAGTGGAGCATCTTGCCAACTCGAAGGTGCGTAAGGCAATAGCCCGCGACGAGCATCGCTGTGTGCCTATCGCCGAGGCTCAGGCTATGGGCGCCATGGCCCTGTTCGGTGAGAAATATGGCGATGAGGTGCGCGTGATACGCTACGGCGACTCTGTTGAGCTCTGCGGCGGAACTCACGTTGACAATACCGGCAACATAGGTATGATACGCATTATAAGCGAGAGCAGCATCGCTGCCGGAATACGCCGTATCGAGGCTATCACGGGCGAGAATGTTGAGAAAGCTCTTGACGATATGACCCAAACTTTGCGCGAGGTGGGCGGAATGCTCAACAATGCTCCCGACGTAGTGGCCGCCCTGCGCCGCTCTATAGCTGAGAATGCCGAGCTGCAGAAGCAGGTAGAGGAATACTTCAAGGAGAAGATTGCCGGAATGGTGAAGAATCTGCTTGCCGAGGCCCGCGAGGTGAACGGAGTGAAGCTTGTGACACTTAACGGCATACGTATACCTGACGTGGTGAAGAACGTAGCTTTCGGAGTGCGTGCTTCATCGCCCGAGGCAACGGCATTTGTTGCGGCTACAGCCGACATGTCGGGCAAACCTCTGCTTACCGTGATGCTGACTGACGACCTTGTGAAGCGTGGTATGAACGCATCAGTCATGGTGCGCGAGGCTGCCAAGGCCATCAAGGGTGGCGGCGGTGGCCAGCCCGGATTTGCTCAGGCCGGCGGTAAGAACAAGGATGGCCTGCTCGATGCCTACAATACACTGGTAAGTGCATTCTAAGTAATCACAGTTACAGCCAGATATAAGAGTCCCGCGGCACCCATGCCGCGGGACTCGCTTTTGTGTATTATATTGACGTTTTGTCGTTGTCAGCGGAGGTGTCGGTATCCTGGCTGTTCTGAGGAGCCGGAGCCGGGGTATCGGAACTGTTGAACAGCCGGACAAGGTAGCGCTCCTTGAACCGTTGCAACAGTTCCCAGAAGTTAGGTACAAAGAGTGTGCCCACAACGGCGTTGATGAACATACCGAACACTACGGCTGTGCCGAGCGATATTCGGCTTGCCGCTCCCGCACCGGTGGCAAACAGCATGGGAAGCACACCGAATACAAACGCAAGTGCCGTCATTATGATAGGGCGGAAGCGGATGCGGCCTGCATCGAGAGCCGCCTGGCGTATGTCGGAACCCTGCTTGCGGAAGTCAACGGCGTATTCCACTATCAGGATTGCATTTTTGGCCGACAGTCCGAGCAACAGTATGATACCGATCTGCGTGTAGATGTTTATGCTCTGTCCCATGAACAGACATCCTATCACGGTGCCGAGTATGGCAGTAGGCATAGATATCACTACCGCTATTGGGTCGGTGAGGCTTTCGTACTGAGCGGCAAGTACAAGCAGCGTTATCACGACGGCAAATATCAGAACCATGCTCACAGTGGTGCCACCCTGTGTCTCCTGATAGGCTTCGCCGGTCCATGCGTATGAATAAGTGCTGCCGAGCGTTTTCTGTACTATCTCCTCCATGGCTTTTATAGCATCGCCCGAGCTGACTCCATGCGCCGGTGAGGCGGTGAGCGAGGCTGTGCGGTACATGTTGTAGCGGTTGACATTCGATTCGCCCATGGACGGATCGATGGTCATGAAGGAGGCAAACGGCACCATCTCACCATCGGCATTGCGCACGCTCAGGCGCAGTACATCTTCGGCACGGTCGCGCGATGACGGGTCGCCTGAAACGAGCACTTCGTAGGCGCGGCCGAATTCATTGAAATCATTGATGTATGATGAGCCTGTGAATGATGAAAGCACAGAGTAGATATCGGCGAGTACTATACCTTGCGACTTCACCTTGTCGCGGTCAATGTTTAGCTTGAACTGCGGCACCTCACCCTCGTAGAGCGATGTGACGGATGCTATGCGCGGGTCCTTGCGGGCTTCCTCGCTCACAGCATCGAGTGCTGTTTTCATCTGTGTGGCGCCCAGATTGTTTATGTCAAGAAGCTGCATCTGCAAGCCGGCCGACATTCCAAGTCCGGGAATTGAAGGCGGGTTTATTCCGAATATCACCGCTTCCTCTATATCGGCACATGCTTCATTGAATTTCTTGATCACAGCCTCGGCTGATTGTGATTTGCTGCGACGCTCTTTCCATGGTTTCAGAGATACGGTAAGTCCGCCCATATTGGATCCGGAACCGCCACCCATGAAAGAGAATCCGGCGATACTGATCACATCCTTTACCTCAGGAAATTTTGATATGCGTGCGCTTACCTCCTCAAGTATTTTCTGGGTGCGTTCAAGCGAAGCACCGGTAGGGAGCTGTACTGAGCCCATGAAGTAGCCCATATCCTCTTCTGGAACGTAAGAAGTTGGCATTTTCAGAAAGCCCCAGAATGCAGCTGCGGTTATGACGAGATATACGCCGATAGCCACGATAGGGCGCTTGAGGAACGTACCTACAATCTTCATATAAGCGTTCAGTGTGGCACCGAACCCCTTGTTGAACCATCTGAAGATGATGAACCGTGGTGCTACGGTGTCTTTGCGCAGGAACAGGGCGCACAGTGCAGGTGTAAGCGTGAGCGCGCTTATGCCTGAGAACGCTGTGGATACGGCTATGGTGAGCGCAAACTGTTTGTAGAGCTCGCCGGTGATGCCGCTGATGAATGCCGTGGGGATGAATACCGACAGCAGTACAAGTACCTCACCTATTACAGGCCCTTGCAGTTCAAGCATAGCTTTTTCGGCTGCCTTGCGTGGCGAAAGCAGCCCTTTCTGCACTATTCGGGCACAGTCCTCCACCACCACTATGGCATCGTCAACCACAATGGCTATGGCCAGCACAAGTCCGAACAGGGTAAGTGTGTTGAGCGTGAAGCCGAGGAGCTTCATCACGGCGAATGTGGCTATCAGCGATACCGGAATGGTGATCATCGGTATTATCACGGCGCGCCAGCTCTGCAGGAACAGCAGGATGACTATCATCACTATCAGGGTTGTTTCCACGAATGTTACAAGCACTTCGTCAATTGATGCGGTGACAAAGTCAGATGTGTTCATGATGACACGATAGTGTACTCCCTCGGGGAAATACTTCGACAGTTCGTCGAGTTTCTTCTGTACGTTCTTTGCCACGGTCAGGGCATTGGCTCCCGGGAGCTGGTAGATACCCATCAGGCCGGCATCATGGTTTGACACCTTGGCAATGGCGCTGTAGGAGTTGCTGCCGAGTTCCACGCGTGCTATGTCGCGCAGCCGCAGCATGCCGCCGTCGGCATCGGTGCGTATCACTATGTTGCTGAATTCATCGGCGGTGGTCAATCGCCCCTGGGCTGTGAGTGTGTACTCAAACGATGCATTCCCTCCGTTGGGCGCGGCGCCTACGCTACCGGCGCTTACCTGCATGTTCTGCGATGATATGGCTTCTGTGACTTCCGAGGCACTGACTCCGCGCTCGCGCATCTTGTCGGGGTCAAGCCATACACGCATGCTGTACTGACCGCCGCCGAACGCGCCTACCTGTCCCACGCCATCTATACGTGACAGTTCGTTGACAATGTTGAGCTGAGCATAGTTGGTCAGATATAGTGCGTCGTATAGTTCAGGATTGTCGCTTTCGAGGGCCACGAACATGATGATGTTGGATGAACGTGACATTACGTTGATGCCCTGTTGCTTCACAGAGTTGGGGAGTGTGGCTTCGGCCTGCGATACCAGATTCTGTACCTTCACGGCGGCCATATCAGGGTCGGTGCCTATCTCAAAGGTGATGGTGAGATTGTAGCTGCCATCGGAACCGGAGGAGGAACTCATATACATCATGTTCTCCACGCCGTTGACCTGCTGCTCAATAGGTATACCTATGGTGTTGGCTACAGTGGTGGCGTCGGCGCCGGGATAAGTGGCGTTGACCATAATGGTGGGCGGAGTGATGTCGGGAAACTGGGCTATCGGGAGCGTCTTAACCGTGATCAGTCCCGCCAGAATCATCATAATTGCCAGTACTATGGCAAATATGGGCCTGTCAATAAAGAATTTGGAGAACATAATCAGTGGGTTATGACGGGTTTGATAATCATGCCGGGCCGTACTTTAAGCAACGCCTTGGTGACGTAGAGAGTACCGGCCGGCAAGCCGGAAGTGATGACACGCATGGAATCGTTGGCCATCTCGGCTGTTTTGACCGGCGTATAGACAATCTTGTTTGAGTCATTTACCGTATAGAGATATTTCCCGAGCTGGTCAGTGGCTATGGAGGCATCCTTTACTATCACGGCATTGGCATTAGTGCCTGTCGGGAGCTTGACGCTGGCATACATACCGTCGCGCAGCTCGCCATAAGGATTCTTTATGACGGCGCGGAGCTGCATGGTGCCGGTGGAGGGGTCAAAGTCAGGTGAGAGATATGACAGCGCGCCGTAGTAATTGTGAGGAAGCTGCTCGCTGAACGTAATAGGGATGGAGTCATAGCCCGCAGCGGTGGCGCTGTCCTTTGCAAAGCTCTTGAGAAACGATCCATCCTCCACTGTGAAATAGGCCTGCATGGATGAATCGTCGTATATCGTGGCCATAGTCACCGGAGCGCCTTCACCGTTGAGGTAGGCTCCTACACTTGGACCGGATGCAGTGATGCGGCCCCGGAAGGGCGCATATACGCGGCAGTAGCCAAGTTGGGTACGGGCCGTTTCGAGCTGAGCCTGTGCCGTGCGTATGCTTGCTTCCGCCTGTTCAAGTGTGCTTTTGGCCTGCTTGACCTCCATCAGGGAGACGGCATCGAATTTCAGAGCCTTCTCCATAGCTTGATAATGGCTTGCGGCATATTCATGTGCGCTGCGTGCCGAAGCAAGGTTTGCGGTAGCCTGATTGACAGCATCGCGGTATTGGGTGTCCTCGATGGTGAACAGCAGCTGACCTTTCTCCACTATATCCCCTTTTTTGTAATTGATGCTGCGCAGGTAGCCGTTTACGCGGGCTACAAGGTCAACTTTATTCAGTGCATGGAGCGTGCCGGGGATTGTACGGTAGGCCGTTACGGAATCTGACTGGCTGCGGGCCACTTCTATTGATGGAGCCTCGTCAGCAGTATCATGTTTATCGGACTGGCATGATGATACAGGGATGATTATCGTAGCCGTAGCCAGAGCTAATGCGGCATGAAGGAAAGTATGTTGCATAGTATGGTCGTTTTTTGTGTCTTATGATTCGGTCCATCCGCCTCCGAGGGCCTGGTAGAGATTGATAAGGGCTGACAGCGCATTGCCGCGTGCCACTACAAGGCTGTCGGCATACTGGAGGAAGCTGATCTGGGCGTCAGCCACGTTGTTGAATTGTGTAAGTCCTGTCTTATATAGGTCGAATGATAGGTCAAATGCCTCTTTAGCCTGCTTTACCACTTCGGCAAGAGCATCTACCTGCTTAAGAGCGGAAAGATAGAGGGCCATGGCGTTCTCCACTTCCTGCACGGCGGTGACCACTGACAGATTATAGGCTTCTACGCTCGCTTTCATATCCTCGCGTGCCGATGCTACCGCTGCGCGTCGGCCCATGCCGTCAAAAACAGTCCAACTGATGGTAGGGGCCACGCTGTAGGTAAGACTGTTTTTGCTGAACAGGTCTGATGGTTTGTGTGCCGATGTTCCTATTTGTCCGTTTATGCTTATTACCGGAAGAAAATCTTTTTTGGCAATGCCTACAGCCATGGCCGATGAAGCCAACTGATACTCCGCGGCCACTATGTCGGGCCTGCGGCGGATAAGTTCAAGCGGAAGTCCTGCGCCTACTATCTGGCGGAAAGCGGGGAGTGGTGCCGGACGTTCAAGCATAGCAGCTACATTGGCGGGAAATTCACCCAACAGAAGAGCTATGGCATTGATAGTGGTGGCTATGGATGATTCAATCTGCGGGATTGTGGCTTTCGTTGAATAGTATATAGTTCCGGCCTGAGCCACGTCAAGCTGAGCGTTGAGCCCGGCTTCGTGCCGGTGCATGGCAATATGCATCACGCTGTCCTGCGACATCATATGCTCACGTGCCACTGCCAGTTCTGCCTGATAAGTGCGGAGCATTGCATAGTTGCGCGCTATTTCGCTGCAGAGGCTTACCATAGTGGCGGCATAGTCGGCGCGCGATGCATTGTAGAGGGCTTTTTTCTGCTTTACCTGTGCGGTGATGCGTCCGAACAGGTCCACCTCCCATGATGCGGCAGCGCCTAAAGAAAAATAGTCGATTGTTTCAGCCGGGGTATTTCTGCCGGTCATATTGCCTGAATTACGGCTTTTTGTCCATCCGCCGGATACCGAAATCTGGGGATAGTACTGAGCTTTAGCCTGATTTATGGCTTGCCTCGCGGCGCCGATACGGTGGATGGCGGCCTGAAGATTGAAGTTGCGGTCAATCCCGAGTGTTATCAAGGAGTCAAGCAGAGGGTCGTTGAGGTTGTTCCACCAACGGTCGTCCGATGGAAGTGACTGGATGTACTCACTCACATATTGCCATCTGTCAGGAAGCGAGTCGGCCATCGTCGTGACCTCAGCTTTCGCGTGTGCAGTTACCGTCAGAGCAGTAAAGATAATGGCGTATCTGAATAAAAACCGTAGATTAAGCATTATTATTCTTTTAGATAATTCAGAATAATAACACTTTTATAATGTGAAAATGTTCGGATTCTGTTTAAAACAAAAAAAGCCACAATCCACCAAGGATTATAGCTTTTTAATCTTAATGCGTTATCTGATTATTCAGCAACGGCAGCTGCAGCAACAACAGTTGTGTCGGTGATAACAGTTGTGTCACCGTTCTGAGTTGTGTCGCTTGTTTCAGCAGCAACAACAGCTACAGTGGTATCAGCTTCAGTAGCAGTGGTGTCAGTAGCAGCAGCTTTGCTGTTAGAGTTGCCACATGAGAAAAGTGAAGCACTGAATACAACAGCAAGTAATAAAACTAACTTTTTCATTTTCTTTTTTAATTAAAATAATAAAACAATTTTTTTTAGCTTCAAAAACGTCACAAAGGTAAGAAGAAAAACTGTACCACCAAATTTTTTTTAGTATTTTTTTTAGTGGGTCAGCAGAATGCCTAAAAAAATCACAAAATATGTAATAATATCGGTGATTTTTTAACTTTTTGCAGGCTTTCTGTATTCTTCAGCTACCTTATTTGCCATTTCAACGGCTTTGGTTATATGGTCGCAGATATGGTCGGATCCGATTTTGTCCTGAATGCGGGCGTGATCAAGTACGCTGCGCACATTCTCGTTTACTCCTGAGAGCACCACATGTATGCCCTCGCGCTGCGATGATTCGATAAGAATCTCAAGGTTGTGCAGGCCGGTGGCGTCGATGAATGGAACTTTACGCATGCGTATTATGCGGACGATAGGCTTGTTGGCCATTGAATTTCGCATCATTTCATCGAATTTTGTAGCGATACCGAAGAAGAACGGACCATCAATCTCATAAACTTCTACCCCTTTGGCCACATTGAGCACCTCGTGGGTGGTGGCTTCAGTTCCCTCGGCTATGTCAAGCTGCTGGCCGTACACCTTGATCTGGGTGTTTTCGGTGACACGGCGCAGGAACAGAATCATGGCAAGCAGAAGTCCTATCTCAATAGCGATAGTTAGGTCAAATATTACAGTAAGGATGAATGTGACAGCAAGTATTGAGATATCGCTCTTCGGGTTCTTGAGCATGGCTCTGATGGTGCGCCATCCGCTCATATTGTAGCTCACCACTATCAGTACGGCTGCCAGACAGGCCATGGGCACAAGATTGATAAGTGGCATCAGGAAGAGGAATATCAGCAGGAGCACTACAGCATGTATCACGCCGGCCACGGGGGTGCGTCCGCCGTTTGTGATATTGGTCATGGTGCGTGCTATGGCTCCGGTGACGGGTATACCGCCGAAGAAAGGTACCACGATGTTGGCCACGCCCTGACCTATAAGCTCGGTATTGCTGTCGGTGCGGGTTCCGGTGATACCATCGGCCACTGTAGCTGACAGCAATGATTCAATGGCTCCGAGTACTGCTATAGTAAATGCCGAGGGGAGAAGCATGTTGATAGAGTCCATTGTCAGCTCGAAAGAATGGGGATGAGGGATATCGGTGGGCATTGAGCCGAAGCGGTCGCCAATGGTGGTGACGTGTACATCGGGGCAGAAGCGGTGGAGGAGCCATACGCCGGCAGTGACAATAATGATGGATAGCAATGCTCCGGGGAGCTTCTTGGAAATTTTGGGCGCTACTATTATAATAAGGAGTGATACGATGCCTACCAACAGGGTCACTATGTCAGTGCGTCCGAAGTTCTGGAAGTAGACACCCCACTTGGGAATGAATGCCGCAGGGACCTCAGTAAGTCCGAGTCCGAAGAAGTCATTCATCTGTGTTGAGAAGATTGTGAGCGCGATACCAGCCGTGAAGCCTACAACTATAGGATAGGGTATGAATTTTATCACAGTGCCAAGCCGGAACAAGCCCAACAGCACTAATATCAGTCCGGCCATGAAAGTAGCCACGGCCAACCCTTGTAAACCGAAATTTGAAATAATACCGTAGACTATGACGATGAACGCTCCGGTAGGACCTCCTATCTGTACGGTACAGCCACCTAAGGCTGAAACAAGAAAGCCGCCTATTATAGCGGTTATCAAACCTATCGTAGGGCTTACACCGCTCGCAATACCAAACGCAATGGCAAGAGGTAGAGCTACGATACCTACCACAATGCCGGCGGTGATATCAGCTTTGAAATTAGCCCAGGAATAATGCCTTAATGCCGAAACGAGTTTCGGACGGAATGAAATGGGACCAGTTAAATTCATAAAATATTGTACCTTGGAAATTGAGAGCGCAAAGGTAGCAAATATTTTATAAATATAGTTAATTTACGTCAGAAAGGCTTACGATATTTGTCGGGGTCGGCATCGTCAATGATGCTGAGATATGAATTGTAGCGCGATTCGGATATTTCATTGCGGGCAAGAGCTTCAAGCACAGCGCATCCTGGTTCGTGTGTATGGGTGCAGTTGCCGAACCGGCAATTTTCGGATATTTTGAATATTTCAGGGAAGAAATGGCTTACTTCGTTACGGTCAAAGTCGATAGTACCGAATCCTTTCACTCCGGGTGTATCAATTATATATCCACCTTCATTGCCCGGTATGGGGAACATCTGGCTGAAGGTAGTTGTGTGCGTTCCCGTGAGATGGGTCGAAGATATCTCTGCTGTGCGCAGGTTAAGTCCGGGTACAAGAAGGTTGATCAGCGATGACTTCCCGACGCCTGAGTTGCCGGACATAAGTGAGATCTTGCCTCCGAGATGCTCACGCAGGGTATCGATACCCTCTCCTGTGACGGTAGATGTGTGCAGTACCTTATAGCCTATGCTGCGGTACAGGTAGCTTACAGCGTCGAGCAGTTCACGGTCAGCCTCGTCAGTAAGTAGGTCAGTCTTGTTGAATACTATGAATGCCGGCACACGGTAGGCCTCGGCGGTAGCGAGGAAGCGGTCAATGAATGTAAGCGATGTAGCCGGATGAGTGAGGGTCGCTACAAGAAACGCCTGGTCAAGATTGGCTGCAATGATATGTGCCTCTTTTGACAGATTGCTGGCACGCCTTATTATATAGTTCTTGCGCGGGACGATCTTGACAATATAGGCAGTCATATCCGGGTTGATGATGATTTCAACACGGTCGCCTACAGCTACTGGATTGGTGGTGCGTATTCCTTTAAGGCGAAAGTTGCCTTTTACCTTGCAGGTATATTCATTACCGTCATCGGCAGTCACCACGTAGCTGCTACCAGTATTTCTTATTACCAGTCCTTCCATTGCCATTATTACAGATTCTTAAAAAAAGCCCGGCCATGCCGGGCTTTATACCAATCGTTGAATGCTGCGCTTATTTTACAAGTGCAACAAGAATTTCAGTGTTGTCTTCGTTATCTTCGAATGTGATTTTTCCTTCACGTGCCAACCAGCCGAGTGCAGCGTAGAGTTCCTTGTCCTTCAGTTTTGTCATTTTTTTAATCTGTTTGTTTCCGAGGACGTCAGCTTCACTAAGTGCATTCCAAACTAATCCGGCCCAAGTACCAATTGTGTCTGTGTTCATTTTTTTTGAAAAATTTTGTTAGACAATTATTTGTATTTGCAATGTAGCTGCAAAGTTACAAAAAAATGTAAATTAATATTTGTCCGTATAACAATTTATGCCAATTAAAGGTTCTGTAAGGTCGTTTTTTTATCTTTTTTGTTGTTTTTCGTCAGAATACAGGCCAAGTGAAGCTATTTTTCGTGCGCTTACTCCGAGTCCGGCCGCTTTGCGGGCGTCGTCGGCAGCTTCTTTCGGACGGTAGCGCCGCTTGTTGAGCAATGAACGGTACAGATAGAAGTCGCCGTTGAGTGGGTCGAGCCGTATAGCTTCAGCTATATCAGTGGATGCATCAGGCAGATTGTCGGTCATGAGATAGCACAGTGCCCGTTCGCCGTAATCGCCCGGCTGGGGATTCTGTTCTATTATTTTACTGAGATATGGGATTGCATCGGCAAAGCGGGCTGTTGCGATATAGGTGTAGGCTGCCGCAGTCCATGTGTCCTGTTCATCGGGAAAATTCCGCAGCATATAGTCGACATCGGATTCCGCTTTTTCTACATTTCCGAGCTTAAGGTCAATCATGGCACGCATGAAACGCGGTTCTGCCAGCGTAGAGTCGAGGCCGATGATGCGGTTATACTCATCGTAAGCTTCTTCCAGACGTCCGAGTGATGTCAGCACTGTGGCACGATTCTGTTTTACGGTTACTGATACCGGAGCCATACGTGCGGCAGCGTCAAGCATGTCAAGAGCCAGCGAGTCCTTCCCGGCATAATGGCGAAGCATACCCACGTTTGACATCAGCAGTATATTTGTCGGGTTACCGGGCTCTGTGCGCATGGCCTCAAGAAAAAAGCTTTCCGCGTCTTCCCAGTTGGAATCTTTAATTGCATCGTCAGCTTTACCTATCAACTCCTGATACTTGGCTGATGGTGCGTGCAGCGAATCGGGCTGTTCTCCTGATACTGCCGCTATTGCTGACGGAATGGCAAATATGGATAAAATGATTATCAGAATATGTTTCATGGAGTCAAAATTAACCATTACGAGGCAGCGAACCAATATAATAGGGATTTGTTATAGAAATGTAACATTAATTAATCATTCCATCCTATGAAACGCAACAGTATACTCGGAATAATCACTTTGGGATTAATAATTCTTATGGGAGCGTGCAACGACAATGCCTGGGACGAACTTCCAAAACCTATGATGGAATTTATCACAAAATATTTTCCACAGGGTGAGGTGGCAACGTATGTTACAGATGCTGCGGGCAATCATATTGCCACCATTAGAAACGGGTCGACTATAACGTTCAATGACGATTATGCATGGGTGGATGTCAATGGCAACGGTTCGGTGCTGCCGGAAATGTTCATCTATGACGAACTCCCTACACCCTTGTACCGCTATCTGCAGGAAATGGAACAGACTGATGCCGTTTACCGTGTGCAGCGGACTGCCGATACCATAAGGGTAGAACTGTTGAACACCTATATCACTTACGATGAAACGACCGGCTCCATCAGTTATCCGCAATGACTTTTGAAAATCTAAGTTTGCTGCGGTAGAGCGGGAAATTAAGTGTCAGAATCACTCCCTGCTCCATGCTTGCCGATATGTCACTGTCCATCCGTTGCATTTTGCCGTCATACCATACAAGGTCATAATGGCCTTCAAACAGAGTCGGTATCAGTTTGCCTTTCAGCATACCCGGTTGCCATTTGTCGGAAAATACTTTTGCTCCCCCAAGGTATATGATATCAAAATCCTTGCCGTTGTCCGCTTTACGGATTCCAAGCAGGTAGGTGCCTCCTAAACGTCCGTAGCGTTCGTCAGTGTCACGGTCAAGGTATTTCCATATACCTTCAGGGGCCACGATATCTTTTTCAGAAAGCTGTTTATGTAAGCGGGCCACGTCAATTCCTGTATGCAGTTCCTTAGCCGGGTCCGGAGTCCAGGCATATATCAGGTCGATAATATTGAGCGGTCCGTGGTTGCGGATGCTGATAGGACGGGAGGTGTCAATAGAATTATTCTGAATACTGAATTCTCCGACTTCGGCAAGAGTGCGTTCTCCGGCATACAGAGTGAAGCGTCCGTCATTGTCCCATTCAACGGACATGCTGTTGGCTCCCCGGCCAAAACTCACTCCCTTGTAGATTTTCCTATCAAATAATGTCCGGGAGCTATCCTTTTGATTCATCATAGCCTCTATGCTCAGGTACTGCTTCTCCATGGAGTGGTTGTAAGCCTCGGTGCCGGGCGAAATTCTTATTTCAAGCGTTTTATCACTTTGAATCAGGGGAAACAGTATGCTGTAACGGTGGTCCGAGTTTCCTTCCCGTTCCGTCATTTTTGGTAGCGAGGCTCTTATCTCAAGAGCTTGACTTATGGTGCTGTCTGCCATATTGACTGTTATACAGCTGTCGGTATGGCATACCATAGGCAGATAATACCGCCGGAGTTCATCGGCCCGGCATAAATTGACCAGCACCGCTGAGAGGAGAAGAAGTGTCAGAATGCGTTTCATGGCTTCATCAGATTGCCTATGGCATCAGTAAATTCATCCGCAGGCATATCGTAGGGGAGCCAGTTGATGGTAAATCCACGGCGTTCCATGCCTCTGAACCATGTCATCTGACGTTTGGCGAATTGATGGATGGCTGTTTCGAGGGCTGCTATCATTTCATCGCGCTTAAGACGGCCTGTGATGTAAAGGGTGAGATACTTGTACTCCAGTCCGTAATATATCAGATCGTCAGGAGCAATGCCGGAGGATATCAAGGATTCCACCTCCTCAATCATACCGTTTGCCAACCGTTGATACAGACGGGCTGTTATCCTGCTCCGGCGGCTCTCACGGTCAATGGCTACACCTATTATTGTGGCATCCGATAGCGGTGATGGTTCGGTGAGGGCAGCCTCCTCAGGATGCTGCTCGTAATAACTGCATATCTCTATGGCGCGGATTGCTCTTTTGGCTGTATCCACATCAGTGTTGTTATGCAGTGTTTTCATCCGGCTCAATATCGAGGTAAGTTCCTCCAGACTTTTATCTTCAAGCGAGGCTCTTAGCTCAGGATTCTCCGGTACTTCAGGCAGTGTTATGCCCTTTAGTACAGACTCAACGTAGAGGCCGGTCCCGCCGCAGAGGATAGGCAGTTTCCCCCGGTCTGTTATGTCACGGCGTGCAGCTCTTTCATCGCGCAGATATTCATATAGATTATAGCGGTAGCCGGCCGGACAGATATCAATCAGGTGGTAAGGGACGTCGCCATATTCATCCAGGTCCTTTCCCGTACCGAGGTCCATGCCGCGGTACAGCTGGCGTGAGTCAGCGCTGATGATTTCGCCGTTAAATTCACGTGCGGCCGCAACTGCACGGGCTGTTTTTCCTGAGGCTGTGGGGCCTGTTATGACAAGATAACTCATAATGTGTGGGTCAGTCGCCTATGCCGTTGATGTATCTGCGCCAGAAGCGCCGTATGTTGTAAAACGGGACATCCTCATTGTTGTCGGCCACAAACAGCCATGAAGGGTCGCTGTAGTCAATGTCATATTTGTGGATATCCTTGAGCCGGAATGTGGGCTTGTAGTTCTTTACTTTGTACCGGCGCTTACCCTCCGGGGTATACGTTTTCCACGCCATTGTGATGGTGTGGAGCCTGACCATTTCGGCGGCAAGCAGCGGAGATAGGCTCCGCTTGTTGAGCATGTCGGCTATTTCACCGAACAGATACCATTCGCATCTTTGGGCCGTCGATTCAAACAGCTCTTTCTGCTCTTCAGTCAGGAAACAGAGATAGTGGTATATATTGCAGTCGGCGTTGGTGCTGACGGTTGAATACATCAGCCGCATGTCGCAGTCGGCTATTCCGGTTATCGATTCCAGATTACGTTCGGCATCAAGCATGCTGACATCCTTGCGGAATGTAAGCGTCAGCCGGGCCGGAGTGTCAATCTTCTCTTCATCGGGCATCAGAGTGTCAGCGTCTGTGGCCGGATGCTGCAGACAGATGTAATTGTCCCATATCAGGATATAACGGAGTTTTGTCGTGGCTCCCCGGGAGTATTCGTAGGTTGTTTCGCTTGTGCAGTAGTAGCTCCACAGGCCCAGATAACGTATGCCGAGGTATATCACGGTGGCCGCATATATCAGCACGGTGTTCCAGACGAAGAAGAATTTGTCTACACTGTTAAGATTGATGTTGATATATGTGCTGAAATAATAGCCCCATGTCAGGACGGTGCTTATTGCGGAAACCACTACCAGGAAACGTGACTGGTAGCGGCCCTCCTGAGTGAAGAGCTTGCCGAGGAATCCTCTTTCGGCCGGAGTGCCGTGGCGCATCTTGCAGTCGCGGCAGAAACTGAGGGAACCCTCCTTCTTGTATGCCCATAGGGCTATGACGAGAGTTATCGGGGCAAGTATCAGCTGGGCTATGAATGGAATCTGACGGTTGATGGTGCCGGGGTCGAATATCTTGTCGACAAACCATCCGGAGTACATGATGTTGATTATCACCATCACTACCGCACTCCAGAACAGAGCACGGCTTATGACAAACGGAATAAGAAAGCATACCGGCACACGTGCCTCACGGTTGCGCTTGACAAGTACGAACAGTCCGAATTCAAGTCCGAAAGCCACAAAGGGGAGATACGACGCCTTGACCCACAGCGATAGGGCTATGGTGAGTACAATGGCTCCTAATCCAAGCACCCAGTTGGCCCAGATCAGGAATATTCCTTTGCCATTGTCAATATGCCGTTGCTCCATATCAGTACCTGTGGCAGGGGGATTTACTTCATGTTGCGGTCAAAGTATTCAAGCATGCGTGCATACACTACACTGCGTCCGTTGCCGCAGCTTATGAAGTGGTTTTCGTTGGGGAATACCATCAGGTCAGCCCATACGCCGGCAGCCTCCATTTCGGCAAAGTATTGCAGGGTATTGTAGTAGTGTACATTATCATCGGCAGTACCAGTCATGATAAGGAGCGGGCATTTGCGCTGGGTGATATATGACATGGCTGAGGAATTGTTGTAGCCTTCCTCGTTCTGCTGCGGGGTGAGCATATAGCGTTCGGCATATACGGTGTCATAGTAGCGCCAGTCAGTGACGGGGGCCACAGCTACAGCTGCCGCGTAGGGGGCGTCGGCCATTGATGCAGCCATGATGGTTTCATAGCCGCCGAAGCTCCATCCGTGGATACCAATGCGGTTGGGATCAACATAAGGGAGCGAAGCGGCATATTTGGCTGCGCTTACCTGGTCAATCGATTCATAGTGCCCGAGATTCTTATAGACAGAGGTCATGAACTTATAGCCACGACCACCGGTGCCGCGTCCGTCAACACAGATGATGATGTATCCGCGGGTGGCGTAATAGTTGGCCCATCCCATGCTCCAGTTGTTGAGCACCTGCTGCGAGCCGGGACCGCTGTACTGGAACATAATGACCGGATAGCGTTTTGATTCGCTGAAGTCCGTGGGCTTTATCATATAGCCGTTGAAAGTAAGTCCGTCGGCTTTCATTGTGAAAAATTCACGCTGCGGAGCCGATGCAAACTTTGCCTGATAAGCTGAGTTTTCAGCAAGGACACGTAGCTCCTTGTTGTTGGCAGCGGCCACGAGTGTATGACGCGGAGCCTTGACGGCGGTGCTGTAGTTGAGGGTGTAGTAGGCCATGTCGGGGCTGAATACGGCTGACGCATAACCATCCTCGGGGGTGATATTCACTATCTTGCCCTTTTTGTCCTTGCGGCTTATCACACGGTTTATGGCTCCTGTCGATGCGCTGCGGTAGTAATGATAGCCATGCGCGCTGTCATATCCGTAGTAGGTATCTACGTCATAATTGCCAGAGGTCAGCGCACCCACGAGGGCTCCTGAATAAGAATATTGATAGAAATGCTGGTAGCCGGTGCGTGATGAGGGGAGTATGATACCCTCGGCAGTCAGCTTCATATCTTCATAGCTTGAAGGAGTAATCCAGGCATCGGCTTCTTCAACAATCAGTGATTTTACGACGGTTGACTTTGGATTGACCGAGTAGATCTCCATACGGTTCTGATCGCGGTTGAGGGTCGATACTATCAGCTGCTCGGCACTCGGGGCGTATTCAATGCGGGGTATGTACTCGATACGTGAGTCGGGGAGTGCAATGTCCTTTGTCTTACGTGTCTCGATATTGTAGGAGTGAAGTGTCACGATAGAGTTCTGTTCACCTGCCACTGGATATTTGTAGGAGAATTCACCCGGATATTTGGCATACTGCGGGTATTTGGGACATGTGCCTTCGTAAAGCGGCATGTTATAGACTGGCACGTCTGACTCGTTGTACTTCAGATAGCATAAAGTCAGATTGTCAGGTGCCCAGGTCATGGATGACGATGTTGAGAATTCCTCTTCATAGGTCCAGTCAGGAACACCGTTGATTATGGAGTTTTTCAATCCGTCAGTCGTTACAGGGATATCGGTTCCGTAGTCAAGCTTCTTGACATAAACATTGTTGTCCGATACGTAGGCTACCATACGTCCGTCAGGTGAGAAAATGGGGGCCTGCTGGCGTGTGCGTTCCTCCGACAGAGGTTTTAGCAGACGTGAGCGTATTTCATATACGTAATATGAAGCGGTGAACGAACGGCGATAGATCATCTGGACATCGCGCCATACCATGATCTTGCTCCCATCAGGACTCATGCGGAAGCCCTGTATGGAGGCTAATTTCGTTTCGCGGGCTTTGTCGACGTCAAACATTACCTCCGTTTCCTTGCCTGTGCGGGTTTCATATTTGACTATCCGCTTCCGGTCAGGCGACAGTTGCAGATAGAAATTTCCATCGGCCATAAATGAGAATTGAGCCGGGGAAGAGGGGTAGCTTTCCGCGCCCACGTATTTTTCAATTCCTTTGTAATCGCTTACGCCGGCGTTGACGTTGAATGCACCGGCAATTATCATAGCTGCTCCAAGAGCTGTCTTAATCATGTTCATTGCTTCGATATGTATGTAATGACGATTTTCAGAAAAGTGTCAGTTGATTCTTATCAGTGTTATTTTTAGTCGATTTTTTTGTGGGCTCACGATATCCGAAGTTCTCTTCTGTATCAGGGTCTTTCGGGCGCGGTCCCGGTTCTGCCGGGATAAACCAGTCAGTGTTGTCCATCAGTTCATCAATGGCTGATATCTTTACGGTAGGTTCCGTCATTTCAGGTAGGACGGTGTCCTGATAACGGCGTTTACTCTTATTTCGCTTGCGACGGTTCTTCGCCGTTGGAGCCGCGGCTGATTCTTCCTGAACCGGCGGCACTGGAGCGGTGGATGCGTCGGTAGCCTGAAGCAGATGGCTCAGACGTTTTATTTCAGCTGTCAGTGAATCCCTTTCCCGGTTGTGGTTGGCGGCCTCTGTCTTGAGCTGGATGCTGAGTTGCTCTATTCTGGCGTTCAGATCTTCATTTTCTTTCCGGGCCTCTTCGATGCGCGATTCTGACTGGCGCAGCTGATCCGTCATTCTGGTATTGTCCGAGCGAAGTCCGGCTATGATGCTTTTCAGTGATGTGAGTTCCGAGTCATCGGTTTTTGACATCTGATCAGTGAGCGATGCAACTTTCTGCTCGGATTGCGACAGTCGGGTCTTGACATGTCGCAGCTCACTCTGAAGCCGCTTTATCTCTTCCTTGTCAGCCGGTGATGTCGCGGCGTGTGATGCGGCGACAACAGGTGACGCATCGCCTCTGAGCTTATCGGCCATACATTTGTTCTCAAGCTTGAGCTGTTCATGTTCAGCCTCCAGTTCCTGGATGCGGGCATTGAGCTTGTCAATTATAGCGTTAACTTTTTCGGAAGCTTGGAGGTCAGGGGTATGGGGTATTTCCTGACGCAGGGGTTCGTCAGATATGATTTCTTCCTGCTCCACGAGTTCTGTATCGGAACCGGCTTCAGGAGTATCGGAGTCCTCAAGATCCGACAGATCATCGAGGTCCTCATACTCGTCAGGAAATCCGAGAGCTTTTTTGAATGATGAGAAGAGTGACATATTGCAGCTTTTGTCAGTTGGATTCATCTAATTATTCGGTTTCATAAGTCTGACCGGACATTGATCCTGAGTCAGGCTTTGCAACAACGCCTATTCCTTTTTTCCCGTTGATGCCTATAGGCAGCGGATGTTCAAAGGTCACTATTCTCACATGCTCGCTTTCATATACAGCCGGGAGTGAGTCAAGATACGCCACATCATACCAGCCCATGGATGAAGCTGTGTCGATAGTGAAGTATCCTACTCCGAATGAGGTGAGATTCTGGAAGAAATGCGTACCCTGGCTCGGCTCGATCCTGTAGTTGGACAGAGAGGATTCCACGATAAGACGCGCCCCGGAAATCTGCGGCCATTTTACCGGAATCCCGAGTGCCGGATCGCTCGATCCCCAGCGTCCCGGGCCTATAAGTACGTAGTTGGTTCCTTCGGCTGTAAAGTTACGATTAATTTTTTCAATTTCGCGGGCCGTAAGTGAATTATTTGAAGAAGAGAATGTGTCAGGCCGCACGTAGACTATAGTGTGGATGTTGTCAATCTGTCCGTGTCCTAAGGCCGTACCGCTACGGAGTATCAGACGGTCGTCAGGGAGCGAGAGGAGATGTTCGTCCACTGTTTCCTTGCGGTCGACAATCGGACGGATCTGCAACCAATATATACGGCCCTTGCTGTCGGAGGTGCGTTCAATCATTCCTGCAAACTCTATCTCCACCGGGCGGCACATTTCGGATGCTCCGGTAGTAAGCATAAAGTCAACCGCTTCAGCCAGAGGCAGAGCCTTATGCTTGAGGATGTTGTTGAATGTCACCACACGGCGTCCCTCGCCGTAATCGCTGTCACGGAGTATATTGTCATGAAAATCGTAGGTCGAGGTCATGAATTTGAGCGCACCTGTGGCGGCCACATCCTGCACGGAACGTTTTATGATATTGAACCCATCGTCAACACGGAAGTTTTCGATGGATGATAGGTCAAGCGCATACATACGTGTCTGTGTGTCACGCAGCGCGAGGCTGATTTCCGAGGTCTGTAGGGCCGCTTCGGGATGCTTTGGGGAGAACCGCAGGCTCAGTCCGCCGTCAACTATGTATTTTCCGAGTCCGACGGCTATCTCAGCTACGCCGTCGGTCGACTTTTCGCGGCCTATCGGATAGTAGTTGAGCGAACGTCCTACACCGGAAAATGACGGGAAATACATTCCTTCGGTTTCCTTACCTACAACTTCCTGGATGATGACGGCCATCTTCTCCTGGTCGATGACATTGCTCGTTGCTGTCATATATGCCTTTGAATCAGTGTAGAACACCGAGGCATATACACCTTTGATGGCGCTGCATAGCATCTCGAGCATCTTCTCCCTGTCAGGAAGATTGGGAATCATGTATGTGGAATATATTCCGGCAAAAGGCTGATAGTGCGAGTCCTCAAGCAAGCTGGAACTGCGTATGGCCAGCGGCTTGTCGATGACATCGAACAGCGCCAGAAGGTCATCACGCAATGATTCGGGCAAGCGTGCCGCAAGAAACGCGTGAAGTATCGTGGCATTGTCGGCATCGCTCAGTGCGGTGGGATACAGATTGTTTGACGCCATGAATTCGTCAAATATATCTGTACATATCACTATGGTGCGTGGGATGGTTATGGTGAGCCCGTCAAAATTGTCGCAAACGGGATGGCGCTTTATGATCTGGTCAATGAATGCGAGGCCACGCCCTTTACCTCCCATCGAACCCTGTCCTATTCGGGCAAAGTTGGAGTAATGATCAAAACGGTCCTTGCGGAATATGGCTACAACACCACGGTTCTTCATCTTTCGATACTTTACTATCAGATCGAAGAACAGCTGTCGGGCGGCCGGGGCTTCCTCAAGGGTGTAGAAGCGATGCTGCTTTATGACATTTGCCAGCGGGAACAGTGCACGGGAGTAGAGCCAGCGTGATATGTCGTTGCTTGAGGCATGGTGCAGCAGCGCCGGTGCAGGTATGTCATACAGTTTGTACTGCAGATCCTTCAGCGAGTGCAGGCGCAGAATCTCCTTGCCTGAATGCGGGTCGGTAATGATGAAATCGCCAAACCGGAACTGACTGCGTATGGCATTACCGAGGTCCACTGGGAGCTTCTTCGAGTTCTTGTCAAGGAACACGCATCCCAGAGACTGTGCTTCGCTCCGGTTGTTGACTTCGGATGATTCTATGATTATTGGGAGGTGTGGGTCAACGTGACGCAGAAATTCCGCGAATTTCAGTCCGGCTTTTGAATCCTTCACTCCTTGGTGCATGAATGACACATCGCTGATCACGCCAAGGATATTCTGCCCGAAGCGGTCATATAGCTCCATGGCTTCCTCGTATGTGCGTGCCAGGAGCACTTTCGGACGGCCACGCATGCGGAGCATCTGTTCATGTTCGTTAAGTGCCTCGGTCGATGACTCGTATGACTGCTTCAGCAGATTCTTGTATATCTGTGGAAGTACCGAGGAGTAGAACCTTACGGAGTCCTCCACAAGCAGTATCATCTGGACGCCTACTTCATTTATGTCATTGTCGGCATTCATCTTGTCCTCGATAAGTTTGATGATGCCAAGAAGGAGATCCACATTGCCAAGCCAGCTGAACACGTAGTCAATGCCAGTGAAATCTTCATGTGAAAGGCGCCGTGATACCTCTTTTGAGAACGGAGTCAGTACCACGATAGGCACATTGGGCTTCAGCTGCTTCAGTCTGCGCGCGCCTGTGAAAGTATCGCTTATGTCCATTCCGGGCATCATGATTACGAGTCCGAAATGCTTCTCACGCATTACCTCAAGAGCTTGTTCAGTATTGGTCACCTGCGTTACTCGCGGGGGAGAGCTGAGGTTGAGGGCCACATACTCGAAATAGAGCTGTTCCTCGATTCGGCCATCCTCTTCCATCATGAACGCATCGTAGGGAGAGGCAACAAGGAGCACATTGAAAATGCGCTTTTGCATCAGGTTCTGAAATGCGGTATCTTTCAGATATAGTTGGCTGAGGGCGTCTTCATTCATATTATTCGCAATATTTACAAAAGTACGCATAAAAAAGCGGCGGGACAAATCCCGCCGCTTAAAATTAATATGTATGAAATATGCTTATGCCTGTTCGTTAAGGAAACGCTCGACATCAAGCGCCGCACGGCATCCTGTGCCTGCTGCGGTAATAGCCTGGCGGTAATGCGGATCGGCTACGTCGCCGGCGGCAAACACACCTTCCACATTGGTGGCTGTCGAGTGGCCGTCAGTCTTGATGTAGCCGGTGTCGTCAAGCTTGACATAGTCACGCACGAGCGAAACGTTAGGCGTATGGCCGATAGCAAGGAAAAATCCATCGAGAGGCAGGTCGTACTGACGTTCATTCTCAGTATCCTTTCCTTCGAGCAGATGTGCTCCTTCAAGGAATTCCTCGCCATACAGACCGGCTGTATTGGTATTGAAGAGTACTTTGATGTTTGATTTGTCAAATACACGGTGCTGCATCACTTTCGATGCACGGAGATGATCCTTGCGGACTATCATGTAGACTTCCTTGGCTATGTTGCTCAGGTAAAGCGCCTCCTCACATGCGGTATCGCCGCCGCCTACTACGGCAACGCGCTTGCCGCGGTAGAAGAATCCATCGCATGTGGCACATGCAGATACTCCGAGGCCCATATATTTCTGTTCGTCAGGCAGACCGAGATAACGGGCGGTAGCTCCGGTGCATATTATCACGGCTTCAGCTGTAATGGTGCTTCCATCGTCGGCCTTGGCAATGAAGGGACGAGCCGACAGGTCGATGTCGGTGATTATGCCTGACCGTATGTCGGCTCCGAAACGGCTTGCCTGCTTACGTAGATCTTCCATGAGCTCATTGCCGGTGGTGCCGTCAGGGTAGCCGGGGAAGTTCTCCACTTCGGTGGTTATTGTCAATTGTCCTCCGGGCTGATGGCCTTCATACAGTAGTGGTTGAAGGTTGGCACGGGATGTATATATCGCGGCTGTGTATCCGGCAGGTCCGGAGCCGATAATAAGACATTTAGTACGAATTTCTTCCATATTTGTTGTGTTTGGTTATCTGAGGTCAACTATTTCTGCTTTCGGATAGGCTTTTTTGTCGAAGCGGAAGGCTGAGGCTGCGGGAGTGGATCCTATTTTCAGACTGTTGATTTTAATGGCAAGAGTCTGTTTGTTAGACAGTGTCAATGTGATTTCGGTAGGATAGAGAGTCGATGCGTTAAGCGTGATTACGGCACTGCTTATGCTGCTACGCGTGTTCTTGGCCGTGAGCCGCACACGCTTTGTTCCGGCGGGCGATTTGTCAATCACAGCCTTGTAGTTGTTGCGGAATCCGCTTATGATAAGCAGCGGATTTACTTGCTGCAGTTCCTGAGCTGTAGGCTCGGTTATTGACACTTCCTGCTGGGCCACGGCGTAAGTCCACTGAGTCTTGCCGTCAAACCATGTCATGATCTGCGGCGCGGTCATGCGGAAACGGTTGCCGGCAAGCAGGATTGTACCCGAAGTGGTTCCTCCTGAGCCTTTTATAGTATATGCAGCTTCTACGGATTTTGCCGAGGTAAGCTTACTTGCAGCTTGCTGCAGGAGTGCATCGGCAGTCTGCTGTGCGGCTGCCGGCATCAATGCGGTAAAAACCGCTATCAGTGTGATTATAACCTTATTCATGTCAGTATAACGTTTTTCCGCTGCAATTGGTTGTTTACATTGTCAGCGACTGTTCAAATGTGGCCATATCCATCAGCACATTGCGGGGCTTTCCGCCCTGTGATGGGCCTACCACTCCGGCATCCTGTAGCTGGTCCATAAGCTTTCCTGCACGTGGGTACCCGACATTGAAATGTCGCTGGATCGATGTGGTGGAGCCTATGCCTGAAGAGATTATGAACCGTCCGGCTTCCTCAAACAGCGGGTCGCGCTCGCCCGATGAGGAGCCTCCGCCCGAGCGTCCTTCTGTCGCGGGGATATATTCCGGCAGTTCGTAGGCTGTGGAGTAGCCGATCTGCTCGGATATGTATTCGCACACGCGCTCTACCTCTTCAGTTTCGATAAGGGCGCACTGCACGCGGTTGATGATTCCTCCGGTGGAGAAGAGCATGTCGCCGCGGCCTATCAGCTGTTCGGCGCCCGGACGGTCAAGGATGGTTCGTGAGTCAACCGTCTGCATCACGCGGAAGGCTATACGTCCGGGGAAGTTGGCTTTGATTATACCTGTTATGACATTGACCGATGGACGCTGTGTGGCCAGAATCAGGTGTATGCCTACGGCTCGGGCTTTCTGAGCTATACGGGCTATAGGTTGTTCCACTTCTTTACCGGCTGTCATGATAAGGTCGGCGAACTCATCCACAATCACTACAATGTAGGGGAGGAAGCGATGCCCCTTCTCAGGATTCAGATGGCGGCTTACAAATTTGGCATTGTAGCTCTTGATGTCACGGACACCGGCGTTCTTTAGTATTTTGTATCGGTTATCCATCTCCACGCAGAGGGAGTTGAGGGTTGCCACAACTTTTGATGGCTCGGTGATGATGGCATCCTCTTCATCCGGCAGCTTTGCAAGGAAGTGGCGTTCAAGACAGTTGTAAAGGCTGAATTCCACCTCTTTCGGGTCAATAAGCACAAATTTTAGCTCGGCAGGATGCTTTTTATACAGCAGCGATGCTATGATGGTGTTAAGACCTACGGACTTACCCATGCCTGTGGCTCCGGCTACAAGAAGATGGGGCATCTTGCAGAGATCCTCGATGAACACCTGGTTGTCAATAGTCGAGCCTAAGGCCATCGGCAGGTCGGCTTTTGACTCCTGATAAGCTTTGGATGACAGGATGTCGCGGATCGAAACCACCTGCTTTTCGCGGTTTGGCACTTCCATACCTATGGTACCTTTTCCGGGCATAGGTGCTATTATTCGTATGCCGAGGGCTGACAGACTCATGGCCATATCATCGCCAAGGCGCTTGATTTTGGCTATACGGATACCTTCGGCCGGTATGATTTCATAGAGGGTGATGGTAGGGCCTACGGTGGCTGTGATACGTGATATCTCTATTCCGTAGCTGTTCAAAGTGCGTGTGATACGCTCCTTGTTCATCTCCTGTTCCTCCTGGTCAATGCTGTGGCTGCGCTGTGCCACGATCTTCAGCAGATCAATGGAGGGCAGACGATAGCGGCTTAGCTCGGCTGTAGGGTCATAGGAATCGGTGGCTATCTTATCAGCCTTATCGATGTCAGCTACATTAATCTCCATCTCAGCCTCTGTTGCCGATGCTTCAGGAGCGCTGTCCGCGCTTTTCTCTTCAGCAGCAGGAACTACATCAGCAGGTGCTGTTTCCGGTTTTGCCGGTTCTATCGGTTCCTGCTCTTGTTCGGAAACCTCAGCTTCCTCTGCCCGCTTTATTATTTTCAGGACATTGGCAAAACTGGGTTTTGTCTTGCTGTTCTGCTGTGTGGCTGTGGCCACAGGCTGTTCGTCCATGTCATCGTCAGAGTATTCATCCTCTTCGTAATGATTCATGGCACGGGAGGCTGAACGGTGGCGCTCGAGTGTCGACTTATACTGCTGTATATACTCGTATATGATGGTGAAGAGTTTCTTCAGTGTGTCAAAGAATATAAGAGCTACCGTGGCCAGCAACATGATGTTCAGCGCTAAATCGCCCCATATACCGGTATTGGTGAGCATGAAGTGATTCACGAAATAGCCATGTTCACCGCCCCAGAATGTGGGACTTGCTGTGGAGTAGGTGGCACCACCAATCAGTATCGATGCAGCAATAGCTGTGAATAGTGATTTGAGTGTAAGGCTCCAGAAATGGCATTTGTGCAGGCGCAGGAGCGATATGGATAGGATGATAAGATAGAATATCACTACAAAACTGCCTAATCCTAACCACCGTGATATAAGCATGTAGGAGAGCATGGCTCCAAACGGGCCGCCGGTGTTGGACACGGCATCAGCCCTTTCAGAAAGCTCCGAAAGAGTGTTGTTTTCTACAAGATTCTGATCAGCGGCTCCGCTTGACAGATAGGAAATTGATGTGATAAGCATGTATGCCGCCACAATCAATATCAGGATGCCGAAGAATATTGATAACCGTCCGTCGGCAAAAAATGCTGCAAAGGGTAGCTCACGTGGCTCCTTGGGTTGTGACTGAACTTTACGGGCCTCAGATGTGCGGCTTTTGGCCCGTTTCTGCTTAGGCTCAGGTGCCTCCCCGGCAAATTCCTCTTCCTCGTCAGGCTCTATGAAAGCTTGCTGCGGTCCGAAGGTGTCTTCAATTACATCGTCAGTAACGTCGTCATATACAGGCTCGTCATCACGCTTGGTGATTTCAGGTGTCTGCGGCTGATTGCGGCGTAGACGCGGATTGGCAGCCGGCGAAGCGGCCAGTGATGTATTGACCGGATTCTGTGGACGCCGGATCCGGCGGCGTGATGCTACAGAGGGTTCGGAGGTGTTGGTTGTGAAGCTACGGGATGATGTTGACATCTCGAAAGAGTCCAACCGGTCATTGTTATCGGGATATGACATATTGTGTGCTGTGCTTGTTCTTTTTGGGTAGCTGCAAAGTTAGCAAAAAAAACGTGCACAGCAACGTGTGAGTTTACTTTTGTAAACTCTTTAATGATGATATCACCTCCTTGGGATTCTGAGCTGAGAATACATAGCTTCCGGCCACCAGTATGTCGGCTCCGGCCTCAACAACGCGGGGCGCTGTCTGAGCATTGATTCCGCCGTCAACCTCTATCACGGCCTTTGACCCGGACTGTTCTATAAGAGCGCGGAGTCTGTGCAGTTTAGCTACAGTACCTTCAATGAAACTCTGTGCTGCGAATCCGGGGTTGACGGACATAAGGAGTACCATGTCAAGTTCATGTATGACATCCTCAAGCATGCACACCGGTGTGGCCGGGTTCAGGGTTACGGCGGCTTTCATGCCGGCTTGCTTGATCTGCTGGATGGTGCGGTCAAGATGCGTGCAGGCTTCCTGATGGACATTCATTATAGCAGCGCCGCAATCGCGCACCTGACTCACATATCGCTGAGGATCAACTATCATAAGATGAACATCCAGAGGCTTCTGTGCATACTTGGCTATGGCTTTCATTACCGGAAAGCCGAATGATATGTTAGGAACGAACACACCGTCCATAACGTCAATGTGCATGTAGTCAGCTTCCGATTCATTGAGCATCTCTACATCGCGCTGCAGATTTGCAAAGTCAGCTGACAGAAGTGAGGGGGATACGTAAGTCATTTCTTATGGGGTTTGAATGCGTTGTACAGAATGAAGAGGACACACACGGCTCCGAGGGCCAGCCCGGCGTAGGTGAGGTAATCGTTGTAGCGTTCCACCTGTTCAAAAAGCTGGTCACGTGTCACGATTGTTCCAAGCCAGTATCCGAGTCCGGCAAGGATAGAGTTCCATACCAGAGCTCCGAGTCCGGTAAAGGTCACGAATTTGCCGATATTCATACGGGCAAGACCGGCAGGAATTGAAATCAACTGACGCACAGCCGGTATAAGACGTCCTATGAATGTCGATATAGCGCCATGTTTGTCAAAATAGCGTTCGGCGTTCTCTACCTTTTCCTGATTGATAAGACATGCGTGGCCTATCTTTGAGTTGGCGAAACGGTACACTATAGGGCGGCCTATCCACACTGAGAGATAGTAATTTATCAGTGCGCCTATAATAGCTCCCGCTGTAGCCAGCAGAAGAATCATCCATACGTCCACTTCATGGGATGTACAGGCCAGATAAGCCGCGGGCGGGACTATGACTTCCGACGGGAAGGGGATGAATGAACTCTCTACGATCATAAGCCCGAGAACCAGCAGATATACTGTCATGGCCGGGGCGCTGAGAAAGTAGTTTATAATGGTTTCGGCATCAAAAAGAATGGCCGAGGTAATCATTGATTCAATCATAGGTAACTGTTTTGGGGTGCAAAGTTAAGCGTATTTCCTGCGTTTTCCAATTTTATCGTATATATCCTGCAAGATAGCATCTGAACAGGTCGCACGATGTTATTTCTACCGGCGCTCCAGCTATACCGATATTGGCAAGCTGCCGGTAAGTGTCGCGCTGTGCAGTGCTTTCAGCATGTTTCATCCACTCGTAATGATACTTTTTTTCATTCCAGAAGTATGCCCAGTACCATTCGTCGGGCAGGAGAGATGCACGTGCAAACAGCAGTTTGGCCCGGTCCTGATTGGAGAGCGATGTATCGGTCAGAGCTTTGTCTACAATGCTCAGCGCTACTGCTGACAGCTCGTCCGTTTCATACATGGATGACCATATATAGTCCGCCATGGCCCACAATCCGCCTCGCTGTGTGGCCTGATACAGGAAGTTGACATAGTCATATATGTCCGATGCCGTGGCTGTATTGCCGGTGGCTTTATCCCTTAGCTGGATAGCCTTGCGGCAGAATTCCGCTTTGTAATTGTGTGGCGCATGGTTGCCCGCTTCCGGTTCGTCAGGATATTTGGCACGTCGGAACGGCAGGGCATCGTAGGGTGTACGCGAATCCAGGTATTTGTAGAAATTCTGCTTGGCCGACCACTGCGCCGGGACTTTCTCAAGATATGTGAGTGCCTGGTCAAGCTTGCCTGAGCGTAGCAGTCGTGTCCCGATCATGTCGTTGAGCAGGTTGATGTCATAATTCTCTGTCAGCCATCGGTCGAGGTCATTATCGGCAGACTCTGCCTGTACTATGTCAAGTACTTTACATAGGGTTGCTACATCGTATTCCCGGCTCATATTATAGATTTCGTTATATGAGTCTATGCCTTTCCACATTGAGTTGAGTTGGGCTAACCGGTGGTCAAGCATCATCAGGCGGTCCTGACGTCCGGTTTTGCGGAAATGGTCCTGAAGTGTAGGTACAAGGAGGAAGGTGAAATAGTCAAAATCCTGATAACTGGCTTTATTGCCCGTTTTGTCAGTTGATTGATCTGTGTTGATGTAACCTGCGTCCCTATATGCTTTTCTGAGCCCGTATAGTACGGATGAGGCATATCGGTCGTTGTCAATTTCGGGAATCAGTATCCAGAGCTTTACACGTTCCAGATTCTCCTTCATGGCCTGTGTGCCGTTAAGAGTTTCCGCTTCAGCTATGGATTTGAGAGCCTGCTCGCGGTTGCCGGCAATATTGTCGGTGAAAGCAATGGCGGTGGCCCACACCATGGGATCGGTGCATCTTTTATCAGAAATTGCTTTTGATGCTATCCGTTTCAGGTCAGAGATGGCCCTGTTGAGGTCATCGGTGTATTCCTTGCGGTCGGCAGCTGAGTCAAACCAGTCGTTGCTGTCATACTGCAGTATCTTGTTATGGAGCTTGATGATATAGCTCATGTAGTCCTGAAGCGCGTACTTCAGAGCCATGGAATTTGGGTCGGTTTCATAAAGGCGCATCATCTGGTCAGAGCCGATGATTTTTGACAGACACCATATGACGCTGTTATTATCGCCAAGGCGATGGAATATGGTGATAGCCTCGGCGTAATTGCCCAGAAAGTAGAGTGCGCCCGCATAATAGCCTTCCATGCGTTCCTTAAGCGGTGATGCCGGTATGGACTTACTGTATTTATTCCAGATGTCCACTATGTCCTGATATTCACCGGCGGCACGCAGGCATCGCATTTTCAGGAATATATATCTGTCACGCAAGGCTCCGGAGGCTGGAATGGCAACAGAGTAGGCCAACTGTTTGATGACGCGTGTATCCGGCGTTTCATAGTCCCACAGTTGGTCATAGTAGGTGGCTTGAGCTTCGTTGAAGCGCACGCATTCGGTGATATATTTCAAAGCCCGGGTATCTGATTTTGTTTTCAGATAACGGTAGAAAGCATTGTTTATCTTTCCGGATCTGAGATTGGCATAGGTCACTTTCTTGAAAAAGTCCTTTATGGATTTTTCAGTGACCGCCCCTTTGGTGTACTTGACCCAGAAACTGAGAGTCTCTTTATTATTGAGTTCGGTAAGTTCATCATGATTGGTTTCCGGCATGTCGATGAAGTGGAACGCGCTCCAAGATGTGTAGGGCACGTATTCATAGGCGCATCCGTATGCAGCGATGCTATTCAGCAGTATCAGTGCCGCTATTATAGAAGCTTTCAAAAAATGTGTTGTCATAGAGTGAAATATTAATGGAATCAAGATGATAGAGTATGCGGTGGTTGAGTGCGGAGGGACGTATGTGGCCAATCATCGCCTTTATGGAGTCAATGACGGCGGCCTCAACATATTCATGACGAATGATGTCGCCGGGGAAAAGACGTCCGCTGTAATTATCGGCATTCGCGGCCATCGGTAGCGCCCGGTAGCGTAAGTTGCGGTAGCGGTTATGGCCTACAGGACGGAAAGATGCGGTATCCGACAGGTCCAGATTGCGGGCTATGCACTTGAATTCCTTATCAGAGAATACAGGATTCCAGCTGTAGATAGGGAATGCCGAGCCTAAGGGAAGTTTATAATCGGCCAGATATTTTATGTAAGGTGTCACTGACTTCACTGACAGGATGGAGTTTGTCTCGTCAACATCATTGAAGTTGCCTGTATTGTATATCATAAGAACTCCGCTGTCAGCCGGAGGAACAGGCATGTTGAGCTGATGTAGCCTTATGGTGACCGAAAGCTGTCCTCCGCGCCGGTGCATGATGTCGGTCACCTGCTCAAGCAGTGAGAAGTATATCTTCTGGTTACTGCGTGTCCAGTCAAAGTCAATCTGTATCTGTTTCGGCTCGGGATAACCGTTTTTGGTCATCATTGAGGTGACGCGCTCCACAATCCTGTGGCCTAATTGAGCTGTCCCGGTAGTGTCCGACAGCGTGTTTGGAGTTATGAACACTACAGGTACTATCTCAATACCATCCGGGAGCGAATCCTTGAAAATCAGTGTTGAAAGAGGGCGGATAGTTCCGTCAGGCGCCCGCTCTATGTCAAACAGATGGAGATATACCGTATTTAGTCCATGGTCAGCTATGAATCGTCGCTCGCTTTCGTTGAGGGTAAGCGCTGTGCGCCAGTAGTACACAGCGTTACCATTATCCGGGTCATTGACTTCGGAACATGAACAGAGTGAGAGAAATAGGACTGTTATCAGTATGATTGATCCTTTGCGGGACATGTGTACGAATGTTTGCGCGCAAAGGTACGAAATAATTATAACAGGATACCGGTTTTGCGGAACATTGCTTTATAGTAATCCGCCTTTTTTGCAAGAGCCAATGGGTAGGCGCGTGATGTGGATGGCATGCGGAATATGGATAGCCGGCGGTCTATGCCCGGGCAATATCCGCAGGTCATTTCTCCCATTTTAGGCGTTTCAGTATCTGTTATTCCGGCTATGACATCTGCGGCCTTCTCTCCAGTAGTGGCAATTGCGGAGCAGTCAGGCATCTTGGAAAGGAGTTCGCGGAGTGGCACAGGCTCTATTATGTCAAGATACTTATCGGATGCATTACCTTTGAGCCTTCTGATCCGGCGTGCTGTGTCATGGAGTGCGATATGATGTTCCGTGAGAAGCGCTTTTATGGCCTGCAGGTCAAACAATCCGGTCGATTTGTCAATCAGGGCATATTTGTCATCATGAAATATCAGTCCCATCATGTACCAGAAGTCGTTGGTACGGTTAGGATAGTAAAAATCCATGCTCCAGCGGTGGGCACCCGGAGGGAATGTACCCATAATCAGAATCCGTGCTCCGTCAGGGATAAACGGAGGCCAGGGATGCGTTTCTATGATATCCTGTTCCATGAAATAATAACATCGGCCGGACTAAAAGAGTTTCTTTCATATCCGGCCGAGTCAATATGTTTGTTAAACTATGCTATCAGGCTTTGGTACGTGAGATGTAAGAACCTGTGCGGGTGTCTATTTCAAGCATGTCACCTTCGTTGACGAAAAGGGGAACGCGGATTTCAGCACCTGTTTCAAGAGTAGCGGGCTTGAGGGTGTTGGTAGCTGTGTCGCCTTTGATGCCGGGTTCGGTGTATGTCACGCGGAGCACGGTCTTGATGGGCATTTCAGCATAAAGCACTGTTTCGGTTGAAGCGTCGCTTACCACTTCCACGGTGTCACCTTCCTTCATGAAGGCTGCGCCGGTAACGAGGTCCTTGCTGATAGGAATCTGTTCGAATGTTTCGTTGTTCATGAAGATATCATCACCTCCGTCAGCATAGAGATACTGGAAGGGGCGACGTTCCACACGTACATCTTCGAGCTTTTCACCGATGTTGAAGCGGCGTTCAAGTACGCGGCCGTCAACTACGTCCTTAAGCTTGGTGCGCATGAAAGTGTTGCCTTTGCCGGGCTTAACGTGGAGGAATTCCACACAGAAATACAGACGGCCATCCATGCGGATGCAAGTGCCGTTCTTGATGTCTTGAGCGTTAATCATAAAATGTTTAGTGTAATTTGCGGGCAAAGATAAGAAAAAACACCGATATTCACAAAACGCACTTTAACCATTTGATTTCTTGACGAAGCGGTTTGTCAGATAGCGGCGCACCGGTTCATCATAGACTTTTAGCAATATCCACGCAAGTGCTATGGCTCCAAGGAATATACCTACGGCCACATGCCACGTCTGGGCAAATGTGTAACCATGCTTCCATATCCATGAATAGAAGAGATACATCAGCGGATACTGGATGATGTAGACGGGATAGGATATGTTGCCGAAAAATTCACAGATATTGCGTGTCACACGGTCAGTAGTAGTGCCGCAGGCGCCTATGTACAGCACTATCGGGAATACAATGATGGCACACACTGAATCGTACACCCCGTTGAGTACCGGCATAGTTTCTCCCCCTACGTAGGGTACACACATCACGGCTATCATTATGGCGGAGCATATCCAGAAAGCCGCCCTAATTTTGCGCGGCTTGAACACACGTGATATCAGAAGGCCCATACTGAAGGAGAAAGACATGCGTAGCAGGCCGCTGAAGAATCCGTAATCGCCTACGGTCCATCCCATTCCGATATGATAGGTGCCTGACATGTTGAGTGTGGCTGCTGCCGCAAGACCAAGCCCGGTGAGTATGACCACTACTTTAAGGGCTTTGGTAGAAAGGCGGTGCAGTATAAATGCGTAGGCTATACTGCCGATATACTCAAAGAATAGTGACCAGCTCGGACCGTTGAGCGGAAACATCTCGCCATTGCCGCGCACTTCTGGCAGTGTACCCGGGAGCGCCGGAATCAGAATCAGTCCCAATATGAACGACAGGATGACGGCATGTGTGCTGACTGCGGTGCCATCCCATTTCTCACACCCCTGGATTATGAATGCTATCAGGCCAAGGACAACTCCTGCTATCACCATAGGGTGGAGCCTTATGACGCGGCGCAGCATGAATTTTCCGGAAGTCATCCCTTTGCGCCAGCGGTCGTCATAGGCATACCCTATGACAAATCCCGACAGTGCAAAAAAGAAATCAACGGCAAGATAACCATGGTTGAAATTCTGGTCAATCGGACTGGTGGCAAACGCCTCGAACACGTGGTACCATACTACTAACAGGGCCGCTACGCCACGCAGCCCATCAAGCAGTTCGTAGCGCGGTTTGGCGGTGGTCAGAGGTACCGAGGGGGTAATCTGAATCATGATTGTAGAGCTAATATTAATTTGACACGGCAAAGATAGCGGTTTGAGATGATTAAATATTTGCTCTATATCAAATTTTGCTCCTCAGCCGGCTGAGAGTCGAGAGGGTGATGCCGAGATATGACGCTATGTAGCCCAGCGGTGATCGGAGGCACACTTCCGGGAACTGTTCCTGAAACTTTTCGTAGCGTTCACGGGCCGGAAGGGTCAGGCGTTCCTTGTGGGAGCGGTGCAGACGCCGGTATTCATCCTGATGTATCACCCGTCCCCAGTTGGCCAGTTCGATATTCGTGTCAAAAAGATGACGGAGTGTATTGAGCGGAATGCTGTAGCAGCGGCAAGGCTCGATAGTCTCTATGAATTCCTCGCTCGGACGGTCGTAATATAGCTCGTCCATACTGAACATTATGGCTCCCTCTGTGGCGAATGATGTGGTTATTTCCTGACCGTCCACCAGCCAATAGGAGCGTGTGAGCCCCTCCTCAAGAAAATAGGCCAGAGGATAGCGCGCACCTTCCGTTATAAGTTTATAGCGGCGCGGAAAGTCGCAGGGTGTCAGATGTTCGGAAAGCAATCGGAGCGACTCATCCGAAACCGGATAAGCCGCTCTGATGCGTCGGAGTATATTAGGTGGCAGCATCAGTCAAAACTTTTGTCCCAGTCCTTCCAAACCGCTTCGTAGCCGAGCGCTCTGATTTCGTCGGCCACCTCAAGCGGAGTCCTTGAATCGGATACCTCAAACTGCTCGAGTGCGTCAGGGGTGGAGATATATCCTCCGGGTTCGGTACGGCTGCCTGCGCTCATTGAAGTCACGCCTAATTTCATCATGCCACGGCGGAATTCAGGCTTTTCGCGGGTGGAGTATGAAATATCGACATCATGGTCAAATATGCGGAATGCAAATGTGAGCTGTGCGAGTTCGCGGTCAGTCATTACCACTTTCGGCTGATACCCCCCTTCGGCCGGACACATGCGCGGGAAGTTGACGCTGTAGCGGGTACGCCAGTATGTGCGGCGCAGGTATTGAAGATGGCGGGCCATCATTGTTACATCAGTGCGCCAATCCTCCAGTCCTATGAGTACGCCCATTCCTATTTTGTGTACCCCTGCGGCCCCCATACGGTCAAATCCGTTGACACGCCATTCGAATATGGATTTCATGCCTCGCGGATGGTATGTCTTGTAGGCCTGTTCATGGTATGTCTCCTGAAAGCATACCACTCCATTGAGGCCGCTCTGGGTAAGGCGGTAGTAATCACGCTCCTTCATAGGCATCACCTCGATGGTGAGATTGTTGAAGTACGGACGCGCCGTGCGGAGCACCTGCTCCAGATAGTCAACCCCGTTGAGCCGTGGGAATTCGCCTGACACTATCAGCAGATTCTCAAACGGCCCGAGACGGCGTATGGCCTCGCATTCCGCCTTTACCTGATCAAGATCCAATGTGACGCGTTGCAGGGGGTTGTCATGATTGAATCCGCAGTATACACAGTGGTTTGTGCATGCGTTTGATACATAAAGTGGTATATACATTGATATGGTCTTGCCGAAGCGCTCCATGGTGTGACGGTGCGACAGAGCTGCCATCTGCTCAATGTAGGGAGCGGCTGCCGGCGATATCAGTGCCATGAAGTCGTTGATATCCGGCCGCTTTTTCCTCAGGGCGCGTTCAACATCGGCTGCCGTCATTGAATAGATGGCTTCCGATGTTGAATCCCAATCGTATTTTTTAAGTTCGTCGTAAAACATCTTTTTATTTAGCACAATCGTCAATTAATGACTGTGAAATACGCATGGCGCAGAAGTTAGGGCCGCACATTGTGCAGAAGTGGTCGTCAGATTTATGGCTTTCAACATAATATTGTTTTGCACGTGCCGGATCAAGCGACAGGTTGAATTGGTCCTTCCAGCGGAATTCAAAGCGGGCGCGGCTCATGGCGTCGTCACGTACCTGTGCGCCGGGATGACCCTTTGCAATATCCGCGGCATGTGCTGCTATCTTGTAGGTTATAACACCGTTGCGTACATCCTCAAGATTTGGGAGCGCAAGGTGTTCCTTGGGTGTGACATAGCATATCATGGCGGTGCCCATCCAGGCAATTTGTGCAGCGCCTATGGCCGATGTTATATGGTCATATCCGGGAGCGATATCTGTAGTGAGCGGGCCTAAGGTATAGAACGGGGCTTCATGGCATTTGTCAATCTGACGGTCCATATTCTCACGGATTTTATGCATCGGCACATGTCCTGGGCCTTCAATCAGTACCTGTACTCCATGTTTCCACGCTATTTCAGTCAATTGTCCGAGCACATCCAGTTCAAGGAACTGTGAACGGTCATTGGCATCGTGAATGGATCCTGGGCGAAGACCGTCGCCAAGCGATACGGCTACGTCATACTGTGCAAGTATCTCACATATTTCATCAAAATGTGTGTACAGGAAGTTCTCCGAATCATGAAGCACAGCCCATCGTGTCATTATGGAACCTCCGCGCGACACTATGCCGGTGAGACGTTCTTTAACCATATCGGCATGTGCACGTAGCGCTCCGGCATGGATAGTGAAATAGTCAACACCCTGTTCTGCCTGTTCAATAAGGGTGTCACGGTAGATTTCCCATGTCAGGTCCTCAACACGCCCGTCTACTTTCTCCAATGCCTGATATACGGGGACAGTACCGACCGGAACTGGACAGTTGCGTACTATCCATTCGCGGGTTTCATGGATGTTGTCGCCGGTAGAGAGGTCCATCAATGTGTCGCCGCCCCAATAGCAGCTCCATACAGCTTTGCTCACCTCCTCCTCAATGCCCGACGATAGGGCGGAGTTGCCTATATTGGTGTTGAGTTTGACGAGGAAGTTGCGGCCTATGATCATCGGTTCAGCTTCAGGATGATTGATGTTGGCCGGGAGAACGGCACGTCCGGCGGCTAACTCTTCGCGCACAAATTCGGGTGTGATGTGGCTCTTGATGCCAAGACGGTCAGCAAGCATGTTTTCGCGTATGGCCACATATTCCATTTCCGGAGTGATGACCCCTTGGCGTGCCAGAGCCATCTGTGTGATGGCTTTGCCATCTTTTGCTCTGCGGGGGAGGTGGCGGTGGGCAAAACGGATAGAGTCAAGCGACTTGTCAGCCTCGCGCATGCGTCCGTATTCGGAGCTGAGCTCACTAAGCTGTTCAAGATCATCGCGGGTTGAAATCCACTGTTCGCGTATGCGCGGAATCCCTTTGTTGATATCGGTGTGTACATCCGGATCAGTGTATACTCCGCTTGTGTCATAAACCGTCACAGGATCGTTTTCACGCACAATCCGCTCACCGTCAACAATCTTTACCGTAGGAGTGAGATTGATTTGGCGCATCGGGACACGGATGTCAGGGTATATGGAGCCCTTGACATAAATTTTCTCCGACCCAGGATAGGAATTTATATCGATGTTTTCTATTTCCATTGCTGTTTACTTAATATGTCTTAGAGATTATCGAGAAATGATGTAAGGGGGCTTGTGGCCTGAGGTGCTGCCTGCACTGCTCCAAGTCCGGCAATATAAGCTTTACGGCCAGCCTCCACAGCCATGCGGAAAGCCACGGCCATCTCTACGGGATCGCCTGCCACAGCGATAGCTGTATTGACAAGCACTGCATCAGCGCCCATTTCCAATGCCTCTGCAGCATGGGAGGGTGCGCCGAGTCCGGCATCGACTACAACGGGCACGCGGCTCTCCGCGATGATTATTTCAAGCAGATCGCGTGTCTTAAGCCCTTTGTTGGTGCCTATGGGAGCGCCGAGCGGCATCACTGCGGCAGTGCCGACTTCCTCCAGACGCTTGCACAGTACGGGGTCAGCCTGGATATAGGGGAGTACCTTGAACCCTTCACGTGCAAGAATCTCTGTGGCACGCAGTGTCTCTACGGCATCAGGCAGCAGATATTTGGGGTCAGGGTGTATCTCAAGTTTTATGAAATCGGTGCCGAAGCAGTCGCGGGCCAGCCGCGCCGCAAGGACAGCTTCATCAGCATTGCGCACTCCTGAGGTGTTGGGGAGAAGCTGCACATGCTCGCGGTTGATGTGGCGGAGCATATCGTCCTCTTCTTCATGCTCCATGTCGATACGTTTCATGGCCACGGTTATCATCTCCGAGCCGGAGGCAAGTATGGCATCGAGCATAAGACGGTTTGATGCGAATTTACCTGTGCCGACAAAGAGGCGTGAGTGGAACTCACGTCCTCCGATAGTAAGAATGTCAGTCATTTTTCAGTATGTGATAATGATAGTAGAACGGTTTATTTGCCCGGTATACCAAGCAGTTTTTCCATGACGGACGAGGTATAGAGCATCGGGTCGTCAGCGCCTATTATGGCTCCTGACATGGCTATGCCGTTGACTCCTGTAGCCATAAGCGGTTTCACGTCATCCTCCGTAATTCCACCAATCGCTACAATAGGCAATTCCACGCCGGCGGCTCTGACATCTTTGACTATTTCGGTATAGCCTTCCAGCCCTATTTCCGGTGCGAGGTTCTTTTTTGTAGTGGTGAATCGGAATGGCCCGAGTCCTACATAGTCAACATCCTTACCTTTGAATTTGATAATATCGGCGGCGGTGTTGGCTGTAACTCCTATTATGGCATGCGGACCAAGAATTTCACGGGCCTGCATCGGGTCCATGTCCTCTTTGCCGAGGTGCACTCCTGAAACGCGGAGTTCGTTGACAAGCTCCACACGGTCATCAATTATCAGGAATGTGTCAGTCTCCTGGCACATAGGTATGATTTCAAGTGCTACGTTGCGTACTTCTTCATCCGATGCATCTTTCATGCGGAGCTGAATCCAGCGGCAGCCACCTTCTATGGCCATCTGTACCTCTTCAGCTATTGAATACTTCTCTGAGGGGTGGGTTATGAATTGTAACATGAGTCAAATAGTTTTAGTCGTTGTTCAAGTAACAGGCTATCACCATACGCTTCAGACAGATATCCGAGCACGGCATAGCCGGCGAAAGGGGTGTCCCGGAGTGTGCGGGCATTCTCCGGATTGATACCTCCCAATGCTATAACACTTATGGTATCCGGAAAGTGCATGGCCGACAGCTCTTCAGGAGTAAAGGCCGCTCTATAGCCATTCTTGCTGATGCTGTCAAATACGGGGCTTAAAGTCACGTAGTCAAACCCTGCAGATTGCTGAAGTTCGCTGATGGCATGGCATGACCGGCTTATGCGTCCGGTGAATCCGGGAGGTGGCTGCGGATTACGTGAGTTGAGGTGAATCCCTCCGAGCTGATATTCGCCTGTCAACTCGAAGCAGCTGTGCAGACGTATGCGCGTATGCAGTGCAGCAGGAATCCTGTCAAGCAGATCCCGTAGAGATTTTATATCAGCTCCGGGGTGCCTTAGATGCACCATGTCCCATCCATGGTCAAGGATGGCGCATATAGCGCCCGGTTCCGCGGGATGAATAGCCTCAGGGGTAATGGCAATGCGTTTCACCCTCCGTAGAAAGCCTTTATTATAACAATGTTGTCGCCTTGCGTCAGGGTGTAACTGTCACGCTTGTCACGGCTTACCACTGCGCCGTTGACAGCAGTGGCAATTCCTGTCGGGGCAATACCCTGCTGTTCGAGCACGCGTGATAGCGTCATACCGTCATCGACGGTAATTTTTTTGCTGTTTAATATAATTTCCATTACTGTCAATGTTTAGGTATTTCATGTGGCGGGGGCCGAAAAGGTGGTTGACCGGCCCGTGACCATGCCCTGACATGATGCGGGCACCTGCGGCAAGGGCGCGTGTTATATAGAGCTTGGCCCGTATGCAGGCATCTTCGATGTCCAATCCCATAGCCAGATATGAAGCTATGGCTGAGGATAGTGTGCAACCGGTACCGTGAGTGTTGTTTGTGTCGACCGCATCGGCACGCAGCGCTATGAGTTCCGGTTCGGTGGAAAGCTTCAGATAGTCAACTTTTACATTGTTATCGTCCGAATCACCACCTTTAAGCAGGATATTGCGGCATCCCATTTCGGATAATACACGTGCCTGTTCGTTAACATCCTCGGTGCCGGTGAGCCGGAGCGCTTCCATGCGGTTAGGGGTGACCAATGTGGCAAGAGGAAAGAGTTTGCCGGTCATGAGGTTTACCGCATCGTCCGAAAGGAGCATGGAGCCAGATGTCGAAACCATTACCGGGTCTATCACAAGTGTATTTACACTGTACTGCTGCATCTTTTCGGCCACGCATTCCACTATCTCTGCATTATGAAGCATACCTGTCTTTACAGCCAACGGGGGTACATCTGTAAACACCGCATCAATCTGGGCCCGTACAATTGACGTGTCTATGCCCTGGATGTCAAGCACACCCATGGTGTTTTGAGCCGTGATGGCTGTAATGGCCGTCATGGCATAGCATCCGAGAGCTGATATGGTCTTGATGTCAGCCTGAATTCCGGCGCCGCCTGATGAGTCGGAACCGGCTATAGAAAGTACTGGGATATAAGTTCTCATGCCTGTTGTAACATCGTTAATAGGTTAACGTTGCGGACTGTCATAGTCCTACGTTGCCGACAATAAGGCATGGCCTGAGAGTATCAACAATCCCTGCGCCGGTGCTAACCGTATCAGGTTCGAAGGGTAATAATCTCAGCCGCTTTGCGTAGACATATATGTACGCACATAGCGGCACCCCTTTGTCGTGCTGACGGCAAAGGTACACATTACTTATCGAAATACCAAACTAATGTTTAGTTTGAGGATGTGGGGGAGTTTGAATCCTTTGGGGTGTGCGGCCGGTTGTTGTTGCGGCGGCGGTTGCGGTTACGGTTGTTTGATGGTTGTGTTTTCGCATTCGCTGCCGGGTTGTTTTCCTGACGTTTCGGCGCGTGGTTGCGACCCTGTGTTTTCTGACGCGTTGCTGAGCCATTGCCTGATGATGGTTTGCGTCCTCGGTTATTGTTACGTCCGTTCTGGCGTCCTCCGCGCTGTCTGCGCTCAGGATTGTATCGGGGGCCCTCGCCGATGCTTTCGGGAATAGGATTCTTCCTGATCTCTTTCTCAAGAAAACGTTCGATATATCCGAATTTCTGCTGGTCCTGTTCGCTGACAAATGTGACGGCTGTACCGTCGGCCTGAGCGCGGGCGGTACGCCCGATACGGTGTACATAATCCTCGGCATCATGCGGCACATCGTAGTTGACCACCATTGTGATATCTTCGATGTCAATTCCGCGAGCTACGATATCCGTGGCTACAAGGATGTCAACACGTCCGGCCTTGAAGTCGAGCATCACCTCGTCACGTTTTGTCTGGTCGAGGTCGGAATGCATCTCTCCTATTTTATATTTGGCCCGGCGCAGTTCACGCGACAGTTCCTTGACTTTTATTTTCGAAGAGGCGAACACTATGACGCGCTGTGAGTGCATGGTGCTGAACAGATGCTTCAGTATGTGCAGCTTCTGAGGCTCGTAGCATACGTAGGCTGACTGGTCGATTTTCTCAGCCGGTTTTGAAACTGCTATTTTTACCTCGGCCGGGTCATTGAGTATTGTTTTGGCAAGCTGCTGGATTTTTGGAGGCATGGTGGCTGAGAACATGAGCGTCTGCCTCTCTTTGGGCAGGTGCTTCACAATCTGCATTATGTCATCGTAGAATCCCATGTCGAGCATGCGGTCGGCTTCGTCAAGTATGAAGAATGACACGCGCGACAGATCTACATATCCCATCTGAAGATGGGCCAGCAGGCGTCCCGGGGTGGCGATTACCACATCGGCCCCGAGCTTAAGTCCGCGTTGCTGTTGCGCGAAGGTAGCTCCGTCGGTGCCTCCATATATGGGAAGGGAGCTGATGTTGATGAAATAGCTGAATCCTTCAAGTTGACGGTCAATCTGCATGGCTAACTCGCGTGTGGGAGCCATGACTATGCAATTGACGGCATCTTTCGGGAAGTCATAGTCCGATAGCTCGCTTATGACGGGGAGCAGATAAGCGGCTGTCTTTCCGGTTCCGGTCTGAGCCACGGCTATGAGGTCGCGTCCCTCAAGTACTACCGGGATTGATTGTTCCTGAATAGGGGTGCACTCTTCGAAGTGCATTGAATCAAGTGCGTCAAGCACGTCATAGCTTAGGTCAAACTCGTCAAACCTCATATTGTCAAAACTGTATCTCTTGTAAAATCAGATGCAAAAGTAGTGAAAAAAGGGCGTATGGCAAAATAGTTGGACTGCGATAAAACAGGACCCGCCCTATCGTGAGATAGAGCGGGCCGGCAGTGATTATGTTTATACTGTGGATTTACTTCTTGGCGCTATCCACTTTTTTCAGCAGATGCTTTACTGCGCCTTCAAGCTGAGCGTCGTGTCCTGAAAGGATTTCACCGGGCTGGTTGTAGATAAGCACATCGGGGTTCAGCTGGTGATTTTCCAGAACGTTGCCTTTCATGTCCATACTTGTCACCTGAGGGATACCGAAGATGATGTCCGGATCAATCTGAGTTTCCCACCATACGGCTGTCATGGTACCGGGGATAGGAGCACCGATGATATCGCCTATGCCGAGTGTCTGGTAAACGAACGGTGTGCCATGGGCATCAGAGTAGTTACTTTCGTTCACCAGCATGGCTGACGGTTTGGTCCACTGTGAGAAGGGCTCGCTGCCGATGTAACGGCCGCGGGGCATGAAGCGCACATATTCCTTGCCGCTGAGCAGAAGGGCTATGTCATTGTGGAGCCATCCGCCACCGTTGTAGCGTGTGTCGACAACTACGGCATCGCAGTTGCGGTATTTACCGAGCAGACGGTCATATACAGTCTGGAAGCTGGGGGTGTTCATACCCTGGACATGTACATAACCGATGCGGCCACCGGAAATGCTGTCGACGATAGCTTCGTTGCGTTCTACCCAACGCTGGTAAAGCAGTGAGCTGAGTGTGCCGGAGCTGATTGGTTTTACAGTTACTTCTTTGGTTGAGCCGTCAGCTTTCTTGACCTTGAGCAGTACGCGACGTCCGCTCTTGCCTTCAAGAAGTGTGTTGTAGTCAGCTCCGGGAGCGATTGTGGTTCCGTCAATAGCCAGAATGATATCGCCGGCTTTGATGTCAGCTTTCTTTGTAGAAAGAGGACCGCGGGCTAACACTTCCTCTACTTTCAGGCCTTCGCCCTGATACTCGGGATCGAAGTAAGCACCGAGGTTGGCGTTTGCCAGGAACTGGCCGCTGTAGTCATTGTAGAACGAGCCTGCACGTCCGCCGGTGTGTGAGGCGTTAAGTTCGCCAAGGATTTCACTGAGCAGATTTGCAAAGTCGCGGTTATTATTGATGTGCGGGAGGAACTTGCGGTAATGCTCGCCATAGCTGTCCCAGTCAACTCCGTGAAGATTCACATCGTAGAACTTGTCCTTCACCTGACTGAGCATGTGGTTGTACATATATTCGCGTTCCATCGAGGGATGACGGTCATAGGGAGCCTCGAACTCGATGTTGTCGACAGCACCGTTTGAAAGGTTTACTTTCTTCATGCCGCCCCAGCTCATCACGAACAGATTCTCACCCTTTTTGTCAGGAACGAATCCGCCGGATATGCCTTTGCAGAGCACTTTGGTATCACCTTTCTTCATGTCGCGGCACATAAGGTTGGCTCCACCTTCGGTAGCGGGAGCCACGTAGTAGAATTTGTCGCCCTTAGGTGAAAGGAAATGGTCGCCCATGAATGTTGACGAGGGGGTCAGGCGGGCTACGCGGTAACGGCGGTTGGCGAGGTCAAACTCAACCGGCTTGACAGCTTTGTCGTCGTCAGCTTTCTCCTTCTTGTCGTCTTTCTTTGACTTTTTCTTCTTTGACTTCTTATCGTCGGCCTTCTTGTCGTCATCTTTCTTTTCCGAATCCTTGCTCTCTTTTTCTTTGAGCGCGGCTTCCTCTTCGGTCATGTTGAAGTCATCCCATGCTTCGGAGTCAAGTACCATCAGCATGGCGTCAGTCTGATTGCCCCATGAGCCGTGGGCCTTCATGCCGTAGCGTCCGGTGGCGTACACAAGGGCCTTGCCGCCAAGCGCCCACTTGGCGTTGCCGTCGCTGTAACCGCTTTCTGTGAGGTCAATCACTTCTGAGCCGTCAGCGCGAACGAGAGCGATGTCGGTATTGTTCCATCCGCCGGTGCCGATATAGTCAACAAGGAACCACTGGCTGTCAGGGCTCCACTGGAATGTTACATCGCCGTCAGTGTAGGAGTAGTTGTATATTTTGTCAAGCGCAGTGTTGACCTGCTTGCTCTTAACATCTATCACACGCAGTTCGGTGCGGTCCTCAAGGAAGGCCACTTTCTTGCCGTCAGGGCTATATTCAGGCTGCTGAGCTGTGGTGGCGCAGCTATACAGCGGCTCTTCAACAAGTTCGGTAGCGTAGGTGAAGTTCTTTTCCGAGGGATTCTTTATGGTAGTGGTGAACAGCTGCCACTTGCCGCCGCGGTCGCTGTCGTAAACCAGTGTGCGTCCGTCGGGTGCGAAGCTCACGCAACGTTCCTGGTCGGGAGTGTCGGTGATGCGCTTTGTGGTCTTGTATTTTGTTGAGGTCACGTAGATGTCGCCACGTATCACGAATGCAACTTCCTCGCCTGAGGGGCTGACTGCCATATTTGTGGCGCCATAGTTGCGCAGACTTTTGATTATATCGGAGTCATAGTCGTCAGTGACAACCTCGATGTTGAGCTTCACAGGTTCGGAGGCGCCGGGTGCCATGGTGTAGACTTCGCCATCCCAGCTGAATGCGAGTGTGCCATTGCCTGAAGCTGACAGCGAACGCACAGGATGCTTGGTGAAGTGGGTGAGCTGTCGTTTGCTCTTGCCATCAATCGAACGTGAATATACATTCAGAGTGCCATCCTCCTCACTTACGAAATAGAAATTGTTTTCGCCAGGAGCCCATACGGGATTCACATCATGGCCGTTGAAAGTGGTGAGCTGTGTGAACTTGCCGTTGTCGTAGAGCCATATATCGCTTGTACCGCTTGAACGCTCGTGCTTACGCAGGGGATCCTCGAAGCCTTTGCGGTCATTGTAGAGGAGCTTGCCTGCTGCGTTGACGCTGGCGGCGGTCATAGGCAGCGACAGATAAAGCTTCGGACGGATACCGGGCTTTGTGATGTCGAGCACGTATGTCTGTCCGAGGAACGGGGCTTGGGCTGAGTTGCGTGCCGGCATGCCTGACTCGCTGAACAGAAGCTGGGTGTTGTCGAGGAATGTAATGGGGGTTTCCACATTGGCTGAGGTTGTCAGGCGTGTGGCTGTGCCGCCCTTGGCATCCATTACATAGATATCGTCAGTACCTTCGCGGTTACTTCTGAACACAATCTTGCTTCCGTCAGGGCTCCATATAGGTTTGCTGTCGTAAGCTTTGTGGCTCGTGAGCTGACGGGCCAGTCCTCCGGAGGTAGGCACGGTAAAGATATCACCTTTGTAGGTGAATGCAACCGTGTTGCCGTCAGGTGAAATCGCAACATCGCGCAACCACATGGGCGATTGTGTGGCTGAAGCTGCGGCGGCCAGGGCAGAGCATGCAACCATGACCGAAACAAATACTTTTTTCATTGGCAAATGGTAAAATGTGTAATATTGATGCAAAGATACATTATATAATGTGTATTTTATAAGAATTGAACCGAAAAATTAACTAATTCTTTATCGGTAACGAGGTTTCTTTGCATGGGGCCAAAAGTATGTGCCGAGGGGCTAATTGCAGTGTGGATTCTGGGGGTGATAGCGCCATCCGCGATAGGCATTGCCAAGCTGCCGTACATGACGGTGCCAGTAAGAGTCGTCGCTGCCGGTCAGTGTCATGCCGGGAGGAGTCTGCATGTCGGCCACGGCCCATGTGCGCTGGCTTATCTCTATGTCAAGCTGCTCTACGCTCCAGCCGCTGTAGCCTACAAAAAAACGCACGCAGCCCTCTATCGGAAGTCCGTCGTTGACATATTCGATAATGGCTTTGAAATCACCGCCGATATATAGGCCGGGTGCTACTGCGCGTGACCCGGGAATAAGCTTGGGCCCCAGTGTGTGCAGATAGTAAAGACGGTCGCATGAAAGTGGACCTCCGCAATATACGGTGATAGGTTCCGTTCGGGTAACTTCGCTCAGCAGTCCTTGCAGGGTGTAGGTGGTGCTTCGGTTCAGCACGATGCCCATAGCGGTTACGTCCGGACCATATTCGACAATGCAGATTACTGAATGGCGAAAATAATCGTCATCCATAAATGGTTCAGCTACAAGCAGTGCACCGGGCCGGGGCTTGTCGCTGTCAATATCGATATTGAATATCAAACGGTCGTAGTCAAGCATCGGAGTAAAGGTAATATAATATTGCGTTTCGGTGCAAATTTTGAGTGTTAAAAAATAATCGTATGTCAATTGCGTATGTCGGTTTGCCGTTTTCTTTTGGGATGTGTTATATTTGTGGGCCGTTTGTATCCCGCTGTATGTGATACGGACCGTTTGTTTTGTTATCTAATTAAGTGAAAATTATTCTATAATTATGGAACTTACTGATATTCATTCGTCTGCTGATCTAAAGGGACTGTCGGAGGCGGAACTTGAGGCTCTCAATGACAAGTTGCGTGCGGCTCTGCTCGTGAAGCTCAGCCGCCATGGTGGCCATATAGGTCCTAACCTCGGTGTGGTCGAAGCTACGCTTGCGCTTCACTATGTGTTTGACTTCCCGACGGATAAGATAGTGTATGATGTATCCCATCAGAGCTATGTGCATAAGATGCTGACCGGACGAATGGATGCATTTGTCAATCCGGCTGACTATGACAAGGTGTCGGGCTATACAAACCCCGACGAAAGCGCTGCTGACCTGTTCAAGATAGGCCATACCTCCACCAGTCTGGCTCTTGCCGCCGGGCTTGCAAAGGCGCGTGACCTTAAAGGGGGAAAGGAGAATGTGATCGCTTTTATTGGCGATGGCTCTCTCAGCGGTGGTGAGGCTTTTGAGGGATTTGACTATGCTGCAACGCTTGGATCAAACTTCATCGTGGTAGTGAACGATAATGAGATGTCCATAGCGGAGAATCATGGAGGACTGTATGAAAATCTGCGTCAGCTGCGCGAGTCAAATGGCACATGTCAGTGCAATTTCTTCAAAGCTATGGGCTTTGATTACCGATATGTGGCGTATGGCAATGATCTGCATCGTCTTATCGACGTATTTCGTGAGGTCAAGGATTCCGTAAAGCCGGTAGTGGTGCATATCCATACTCAGAAAGGCGAAGGTTTTGCACCAGCCGAGGCCGACCGTGAGCATTTCCATTATGGCGCTCCGTTTGATATCACTACAGGTGCGCCGCTGAATATGGACGAGGAGCCGGATTATGGAGATATTACCGCTGATGCGCTTATGGATATGATGAAAGCTGACAAGGATGTGGTGGCTATCACCGCCGGAACGCCCGGAGTGATAGGTTTCACTCCTGAGCGCCGAGCTCAGGCAGGGGAGCAGTTTGTCGATGTCGGCATAGCGGAACAGGCGGCTGTAGCGCTCGCTTCCGGCATAGCACGTGGTGGGGGAAGGCCATTTTTCGGAGTGGTAAGTTCGTTTATTCAGCGTGCATACGATCAGCTCTCGCAGGACTTGTCAATCAACGGCTCTCCTGCAGTGATAGGTATCTTCTACGGTACCGTGCTTGGCATGAATGATGTGACGCACCTCGGATGGTTTGATATAGCTCTTGTAAGCAATATTCCGGGTATTGTGTATCTTGCCCCGACCTGCAAGGAGGAATATCTGGCTATGCTCGGTTGGGCCATGAAGCAGGACCGCTACCCTGTGGCTCTGCGTGTGCCGGGGTGCAAGGTTGTGGAGTCGGGCCGGACGTTCCCCGATGATTATTCTGAGCTTGACCGCTATTCAATGGTACGCGAGGGTACCGATGTGGCTATAATAGCTGCCGGATCTTTCTTCGGGCTTGGCGAACAGGTGGCTGATACGCTCGCAGAAAAGGATATAAAGGCCACATTGATCAATCCGCGCTATCTCAGCGGCCTTGATAGAGAGATGCTTTCCGCTCTGAAGGCAAAGCACCGTCTTGTTATTACATTGGAGGATGGTATTCTTGACGGAGGCTTCGGTGAGAAGATTGCCCGCTATTATGGTACGGACTGCGATATGATGGTTCGATGCTATGGTCTAAAGAAAGAGTTTGCTGACAGGTATGACTATTCAGCTATGATGAAGGCTAACCATCTTGATCCATCGGATATTAGCGAAGAGATAATATCATTGCTGTGCAATAGCTGAGGTTACAAAGCTATTTCTAAAATAAAGTTAAATAAAAGAGTGCGCATGTCTTTATGATGTGTGCACTCTTTTGTCGTACTTCACTGTAAAATAGTGTGTTGGTGTTTGTGTTACTTGCGCTAAAATTAGTAATGTTAATTTTGTACGAAATAAAAATACAATAATTAACTTTGGTTTGCAGATAGAACTGCTGTTGGCACACGAATGTGTAGGTTTGTGCAATATTTGCGGGGTGTTGTTAATATTCGTTCACAATTAAAAGTTAAAATTGTGTGAAAATCTGCTACTAATTGCCTGTAGGTTAATTTTAACAGTTTTGTAAGGGTATTATTAACAGTGTAACTTTGCAGCATCAATCACAGCGAAACAAACCGTATGAAACGTTCATTAATACTCTCTATTGCCGCAACAATCTCATTAATTTTCAATATCCCCGCCTACTCTATCGGTTCGGGTACAGCAAGTGAAGATATCAAGCACAATCTTCCCGGCGTGGATAATCCTTTTGAGAATGGCAATGAAGATGTATTGATGCCTACTCTTTCAGAACTTCTTGATGAAGAACCCTCTATGGACGCCATGCTTGCCGAACTTCAGGATGCCATGGTTGACTATGCCAAGGATTACATAGGATGCCGGTATGTACATGGCGGCAAGGGCCCGAAAGTATTTGACTGCAGCGGTTTCACAAGCTACGTCTATCGTAAGTTCGGCTACTCTATCAGCCCCTCGTCAAGAGCTCAGGGCGCGCAGGGCAAGCGTGTGAGCATGGATGATGTACGTGTGGGCGACCTGATGTTCTTCAGCGGCCGCGCAGGCGGCAAGACTGTGGGTCATGTAGGTATGGTGGTTGAAGTCAATGAGGAAAACGGATCGTTGAAGTTTATCCATGCATCATGCAAGAAGGGTGTCACCATCCAGAACTTCCCCGACGGACAGTACTACAGCAAGCACTTCCTCCACATACAGCGCGTCATAGAGGATGAGGAACTTGTGGCCCACATGGCCAATCTTTAATCTGGCAGATTGATAAGGACAAACTGATTCCCGTCCCACCCGATAATCTGCTCCTCCGATATCGAGGCAATTCGATGAAGAGTAAGGTCTATTGAAACGGTCTTGACGATATTACCGCTCCAGTCTATCACATAGATAGCCGGGGCGTTTGTTTTTATTTCGGCATATCTGCATCCCCACATCAGCGCATAAATGTAGTTGTCAGTTGTGGTGATGTCAATGAAGTGCAGTGGATTCAGGTCTTCAAAATCGGCTTCGTTAAGAGTCGCGGGATTGAACGTGTCTTCACAAATTCGCACTTGTTTAACCGGCTTTCCGTCCATTCCAAATATTTCAATTATCGGATGAAGCCTGTATGCAAATGCCAATCTATCGTGCAGTCGTGAATAGGCGAGTTCTCCGGCATTTGGCATCCAAGATGTGAGTTCCGGCGATAGTTGTATTCTTCTGATTGTGTCCACCTGCGCTGTGGTGATATTTGCTTTCAGCGCATACTGCGTGCCTCCATTTGGTTCACGCCCGATAAAAACAAATTTGTCCGGAGCAACCATTGATACATCTTGAACATATTGTGACAATGGAAAAGGCAGAGAGCTTCCATCGCTGAAAATATATTTTTTAGTCCGTGATAGAACACTGTCATTCTCTGCGCGATATATCTCACCATCGTCTTGACTTACCACCAAACGAGTGCCGTCACAGTTATTAACCGAAAAAGGCATATATGACACATAGTATCCATCACCCTTGTGTCCCATTTCGGGTCCGACATTTAAGGTGTGGTTCTTGCTGTCAATTATTGCACGGCGAAGGAAACGCTGTCCGTATCCGCCTTCGGTTTCATAAACAAACCATAGCGTATCGCCTGTTATTTTCATATCATTGACATGGCTGATTGCAGGAAGCGTGCAGCCTGTCAGTGTCAGCTTTTGAGCATCAGCCGACTGCTGTGCGTTGGCAGTGCAACTTGTCAATGTCAATGCAAAGATGAATATTATCAGATTTTTCATGGTTATTTAATTTCAAGTGGTTTGTATGGGATTGACTGTTGCGCAGCCTTATCAATATCGACCTCTTTTCCGTCTTTCCCGACTATATGTATTCTACGCGCATCACCTCCCATTGATGCGATGGCAAAGCCAACCGGTGATTTGAAATAACGGACAAGCGTTTTTGCCGCTTCTTCGGC
>CAJUIW010000003.1 GCA_910586895.1 uncultured Muribaculaceae bacterium | reverse complement strand
TCTAAGGAAGGCAAGGCCGCGACGGGAAAACCGCCGTGGCCTTCGTCTTTTTAAATCGTCAGGGTCACGTAGCGAATGATATTTTTATATATCTTTGTTTCATGTTACCTAAAGTTTGTCATATTTATCGCGCCGGGTCCAAGAGTACTTCTGAGTTAAAGAAGGAGGCTCGTTCCGTAGACGCTGATTTTATACTTCTGTGTGTTGATGAATCTGTACCACATCTGTATCCAATGTCTGTTGACCGGATGATTAAAGTGGCTGATTCGGTTAGTGCTTCAATTGTCTACTCTGATTACAGGCTGATAAGTGATGACAGTGTAGAGACTGTTGTACTTATAGAGTGCAGTGATGGTGGCGTGCTTCGAGATGATTTTGATTATGGTCCGGTTTTGTTGGTACGGCGAAGCTGTTTTGTCGAGGCTCTTGGGAAGTGTGATGCTGATTACCGATACTGCGCGTTATATGCTGCGATATTGATAATGTCCTGCAGCGGGAAGCTTCCTTTTCACATCTCCGAAACTCTTTATGAAATCAAAAAAACTGATAATCGGAGTGCTGAGCAGAAGATGTTTGATTATGTCGACTCTGTCAAAGAGTTGCGTCAGCGGGAGTGTGAGAGTGCGGTTACATTATATTTAGGTATGATAAATGCACTTGTCGGGGTTAATGATGAGCCTGTTGTACTGTCCGGAGATTTTCCGGTGGAAGCATCAGTCATTATTCCTGTCAGAAACCGTGTATCTACAATTGCCGATGCGGTTAATAGCGCTTTGGCACAGACTACGGATTTTGACTTCAACGTTATTGTAGTTGACAATCATAGCTCGGATGGGACCACGGAGTATCTTCGCTCAGTCAGTGACAGCCGTTTGGTTCATATTATTCCGGATGAATTGCATCTGGGGATAGGCGGTTGCTGGAACAGAGCGTTACAGGATGCTCGGTGTGGCCGATACGCTGTGCAGCTCGACAGTGATGACAAATATAGCACTGATGCTACATTACAGCGGATAGTTGATTGCTTTCATGAAGGTGGAGCGGCTATGGTGGTAGGTTCGTACATGCTTACTGACTTTGACGGAAATGAAATTCCTCCAGGGTTGATAGCGCACCGTGAATGGACTCGAGAGAATGGACCTAACAATCTGCTCCGTGTTAATGGAATGGGTGCGCCGCGGGCATTTGCTACAGAGATAGCCCGCCGGTATCCTATGCCTGACGTATCGTATGGCGAGGATTATGCTATGGCCATTAGAATAAGCCGCAGTTATCGCATTGACCGTATTTATGATTGTCTGTATTTATGCCGGCGTTGGAAGGGTAACAGTGATTCAGCATTGAGCCGCGACAAGATAAATGTCAACAACCGGTATAAAGATATGCTACGTACCATCGAACTTAATGCCCGCAGAAAGAAATGAATATTGACGAATTTTTCAGCGCACAGCTTGAAGCATGGCCGGCAGCCGCGGCGGCTTATCGAAATCTTGAGCAGGTTTTAGTGAGGACAATTGACGTAGACGGCGCTGAGGTAAGGTTGCAATGCAATCCTGCGAGGGCTGTATCGACTGACGCCAAAGTCGATTCGGCTTCCATTGCAGCCCGTCGCTGTTTCCTGTGCAGTGATGCCCGGCCGGCTGAGCAGATGTCATTGGCAGTGCTTGACGGGAAATATGAACTGCTTGTCAATCCATATCCTATATTCAATCCGCACTTTGTAATAGCCGAACGCAAGCATCTGCCTCAGCAGATTGCAGACAGACTTGCCGATATGGTGAGCCTCGCTGAGCGGATGCCGGGATTCTCACTGTTCTATAATGGAGCCAAGTGTGGCGCATCCGCACCGGATCATCAGCATTTTCAGGCTGTGCATTCTGACGAACTGCCTGTATGGAAGAATATTTACGATGCAGATGCCGTAGTGCCCGGCAATCCAATACGTATTGCAGCACCGTGTGCGCAGACGCTGCTTAAAGATATGGAGGATGCTTTGGGAATGCTCCCGGGAGATCCGGAGCCTGATGTGAATATCTTTGTCAGAGCTGACGGCGGGTGCTATCAGGCTGTCATATATCCGCGCAGGGCACACCGTCCGTCATGCTATTTTGCAGAAGGTGATGAGCGTGTGGCTGTCAGCCCAGGAGCCATAGATATGGCGGGTGTGATAGTGACACCGCGTGAAGAAGATTTCGCAAAGCTTGATGCCGGAATGGTGAAAAAGATTTATCAGGAGGTGTCAATGCCGCCGCAGCGTACCGTGGATGTCGGGATAATGACAGTACCTTCCGTGGAGGTCAGTTTTCATGGCGAGTTCTTCGGTATAGACCCTGCGGAGGATAAAAAAGTGCGATATGACGCATCGGCAATCAGTTCGGAACTGAGAATCGCACCGATGTTTGACAACTCCGAGTTCTCAATAGGCGGTGTCACTATCGGGGTGGGATTCCATTGGCAGCGCGAGGAAGAGCAGCGTTTCAGAGGCGAATTACTGCTTAAGCCGGCTGCTGAAGGGACGATAGCTGTAGTCAACCGCATAGGTGTGGAGGATTATCTGGCGAGCGTAATATCGTCGGAGATGAACGCCGGCTCACATATCGAATTTCTGTCAGCCCATGCCATCATTTCGCGTAGCTGGCTTATGGCCCAGATAGAGCCACGCATGCCTTGGCCGGGTGAAATGACAGAATCGGATGATGTGACGATAAAATGGTATGACCATGATGACCATACGCTGTTTGATGTATGCGCCGATGACCACTGTCAGCGGTATCAGGGTGTAGGACGTATCAGCGGAACCAAAGCCCACCGGGCAGTAGGGATGACCCGTGGACTTGTGCTGACCGATGGAGATGGCTCGCTTGTTGATGCCCGCTTCTCCAAATGTTGCGGAGGAGCCACTGAGGAGTTCTCCACATGCTGGCAGGATGTCAGTCTGTCATATCTGCAGGCATTTACCGATGATATACCGGCAAGGTCACTTCCTGATCTGCGCTGTGAAGGCGAAGCTGTGAAATGGATATACGGACGTCCGGATGCTTTCTGTGCCCGGGCATCGGATGAAATCAAGGCCACAGTGCTTAATGGATATGACCGTGAAATTCCCGATCTGTACCGATGGGAAGTGACTTATGATGCAGATGAACTTGCCTCTATAATACTGGAGAAATCGGGCATTGATTATGGTGAACTGCTGGAGTTGAAGCCACTGCACCGCGGACCGTCAGGTCGGATTGACCGATTGCTTATCCGGGGTACAAAGCGGAGCCGTGTCATAGGGAAAGAGCTGGAAATCCGGCGCACGCTTTCACGCACACATCTTTACAGCTCCGCATTTGTTGCCAAGCCTGAATATGAAGGTGACAGCCATGTTCCTGCCCGATGGATTCTGAAAGGTGCCGGTTGGGGCCATGGCGTAGGGCTGTGTCAGATAGGGGCTGCCGTGATGGCCACCGAAGGGTACGACCACAAGGCTATTCTCAATCATTATTTTCCGGGAACTAAACTTACCGAATTATGAAAAGTAAAGGATGGGCATGGGTGCCCACGCTGTATTTTGCCGAGGGATTACCGTATGTAGCGGTGATGACGGTGAGTACCATCATGTACAAACGCCTTGGTATTTCTAATTCTGAAATAGCGTTCTATACAGCATGGCTCTATCTTCCGTGGGTAATAAAACCGTTCTGGAGCCCGATTGTAGATATTCTGTCTACGCGCCGGCGTTGGGTGATAGCCATGCAGTGGCTCATAGCCGCAGGCTTCGGGAGTGTGGCGTTGGCACTTCCTACCTCGATTTTTTTCAGTGCATCGCTCTGTGCTTTCTGGATTGTGGCGTTTTTGTCAGCCACACATGATATTGCCGCCGATGGATTCTATATGCTCGGCCTCAATGAAAACCGACAGTCGTTTTTTGTAGGCATCAGAAGTCTGTTCTATCGGCTGGCTCTTGTTGTAGGGCAGGGCGCCTTGGTAGTGTTCGCCGGGTATCTTGAGGCACGCAGCAGTTCGGCCAATTCCGCATGGATGCTTATATTCTTCATGATTTCCGGAGCGTTTCTGCTGCTTGCGCTGTACCATAGTGCCGTGCTTCCGCATCCGGAGGCCGACCGCCGGCGTGACACGCGCACGGTGAGCGATGTGGTAAGAGAATTCGGCGCTACCTTCCGGACATTCTTCACGCGCAAGGGTATCGGAATAGCTCTGGCATTCATGCTGCTCTACCGTTTTCCGGAGGCACAGTTGCTGAAGCTTATCTCTCCGTTTCTGCTTGACTCCCCTCAGGCCGGAGGGCTGGGACTAACAACCATGCAGGTAGGGATAGCTTACGGAACCGTGGGGACCATAGGGCTTATGCTCGGAGGAATAGGCGGCGGTATTCTTGCGGCGGCCGGTGGGCTCAGGCGATGGCTTATGCCTATGGCGTGGAGCATGTCGCTCACCTGTCTGACATTTGTATATCTGAGTTTTCATGCCCCGGGGAGCGATTCATTCGCTGTGGTGAACATCTGTATCTTCCTTGAGCAGCTGGGCTACGGATTCGGCGGCACGGCTTACATGCTGTATCTGATGTACTTCTCCGAGGGTGAGTGGAAAACATCGCATTATGCCATGTGTACCGGAATAATGGCTCTGGGAATGATGTTGCCCGGCATGGCGGCGGGATGGCTTCAGGAGACGATAGGCTACGGACCCTTCTTCATATGGACATGCGTGTGCTGCGCGCTTACAATCCTTGTAAGCTCTCTGGTGAAAGTTCCCGCGGACTACGGACGGGCAAAAAGAGGTAGTTAAATTAATATAAACCGGTGTTTTATTGCGATTAAAAGGCGTATCTTTGCGCAAAACCGTACAATTATTTGTTTAAACTAAAAAAGTAAATATATGAAATCACGCTTATTTATCGTATTGGCGGCAGCTGCAGCAGTGACTCTCACCGGCTGTACCACCAACAAGAAGCTCGCCGAGCTTCAGAGCCGCCATGATGCGCTTCAGCAGGAGTACAGTGATACGAAAGTGGCTCTTGCCGAAAGCCGTGCAAACGCCCGCAATCTTGAGCAGATGCTTGAGGGTGCGCGTAAGAACAACGAGGATCTGAAGAAAGCTTATGCCGACCTTAAAGGCTCGCTTGACCAGAGCATCCAGCAGTCAACTCAGGGAAGCATCAATATCTCAAAACTCGTTGACGAAATCAATGCCTCCAACCGCTATATCAAGCAGCTCGTTGACGCCAAGACCAAGAGCGACTCGCTGAATATAGCTCTTACCAACAAACTCACCCGTTCACTGTCGCGCGACGAGCTTCAGGAAGTTGACGTGAAGGTGCTGAAAGGTGTGGTTTACATCTCACTTGCCGACAATATGCTGTTTAAGTCAGGCAGCTATGAAGTGAATGACCGTGCCATGGAGACTCTCAGCAAGATCGCCAAGATTATAAAGGACTACGGCGATTATGACGTGCTTGTAGAGGGTAATACCGACGATGTGCCCATCTCACGTACCAATATCCGCAACAACTGGGACCTCAGCACACTGCGTGCATCATCAGTGGTGCAGGTGCTTCAGAATCAGTTCGGCGTGAATCCGCAGCGTCTTACCGCCGCCGGCCGTGGCGAATTCAATCCTATCTCGGACAATACTTCCGACCTTGGCCGTCAGCGCAACCGCCGTACCGAAATTATCATCACTCCGAAGCTTGACCAGTTCCTTGATCTGATTGACGAAGCTCCGGAAGCTGAGCAGAAGTAAAATAAACGGACATTACCGTATATAAATACCGGCGTCACTTATCATGGTGGCGCCGGTATCTTTTCATCAGTATGTGATTAGCTTATCTGTTGTAGAAGTTGAGTATTCTCAGGCGGAGGAGCCATTCATATTTAGCCTGTATGGCTTCTGCGGCCGATTTGGCATAGGAGGTTTTGGCCTGCTCAAACTCAGTAGGGGTGGCCCGGCCGTAGTTGTACTTCTCCTGCATGGCCAGCATCGCTTCGCGTGAGGTGTTGAGGGCAATGGCACTTGCCGTCTGTTTCTTCTCAGCGGCTACAGCCTGATAATAAGCCTGCTGGATGGTCTTGTACATGCGTGTGGTGGCATCGTCAAGCTGCAGGCGTGCGTTCATCTGCTCCACCTTGGCCCGGCGGATGGAATTGCGTGTGGAGAAGGCATCAAATATCGGGACGCTGAGTGTGAAGCCGATCGATTTGTTGAAATTGTCGCGCATCTGGCGTCCGAACGAGGGATTCTCAATACCGTTAAGATGATAGTAGCTGCTACCAAGGCCGGCGTTGAATGACAGGCGGGGCATATAGCCTGTACGCGCCAGGCTTACCGAGCGTTCGGAGGCATCGATAGCCAGACGGCGGGCACGGATATTGTGGTTGTTCTGAAGCGCACGCTGATAGACATCGTCGGGTGACATCAGCGGCATGCGGTCCTCGGAGAGAGGCTCTATGTCGAATCCGTCGACAGTTGTAAGCTCCAGCAGTTGTGCGAGATCAACGAGTGCAAGCTGACGGTCATTGCGGGCATTTACCTCCGAGAGTTCATCCTGAGCCACCTGATTGCGGGCTTGCGTGAGATCGAGTTCGGGTATTTTGCCCGCCTCAAACAGCTGTTCCTGCCGCTTCAGCTCGATATTAGAGATACGCAGCTGTTCCAGGGTCACGGCGTGAATCTCTCCGGCATAAAGCACCTGAAGATACTGGGTTATGACGTTGAGCTCCACGTCATCCTTTGCTGATTCCTCCATTTCAATCAGTGTGCGCAGGTTGGCCTTCTGATAGTCGAGGCGGCGTACTGCCGACAGTCCCTGAAACAGCGGGAGCGACAGATTGACATTCCATCCTGTGCTCGAAGTGTTGCGGCTCACGTAGGTATTGTCAGAGGTCAGTCCACGGCCGAAATTGAATGACTGCGAAGCTCCGGCCGACAGCTGTGGCAGAAATGCATCCTTCGCTTCGGTCACTGACAGCTCACCCTGCAGGCGGTCAAGTGAGCGTGAGCGTACCGTGATGTTATGCTCTATGGCGTAGTTGATGCAGCTGTCAAGACTCCATGGTGTGGCTGCTGTTGCCGACAGGCTGCCTAATACCACACAGCCTGCCGTCACTATTGCTGATACGTGTCTGTTCATTTCTCTTCTTTCTTTTCTTCTCCGCGGAGTATGGTTTTGCTGTCAATACCTGATTTCACCTCAATGTCAATACCGTTGCTTATGCCTGTAGTTATTGACTTACGCTCGAATTTCTGCTTAGGCACGCTGTCAGTCAGGCAGTAGACGAATGTGCTGTCGCCGGAAAATTCCACAATTGCTTCGGGAACCGACAGCACGCTCTTGGCTCCGTTGAGTGTCACTGTGGCATTGGCGCTGTATCCGGCACGCATCTGCACACCTTCCGGCAGCTGAAGTGCCGCCTTGACCTCAAAGGTATTTGCTCCGTTGCTTTCGGTGCCTTTAGGCGATATATATTCTATGGTAGCTGAGGGGTTGACGTCCGATAGAGCTCCTATCTCTATAGTCATGGGCATTCCTACCGCCAGATTGCCAACCTCAGTTTCGTCGACGGTGCCTTTGAAAATCAGATTGTTCATATCGGCGATGGTGGCTATCGTGGTGCCGTCGTTGAACGTATTTGACTGTATGACTGACGAACCCACTTTGACCGGCACGTCAAGAACAAGTCCGGTTATAGTGGCGCGTACCATTGTGTTGCTCTCCGAGGCATTGTACATCGATACTCCTTGTTTCACGATATTCACGGCATCCTGAGCGGAGGTAACCTCTTCGCGTGCACGGTTGTAGGCGGCAAGAGTACCTTCGTATTCCTCGCGGCTTATCACTTTCTTCTCATAGAGCGAGCTGTTGCGCTCGTGCTTCTGCCGCGCCTCTTCAAGATTGATGCGCGCCACATTCACGCGGTTTTCGGCCGATGACAGCTGTGAAGCCTCCGGGATGACCTTGATTCGGGCTATTACATCGCCGGCCTTGACCATCTGGCCCGGCTCGACGTTGATTTCCGTGATGATGCCTGATATCTGTGGCTTCACGGCTATTTCGTCGCGCGGCTCTATCTTTCCGGTCAATACCGTGGTGCGCTCAATGTCGATGACCTTAGGTGTTACTGTCTGGTAAATGACATCCTTTGTCTGTGAATTCTTGTACAGGAAGATGAATGTTCCCGCAAAGATCAGGGTTATCACAACCCATAGCAAGATTTTGAATACCTTTTTCATATCTGTTTTTTCTGACTTAATTTCGGGTGGAAGTTATTTGGAGTTCAGAGCCTCGATAGGCTTGATGCGCATGGCTTTGATGGCGGGGATGAACCCTGCCGCCGTTCCGAGTACGGCGAAAGCCACCATTATATATACCGCATGGCTGAACCGGAGTTCAAAGCCGGCATGTCCGAGCGTGGGGCTGTAGGTCATGTGGTCGGCCACGCCGAGTATCAGGGTGGCGAGTGTGAGTCCGGCCAGTCCGGCTATGGCGGTGAGCACCATCCCCTCGGAAAGTACCTGCACAATGATGTCGCGCGGTTTGGCGCCTATGGCACGGCGTATGCCTATCTCCTGTGTGCGTTCCTTGACTATGATCCACATGATATTGCCTACTCCTATTATTCCGGCCATAAGTGTCCCGGCGCCGACGAAGAGCGCTATCAGGCTGAACGCCGTGAAGAGCATGTCGACCTTGCCGAACTCCTCCGATATATCCTGAAAGTTGAAAGCATTGTGGTCATCGGGGTGTATGGGATGATTCGAGCGGATGATACGTTCGAAAGCCGGACGCATGTCCGTGGGCCTGAAGCCAGGTTTGGCCGTGAAGAGAAACACATCCACGTTTGTACCGCGGTTGAACGCACGGCGCAGTGTGGTGAAGGGGAGTGTCACCGAGTCATCGATGCGTGAGCCGAAGTTGAGTTCCGAGGTCTGGCCGGCCACCCCTACCACCTGGTAGAACAGTCCGTTGACCGATACGAATTTCCCTATAGGGCTTGCTTCGCCAAACAGTTCGTTGGCCACATTGCGCCCAAGTACGGCTACCTTCCGGGTGTGCGATACGTCGCTTTCATTTATGAAACGTCCTTCGTAAATAACCGGGAGCTGGATTCCGGCATAGCCACCCTCCACGCCTGATGCGTAGGTGCCTGTCGATTTCGACCCGTAGGCCACGGTCACTCCGAATCCGGTCATGGCCGACGATGATTCTATCTGCGGCACGAGGCGGCGTATGGCACTGATGTCGGCGTCGTCGAGCTGCCAGGTGTAGCCTTTGTTGAATCCATGATAGGACATTGTGGTGCGTCCGCCGAACAGGAATCCCATGTTGGTGGCAAATCCGCTGAAGTTGCGCCGGAGCATTCCTTCGGCACCCGAGGCTCCGCCCCATAGCAGAGCCAGCATGGCTGTGCCCCAGAAAATACCGAACGCTGTGAGGAATGTGCGCGTTTTGTTGCGGGCGAGGGTTGTGCCTATCTCGCGCCAGTTGTCGAGGTCAAATAGCGGGTTATTCATCGCGCAGTGCTTCTACAGGTTTGACTTTTGTTGATTTTATGGCAGGGAAGAGGCCGGCCATAGCTCCGGCTATTATCAGGACTATGGTGACTTCAACGGCTATCGACAGGTCCACTCCGGGATTGAGAATCACTTCATTGTTACCTATCAGCGCTCCAAGTCCGGCGGTGAGGGCCATGCCGGCCACTATACCTATGTAGCCGAACAAGGTGGTTATGGCCACACTTTCCGTCACAACCTGAAGCATGATGCTGCGTGGTTTGGCACCGATGGCACGCCGTATCCCTATTTCATGGGTGCGCTCGCGCACCGATACGAACATGATGTTGCTCACTCCTACTATGCCGGTGAGGAGGGTCAGTATGCCGAGCACCCAGATGAAGGTGGTGAGAAGCCCCATGGCTGTCTGCGAGGTCAGATAGTTGTTGAAGCGGTTCCAGATATGTACGGCTCCGGTGTCGTCTTTGTCAAACGAGCGGGTGCGCGACAGTGTGGACCGTATGTTGCTCTCAAGCTCCTCTCCATCGGCTTCAGATTGCAGGTTGGATGCTATTACGGTGATTTCGCCCACACGTCCATTGTTGCCCGACAGTTCGAGGGCTGTTGTGTAGGGGGTGTAGGTCTTGCTCTGCCATGGGTGGGAGTAGACTCCCACCACAAGCCACGACAGCTTCATGGCGTTTACACGCTTGCCTACAGCATTACCGGCCGAGCCGAACAGCTGCTCTGCATTTTTTTCGGAGAGAACCACCACCTTGCGCTTCTGTTCCATATCGGCCTGATTGATGAAGCGGCCGCTTATCATGTCGATTCTGCTCAGATTGGCATCCTCGGGGAATACGCCTGACATTCCATCGGTCAGATAATCGCGTTGTGTCGACACCATTGCAGAGTCAAGTGTCTTTGTGGCGCTCACTGACTTTATGTGGCTGCGGTTGTCAGCCTCGAGGGCCTTGATGTCGGTGTTGAGCAGCTCTATACGGCGCCCCTCCTTATATCCCTTGTAAGGCTTTGATGTCCATCCGCCCCATACGTTCATTGAGCTTGTGGCATCCGGATTCATTCCGGCTTCAAAGGCATTGATCATACCTTTCGACAGGCCGAGAAGCACAATCAGCAGGAATATGCCCCACGCCACGGCAAATCCCGTGAGAGCGGTGCGCAGCTTGTTGTGGCTGAGCGTCTGGATTATTTCGCGGAACAGGTCAAACATTTTTGCAGTCCGGAATGATCAGGTTATCGTCAGGGTTCACTATCCGGCCGTCGGCTATGCGGATTATACGGTTGGTCTGAGCGCCCACGCCGGGGTCGTGAGTCACTATCACCACCGTCATTCCGCTTTCGTTTACCTGACGGAACACTTCCATCACCTCGCGTGAGGTCACCGAGTCAAGAGCGCCCGTCGGCTCGTCGGCAAGAATTATCGAGGGCTTGGTGATGAGGGCACGCGCTATGGCCACACGCTGTTTCTGTCCGCCCGACAGTTCGCCCGGCAGATGATGGGCGCGGTCAGCGAGCCCCATGCGTTCAAGCTGCTCCATGGCCAGATTGTTGCGCTTGCGGCGCGATATCCCCTGATAGAACAGCGGCAGCGCCACATTCTCAATGGCATTCTTATAGCTGATGAGGTTAAATGACTGGAACACAAATCCTATCATGCGGTTGCGGAGCTCTGAGGCACGGTTTTCGCTCAGATTGCGTATCGTCACGCCGTCAAGCACATACTCGCCCGAATCATAATTGTCGAGGATGCCGAGTATGTTCAGAAGTGTGGATTTTCCGGAGCCCGATGCGCCCATGATGGACACGAATTCACCCCGCTCGATATCGAGGTTTATATCTTTGAGCACGTGCAGCGGCACTGCTCCGGGGTAGGTCTTGTTAATATCTTTCAGATGAATTATCATAGTGACTATTTAGACGCAAGGTTTGGAAGATAGTTGCACGCGGCGATGAAATTGTTGAAAAAAATATTTGCATGATTGAACACGGGTGCTTATCTTTGTGTTGTAAAGATACAGCAAGAGAGCTATAGAAGATTGAAAATATAACCACATCAAAGTTGATTGGGAAACTCATCAATTATATGTGAAATACCGAGACAAGCTTAGCCGGCTGATGGCGGGCCCCATCCCTGCAAAGGGAGGCTTAATTAGCCCAGGCGGATTACAAAGGCAGGCGAGCGCTCAAATCCTGTCATTCGGAGTTTCATCGCATCCTTTGGTGTGGCCCTAAACGGAAAGCCCGATATAGAATCAGTTCTATACCGGGCTTTCTTGTCATTTGCCGTGAGGGGATTGGGGATTCCACTAAAACACCTTTATGGTAATCCATATATTTTTGATTTTCAGGCGTTTTATTGGTTTGAAATGTCGGAATTACAGGCAAGAATATATATCTTTGCTTGTAAACGTTATGTAAATTCAGGCTATCAAGCCTGTCGCAGTACCAGGGACTGACAGGTTAAAACCAATTAATATTCACACGTATGAAAAAGCTTTACACATTCAGCAGCATAATAGGAATGCTGCTTCTTGCTCCCTCCGTTCTGGCTGATGACTATAATGTCAACGGACTGAAGTATACCATTCTTTCCGCTGAAGATCGCACGGCCAGTGTGAGCGGCTATGTAGGAACCCTTCCTGATGATGTCATTGTACCCGAGGTAGTGACATTGGACGGTACGGACTATACCGTGACGCAGATAGGCGAAGTGGCATTCACAAGAACTTCGATCAAGACCATAAGTCTTCCTAATACTATCGAGCGGATATGCATGGGCAGTTTCGAGAACTGTACCTCGCTGACTTCATTTACCGTGCCTGCATCGGTCACATGTATAGAAGACTTCGTGCTTCAGTATCTTGATGCCTGTACCGAATATGTAATAGAGGATAGTGACGAACCGATATATATCGGGCGTCAGAATTTGCGCAATGGCGCTTCTTTCAGCTGCTATATGGGCCGTGACCTCATCACCGATGGACTTCAGAAGATTGATTATATCTTCGGTGGAAACTGGCGGGTGAACAGTATCGTGATTGGCAAGGGGGTTACTTCGATTCCGGAGGATTACATTTTTTCTTGTGACGAGCTTGAATCAGTGCGTTTCGAGGAGGGGTGTAAGGAGATAGAGACTTATGCCATACATAACAATCCTGTTTTGAAAGAGGTTATAATGCCCTCATCAGTCACAAAGATAGGGGAAAGATCTATTGCCAGCAATCCAGCTCTGACCACCCTGATTCTCCCCTCTGAACTTGAAGATCTTCCCGATATGTTAAGCGGCTTAAAATCACTGAAAAGTATAACCATACCACCGTATGTCAGCACTATATCCCACGCTTTTTTCTCTGGTACGGTGATTGACGAAGTGCGTTCGCAGGCTATAGTGCCGCCGGTATTGGACTACAACAGTACGTCATTTTATAATTACGCCGGATGCTCCTCAGCCACTCTGTATGTACGCCCTGACTGCGGAGATGCCTACCGTACAGCTCCGGGATGGAAGGATTTCGGAAACATCGTGGAGTCAGCCGATGTAGCTGCGATAGAGGGCGTGGAAACCGATGGCAGCTTCGATGGTCAGGTACGAGTGATAAGCATGGGTGGCGTTGAGGTTTACAGCGGTGCATATGATGAAATGCCCCGCCTGCAGCCCGGAGTATATGTGGTGACTGACGGACTCAACTCACGAAAAATGATTGTAAAACCTCTGTAACATCAATTGTATGAAAAGGTCTATACCATTTGTGCTGGCGCTGCTGGCCTCTTTCCCGTCAGTGGGTCAGACTTTTCAGGACGCTTATGGCACGCTCAACTACGAGGTGATCTCAGCTCAGGAAGGTACATGCCGTGTTACCGGGGCAAGCTCCCCGGCAATAGCCACTGCAATTATTCCGGCCGAAGTGACGCACAATAACGTAACTTACAAGGTGATGGAGATAGGCGACGGGGCATTTGCCGGATGCACGGATCTGACACATCTTGAAACAGCTGCCTCTGACCTGCCGATTAAGTTCGGCCATGACGCCCTGAAGGACGTGGAACTGACCACTGTGGTGCTTGGACGTGATTTTACCTGCTCGGTCAACGATGAGCCGTTTGACAATATGTCCTCAATCACATCGCTGTCATTCGGTAGCGGGGTGACACGTATCCCCAGTTTCTGGTTCCACGGTACAAAGAATCTGAAATCGGTAAGAATATCGGGTAAGATAGAGAGTATCGGGGTCGCAGCTTTCGACAACAGCGGTCTGACCTCCGTGACTATCGATAGCCAATATCTGACTACGATAGGGAGCGAGGCTTTCCAGGGGTGTCCGTTAAGTACGGTATCGCTTCCGGCATCACTGAAATATATAGGCGATGCGGCGTTTGCCTCCACATCATTGAGCTCGATTACTATTCCCGCCGGAGTGATTTCTATCGGAAGGAATGCTTTTTCCAATTGCACATCGTTGGGTAGCTTCACTGTCGCATCGGGAAACAAGACTTTTGCATCTTCACAAGGACTCCTGTACACCTACGGATATGAAAAATTGCTTCAGGTGCCGGCAAACAAGCGGCCTGTGTATTTCCACTCCAATATGAAGGAGATTGGCGAATATGCTTTTAACGGATGCAATGTGCTGTTTGTCAACGTTCCTGAGGGGGTGACGTCGATAGGGGAGCAGGCTTTCCGCAACTGCCGGAAAATGACTTCAGTCACGCTCCCTGAAAGCCTGACAAAGGTAGGGGCGGGTGCTTTCACCTATTGTACGGCGCTGACCACGATTAATTTCCCCTCCGGCCTTACCGCTATACCTGATGAGGCATTTCTGGGTGCAGGTCTTAAGACGCTTGAGCTTCCGTCAACTATTACCTCGATAGGAGCAAAGGCATTCAGCATTTGTCCGTCGCTGGCATCGGTTACGGTGCCCGGAAGTGTCACCTCCATGGGTAGCGGCGTGTTCATGAACTGTAATAAACTTACCTCTGCCACTCTTGGTGAAGGCATCGGTTTTATAACCGAAAGCATGTTCAGCGGATGCTCTCTGCTTGCCGATATAACAATACCGCAGTCAGTGGCTGTGATTGAGAACAGTGCTTTTGCCGGGTGTTCAGCAATAAAGGAGGTGCGCCTGCCCGAATGGCTGGAGAAGATAGGCGACAATGCTTTCAGCGGTGTCAATCTGACCGGAGTGTACAGCGTGGCCACCAAGCCCGGTACGCTGTCGGCAAGTAGCTTCAGCAACAAGACATTCCTCGCGGGTACGCTCTATGTCCCGGTAGGACTGAAGGCTGTGTATCAGGCAGCCCCGGTGTGGCGTCTGTTCAGCAATATCGTTGAGTCAGAGGAGCTGAGTGCCATAGATGGCGTCACGGCTGATGATGAAACCGCTGTAAGGGTTTACAATCTTCAGGGTGTGCTGATCTACTCAGGTGAAAAATCGGATATGCCCGCGCTTCCTGCCGGCATATATTTGATCAACGGCCGAAAGATATATATCAGATAAGAAACACACACAAATAGCAATGCGGGCGCCGGCGGTAGATTGTATTACTGCACGGCGCCCGTTCTTTATATTCACTGAAAATGAATGTGCCGACGGTTGGAAAACATCGGCAGGCTGAATGGTGTTATTATTATATGGATATAAGCGAAATGTATGATCTGACCGGCAAGGTGGCGCTCGTCACGGGTGCCGGCAATGGGATTGGGCGCGGATGTGCCCTTGTGCTGGCTGCCGCAGGTGCAGCTGTAGTTGTGACTGACCGCAGCCAGGAATCGGCCGATGCGGTGGCTGCCGAGATTGTGGCGGCTGATGGGAAGGCCGTAGGTATGGCATGCGATGTGATGAACGATGCCGACCTCGTGGCGGCTGTCAACATGGCGTCATCTACTTTCGGCGCACTGAATATTCTGGTCAATAATGCCGGAATGGGTGGCGGAGGCCGTGAGAATCCGTTCAAAATCGATGTTGCGTACCTGGAGCGTATCTACCGCATCAATCTGTTCGCACCATGGCGGTTGTGCCAGCTTGCGGTGCCGCTGATGCAGAAATCGGGCTACGGAAGCATCATCAACATCTCATCCATGAGTTCGCAGGATAAGGAGGCCAACATGGGGGTCTATGCCTCGTCGAAGGCAGCTCTGAATCACATGTCGGCTAATCTGGCTTATGACTTCGGACCGATGGGGGTGCGCATCAACTGTGTAGGGCCCGGAGCCACGCGCACGGCGGCGCTTGCCAAAGTGCTCACTCCGGAGCTTGAGGAGGCCATGCTGCGCCACACGCCGCTGAAGCGGCTGGGCAAGGTGGATGACATGGCCCGTGCGGTGCTGTTCTTTGCATCGCCCGCGTCATCGTGGGTGAGCGGACAGGTGCTGTTTGTCAACGGTGGCGGCAACCAGACTCTTGACTGATCAACGCGTATACATATAGCAAGCGGGCCGCACTGCATAGTGCGGCCCGCGCTGTTTATTGTTCTGTCCGGCGGATGCGGACTGTTGTTGCGGCATGTTATTCTCCGGCCTGAGCTTCGGCGCGTGCAATGTACTTTTCGAAGTCGATCTGCTGCATGGCGGCATATTCGGGATATTCATCGCGGATGGTGCGGTATAGGTCGGCTTCGGCCTTGTAGTTCTTGAGCTCGCGCTGAACTGTGGCCTCCTTCATCAGGAAGTAGGGGGTGTATGAAGGATTCTTGTCAGAAATCTTGGCAGCCTCGCGGTAGCAGTCGATGGCTTCGTTGTAGTTCTTGAGGTTGACGTAGCAGTCGCCTTCGAGAGCCTTGCTTGAAGCGCCGATGATGCTTTCGTTGGCTGAGTAGTTCTTGAGGTAGTTGATGGCCTCCTGATATTTGCCCTGCTGGTAGAGGAGGATGGCGGCGTTGAGCTGGGCGCGGTTGCCGGCTTCGTAGCCATATTCGTCGGCTACCTGCTGGTACTGCTGGAGTGCGAGTGAGTCATTGCCCATGGCCATGGTGAGGTCGGCCTGGCCGATGGCGTTGTTGGCTGACTCGATGCCGGGACGGCGGATGCCATATACATATATAAGCACTGCGCATACTACAGCCACTACGGCTACGCAAGCCCACATGATGGTTTTCTGATTGTTCTGCACCTTCTGTTCTATGCCGGTGAGCGAATCGTTCAGCTCTTCAACGGCGGTGCGGTTCTCTGTCTGATTTTCTTTTGCCATTACTGTATGTTCGTTTTTTTTCTTTCGTGATAAACGGGCGGAGATAGCTTGTGCGGCTGTAACTGTGTGATAAGCCGATGCGTGCTATTTCCAAGGTGCAAAAGTAATAGTATTTCCGCGATTATGAAAATTAATCGGTGAAATTTAGATAATCTGTGAAGTCAAATTATTATTTTTGCCTTATCGAAGATAAAAAACTAAACGAAATGGCAAACGTCGACAGCGATACCCGTAACGATGCGTCATCATCAACGCACATAGTGATAACCATTGGACGTCAGTTCGGCAGCGGAGGCCGTGAGTTGGGACGGCGTCTGGCTTCGGCTCTCCACATAGGCTACTACGACAAGGAGCTGCTTTACAACGCGGCACGCCGTGCGGGGGTTACCACGGACTTCTTCGAGCGTTCGGACGAGAAAGCCCCGACATTTTTCAACGGCCTCTTCTCCTTTGCCATGGGATTTAATCCGGCGGCCACCTTTGCCGGAGCCACCGCTATAAGTGACGACGGGCTTTACCGCGCGCAGAGCGACTTCATCCACTCGCTCGCACAGCAGGAGTCATGCGTCATAGTGGGGCGTACGGCCGACTATGTGCTGCGCGATTTTCCGGGGCTGGTGAGCATCTTCGTACATGCACCGATGGATCAATGCGTGGCCCGCATCATTGCGCGTGAGCATGATATAACACCGGCACAGGCCCGCTCGAGAGCCGAACGGACCAATAAACTGAGGGCCGGATATTATAATTTCTATACCGACAAGAGCTGGGGTGCGGCATCATCGTATGACCTTACGCTGGACACTTCGCTGATGTCGATGGACAGCCTTGTGGAGATTATAGTGGAGTACATCAGGAGGCGCTTCCCCCACGCGTTTGCGCCGGATGGGTCGCTGACAGCTCAAGAGCCCAGTTGATGGCCGAGGCCACGAGCAGGATACCGGTGATAAGCACTACCACGGAATTCATGGTGCGCACTGTGGTGCACAGAATCACAACGCCGCCGGCTATCAGAAGCACGGGCACGATATAGAACAGGACAGGGAGTTTGTAGGGACGGCTCCAGTAGCCCACAAGTAATATCTGGAACACACCGTAGGCTATCAGTATGATGGCAAACAGGTAGGCGGTAAGCCCAACGAAGAAGCCGGGGTCGACAATCATCCATATGCCTAAGCCGCATCCGGCTATGGCAGCAAGGATTGACGAGCCGCTGCCCATGGCGCTCGGCTGCTGGCCTGCGGCTTTGAGTTTCTTACGCGATGACAGCGAGGCTATAAGTGAATAGACGCTCGGGATAAGGAACATGACGCCTACGGCTATCATGACCCATGACAGAATGTCCAGTTTAGTGTGCCATATGATGAGCAATACACCCACAATGGCAGTGATTAGGATGGTCAGCCAATTGGAACTTGTACTTTTCATGACGGAATCAGTGTATGTGAACGTTAATAACTGTTTTGTTATTAAGACGCTCACACCCGCTGAATTGTTCGCTCAGGCCACGCAGGCAAATGCCACGCAGTATGCGGCCATGGCTATGGCTGTAAGGCCGAGCAACGGATTGAGCCGGCGTCCGGTACGCGTGCACAGCATGTAGCAGAGCCTTAGATGCAGCAGGAGATAAATGGCTGGTATGGCCCATGTGGCGGGAGGCAGGGTAGCCCATATCCCGGCCATAAGCAGAACCGCCAGTATTCCCGAAGTCAGATAGAGCGTCCAAGTGGCTCGCCGGCCTATCATTACGGTGAGAGTGTGCTTGCCTACTGAACGGTCGTCGTCGACATCGCGGTAGTTGTTGACAAGCAGTACGTTGGCACCCATAAATCCTGCTGACAGGGAGCCGAGCAGCACCTCGTGATTGAACGCCCCGTTCATGATGTAGAACGTGAGGTTGACCGGTACTATGCCGAAGAACAGCATTACCGCCACTTCGCCAAGTCCGTGCCTCGACAGAGGGTAAGGGCCTGTGCTGTAGGCCAGCACGCCAAGTGCGATGGCAATGCCAGCCGGAAGCAGCCACCAGGGGCCGAACAGCAGCAGCGAACATCCTACGGCACACGCAGCCCCAAGGGTGATGAATGTGGCGGCGAGCATGGCGCGGGGTGTGATGTCGCCCTCCGTCACGCCGCGTCGCGGCCCCTCCCGTCCGGCTTTGTCAAGTCCGGCACGGAAGTCGTAATATTCATTTGCAAAGTTTGATGCTATCTGTGCCAGAATGGCGAATGCGAGGCAGAGCATGGCCGGCAGGAGCTCGGCGCAGCCGAAGTGACGTGCATAGCCTATGGCAAGGACCACTCCGGCTACCGATACCGGAAGTGTGCGCAGGCGCATGGCTTCAATCCAGGGTGCTATCCGTTTCATGATTCGAGGCCGAAGCAGCGGGTGATGGCGGTGCGTATGCGGCGCGCATCATTGCTGTCATGGCGGAGTATGTCAATTATAGCGTTAATATATTCATCTTTGTTGCGAAGTCCGCATAGTCCGGCCACGTTGCTGCCCGGAAGCATCGACTTCTGATTGTATACCTTAAGTACGGCGCTGTAATCGTCCGTCTCAAGATAGCGGCGGAACTCGCGGCAGAAATTTTCGTAAAGTCCGCGCGGGTCAATCTCTATCAGCAGACGCGACAGGTGTTCCTCAAGCATACCTATGTTGGCAAACCGGCCGTCGGTGCGGTACTCCATGGTGCGCTTCACGCGGTGGCGTGTGTGCAGCAGGGCCTGTTGGCGCAGATCGTGGCGGAACTGGCTCATGACAGCATGCTTGGCTTTCTGGAATACTTTCGATTCGTTCTTGCCGCGGCTGTGGGCCACGGTGCGTATCACCTCTTCCAGCATAAGTATATTTTCTATCTCAGCCACTTCCGGCACCATCACTTTCTTGCCGCGGAGGTATTCCACCTCCTTTTCATCGCGGCGGTCGCGGTCAACTATTCCGCGTGAGTCCATGTTGTGAAACGATACGAGGTCGTTGAAGGTGCGCGTGGCCTCGATTACCTTGTTGCAACTGCCGAGCGACTTCACAGTGTACTCCTTGAACACCAGCGGGTAGAGCTTTGCGTCAATGGAGTGACGTCCGTCACCCTCGATGAACAGCACCGGCTTGCGGGCCCCGAGGATACTCATGTACATCTCGTCGGAAATGTCGGAGTCGGCAGGGAGCAGATCGTAGTCCCATGTGGTGTTTACGGCGTCGAACGCGCGAACCCATATTATGCGTGCATCCTGACGTGAGGATGCGAAGTCGAGGTCATGTGTGGTGTAGATAAACGTGCAGTCCGCCCGCAGCAGTTCTATACGGTTCCATACGGACTGTGTGATGGCCGGATGGAGGAACATCTCAGGGCTGTCGACAAATATAGTGGCTCCCTTGGGAGCGAACAGTGCGGCACCTATTATATATATGATAGCACGTTCGCCGGCCGACAGACGCATGGAGGAATAGGACGCATCGTCAGAGTTGCGCCTGAACAGCATCCGTCCGCTCTCAATCAGTATCTTGTTGTCAGGGAAAATCTCCTGCCACAGCGATATCAGCGAGTCGAGGCGAGTAGGGCGGAGCGTGGCATCGGGGTTGGAGGCATGCGCTATCTTGTAGGACATGAGGTTGAGCATCTCCTGATGCATAAGCAGCGACATAAGCCTTTCCAGCTGTGTGGAGTTTTCAGAGCGTCCCATTCCTGACGCTACGGCCTCGGCATACTGCGAGTCGAGCGAGCCGGGCAGATTGTCGGTGTATGTGCGGTCAAAAAGAGCCGGCAGAGCGGCGATATTGTAGGCCCGGGCATCGGGTGATGAGGCCATGCGGATGGAAAAGCGTGATTTACCTGCACCGTTGGCACCCACAATCACTAACTGACCGGGAGTACGATTCATTTCCGGAGGTGCCGCTCCGTCAATGCGTGGCGGCAACTGTATCTGAGTATGCTTGGCTGTCTTGTTCATATCGGGAGAGTATCTGTTATTCATGTCAGTCCTGAAGATACCCTGCTCCCTGACGTATTATCTCAGGGTTGCGGCTGTCGGACAGGTCTACTACGGTGGAGCCGGTCAGAGCGCCGGTGCCTCCGTTGATCATCAGTTCTATCTCAGGGTTGCTTTCATATTCCATCTCAATGCTCTCAGGCTCTATTTCATCCATACCTGAGTCAGCTCCGAGGGTTATCGATGTGCTGAGGAGCGGATTGCCGAGTTCTTCGGCCAATGCTACCGCTATTGGATTGTCCGGGATGCGCACTCCTACGCTGTGACGACCTTTGAATACCTTGGGGAGAGTGGTGGCCGAGGGGAGGATGAACGTGAACGGTCCGGGCAAGTTGTCGCGCATAAGCTTGAACGCATGGTTGTCAATGCGCGCATACTCGCTTGCCTGCGATATGCCTGAGCAGATCACCGACAGAGTCTCTTTCTGAGGATTGATGCCCTTTATCTTGCATAATTTCTCTATGGCATTGTTGCTTATGGCACTGCATCCGAGAGCGTAGAACGTATCGGTAGGATAGATTATAATTCCTCCGTCGCGCAGTATGGCGGCCGCTTCCTCTATGAACGGGCGGTTGATTGATGTGGGGTATATGCGTAGCGTTTTCATGTGACTACAAATATACTTTTAATCCTGACTTTTAGCAAATAAAAAAAGAGATGTTTCACAACATCTCTTTCCCTTTAAACCTTTATCTTAATCTAATACTATGAAAAACACACATGCAAATATATGCAGTTTTTTTTGAATGGAGAATCATTTTGATGTCTATTTAACGTTTATTTACCAAAGTTTCTCAAAACCGTACTGATTTTATCGACAGAATTGTTAACCGATGGTTGAACAATGACAGATGAAGGTGCGCCGGTCCTACGAAAACTGATTATGATGACGGATAAAAACGGCTGAGGAAAAAATTTATGTGCGCTCGGATATTTTTTGTTAATTTTGCGGCATGAACACATTAATTATAATAATACTGGTGGTATTCGTGGCCTCGCTGCTTATAGGATTCCGCCGGGGCATTGTTAAGGAGCTCGGGTCGCTGTGCGGAATAGTGCTTGCCCTGCTTGCCTGCCGTGTATTCGGGGAACAGGCCACGGCTGTAGCCGCTTCTGTCATGGACGTCGAGGAGGGTTCGGCATTTTCTCTGTATGCCGCATCGCTTGTCGGCCGCGGAGCCTTGTTCCTGATAGTATGGCTCGGAGTGTTCGTGGTGGCGCGTATGCTTCGTGCCGCCATACATGCCGTGAGCCTCGGTATCCTTGACCGCATGCTTGGGGCACTGTTCTGCTGCGTGAAGTGGAATCTGGTGCTTAGCCTTATGCTGAATCTGATTCATATCATGGCTCCCAATGCCGGTATGTGGACACCGCAGCAGGGAAAAGGCGTGGTGGATGCATGGCTCGCTTTTGCCCCGTGGCTATTCGGCACGCTCAGTGATGCAACTTTGGCGGCCGCCTGATGTTATACAAGATGAACATGGATAAAGATAAGAATAAAAATAAAAAAGATAACGTCAAGCCTGATGCTCTGGACGGGGTGACCTCCGGAGAGTACAAGTATGGCTTTACCTCCGATATTGACACCGATATTATACCTCACGGACTCAGCGAGGATGTGGTGCGATTCATATCGGAAAAGAAAGGGGAGCCCGAGTGGCTGCTCGAATTCCGTCTGCGTGCCTATCGCCACTGGCTGAAACTGGTGCCTCCGACATGGGCGCATCTGGATATTCCTGATATTGACTTCCAGGCCATAAGCTACTATGCCGCTCCGAAAGTGAAGGAGCGTCCCGGTAGTCTGGATGAGGTCGATCCGGAACTGATAGCTACCTTCAATAAGCTCGGTATTCCACTTGAGGAGCAGAAGGCGCTCAGCGGCATGGCCGTTGATGCCGTTATGGACTCGGTAAGCGTGAAGACCACCCACCGTGAGAAGCTCGCCGAGCTCGGAGTGATATTCTGCTCCATATCCGAAGCGGTGAAGGATTATCCTGATCTGGTAAGACGCTATCTTGGCAAAGTGGTGCCTTATACCGATAATTTCTATGCCGCACTTAACTCGGCGGTATTTTCCGACGGTTCGTTCGTATATATCCCGAAAGGGGTACGCTGCCCCATGGAACTGAGCACCTATTTCCGCATCAACGCCGCAGGTACAGGACAGTTTGAACGCACTCTGATAGTAGCCGATGATGATTCCTATGTAAGCTATCTTGAGGGATGTACCGCTCCGATGCGCGATGAAAATCAGCTCCATGCAGCTATCGTGGAGATTGTTGTTGAGGATCGTGCCGAAGTGAAGTACAGCACCGTGCAGAACTGGTATGCCGGTGATGCCGAAGGCCGCGGAGGTGTTTACAATTTTGTCACCAAGCGTGGACTGTGTCGCGGCGACTATTCAAAACTGTCATGGACGCAGGTTGAGACCGGCTCGGCCATAACATGGAAATACCCAGGATGTATCCTTGCCGGCGAGGGTGCTGTAGGCGAGTTCTATTCAGTGGCGGTGACCAATAATTATCAGCAGGCCGATACCGGCACCAAGATGATACACCTCGGCCGCAATACCCGAAGCACCATAGTGTCAAAAGGTATCTCAGCCGGACATAGCCAGAACTCCTACCGCGGGTTGGTAAAAGTGGCTCCAGATGCCGACGGATGCCGCAACTATACGCAGTGCGACAGCCTGCTGCTCAGCTCCACCTGCGGAGCGCACACATTCCCGTATATCGATGTGCTGAATGACACAGCCGTAGTGGAGCATGAAGCCACCACATCCAAGATATCGGAAGAACAGATATTCTACTGCAATCAGCGCGGAATACCTACAGAAGAAGCCGTAGGACTGATTGTCAACGGATATGCCAAGGAAGTAATGAACAAGCTGCCCATGGAATTTGCCGTGGAGGCACAGAAACTGCTGCAGATTACCCTTGAGGGCTCTGTCGGTTGAGTTGTTAAACACCCGCTAAAAGATAATAAAGACACCAATGAACGATATATTACTCGAAGTGAATGACCTCCATGCCGGAATCAATGGCAAGGAGATACTGAAGGGAATCAATCTGACAGTGCGCCCCGGAGAGGTGCATGCCATAATGGGACCTAACGGATCAGGTAAAAGCACACTGAGCGGCGTGCTTGCCGGAAATCCCGCCTATAATGTTACGGAAGGCTCCGCCAAACTCGACGGGCAGGAACTGCTCGGCATGCTTCCTGAGGACCGTAGCCACGAGGGGCTGTTCCTTTCATTCCAGTATCCGGTTGAGATTCCCGGAGTGTCAATGGTCAACTTCATGCGCGCCGCTGTAAATGCAAAACGCAAGTATTTAGGCGAGGAGCCTATGAGCGCCACTGACTTCCTGAAGCTCATGCGCCAGAAACGGGCTATTGTGGAGCTTGACAACAAACTCGCGTCGCGCTCTGTCAACGAAGGATTCTCCGGTGGAGAGAAGAAGCGCAACGAAATATTCCAGATGGCGGTTCTTGAACCGAAGGTGGCCATCCTTGATGAAACCGATTCCGGACTTGACATTGACGCGCTGCGTATCGTGGCCGGAGGTGTCAATAAGCTCAAGACTGACCGCAATGCCACTATAGTCATCACCCACTATCAGCGCCTGCTTGACTATATCCGCCCCGATTTTGTGCATGTGCTTTACAAGGGACGTATAGTACGCACGGGCGGCCCTGAACTGGCACTCGAACTGGAAGAACGTGGTTATGACTGGATTAAAAACGAAGTAGATGGCTCAAATGAACCCGCTTGATCAATATTTGGATCTCTACCGCCAGAATGCGGCACAGGTAGATGCCCATTCGACCGGAGCGCTCAACAGCAAGCGTCAGGCAGCTCTTGAGGAGCTTGATGCGGCTGCCGGCGTTAAGGCGGATAAGCGCCTGATGATGTTTGCACCGGACTACGGTGTGAATCTGATGCGTGTGGATATTCCGGCTGATGTTGCTGCCGCATTCCATTGTGGAGTGCCTAATCTGAGCACGCTGCTCGGAGTTGTGGTCAATGATGCCTTTCATGCTTCATCACGTCTTGCCGAACGTCTGCCCGAGGGGGTGACATTCTGTTCGCTGCGTGAGGCCGCAGAGAAGTATCCTGAGATAGTCAATGCACACTATGGCTCGCTTGCACCGCTTACAGATAGAGCCGTGGCTCTGAACACCCTGTTGGCTCAGGATGGCGTGTTTATCCATATAGGCCGCGGAGTGCACATGGAGAAACCGCTGCAGCTGGTCAATATTTTCAGTTCTCCGGTGCCCCTTGCCGGAATGCGCCGTGTGCTGATTGTGGCCGAGGCCGATTCTGAGGCATCGCTCCTGGTGTGCGACCATTCGCGCCCTGACAGCGCCGGATGCCTGTCGTCGGAAGTGGTGGAGATAGTTCTCGACCGCGGTGCTAAGTTTGATTATTACAATATCGAGGAATCATCGGCCGTGACATCACGGTGCAGCTCGCTGTATGCACGTCAGGGCGAGGGTTCTAACCTGCTTGTCAACGGCATGACGCTCATAGCCGGAAATACATCCAATTCCTATCATATAGATGTTGACCACTCACATTGCGAAACTGTGCTGACCGGCATGGTGATAGCGGGAGGTGAGGAGCAGGTGGAGAACCGTACGCGTGTCAATCACCTCGCATCGCATTGCCACAGCTCACAGCTGTTCAAGTATGTGCTTGACGACCGTTCGAAGGGTGTGTTTGACGGCACTATAATGGTAGCTCCTAAAGCTGATTTTACCGAGGCTTACCAGAGCAACAAGAATCTCCTCGCGTCAACCGATGCAAGAATGCACACCGAACCGCAGCTTGAGATATACTGCGATGAGGTGAAGTGCAGTCATGGCGCCACCACCGGACAGCTTGATGCTTCGGCCCTCTTCTACATGCGTTCACGCGGTATTCCTGAAGCGGAGGCCCGCACCATGCTTATGCAGGCATTCATGGCCGATGTGCTTGACACGGTGCGCATATCGTCGCTGCGCGATCGTCTGCGTCTGCTTGTAGAGAAGCGTTTCGTAGGACAGGAACTTTTTTGCGGCGACTGTGCCGCAACCAGAAATTGTGAATCATGACCCAGAAATCAACCGATATATATCCGTTAGGTGAGCTTCGCCGGGATTTTCCGATACTGCAGCGTAAAATCCATGGCAAGGAGTTGGTGTACTTCGACAACACCGCCTCAACCCAGACTCCACGTCAGGTAGTTGACGCGGTCACTGACATGTACTATGCCCATAAGGCCAATGTGCACCGCGGAGTGCACACGCTGTCGCAGGAAGCCACTGATATGATGGAGCGCACGCGCCGTCATGTGGCGGAGTATATCGGTGCACGTTCCTACAAGGAGATAATATTCACCCGAGGTACCACCGAGTCCATCAATCTTGTGGCTTCCAGTTACGGAAGTCTGCTTGAGGAGGGCGATGAGGTGATTCTCAGTGTCATGGAGCATCATGCCAATATCGTGCCGTGGCAACTGCTGCGTCAGCGCAAAGGAATCGTCATCAAGGTGATACCGATGCGTGCTGACGGCAGTCTGGATATGGATGCTTACCGAGGGCTCTTTACGGAACGTACGCGTATGGTGTCCGTGACTCACGTGTCAAATGTGCTCGGTACGGTCAATCCGGCAGCTGAAATAGTGGCTGAAGCCCACCGACATGGTGCTGTGGCATTGATTGACGGAGCGCAGGCTGTGGCCCACATGTCGCTCGATATGCAGGCGCTTGGGGCTGACTTCTACACCTTCTCGTCGCACAAGATGTATGGGCCTACCGGTATCGGGGTCCTGTATGGACGTGAGGAGCTGCTCGAACGTATGCCCCCTTATCAGGGTGGCGGAGAGATGATAAGTCATGTCACTTTCGAACACACCACTTATGCCGAGCTGCCGTTCAAGTTTGAGGCAGGTACGCCCGACTATGTAGGCATCGCTGCATTGGATACGGCGCTTCACTATATATCCCGTATCGGTCTTGGCCGGATTGCGGCCCATGAACAGCAACTTCTCGAATACACCACCCGCCGGATGATTGACGAAGTGCCGGGTATGCGTATCTTCGGCACTGCTCCCGGAAAGGCTGCCGTCATATCCTTCCTTATCGGGAATGAGCATCACTATGACATAGGGCTTTTGCTTGACAAACTCGGCATAGCCGTGCGCACCGGTCATCATTGCGCCCAGCCCCTGATGCATGCTCTCGGAGTGGAGGGTACGGTAAGGGCTTCAATGGCTATGTACAATTCGGTTGAGGAGTGTGATACATTCATCGCCGCACTCAAGCGTGTGGCGGCAATGCTCGGATAATGAAGCTGCTCGATGACTCTGAACGCGCCCGCTACCGCCGCCATCTGTTGCTGCCTGAGTTGGGCGAAGAGGGGCAGTTGAGGTTGAAAAACGGAAGCGTGCTTATCATCGGTGCAGGTGGACTCGGTTCACCTATAGCCTTGTATCTTGCCGCTGCAGGTGTGGGGCGGATCGGTATCGCTGATGCTGACCGTGTGGATGTAAGTAATCTTCAGCGGCAGGTGGCACATTCCACGGCCGATGTCGGGCGTCTGAAAGTTGAATCCGCATCGGAGTCTATGACGGCTATTAATCCGAACGTTGCGGTCGAGGCTATCAGTGAGATGATTACGCCTGACAATATTGACCATGTTATCGATAGCTATGATTTTGTGATTGACGCTACGGATAGTCTTGATGCGAAGTTTTTCATCGATCGTGCGTGCGTAAAAGCCGGAAAGCCATACAATCATGGCGCTATATGGAGATACGAGGGGCAGTGTATGACAGTGCTTCCCGGAACGGCTTCATTCTCTTCTCTTTTTCCGGAAGGCCCTGAAGCAGTGGCAAAGGAAGATGTAGCCGGTCCACTTGGCACCGTGCCAGGTATTCTGGGGTGCATACAGGCCTCCGAAGCGATAAAGTATCTTGCGGGAATAGGCAGCTTGCTGACCGACCGGATGCTGCGGTTCGATATACTGACAATGCGGTTTGATGAAATAAATCTTTCCGGCCAATAATCCTGCGCGTATCAAAAGAATGATTCAGTCCATTCAATCACTCCGCGGTATATTTGTGCTGATGATATTTCTGCATCATCTGTCATTGTTTCCGGCCGGTGGTGATTGTGGTGTGAGTTTCTTCTTTGTACTTAGCGGATTTGTGATGTGTGCCGGTTACGGAACGCGCGTTTCCGAATTGCGGTTCATCCCCTTTATGAAGCGCCGGCTTGTCAAAGTGTGGCCGGTGCATTTGCTATGCCTTGTGGCTGCACTACTGCTATATGGCTCTGACGCCGGAAGTGGAATTGCAATAGCTTGTGATACGCTGCTTATACAGAGCTGGGTGCCATTGCGATCCTTTTATTTCTCAGGCAATCAGGTGTCATGGTTTCTTGCCGACATGATGTTCTTCTATGCGGTATTTCCCGCTCTTGTCAGGCTGATGAACCGTAGGGGACGTATGGTGAGGTCGGCCGGTGCGGTGCTTGCGGTGTATTTCATCGTGATACAATTTGTGCCTGACGGATTTACTGATGCTCTGATCTATATTTCTCCACTTTTCAGGGTAGTGGATTTCATGTTGGGTATTGTGCTGTGGCATGTGTGGATGCGTATCCGTGAGGGTATTACCGCCCGTCTTGCCGGTAAAGCCGTGATGTCGGCTGCGGCGCAGTTCATTGCATTATCATTTGTCGCCGTTACTATATGGGTATGGAACTTTGTGCCCTCCCGTTACGGCCTTGCATCTCTGTGGTGGCCGTCTGTGATGTTGCTGCTTGTTGTCATGACCGCTACCGACAGTTCGCGCAGTTTCGTTACGCGACTGTTGCATAGCCGCATTCTGTTGTGGCTCGGACGGCTCAGTTTTGCATTTTATATGGCGCATCTGCTTGTGATAGATGCGTGGCGCGAGGCAATGGCATCGCTTGCAATAGAGTGCCCCGGAAAATATATACTTGCAGGAACGATGGGGATTTCCATCCTGCTCGCATGGCTGCTGACCGACTGTGTGGAGCGCCCGCTGTCGCGCAGAATGTCATGAATCAAGGGTGAACAACCGTGAAAAATCGGAGTCGGATAGTTAAAAATGTCCGTTTATGACACATTATAATTACAAAATCGAAAAAATAAGGGTCCTATCAAGGTATATTATGGGAATAAATTTGTAACTTCGCGCTGTACGCGCGTTGCGGCTCGCCGTAAAAGAGCTGTGGCAAGCGTGCCCAGAATAGAAAAACAAATTCTAACCTAATAGATTACATTAACTTACTTATGAGCAAGGAAAAAAAATTCTTGACTTGTGATGGTAACCAGGCCGCCGCGCATATCTCGTATATGTTCTCGGAAGTTGCCGCTATCTACCCCATCACACCTTCATCGACCATGGCAGAATATGTCGATGAATGGGCTGCTGCCGGACGTAAAAACATCTTCGGAGAAACTGTGCTCGTTCAGGAGATGCAGTCAGAAGGCGGTGCTGCAGGTGCTGTACACGGTTCACTGCAGGCCGGTGCTCTGACCACCACCTATACTGCATCGCAGGGTCTTCTGCTGATGATCCCCAATATGTACAAGATTGCAGGTGAAATGCTTCCCTGCGTATTCCATGTATCAGCACGTACACTCGCTTCACATGCACTCAGCATCTTCGGCGACCATCAGGACGTGCTCGCTTGTCGCCAGACTGGCTTCGCAATGCTTGCCGAAGGTTCTGTACAGGAAGTTATGGACCTGGCCGGTGTTGCTCACCTTGCAACCATCAAGAGCAAGATTCCTTTCCTGAACTTCTTCGACGGCTTCCGTACCTCACATGAGATTCAGAAAATCGAAGTTGTAGAGCAGGAAGATCTCGCTCCCTTAGTAGACCATGAGGCAATAGCCGACTTCCGTCGCCGCGCACTCACTCCCGATGCTCCCGTGGCACGCGGTATGGCTGAAAACTCCGACGTGTTCTTCCAGCACCGTGAGGCTTGCAACAAGCAGTACGAGGCAGTGGCTGACATTGTAGAGGACTACATGGGCAAAATCAGCGATATCACCGGTCGTGAATATCACCTGTTCAACTACTACGGTGCTCCCGATGCTGACCGCGTGATCATAGCCATGGGCTCTGTTACACAGGCTGCTCAGGAAGCTATCGACCATCTTATCGCAAAGGGCGAAAAGGTAGGTCTGGTATCAGTACATCTCTATCGTCCTTTCTCAGCCCGTCACTTCCTCAGCGCTATCCCCGCTACTGCAAAGCGCATAGCTGTGCTTGACCGCACCAAGGAACCCGGAGCCAACGGCGAACCTCTGTACCTCGACGTGGCAGAATGCTACTGCGGTAAGGAAAATGCTCCCATGATTGTGTCAGGTCGCTACGGCCTCGCTTCAAAGGACACCACTCCCGCACATATTATAGGTGTATTTGACAACCTTGCTCTTCCCGAACCCAAAACCAAGTTCACCGTGGGCATTGTTGACGACGTTACCTTCCTGTCACTTCCCCCCGTTGAAGAAATCGCTCTCAGCGGTGAATCAACATACGAAGCCAAGTTCTTCGGACTGGGCGCTGACGGTACTGTAGGTGCCAACAAGAACTCAGTGAAGATCATCGGTGAAAACACCTCTAAATACTGTCAGGCATACTTCGCCTATGACTCAAAGAAGTCAGGTGGCTTTACCTGCTCACACCTCCGCTTCGGTGACGAGCCTATCCGCTCGACATATCTGGTGACCACTCCTAACTTCGTGGCTTGCCATGTGCAGGCTTACCTCCACATGTACGATGTGACCCGCGGCCTGCGCGACGGCGGTACATTCCTGCTCAATACCATCTGGGAAGGTGAGGAACTTGCCAAGAACCTCCCCAACAAGGTGAAGAAGTATTTCGCTGACCACAACATCACCGTATATTATATCAACGCTACCAAGATAGCTCAGGAAATCGGTCTTGGCAACCGTACCAACACCATCCTCCAGAGCGCATTCTTCCGTATCACTGAAGTTATCCCCGTTGACCTCGCTGTTGAGCAGATGAAGAAATTCATTGTCAAGAGCTATGGTAAGAAGGGTCAGGATATCGTTGACAAGAACTACGCTGCTGTTGACCGTGGCGGTGAATACCGTAAGCTCGACGTTGATCCCGCATGGAGCAACCTCGAAATCGAACCGGCTCCCGCAAACGACGATCCCGCATTCATCAACAATATAGTTCGTCCTATCAACGCTCAGGATGGCGACCTTCTGAAGGTAAGTGACTTCGCTGACATAGCCGACGGTACATGGCAGCAGGGCACCGCAAGCTACGAAAAGCGTGGTGTGGCAGCATTCGTTCCCGAATGGCTCGAAGAGAACTGTATCCAGTGTAACAAGTGTGCTTACGTTTGTCCTCACGCCGCTATCCGTCCGTTCGTACTCGACGCTCAGGAAATGTCGGCAGCTCCCTTCGCTGAGGATACCACTCTGCCCGCTATCGGCAAGACATTCGCCGGCATGCGCTTCGTTCAGAGCGTTGACGTGCTTGACTGTCTTGGTTGCGGCAACTGTGTTGACGTATGTCCCGGCAAGAAGGGCGTGAAGGCTCTCGCCATGAAGCCGCTTGAAACACAGCTCGGCGCTCAGGCTGAATGGGATTACTGCGTTAAGAATGTAGCTTCAAAGCAGCATCTCGTTGACATCAAGAGCAATGTTAAGAACAGCCAGTTCGCTACTCCGCTCTTCGAATTCTCAGGCGCTTGCTCAGGTTGCGGTGAAACTCCTTATGTGAAGCTCATCAGCCAGCTCTTCGGCGACCACGAAATGGTGGCTAACGCTACAGGTTGCTCATCAATCTACTCAGGTTCTGTACCTTCAACTCCTTATACCACCAACGACAAGGGCTACGGTCCGGCATGGGGTAACTCACTCTTCGAGGACTTCGCTGAATTCGGTCTCGGTATGTCTATCGCCGGTGAAAAGCTCCGCGCACGTGTGGCCGACAAGATGAACGATATCATCAACTGCCCCGACTGCACCGCAGAGATGAAGGCTCTTGCACAGCAGTGGCTTGACAACTCAGAGGATGCTGCCTCAACACGCGAAGTGGCTGAAAAGCTCGTTCCTCTCTGCGAGGCTTGCGGATGCAACGCCTGCAAGGAACTCCTTTCAGTGAAGGGCTTCATTGCAAAACGTTCACAGTGGATCATTGCCGGCGACGGTGCCGCTTACGACATAGGCTTCGGCGGTCTTGACCACGTGCTCGCTTCAGGCAAGAACGTTAATGTGATTGTTGTTGACACCGAGGTTTATTCAAATACCGGTGGTCAGGCTTCAAAGGCTACCCCGCTCGGCGCTATCGCCAAGTTCGCAGCTGCAGGTAAGCGCATCCGTAAGAAGGACCTTGGTCTTATCGCTTCTACCTACGGCTACGTTTATGTAGCTCAGATAGCTATGGGTGCTGACCAGAATCAGACACTTAAGGCTATCCGTGAAGCTGAGGCTTATGATGGACCTTCACTCATCATCGCTTACGCTCCCTGTATCAACCACGGTATCCGCGCCGGTATGGGTAAGAGCCAGCAGGAAGAGGCCAACGCTGTTGCATGCGGCTACTGGCACCTCTGGCGCTACAACCCCGCTCTTGAGGAAGAAGGCAAGAACCCCTTCACTCTTGACAGCAAGGCTCCGGATTGGGATAAGTTCGAGGACTTCCTCAAAGGTGAGGTCCGCTACTCTTCAGTAGTTAAGCAGTATCCCGAACAGGCTGCCGAACTCTTCGCTGCCGCCAAGGCAAATGCTCAGTGGCGTTACAACAACTATCGCCGTCTGGCCCAGCAGCAGTGGGGTGTTGACCCTGAAGTAGGCAATCAGCCTGGATAATAGCTGGAATATCAAACCACAATGATACGGACGCCGCGGCTAATCATAGTCGCGGCGTCTTTATTTTCAGAAAAGGGAATATATAGAATAAAAATATTAAATTTGTGACATGGAACAGAAAAAGATGCACTGGGACAGGCTGATATGCGACAAGCGTTTCGGACTGGAGGAATATCACGATGCCAAGAAGGGTGTGCGTAGCGATTTTTTGCGCGACTATGACCGGTTGGTTTTCTCGTCGCCGTTCCGCCGTCTGCAGAACAAGACGCAGGTATTCCCGTTGCCTGGCAGTATCTTTGTGCATAACCGGTTGACCCATAGCCTGGAAGTGGCGTGCGTTGGGCGCTCGTTGGCTACAGAGGTAGGGCAGCGTCTGAAGGTCAAATATGCAGGCGCCGACTGGGTTGATAAGTTTGATGCCATAGGTGAGATTGTGTCGGCGGCATGCCTGGCGCATGATCTCGGAAATCCTCCGTTCGGCCATTCCGGAGAAAAGGCAATAGCCACATTTTTCAGCGAAGGGCCGGGTGCAGGGCTTAAAGAACTGCTCACGCAGGAACAGTGGTACGATCTTACCCGCTTTGATGGAAACGCCAACGCATTCCGTCTGCTTACGCATCGGTTCAACGGACGCCGTCCGGGCGGATTCGCCATGACTTACTCCATGCTTGCATCGATAGTGAAGTATCCCTATGCCTCGTCATTGGCCGGCGATAAGCCGAAGTTCGGTTTCTTCACCTCCGAGCAAGCCGATTATATAAAGGTGGCTACGGAGTTAGGCCTTATATCGCGTCCAGGACCTAACGGCGAGGTGCGCTATGTGCGCCATCCGTTGGTGTATCTTGTTGAGGCGGCTGACGATATCTGCTACGAGGTGATGGACATAGAGGATGCCCATAAGCTTGGCCTGATACCGACGCAGCAGGTTATAGAGCTGTTCCTTGATTTCTTTGATACGGATCGGAGAAAGCGGATAGAGGATGTGATGGAGCATGTTGATGACCCGAATGAAAAAATCGTATATCTGCGCTCGGCCGTCATCGGTGCGCTTGTCGCGGCTGCCGCACAGGCCTTCGTCGAGGGTGAGGAGGATATGCTTGCCGGTAACTACGAAGGCTCGATTCTTGACCATATCCCACAGCGTGAACGTGAAGGCTATGCCCGATGCAATGCTCTTTCGTGGGAGCGTATCTACCGTGCGGCCGATGTTGTGGATATCGACTTGGCCGGTACCAGTATCATATCGTTTCTGATGGAGAAACTTGTACATGCTGTACGCAATCCGCAGTACAACTATTCGCAGCTGCTGCTGTCGAAAGTGCCGCAGCAGTATGAAGTTGACGCCCCCGACCTGTACGGTAAGATACAGGCTGTCATTGACCATGTGTCGGGCATGACTGATGTATATGCGCTCGATCTCTACCGCAAGCTTAACGGAATGAGCCTCAAGATAAACAACTAAATACCTAAATCATTATATTATCACATGAAAAAAGCATTGCTTTATTCGCTTGGTGCCGCGGTAGCTTTGGCGGCATCGACTCCTGATGTGTATGCTCTCGCGTCAACTGTTGCGGAGAGTACTCAGGCGGCCGATACCGGACAGTCCGGCATACGTAGCGCCCGTAAGCTGAACCCTACAGCCGTTGAGCTTATTCTTGCCAATGGCAACAGAGTGACCGTTGACTTCTACGGAAATAATATATTCCGTATTTTCCGGGATGACAACGGCGGAATAGTACGCAATCCGACGGCTAATCCACCGGCTGAAATCCTGGTGAAGAATCCCCGCCGCCAAGTGGGAGCCATAAATGTGGCTGACGGTGGAGGTTATGTCACTGTCAGCTCACCTGAAGTTCAGCTAAGCTGGAATAAAGCGAATGGGCTGATGACAGTCAAGAACCTCAATACGGGTAAAACAGTGATAGAGGAAACCGCTCCCGTACGCTTTGACAAAGGGAAAGCCATGGTGACTCTTGCAGAGCGCCCCGGTGAGTACTTCTATGGAGGAGGTGTGCAGAACGGACGCTTCTCACATAAGGGGAAAGTGATATCTATTGAGAATCAGAACAGCTGGACTGACGGAGGAGTAGCCTCGCCTACTCCCTTCTATTGGTCGACTGACGGTTATGGCGTCATGTTCCACACTTTCGGTAAAGGCAAGTATGATTTCGGCGCCACTCAGCCGGGTCAGGTCAGCCTAAGTCATGATTCGGACTATCTTGATATGTTCATGATGGTAAGCCCCACCCCTTCAGAGCTGCTGGGCGATTTCTATCAGCTTACAGGCAATCCGGTGCTGATGCCGAAATTCGGGTTCTATCAGGGGCATCTCAATGCCTATAACCGCGACTATTGGGCGGAGGACGAAAAGGGTATCCTGTTTGAGGACGGAAAGCGCTATAAGGAGAGCCAGCGCGACAACGGCGGTATCAAAGAATCACTTAACGGCGAAAAAGATAACTACCAGTTCTCGGCCCGTGCCGTAGTCGACCGGTATGCCGATCACGATATGCCTCTGGGCTGGGTACTTCCCAATGACGGATACGGAGCAGGTTACGGCCAGACTGAAACTCTGGACGGAAATATACAGAACCTTAAAGAATTCGGCGACTATGCCCGGAGCAAAGGTGTGGAGATAGGCCTCTGGACACAGAGCGACCTCCATCCGAAGCCTGAGGTGAGCGCCCTGCTGCAGCGCGACATCGTCAAGGAGGTGCGCGATGCCGGAGTGCGAGTGCTCAAGACTGATGTGGCTTGGGTAGGCGCCGGCTATTCATTCGGGCTCAACGGCGTGGCCGATGTGGGTGAGATAATGCCTTACTATGGCAATGATGCACGTCCGTTTATCATATCGCTTGACGGCTGGGCTGGAACACAGCGCTATGCCGGCGTATGGAGCGGCGACCAGACAGGAGGCGAGTGGGAATATATCCGCTTCCATATCCCGACATATATAGGCTCGGGACTCTCCGGTCAGCCCAATATATCATCGGATATGGACGGTATATTCGGAGGTAAGAATCCTGTTGTGAACACACGTGACTTCCAGTGGAAGACCTTCTCGCCCATGCAGCTCAACATGGACGGCTGGGGCTCCAATCCGAAATATCCGCATGCGCTCGGCGAGCCGGCTACATCCATCAACCGTATGTACCTGAAGCTGAAATCGCAGTTGCTTCCCTACACATATACCTATGCCCGTCAGGCTGTTGACAGCATGCCGCTTATCAGAGCCATGTTCCTCGACTATCCATCGGACTATACCCACGGAACGGCCACACGCTATCAGTATATGTACGGCCCGTCATTCCTTGTGGCTCCTATCTATCAGGCCACTGCCGCCGATACGCTGGGCAATGACATCCGCAACGGCATATATCTGCCTGAAGGGGAATGGTTTGATTATTTCTCAGGTCAGAAATATTACGGTGGCGTAGTGCTGAACAGTTTTGACGCACCTCTGTGGAAGCTCCCTGTGTTTGTGAAAGCCGGAGCTATCATCCCGATGGTGAATCCCAACAACAATCCTGCAGCTATTGACAAGGCTCTGCGCATATACGAGCTTTACCCCTCGGGACAATCATCGATGACGCAGTACGATGACGACGGCACCACTGAACAGTATCGTTCAGGTACGGCGCAGGTAGTCACCCGTATAAGCTCGGACGCCGATGCCCGTCGCGGTGAGCTGCGTGTCGACATCGCTGCCTCAGAAGGAAATTACAATGGCTATGAACCGGTCAAGGCTACAGAACTTATCATCAACGTTAGCCGTGAACCGAAGAGCGTGGCTGCCCGGATTGGCGGACGTAATGTCAAGCTCACCAAGGTCAATTCGCTCAGCGAGCTGGAGCAGGGAGGTGATGTTTACTTCTATGATGCCGCTCCTGACATGAACAGGTTCGCTACAGCCGGATCTGATTTCGCCAAGGTGGAGATACGCCGCAATCCACAGCTTATGGTAAAACTTGCTCCGGTCAATGTCAACGAAAATACCATGACTGTGACTGTCAAAGGATTTGAGCTGAACCCGGCTGCATCGATGGCCGCATCGCACGGCTCCCTGACCGCACCTGTAGCTGCTGTAAAGGCGGAAAATGTAGGCCCTTACACGCTGACTCCGTCATGGGCTCCTGTGGCCAATGCCGATTATTATGAAATAGAGTTCGGCGGACTTCCCTATACAAATATCCGCGGTACAGAACTCCTGTTTGAGGACCTGACTCCCGATACACCCTATTCATTCCGTGTAAGAGCCGTGAATGCCGACGGAGCATCGGACTGGGTAGAGTTTTCGGCCCGCACAGCCACCAATCCGCTCGAACATGCCATACGCGGCATACGGGGCGAGGTGTCAACTGAGATTCAGCCCGGATTTGAGGTGAGCCGTCTGTTTGACTTCGCTGAAACGGGCGACATGTTCCATACACGTTATCGTGCCAATGCAATACCGTTTGACCTTGTCATGGATCTTCAGAGCGTCAACACGCTTGACAAGCTCCAGTATCTTTCACGTCAGGATGGCGGCAACGGTACAATTCTGCGCGGACAGATATCGGTAAGTCTTGACAAGGAGCACTGGACACCGGTAGATTCCTTCGAATGGAAACGCAAGGAAGAGCCGAAGGAATTCCTGTTCAAGAATCAGCCGAAAGCCCGCTATGTGAAGATGACCGTGACACAGGGCGTAGGCAACTATGGCTCGGGACGTGAGATATACGTCTTCAAGGTGCCGGGAACTGAAAGCTATCTGCCCGGCGACATTAACAATGACGGAAAGATTGACTCCAATGACCTGACCTCGTACACCAATTACACCGGTCTGCGTTCAGGCGATTCCGACTTCGAGGGCTATATAAGCAACGGTGATATCAACCGCAACGGTCTGATCGATGCTTACGATATTTCGAATGTGGCTATCCGTCTGGATGGTGGCGTGGAAGCCGATGATTATGCCGCTCCGCTTGCAGGTACGGTGAGCATTGATATCCCCACGGCACGATTTGCCGCAGGCGACACACTCTCTATTCCCGTGACCGGCAAGGGGCTGAAATCAGTCAATGCCATATCCATGGCTATCCCTTATGACCAGCAGAGCTGGGAGTTTGTAGGCGTTGAGCCGGTAGCGGTTGCCGGAATGGAGAACCTTACCTATGACCGCCTGCACACATCCGGACAGAAGGCGCTCTATCCCACATTTATAAATGTAGGTGAGAAGAAAGCCATTGACGGAGATGTGACTCTGTTCGTGCTCAAGTTCAAGGCCCGCAAGCGTGGCGCCGCCCCGAAGCAGGTGACCGACGGTATGCTTGTGGATAAGAAACTGAATGTATTTAAATTCTAAAATCCCCGTGAATTAGTAGAAAGTGCCTTCGGCTTTTGCCGGAGGCACTTCTTCGTTTTTACTGACTTATAAATAGCCTCAGTTCTAAAAAATTAATAAAATGGAGCATAGTAATGGCCGCGCTCCATTTTTTTGTAGTATATTTGTAAAAATATCATGAACTAAACAAATTATATTATCTATGAAGTATGGCATGACTGCTCTTAAGGGCCTCGGCATAGCTGCCGCAGCCCTCTTGGCATGGCCACAGCCGGCTATGGCTGATGAATTTGACCTCACTTCGCAGCGCGGTGAAATTCAGCAGTTCAACAAAGTCCCCGGTCATAAAGTGGACCATAAGGGCTTAGTGATAAACCCCACTCCGCATAGCATAGAGCGCCCCAATACAGGCGTGCTGAATGCATCGGGTGGCTTTAAAGTAGTGGACAAGAAAAAGGCTTTTGCCAACGACCTCGGTTTCCTGCGTCAGGCCCCCAAAGGTATCAAACTGACTATAGACTTCGGCGCGAAAGCGGCTAAAAAGGCCGGTGTCAAGGATGTAAGCGGTGCTTACCTGCTCAATATTGGCCCAAAAGATATTACCATCACCGGCTACGACGAGCGTGGTGCATTCTACGGACTTGAGACACTCCGTCAGATTCTGGCGAGCGATGTAGCCAAAGGTGGCAATGAACTCCCCATGATGGTGATCAATGATTATCCTGACCTCCCTTACCGTGGTGTGGTAGAAGGATTCTATGGCAATCCCTGGTCACATGAAGTGCGCCTGTCACTGATTGACTTCTATGGCCGCAATAAGATGACTGACTATATCTTCGGTCCTAAGGACGACCCCTATCATAGCTCGCCTCACTGGCGTCTGCCTTATCCTGAAGCCGAGGCCAAGCAGATACATGAACTTGTTGAGGCATGTAAGCGTAACCGTGTCAACTTTGTCTGGGCTATCCACCCTGGACAGGATATCCGCTGGGATAAGGCTGACTATGACAGCCTTGTCAACAAGCTTGACATGATGTATGATCTCGGTGTACGTTCATTCGCGATATTCTTTGACGATATCTCAGGTATCGGTACCGACTCGCACAAGCAGGCTGCCCTTATCAATGACCTCACACGCGATTTCGTTGATAAGAAAGGTGACGTGACCAACCTGATGATTTGCCCCACCGACTATACCGAACTCTGGGCCAATCCCCGTCCTACCGGTCAGCTTGCCATCTATGGTGAGGAGCTCAACCCGAAGGCTGAGGTGTTCTGGACCGGAAAGGTAGTATGCAGCGACCTTACTCCTGAGACAATGGAATTCGTGGATTCGCGCATCAAGCGTCCCGCTCTGTTCTGGTGGAACTTCCCCGTGACCGACTATTGCCGCAACATTATTCTGCAGGGTCCCACCTACGGACTTGACCCCAACCTCACCCCCAATGAAGTGATCGGTATCGAGAGCAACCCCATGGAACATGGCGAAGCTTCGAAGCTGGCCCTCTACGGTGTGGCTGACTATGCCTGGAATCAGAAGGCATACAATCCTATCGACAACTGGGAGCGTGGCCTTCAGTACATGATGCCCGGCGCTGCCGATGCTTACCGTACATTTGCAATCCATTCAGCCGATACCGAAACCGGTTATCGCCGCGATGAATCATGGGAGACAGTTACTTTCCCCTACAATAACTACAGCCCTGCACAGTTCCAGGACCTGAAAGCTGAATTTGAACGTGTTGCCGCCGCTCCCGCCAAGATTAAGGCCGGCTGTGACAACAAGCAGCTCCTCAAGGAACTCAATCCGTGGCTTGATGAATTTGCCAAACTCGGACAGCGCGGACTCCGCACTCTTGAGCTTATCAAGACATTTGAGGCCGGAAACGACTCCATTTTCTGGGGTGCTTATATTGACAACCTGATGTCAAAGCAGGACCGTGCCGACTACGAAGCCCACAAGAGCGGAACAATGAAGCTCCAGCCCTTCTATGAAAAGGCCATGGACGCCATGCTTTATGATTACTACAAGAATCTTACCGGCTCACTGCCTGCTATATATCATGGTGTAAGCTCATTCCCCAACATCCGCACCACTCTGTCAAAGCTCATGCTTGACAATGACACCACCACTTACTACACCTCAGCCCAGAGCCAGCGCAATGACTCTTGGATCGGTATCGATCTGGGTGAAGTGGTTCCCGTGAAGAATGTCAACATCCATCAGGGACGTAACTCAGTGGATGATGTCGACTACTTCGAACATGTAATGCTCGAAGCCTCTGCCGATGGTAAGAATTGGACTGCACTGACTGACAGCCTCAAGAATACATATATCATTGATTGGAACGGCGAGCCTGTCAACGCCCGCTACGTGCGTCTGAAGCGTCTGCCCTCAGGCAAGCGTAACTATGCCGCTATCCGCACATTCAATGTCAATCCTGTGACCGCTGAGAATCTCGGACTGAATCTGACCACAACCGACATGAAGGGTGCCCTGTCAGCATTTGACCGCAATCCCGCAACCGCTTATTCACATGCAGGTGAACTTTCATTCGACCGTCGTCCGGAGGCCAGCGCCATTATTCTGCTTACTGCCCGTCATAACTCACCTCTGACACTTACCCAGTATGACAAGAAGGGTAAAGTGGTAGCCACCGCTAAAGTTACCGGACCGTTTGCTACTGTCAACTTCGTCAAGGATGCAGTGCGCTGCACTCTCGAAGGAACAGCCACTATCTATGAGATAATTCAGAAGTAATATCTCGCTATAAATATTCGGGGCCGCGTATCTCTTTGGGGGATGCGCGGCCTCTTGCTGTATCTGTTAATAGCGCTATACAGTTATGTGAAATTCTGCACTATACGTCCGTAAGTTCAGCTTAAAACGTTAATCTTACTTAATTGCAGGAGAAGATATGATAAATGTCATAAATTTAGCGAAAGTAGTTGAGTAACTTTGCATCGCTAAAAAAAATTTAACAGGAATAATATAAATCATAAGGTAAAAATAGAATTTTTTTGTAATCAGTATGAATGTAAATGTCATTAAAGTAGCCGCTATTATCGCGGCAGGCGTATCGGTTATGACCTTGAGTTCATGTGGAGGAAAGCAAGAGCAGCCACAGGCACAGGCCCCCGAAATAGCCACTATGACTCTGAGTTTGGGTAATTCAGAAGTAGAAAGCACCTTCCCGGCCCAGATCAAGGGTAAGACGGATATCGAGATCCGTCCCCAGGTGACCGGATTTATAACTAAAGTTCATGTAGAGGAAGGTCAGCAGGTAGTTAAGGGCCAGACTCTGTTCACACTTGACCAGGTACAATTTCAAGCCGCAGTCGATCAGGCTGCAGCATCGGTCCGCTCAGCGCAGACTGCCGTTAATACAGCACAGATCACTGCCGACACCAAGCGTCAGCTTCTTGAGAAGAATATCATAAGCCAGTACGAATATCAGCTGGCCCAGAATACTCTTTCAAATGCACAGGCCGCTCTTGCACAGGCACAGGCTTCACTTGCCAGCGCCCGCAAGAATCTGTCGTACACCGTTGTTACCGCACCTTCAAATGGCGTGGTAGGCTCGATACCCAACCGCGAAGGTTCGCTGGCCTCGCCCTCATCGGCACAGCCGCTCACCACAATCTCTGACAATTCAGAGGTGTATGCTTACTTCTCGCTTACTGAAAAGGACCTGCTCCGTCTTACCAACGGCGGTACACGTTCAATGGCCGCTGCCATCGACTCACTGCCCCCTGTGCAGCTTCGTCTGTCGGACGGAACAATGTATCCCACTTCAGGTAAGGTGGCTACCGTGTCAGGTGTGATCAATACCAGCACAGGTGCCGCAAGCGTTCGTGCCCTGTTCAGCAATCCTTCAGGAATGCTCCGCAGCGGCAGCACAGGCAATGTGGTTATGCCCAATGTATCTGAAAGCGTGATTGTGATACCTCAGAAAGCTACCTATGAGCTTCAGGACCGTCGCTTCGTATATGTTGTAAATGACTCCAACAAGGTTGTTTCTGTTCCTATCACTGTAGCTGAGAACAATGACGGTAAGAACTTCGTGGTAACATCAGGCCTCAATGCCGGCGACCGTATTGCCGTAGAGGGTATCGGCACCGTGGTAAAAGATGGTCTTGTTATCAAGCCCGTTGATGCAGCTGAGCGCGCGAAGCAGGCTGAAGCTGCCCAGCAGCAGGCCGCAGCCGGCAAATAATCAGTGTCATCGGGATAAAAACTGTGAACATCAGAATTTAAGAATCTAAAATGAAACTTGATACATTTATTAACCGTCCGGTACTATCCACGGTTATATCAATATTTATTGTGCTGCTGGGCTTGATCGGATTGTTCTCGCTTCCTATCACCCAGTTCCCGGACATCGCTCCGCCTACCATTTCCGTGACCACCACTTATCAGGGTGCCAACGCTCAGGCGGTGCTTAACTCCGTGATAGCACCTCTGGAAGAGTCCATCAACGGTGCCGAAGGCATGACCTACATGGAATCGACCGCAACCAATACCGGTTCAGCTACCATCAACGTATATTTCGAGCAGGGCTTTGACCCCGACATGGCTGCCGTCGACGTGCAGAACCGTGTGGCCAAGGCTCAGAGCCTTCTTCCTGCCGAGGTAACACGTGTGGGTGTGCTCACTCAGAAACGTCAGACTTCGATGCTTGTCGGTGTCAGCCTTTATGCCGAGGACGATACCTACAACGAGGAGTTCATCGAAAACTACATGAAGATCAACATCGTCCCCCAGATGCAGCGTATCCAGGGTGTGGGCGACGTCATGGTGATGGGTGCCGACTACTCTATGCGTATATGGCTCAAACCTGAGGTAATGGCTCAGTACAGCCTTATGCCTGAGGATATTTCGGCTGCACTTGCCGAGCAGAACGTTGAGGCTGCTCCCGGTGCATTCGGCGAACAGGGCAACCAGACTTTCCAGTACGTGATGAAGTATCGCGGTCGCCTTGTTCAGCCTGAGGAATTTGAGAACATCGTTATACGTGCAAACGCTAACGGTGAAGTGCTCCGTCTGAAAGATGTTGCTGAGATTGAACTCGGACGTGTTACATACGGCTTCCACGGTAATCTTAACGGACGTCCTTCGGTTATGGCCATTGTGTTCCAGACTGCAGGTTCGAACGCTACACAGATTATCAATGACTGTCTTGCTTTCGTCGACGATATCAAGAAGGACCTGCCCAAAGGCCTGGCCATCGCTATCCCGATGAATAACAACGACTTCCTCTATGCTTCGATTCACCATGTGATACAGACTCTTATCGAGGCCTTTATCCTTGTGTTCTTCGTGGTTTACATATTCCTTCAGGATATACGTTCCACCATTATCCCTGCCATAGCCATTCCTGTGGCTCTTGTGGGTACATTCTTCGTCATGAAGCTTATAGGCTTCTCCATCAACCTTATCACACTGTCGGCGTTGGTGCTTGCCATAGCCATTGTGGTGGACGATGCCATTGTGGTGGTGGAAGCGGTGCATGCCAAACTCGACGTTGGCTACAAGAGTGCGCGTAAGGCTTCCATCGATGCCATGAATGAGATAGGTGGCGCTATCGTATCCATCACACTTGTAATGATGCTTGTGTTCATCCCGGTGTCGTTCATGCCCGGTACATCAGGTACATTCTATCAGCAGTTCGGTCTGACGATGGCTATCTCCATCGGATTCTCCGCTATCAATGCGTTGACTCTGTCGCCGGCACTTTGCGCTGTGTTCCTGAAGCCTCATGATGAAAACCATTCCAAGAAGAAAACCTTCGTGGGCCGCTTCCACATGTGGTTCAACACTTTCTATGACGCACAGCTCAACAAGTATAAGAAAGGTGTGAAGTTCTTTGTGAATCACAAGGTGACATCGTTCGGTATCGTAGGCGTTTCTATCGGTGTGCTGGTATGGCTTATGAGCATAACACCTACCGCACTTGTGCCTAACGAAGATACCGGTACAATATTCTGTATGATTGACATGCCTCCGGGCACATCACAGGAGCGTACCGGCGAAGTGCTGGCTCAGGTTGACTCTCTTATGGCCAAGATTCCCGCCATACAGGACCGTCAGATGATTAACGGCTATAGCTTCCTTGCAGGTCAGGGTGCCACATACGGTACATTCATCATCAAGCTTAAGGACTGGGCCGAGCGTGGTAAGGATGAAAGCTCCGATGCTATCATCCAGCAGCTCTACGGCCTTACCGGCAAGTATATCAAGGACGGCCGTGTCATGATTTTCGCTCCGCCTATGATATCAGGTTACTCGGTGACCAACGGTTTTGAAATCAAGATGCAGGATAAGACTGGCGGTGACATCAACGCATTCTACAATGTGGTGATGGGCTTCCTCGGAGCGCTCAACAGCCAGCCTGAGATTCAGATGGCCTATACCACCTTCAATCCTACATTCCCGCAGTATCTTGTGGATATCGATGCTGCCAAAGCCAAGCAGGCAGGTCTTTCTCCTCAGTCAATCCTTTCGACACTCCAGGGCTACTACGGCGGTATGTACGTGTCAAACTTCAACCGCTTCGGTAAGCTCTACCGCGTAATGATGCAGGCTTCGCCCGAGGCCCGTGTGTCGCCTGAGACACTGCAGAGCATCAAGGTGCGCAATGGCGGTGAGATGGCTCCCATATCTAACTTCGTGACTCTGTCACGTGTGTATGGTCCTGACCTTCTGAACCGTTTCAACATGTTCCAGTCGATATCCGTATCAGGTACACCTGCCGCCGGCTATTCATCGGGCGACGCTCTTGCCGCTATCGAACGTGTGGCAGCTCAGACTCTGCCCCAGGGCTACGGCTACGAATATGCAGGTATGACACGTGAAGAGGCCAGCTCATCAGGCAATACCACAGCCATGATCTTCGGACTCTGTCTGCTCTTCGTATATCTGCTGCTGTCTGCTCAGTATGAAAGCTATCTGCTCCCGTGGGCGGTTATCCTTTCAGTTCCGTTCGGCCTTATGGGCTCGTTCATCTTCGCTGACCTCAGAGATATTTCAAACAACATCTATCTGCAGATTGCACTCATCATGCTTATCGGTCTGTTGGCTAAGAACGCCATCCTTATCGTAGAGTTCGCTCTTGACCGCCGCAAGCATGGCATGTCGATTGTCAATGCCGCCATTGACGGTGCCGCAGCCCGTCTGCGACCCATCCTCATGACCTCGCTGGCGCTGATTATCGGTCTGCTCCCGATGATGTTCGCATCCGGTGTAGGTGCCAACGGTAACCGTGCCCTCGGTACCGGTTCGGTAGGCGGTATGCTTATCGGTATGATATTCCAGATCTTCCTGGTGCCCGCCCTGTTCGTGGCCTTCCAGTGGATTCAGGAGAAGTTTACCCCGATGAAGTGGGCCGATACTGACAATGCCGGTATTGAGAGTGAGATCGAACAGTACTCACGCTGATATGAGGCATGATTAGATGCAATAATACAATTCATGAATAAAAGTATGAAAATAAATAAGATAATCTTGAATTCCGCAGTTGCACTGCTGAGCGCCGCAGCGCTCGGCAGCTGCAATCTGTACAAGAAGTTTGAGATGCCGGAGGATTCAGCGCTCACCAAGGAGTATTCCGAAGCTGTGAAAGCCGGTGTTGACAGCGCTGCATTTGGCAATCTGCGCTGGGAACAGGTGTTTACCGACCCTGTTCTTGCCGACCTTATACGTCAGGCGCTCGCCAATAACATTGACCTGCGTAATTCACAGCTTAATGTCGAGATAGCGCAGGCCCGCCTTAAAGGAGCCAAACTTAACTATCTCCCGTCGGTGGCATTTGCTCCCAACGGTGCTCTGTCAAAATATTTCGTTGACGGATCTTCATGGGGCAAGACATATCAGCTTCCTCTTCAGGTAAGCTGGGAGGTGGATATATTTGGTCGTCTTCTTAACTCGAAGCGTGCCCAGCAGGTAGCCTTGCTTCAGACACAGGAGTATGCTCAGGCAGCCCGCTCGCAGATTATATCAGCCGTTGCCAATGTTTACTACAGCATAGCGTATGTTCAGGGCTCGCTTGACCTCAGCCGTGCCACAGCGCTCAACTGGGCTGAAACCGTGCAGACAATGAAGGACCTGAAGGAAGCCGGTACAGTGCGCGAGGATGCGGTAGTGCAGAGTCAGGCTCAGTACTATGGTATTCTGGCCTCAATCACTGACCTTGAGGTAAGCCTCGACGAACTCTATAACTCTATGTCGCTTCTTCTTGGCGTGATGCCTCAGAAATGGACCGTAAGCTCCGAAGCCCAGCTTCAGGTGCCCGCCATATATCGTGAGAGCATCCCGATGCGTGAGCTTGCCGCACGTCCTGACGTGCGTGCCGCCGAGTATTCGCTTGCATCAGCTTACTACAATACCAACATAGCCCGCGCGGCTTTCTATCCCGGACTTAACATCACAGCCAACGGCGGATTCACCAATATGCTCGGTTCTATGGTGATGAATCCCGGTAAATTCTTCATCCAGCTTGCCGGCTCTTTGGCTGTGCCTATCTTCTCACGAGGTACAAATATCGCCAATCTGGAAGCTGCAAAGATTCAGCAGAAGCAGGCTCTCAACAATTTCGAGTATTCTCTTATGAATGCCTCCGCCGAGGTAAGCAATGCCATGACTCTTTACTCAAAAGCTGAAGAAAAGTATGTTTTGCTGGAAAAACAGGTGGAAAATCTGCAGAGTGCTGTTGATATTACCAAAACTTTGCTATCTTTGAACACGCAGACCGGTACCACATATCTTGAAGTGCTTACCGCGCAGAGCAATCTGCTGCAGGCGCAGATGGGTATGCTTGCCAGCCGTAATAACAGTGCCCGTGCTGTCATCAACCTGTATCAGGCTCTTGGCGGCGGACGATAATGAACAACTCCTTTAAAAGCATTTACCATGATAAGCCCGTTAGCTCATGTTGACCCTCAGGCCAAGTTAGGCCAGAATGTCAAGATTCATCCCTTCGCGTTTGTTGACGCAAATGTGGAGATTGGTGACAACTGTGAAATAATGCCCTATGCAAGCATCATGTCCGGTACCCGTATGGGTAAGAACAATAAGGTGTACCAAGGCTCTATAATAGGCGCCGATCCTCAGGATTTCCGATGGAAAGGTGAGCCGAGCTACTGCTACATCGGCGATAACAATGTGATTCGTGAGCATGTTATCATCAACCGTGGCATAACCGCTGAGAAGGGTACGCGTGTCGGTAATGACTGCTTCATCATGGCCGAGAGCCATATCGGGCATGATACAGTTATCAAAGGCAGCTCAGTGATAGGCAATGATGTCACTATAGCCGGCGATGCTGAGATAGGTGAATGCTCAATCCTGTCATCAGGCGTTATCCTGCATGAGAAGAGCACTGTAGGCGAGTGGGTTCTTATCAAGGGCGGATGCCGTATAAGCGGCAATGTGCCTCCGTTTGTGATCATGGCACATAATCCGGCTGCTTATTTCGGTGTTAACGCCGTTATCCTGCGCAAGCATGGATATACGGAGGATGAAATCGATGAAGTGGCAAAGGCTTACCGCCATGTGTATCAGAGCGGGACCTCTGTGTTCAATGCGCTGCGCCGCATTAATGCCGACCTCCCCGATGACCGCGTGCGTAAGACTATAACATCGTTTATCGAGCGTGCAGGCCTGAAACTTGTGGCTATCCCGCGTGACCTTGAGGAGTAAAATCCTGCGATAGTAAATAATTCACTAAAACTTAAGAATAACGCCACGAAATTATTAATTTTGTGGCGTTAATATTTAACTGAAATATATCATGCTCAGCAACAACATTCAGGACGCGCTCAATGCGCAGATCAATGCCGAAATGTGGTCGGCCAACCTATATCTCTCAATGTCAATGCACTTTGAGGCTGAAGGCCGCAAGGGCATAGCCAACTGGTTCTACATCCAGTACCGCGAGGAGTTGGCTCACGCCCGTGTATTCATGAACTATATTAACCAGCGTGGCGGACGTGTGGAGCTAAAGGCTGTTGATGCCGTTCCTACAACATGGGCTTCAGCTCTTGACGCATTCAAGGCAACACTCGAACATGAAAAGAAGGTGACCGCCCTTATCAACAATCTGTTTGCAATGGCTGAGAGTGAGCATGACTATGCCACCCGCGACCGTCTGGCATGGTTCGTGACCGAGCAGGTTGAAGAGGAGGACAATGCCCGTACACTGATCGATAAGTTCTCACTTATCGGCGAGGATGGAATGGGTCTCTACATGCTTGATCAGGAGCTTGCCTCACGTACATACACCGCTCCTTCTATTCTTACAGAAGAATAATTCCGGAATCAAACTTATAAATATGGCGGGCCGTCATTCCTTCAGATCAGGAATTGCGGCCCGCTGTGTTGTTATACATATAAAAACATAGCATTACAATGAGATTAAACGGACGCAGACGAAGCAGTAATGTGGATGACCGCCGCATGCTGTCGGGCCGCTCCATAGGCATAGGAGGCGGTATTTTAGGTATACTTGCGGCAGGGTTGATAACTCTGTTGTCGGGAGGGAGTATCGGCGATGTCCTTTCCAACGTGTTAGGCGGCATGCAGAGCGGGGTAATGTCGGGCGACAATACCGAGTATGTAAGCACTCCCGAGGATGAACGTCTGGCCGACATAGCTTCGAAAGTGCTGGCCGGCACCGAGGATGTCTGGACTGAGGAGTTCCGGCGTCAGGGCTGGGGCGAATATGAATGCCCGCGCTTGGTACTTTTCCATGGAGCGGTTTCGTCAGGATGCGGCAACGCCACGTCGCAGACCGGACCGTTCTACTGCTCGGCTGACCGCACGGTGTATGTTGACCTTGACTTTTTCAAATATATGGAGCGTGACATCGGGGGCGGAGGCGATTTCGCGTATGCCTATGTCATAGCCCATGAAGTAGGCCACCATGTGCAGAATCTGCTTGGCACGCTTGACGAGGCGCATTCGCTGATGAACCGTCTGTCGGATAGCGAGGCCAATAAAGTGAGTGTCCGCCTGGAGCTGCAGGCCGATTGCTATGCCGGAGTATGGGCCAACCGCGACAATGCCATGTTCGGTTCCATTGAGGATGGAGATATAGAGGAAGCCATCGATGTAGCCTCAAAGATAGGGGATGACTATCTGCAGCGGAAAGCCTATGGGCGGGAGATGCCAGAGAGCTTCAATCATGGGCGATCATCGCAGAGAGTCAAGTGGTTCAAGCGTGGAATCACTTCGGGCGATCCGCGTGTGGCTGATACATTCACGCCGTCCTACAGTTCGTTATAGATATGACACCGCATATATGCAGCAGGCCCGGTGGAGCTACTTCCATCGGGCCTGTTGGGTTATAGGAACTTTTAATTATATCGCTTATCAGCGGCGGCGTTTGGCACGCTGTTTCTCCTGCTCACGGAGCATGGCCTGCTGCTGACGCTGCGCTTCTTCAAGACGAGCCATGAAACCGCTCTTTTTCTTAGGTTTCTTGGCATTTTCACGCATTGTCTGGCGTACCTTTTCCTCGCTTACCACACGGCGGAAGATGAATGTCTGGGCTATGGTGATAAGAAGCGAAAGGAAATAGTAGAGGCTGAGGCCTGATGCATAGTTGTTGAAGAAAACGAGGAACATCAGCGGCATCAGGTACATCATCCATTTCATCCCGGGCATGGCGTCATTGCCGGGCTGATTCTGCATGTTGATGCGGGTGTAAATGATGTTTACCACAGTCATCAGCAGGCAGAAGAGGCTGATATGATTGCCGAATGTCGATGATATGAACGGAATGTTGGTGGTCCAGCTGACAATGGCGTCAGGTGCCGAGAGATCCTTTGCCCATAGGAATGACTCGCCTCGCAGCTCTATGGCCGAGGGGAAGAAATTGAACATGGCTATAAGGATAGGCATCTGTAGAAGCATGGGCAGACAGCCTGAGAAGGGGCTGGCGCCGGCGCGTGAGTAGAGTGCCATGGTTTCCTGCTGACGCTTCATCGCGTTCTCCTTACCGGGGTATTTTTCATTGATAGCCTTGATGTCGGGAGCCAGGACACGCATCTTGGCCTGTGACATATAGCTCTTGTAAGTGAACGGGAAGAGTATTATCTTGATGAAGATAGTGAGCAGCAGGATTATTATGCCGTAGTTGGATATGAATCGGCCCAGAAGGTCAAATACCGGAATCACGATAAGGGTGTTGATCCAGCGGAACAGCGACCATCCGAGCGGTATCAGCTTCGTCAGATGCAGATCCTCATCAGGAGCTATGCTGTTCTGCAGATCGGAGAGCAGAGGATAGGAGTTGGGACCGAGGAACAGTGTGAACGATGCCGGATTGGCCTCGGTTGAGGAGTAATCCATAGTGGCATGTGTCGACAGGCGCTTGATGTAGTCCTTGTTGCCTTCAAGCTCTTCGGTGTCAAGATCCGCAGTGGCAAATGTTGTGGTAGGTACTATTACGGCTGAGAAGAACTGGTTCTTGTAGCCTATCCATTTCAGACGTTCGGTGAGTTCCTTGCGTTCGGCACCGCTCTCTTTCAGGTTGTCGACATCGCCATTGGCAAACATGTAGTAGAGGCCTGAATTGCGCTGTTCGAACATAATGCCCTCTTCGTTGCGGTCCATGCGTTGATTCCATACAAAGTCAATTGTGGCAACGCTGGTGGGAATCACATTCTGCATTCCCTGCTGTACGATATCCATCTTTACAAGATATCCTTCGGCGGGCAGGGTGTAGCGTATGCCCCATGTGGCGCCGTCGCCGAGCTCAAGGTTCATAAGCACGGTGGAGTCGCTTTCCTGCACCGGAGTGAAGTAGAACTCGCGGGTGTCAAAGCGCTGGTTGGCTGAGGTGAGTATGAATCCATAGCTGTCATTAAGCGGAGCTATGGGAGTCACGGCTGTTGAATCGTAGGTGTTATACTCGTTCAGGGCCGCGCGGGATATGGCACCACCTTTGTTGGATATGGCAAGTGTCAGGTCCTTGTTCTTGAGTTCAACTGTGGTTGAATCGCCGTGCAGATAGCGGGCGAATCCGCGATAACGGGCTGCATCGGCAAGCGCTTTGCGCATGATGCTCACGGCCTGAGCCGCTTTAGCCGGCTGCAGAGCGCCGTAGTTGGCTGTGATGATGTCAGCTACCGGTACCTGTGTGCCGTCAGTCAGAGTGACTGCTCCGGAGAGTGTTCCGTCAGCTGAAAGTGATATGCTGCAATCCTTGCCGGTCAGAGTGCGTTCGCCTGATTCGGCGTTGGCGCTGCCCAGTTCGGCAACTGTAGCTGCGATAGTGGTGCGTTCGGCGGCACTGACAGAGTCAGGCGTAAGAACGTTGGCGGGGTTTGTGTCCTTGGCGGCCTGGGCCTCGGCAAGTTCACGCGCCTCTTTTTCCATTTGCGCGCGCTGTTCGGCCGAGGGCTGGTTGAGCCACATGAAGCCGAGTATCACGGCACCCATGAGGAGCATGCCCCAGATGGTATTTTTATCCATTTGAAATTATTTTGTTGCTGCGTTTTCAATGTTACGTTCCTCACCGTAGGCTATGGCCGCACGGATGAAAGAGAGGAAGAGAGGGTTGGGATTAAGTACCGTGCTGGTGTATTCAGGATGGTACTGTGTGCCTACCCACCAGCGCTTGCCGGGAATCTCGACAACTTCAACAAGGTGTGTGGCAGGATTCTCACCTACACAGCGCATGCCGGCAGCTTCAAAACGGCTGCGGTAGTCATTGTTGAATTCAAAGCGGTGACGATGACGCTCCTTGATATCTGTTGAGCCGTAGGCCGATGCCGTGATGCTGTCAGGGAGCAGTGTGCACTCATAGGCGCCAAGACGCATGGTGCCGCCCATGTTTGAGATGCTCTTCTGTTCTTCCATAAGGTCAATCACATTGTCGGCGGCGTTGGGGTTCATCTCTGTGCTGTTTGCATCAGGCAGTCCGAGTACATTGCGGGCAAACTCGATGACCATACACTGCATGCCGAGGCATATTCCGAAGGTGGGTATGTCATGTTCGCGACACCATTTCAGAGCCACGAATTTACCCTCTATGCCGCGCTGTCCGAATCCGGGGGCTATGATCACACCGTCCATGTCGCGGAGCTTTTCGTCGACGTTGGAGTTATCGAGCTTCTCGCTATGGATATACACGAGTTTCAGGCGGCGGTCATTGTATGTGGCAGCCTGGAAAAGCGATTCGTTGATTGACTTGTAGGCATCCTGCAGCTCTACGTATTTTCCTACGAGGCCTATGGTCACCTCTTCAGTAGCATTGTGCATCTTTTCGAGGAAGTGCATCCAGGGTGCCATGTGGGGTTCGCCATTGACGGGTACATCCATCTTGCGGCAGACGATCTCGTCAAGATGCTGCTCATGCATGGCAATAGGCACTTCGTAGATCGAGGGACGGTCAATGGACTGCACCACAGCATCTACATCCACATTACAGAACTGCGCTATCTTGCGGAGCATTCCAGTGGGAACTTCCCGCTCGGTACGGAGCACAAGGATATCGGGCTGTATGCCTACTTCCTGAAGCTGCTTTACGGAGTGCTGCGTGGGCTTTGTTTTCAGTTCCTTGGCTGCTTTCAGGTAAGGTACGTAGGTCAGGTGTACGCATAGGGCGTTGTCGCCGAGTTCCCAGCGGAGCTGACGCACGCTTTCCAGATAGGGGAGCGACTCGATGTCACCTACCGTACCGCCAATCTCAGTGATGATGAAGTCATAATCGCCGGTTTTGCCAAGGCGCTTCACATTGCGCTTTATCTCATCAGTGATGTGGGGAATGATCTGAACGGTCTTACCCAGATAATCGCCACGGCGTTCCTTGTCGATTACGCTCTGATAGATACGTCCGGTAGTAACGTTGTTGGCGCGTGTGGTCTGCACGTTGGTGAAGCGTTCGTAGTGGCCTAAGTCAAGGTCAGCCTCATGGCCGTCGACAGTTACATAGCATTCTCCGTGCTCGTATGGATTGAGGGTTCCGGGGTCGATGTTGATGTAAGGGTCAAATTTCTGAATGGTCACTCTGAAGCCACGTGCTTTAAGCAGGCAGGCCAATGATGCCGATATAATCCCCTTGCCTAAAGAGGATACAACGCCACCGGTAACGAAAATGTATTTGGTTTCCACGCTTTTTTGGTTGATGGTTTATTTTGTGCAAAGATACGCAAATTCCACCATCTACCCAATAACGTGTCCGTATTTTACAGCGGCTGTCACATATTAAGCCTCGGCCCATCAATGGCGTCCGGGACGTAGTCCGGTGCCGGTCGATGATCCGGAGTTGGCCGGCTTGGATGGCATAAATCCCTCACCCGGTTTGGCGTTATTGCCCGGGAGCTGTATGCCGGGATTGGTATTCCACGACGGATTTATACCGGGACGTGTGCCTGTCGACGGATTGGAGTTGGCCGGAGGTGTCACTGACGGACGCTGCGGCGGACGTACATTGCCCGAAACCCCGATCGGGGGCCTTACCGTTATACCCGGACGAACCGGTGGAGGTGAGGGCAGGTAGCCCCATGACGGGATGTAGCCGGGACCGTTCCACCAGTACGGGCCGTTATATCCGTTATATATAGGACTGTACAGCCCGAGGTTCACGCCTCCGCCATAGCCGTCCGTTGAATAGTCGAGCGATGTCCCCCATACGGCATCGCATGAATTTAGCAGGGGAAGAATGGTCAGGGTCAGCGCGGCGGCCGCAGCCCGTAACATCTTATTGGCGTGAGATACATTTGTTTTCATACAGATAGTCTTTATTTTAAAGACAATCCGGCCGGATAAAATGTTCGTGTCCGGGCTGCATGGAATTGTGAATCTTATAAAAATTTCAGTTTCGGTTAAACCTTTGTGAAAAAAGATCGTCTACATTATCGTAACCGTTACAAAAACTATTAATTTTTTGACGAATATTAATTTTCAGTGAATCCAATGAATTTGTTGAAACACTTCAGAGCCATTATCGCTGTAGTGCTTCTTATGACAGGAACGGCCTCTGTGCTTGCACTTGATGTGCGGGGCAAGGTGTCAGACAGCGATGGCGAAATCTTGCCTCAGGCCACTATGCGTCTGCTTTCGGCCAAGGACTCTACTTTTATAAAAGGGGTGAAAGCTAATAACAATGGCGTATATGTTTTTTCCGGAGTTAAAAGTGGCCGGTATATTGTAGAGGCATCATACATAGGGCTGAAAAATGCATATACCGATATTACCGTAGGCTCGTCCAATGTGACAGTACCCGATATGAAGCTGCTCGAATCTTCCATCGAACTTAAGGAAGTGGTGGTAAAGGGTGTAAAGACTGCTGTAAAGGTAATGGAGGATACCGTTGAATTCAATGCCGATTCATATAAGACACAGCCCAATGCCGTGGTCGAGGACCTGCTGAAGCGCCTCCCGGGTGTTGAGGTTGACTCCGAGGGTAAGATTACCGCCAATGGCAAGACTGTAAGCAAGATACTTGTCGATGGCAAGGAGTTTTTCAGCGATGACCCCAAAGTAGCGTCGAAGAATCTGCCGGTGAATATGGTGGATAAACTGCAGGTGGTGGACCGCAAGAGTGATCTGGCCCGGCTTACCGGCGTTGATGACGGCGAGGAAGAGACGGTAATCAATCTGACCGTCAAACCGGGTATGAAGAACGGCTATTTCGGAACCGTTGAAGGAGGCTACGGTACTGACAAACGCTATATGGGCACATTCAATGTCAACCGCTTCTGGAATAATAATCAGGTGACTCTGCTCGGCAACTTCAACAATATCAACGAACTCGGCTTCACAGACAGCAACGGTGGCCGTTTCCGCCGGTTTGGTGGGAATAACGGTGTCAACACCTCGCAGGCTTTGGGCTTGAACTTTAATGTAGGTAAGTCCGACAAGCTTCGTGTGGGCGGCGACGTGATGTACTCCCACAGCGACCGTGACACCCGTATGAGCCGTGACCGTGAGTATATACTATCGGATTCATCTTCTTACGAACAGACGAAAAAGTACTCACGTGACCGCGGACATAATGTCCGGGCCGATTTCCGTGTGGAATGGAAACCTGACTCGTTCAATACCATTGACTTCCGTCCTAACTTCTCTTACAATCACAATATATCCAACAGCCTTGACTCAACGTTCGTTCGTGCCGGTGATATACAGCGTACGCTTGTCAGAAGGAGCTTCAACGATCAGAACTCTGACGGTAAGTCGTTTGAATTCGGAGCGCGGCTGATATACAACCATTCATTCCGCAGCAAGCGTGGCCGTTCGTTCTCGGTGATGCTCAACTACAGTCATTCAAATGTGCGTGAATATGAAAACAGCTACTCTCTCAACCGCTTCTATCTGTTGAATGACTCGATTGACCTCTATGACCAGTATGGCGACAATCATACATGGAGCGACCAGGCCTCGGCACGTCTTTCATGGACTGAGCCTATCGGAAATGTGGCAAAGGGCAATTTCCTGACTTTCGCTTACAATATCAGCTATCGTTGGAACAACGCCGATAAACTGATATATGACCATCCTCTGATTGCTCCCGGACCGGATGCTCCTGCCGGAGCGATCCCTGAAGTAGACTACTCGCAGCTTATATTCAATGACGAACTGAGCAACCGCTTCCGCAACGATTATTTCAATCAGGATATCCGTGTAGGCTACAAGCATGTATCAAAGACACATAACCTTGACGTAGGCATGTCGCTTGTGCCCTCGATGTCCCGCAGTATCGATCTTATCAACTCGGCCAAGAATATCCCCGAACGCTGGGTCTGGAACTATGCTCCATATCTCCGCTACCGTCTCAAGATTGGCAAGCAGCGCTCATTCAACATGAACTATATGGGACGCTCATCGCAGCCCTCCATGACGCAGTTGCAGCCGGTGGCTGATATGTCGGACCCTATGAACATCATAGTTGGTAATCCCAATCTTGATCCTACATTCACCCACTCCATGCGTCTTCGCTTCCAGGACTTCAATCTTACCCACCAGCGTTCAATCATGCTTATGGCCGGTGCGCAGCTCACACAGAATTCAATCGTGTCAAATACCTCGTTTGACCGTACTACAGGTGCCAGAACCACAACGTATGAGAATGTCAACGGTGTTTGGAATGCCAATCTCATGGCAATGATGTCGCAGCCGCTGCGCAACAAGGCTTGGCAGGTAAGCGCTCATACATTTATTATGGGTAACCGCTACATAGGTTTCAATGATGGAGAGCGTAATGCCACACTCTCTCTTAACATGAATGTAATGGCCGGTATAGCATTCCGTCCGGATAATTTTGAATTCGAACTCCGTCCGCGCTACGGATTGCAGAAAACGCATAATTCGCTTAAGAATATCAAAAACGTTACAACCAAGCCTGTACATAACTATGGCGGAACATTCAACGCCTACTACCGTACACCTATTGATTTGATTCTGAATACTGACGTTACTTTCACTGGCACAAGGGGTTATGCTGAAGGTTATGATAAGCGGGAGTGGATGTGGAATGCTTCTATCTCTTACGAGCTGCTGCGTGACCGTTCGCTGACACTGTCAATGAAGGCATACGATCTTCTTCAGCAAGCCACCCAGGTGAGCCGCGCCGTTTCGGCAAATTATATAGATGATACACTTTATAATTCACTTGGACGCTATTTTATGTTTACAATTAGCTATAAATTTAATACTTTTGGCAAAGGAAATGAACCGGCTTCAAGAAACATGCGTGGTCCGGGCGGATTTGGAGGGCACAGAGGCCCCGGAGGTCCCGGCCCCCGTCACTAAGATATAAACAAATACCTTTATCTATTTTTTATTTGACAGGTTAAAGAGTGATAAAGAAGGCGAACCCGACCGTGAGGCCGGGTTCGTGATTTTAAATTGAATATCCGTAATGCTTCGCTTCAGAATCGTTCTTATAATTAGTCCTGCTATGTTCAATCAGAGGGTTGGCTGGAAATAATTTCTTCAGCCTTTCTTATGGCGGCTTTTACCGATTCGCCGCGCGATAGCTGTGATGACACTTCAAACGCATTTCGGCGCATTGACCGGTATTGTTCGGGGGAAATTTCCGCAAGAACTTTGTCGATATCCCTCAGCGATGGGACTGAGATTCCTACACCAAGCCGCTTTATCACTCCGGCAAGTCCGGCTTTATTCCATATGATCACCGGCAGTCCGGCACGCAGATACAGTGAAATCTTATGGGGCGAATTATATTGTAGGTATTCTCCCAATGCTCCTTCGCCACCATCGAGCGAATTGCCATACCAGGCCACTCCATAATTTCCTTCAGCGGTAGAAATCAGGACATCGGACTCGGTATGTCCGTGAGCCTTAAGATTCGGTGTGGCTATGCCGGGGTCAACACCGTTGCCATAGAGTTCCACATCTATTTCGGGCGTGGATTCACCCAGTTTGTATATCCATCCGTTGGCATGCTTTGAACAATTTCCGGCAAACATCAGGGCCGGGCGTTTGTCTACCCCTCGCATTTCGGAACGGCAGCAGGTGTCGGAGAGATAGTCAAATAGCCCAAGTACTACCATCGGCGCTGTCATGCCATTGTCAGATAGCCATTTACGCATGTTTTCGGTATGGACGATGACCACTGAGGATAATGAGAGGCGCTTGATCTCTTCTTCGACTGTTAGTTTTCGGCGGCGGAAGCTGCCCAGGTCGTGGATAATGGTCACTATATTCACCCCTTTGGCAACGGCACGTCTTACCACAAAATCGTAGTATTTCTTCAACGGGTATTGCAGAACCAGAATATCGCCTTTCTTCAGACGCATCACTCCGCGCACTACACTTGTCAAGGTGATGAAATAAGCTTTTACCGAACTCTTTGACTTCCCTTGAGCCAGCCCGGCGTTATGATATCCTATATCGTTCAGTATCGCCTCAATATCTGTCTTGGCCTTGTCGCCGGCGCTACCTAAATGGCGATAGTTTTTTGAGATGTACCATTTCATAGTCGTGGAATATTCAATGATTAATACAATCCATGGCCTTGCGTATGACCGGAGCCATGTCATAGTATCTATATTCAGCAAGTCTGCCTCCGAAAATCACATCGGTCATGGCACCGGCCATTTTACGGTACTCATCGGCCATGTCATTGTTACGTCTGTCATTAATAGGATAGTAAGGTTCCATTCCGGGAGTATATTCACATGAATATTCTTCAGAGATTACAGTTTTCGGATTGCGGTAAACGTCATTGCCGAAGGATTCAAAATGTTTATGTTCGATTATTCTGGTGTATGGTTTGTCCTTGCCGGTATAGTTTATCACCGCGTTGCCCTGATAATTCGGCGTCTGTAGGATTTTTGTCCGGAATTGGACTGTCCGCCAGTTAAGACGTCCCAGTTTGTACTCAAAAAACTGGTCGAGAGGGCCGGTATACACCAGTTTGGATGCGAATTTTTTCCAATCATGGTATTCCGAAGTGAAGAAATCAGTATTCAGCTTACAGTCAATACCTTCAAGAAGTCCGTTTATCAGACTGTTGTATCCTGATGTCGGGATTCCCTGATATGCATCATTAAAATAATTGTTGTCGTAGGTGAGCCTTACCGGCAGACGCTGTATGATGAATGGCGGTAATTCTGAACACTGCCGTCCCCATTGCTTTTCTGTATATTCTTTTATCAATATATTGAATATATCTTTACCTACGAGAAGCAGGGCCTGCTCTTCAAGATTGGACGGTTTGCGTCCACATAGCTGAATCTCTATCTCCTTCCGTTGCTCCGATATGATTTTCTCAGCCTCCTGGGGGGTGGTGACGCCCCACATCTGATGGAATGTGTTCATATTGAAGGGGAGGTTGAATAATCTGCCGTAGTAATTGGCCAACGGACTATTGGTGTATCGGTTGAATGGAACTATGGAGTTCACAAAATCCCAGATTTCCTTGTCGGACGTATGGAATATGTGTGCGCCGTATTTATGTACGTTGATTCCCTCAATCTGTTCACAATAAATATTGCCCCCAAGGTGATTCCTTGATTCTATGACAAGGCATTTTTTACCCATCATTCTGGTCAGATGGGCAAAAGTGGAACCAAACAGGCCGGAGCCTACAATTAAATAATCGTACATACTCAAATCGGGTAAACAGTGTAATGAAATAGCACAGGATGGCATGTCACAGACTGTTCAATCCTTTAATAGATACTATTTCGGGTAAATTTCGGAATTATAATCGGAATACACAATAAATTTATGCATGTTTGCTGTATTAAATTATAGCCTTGGCTGATCTGTCGATTCTTATCTCAGGAGTATGATATAAAAAAGATACCTTGCCTATTTTAACGGGCAAGGTATCTGAGAAGTATTTTAGGAAGTTTCTGTATGTTACCAGATAACTACACGTTCGCTTTCGGGGCGGAACATGGGCTGTCCTTCTATGATGGAGAATGCTTCAAAGAACGGAGCGAGGTTGCGGAGAGTCACATTCACGCGGTTGCGGCCGAGTGAGTGAACGTCGCCTGAGGTGAGTGAGCGGATCTCCTCGTCGCGGATGTTCTGGCCCCAGAGGTTGGCATAGTTGAGGTAGAACACCTGAAGGGGTGAGAAGCCTTCGATTTTTTCAGTAGCCACATCAACGCCTTTCTTCTTCTGGGCGTCAAGGAATGCGGTCATTGCCACACGCAGACCACCCTGGTCGGCGATGTTTTCACCCATGGTGTAGGTGCCGTTGGCGTGCAGGCCGGGGAGTACTTCCACTGCGTCAAACTGTTCGCCGAGTCCTTTGGTGAGGGCTGCAAATGCCTGGGCATCCTCATCGGTCCACCAGTTGGTCATATTGCCCTTGGCGTCGAAGTTTTTGCCCTGGTCATCAAATCCGTGGGTCATTTCGTGTCCTATCACCACGCCGATACCGCCGTAGTTCTCGGCATCGCTTGCTTCAGGATCGAAGAAGGGCGCCTGCAGGATAGCTGCGGGAAACACGATTTCGTTGGCCATGGGATTGTAGTAGGCGTTTACTGTCTGCGGTGTCATGCCCCATTCGGTGCGGTCAACCGGCTTGCCCCATTTGCTGTATGTGTCGCGCTGATGCCACATCGAAACATTGTGCATGTTTTCGTAGTAGGAGAGCGAGGGGTCGATTTCCATAGTCGAGTAGTCCTTCCACTTGTCAGGATAGCCGATCTTGACGGTGAATGAATTCAGCTTTTCAAGAGCCTTGAGCTTGGTGTCGTCGCTCATCCATTCGAGGTGGAGAATATGCTTGCCAAGGGCAGTGCGGAGGTTCTCCACCAATCCTATCATATATTCCTTTGATGACTGAGGGAAGTATTTTTCAACATAGAGCTGTCCTACAGCTTCGCCCATAGCACCTTCTGTGGCTCCAAGGGCACGCTTCCAGCGGGGACGCTGCTGCTGCACACCGCTCATCACCTTGCTGAAGTCAAAGGCGGCGTTGGTGAAGTCGTCGCTGAGCATTCCGGCAGCCTGACTCACGTATTTCCAGAGATAGTAGTCCTTGATTTCGCGGTCAGTAAGTGAGGCCATGAGGTTATTAGCCTGCTTTACAGTGTTGATTTCAGTTACGATAACCTGTTCGGGTGAAGGGATGCCCATGGTTTCGATGAAGAAGCGGTCCCAGTTGACTGCCGGATACATCTGCTTGAGCTGTGCGAATGTACGGGGGTTGTACATGGCGGGGATGTTGCGGCTCTCTTCGCGGGTCCATGTTGAGTCAGCGAGGGCTGTCTCAATCTTCATGACGTTGTTCATTATGCGGTTGGCATCTTTTTTCTTGTAGCCGGCGTTCATCATCTGCTTTACGATAAGCTTCTTGTAGGCTTCGCGCACCTCTTTGTTGCGCTTGTCGTTTGACAGATAGTAGTCGCGGTCACCGAGTCCTATGCCGCCGCCGCTTACATACATGGCGTAGACATTGCTGTTGGCGAGGTCCTCCATAGGTCCGGCCTGGAAGAAGGGGCTTGCATAGTTGCCGTGCATCCAGAGGAAGAGATCCTCCATTCCTTCATGAGGGGTGTTTTCAATACGCTTCAGGTCAGCGAGGATTGGCTTTGCGCCTTCGGCATTGCGGCGTGCGGAGTCCATGGCCTGATTGTAGATGGTGGACACCTTGAATGCCACGGTTCCGGGCTGGGGATTGGTGGCGGCGAGGTTGAGCACTATCTGTTTTACACGGGCTTCGCTTGAGTCGCTGAGAATGTTGAACTTACCGTAGCGGGCATGTTCGGCTGTGAGAGGGTGCTGGTCCATCCAGCGCTTGTTGACGTGGCCGTAGAAATCGGTGCCGGCGGGTATGGCCGGGTCGATCTGCTTGGCGTCAAGGCTCTTCAGATGCTCGCCTGCGGCTGTTGCAGAAATAGCCACGGCCGATGCGGCCAAGGCGAGCGCAATGGTTTTAAGATTCATTTATGTGATATTAATTAGTTGGTTTGAATGCGGTGTATATGCTGCATGTACCGAAGGTGAGAGTGCGGCATGAAGCTCTTTCAAAGCCTGCCCGGCGCATCAGGTCGAGCATTTCCTCGCCCTGAGCCACAGCTGCAATGCTTTCGGGCAGATATGAATATGCGCGGACGTCGTGCGACACCAACCGCCCTGCAGCAGGGATAAGATAGCGTGTGTATATGTTGTAAAGGGGCTTTACGAGCGCTGACTGCGGGGTGGAGAGCTCGATGATAAGCACCATTCCTCCCGGACGGAGCACCCGCAGCATCTCACGATACCCGGCTTCCAGATTTTCGAAATTGCGGACTCCATAGGCTGCTGTCACACAGTGGAACGTGTCCGCTTCGAAGGGGAGAGCAAGGCAGTCGGCCGGAAGGAGTGTTATGCGGCTGTCAAGGCCTGCTTCACGGACTTTGCGTCGCCCAACCTGGATCATACCTTCTGAAAGGTCAACCCCTGTTATTGACTTGGCTTCGGTACGGGAGGCCATCAGCAGAGCCAGGTCGCCCGTACCGGTAGCTATGTCAAGTATGGAATCGCACAGCGGCGCGGCAGGAAGCATTTTCACTGCCTTGCGCCGCCATATGCGGTCAATGCCGAAAGTCATGGCCCGGTTCATGAAGTCATATGCCGGGGCAATGTTGTCAAACATGTCACGGACCTGCTCAGATTTCGGTCTGTTGTCGTCTGCGTATGGATTTATCTTCTCGCAGTTCACTTTTTCAGGGTCTGGAGGCAGTCAAGGACGTTTACGGCTATGCGGTCAGCAAGGTTTGACTCGTCGGCTTTCTCAAATGGACGGCCTGTGACATGCTCGTAAAGTTCGATATAACGTTCGGAAACGGAGTTGATGAAGTCGTCAGTCATTTCCGGCACCTGCTGGCCCTCTTTGCCCATGAAGCCATGGTCAATAAGCCACTGGCGCACGAATTCTTTTGAGAGCTGACGCTGAGGTTCGCCTTTTTCAAAGCGCTCCTGATACCCTTCGGCATAGAAGTAGCGGCTTGAGTCGGGGGTGTGTATCTCGTCAATCAGATATACTTTTCCGTCATATTTTCCGAATTCATATTTTGTGTCCACCAGGATAAGGCCTTTTTCGGCAGCCATTTTGGTGCCGCGTTCGAAGAGGCGGCGTGTGTAGTCCTCCATTATGGCGTAGTCCTCGGCGCTGACAATGCCCTGGGCTATGATTTCCTCACGTGAGATATTTTCATCATGTCCGGCATCGGCCTTGGTGGTGGGGGTGATGATGGGCTCGGGGAAGCGTTCGTTCTCACGCATACCTTCAGGCAACTTCACTCCGCAAAGCTCGCGGCATCCGGCCTGATATTCGCGCCATGCGCTTCCGGTGAGGTAGCCGCGGATAATCATTTCCACACGGAATCCTTCGCATTTGAGTCCTACGGTAGCCATAGGGTCGGGAGTGGCGAGGCGCCAGTTGGGCACAATGTCAGCGGTCGATTCAAGGAAGTAGGTAGCTATCTGGTTGAGCACTTGCCCTTTGTAGGGTATTCCTTTGGGGAGTACCACGTCAAAGGCTGAGATACGGTCAGTAGCTATCATTACAAGAATGTCGTCAGAGAGGGTGTAAACATCGCGTACTTTTCCGTGATATACCTGAGTCTGTCCGGGAAAGTTGAAGTCGGTATTGACCAATGAAGTTGCCATTTTACTGAAGTGTAATTGGGTTAGTATGAAAAGTTAACGCGAAGTTACAACTATTTTCTCTAACACCCAAATGCTTCTTGGAGGCTCTTTGATGTAAAAAAAGCAACCCGCTATCATGTCCGATAGCGGGTTGCGGTTCTATAGTGCGGGTGTTTTAGAATTCAGCGTTGCCGGGAGTACGGGGGAAGGGGATAACATCGCGGATATTGGTCATGCCGGTCACGAACAGTACCAGACGCTCGAATCCGAGGCCGAATCCTGAGTGGGGCACTGTGCCGTAGCGACGTGTGTCGAGATACCACCACATATCCTTCATGGGGATATTCAGTTCTTCGATACGTCCGAGCAGCTTGTCGTAGTCGGCCTCACGCTCTGATCCACCAATGATTTCACCGATGTGGGGGAACAGGACGTCCATGGCGCGTACGGTGCGGCCGTCGTCGTTGAGCTTCATGTAGAAAGCCTTGATATCCTTGGGATAGTCAGTGAGTATAACCGGTTTTTTGAAATGCTCTTCAACGAGGAAGCGTTCGTGCTCGCTCTGAAGATCGGCACCCCAGTAAACGGGGAATTCAAATTTCTTGCCCGATTCCTCAAGAATCTTCACACCTTCGGTGTAGGGGAGGCGTACGAATTCGTTCTCTACCACAAACTTCAGGCGGTCAACGAGCTCCTTGTCATACATCTGTGCCAGGAAGTCGATATCGTCACGGCAGTTTTCAAGGGCATAGTTGATACAATATTTGATGAAGTCCTCGGCGAGGTCCATATTGTCGTATATGTCGTTGAACGCAACTTCCGGTTCTACCATCCAGAATTCGGACAGATGGCGGGGAGTGTTGGAGTTCTCAGCGCGGAAGGTGGGACCGAAGGTGTATATGGCACCAAGGGCGGTGGCTCCGAGCTCGCCTTCGAGCTGTCCGCTCACTGTGAGCGCTGTGGGTTTGCCGAAGAAATCGGCTGAGAAGTCCACGGCACCATCCTCTGTGTGAGGCAGGTTGTTGAGGTCAAGTGTGGTGACCTGGAACATCGCTCCTGCACCCTCACAGTCGCTGGCGGTGATGAGGGGAGTGTTGAGATAGAAGAATCCGCGTTCGTTGAAGAACTTGTGGATGGCAAAAGCCAGTGTGCTGCGTACGCGGAGCACGGCTCCGAATGTATTGGTGCGGGGACGCAGATGGGCTTTTTCGCGCAGGAATTCGAGGGTGTGACCCTTCTTCTGCAGCGGATAAGTCTCAACATCGGCGGTGCCGAATACTTCAAGCGTATCGGCCTGAACCTCGCATGTCTGTCCTTTGCCCATTGACTCAACAAGTCGTCCGGTAACATGTATGCTTGAACCGGTGGTCACGGGGCGGAGTTCCTCGTCAGAGAATTTTGACATGTCCAGCACTATCTGGATATTCTTGATGGTGGAGCCGTCATTGAGCGCCACGAACTGAACATGTTTGTTACCTCGGCGGGTACGCACCCACCCCATCACGCTTACTTCCTGTCCTATCATCTCAGGACGGAAAAGGTCGATTATTTTAGTCCGTTTCATCGAATTACAGTTGATTATTCAAAGGAACCCATCTTGAGGAAGTTGACCTCTTCCTGAGTGAGGTAGCGCCAACGTCCGCGGGGAAGGTTCTTTTTGGTCAGGCCGGCAAAATATACGCGGTCAAGTTTTGTCACATGATAGCCAAGGCTCTCAAACAGGCGGCGTACTATACGGTTGCGGCCCGAATGGATTTCGATACCGGCCTGATTGCGGTCAGTTTCGGTAGCGTAGCTTATGGCATCGGCATGTATGGGGCCGTCCTCCAGTTCCACTCCGTCAGCTATGCGCTGCATGTCGTCTTCTGAGATATCCTTGTCAGTCCATACATGATATATCTTTTTCTTCACATACTTGGGGTGTGTTAGCTTAGAGGCGAGGTCGCCGTCGTTGGTGAGCAGGAGCACACCGGTGGTGTTGCGGTCCAGACGTCCTACGGGATATATGCGTTCGTCACATGCGTTCTTCACCAGATCCATCACAGTTAGGCGGCCGTTGGGATCGTCGGAAGTGGTGACGCAGTCCTTCGGTTTGTTGAGAAGGATGTAGCACTTGTTTTCAAGTGTCACTACCTTTTCATCATATTCCACAGTGTCATTGTGTGAAATCTTTGTGCCGAGTTCAGTCACTACCTGTCCGTTGACTTTCACCAGTCCCTGCTGGATGAACTCGTCGGCTTCGCGGCGTGAGCAGATGCCGGCGTTGGCCATGAACTTGTTCAGGCGGATCTGTTCGTTGGGATCAGGAATAGGCATTTCGTATTCCACGCGTTTTGGACGGGGAACGAAGCTCTTTCCGCCCTGCGGCATACCATACTGATTCTGGCGCATGTTCTGGCGCGGGCCTTTGTTGAAGCCACCCTGACGGTTGTTGTATCCGCCCTGACGGTTGTTGTTGTATCCACCCTGACGGTTATTGCTGTAGCCGCCCTGGCGATTGTTGTTGTATCCACCCTGGCGGTTGTTGTTGTAGGGACGCTGACGGTAGCCGCCTTCCATGCCTCCTTCTGACTGCTGGCGGTAGCCGTTGTTGTTATGATTGTTGTAGCGGGGCTGATAGTTGCCGTCCTGACGGTTATTGTTGTAGCCCTGATGGTTATTGTATCCACCCTGACGGTTGTTATACCCTCCTTGACGGTTGTTGTTGTATCCACCCTGACGGTTATTATTGTACGGGCGCTGCTGGTACTGGCGGGGCTGATATGGACGCTGTGTCATGGTGCCGTCAGTGGCCTGCTCGGTAGAGCTTTCGCTTGTAGTCCCTTCGGCGTTGGCGTCAGCCGGAGCCTGATACTGCTGGCGTGGACGATAGCCTCCGTCAGATGCATTGTTGTAGTGATTGTTGTAACGGTTGTTGTAAGTGCGCTGCTGATAGGGGCGTTGCTGGTAAGAACGCTGTTGATAGCCTGAGCTGTACTCACGTGTGGGTTTGTCACTCTGCTGATAATCTGCTGAAGGTGTGTAAGAGCCCTGTTCGCTGTTTACATCCGGAGCCATGCCGCGGCTCTCGCCAATGCGGGGTCGTTTTCCTTTTTTCTCGTTGCTGTCCATGATGGTAACACGTTAATAATTCTTGAAAAGAAGTAAGTGAAAAAAAGCCTCTCGGCGTTTGTTCGTTTTACGTTTTTATGGTGTTTTAATAATTAATCCTAACAAATAGTTTTCCGGTGGTGTTTTTTATGACTTCACGCGGTGCCACATCGCTATTGTATAAGCCGGTACCCGGCTTGAACGCTTGCAAATGTAATCATTTTTCAGTTATATAACAAAGGTATGCCTGAAAGTTCATAAAAATTTGATTAATTTTGCAAATCGAGGTATGGATGTGTGTCCTCGGCTTCGACAGTTTTATTCTGAAACATATAACAAACTATTATAACGATGCAATTAAACCAGCTTACAGCAGTGTCGCCAGTGGATGGCCGCTACCGCTCGAAATGCGAGCCTCTTGATGTGTATTTCTCGGAATATGCGCTCATACGTTACCGTGTCCGTGTGGAGATAGAGTATTTCATAGCTCTTTGCCGGATTCCGTTGCCTCAGCTGGCAGGTGTCAGCGAAGCATACTTCGAACCTCTGCGCAACATCTACCGTGATTTCTCGCTTGACGATGCGCGCCGAATCAAGGAAATTGAAGGTGTGACCAATCATGACGTCAAGGCGGTGGAGTATTTTATCAAGGAGAAATTCGATGTAATGGGACTGGCCCAGTACAAGGAATTCATCCATTTCGGTCTTACCTCGCAGGATATCAACAATACCGCAGTGCCGATGTCAATACGTGAGGCGCTCGCTGATGTATATCTTCCTGAACTTGACCGCCTGATTGACACTCTTGCATCGATGGCCGAGGAATGGGCTGAAGTACCGATGCTTGCCAAGACTCATGGACAGCCTGCATCGCCTACACGTCTGGGCAAGGAGATAATGGTGTTTGTATATCGTCTGCGTCGGCAGCGTGATCTTCTGAAGGCTGTGCCTGTAAGCGGTAAGTTCGGTGGCGCCACCGGCAATTTCAATGCCCACAGCGTGGCTTACCCTGCCATTGACTGGCGCGGATTCGCAGCACGTTTCCTTCAGGAGAATCTGGGCATCGAGCGTGAGGAGTACACCACACAGATATCCAACTACGACAATATGGGCGCCCTTTTTGACGGACTGCGCCGTATCAATACCATCATCATTGACCTTGACCGCGACATATGGCAGTACATATCCATGGAGTACTTCAAGCAGCGTATCAAGGAGGGTGAGGTAGGGTCATCGGCCATGCCCCATAAGGTTAATCCTATCGATTTTGAGAACTCGGAGGGCAACCTCGGCATAGCCAATGCCGTTCTGTCCTTTATGGCCGGCAAGCTGCCCGTGTCACGTCTGCAGCGCGACCTCACTGACTCAACGGTGCTACGTAATGTAGGTGTTCCCGTAGGTCACACCATGATAGCGCTTGCAAGCACTCTGAAGGGACTCGGCAAGCTTATACTTAACGAGGAGGCTATCAATCGCGATCTGGACGCTATGTGGAATGTGGTGGCTGAAGGTATTCAGACAATCCTGCGCCGTGAGGGGTATCCCCATCCGTATGAAACTCTCAAGCAGCTCACCCGCACAAATGCGAAGGTTACAGCTGAGAGCATAGCTGAGTTTATCGACACTCTTGCTGTGAGCGAGGATGTCAAGAATGAGCTCCGCGCTCTCTCGCCCCATTCATATACAGGCCGCTGATAGAGGCTTTGATATATCATTAACGGAAGTCCCGCTTCACCGAATCCGGAGAAGCGGGACTTTCTGTATGTTGATAAGGCTGGGCTATTCAGCAGCCATGCGGTCAGCAATGGCCAGGATTTCCTCCGGATTGCTGACAATGTTGTCGGCCAAATTTTCCTGAAGTTCTTTTACCGGGCGGAATCCCCACGTCACTCCGGCCGATTCCACTCCAGCACGGCGGGCAGTGACCATATCCACACCTGAGTCGCCAACGTACAGGACTTTGGTTTTAGGCGTAGGACAAGCAGAGAGGATGCTGAACACTATCGAAGGATCCGGTTTGACGGGCACACCCTCTTTCTGACCCTCTACAGCGGCCCATTTTATATCCGGGAAGAAGTCTTCTATGAGGCGTGTCACGGCCGCCTGATATTTATTGGAAGCCACAGCCACATCGTAGCCGCGCTCACGGGCTTTTGTGAGCAGGTCCATGATGCCGGGATATGGTGTGGTCAAGTCAGTCATGTGTACCTCATAGTACTCAGTGAAGTGGCGGCGCATGCGGTCGATATTTGTCTGTATGCGCATATCTTCAGGGAGCACACGCTCAAGTAGCTTGGTCACGCCGTTGCCTACAAAGTAGGGATATGCCTCGGGCGAATGGGTGGGATAGCCGCACTGCTCGAGCGCATAGTTTGTGGCGGCTGCAAGGTCGGCTATGGTGTTAAGCAGAGTCCCGTCAAGATCAAATATTATCAGCATGCGAATAAGATTTTTGTTGTATTTCGTGAAAAAATCAGAAGGGGTATCCCACAGAGAAGTGGAACGCGGTATCGCGTCCCCAGCGTGGGTGTATTATGGGCCAGCGTTCCTGATTGGCCGCCGGATTGTAGGCTTTGACTCCAAGGTCGAAGCGCAGAAGGAAGTATGTGAAGTCAAGACGCAGGCCGGCACCGTAAGCCACTGCTATCTGTTTCCAGAATGTTGAGAAGTGGAACATACCGCCGGGCTGGTTTTCGTAATTATGTATAGTCCAGATATTGCCTGCATCGACAAACAAAGCTCCTTCAAATACCCAGAACAGCTTTACACGATATTCGGCATTCAGATCCAGACGAATGTCGCCGCACTGGTTTATGAAGTCCGTAACATTGTTGCGTGAGTCAAATGCGCCCGGACCGAGCGTGCGCACACCCCATCCACGGACTCCGTTGGCACCTCCGGCGTAGAAGCGCTTTTCGAAAGGAAGAACACGGGAGTTGCCGTAAGGAACTCCTATGCCAGCTCCTACATGAAAGCCAAGAGAATGGCGTGAGTTGAAGTTGCGCATCAGGGAGTAGTCGACATCCACCTTGGCATACTGGGCGTAGCGTATGCCGAACACGCTGTAGGCATCGTCGTGGCGTTTCTGTCCGGATAGCGATGATATGGCATACAGAAGATTGCCGGCTGTCTCGGCTGCTGCGCGGAGCGAGTAGATGTAGCGCTGCACAGTGTATCGGCGCGAATCGGCTATTGAGGCAATGCGTTTGTTTGTGCGATAGAATGTGTAGCCCATACGCATTATGAAATGGTCCTCATAGCTGTAGCGTAGCAGGGGGTTCGACGGGGCTATCTGGTCAATGAAGTCATTGGTGCTCTCGGGGAGATACACATAGTTGATGTCGAGCAGGTCAAATGTGCGTCGTTCGTTGCCGTTGCGGGCGGTCCATTTGTATTTCCATGCCGCACCGGCTATGATTCGGGTATACTCGGGACGTTCCTGATAGTTAAACGAGGCAGCCACTTCAGTCACGGCTTTCACGCGCTGTGTGAATGACCGGCGCAGGAAGGGGAACAGAAATTTCGGGAATGTGAATCCAACCTCGGTAGCATATTCCGTATACCGGTCATTGATGAGGCCTGACAGATTGCCTGACAGGCTTTCGTAGCTCGTTCGGAACTTGGCATTGAACAGATTTGAGCGCCGGCCGACATCACGGTGTGAGTAGGCGAGCCCGACACCGAAGCCCAGATCGCCTTCCGAGTTGGTCCCCTCAAGTTCGAGTGATACGCTCTGCTTTTTATTGCGGGTTATGAATATGTAGGCATCAAGATATTTGTGGCCGTCAACTTCGCCGGTCGGTACCATCTCAATATTTATTGACTTGATTATGCCGAGTTGTGAAAGCGCTTCGTATGTGCGGTCTACATCTCGAGCACGATAGAGGTCGCCAGGCTTGAGAAAGCATTTTTCGTCAAGTGCCGATGGACGCAGATAGCGGTCATCCCCGTATACCACCTGTATGTCGCGGTAGCTTACCGTATCGCTTCCGGCCGGTATCATCTGGTCGGGGCTCAGTCCTGAGCGTGAATCGGTGACGAACATCACGCGGTTTATTCTATAGGGGGAGTGCAGCAGGGCTGTGTCGACAGGCAAGTTGGCCGTAGCGCCTTGGCGTCGCGGGGGCCTCACGGTAAGGGTGAGGTCAACACCTTTTGAGCCGTCGGCAGTGTCGGCATAAAAGGTTATGTATTCCTTGGTGAATGCATAATAACCTCTGTTGCGCAGTCGTTCGGTAATCTGTACGCGTTCTTCATCCAGTGCTGTGCGGTCAAAGAGGTCGTCCGGCTTGAGGGCTATCCGCATGGTGTCAATCATGATAAGCCGCTCTATAGCCGTATCAGGAATATCGTAGCTTATCGATGATATATAGTGGGGTGAGCCGGGATGCACCTTATAATTGACATTGATTTTTTTGCCCGACGATTTGATGACGGTGTCCACGTCTACTGTAGCTCCCATATACCCTTTGTTGATAAGAGCCTGACGGAGTTGCTTGCGTGAAGCCGCAGTAAGTTCATCGTTGTATATGACAGGTGGCTGTCCGAGCCGGCGGATCCATTTGTTATACCATTTGGTGGAGTCCTTTCCTGACAGATTGTACATGCCGAGCTGAAGCTTTGCGAATCCAAGCACCTTGTGGTTCGGAGTCTGGCGCAGATAGTTGATCAGATCGGCGCTTTTCACCTTGGAGGTATCATCGACTGTTATATGTACATTGTCAAGAAGCATACTCCCGGCAGGTACATGACGGGTAGTGCTGCACGACCACAATAAAAGACAGGCAGCTAACAGTATGATATAACGCGAGGTGATGATTCTCATATCAGTGAAACGCTTTCTGAGGAGCAATACGCCTTTGAAAGCATTCTGCAAAGTTAATCCACACAATCCAATTATGCAAAGCTTGACACTTTATTAATATTACGGATTGATTGACGGACGAATAATGCTTTTCAGATGTATTTTCGTTCACCACGGGAATAAGATCCGAACAGCCATGCGCGAAGCACAGGCTGCTCCTTGAGATAAGCAACAATTTTATGAATATAGTTATTTGTAGCCGGCTTCATGATAAAAATTATAACAAATGAAGGCGGGAGATGCTATTCTCTCGACTTCACAGGTTGAGGTATGAATCTATTTGGAGGTAAAACGCTGGCTATTAGTATATTGTCTAAAACAAATCAGAATGCGAACCGGTGCGGAGCATCAGTAGAGTAAGCTCATTGTCGTTTTGATCCCACACCATCAGCCAATCGCTATTAGGGCCGCTGATGTGGCATTCCCACAAGCTTGTGTGGACGATATTTCGGTGGGAGTGTGCCTGTTTCAGAAAGGATGTGCATAGCTTCCGCAATATGCCTCATAGGAAATCCTCTTTTGGCACATCGCTTAAGATCCTTGTCAAATCTTTTGGTATTTCGGATTATGTATTTCATAATTCAATACCAAGTTTTTCAAACATTTCGTCCACGGAATTATATGTAGTTACTCGTCCGACCGCAACATCTTCGAGTGCTTCATCAAGGCCTGTCTTACGCTTGCGCTCGGTTTTAGTTATTGTCACGCTATCAAACTTGGCAAGAAGCTTTTTAATTAAAGTAGCATCTTTAGGATCGCTGATTGTTAATGTTATCTGTGTCATATCAGAGAGATTTTAAAATATAACAAAATAAGGCGAGAAAATGATATTCTCGCCTTCGCAGGTTGTGGGGGTGTGATCCGGACGCGATTCGAACGCGTGACCGTCTGCTTAGAAGGCAGATGCTCTATCCAGCTGAGCTACCGGACCTGATATTGCTTTGCGCTGCAAAGATAATGAATTTATTTTAATTATTGTAACCGTTCAAGCACCTGACGTATTTTTTCATGAGTGGTGAGGCGTGTCGGTACAAGAGGCAGACGCAATTCATTGTCAATAAAGCCCATGTCGTGGAGCAGGCACTTCACGCCGGCGGGGTTGCCGTCAACAAACAGCAGGTTGAAAAGGTCGGCAAACCGGTGATGGATAGTGCGGGCTGAGTCGTAATCGCCTGACAGAGCGAGCCGTACCATGCGTGAGAATTCGCGTGGAAAAGCATTGCCTATCACGGATATCACACCTACAGCTCCGAGTGTGATAAGGGGGAATGTAATGCCGTCGTCGCCGGATATGACCATGAAGTCAGGGCTTTTGTGCTTTATGATGTCATCTACCTGACTCATTATGCCTGATGCCTCTTTGATGGCTATGATGTTGGAGTGCTCGCGGGCAAGACGGAGTGTGGTTTCGGCAGTCATGTTCACGCCGGTTCGTCCCGGCACATTGTAAAGCACTACCGGTACGGGCGATGCCTTGGCTATGGCGCTGTAGTGCTGATAGATACCTTCCTGCGACGGTTTGTTGTAGAAGGGCACTACGCTTAGTATGGCGCTGAACCCTGACAGATCGGAGTTCTGAAGTTCATGTACCAGAGCTGCGGTATTGTTACCTCCGCATCCAAGCACCAGAGGTACGCGTCCGGCAACAGTTTCTTTTACGAATTCTTTCACCTGCCGGCGTTCATCATCGGACAGCGTGGCTGTTTCGGCAGTGGTACCGAGCACCACAAGATAGTCAATGCCGCTTTCTATTTGATATTCAAGTAAACGCCCGAGGGCCTCGAAGTCAATTGTCTTGTCCTGGCGAAATGGGGTGATAAGAGCCACACCCATGCCTTTGAGATTGATATATGGCATAAAAAAAAGTCAGGGTCAATTTTTAGCTCCACAAAGTTAGATATTCGCGACAATATCGGCAAATATTTTTAAGAGCCTGTTCCATAATATTCGTTAATACTGAGGCAGTCAGTTACTTAATGAAATAATATAAACTCCATATCACATCTCGTGGATGCCTTTCGAACTGCCGCTCGGTCACAATGCCACCGCATTGCTCCCTCGCGTCAACTCAAAAATCATTCCGCGATATGCGACCTCAGCGTTAATGAATATTATGGGACTGGCTCTTAAACTTTACCCTGTGGCAATTGTTATGTGAATGACGGCCTGTGATTGACACTGCAGCCGATAAATGGAACAATAACAAAAAAAGAATAATAAAATGAGCGAATTTAATGATTTTATAAAAGATAAGAAGCCCACTTTGGTTGACTTCTTCGCCACTTGGTGTGGACCTTGCAAAATGCAGGCACCTATTCTGGAACAGGTAAAGAGCAAATTTGGCGATGCTGTGAATGTGATCAAAATCGATGTCGACCGCAATCCGGAGTTGTCGGCCCGTTACAGAGTCCAGTCAATTCCTACCCTGTTTATATTTAAGGAGGGTGAAGCTGTATGGCGTGGCAACGGTTTGCATCAGGCAGCACAACTAGAGGAGAAGTTAAATGAATTTATATCAAAATAAACTTTGACGCACTATGAATAACATACAGTCTAAGATTGATGGCAGTAGGCCTACTTTGATAATGTTCTATGCCACATGGTGTCCCCATTGCCACCGCATGATGCCTATCGTCGACGATCTTGCGGTCCTGTTTGATGGACGGGCAAATATCGTGAAGCTTGATGGCGAGCAGTATCCGCAGGAGATGAAGACATGCGGTATTGATGCATTCCCCGGATGGGCTTTGTTCAAGGACGGCCAGGAGGTGTGGCATGACGAAGGTGAGAAACCCGCTTCCGAACTGGAGGATATGGTGAACCGTTTTGTATGATTTCTTCTTGATATACTATATAAAACAGACAGCATCTGTCAGCTTTATGCCTTGACAGATGCTGTCTGTTTTTATTATATCGTTTCCTTTTCCAGGCGGTTATGACATCAGTGCCAGTATTAGGCCCTGTGCGGCAACCACACGCAGGAACATAGTCAGAGGATAGACTGTCGAGTATGCTACCGCAGGCTGGTCATGGCCGGTGCTGCCGTTGGCATAGGCAAGGGCCGGGGGATCGGTATAGCCGCCTGAGAACAGACCCATGATTGACAGGAAATTGATTTTGTAGACACCGCGGGCAATGCATCCAACTACTACCAGAGGTACGAATGTGATGATGAAGCCCCATATTACCCACCACATACCGGTGGTGTTGAACACCGTTTCTGCAAATCCTGCACCAGAGGATATACCCACTGAGGCAAGGAAGAGGCAGATGCCGAGCTCACGCATAAGCAGGGAGGCCGACGATGATGTGTAGGTGACAAGCTTGAACTTGTAGCCGAAGCGGCTGAGCAGGATAGCTACAACCAGCGGTCCGCCGGCAAGTCCGAGCTTCATGCCGAAGCCTACATTGATTGAACCCACGATGATACCGAACAGGATACCGATGAATATGGTGATAAGGTTCGGTTCGTTAAGACGCTTCATCGAGTTGCCGAGCTTCTGTGCAAGACGGTCAATGTCGCCGAGGTCGCCCACCACTGTCAGACGGTCGCCCATCTGGAGGCGCAGGCTGGGCGATGCAAGCAGGTCGACGCCGGCACGGTTAACGCGTGTGGGGTTAAGGTTATATGCATTGTGAAGGCGGAGTGAGCCGAGTGCCACACCGTTATATTCGCTCTTGGTGATAACTATGCGGCGGCTAACTACCTGACTCGGAGTGGCGGCATCCCAGTCCATCTGGATCTCAGGACCAACCACTGATTCGAAGCGCTCCACATCCTGTGATGATATTACCACAAAAAGCTTGTCGCCGGGGTGAACGGTTGTTACTGAGGTCGGTATGACAATCTTGCCATCGGAGCCGATCATACGTGATATGACGAAGTCGCACTGTATGATGTCATGCAGTTGGCGGAGCGAACGGCCGTTGATAAGGTCGTTGTGTACCTCCACTGTGATCATGCTCGGCTTCTGCTGTGAGCTTTCTTTCTCCTTCTCAAGTGCAGCGATTTCATCGGCGGTATTGATGCGGAACAGCGCTTTGATAAGGAACATGGCGGCGATGATACCGATCACACCGAGCGGATAGGCTGCGGCATAACCCATGGCCATGGTGTTTATGGCCTCGGGATTGTCGGCTGTCTGCTGGGCGGCTGCCAGACCGGGAGTATTGGTCACAGCACCTGACATGACGCCTACAAGTGCTTCAATGCTTGTCTTGCCATCCTCGATGAAGTAGATTGCAAGGACAATAAGCACGTTGAGCGCTATGCCCATCACGGCGAGCATATTGAGCCTTACACCACCCTCCTTGAAGGATGCGAAGAAGCCGGGACCCACCTGAATACCGATTGAGAAAATGAACAGAATAAGACCGAATTCACGGACAAATTTCAGAACTTCGGCATTTACCACATAGCCGAAATGCCCCATGATAATTCCAACGAAAAGCACAAACGTCACACCCAGTGATACGCCTGCAAGCTTGAGCTTGCCGAGGTAGACACCCGCCGCTATCACGAACGAGTAGAGAACCAACGTACTGGCAAGTGAAGTGCTTCCGGGGCCAATAAGGTTAGTTAACCATGAAAAATCCATTGCGGATACAATTAATTGGTTTATAATGATTAGCATTAATCATGCGGACGCTCCCGCATTGAGTGTGCAAAGGTAGCGTTTTTTTTTCAGGTATGATTAATATGCGGGCTTATATTTTTTACATTATTTTGCAAATATGGGGCCTGCATGTCTGATTTGTTTGAATGATGGGAATTTGGTAATTTTGCATTCTATGGTATTTTTTGAAAAGATAGGCCGTTTAGTGGGGCGATTACCCCATTTTGTGCCCTCGCTGATTATTCTTGCAGTCATCCTGTGCCTGACACTTCTGCCTGTACCGGATAAGGTGGTGGATGTGCCGCTGTTCCCTGGAGCGGATAAGGTGGTGCATTTTCTGATGTTTGGAACTCTTGCAGTGATATTATGGTGGGATGAATCCCGCCGCCGCTTTCTTGCCAAGGCGCCTCTGTCATTACTGATTCCTGCAGCGTTGCTATCTACTGTAGCCGGAGGCGTGGTTGAGGTTCTTCAGGATCTGATGCACGCCGGCCGGAGTGGCGACTGGATGGATCTGCTTGCAGATATGGCCGGGGCGGTCCTGCTGCCGCTCATCCTCCGGCCGTTGGTTAATGTCATTTTGCGCCGTGGGGCTAAAATATCATTGCGTACACTTCGCCACGCAAAAGAGTGTCCCGGACGGATAAAGAAGCTTTACGAATCATCCTTTCCGCCGGAGGAGCGCCGTGAATGGACCGATCTGATAAATAAAGGTGTGTCGGCGTCATCGCCACTGGAATTCATATGCATATATATACATGAACGCCCTGTCGGAATGATAACATGCTGGCATTTTGATGGCTTTGACTATGTTGAACATTTTGCAGTCGACGGCTGTTTACGTGGGCAAGGCATAGGAGCCCGGGTGCTCGGCATGATTACTGATGCCGCGCCGGGACTGGTCCTTGAAGTGGAACCGGTAGCTACCGGTGAGATGGCCCGTCGCCGGATAGCGTTTTATAAGCGTTGCGGCTTCCGTGCATGTGAAGAATATGCGTATGTGCAGCCTCCATATTCCGAAGGATTGCCTTCCGTTGAACTTATGCTGATGACTTGCGGACAGGTGCCTGACCTTGATAGAGTGGCATCCACACTGCATAAAGAAGTCTATAATGTTAAAGAATAAACTATATCCGGCTATAATATTATGCCTGCTGCTGACGGCTTGTTCCGGAGCCCGTAAGGATGCGGGGGGCAAACCTGTTGTGGCTGTCAGCATCGAGCCGCAGCGCTATCTGCTTGAAAGTATTGTGGGCGATAGGATGGATGTTGTCACGGTGATGGGAAAAGGTGCTGATCCTGAAAATTATGATCCGTCCATGTCGGTGCTGCGGAAGGTTGAGGGTAGCCGCTTGTATTTTAAGGTGGGTGCAGGAGCATTTGAGGATGCCCTGATAGGCCGGCTGTCAGATGCCGGTCAGGGGATTGATGTGGTGGACACTACCGAGGGAATTGACTTTATTGGTGTTGAGGATGGTTGTGACGAACCGCACGGACATGCCCACGGGCATAGTCATGGAGCGCATGAATTCTATGACCCTCACACATGGAGCTCGCTGACCAACGCGCGTATAATGGCTGCGAATATGCTTGCCGCCGTACAGCGTATCGACCCTGAAGGAACAGAGTACTATAAATCGCGTTATGATTCGCTTGTAGCAAGGCTTGACTCTGTTGATGCTGAACTGCGCGATGTGCTGAAGCCGGTGAGCGGACGTTCATTCATGGTCTGGCACCCCTCGCTGAGCTATTTCGCGCGTGACTACGGGCTTCGTCAGATAGCTGTCGGGGAGGAAAGCAAGGAATTGTCGGCCGCATCGCTCCGCGAAAAGATAGATATGGCCCGCGCTTCAGGGGCGCAGGTGCTGTTTATTCAGCCGGAATATGACGGGGGACGCTCTGAACTGCTTGCCCGGCAGACAGGGACAAGAGGTGTGACAGTGAATCTGCTCTCCTACGAATGGACTGACGAAATGATTAAGATGGCCCGTGAACTGGCTTCAAACTGATATGGAAAATAACGGTACTATAATACAACTCACCGGAGTGAGTATGAAATGGGACAGGCGCAGTGTGCTCTCTGATGTTGATCTGTCTATAAATAAAGGCGATTTTGTGGCGATAACCGGCCCAAACGGAGGTGGAAAAACCACACTGTTGCGCATTATCCTTAAGCTGCTTCGTCCCACATCCGGGAGTGTCCGTTATTTTGACCCGTCAGGTGCTGAGGTCAGGCATCTTTCCATCGGTTATCTCCCGCAGAAGAATAAGATTGACTCCCACTTCCCTATTACCGTGCGTCAGGTGATTGCATCGGGTCTGATGTCCGTCAAAGGATTGTCAAAGGACGTCAAATCTGGCAAAGTGGAGGAAATGCTCAAACTTATGGGGCTTGAGAAGCATGGCGATAATGGACTCGGAGAGATATCAGGAGGACAGCTGCAGAGGACTTTGCTGGGGCGGGCCCTGATATCGGAGCCGTCGGTACTTGTGCTTGACGAGCCTCTCAGCTATGTGGATAAGCGCTTTGAGCGTCACATCTATGATATGATGGAGCAATTGGCCGGGCATACCACCATAATACTCGTATCGCACGAAATGACCACCATAGCCTCAATGGCTAACCGGCATATAATAGTGGACGGGTCGCTGCATATATGCCATTCGGGCAGTCACTACGCACATTATGACTGTTGCGACTGCGCCGACTGAACTTCATTTGCCTCGCGCGGCACAAGAAGAGCGCCGGCTTCCCACAGCAGATATACCGGGATGAACACCACCATGAGGGTGAACGGATCGCCCGTGGGTGTTATTATGGCTGCGACAATCAGCATCGCCACAATAGCGTGCCGGCGGTAGCGGATGAACAGCGAGCGGCTGAGAATGCCTAATCGTCCAAGCATCCATGCCACGATAGGCAGCTCAAACACCAGCCCCATCATCAATATAAGCATGGTGAAATTATCCATGTATGAATCCAGCGAAATCTGGTTGGGTATCAACGGACTCATCTGATATCCGGCCAGAAAGCGGAGTGTAAGCGGAAACACGATGTAATACCCTGTTGCTGCCCCGATGAAAAACAGCAGTGTACCGGATATAAACGCCCGTGAGGCGGCTCTGCGTTCATGGTCGTATAGCGCCGGAGCCACAAACTGCCATATATGGAAAAGAATGACAGGCGTGGCTACCGTGAGTGCCAGCCAGAAGGCCGAGGATATATGGATGAAAAACTGTGAGGCAAGCTGAATGTTGATAAGATTCACATTGAATCCTTCAGACGCATCTATGCCCGGAATTGAGAAATAGCGGCTTAACGATTCAAGCAATCTGTAGGTAGGGAAATCCGCTCTGCACGGTGCCAGAATGATGCTGTCGAATATACGGGGCATCACGGAGAGAAATACCAACCAGAGGATGCCCACCGACAGGAGCGATTTTATGAGCACGCCACGAAGAGCGTTAATATGCTCCCAGAAGGTCATGTCGCCTTTCTGTGATGTGCCGCTATGCGGTGCGGAGCTCATTCCTTATCCCGGTTGTCGGAGTCAGCTTTGTTGATTTCGCTTGAAATATCGTTCATGCCTTCGCGGAATGAACGGACGCCCTTACCCAGACCGCGCATCAGTTCAGGAATCTTGCGGCCGCCAAAGAGCAGCAGGATAGCAAGTGCAATCACTATTATTTCCGGTGTGCCGAGTCCCATAAATGCAGGTATCATATATGTAGAAGTATCTATTAGTGTTGATTTTGAGCGTAAAGGTAACGAAATGTGAAGTAAAAATAGTAAATTTGCACTCACTTTTACAAATTATTATCACTTTATAATGAAAGCATTTGTATTTCCCGGTCAGGGCGCCCAGTTCGTAGGAATGGGTAAGGACCTGTATGAAAATAGCGAGGTGGCTCGTGAAATGTTTGAGAAAGCCAATGAAATACTTGGTTTCCGTATCACTGACCTTATGTTTGAAGGAACAGATGAGGACCTCAAGCAGACTAAGGTTACACAGCCTGCCATTTTCCTTCACTCTGTGATTCTTGCCAAGACTATGGGCGAGGAATTCAATCCTGATATGGTGGCCGGTCACTCACTCGGTGAGTTCTCAGCACTTGTTGCTGCCGGAGCCCTCACTTTTGAGGATGGCCTCCGTCTGGTGTCAGCCCGTGCACAGGCCATGCAGAAGGCATGTGAACTGAAGCCCTCAACCATGGCTGCCGTACTCGCTCTCCCCGATGAGACAGTTGAGTCAATCTGCTCTGAAATTGACGGCGTGGTTGTATGCGCCAATTACAACTGCCCCGGTCAGATTGTAATATCAGGTGAGGTTGAGGCTATCGACGCCGCATGTGAGAAGCTTCTTGCCGCCGGTGCCAAGCGTGCTCTCAAGCTCAAGGTGGGCGGTGCTTTCCATTCACCTTGCATGGAGCCTGCCCGTGCTGAACTGGCTGAAGCTATCGAACGTACCACAGTGTCAGTTCCCTGCTGCCCGGTTTATCAGAATGTTGATGCCAAGCCCCACACTGACCCTGCTGAAATCAAGGCCAACCTCGTGGCCCAGCTTACAGCTCCCGTGCGCTGGACACAGACAGTGAAGAACATGATTGCCGATGGCGCTACTGAGTTCGTTGAACTCGGCCCGGGCAAGGTGCTCCAGGGTCTTGTCAGCAAAATCGACCGTGCCATGGAGGTTTCTGGCCGTCAGTAATACTATCTGCATTTAATAATATCATTAGCTCACTCTCCTTATACCTTAAGGTATGGGGAGAGTGTTTAATCTATGGCTGAATCAGTTAGAAGTCATGTGTTGTCCAACGGACTGCGCTGCGTCCACTGCTCTACGGCAGGCCGGGCCGGATATCTCGGCCTGATGGTCGATGCCGGTAGCCGCGATGAAGCGCCGGGTGAGGAGGGATTGGCCCACTTTGTGGAGCACACCATATTCAAGGGCACCAGCAAGCGGAAATCGTGGCACATAATAAACCGCATGGAATCCATAGGGGGCGAACTGAACGCCTATACCACAAAGGAAACCACAGCAGTCTATTCCATATTTCCGGCCGGGTATCTTGACCGCGGCATGGAACTTATTGCCGACCTGGTGGCTTATTCGCAATTTCCGCAAGCTGAGATCGACCGTGAGCGTGAGGTGGTGGCAGATGAAATCAATTCATATCTGGATATCCCCTCCGAAGCGGTAGTCGATGACTTCGATGACCTGATTTTCGCCGGCAGTCCGCTGGGGCATAATATTCTCGGCAATCTGGATACCCTACGTACATTTGACTCCGGTATATGCAGGCGCTATCTGACCGGACGTTATACTCCGGGACGCATGGTGCTGTTTTTTAGTGGCTCAGATTCCGCTGATGCTTTTTTCAGGCGTGCGGAGAGGTATTTTGGCGTATTGCATCATCCGGATATGGTCCAGAATCGCTGCAAACCTGCGCAGGTGGCGCAGTTCTGCCATACACGGCATATCAATACCCATCAGGCACATACGGTGTTGGGTGCCCGCATAGGTTCGATGTTCAGCCATGACCGTTATGCCATGGCTTTGCTTACCAATATCATAGGTGGCCCGGGCATGAACTCGCTGCTGAATGTTGAGTTGCGCGAGCGTCGGGGATTGGTGTACACAGTTGAGGCCTCGACGGCACTGTACACTGACTGCGGACTGTTCAGCATTTATTTCGGATGTGATCCGGATGATACGGAGCGTTGCCGTCGGCTGGTAAGCAATGTGGTGAATCGCCTGGCTGACAGGCCTCTCTCAGACAGGGCTCTTGCGGCGGCACGACGTCAGTATGTGGGGCAGCTGACAGTGGCCTCGGAGAATAAGGAGAACAGGGCATTGGGTATAGGCCGTTCCATGCTTTACCGCAATCATGTGGCCACTGACCGTGAACTTGTCGAGGCCATAGAATCCGTTACTGCGGCTGAACTTCGCGCTGCGGCAGAAAGGATTGCTCCACAGTGGATGTCAGCATTGACATTGGGCTGATAAGCTGTAATATTGGCTAAAAAAACATAAGCCGGTACTACGATTGATAAAAAAATAGTAATTTTACTTCCATATGAAAATAGGGAATATTGAGCTTGGTCCTAGGCCTGTGATGCTTGCTCCCATGGAGGATGTCACTGACCGTTCATTTCGCCTTCTGTGTAAGGAGCAGGGGGCTGATATGGTGTACACGGAATTCGTGTCGGCCGATGCCCTGATCCGTAATATCGCGGCCACCACCAGAAAACTGAGCATTGATGATGCTGAACGTCCTACAGCCATTCAGATCTATGGACGCGACACAGAGTCAATGGTCGAGGCGGCTAAGATAGTGGAGGCGGCTCATCCGGATCTGCTGGACATAAATTTCGGTTGTCCGGTGAAGAAAGTGGCCGGCAAAGGCGCCGGTGCTGGTATGCTGCGCGACATCCCGAAAATGCTTGAGATCACACGCGCTGTGGTCCGTGCGGTGAATATTCCCGTCACTGTCAAGACCCGCCTGGGATGGGACTGCAATTCGATAATAATACCGGAGCTTGCCGAGCAGTTGCAGGACTGCGGTATAGTGGCATTGACAGTGCATGGGCGCACACGTTCGCAGATGTATACAGGAAGTGCTGACTGGAGCGTGATAGCGCGAGTCAAGGAGAATCCACGGTTGCAGATTCCGGTGATAGGCAATGGCGATATAACCACTCCCGAACAGGTCCGTGAAGCGTTTGACCGCTATGGGGTGGATGGAGTGATGGTAGGACGCGGATCCATAGGCGCTCCATGGATATTCCGTTCGCTGAAAGCTGCCGCCGCAGGAGTTGAGTCCGAAGAGCCTACCGTAGCAGAAAAGTTTCAGATCATACGCCGCCAGATTCGTGAAAGTATTGACCGGATTGATGAATACCGGGGCATTCTGCATATCCGCCGGCATCTGGCCGCTTCGCCGCTTTTCAAGGGCATTCCCCACTTCCGCGATACACGCATAGCCATGCTCCGCGCCGAGTCGTTTGACGAACTTGATGCCATACTTACAAAAGTAGAAACCGAAATACTACCGGCTCTTGCCGATAATGATAACTGATTCAATTGTTTATGATTATGAGAAACTTATTAGCAGTGCTATCCTTTCTGCTTCCTATGGTGAGCTTTGCACAGAACTCAGGATATGAATCCTTTTCGCTCGATGTCAAGGAATTCAACGAGCTGAAGGTAGTTGATGGAATTAATGTGGAGTATTTCTGTGATCCTTCCCAGGCGGGTAAGGTGAAATTTGAAAGTACGCGTGCCATGGCTGACGCCATAATATTCGAAGCCAACGGAAAGGGTAAGCTTGAGGTAAAGCTTGCCATACGCGACAATAAATATGAAAACCTGCCTACTGTCCGTGTCTACTCCACATATCTTACCAAGGTGGAGAATGACGGTGATTCGACTCTTACGGTTGTAACTTCCGCTCCAGGCCCTAAATTTCAGGGTAAGCTTGTTGGCAACGGTCGTCTGGTGGTAAATGGTGTGACGGCAGCCCGTTCTGAATTCACTCTTGCCACAGGCAAGGGGGTGATAGCCGTGAGCGGCAAAAGCGAAAGCGTCAAGCTTTCACTTACAGGCGTAGGCCGCATTGACGCCTATGGACTTGAGGCCGCTGATGTCACCGCAAAGCTGTGGGGCACAGGCTGGATCCAGTGCAATGCCACTGAGCAGCTCAATGTGAGCGGCATGGGTACAGGTAATATCACATACAAGGGTCGTCCGGTGGTGAAGGATAAGGCTGTGAAGATCAAGACAAAGCCTTTTGACGCCCTCTAAACCGTGGAATCCGGCGAAAGCAATAACATAGTTCGTGACGACATGAAGCTCAAGGTGGCCCGCACCTTGAAGTGGAATGTCATAGATAAGTTCGGTACCCAGCTTCTGTATCTGGTTACCGGAATAGTACTTGCCAATACCCTGTCAAAGACTGACTTCGGTTTGGCAGGTGCTGTCATGGTGTTCCAGAGCTTCGCAACGCTTATCGTTGACAGCGGCTTCTCCTATGCCCTTGTTCAGAAAAAGAACCCTACGGATAGTGACTATAGTACAGTCCTGTGGTTCAATCTGCTTGTGGCGGTAGTGATCTATGCGGTCATGTTTGTTGGGGCGCCTCTCGTGGCTATGTGCTTTGAGGATGATGCCCGTCTTATTCCGCTTACGCGGGTCATGTTTGTGGCTCTGGTGCTGAATGCGTCGTCGATAGTGCAGGCCAACAGGCTTATGAAGCTTATGGAGGTCCGTATGGTAGCGGTGTCCAATTCCATGGGCCTTTTTGCCGGGGCAGTGGTAGGTATCGCGTCGGCATTGCATGGAGCCGGGGCATGGGCCATAGTATGGCAGACTATCACCATGGCTGCCGTGCGTAGCCTTATATTATGGTGTTCCACTCACTGGCGCCCGTCAATGGTGTTCAGCATGGATTCACTGAGGAGTATAGCCCGTGTAGGGGCAGGCATAATGGGATCGGCATTCCTGAATGTGCTGTTTCAGAATATCTATCAGTTTCTTATCGGATTCCGCAACGGACTTGTGTCGCTGGGCTATTACACCCAGGCCGATAAGTGGAGCAAGATGCCCATAGCTTCCCTCTCGGCGGTGTTCACCTCCTCGTTTCTGCCGGTGCTGTCGCAGTATCAGGACAATCCTGTGCGCTTCGCTTCGTCAACGGCCAAGATGAACCGCCTTACGGCTTATCTGCTGTTTCCGGCTATGGGGCTGCTGACGGTCATGGCTCTCCCAATATTTCATGCTCTTTTCGGTACAAAATGGGATGGTGCCGTGCCGCTGTTCCAGTTGCTGTTGCTGCGTGGCATATTTACAGTGCTCGGAGCTCTGTACAATAATTATATAGTGGCGCTCGGACGTGCCAAACTGATGCTGTATACAGAGTTTCTCCGTGACGGCACTGCAATACTGGCCATCATTCTGACTCTTCCTTATATGGCGCTCGAACTCCCCGGTAATCCTAACTATGGGCTGACCATATTTGTCATGGGGCAGCTTGTAGCCTCAGTTGTTTCATGGATTGTCACTCTATTTATAGCGGCTTCGCTTTCAAAACGCAGCTGGGCGGAGTATCTTACAGATCTGTTGCCATATTTAGTGGAGAGCCTTTTGATATGTTCCGGCGTATGGATGCTGTCGGGCTGCATTGACAATCCGTGGCTCCTATGTCTGGCGCAAGGTAGTGCGGGTGCTGGATTGTATATGCTTGTCAATTGGGTGCTGCGTTCAAAGATTCAGCGCGATGCGCTGGATTACATACTGTACCGCTTCCGAAAAAAATAATCCCGCGTCGGCTTGAGATGAAGCCTCGGCGGGATTTATGAGTTGAACAATCCGTTATCCTGTTCTATTGCATGATCCGCTTCAGTTGCGAAGGCGGCTGAAGAGCGATGTCAGTCGTTCACCTACTGTAGCTGCAGGGTTGTTGATATGTATATGCACTTTGGAGTCATCCTTATCCAATATGATCAGCGATGAATGAAGCACTATCACTATTTCATCGGCGAGCTCCACAATGGCGTGGATATTGGCCAATGGGATGCTGTGGAAAGGAGAGTCCTCAGGAACACTTCCCAATATCAGGTTCGCTTCATCGTCAATAGCTACGTAATGCGAGTCAAGCAGATGCTCGAACAGCAGAGCTATATCAAGTTCGTCAGGGCTTGAGGGGCGCTTGTCAAACTTCCGATATAATGAATTTATGACTTCTTTAGTAAGCATAATCAGTGACTGAGATGATAATGATTACCTGCTTAATGCGCAGGATTCAGTAATGTCGGTTAATTATTGGCGGTCGCCATCAGTAGCGGTTCCCTTAAGGATACTTTTCCGATGCTTTCCGTAATTATAACGTATTCCGGCCTCTGATTGTTCTGAAAATAACACACGGCCATCACCTTTTAAAAAGGTGCTTGGCCGTGTATTAATTCTAATATCCTATCAGGCAAGGAATCCGAGCAGCACACCGGCAGCTACTGCTGAACCGATGACACCTGCAACGTTCGGACCCATGGCATGCATGAGCAGATAGTTTGACGGATCATACTCCAGACCGAGGTTGTTGGAGATACGTGCTGACATAGGCACGGCTGATACACCTGCGTTACCGATAAGCGGATTGATTTTCTTCGATTTGGGAAGAATCAGGTTGAACAGCTTCACAAAGAGTACACCTGACGATGATGCGATGATGAACGCCATGAATCCAAGAGCGAAGATGCCGATGGTTTCAGCTGTCAGGAATTCAGAAGCCTGGGTTGATGCACCCACAGTCATGCCGAGAAGAATGGTGACAATGTCAGTGAGAGCGTTGCTTGCAGTCTTGGCAAGACGTGTGCATACGCCGCATTCACGAAGCAGATTGCCGAAGAAGAGCATGCCGAGCAGCGGCAGGCCTGACGGTACTACGAAGCAAGTCAGCAGCATACCTACTATCGGGAAGATAATCTTTTCGTTCTGTGACACGGCACGGGCCGGTTTCATCTTTATCAGACGCTCTTTCTTGGTGGTGAAGAGGCGCATCAACGGGGGCTGGATCACCGGTACAAGAGCCATGTAAGAGTAGGCTGACACGGCTATGGCGCCCATAAGGTTGGGAGCTAACTTCGATGAAAGGAAGATGGCGGTAGGACCGTCGGCACCACCGATGATAGCTATGGCACCGGCCTGGTCGGGAGCGAAGCCAAGCAGCAGCGCCACCATGTAGGCACCGAATATACCGAACTGGGCGGCAGCACCGATTAGCATCAGTTTCGGGTTGGCTATCAGGGCTGAGAAGTCAGTCATGGCGCCGATTCCGAGGAATATAAGCGGGGGATACCATCCTGCGCTTACACCATTGTAAAGGATATTGAGCACGGAGCCCTCTTCATAAATGCCGATTTCAAGACCGGCTTCGGTATTGAACGGGATATTGCCGATAAGCATACCGAACCCTATGGGTACGAGCAGCATCGGTTCGAAGTCCTTTTTGATGGCGAGCCAGATAAAGAACAAGCCTACGGCAAGCATGACAAAGTGCTGCCATGTGGCGTTGTAGAATCCGGTGAGATGCCAGAACTCCGACAGGTTTTGCATTATAAAATCACTAAACTGCATATTTTTGGACAGTCTTTAAGGTCAATAAATTAGTTGGTTCAACCGTAATTATTCGAGGGTGATGAGAGCTGCGCCTTCAAGCACGGCATCGCCGGCGTTGACATTGACTGCTGCCACTTTACCGTCACGGCCGGCATGAATGGCGTTCTCCATTTTCATAGCCTCAAGAATCACTACAGTGTCAGCGGCTTTGACTACATCGCCCACTTTCACGGGAATTGACAGTACGGTTCCGGGGAGGGGAGCCTTTACTGCGAATCCACCGGTCGATGTAGCTGCGGGGCTTGATATTACTTTAGCGCCTGTCTGAGTGCGGGGAGCAGCTGAGGGGCGGGGAGCGTTAACTATTGTGACAGGTTTCTTGCCGGCTTCGAGTTCCACCTTGTAGGGGATACCGTTCACTTCCACCTGAGCTATGTTGTTGTCAATGTCACCAATGGCCACCTTGTAAGTGTTGCCGTTGATTTTATATTTATATTCTTTCATTTTGATTTCAGAAAATTATATATACATTATTGATGTTTAAGCGATTTGCATCAGGATTAGTGACGCGGGGTTTCGCGCAGGCTGTATATCTTGGAGCTCCAGGGTGAGTAAGCACGCTTAACCTTGTTGATGGTAAGGATGGTGCTTTCCTGGTCATGGGTGTCAAGATGTTCATGCAGGGCCATTACGATAGCGGCGATTTCCTCACCGGTGTCATGTTCGGGACGTCCGGCTACAGCGGCTTCGCTTGGATCAATGCCGTGGCTGCGTTCCTTGTTGCGGCGGTTGACGCTCGCGCCTATCTTGCTGATGGCGTAGAAGCAGAGGCAGAGGAGCAGCAGTGCTGAGAACACGATTGCCATAGCCATGATAGTCATGCCGAAACCATCCTCGTCCTGCTGGCTGAACATCTCCACCTTGTTATTGGTGTCCTTGATGATGTTGTTGCTGCTGGGAGTGATGTATTTATTGCCGGAGCCGTCGCGCACTTCCCATGCCTCGGCGTCATTCTCATCATATTTCACGCCGTCAATCTTGCGGGCGTATGATGTGTTGGGAAGCATTGAGGCCGGAATCAGCACTTCGTCGATAAGTGTGAGGCCGTCGGCGTCATATATGCCTATCCAGTTGTCCTGGCCGGGAGTAAGCTTGAAGCTTGTGTGGAAAGTACCTTTCGAGGGTTCGCCGTCGGCCCAGAAAATCACGTGCTGACGTGGGGGTATCTCAGTGTTGACGTCGCCCAGAGGTACGGGATACATTTTTGTCGAGTCGCGGTTTACGGTGAGGTAAACGCTTGATATCTCTAACGGGGCATAAGTGGAGTTGAACAGCTCTATCCAAGCTGAATGACGTCCGTAATCATCAACTACGCTGGAGTCATTGACCACCATCACTTCGTTGATTCGGAGTCCTCTACGCCCCTGGGCTGAAGCCACAGTGGCGAATGCCACCATGGCTACAAGCAGTAGGGTCAGTTTCTTTTTCATTTTAACTCTTGGGAAGGGTGTATTACAGAGGAATGTTACCATGCTTCTTGGCAGGATTTGTCACCTTCTTGGTGGCAAGCTGCTGGAGAGCTCTGATTACGCGGAAACGGGTGTTGCGGGGCTCGATCACATCGTCAATGTAGCCGTAGCGGGCAGCATTGTAGGGGTTGCAGAAGAGCTTGTTGTATTCGGTTTCCTTCTCTTTGAGCACGGCTGCGGGATCCTCGGCTGCCTTGGCTTCGCGGGCATAGAGCACCTCAACGGCACCTGCACCACCCATAACTGCGATTTCAGCAGTAGGCCATGCATAGTTCATGTCGCCGCGGAGCTGCTTGCAGCTCATCACGATATGGCTGCCGCCGTAGCTCTTGCGCAGTGTGACGGTAACTTTAGGCACGGTAGCTTCGCCATAAGCGTAGAGAAGCTTTGCGCCGTGGAGAATCACACCGTTGTATTCCTGGCCTGTTCCGGGCAGGAAGCCGGGTACGTCGACGAGAGTCACAAGAGGAATGTTGAAGGCATCGCAGAAGCGTACGAAGCGTGCACCCTTGCGTGAGGCGTTGCTGTCAAGCACGCCGGCCAGATATTTGGGCTGGTTGGCCACGATACCTACGGCCTGGCCGTTGAAGCGGGCGAAACCTACTATGATGTTCTTGGCATAGTTGCGCTGCACTTCGAGGAATTCTCCGTTGTCAATGATGGCTCCGATCACTTCGTACATGTCGTAAGGACGTGTGGCCGAGTCAGGGATGATATCGTTGAGTGAGTCCTCAAGGCGGTCAATCGGGTCGTTGCATTCCACCAACGGGGGCTCTTCAAGATTGTTCTGGGGGATGTAGCTGAAGAGCTTGCGGATAATCTTGAGGCAGTCTTCGCCATCTTCGGCAGCAAAGTGGGCCACGCCGCTTTTGCTGGAGTGAACTTCGGCACCGCCGAGGGCATCCTGGCTCACATCTTCGCCGGTAACGGTTTTAACAACCTTCGGACCGGTAAGGAACATGTAGGAGATACCTTTGGTCATGATGGTGAAGTCAGTGAGCGCGGGTGAATATACAGCGCCGCCGGCACACGGACCGAGGATACCTGATATCTGGGGGATAACGCCTGAAGCGAGAATGTTGCGCTGGAATATCTCAGCATATCCGGCCAGAGCGTTGATGCCTTCCTGGATACGTGCGCCACCTGAGTCGTTGAGGCCGATAACGGGGGCACCCATCTTCATGGCCATGTCCATGATCTTGCATATTTTCTGGGCCATGGTCTCGCTCAGTGAACCGCCGAATACGGTGAAGTCCTGTGCGAAAACATAGACAAGACGACCTTCGATTGTACCGTAACCGGTCACAACGCCGTCGCCGAGGTAGCTCTTCTTCTCCTGGCCGAAGTTGTAGCAACGGTGGCGTACAAACATGTCAATTTCTTCGAAAGAACCTTCGTCAAGAAGCTGTGCTATGCGCTCGCGGGCGGTGTACTTGCCGCGTGCATGCTGTTTCTCTATGGCTTTTTCGCCGCCTCCGAGGCGAGCCTCATTGCGGAGGGCAATGAGTTCCTGTACTTTTTCAAGCTGATTGCTCATTATTTATGGGATAGTATGTTTTATATTTTCGGGGGATTCAAATCACTTGTTGGGGTCCTCGCAGAGTTCTACGAGAGTGCCGCAGGTCGATTTCGGGTGAAGGAAAGCGATGTTGAGGCCTTCGGCACCTTTGCGGGGAGCCTTGTCAATCAGGCGTCCGCCCTTTGACTCTACTTCAGCGAGAGCGTTGGCCACACCGTCGGCCACAGCGAATGCTATGTGCTGGATGCCGCCGCGTCCGCCGTTGTTGGCTATGAACTTGGCTATGGCGCTGTCCTCGGCTGTGGGCTCAAGGAGTTCTATCTTGGTCTGTCCTACCTTGAAGAATGCGGTACGTACTTTCTGGTCAGCTACTTCTTCGATAGCGAAGCACTTGAAGCCGAGCATGTTTTCGTAAAAGGGGATTGCCTCTTCAAGTGAGGGCACTGCTATTCCCACGTGTTCAATGTGTGAAATGTCCATGATAATGGTTGTTTTATGTTTATTATTTGATTAATTGGCTAATAAGTCAAGCTTATATGGTGCAAAGATACTAAAATATATGGTTCGTGCAATATTTGTAACATAACAAAACGCGGGCGCGGCTTAATAAGGCCGCGCCCGCTGTGCATGTTATTTGATGGGATATTTGAATCGGATAGGATCGTCATATTTCTCCTGATTCTCTTTCAGCACCTTCATCATGCGGCGGGTCACTTTCTCAGTGCCGGGTTTGCCGTAGATGTTGTGCATTTCCGAGGGATCTTCCTTAAGGTCATAGAGTTCCCACTGGTCAATGTCGTTGTAGAAGTGGATCAGCTTGTAGCGGTCGTCACGCACTCCGTAGTGGCGTTTCACCATGTGTTCGGCCGGATACTCGTAGTAGTGGTAGTAGAGCGATTTGCGCCAGTCCTTGGGCTTTTCGCCGCGAAGCAGAGGCAGGAGCGATTCACCGTGCATATCCTTCGGCTTCTCCACGCCGGCTATCTCAAGGAATGTGGGGGCGTAGTCAATGTTCTGTACCATCTGGGGGATGTCGCCGCGGGCATCAAGTCCTTTGGGGAGAAGCATGACGAGCGGAGTGCGGAATGATTCCTCGTACATGAAGCGCTTGTCAAACCATCCGTGTTCGCCCATGTAGAAGCCCTGGTCAGAGGTGTAGATTACGAGGGTGTTGTCAAGCATGTCATGGTCACGCAGATAGTCAAGAACGCGGCCTACGTTGCGGTCAAGGCTGCGCACCACCTTGGAATAGTCGCGCATGTAGCGTTCGAATTTCCAGCGGGCCAGATCCTCGCCCTGGAGTGAATCGGCATAGAACTTGTCGATGATGGGCTGATAGAAGGCTTCGTAGCGTGCGCGTTGTGCCGAGTCCATGCGGCTCAGGAATGAATCGTAAGCGCCGCTCAGCGGTGTTGTCACGCCTTCACGTTTCATCTTGAGGTCATACACGAGGTCCATGTCCTTGATTATCGACATTTCCTGCTCGGCTGCGGCCTGACGTCCTTCGTAATTGTCAAAGTAGTTGGCCGGAAGCACGTATTCCTTGTCCTCGAATTCTTCAAGGTCGCATGTATCGGCGAGCCAGTCGCGGTGTATGGCCTTGTGATGGATCATCAGGCAGAAGGGTTTGTCCTTATCCTTGCGGTTCTCAAGCCAGTCAAGGCTCATGTCTGTGATAAGGTTGGTAAGATAGCCATGTTCTATTGACCTGGAGCCGTCCTGATTTATGAATGTGGGGTTGTAATAGTCGCCCTGACCGGGAACCACACGCCATGTGTCGAATCCTGTCGGGGTGCTTATCAGGTGCCACTTGCCGAAGAGAGCTGTCTCATAGCCGGCTTTCTGCAGATATTTCGGGAATGTGGGCTGCGAGCCGTCAAACGGTTTGCCGCTTTCATTGTCGGTATATCCGTTGGCATGGCTGTGCTTGCCGGTTATCATGCAGGCGCGCGAGGGGCCGCTTAGCGAGTTGGCTACATAGCTGTTTGTAAAGCGGACGCCGTCACGGGCTATACGGTCGAGATTGGGGGTGTCAATATATCTGGTGTCATAGCAGCTCATCATCTGTTCGGTATGGTCGTCCGTCATGATGTACACTATGTTCAGTGGCTTCTGTTCCTTGGCCGGCTGTTGTTTTGCAGCAGTAGCCGGAATTACCGTACCTATTGCGGCGGTCAGAGCCGCGCCGGTCGGAATGATAGGAGATAATTTCATTGTATTAAGGTAATGTATAAATGATTGGAATAAATTTCGGGTAAAGATACATATTTATTTTGAAGCGGCAAACCTCAGGAATCTTTTATTGGCAGTAAATCATTTGATATGCTGCAAAAAAAAAGCACACCGGCCATGCTGGACCGGCGTGCTGATGCGGTTATTGTGCGGGAGTGCTGATGCGGGTTATTCCCACTCGATGGTGTAGAAACAGTGAAAGTGTATCAGTTAAAGATTAATTTAATTTTTCAGGAGTGCCTTGACTTCACTTTTCAGAAGCGGCATGTGGTTTATCACAATACCCCACAGAATATCTGGCTTCAATGAATCGTATGCATGAATGACAAAGTTACGGGTGTCAACAACTTTTCGGGCTGCTGTGATTGGAATATCTGGATTAATTTTGAGGACTTGGTTCATGGCTTCTCCCATTATCTCGATATTCCTTTCTACACCTCGTCTGAAAAGGATATCATTGCAAAATGTTGCATACTCTTTTGGCCTATCGACCATAAAAGATTCAATCTCCAAAATCGAAGAAAGAATATCCGACAGATATTTCTGTAGTTTTCTATCCATAGATGAGATGTTTTGTTTCTTCAAGTTCTTCCTTGAAGTACGGATTTTTCACAGATGTCTCATCTACTAAATCAACTTCTCTTCCAAATAACGATTTCAAGGCATGATAAAAGTCAAAAAAATTATCAGCATAGTTGTTGTGATCAATTTCTGAGTTGAAGTCAACAAGAATATCCACATCGCTGTTCTCGTTGAATCTCGGGGTGAGGATAGACCCGAAAGCATATAACTTTCTGACCTTGTGCTTTCGGCACAAGTCAAATAGTTTCTGTATGTTATCATTTACCAGATGCATAACTCTATAGTTTAATCGATTCCAAAGTTAGCGCTTTTGTATATAACAACCAAATCCGGTACATTTATCAGATAATTGGGAGCCATTAACTGACAACAGTCATTTACATCCGCTTTGGGCGGATATAAATGACTGTATATAAGTTGTCTGGGAAAAATCGCGGTTTCGGGTTATTCCCACTCGATGGTTGCCGGTGGCTTTGAGGAGATGTCGTAGGTGACGCGGTTCACTCCCTTTACGGAGTTGATGATCTTGTTAGATACCTCGGCCAGGAAATCGTAGGGGAGATGTGCCCAGTCGGCGGTCATGGCGTCGGTGGAGGTGACGGCGCGCAGAGCCACAGCACGTTCGTATGTGCGCTCGTCGCCCATTACACCTACGCTCTGTACCGGGAGCAGTATCACGCCGGCCTGCCATACCTGGTCATACAGGCCATGGTCACGGAGCCCCTGGATGAATATATGGTCAGCTTCCTGAAGTATATGTACTTTCTCGGGGGTGATGTCGCCGAGTATGCGCACGGCCAGACCGGGACCCGGGAAGGGATGGCGTGTTATCAGGTGCTCAGGCATGCCGAGCTCACGTCCTACGGCGCGTACCTCGTCCTTGAAGAGCAGACGCAGGGGCTCGCAGAGCTTGAGGTTCATCTTTTCCGGCAGGCCGCCTACGTTGTGGTGGCTCTTGATGGTGGTGCCGGTTATGGAAAGGCTCTCAATGCAGTCAGGGTATATGGTGCCCTGGCCGAGCCATTTCACATCGGTGAGTTTGTGGGCTTCTTCATCGAACACTTCGATAAATCCGCGACCTATGATTTTGCGTTTCTTTTCGGGGTCGGTCACTCCGGCAAGTTCACTGAAGAACTTTTCAGATGCGTCAACGCCAATCACGTTCAGACCGAGGCACTCATAGTCGGCCAGCACGTTCTTGAACTCGTCCTTACGGAGCATTCCGTGGTCCACGAATATGCAGGTCAGGTTCTTGCCTATGGCGCGGTTGAGGAGCACTGCGGCTACTGAGGAGTCAACGCCTCCGCTCAGCCCGAGCACCACCTTGTCGTCGCCAAGCTGCTGACGCAGTTCTGCTACTGTCGATTCGATGAATGATGCCGCGCTCCAGTCCTGCTTGCCGCCGCAGATGTCAACCACGAAGTTGCGCAGAATCTGTGTGCCGCATTTGCTGTGGTACACTTCCGGATGGAACTGCACGCCCCAGAGCTGCTCGTTGTCGGCGCCACGGTAGGCTGCCACGGGTACCTTGTCGGTCGATGCTATTATCTTGAATCCTTCGGGCAGGGAAGTGATGGTGTCGCCATGACTCATCCATACCTGACTTCCCGGCTCCACTCCGTTCATAAGAGGGTCGGTGCCATCGACATGTTCCAGGATGGCACGGCCATATTCGCGGCTGTTGGCCGGCTCTACGGATCCTCCGAGCATGTATGACATAAACTGGGCGCCGTAGCAAATGCCGAGCACCGGATAGCGGCCCCTGATGGCTGCAAGGTCAGTGCGGAACGCTTTTTCATCGTAAACTGAGAATGGGGAGCCTGACAGTATCACACCGATTACCGAGGGGTCGTCGGCCGGGAATTTGTTGTAAGGCAATATCTCACAGTACATGTTTAGCTCACGAACACGGCGGCCTATAAGCTGCGTGGTTTGTGAACCGAAGTCAAGGATAATGATTTTTTGCTGCATCTATGTGATAAAAGATATTGTTACGTGTCTGTGATGCAAAGATAATATTTTCCCGCCGATTACAGACAACAAAACCTGATAAAACAGCGAATCCTGCCCATGCCGGGCAGGATTCGTCAGTATATAGGGTGATGTTGATATCAGGGTCAGTTGATATCGAAGTAATAGTAGGTCCAGTCAGTGTCACTCTCAGTGTACGGATCTGTGCTGTACGAGCAGATGGCAAGGCAATAGTTTCCGGCCGTCAGCTGTCCTGTGTATGTAAGGCTGTTGGTATTGGTGCTTACATTGTCATCGTAAGGTACGAGTTCATTGAAGTCGGGGTCGTAAAGTACATATCCATAGCTGGTGGCACCCTTGACGGCGGCCCATTTTATGGTGAGCGTTCCGTTGTTGTAGGTGAAACTGAAGGTTGAGGCGTCAGGCTGAGCCAGTGGAATAGCGCTGACGGTGAAGTCCTGGGTCACTGCGGGAGAGTTGGCATACAGCGGATCGTTTGAAGCGGCTACGAGCGAAATGCTGTAGTTGCCCGGGAGCAACAGAATGTTGTTCATCACTTCAGTGAATTCACCGCTCTTATCCTCAGTACCGGTAATGGTATAGAGGTACTTGTCGGCATTGGCCACGGCATTGAAGTCAATATATGTCTCAGCCGAGTAGTCCAGATCTTGTGAAATGGTCAGGCCGGTTACTGCTGCAAGCTGTATGCGGTCAACTGAGAAGCGCACTATAGCCGCTGCTGAGCGGGCATAGTCGGGGTCCTCATTGTCAGCCCATACAGAGAGGGCATACTCGCCGGTGGCCAGATTTGAGAAGCTTGCTGAGGTTTCGGTCCAGTCGCCGCTTAATTGAGTCGCGCCAGCCAGTTCATAGTGGTAATATGTGGCATCGGTCACTTCAGAGAATGTGACGTCGATATTGCCTGTGGCGCTATTGAGCGAGGCTGTGAGATTCTGCGGTGCGCCGAGTATTATCTGCGAACCGGTGGTCTGCTCTATGACGGTCTTACCTGAGGGGGTATTGCCGGGCACGGGGGTATAGGCCCACACAGTAAGGGTATAGGTAGTGGAGGGCTGCAGGTCGTTGAACTCGATGGAGGTACCCTGTAGCACACCGGTGTCCACAATGTCGCCTTCCGGATTGGTCAGTTCGTAGCCGTACTGATTTATACCTTCAATGGCGTGCCAGGAGAAAGCGAGTGATGTGGGGCGCTGTTTTGTCACCTCTACAGTGGGATCCTCGGGAGTACCCTGAGGCTCGTCATCGCTACAGGCTGTCAGTGAGCCGCAAAGCACGGCTCCTGACAGTAGTAAAGCAAAAATATTTATCTTTTTCATAATTTTGACGTCTTGATTATTCAGTTACGCTATCGTCATTCCATTCCCAGTAGATGAACAGGAAGGGGGTAGTGTTTCCATCATCGAAATATCCATAACCTCCGATATAACCGAAGTTGTAGGTCGAAGGATTGCCTTCGGCGTTGACACCTCCGGCATCGGTGCCGATACCTACGAAGGAGTAAACGGAGCTGTCGTCAAAATGGTCGAAGAAGAAACTGTAGATCGGAGTCTCGGCGCCGGTTGTGGCATCGGTCAGATGCCATACGGCGACATCATCGGCTTCATTGTCATACACACCGAACTCGTTTGTGCCGTATGACTCCCATCCGTAGTCAGTGATTGAAATCACGGGGCTGGGCGAAAGCAGTTCATGGGCAGCATAGTAGTAGGGATATGAATTGTTGATTGGCTTGCCGACCTCAAATTCAAAGTCCACGCCTGAGTTCATGAAGTTTCCGATACGGTAGCGGTCGGTGCCCTCAAGCTGATAGAACGGGAGCTCGATATCTTCATAAAGGAAATTCCAGTTACCGTTGTGGATCATGAATTTATGTGTGGGCTGGTCATCTACGAGTACCCATCCGCTGACAATGACATTCGAGGCATAGCTCCAGCTGCCTGACATGTAAGTATGGCGGAAGTTTTCGCCTACGGACAGCTTCAGCGGCATCTGCTTTGAAGTGGGAATATTCTCACACCGTATTTTCAGGTTTGCGGTCAGCTCTCCGTCATTGAAAGTGACGCTTTCCGGTATCTCATAGCCGGCGTCGGCTTCCTCTATAACGATAGGTACGGTGACAGCACCTTCCGATTTCGTACGGTGCATGGTGATGTTCACCTCTTTTGCATCATCGGCCAGTATGACAACGAGCTTGTCATAGTCAGAGTCAAAGAATACACCCTGATCCACCCCTTCATCTGACGGCCCGGGAGTCCAGTTGTTGTCATCGCTACATGAAGCCATGCCCATGAGCAGGGCAGGGAGCAATGCCATTATTTTATATGATTTCATGATTGAAATGTCAGTTTATTGTTATGTTCGGTTTGCTTTATTCTGACCAAAGTGTTGACTGCACATAGGGCACCGGATTCGGATTGGGCAGACATGCAGTGTTCTGGTCACGTTCGGTCATTGAGATGAATATGTTGGTCCAGGCCGGTACGGTGCCCTGTCCGTTGGAGTTGAAGCGGTACGATACAGGATGATTTGTTCCGTTGTAGCCGCGCACTACCGGGAGTTCCAGACGGGTTATATCCCAGATGGCGAGTCCTTCGCCCCACAGTTCGATACGCTTCTGGAGCACGACATTGCGGGCAAATTCATCAAGATTGGCAGCCGGTGATGAGTATGAGCCGTCTGTGTAGCGGTAGGTGTTGACAAACGATTCAAGAGCCTGCTTGCCGGATGCAAGACCTTCGGCAAATCCGAGTGCCTCGGCCTCAATCAGATACATCTCTTCGACACGCATAAGGGGGATGTCTACCTGATTGCCTGTCTTGCTTTCCTTGCGTTCGCCCTGGCCGGGATGGTATTTGAGGCTGGTCAGAGGAGCCAGAGAGCACCAGTCGCTGAATGTGAGGTTGGTGTGTGACTGATATTTCTGCTTGAACACGTTTTCGTCCTGCGATGAAAGGTCGGCGGGATTTACCCATGTGTCCTTGCGCCAGTCGGAGTTTGAAATCTGGTCGTACAGCGATGCGTCAATCATATGAGCCGCCATATATGCGTTGGATGACACACCATAGTTAGCTTCGGGAGTTACGAAACTTACCCATGTTTTCCAGTCGTTGTTCATGACCATAGGATCGCTTTTACCCATCATGATGCACCATATCCAGCCGCTTGTAGCTGAGTTGAAGCCTGTTTTGGGGTTGTACCATTCTTCACGTGTGGTAGGTGTGTAACCGCAGTTGATGGCCAGACGTGCATAGCGGGCTGCATTCTGATAAGCTTCGGTTGAAGAAGTGATACCTATTGGGTCAAGAGCATAGCCCTCGCCCATATCCTCGGGGCTGTCGTAAGTCTCATTTTCGTGAGCAAGTATCTCGGTGAGGTCATCGGGATGCAGACGGGTGCGGGTGGCTATGTCGAGCCACAGGCGGGCTTTCAGACCGTAGACCACACCGCGTGAACCGAGGTTCTTCGCCTGTTCACCGGCGTCAGGCAGCAGGCGCTCGGCGCGGTTGAGGTCAGAGAGAATGAAGCGGTACATTTTGTAGAACGGAGCGCGGGGGTTCTTGAAACTTTTGGCTTCGGAGGTGTTCTCTGTTACGATAGGAACGGTCAGACCTTTGATGCCAAGATTTTCAGCTTCGGCATCCAATCCGGAGAATCCTGTGGTGCGGTATTCCCAGTGGCGCATCAGGTCAAAATAGCAGAGCGCACGGTAGCATGTGCCGGTCACGATATGTGGTGCGTCAGCCACATTTTCATCGGAGCATACGCCGAGCAGCTTGTTGGTGCGGAGCACTATCTGGTAGTACATGTTGTACATGTCGTACATGCTCTGACGGTCGTCAAGATACAGACATCCGGCAAAGTCGGAGAAGTAGTAATATCCGGGATCACGTACAGGCATGTCGGCTGTCATTACGTCGCGGTGAATCATCAGGGAGGGGTAGCCTATGTCCCACTGCTCGTCTGGGTTGGTGTTGGTATTGAGGTATTGAGCCACGGCGTTGGCCAGACCGGCTTTGTCGGCATTGGCCACCTGCTCGCCTGTAACGCTGCCTCCCGTAGGCACTGTCTCGTCAAGGCAGGATGCCATGGCGGGCAGAAGTGCGGCGGTTAGCAGGTATTTATATATATTTTTCATAATTGAAAGTTCTGTTTAATTTTTTGTGTTATTAGAACTGAACGTTTATACCGCCCATGAATGTACGCATAGGTGAGTAGCCACCGGCATTTGACTGTGTGCGCGATGAACGGGGGTCAAAACCTTTGCGCTTCGACCAGAAGTAGAGGTTGTCGCATGCAAAGTAGACACGCAGACGCTTCATGGCCATTTTGCGGGTAATGTTGGCGGGGAGTGTATAGCCGATGTTGAGTGTCTTGAATGTGAGGTTCGACGCATCGGTCAGGAATCGTGATGAAACGTTGGGGGCCACATCACCATATTGCCAGCGGGGAATATCGCTGCCGGTGTTGTCCTCGCTCCATGAGTTGAGTACATCAGCGTGCATTGAAAAACCGGTAGAGCCTGCTACTGGATTTTTCATAAGTTTAGCATAACCCCAGTCGTACTTCTTGCCTCCCACTGAGAAGTTGAAGTTGGCTGTGAGGTCAAATCCGAAAGCACGCAGCGTGGTGCCGAAGCCGCCGTAGAAGTCGGGCAGAGCCGAACCGCAGTTGTAATATGTGGCGCTTGAGGCATCGGTTGTAGTGCCGCGGGTCACATTGCCCTCGCTGTCGGTCTGGTCAACGTAATACACAGCACGGCCTTCATCGTTCACGCCGGCATACTGAGGCATGCGCCATGTGTAAAGAGGCATTCCCTCACCATAGAAATAGTTGCCGTAATTGTATCCGGGATGTCCGTCAAGTGAGGCGGTTTTGTTTTCATCAGGCAGATATGTGATCTTGTTGTTCTCGAAGCTCATGTTGGCGTTCACCTGCCATGTCACGTTCTTGAACTGAAGCAGTGTGGCGTCAAGGTTGATTTCAACACCCTGGTTGAGCATATCGCCGATGTTGTCATAGTATGCGCCGTAACCGAGTGATGTCGGTACATAGAAGGTGTTGAGCATGTCGGTTGTCTTACGGTGGTAATACTCCACGCTACCGTTGAGTCGGCTGTTGAAGAGTTCGAACTCGATACCTGTATTGAGGTTGCCCACAGTTTCCCAAGTAATGTTCGGATTACCTTTCTGACTGAAGCTGATACCTATCTGGTCATTTGAATTGGTGATGGTATAGAGGTCAGTGTAGAGGAAGTCGCCGATCTGGTCGTTACCTTGCTGGCCGTAAGACAGTTTGAGCTTAAGCATGTTGACTGCCGGAGTTTTGGGGAACCATTCCTCCTTGGTCATGATCCATGCGCCGCCGAGCGACCAGAAATTACCCCAGCGGTGTTTGGGATGGAAGCGTGATGAACCGTCGCGGCGGAATGAGCCTGACAGGAAGTAGCGGTTGTCAAAATCATACTGTGCTCGGGCAAAGTAGCCTTCCACATTGTAGATGGAGGTATATCCGGAGATAGAACCGTTGATTATGGCGCCGTTGAGTTCCTTGTTCTGGTCCCACATTGCAAAGTTGTTCTTGGTGGCTGAGAGATCATGAACCTTGCTGCGGTTGTATTCATGTCCGAGGAGTACGCTTACATGGTGCTGGCCGAAGTCGCGTGTCCAGTCAAGTAGCTGCTGGAGGTTGGTGTCGTAGCCGTTCCAGCGACGGTCGGTCAGAGTGCCGTTGGCTTCGGTATTGAATCCGTAGTAGGGGTTATAGCCATCCACCATGCGCAGGTCAGAGAAGTGGACTGTGCCGTTGAGGGTGAGGCGGAAGTCACGCAGGAAGTTGATGTTGATGAATCCCTGCATGTTGAATGCATTATTGATAGTCTTATGAACGTCAAGCTGGTCCTCCTGAATGGAGTTGGCGCTCTGCTCTATGGTGCGGTGCATTCCGCCGTTGCCGCCGTCGCCGTAGTCATAGCGGGGACCGTGCTGGTCGGTGAGGATGTTGCCTGCACCGTCGCGGATAAACAGCGGATATATCGGAGCTATGTCATGGCCAATGCTGAATGCGTTGGAGTTTTTGTTGGCCTTGGAGTGGGAGTAGTCGGCGTTCACGCCTACACGCATCCATGGATAAGCCTGATACTCTGTCTTTACGCGGGCTGTGTAGCGCTTAAGGTCAGAATTGTAGGTAAGTCCTTCGTTATCAAGGTAGCCTAAGCTTGCGTAGAAGGCGAATTTGTCAGAACCGCCGTTGATATTCACGTTGTACTCCTGACGGAAGCCGTCGCGGATACCATGATCACGCCAGCTGTCGGGGGTAAGGGTGTATATCTGACCCTCGTAAGCCACGCGGTTGCCAAGCATGGCGTTGGGGTTGAGTCGACCGTTTGTACCGATAAGGTACTGGTTCTGAGGTACGGAATATACCATATATTCCAGGCCTCCCAGATCAGACGATGCGCTGAGATTCTTGTTGGCAAGGGAGTGGGCGGTGTTGAAATCCATGCCCTGTGCGCGTGTATAGTAGTTGCGCAGAGCCAGATAATGGGTCTCGTAGTATTGGCCGGGGTTGTCAATCTTGTCGTAGTCAATAAGTCCGTCGGTATTGGCACCCATTTCATGTCGAAAGTCACGGCGGTGTTGCCGCGGCTTGCACTCTTGGTGGTGATCATGATCACACCGTTGGCACCGCGTGCACCGTACAGCGCATTTGAAGCGGCATCTTTAAGAACTGTGATGTTCTCAACGTCGGCGGGATTGATATCGGAGTAGTAGCCGTTGTAGGGGAGTCCGTCCACCACAATGAGCGGGCTTGAACCGGCATTGAGCGATGTGATACCTCGGATGGTTATTTCCGGTTCGGCAGTGGGATCGTTGCCAGATACGATTGATACACCTGACACCTTTCCTTCAAGGGCAGAGATAGGGTCGTTGGCCTGCTGCAGGGTGAGATTCTCTCCTTTCAGCACACCGGCCGAACCGGTGAAAGCCTCACGCTTCTGCTTACCGAAGGCTACTACCACTACTTCGTCCATCACCTTTGAGCTTGTCTTGAGCTTGATGGTGACTTCGGGAGCGATTTTCACTGTCTGGGGTTCCATGCCTACGAAGGTGACTGTGATGGTACGGTCAGTAGGTTTGAGATTGGTTAAGGTGAACTTACCGTTGATGTCAGTGGCGGTGGTGTTTTTTGACCCTGTCACTCGGACGGTGGCACCCAATATGGGTTCATCGTCCTCAGCGGAAAGCACAACACCTGTCATGCGCGTTATCTGCGCAAAGGCCGTGCATGCTATCAGCATGAAGGCCAAGATGAATGTTGCTCTTCTCATAAAATTGATATTTACACTATGTTTATTCAGATTCGTTCCTGATTATGCCTGTATAATGGTACTGTTTAAGGCGAAATACTAAATTTTTGCTTCATATTAAGCAAGAATTTGCACAAAGATATATTAATGAAACGAAAAATACTACAATGGTATTGTATTTTTTTTATAACAAAATCACTTGTATATGTGATAATTATAGATTAAGTGAATATTTACTTAATTTTGCTAAATATCTCCTGATTTCCAACAATCCAGAGTGCATCTCCTTCCTGAAAGCGTGTAAATCCTTCAGGAGTGAAAAAATTTCCATTACGGTCAATGCTTACAAGGAGCAGTCCGTAACGGCTGCCAAGCTGACTTTCGGCAACAGTCATGCCTACCAGCGGCGAGCTTTCCGAAAGCTTGATGGATGACAGTTTTATGTCGGAAGCCTGTATCGGCGAGGATTCCGATTCGGGGTTTGACTCCACTTCCGGGAGCATGGCCTGGATCTCTTCATCGGTACCAATCACACCGAGTATGTCGCCGGGGAATATGCGGGTGTCACCCGCCGGAACCGGGATGATGGTAGAGCCACGCTGCAGCGATGCTATATTGGCTCCGTAGTGACTGCGAATGCCGCTGTCCTGCAGGCGCTCGCCTACGAAAGGACAGTTGTAGCCCACGGTCATGAATGCCAGGTGCAGATTGGCCACTACATTATTGTTGCGTCCTGAACGGCGAAGTTCACGTTCGTTGAGATTGTTGATGAAGCGTTCTTCCATTTCCGACATCCGTTTGCGCAGACGTTTGGACAGCACAAGCATAATGTAGAAGAACAGTGCCACTCCTACGGTGGCTCCTACGCTCCATGAATAGAGAGCCGAGAAGATGTAGACGAGAAATCCGAGCGCTATAAGCAGACGGAATACACGCATCACTGTGAGAGGCACATCGGACCGGGCGTTGGCATTTTTCAGTCGTTCGCGTTCGATACGTTTCGATGATGGGAGCGACAGGGCCAGCAGGAACGGAGCCATTGCCGCTACGGTGACGGCCGCACACAGAAGGCGCCCCCAGCCGGCGCTGAAGCCGGTGAGCAGAGGCAGGAGCCAGCGTGTGGATATCAGGCAGATGGTGATAAGGATGGCGGCGTAGAGCATGACGCGCCACATGTAGCGCACAAGTACCGAGCGCCAGAGCTGGGCCGTGGCGCTTTCGGTCGTAGCATCCTCGCTGTATCGTTCGATAAGGAAATGCAGTTTCTTAGGCAGGTGCCGCTCGACAAACCGGTAGGCCGGGTCGGCCATGCGGATGAAGTAGGGGGTGGTGAATGTGGTGAGTACCGATACGGCCACAACAATAGGATAGATGGTCTCATCAAGCACGCCGAGCGACATGCCGAGAGAGGCGATGATGAATGCGAATTCGCCTATCTGAGTGAGGGAGAATCCTGATTCCATGGCTATCTTGAGTGTCTGGCCGGTCAATAGCATTCCGAATGTACCGAATATTGTCATTCCGATTATGACGGCTGCTGAGAGCAGCAGTATCGGTCCCCAATATTGCACTATGATCTGCGGGTTGACCATCATGCCCACGGATATGAAAAATACTGAGCCGAAGAGGTCCTTGACCGGAAGGGTTACATGCTCAATCCTTTCGGCGAAGCTGGTGCCGGCAAGGATCGACCCCATGACGAATGCTCCCAATGCGAGCGAGAATCCACACGCCACGGAGAATACCGCCATGCCGAGGCAAAGCCCCATTGATACTATAAGGAGTGTTTCGGTATTGAGAAACCGGCGGACGCGGTTGAGAAGCGAAGGGAGTATATATACACCTACGGCAAACCACATCACAAGGAAGAATACGAGCTTGGTGACGTTGTAAAGCATTTCGCCACCCTCCACACGGTTGTTGACGGCAATGGATGACAGGATGACCATCATCACTACGGCAAAAAGGTCCTCCACAATCAGTACGGCGAATACGAGCGATGCAAATTTCTTGCGGGTAAGGTTGAGGTCAGCGAACGCCTTTATAATGATGGTGGTGGATGACATGGAGAGCATTCCGCCTAAAAACAGGCAGTTGATGAATGAAAGCCCGAGCAGATGGCCTATGGTGAGCCCCACGCACATCATGCCGGTCACTATCACCAGGGCGGTGACTACAGCGGAGCCGCCTGCATTGATAAGCTTTTTGAAACTGAATTCAAGCCCGAGGGAGAACAGCAGGATCACGATTCCTATTTCAGCCCAGAAGTCGATGTTGGACTCTGTCGTTACCGAGGGCAGGTATTCGAAATGCGGGCTTGCCAGAAATCCGGCTACTATATATCCGAGTACAACGGGCTGTTTTATCCACTTGAAGAATACCGTGGTGACGGCTCCGAGTATGAGGATAAAGGCGAGGTCAGTTATTAGGCTTTCAACATTCATAATCAGCGGTTATGTAAAAAAATATCAAGGGCGTCGTCATGTTATAACGGCGCCCGAATTTGGTTGGTATAAATCAGATAGTCACCTGATTGGCAAGTGATATGGCCATTGTGGGACCGAGCTTGCGCAAGTCGGAGAACAGACTTATATAGTCGGTGTCATGCTTTACGAGCACCACCAGGTTAAGCCGTGTCGAGGGTTCCTGAAATTCATATTCCACATACACGTTGGTCAGCGAACCATGATGGGCTGTGATGGTTTCGCGGTAGCGGTCAATATCGGTCACCACTTCGGCCACGCGGATGCGTATGATGCGCGATTCCCATCCCATGTGTATCCGGTGTTCAAGCGATTCCAGATATACGAGGATAATCAGTATCAGTCCGGTGGCAACGAGCGATGTCAGATACATGCCTGCTCCTACAGCCATACCGATGGCCGCCACTATCCAGATGCCGGCAGCGGTGGTGAGGCCGCGTACAGAGCCTTTCATCTGTATTATGGCGCCGGCACCCAAGAAGCCGATTCCGGTAATCACCTGGGCGGCTATACGGCCCGGGTCGCCGTTCTTCAGGCTCATATATTCCTGCGGCACGTATATGGACAGAATCATGGCCAAAGTGGAACCCATGGATATCAGGGCAAATGTCCTGATTCCGGCTATCTGCCCCTTGCGCTTGCGCTCCAACCCTACTATACAGCCTAATATCAGACTCATGAACATCTTGAACACGGAGGAAACGGTGGTTACCTCCGTGGAGTTGAGCTGTTCTATGAAGTCGGTGAAATTCATCTGTACAATCCGGGTTTGGGGAGTCGCCTTATTTCTTTAGGGTGAAGTGGCGTGAGGCCAGACGGTAGTTATCGGCAAAAAGCTCTACGGTATAATCGCCGGGGTTGAGGGTGGTGTTTACGTCCCAATAGATTTTGATGCCTGATATTTCTTCGCCGGCATATTCCACTGATTTGCGGGCAGTGCAGCTGAGTGTGCGTCCTTCGAATGTGAACGAGCCTGCGCCCCCGAGCAGAGAACCCTCCGGATTGGTGATGCGGACATAGATGGTTTTCTGTCCTACAGGAGTGGAGTTGTTCTGCGGAATGGTGAAAGTCACCATCAGCTGCTTGGCTTTTGTCACATTCTTCTCTACCTTCCCGTTCTTCTTCAGGGCCTGGAGTGTCACTCCGGTAACATTGAGCTTTTCGGCAAGAGTCATTCGTTCGCTCAGGTGCTCGTTCTTACGCGATACCTCTTCCACACGGCTTGAAAGCGCTTCATTCTGAGTGCGGATTTCAGCATTTTCAGCTTTAAGGCCGGCATTCTCCTTGTTGAGCGAGTCAATCTGGGCCACATAGTGGCGCAGAAGGCCGCGCAGTGTGGCTATCTCACCTTCGAGCTCGCGTATGCGTGCCTCACGCTGTGAGCCTTTGTTTTTTTCATTTTTCAGTTCCTTGAGGAGCTGTTCCACCTTGTTCTTGGCAGCGGTATATTTTGCCAGAATGGTATCGTTGGCCAGTTTTACAGCCTGATCTTCATATTGGCTGAACTCCGAGTTGATGGCGTTGAACTCGTTGTCGAGCTGCAGCTGTTCGTTGTCAAGCTGCAGCTGCTCGTTCTGAGCCTGCGCATCTGTAACCTGTTGCTTAAGGCTGGCCACTTGGCTTACGCTGAATACAATAGCTCCCACCAGAAGGAGTATAAGCACAATGGCCACCCAGAGAAGAGGCGTGATTTTTTTCATTATGGTGTACTATTATTAAGTTAGCGTTACTGTTTTTTAGAGCCCGCGGCCGTGGCAGTTCTTGTATTTCTTGCCTGAACCGCAGGGGCAGAGGTCGTTACGTCCTACTTTGGGACCGTTTTTCACTACCGGCATTGGGCGCTGTTTCTCTCCCTGGGGAGCTGAGGCGGCACGGCGTGCCTCCTCCTGTCCGGGGAGCGATTCCTTGCTTGCGCGGTACTGAGAGTAATCGGTACGCTTTTCGGGCATGGCGCGTTCTACCTGAGGCTGGGGTGCGTTCTGACGGGGAGCCTCGGGAGCTTCAGCGGCTTCGGTTTGTGCCGGCTGAGGTTCGGCAGGGCGCTGCTGTACATATATCTGTCCGCGCATGAGCGCTGACACGACCTTAACATTAAGGTTGTTGAGCATGCGCTCGAACAGGTGGAACGATTCTACCTTGTAGATTACCAGCGGGTCCTTCTGTTCATATGAAGCATTCTGTACCGACTGGCGGAGCTGGTCGAGCTCGCGGAGATGTTCTTTCCAGAGTTCGTCGATGCTGACAAGCAGGATAGCCTTGTGCCATTCCTTGACAATGGCGCGCGACTGGGTGTTGTAGGCCTGCATGATGTCAACACGCAGATGGAACAGACGTTTGCCATCGGTGATGGGCACTATTATCTGTGAATCCAGTCCGCGATTCTCCACACAGTCCTTGATTACCGGTTCAGCCACTTCGATTATGCGCTTGCTCTTGCGGTCAAATGCCTCGAGGGCGGCTGCATGTATGGCGTTGATCTTATCCTCGCGGCTAAGATTGCGGTATTCCTCTTCAGTGAAGGGAGCCTCGATGGTGAGGAGTTTGAACAGTTCGAGTGAGAGCTCTGCGAAATCGTTGGCGCTTTCATAGTTGATGACGAGGTTCTCGATTACATCGTAGAACATGTTGGCGATGTCGATGCCTATACGTTCGCCGAGCAGTGCGTGGTGGCGGCGTGCGTATATGTAGGTACGCTGCTTGTTCATCACGTCGTCATATTCCAGAAGGCGCTTACGTATGCCGAAGTTGTTCTCTTCCACACGTTTCTGAGCGTTCTCAATGGCTTTTGTCACCATGCGGCTCTCAATCATCTCACCCTCCTTGAGCCCGAGTGTGTCAAGCATCTTCATTACGCGGTCAGTGGCGAACAGACGCATAAGCTGGTCCTCGAACGAAACGTAGAATACGGATGAACCCGGGTCGCCCTGACGTCCAGCACGTCCGCGGAGCTGACGGTCGACGCGGCGGCTTTCATGACGCTCTGTGCCGATGATGGCCAGACCGCCTGCTTCCTTGACATCGTCAGGGAGCTTGATGTCGGTACCACGGCCGGCCATGTTAGTGGCTATGGTCACGGTTCCGGCCTTACCTGCCAGTGCCACGATCTCAGCTTCGCGCTGGTGCAGCTTGGCGTTGAGGACGTTGTGGGGGATATGCTGCATTTTGAGCATTCGGCTCAGAAGTTCGGATATTTCTACCGATGTGGTGCCCACGAGTACGGGACGGCCCTGTTCCACGAGGCTCTTGATTTCGTCAATTACGGCAGCGTATTTTTCCTTTTTAGTCTTATATACGCGGTCCTCCATATCCTTACGTGCCACAGGCTTGTTGGTGGGGATGGTGACTACATCGAGTTTGTAGATATCCCAGAATTCGCCGGCTTCGGTTTCGGCGGTACCGGTCATACCGGCAAGCTTATGGTACATGCGGAAGTAGTTCTGCAGTGTGATGGTGGCAAATGTCTGTGTGGCGGCCTCTACCTTTACACCTTCCTTGGCCTCGATGGCCTGATGGAGTCCGTCGGAGTAGCGGCGGCCCTCCATGATACGGCCGGTCTGCTCGTCGACGATTTTGATTTTGTTTTCGTCAATCACATACTCCACATCCTTCTCAAAGAGTGCGTAGGCTTTGAGAAGCTGTACCACGGTGTGCACTCGTTCGGCTTTCACTGCATAGTCCTGCATAAGCTGATCCTTGCGCAGATTGCGTTCGGCAGCGTCAGGTATGGTTTCAGCCTCCGAGAGCTGGGCTGCGATATCGGGAAGCACGAAGAATCCGGGGTCGGAGCTGGTGCCTGTCAGTTCATCGATACCCTTGTCAGTCAGCTCTACGCTGCGGTTCTTTTCGTCAATCACGAAGTAGAGAGGCTCTGTGGCCTTGGGCATCTCACGTGAGTTGTCCTGAAGGTAGTAGGCTTCGGTTTCGAGCAGTATGTTCTTCATGCCCTCCTGGCTGAGGAAGCGGATAAGGGCGCTGTTCTTGGGCAGACCTTTGTAGGCGCGGAACAGAAGGAGAGCACCTTCCTTGCGCACCTCTTTGTCATCGCTCTGCAGTTTTGTCTTGGCCTCGCTCAGAAGCTGGTTGACAAGACGGCGCTGTGCGTTGACCACTTTCTCTACATTGGGCTTGTACTCATTGAACAGTTGGTCGTCGCCGCGGGGCACGGGGCCTGATATAATAAGAGGTGTACGAGCGTCGTCGATAAGTACGGAGTCGACCTCGTCGACAATGGCGTAGTAATGCTTGCGCTGTACCATGTCGCCCGGAGTCATGGCCATATTGTCGCGGAGATAGTCGAAGCCGAATTCATTGTTGGTACCGAAAGTGATGTCGCAGTTGTAAGCGGCACGGCGTTCGGGGGTGTTGGGTTCGTGCTTGTCAATGCAGTCAACGGTCGAGCCGTGGAACATGTAGAGCGGGCCCATCCATTCGGAGTCACGTTTTGACAGATAGTCATTGACTGTCACAACGTGTACGCCGCGGCCTGAGAGCGAGCGAAGGAATACCGGGAGTGTGGCCACAAGAGTCTTACCTTCACCGGTGGCCATTTCGGCGATTTTGCCCTGATGGAGTACCACGCCGCCGATAAGCTGCACGTCGTAGTGCACCATATCCCATTTTATCTCGTTGCCCCCGGCAAGCCAGCTGTTGTGATATATGGCTTTGTCGCCGTCAATTTCCACGAAATCCTTTCCGGCAGCGGCGAGGTCGCGGTCAAGCTGTGTGGCGGTTACCTCTACAGTGGGGCTTGCTGCAAAACGTGCGGCAGTCTCTCTGAGTGTGGCAAATACTGTGGGGAGATGCTCGTTGAGCTTGTCCTCGATAGTGTCGAGGATGTTCTTTTCATGCTTATCAATCTCGTCCCAGAGTGGCTGACGTTCTTCAAACGGAAGCTCTTCGACTTTAATACGGTTTTCGGCCATAGCATCCTCGTCAGCCTTTATGGCAGCCTTGATGTCGGCACGGACATCGGATATAGCCTGACGGAGTTCATCATTGCTCATTGCCTGCATTTTTGGCATAAGAGCTTTAATCGAATCAACAATCGGCTGTATTTCCTTAAGGTCACGCTGTGACTTGTTGCCGAATAGTTTACTTAATAAGCTTGAAAATGACATTTATCTGATTTTTATTATTTTACATGTATATTGGCAAAGAAATGATTCTATTGCCCGAATTTAGAATGCAAAGATAGCGTAAAATGTTGAAAAATCACGCTAATTTTTTTATGATGCAAATATCGTGCCTGAATTAATTCCTTATCAGCGACGCCGGTTGCGATGCTCCGTTGGGCGCGCGCAGCCAGAGCGCGCGTGCCACTGACGGAGCTATCAGACGGGCATCGACAGGAGCGTCGTTGCGCGATGGGGCTATTCCGGGAGCCATGATGAATGCCGGGATGCGGCTTTGCGATTCACGTCGTACTACCGGGGGGCGGCGAGTGCCGTCGTCAGTCACTTCCCAGCCGGGAGCCACGCGTATCATCACGTCACCGGCACGGCGCACAGATGTGTTGCGCTTGAGTGCCTGCGGGTCATCGCCCACACGTCCGGCTATGATATCGTCGATAGTGTAGACATCGGCGACTCCGCTCATGCGGTTAAGGAAATCGGCGGCTTCGCCCCGGATAACGGTCAGGTCGAGGCTGCGTTCCTTGATCAGTTTCTTGTTGAGATAGAAGTGGTTGTTGAAATATCCGTCTATCCAGTCGCCATTGCCGTGGAGCGCCATGAGATACATGTTGAGCAGCGATTCAGCCTTCTTCACCGAAAACTGTCCGTAGGGTATGTTCCATCGTTCATCATCGCGCTTGTCATGGGCCGGAGTGGGGACTCCGGCCAGAAATACAGCCACACCATTTGGTCCGGCTGTTTTCTTTGCGGCGTTGATAAGGGCCGCTATGTCGCGGTCAAGACGCAGATAAGCGTCCAGCGTCTCTATCGAGCTGTCGGCTGAGCGCCCGTAGCTGTAGGGTGCCAGGGTATATGCCACGTTTATCATGTCCATTCCGGGGTGCTTGCCTAATGACAGCTCCTGCATTATTTCGATGGCCAGGCGGGTCACTTCGCGGTTGCCGAGCGCCGAGGCTTTGAATGCCACGATCCTGTCATCATCTTTCTTGGGAAATGAATGCTTGAACGGACGCAGGCGTTTCTGATCGGAGAGTCCGGGGAGCATCGATGTGTCGAAGAGCGGTTCCCACACCATGGTGTCAAGGCGGTGTGTGAGTGGCGTCTTGTAGTTACTGTTGCTTACCGCGCGAGGTATGTCGTGATAATATGTCGTAGTGGCCCAGTTGCCATTATTGTCGTTGATCCAGAATGCTCCGTTGGCAGCATGCCCGGCTGATATTATAGCTTGCAACGGGGTGGCTCCGATGGAGAAAACGAGCCCTTCGCCACGGCTGTCAATGCGCAGCTCGTCAGAGAGCGTGGAAACCGATATGGCATCGGGGGAGTATGTTTCGTTGGTGAAGTTGCCTATCTTTGACGGGTCGTTGAGAATATGCATAGGCGCCAGACGCTCGGTGTCGAAGATGCTTCCGGCCGGAATACCGTTGACTGCCGGAGCGGCTCCGGTATATATCATGGCAATGGCTGCGGCGGCATCAACTCCGGGGCCATAATGGAGGTCGCTCACGGAGATACCTTGCGATGCAAGCATCTTGAAGCCTCCATCGCATAGACGGTCCTCAAGGAGCTGCAGGTAATCGGATGAAAGCCCTTCAACTGTGATTCCTATTACTATGGCCGGGCGCGTGGGTGAGGCTCCGACAGCCGGCAGCAATGCTGACGCTACGAGAAGAGAGGATACAATTCGTTTCCAATTAGCTGACATGGGGATGTCTGTTTATGTAAATGTATGTTACGGCGCGGAATGCATCGGCCAGCATCAGGGGGATGAAGGCGACGTTTCCGGATTGCGGTCCGGCTATCCAGCAGATGGCAAATGTCAGTATTCCGGCCAAATTGACATATTGATAAAGGGCGGCTACCCGCAGTCCGCGGCGGAGCCATATCGTGGCTGGTATTATCAGGCATAGCGGATTGATCCAGAGCAGCAGCATGTTGGGGGAGGTTGCCGCGTGGACTGAGATGAATACCAGAAATGCGCTGAGGCATCCGGTGAGCCCGAGCAGAGTGTAGAAAATGGTGTCGAACCATCGGCTGAGCTTACGGCGGCGGATGTCGCGGTAGCTGAGCAGGGCGGCAATAAAGGCCAACAGAGAAAATACCGCAACTGGTGTAAGATACCACGGAGTGGGTGCAAGCGGGCCTCCTGATTGGCTCTGTGGCAGGATTTCGGTCCGTTCGCATACGAGTTGCCGTGAGGCTCCGTATCCATCATGAACTGTAGCGCCGTCAATCATGGCGCATAGTGTGACTGGCGCGAACGACTGTTCGCGGTCAGATATAGGATAATCGATGCCGCTGCCGAGTGCAAGATCAATGCCGAACTGATACCATGGATAGTTGGCATGGAACCGGCGCATGGCCATACGGAATGTGGGTATCTCTGCCATTTCAGCGGTGGAGGGGAGTGAGAGCGAGTCAGGGCTGACTGCTTTCTCTATGATGAACAACGGACGCGTGGCGCAATTGTCATGGATGTAGTTGTAGCGGTACACCCTGTTTTCAGGGCGTGCGTTCTCCATCACCATGTCATATACCTTCATTGCCTGTGCCGGTGTCAGATTGAGCTCCTGCTCGGTCACCGAACGTCCCTGACGTCCGTATGACCGCAGGAACATGTCAGTAGGTATCAGGCCGAGCTGATAATCGGTTTTGCCCATCACGAAGCGCCCTACGAAGTTGGGCGCGTTGAAGTCAAACATACCCCAGTTGGCCACAAAGTCAGTCTGCGGTGTGCTTATGCGCAGCCCTGTGTGGCCTTCAAGCTCGTAGATGTCCGATCCGGGGCCACAGGTTATCAGGCTTATGCGCACCTGATGGTCAGGTGTGATACAAGAATCGGCCACGGCCCCGGCGGCGCATTGGGCGCCGGCCGTGAGAGCCGTGGCGATTATGGTGACAAATAATAATGCTAAGTGTCTAAATGTCATGCGGTGAATATTACATTATGCCGCGTTCGCGCAGCTTGCACTGCCACGCCCATGCTGAGCGCATTGTATCGGCAAGAGGAGTATCGGCTTTCCATCCGAGCACTTCGTTGGCAAGAGAGGGATTGCCCCATACTTTTTCGATGTCGCCTGTGCGTCGGCCTACAATCTTGTAAGGAACCTTTACACCGGTGGCGCTTTCGAAAGTGTTGATAAGTTCGAGCACGCTTACGCCGTTGCCTGTGCCGAGGTTGTAGATTTCGATGGGGGCTGCTTCGGGATTTTCAAGCATGCGGTCCATAGCCTTTACATGTGCTTTAGCCAGGTCGACCACGTTGATGAAGTCGCGGATGCAAGAGCCGTCGGGTGTGGGATAGTCATCGCCGAACACGCTCAGCTCCTTGCGGATACCCATAGCGGTCTGTGTGATGTAGGGGATAAGATTCTGGGGTACACCGTTGGGGAGCTCGCCGATTTCTGCCGAAGGATGTGCACCTACGGGATTGAAGTAGCGGAGAATCACACTCTTGAAGGGGGCGCCTGAATTGATGACGTCGGTGATAATCTCTTCCGAGATCTGCTTGGTATTGCCGTAAGGTGAAGTGGCGGTCTTGATTGGTGACTTTTCGGTAACGGGATTTTCGTCCGGTTCGCCGTAAACGGTGCATGATGAAGAGAACACAATGCCCTTCACTCCGTTGGGACCCATCAGGTCAAGCAGGTTCATCAGGGTGTTGAGGTTATTGCGATAGTAAAGAATCGGCTTCTCTACAGATTCACCTACAGCCTTGCTTGCTGCAAAGTTGATGATACCTTTGATATCGGGATATTCGGCAAACAGCTTTTTCAGTGCTTCGATATCCGTGCAGTCAGCTTCAACGAAATCGGGACGGATGCCTGAGATACGTTCGATGCCGTCAAGAACCTCACGGTTGGAGTTTGAGAGGTTGTCGATGATAACCACTGAATAGCCTGCCTGCTGCAGTTCAACTACAGTGTGCGAACCGATATAGCCGGTACCGCCTGTAACGAGGATTCTTTCTTTTTTCATGATGTATAGAGTATGTTAGTTGCAAATTTACTAAATATTTTTGTCATTCGGATTATACAGTGCCCTTATTTTTCACAAGGTCAACATACATGCGGCATCGGGCACAGTCAAACGCGAGTGCAAACTTCAGGTTGCCACTGTTCAGGTATAGATTCCGGGGCAGGTGTGAGGCCTGTTTGGGGTTGCGCAGACAGGCTCCGAGCTCGCGGCGCAGACAGTAGCGTGTAGTCATTATGCGCAGAGGAGCATCCGGCGAGTTCTTACGGGCTACTTCAAGAGCCGGCTCGATTTCTGCGGCACCGTGGCTGCGGTAGAATTCTGCGGCAAGAGGATTGGCCACGTTGTTGTGGTAGGTGAGTTCGCCTGAGGGCTCCCAAAGCATGGCTTCCTTATTCTCAGCACGGCGTTGGTCAAACTTGTACCGGCACTTCCAGGCCGAGTCCAGGGCTTCGAGTGCGCGGCGGCGCAGTGCTGTGAGAGTCTTGGCCGGAATGAAATATGTGCCGGCATTGTCCTCTATGCGGTCGGCGCGGTATATGGTACCCCCTGTTTTTCGCAGGGTCTCTATCCGGCGCTGTTGCTGCGGGGTAGATGCCTGTTCGAGGTCCATAAATTCCGATACGGTGATGCGGCATCCGCGGCAGTCAGACGCATCAATGGCTATCATGCGGTCATCGGCCCGGAGGGTCATGTTGACGCTTATGGTACGTGACGCTGTGTCGGTATTCATTATATCGGCGCGTGCTTTGTTGTGGTTGCGGTAAATGGCCGTTCCGACTGGGATCTGTACCGCAGATGCCGGATAAAGCATGTTGCCGTCAATTCTGTTAAGGCGGAATCCGCGGAATTCACCGGTAGCGCGGTCAAAATATCCGAGTCCGTCACCATTGTTGAGCGTGGCGGTCAGAGAGGCTTTTATTGCTCCGCGGGAGCATTGGATTACGGTACCCACCTTGTTTCCGCACCATTTGGGCGACAGAATTGATGCCATCTTGCCTTCGGGACGTGGCGCACAGGTAAAATAATCGGTGAATCCGCGGTTGAAGCTTTCCGACAGGTCCGGCGTGAACCGAATTTCCGAATCTCCGAATGAACTGCGGCAGTATTTGTCAGGATTGGCTTCTATGATGCGGTCAATTATGGCGCGGTAAGAAGCGGTGACATTCTTGACGTAGCCTATATCCTTGAGGCGTCCCTCGATTTTGAATGATGAAACTCCGGCGTCCATCATTTCGGCAATGTGACGGCTACGGTTCAGATCGCGCAGCGACAGCAGATGACGGTTGCGTACAAGTACATTCCCCTCCGAGTCGGTAAGATCAAAGGGCAACCGGCATATCTGCGGACATTCACCGCGGTTGGCGCTACGCCCCATTGTGGCTATGCCGGCGTGACAGTTGCCGCTGTAGCTTACGCATAGCGCTCCATGCACGAATGCTTCAAGAGCAGTGTCGGGGAGCAGACGGTGAATCTCCGAGGTCTCATCCAGTGTAAGTTCGCGGGCAAGCACAATCTGGGAGAATCCCGCATCGGCCAGAAAGCGGGCCTTCTCCGCACTGCTTACATCGCACTGTGTGCTGGCATGCAGCGCTATCGGAGGCAGTTCCATGCGCAGGAGCGACATGTCCTGTACTATGAGGGCATCCACTCCTATTCGGTAAAGGTCGTGTATCAGACTCTCTACCTGCTTGAGCTCTTCGGGATAAATGATAGTGTTGAGTGTGACATAGATACGCACCCCGAAGCGGTGGGCGTATTCAACAAGTCCGGCTATATCCTCAACTGAATTGGCGGCTGCGGCACGGGCGCCATGCGACGAGGCCCCTATGTATATGGCGTCGGCTCCATGACGGATAGCTTCAATAGCTGTAGCAGTGTCACGCGCCGGCGACAGGAGTTCTATTTGACGTGGTTTGTTCATTTGTAATGCAAAAGTATAGAGTTTTTTTGATTACTTTTGTAAAAACCAATCAAAATCAAACTTACTTCACTCTGACCCGCGGCTGACACTGCCGGCAGAGATATATAGATAGAATTGAAAAGGAGCTGTACCCGCATAGAGTACAGCTCCTTTTCGCTATATGATTATCTTAATTTATTTCAAGAGTTTACGGTCGTTGTCGCTGCTCTCCAACACGCTCATCTGATGGATAGCAATTTGGTTGAGTTTGATAAGTCGCTCTGATTGGATTAAGCCTTGTTCTATGAATACGGCATTGAGACTCTCCATGTTGGATAGGCAGATAAGTTCATTGACTGATGCATAGTCGCGGATATTGCCTTTCAGATCGGGATTAGCTTCACGCCACTGTTTCGCGGTCATGCCGAACATTGCCACATTAAGCACATCCGCTTCGTTGGCATAGATGATACTTGATTGTGTTTTGGTGACTTCTGCCGGAATAAGATTCTGCTTGATGGCATCGGTATGTATGCGGTAGTTGATTTTCGACAACTCACGCTTCGCAGACCATCCAATCAACCTCTGCTCCTCGGCTTTCAATCGCTGGTATTCTTTTACAAGGAGAAGTTGGAACTTCGGACTTAACCACATTCCAAAGTGATAAGCAATATCCTTATGTGCGTAAGTACCACCATAACGTCCCGCCTTGGCAATTATGCCTTTAGCGTTTGTCCGCTCAATCCATGCCTTTGTGGAAAGGACAAAATTATTACTTCCGGCTGCATTTTTAATTGCACCGAATTCGGTACAATTAAAATCAGGATTATATAGCATTTCCCATTCGCCGAGGTATTCAATCGTGCCTTTGAGACTGAGCCAACGAAATATTATATGCTCTTGCAGTTGGCTTTTAGCCATATCTGTCAGCGAAATATAATCATCGCCATCAACCCCGATTACGGTAATTGGAGTGTTTTGAACTGTGATTTTTGCCATTTTGGGGTTCCGTGTTTTAATTCAAAGGCAAATATAATGCAAAAATCAGATAAATCAGTCTGAGTATCCTGTTATTACATTATTAAAAGGCCCCGATATAGATTCAATTGAATTCGATATATAAGAAAAAAGAAAAGGAGCTGTACTCTATGCGGGTACAGCTCCTTTTCGCTATATATAGAGAGATGTTGGGATCATCAGATGCTTACGCCGGGTATATGACCTACGCATAGCTGTGTAATCCATATCCACAACGGACAGAAAGCCATGAAGAGGATTACCGAGATGGCAAGCGATGATGTACCGGTGGCCACATACGAATCATACTCGTCGGCAATGATAATACCTGAGAAAGCAGGGGGGAGAGCACCGGCTACTACGAGCATTGCCAGATTCTGAGCGTCCATCTTGAACCACAGACCTACCAGCAGAAGCAGTCCGGGCATCACAATCAGCTTGAGTATCACACCGAGGATACCCTGCCAGTTGATTTGAACCTTAACTGACGACAGTGTCACACCGGCGGCAAACACGGCAAGTGAAGCATTGGCGCCTTTGATAAGGTTGAATGACGGGCTAAGCTCCTTAGGCCAAGGTATACCACATACTACCCACACTACAGCTAAGATAGGAGCCCATGCCACAGGCTGGGCAAGTGCGTGGATGACAGGTTTCCACGGACTCGGCTTCTTACCTCCGTTCTTAGCGGCGGCAGCTTCGGCATTGCCGGCGTTGAGGAGAGAAAGTCCTACCGGGATACCTACGGCGTTAACCACGATTCCCACTATTGCCACCACCAATGCCACGTAGGCGTTAGTGCCGAAGATCGGTTCAAGAATGGCAAATCCGAGGAACCCGATTGTGGGTGAACCGTTGATTAGGGCCATGATAGCAGCATCGGCCTGAGTTACTCCCTGCTTGCGGAATCCATATTTGTAAATGTAGTAAACCAGCATGAAGCAGAACATGATTACTACAAGTGATATGACCGAAAGCTTTATATCCGCCACGAGCATGGCGCGGTCAGCGTTGACTATGGAGATGAACAGGGCTGCCGGTAAGGCGAAGTCGAGCACTACCTTGTTGAACGCTTTGGCATCTGTACCTGAGAATGCCCCTTTCTTTCCGGCAATGAAGCCTGCGAGCATCACCACCAGTATAGGGACTATCGCATATAGAATTATGTGTGACATAAGCGGTAGTTGAAATGGTTATACAATAATTTTCTGCAGAGGTGCGGGATTCAGATAACCTATATGGCCGCTTTCCTTGCCTGAGTCGGCTGCGAGCTGAACGTCAATCAGGGCCGGTTTCTTCGAAGCGATTGCTTCGGTCAGCGCTGTGGCGAATTCTGCCGGAGTGGTCACATAATATGTCTGGGCGCCAAATGCTTCTCCGAGTTTGTCATAGCGAGCCTTCACATCGAGCGTGGTCGGGGCAGGGTCGCCGTCCTTGGAAAGGTTCTGGCCGATACCGTTGTAAATACCTCCGTTGTTGAATATACATACTGTTACAGGAAGATTGAACCTGCATATTGTGCTGAAGTCCATGCCTGAGAATCCGAATGCACTGTCGCCTTCTATGGCTACGACACTCTTTCCTGAGGCCACGGCGGCACCGATGGCTGATCCCATGCCCATACCCATGATGGCCCATGTGGCGCAGTCAATACGGTGACGTGGCATGCTCATGTCTATCGAGTCGCGGGTATCATCGAGGGTATTGGCTCCTTCGTTGACAAGGATCACATCAGGATTGGATTCAATAATCCCTTTTATGGCTCCTAAGGCGCTCCAGTGGGTCATTGGGACGGTAGGAACTTTCAGGCGTTCAAGGAACTTGGCATTCTTCGTCTTTGTCTCAGCCTGAAGAGCGGGAACCCAGGAGGGATCCATTGACAGCTTGTAGGAGGGAAGCTTTTCCATCATTGCATCGATGGAGCTTTCCATATCGCCTACTACCGGAGCTGCTATCGGACGGTTGCAGTCGATCTCTTCAGGGTCGATCTCAAGCTGTATGAATTGTCCCTGCGGATTCCACTTGCCGTGTCCGCGTGACAGAAGCCAGTTCAGACGAGCTCCGACGAGCATCACCACATCGGCCTGCTCCATGATGGTGCTACGGCAGGATAGCGCGCTCAACGGATGGTTGTCAGGCAGCAGACCCTTGGCCATTGACATGGGATAGTAAGGAATGCCGGTGGTTTCTACAAATTTCTTAATCTTGTCATCAATCTGGGCGTAAGCTGCGCCTTTGCCGAGCACTATGGCCGGGCGTTTGGCTGATGCAAGAAGCTGCAGTGCGCGGTCAACCGATTCTGCTGACGGAACCATGGCAGGTGCCGGATCAACGGGCTTGAACAGAAGCTTCTCGGCATCCTCACGGTTCATTACGGCTCCGAGGCACGGAGTGGTGACGTCAAGATATACGCCGCCGGGACGGCCGCTTACTGCTGCGCGGTAAGCGCGTGCCACAGCTGTAGGTATATCTTCAGGACGATTTACTCGATAGGCTGCTTTGACAAGACCTTTGGCTACATTAAGCTGATCCAGGCCTTCGTATGTGCCCTGGTCAAGGTCAATTGGTTCACGTACACTTGATCCTGATATCTGGATCATAGGATAGCAGTTGACGGTAGCGTTGGCTGTCGCGGTAAGGCCGTTCATGAATCCGAGCGACGAAACGGTAAGCAGCACACCCGGAGTCTTTGTCAGATAGCCATGGGTGGCAGCGGCCATACCGGCCTGCTGCTCATGGCGGAAACTGATGAAACGTATCCCTTGCTCCTGGGCTATATATGCCACCTCGGTGACAGGTATACCTACCAGACCGTACATGGTGTCGATACCTACGTTACGTAGGGCGCGGGCCAGAATGTACATGCCGGTTACCTGTTCAGGGTACTGGGGAGCCTGAGGAGCGGCAGGGGTAGTTGTATTGGAAGTTGTTGACATTTTAAATTTTGGTTATGAAGTAGATGCGTTATGATAGATAATCACGGGTTACTGTGTGATGTATAGCTTGTTACATCTGTCCGTTGGCGAGCGGTGCGGTTGTACCGTTCTTTGCAAATGCGGCAATCTGGTCGTCGGTGTATCCTATTGATTTAAGCACCTCTTCGGTATTGCCACCCAGTGTCGGACATGGTCCGTAGGTAGGCTGATAGTTTGAGATGGTGAACGGGCATCCTACGGTTACAAATTCGCCGATATTGCCACCCTGATTGATCTTGACAAGTGTATTGCCGTCATAAAGGCTTTCGTCGGTCATGATCTCCTTGGTGTTGAGGACAGGAGCACAGGGTACTCCATAAGGAGCGAGCTGCTGGACAACTTCATCCTTGGTGCGCTGCATGGTCCACTGCTCAACACGCTGTATTATTTCCTGTTTGTGGCGGTCGCGGGCATCAGCTGTATTGAAGTCAGGATTTGTAAGCCAGTCCTCAAAACCGAATGCCTTGCAGGCAAGTTCGAAATCCTTGGCACCACGCTGGAAAATAACGTAGGCGTAGTCATTGGGGTCAGTCATATAGTTCTTACACTTGTAGGTCCATCCGAGTACGCCTGAACCTTCGGTATTGCCTGAGCGGGGAACGTAGTCAGGGAATTTTTCATTAGGATACTGCGGGAATTGGGTAAGATAGCCTATGCGGTCAAGTGTGAGCTGGTCACGTGTCTTGATTCGGCAGAGGTTAAGACATGCGTTGTGCATTGACTGATAAACGAATGATCCTTCGCCGGTACGTTCGCGCTGCATAAGGGCAGCAAGCAGACCGATAAGAAGGTGCATACCTGTGTTGGAGTCACCGAGGGCGGCACCGCTCTGAGTAGGTATGTTATCGGGGCCTGAGTACCAGCCGGTGGTTGAGGCTGCAGCAGCTGTTACCTGGGCAATAGGTTCGTAAGCCTTCAGATTCTTGTATTTCGATGATGGCGGGAATCCCTTGATGGTTCCATAGATACAGCGGGGGTTGAGCTGATGTACTACCTCCCAGCTGAATCCGAGTTTGTCCATAGCTCCGGGGTGCAGGTTTTCAACAAAGATATCGGCTTCTTTGATAAGTTTTGTAAGGATTTCCTTGCCGTCGGGGGTGGCGGCATCAAGTGTAAGCGACTTCTTGTCGCTGTTTAGCTGAAGGAAGTAATAGCTGGGTTCATTAGGATCAAATTGCAGCTCTTTACGTGTGGCATCACCTGAACCGGGGCGTTCGATTTTGATAACGTCGGCTCCGAGCCAAGCGAGCATCTGGGTACATGAAGGTCCTGACTGGACACTTGTAAAATCCACTACTTTGATTCCTTGAAGAGGTGCGGTGTTCATAAGATAAGATATTAAAAGTTTTTTAGATGTTTTATCTGAATAACAACGCAGAATGTAAAAAGGTCGGGACCCTATGAAATTTTATCAAGGACCCCGACCTGCGGAAGAGTGGATAATTGTCTATTGAATCAGCGCTTTATGCCTGATCTGCGAAGAGATTCGTCGACATCGCGGCGGATATCTTCTCTCATTTTCTCAATATCGGATTCTGTAAGAGCCTGAAACCCTTCATTACATTTGTTTGAACTGCTCAGATCACTGTTCATCAATTCAAAGTCAGACTCTGACAGGAACTGCAGCTCATTCAGCTGTTTCAGATTGTCTAAATCCGAAAGCGAGTTGAAAAATTCAAAATCATCGAATCGGCCGCATCCTGAATCGGACCTGTCGCTCTGGTAATTGCAGCTTGCGGTGAAGGACCATGACATATCTTTGGGAATGTAGTTGATGTTGTAGACGCAGTTTTGATGCTGGTCACGGACAATTACGATTATTTCAACCTTGTTGGTCCCGCTGCGGCGGTAATTGGTAGCTATATTGCGGTCCTGATCGGCAGCTTTAAGCAGTTTTTTTATGATGGGATTCTGATTCCACCCTACCATTACGGTACGGCGGAGCACACGGTTGGTCTTCGGGTCGCGTGACTCGACGAAAGATATGTCGGAATCTTTTATTTTCTTGATCTCATCAATCATCTTATCAATTGATGTAGTTGCCGCCGACATGGCAGGCACCGTAGCTAATACGGCGATTATGGCAATCAGAAGTTTCTTTAACATGGCTCTGTGTTTTTATATTTCTGAAAAAAGGTCGGAGAAAGCTTCGCGTTTAAGGGCCTCGATTTCGGGGTCATCGCTCCGGTAGAAATCATCATCAACCTGAAGCACCTCTTTTTCGAGCATATCAGCACGCTGTTGCGACATGCGTTCAGCCTTCTGCAGTTCGGGAAGTATGAGGTCGATATCCGTTATCACTTTCCCGTTGCGTACTATGAAGCTTCCCTGATAGGAGGCATGCAGCTCGGATTCGAATTGCTCCTGTCGGTGAAATGATATGCCGATACTTATCAGTATGGCCACCATTGCTGCTGTTGCCATGCTCCAGAGTATGATGGCGCGCGATGAAAGCTTGCGTTCTGGCTTTGAGGCGGAGGCCTCTTCATCGAATGCGGTGGCATACCATCTCATCATGTCGGTATATTTCATCAGATCCGATGATATATCCGGCGACGAAAAGTAACGGTACAGCACCCGTTCCTCGCTTATGGATGTTTCGCCTTCCAGAAACCGGGCCATCAGCTCATGGGCTTGCTTATGCCCTATGACAGGATTTCCCGGCTTGTTATGTTTTAGTCTAATCATCATATGGACGTGAATTAATAAACATTTCTTTTATGCGCTTGCGTGCTCTTGACAGCGATGTCCTGACTGAGGATTCCGAGGAGCCTATCAGCGATGCTATCTCGGCATTCTCCATACCTTCAAAGTGACGCATGCGCATTATCACTTGCTGGCTTTCCGGTAAAGAGCTGAGAATGCTGTTGACCGATTCGGAATAGTCGCTTGCAATGACTCTTCGGTCAGCTTCGTTATCCTCCGATATCAGGTGATCAGCCTCGTTGACCGGTATCTTGCCGTTGCGCCGCAGACGTATGATGTCGATGCATCGGTTTCGTGAAATGACCATGGCGAGCGACTCGGCTGATACGTATGCGTCAAGTGAGTCGCGCATACTCCACATCTTGAGTAGCGTGTCCTGAGCAACGTCCTCTGCCTCGTCATTGTCCTCAAGCAATTTTGCTGCCCTTCTGACAATGACCGGTCGGATTTGCATGGCCATATTTTGAAATTCAATGCGTGTCATCCTTGTCTCTTCATCTTTATGACGAAGTGGGTGCTGATTTGTTACACTATTTTTGCACTTTTTTTATAGACAATCCCGGCAGATTGATGTAAATTTGTGCTTATGAATCGACGGAAATTTTGTAAAATACTGGGACTTAGTGCTATAGCCGTGGCGGCCTCTCCCGCTAAAGCAGCGACGGCTGTTACATCAAAAAGTGCGGCGGTGCCACGCTGCCGTATTTCCGTAGTACGGTGCGAATGTTTTTCAGATTTACAGAGCCGCTATCTTGATGATCCGGAAGCAGGACCATGCACAAAGTTCAAATGTGGTGAGGAATTCACGGTTGATCGAAGCAATTATGATGAATTCAGCCGCAAGTTCTGCCCGAAGGCATGGAATGCGGTGCGGGCACATGTTGATGCCGCGCTGTCCGTCGGCGCTTCAGCTGAATGCGGTAAGAGTCCGGCCGATAAGGCTGTGATAGTATGTTGCCCTGACGGTACCCGCCCGGTGATATTCAAGGTGGTACCTCTTAACGCATAAATAATAGCAATATAGCAATAAGGCAATATCCATATCTCAGGGTATTGCCTTATTTGTATCTTAAAGATGTTGATGCGCGGATTAGAGCGCCAGTATCTGTTCGGCGTGAATCTTGGTCTTTATCTGTTTCGGAAGCATTATGTGCTCTATGGTCCCTTCGGGCGAAATGATAAATGTTGTGCGGAAGGTGCCCATGTATTTACGGCCATACATTGACTTTTCGCCCCATACACCCATCTGCTCGACCAGATGATGGTCCGTATCAGCGATAAGAGGGAAGGGGAGGTCATATTTTGCCGCAAATTTCTTATGTGATTCAGCCGAGTCGACGCTTACGCCTATCGCCTGATATCCAGCCTTAAGCAGATCGTCGTAATTGTCCCTTATGCTGCAAGCCTCGGCGGTGCAGCCGCTGGTGTTGTCCTTCGGATAGAAATAGAGCGCTATCTTCTTGCCGGGATAATCACTGAGTCTTATTTCGTTGCCTTCGGCATCCTTGCCGAGTAAATCAGGCACTTTGTCACCTACATTCATGTGAAGATTCTATATTTATGGATTTGATTATATGTTCAGAAATAATAACCGTGCGGCTGTATCTACGGTTCAATGCTTTGCTTTATCAAGCATTATGAAGGCTTCGGCACGCGAGGCATTTATGAGGAGCGGCTGGTGGGCATCCGAGTTTACCACAATCGGATAATTCCCTGCGGCCAGACGGTCAAACATTGCTATTGACGGAAACATGCGGCGGTGTTCTATCCATGCCTTGGTGTTGATTTCCACTATTATGCCTGCATCCTTTACCATGCGCAGCAGGCGTTCTACGCGCTCCTTGTACCAAGGCTCCTGCTCGATACCCTCCTTGAAGTGGCCGGCATTGTGGCCTATCTTGTCAAGATGGCCTATTATATCCAGGCTTCCTTCTTTCACCATAGCCTCGGAGCAGTCATAGAAAGTGTCAACAACGTAGCGGATATCACCGCGGAAGTTTTCAGCCATCTTGCGTGTGAAGCTGTCAAACCGTCCGTCAACGTCGATGATGTCGCCCGACTGTGAGGGTATGAAATGTACCGACCCTATACGATAGTCGAGGTCCAGTGTGTCAAAGTATGGATTCGATGGTCCCCATGCTGGACCGAGATAGTCAATCTCCATGGATGCATATATCTTCATCCGTCCGTTATATAGCTCTTTAAGGCGACGGATCTCTGCCATATATGCCGGTACATCAGCCTTTGACATATTGCATGGCGATTCTATCGGCACCGGGGAGTGTGGCGAGAAACCATAGTGGGTAAATCCTGCGGCACAAGCGGCCGCGGCAAATTCGGCCATGGTGGCCTTGCCATCGCAGAACTGGGTGTGGGAGTGCAGCGTGTACAGTTTTGAATCGCCTACAAGATTTTCAACAGTTATCATTTCAGCACTTTTCTGTAAAATATAAATGTCAGAACCGCGGCCACAGCGATAGCGGCAGAGAGTGATAAAACCAGACTCAGTCCTAATCCTTCAGGCCGTGGCGCATACATTAGATAGCTTACGGACACAACGGTCATGAATATAGCCGGAAGCAGAGATATGATGTAGGGGAGTTTCTTACGTGCCAGATAGCATGTCACAGCCCATAGCGTGAATACGGCGAGAGTCTGATTGCTCCAGGCGAAGTAGCGCCACAGTACTGAGAAATCAATACTCATTATCAGGAATACCAATATGAATATAGGTGCGGTGACGGCTATGCGTTTCCATATCTTACGCTGGTCAAACTTGAGGAAGTCGGCCACCATAAGGCGCGCGCTGCGTAGGGCGGTGTCGCCGGTGGTAATAGGTGCGGCAATCACGCCGAGCACTGCCAGCACACCTCCGAAGGTACCGAGCCAGGAGCGTGAAAGCTCGTTGACCAAAGCTCCGGCCCCGGAGTGCGACGCCATATATTCATGCAATCCTTCATAGCTTTCCGTAAATGTCACTGCCGCGGCAGCCCAGATCAGGGCTACAATGCCTTCGGCCACCATGGCTCCGTAGAATACAGGCCGTGCCAGTTTCTCACTCTTTATGCATCGGGCCATCATGGGACTCTGTGTGGCATGGAAGCCAGAGATAGCTCCACAGGCTATGCTGACAAACATCATCGGAAAAATGGCCTGCGATGTGTCGGTACGGAATGTGTCGGCAAATGATACCGGTATTTCCATGCCTCCGAACAGAAGCACTCCAAGCAATCCTGCTGCCATGAAGAGCAGCGCGAATCCGAATATGGGGTATAGATTGCCTATGAGCTTGTCGATAGGGAGCATAGTGGCAAGCAGGTAATAAGCGAATATGGCGAACACCCAGAAGCGGGCGTCAAGATAATCAGGAGTCATGCCTGCCAACAGATCGGCCGGTGTGAGGATGAACACAGCTCCTACAAGCAGAAGCAGGAGCACGCTGAACACCACGGTCACTTTCTTCACTCCGCCTCCAAGCTGATCGCCTATGATTTCGGGGAGTGAGCAGCCGCCGCTGCGCAGGGATATCAGGCCGGAAAGAAAATCATGTACCCCTCCGGCGAATATTGTTCCTAATGCTATCCACAGAAATGCCGCTGGGCCGAACATGATGCCCATTATGGCTCCGAATATCGGGCCGAGTCCGGCAATGTTAAGAAACTGTATAAGGAATACCTTCCATGTGGGCATCGGCACGAAGTCAATGCCGTCAGCTTGGGTAATAGCGGGTACCGGAGCATCGGCTCTGGTACCCATTATACGGTCTATTATCAGGCTGTAGATAAAGTATCCACCTATCAGTACAGCCAGTGATATCAGAAATGCTGTCATTTCACAGGATTGTCAAATGTTGGATTGGCTATGTTCTGACGCATGTCAGTGTCAGCCTGCACGTTTTTCATGCGGTAATAGTCCATTATGCCAAGATTGCCGGAATGGAACGCTTCGGCCATGGCTTTTGGCAGCTCGGCTTCAGCTTCGATAACTTTGGCGCGGGCTTCCTGTGCTTTGGCTTTCATCTCCTGCTCGAGAGCTATAGCCATTGCGCGGCGTTCCTCGGCCTTGGCCTGGGCTATGTTCTTGTCGGCCTGAGCCTGGTCGATCTGGAGGGCTGCGCCAATATTCTTGCCTATGTCTATATCCGCGATGTCGATTGACAGAATTTCAAAGGCTGTACCGGAGTCGAGTCCTTTGCGGAGCACAAGCTTGGATATGCTGTCGGGATTCTCAAGAACCTGCTTATGGCTTTCGCTCGAACCGATGGAGGATACAATACCTTCGCCAACGCGGGCAAGAACGGTATCCTCACCGGCTCCACCTACGAGCTGGCGTATGTTGGCGCGTACAGTGACACGGGCCTTGGCTATCAGCTGAATGCCATCTTTTGCCACCGCAGTCACAGGGGGAGTGTCGATTACCTTGGGGTTGACGCTCATCTGTACAGCCTGGAATACATCACGTCCGGCCAGGTCAATGGCTGTGGCCATCTTGAAGCCGAGGTCAATATTGGCTTTCGCTGCTGATACAAGAGCATGTACTACTTTCTCAACGTCGCCGCCAGCCAGATAGTGGGCCTCAAGGTCATCGCGTGTCACATCGGACAGTCCAGCTTTGTGGGCTTCAATCATAGCGCGGACAATAGTGGATGCTGGCACTTTACGTATGCGCATCAGCACCAGCTGTATCAGCGATATATGGACTCCGCTTACACGGGCGGAAATCCAGAGAAAGAACGGTACATAGTAAAGGAATATGCAGATTACTGCAAGGGCTGCCACTCCCAGAATGATGGCGGTGAGTTCAATAGAATCCATGGCGTGATGTAATAATGTATAAATAAGGTGTGTTGATTAACGTGCTTTCATCTCTGTGGAGATGATGTTGTTGGACAGACGGCGAAGCTCAGTACGCATCCGCTCCATATCTTTTTCGGCCTTGAGTATGGCCGATGATGTCTGCTTGTCGCCCTCGGCATAGCTGCGGCGCATGTCGGTCAGGCGGTTGGCGAGCTGTGTCATCTCATCTTTTTTGTCAAGATAGCTCTCCATAGCCGCTGCGGCTGCATCGGATGCGAAGTCCTCCAGGGAATGCAGACGTGTGCCGTCAGGCAGGACAAATTCAAAATCAGAGTTGGATTCGTTGTCGGTTACCACATCGATAGCATCTACGGCAGCCTTTATTTTGCTGACATTTATGCCATCCTTCGGGGTGGCGGCAATGGATGACAGGCGTGCCAGCTGAGCAAGGTCAGGGGTATCAGGCGAGTAGTTGACACGTAGCTCGGTGGGTACATACAGATAGATGGTCACTTTCCCGGGTATATGGTTGCGGTCTGTAGCCCACCATCCGGCACCAGTCACCTCGTCAATGGCCAGCATATAGTCGTCGGCGGGGGAGTTATAGGGCATGCCTATGTTCTGAGGCTCCAGATAGCTGTCGCCGTCATTGCGTGATATGTATATGTCGTAGCCGCCAAGTCCGGTTTCAGGATTGTTTGAGGCAAAGTAGAGTGTCACTCCATCGCTCATCAGGAATGGGAAATTGGAGTTGACTCCCTTCTGGTTCACAGCTCCGTTAAGCTGGCGGGGCTGCTCCCATGTGCCGTCGGCAAGCAGGGATGATTCCACAAGGTGAATCTCCCCACGTGAGTCGGGCGCACCCCACATCTTATGCTCGCCGTTTTCGGTCACATATACGGCGGTGTGTGTGTTGGGGCGCATATTTTCAGGCAGTGTTTCAGGACTTGACAGTTGGCCTGTGGGCGCTGACAGGCGGAATGCCTGCAGGAACTTGTCTTTGTCAACGGTGAAGCTGTCAATCACGGCAATCTTCTCCACGCGGTCAAGCATAGAGCGTCCGAGATCCATTTTGGCTGACAGACTGTTGCCGGGATCATTCTCCGGAACCTCTTTGTTCTTATATTTTGATTTGAAATACTTTTCAATCCACTCGTCGGCGCCGTCAAAGTCATACTGCTCCATCTTGTATTTGGCCATTGAGAGCATTCCTGATGCTCCGGCGCGGTCAAGGTAGCGGGTGGCATCGGCGGCATGTCCGCTATATAGCAGCGCTTCTCCGGCCATGGCGTTGATGTTGGCATTCTTAGGCTCGCGGTCGGCGGCGGCTTTCAGTTCGGGAGCTGCCAGCTTATAGTTGCCGGCTGCGAATGCAGCCTTCGCCTCGTCCAGTGTGATGGCGTATGCCGACAGCGATAGTGTGGCGGCAGCTGCTATGAATATGTTGCGTAAATTCATGATTACGGTTTTTAGAGGATGTTTAATCACAAAATTACGAAATTTATTCTGAATCTGAAAAATCGGAGTGCCCGCTACCGGATATTCAATATCTTGTGTGTCTGCAATGACAGCCTCCATTCAGGGTGTGCAAGGATATATTCCACTGTTTCAGCAATGTTGGCCGAGCCTGTAACTGGGTCGGTACATGGCTGAAGAAATCGGTGGGCGGCTGTGAAGTGGCAGTTCATCGCATCAATATCAATAGAGGGATGGTACACCGCTTTCAGTTCATCGCACCGGTCGAGTGCCCATGGTTGTGACTTCGGGGAACATGTTATCCAGTCAATACCTTCAGGTGCGGCGATGGAACCGTTGGTTTCAACCGCTATATATCGTCCTGCGGCGTGGAGCGCATCGATAAGCGTACGGTCAAGCTGCAGGAGCGGTTCGCCACCTGTAATTACCACATGCCGGGCTGGATACTTCTCTACTTTCTGCACTATCTCCTGCGCGGTCATCAACCGGTACTCGCTGTGGTCAGTGTCGCAGAAAGTGCAGGTGCGGTTGCATCCGCTCAGACGTATGAAGACTGAGGGGGTACCGGTGTGGAATCCTTCGCCCTGTAGAGAATAGAATATTTCGTTTACGCGGTAGCGGCTATTGTCAGTCGGCTTCATAAATGGCTATGTTGTCTTCGCTTTCCTGAACCTCCACCTTGTAGCATTGGGGTATACGCTCGCATATCCAGCGTGCTATGTTTTCAGCGGTAGGATTGAATGGGAGCAATTCGTTGAAGTCGCCATGATCCAGATAGGATGTCACGCTCTCCTTTATGGCCGAAAAGTCGACCACCATTCCATTGGCGTTAAGTTCACGCGCCTTGCACCATACGGTTATTACCCAGTTGTGTCCGTGGCGGCGTGAGCATTTGCTCGGATAGTCAAGAGTCAGATGGTGGCATCCGGCTATCTCCATTCGTTTCTTTACGTAATACATCGGAATTGGTTATAGGTTATTGATCAGCGGGGCTCAGGCCGTAACCGGCGGCTACCATGATCATATATTCGCGTGCCGCTTCATACTGGTTCTCTATTTTCCCGTCAAGAATGGCATCCTTGATGGCGCTTTTTATGGTCCCTACTATAGCCGAGGGAGGAAGATTGAACGTGGTCATTATCTCACTGCCGTCAATGGGTGGCTGGAACTGACGTATATGGTCACGCTCCTCAAGCTCGGCCATCTTGCGCTTCACATTCTCAAAGTTCTCAAGGTGACGGCGCACTTTCTCGGCATTCTTGGAGGTGATATCGGCCTGACATAGTGTCATAAGGTCATCGATATCATCGGCGGCTTCATGTATCAGGCGCCGTACGGCAGAATCGGTCACTTCATCCTCAACGAGCGCAATCGGGCGCATGTGCAGCTCCACGAGCTTGGCCACATACTTCATGTGCTCATTCAGCGGAAGCCTCATTTTACGGAATATACGGGGCACCATCTTCGCTCCTACGAAGTTGTGATTGTGGAAAGTCCAGCCTATGTTGTCATCCCAGCGTTTTGTCACCGGTTTGGCAATATCGTGCATCAGCGCTGCCCATCGGAGCCATACATTCTCACTGTTGGCTGCCACTTTGTCAAGCACGGTGAGCGTGTGGTCGAAATTGTCTTTATGTGCCCGCCCTTTTACGACATCTACTCCGCGCATGGCATCCAGTTCGGGGAATATTTTTTTTAGCAGCCCTGTGTCGGCAAGCAGGTGCCAGCCGATGGACGGCTTTTCCGAGCCCATGATCTTCATTAGCTCTGTGGCTATCCGCTCGCGGGTGATGATTTCGATGCGTGAGGCGTTGCGGCGTATGGCCTCCAGCGTTTCGGGGTGGATGGTGAAGTCAAGCTGTGTGGCGAAGCGCACGGCGCGCATCATGCGCAGAGGGTCGTCGGAGAAAGTCACGTCAGGGTCAAGCGGCGTACGGATTATACGGCGTTCAAGATCCTCCAGCCCGTTGAAGCGGTCGATAAGCATGCCGAATCCTCCGGAAGTCACGTCGATAGCCATGGCGTTGATGGTGAAGTCGCGGCGTGAGAGGTCATCGTCAAGTGTCCCTTCGCTTACCTGCGGATTGCGGCTTTCAGGGGTGTACGATTCACGGCGGGCACCTACGAATTCAAGTTCCATCTGCCCGCGTTTGACCTGCGCGGTGCCGTAGGTCTTGAATACGTTGAGCGATGTCCCGCGGCCAAGTTTTGCGGCTACTTCACGTGCCAGATCTATACCTGATCCTACCGTTACGAAATCAATATCCTTAGAGTGGCGGTGCAGGATCAGATCCCTTACATATCCACCCACCACGTAAGCCGGTATGCCAAGTCCGTCGGCCGCACTGCCTACAGTATGGAATACCTTCGAGTCAATCAGGTGCTTGAAGTTTACAGTGTCGGGAGTCATTTCAGGGTATAAATTCTACAATCTGTTCGGTTACGTCGCCGGTAAGGCACTCAAGTCCTGTCTCAGTGACCAGATATGTGTTCTCAATGCCCACGGCTCCAACCTTGGGGATGACGAATTTCGGTTCCAGTGCAAATACATTGCCGGCGGCAAGGATGTCGCGGCTCCGTGGTGCTATGACGGGGAGCTCGTTGATTTCGATACCGACGCCGTGGCCTATGAATCCGGCTTTCTGATGATGCCCCATGAAGTATTCCGCAAGTCCGGCTTCCTCAGCCATTCGCGCCGCTTCATGGTAGAGTTGCTTGGCTTCAGTGCCTGGTAGGGCTATGGCAGCCAGATGGTGGCATATATCTATTGAGCACTGATGGGCTTTCTGAGCCAGCTCTGTAATATCTCCGAGGCGGAACGTACGCGTCATGTCGGTCATGTAGCCGGTGAAATTTCCGTTGGCATCAACCATTATGGTGTTGCCCGGGCGGATAAGTGTGCCGTTGGCACCTCCGGGATTCGAGGGGTCAAGCCCTGCTCCACCCATGGCGAAGTCGTAGGGCGATGGATTGTCGGCGTTCTCTCCTACAAGGATACTTCCCATGAATATCTCCATAGAGTCGCCGCTTATACGGAACTGTCCGAGGCACCCTTCAAGACGCAGAGCCCGCTCTATCTCTATCTGTAGCTCGATATCGGTCATGCCATCCTTGTACATGCGTGGTACGCGGCGGTATACAGCGCACTGCTTTTCTGCAGAAAGCTTTATCTGCTGGAGTTCATAAGGTGTCTTGACAGCACGGCAGGCGCGCATCACCGTACTGCCGTTGGTTATCTCACTACCGGGGAATACTGATTTCAACCGCTCGATGATGGAGTAGGGGGTGATGTCAAGTTCCAGAGCCAGCCGCTCAGGTGTATTGTCCGGGCCGATAGATAGGGGCATTTCCTCAGGCTTGCGGATATATATGATGTCATCGCCTGCAAGTCCGGCCGGACGGCGTACGAAGTATAGTACGGGGCCTTTTACAGGTATATATATGTAGCCGGTAAATACTCTTCCGGTCAGATAGTAGGTGTTTGCATTGTCGGTTATCAGGATTGCGCCTGTCCCGTTTGCGGCAAGACGATGCTTCACAGCGTCAATGCGGCGCTGATGTTCGTCCTGCGGAAGAAGTATAAGTGGATTCATGACTTTCAATTATTGAAAAAACTGACTACTTCGTCAAAGCTTCCGGCCGAATAATCGGCATCGGGGGCTGTGCCGAAGCCATAGGTGACATGCAGCATGGGGCACCCAGCGCTATGTGCGCTACGGCAGTCGCCTTCGGTGTCGCCTACATAGATTGGTGCTTTGAGATGATTTCGCTTGCTGATAAGGGCTATGTTATAATCCTTGCCATGCATGGTTTCGCCATACGTGAGCGTATCTGTTATGAACGGGGTGAGTCCCGTGAAACTGAGGAAATTTTTCAGTTCTTCGGCACCGCAGTTGCTCACCATGAACAGTTTATAGCCGCGGCTCAACTGCTCTATGCCCTCTCTTACTCCCGGATACAGGCGCCCTCCGAGCCGTGGCATCATAGTGGTCTCGTTATGGGCAAGCAGCTCCAGATAGCGGTCGCGGATATCGGCGGGACAGTAGGGAGCGGCTACACGGTCGTAGATTTTGTCAATGGTCATACCCATACAGTGTATAAGCTCATCGCGGCTTACTGTATGGTCAATACCAAGGGCACGGGACGTTTCGTCCCAAACTGCACAATATGAATCGACGGCATCCCAAAGTGTTCCGTCCATGTCGAATATTATACTGTCAAATCGCTGGTTCATCTATTATGAAGTTCTATTCCTACCTGTTGAATTCCTCTAAGGGTGTCAACCCGCATTATATGCCGTATATGTATCGGAGTGGAGTCAGCCAGATTGGCTGCCAGTCCCACCTGCACCTGCATCTGATAGGATGGGCCGAAGCCGCTTCCGAGCCATCGGCCGTACACGTCGGCAAGCTCCAGTTCCACTGTATCGCGGCGGAGAATGCTGTCCGATCCGCGGTAGCTCACTTCAAGCCACAGGTTGCGGTACATATAGGCGCCGCTGTGGCGAATGGCCGCGTCGAGCGTTCGTGTGTCGGCCGAGTCGAGTCCCGTGGGGTAGAATGTCAGGGTATCACCATAGGCCCATCCATGTATGTCGGTATCAGTGAATGAACTGAACGAAGAGTGCCGCCCCGAGCATCCGGCCATGACCGCCATAGCTATTATTGCTGCTATCAATGCTCTCATAAGTCGCAGTTATTCCTCGTTTTTATCAGGCTTTTCAGGGCGCGGACGGTCATTGCGCTGGCGACGTTCGCCTTTGGGGCGGCGTGGTTGCTCCTGATTTTTCGGTTTGCGCGGTTCTGCCGGCTTTTCCTGACCCTCGTTGGGGCGTTTGCCCTGCGGCTGTTGGGCGCCCTGCTTCTGCTTAGGTTTCCGCTTCTTTTTCTTCTTGTCAAAGCGGGCTATGCTGTCCTGTCCGAGGATGTCGGCATATTGTGAGGCCGGAGTGTTGGCCGATTCCGAATCACGCTGGAGCGTGAGCGGCTTTTCGCCGGCTTTGTTGAGGGCTATGATTTCAAAGGCTCTGTCGGCATCTATGGTGACGAGGTTGGCAGGTACATTCTTGTCCGTGCTGTACATTATCTCGCGCTTGAACACATCGTGCTTGAAGTGGAAATATGTGGCATCGGCTGTTTCGAGGCGCACCTCTTTAGCCGGCATTCTCTTCACGGCCTCCACATAGCTGTCCACCTCAAAGTTGAGGCAGCATTTCAGCTTTGCGCACTGTCCGGCAAGCTTCTGCGGATTAAGTGATATATCCTGATAGCGCGCGGCGGCTGTGCCAACCGATACGAAATTGGTCATCCAGCTCGCACAGCAAAGCGGACGTCCGCAGGGGCCTATGCCACCTATGCGTCCGGCCTCCTGACGTGCTCCGATCTGCTTCATCTCGATTCTCACCTTGAATGCATCGGCAAGGACTTTGATCAGCTGACGGAAGTCAACACGCTCATCGGCAATATAGTAGAATATGGCTTTGTTACCATCGCCCTGGTACTCCACATCGCCTATCTTCATATTGAGGTGCAGATCCTCGGCTATCTTGCGGGCGCGTATCATGGTGTCGTTCTCCTTGGCTTTCGCCTCCTCGAATTTCTCCATGTCAACAGGCCGGGCCTTGCGGAACACACGTTTTATCTCGGTGCCGGGTTTGATGTTGGCCTTGCGCATCTGCTTTGCGACGAGCGGTCCGGTAAGGGTAATCTGCCCTATGTCATGCCCGGGAGTGGCTTCAACGGCCACCCAGTCGCCCTGCTCGAGGGGCAGGTTGAGCGAGTTGCGGAAAAAGCCTTTTCGGGTATTCTTGAACTGGACCTCTACGATATCGAAGCCTGATTCCGTGCCGGGAATATCGGCCAGCCAGTTGGTGCAGTTCAGTTTGCCGCGCGGCGGCTCCTTGCGGGAGCATGGGCGGCACTGCATGTAGGAGCGTGGCGATTCATGCTCGGCATCTGACTGCTGAGGCTGATTGTTCTGTTCGTGATTCATGACTCACCGGATATTATTTGGCAAAGCTTACCGAACGGGTCTCACGTATGACGGTAATCTTCACCTGTCCGGGATATGTCATTTCGTCCTGAATACGCTTGGCTATTTCTGATGACAGCTTTTCTGTTTCGACATCATCAATCTTGTCGGCTCCCACTATCACGCGGAGTTCGCGGCCGGCCTGGATAGCGTAGGTCTTGATAACTCCGGGGTAAGAAAGGGCTAACTGCTCAAGATCGTTAAGGCGCTTGATGTAAGCCTCTACCATCTCACGGCGGGCACCGGGACGGGCGCCGCTTATGGCATCGCACACCTGCACGATGGGGGCCAGAAGCGACATCATCTCCACTTCATCGTGGTGAGCGCCTATGGCGTTGCAGATATCGGGCTTCTCCTTATACTTTTCAGCCAGCTTCATGCCAAGGAGTGCGTGGGGGAGTTCCGGCTCTTCGTCGGGCACCTTGCCTATGTCATGCAGCAGTCCGGCGCGGCGTGCTTTCTTGGGGTTGAGGCCGAGCTCCGAAGCCATTACGGCGCAGAGGTTGGCGGTCTCGCGTGAGTGCTGGAGCAGGTTCTGACCGTAGCTTGAGCGGTACTTCATCTTACCAACAAGACGCACCAGCTCGGGGTGCAGGCCGTGGATGCCAAGGTCGATAGTGGTGCGCTTACCGGTTTCGATGATTTCCTCTTCAATCTGCTTGCGCACTTTGGCTACCACCTCCTCGATGCGTGCCGGATGGATACGGCCGTCGGTTACGAGCTGATGAAGTGCCAGACGTGCTATTTCGCGGCGCACGGGGTCAAATCCTGAGAGGACTATAGCTTCGGGGGTGTCATCCACTATGATCTCAATGCCGGTGGCGGCTTCAAGGGCGCGGATGTTGCGGCCCTCACGACCTATGATGCGGCCTTTTATCTCATCGGAATCAATCTGGAATACTGTTACGGAATTTTCGATAGCTGTTTCAGTGGCTACACGCTGTATTGACTGTACCACGATACGCTTTGCCTCCTTGTTGGCGGTGAGCTTAGCCTCGTCCATTATGTCGTTGATGTAGCTCTGGGCCGCTGTCTTGGCCTCGTCCTTAAGCGATTCGATAAGTTTCTCTTTGGCCTCTTCCGATGAAAGCCCTGATACATGCTCGAGTTCCTCCTGAGCTTTGTGGCGCAGAGCTTCGAGCTCGGCCTGACGGGTTTCGTTGGCCGCTATCTGCTCCTGAAGGCGCTGGCGGGTCTGCTCGTTTTCGTTGCGGGTGCGCTGATTCTCACTCTGCTGCTGATTGAGCTGCAGTTCACGCTGCTTCAGCTTGCTCTCAGCCGACTGCACCTTCGACATGCGCTGCCCGGCCTGCTTCTCTGCGTCGGTTTTTATGCGGAGCTCCTCCTCGCGGGCTTCCAGAAGCTTGTTTTTCTTTATTACCTCAGCTTCGCTGCGTGCTTCGTCAATTATTACTTTAGCTTGGCTCCGGGCCAGATTCTTTTGTACTATAGTTGTGCCTACAATGCCTATCAGCAGTGCCACTACGAAGGCTATTGACACATAGATTGCTATTTCCATGGGTAGCTATATGTTTGTTATTGTTTCAATAAATTATAAATGTTTCAAATAAAAAAATCGTACCTGCCCCTTCCGCTGACGGATATAGGGTAAGTACGGGAAATATCGTGAGTGACACTCTTGTCATCTCGTATGCCGGCGGACATTGCTCCGGCGTTGTGTCCGACAGGTATTATCATCGTTCATCCTCAAGCAGACTGTCAATGTCGGCTTCGAAGCTGCCAAGCAGTTCGTCAAGTTCTTTCTGCTCCGCCACCATTGATATGTAGCCTTTGGCAAAGAGCAGTGTCACTTTGGCAAGCACCTCGCGGGAGGAGCTGTTGGGGAAGCGCCGGGTGTAGGCATCGTACACGTGGTTGACTTCCTTAGCCACTTCGCGCAGCCGCTCTTCTTCATCGCGGTTTATAAGCAGACTCATGCTGATGTCGGCTATGCGAAGATTTATTTTCAGTTTATCTGTCATGGCATCATTCGGTGAGTTCGGTGATGCATTTGTCGATTTCCCGTATGAGTTCCGAAAGCATTGACCGGGTGCGCTCAACATCCTCCCGCCGTGGTGTTATGGTGGTCACCACGCTCAGGTATTCTATTTTCTGCTTAAGGACTGCCATCTCTTTCTGCTGGCGCTCAACCGTGAGCCGGAGTTCGGCGATGGTCATGTCAGCGGCACGCTTTTCTTCAGCGAGCCGGCGGTAGCGCGATGTCAGAATCTCTGCTTTTGTCTTTAAGCTGTCAAGGCGGTGCTTGAGATTGCCGGCCATTATTATTCGAAATTTTTACAAAAGTAACGATTGTTTTTGTAAATATCAACAAAAATATGTGATTAATCGCGCGTAAATACGAAAAAAAAGCTCGCGTCCTTCACAGGCTACGAGCTTTTGATTCTAATTATTAGAGGTTGGGGGTGAACAGTGGGGGTCGAACCCACGACCTTCGGAACCACAATCCGACGCTCTAACCAACTGAGCTATGCTCACCATTTATGCCGATTTTTATTTCGACGCTGCAAAGGTAAGAACTTTTTTTTTATTTACCAAACATCCGCTACCGATTTTTATCGAAATTTTTCCGACCACTTCTAAATATAATTGGGCTATGATATAAAGAAAGTGGGGATTGTCAGATAGAGAATGGCAATCTCCACTTATTTATGGTGGGGGAGTCCACACAATTGGTGGACGTCAGGGTCGGTTCAGCGGGTGAACGCGCGGTGGAAAAATTCGAGCTGCGGGCCTATTGATTTTTTCCAGTAGGTGCCGTTATGGCTACCGGGCGAGGTGAGATATGTGTGGGTTATGCCTCGTTTGGTCAGCTCGCGGTCGAGCGCGTTGTTGACTTTGAAGAAGAAATCTTCTGTGCCGCAATCGAATATGATGTTGTAGACGCCGTCCTTCAATGTGGGGGCAAGAGTCATGACGGTGTGTTCGTCCCATCGCTTCGGATTGCTGTCCTTCGGGCCGAGGCGGTCAGCCATGTTCCAGTTTTTAGGGAATGGGCGGATATCGACACCTCCACTTGTTGAGCCGCAGTTGGCAAACAGCTCGGGGTGGCGCCATCCGAGCCATAGTCCGCCATGGCCGCCCATGCTGAGGCCGGTGATGGCGCGTCCTTCACGGTTGGCGCGGGTATTAAACGTTGCGTCGACAAACGGTATCAGCTCACGTGTTATGTAGCTTTCCATCTGCATGTTTTTATCAATTGGAGAGTCCCAGTACCAGCTGTTGCGTCCATCGGGACAAACTATTATCATGCTGTAGAGCGATGCAAGGCTGTCAAGGGCTGTGACAGTGCTCCATGAACGGTTGTTGCCGCCGTGGCCGTTGAGCAGGTATACCACAGGGTAGCGTGTGGCTGTGTCCATGGGATTATAGCCTTCGGGGAGAGCTACCGTGATTTTGGCGGGCGAGGTGATATACTTTGACTGTACGCTCATTTCTCCTATTTTGCCGGGATGGGATGATGTGTAGAGCGTGTCGAATTTCAGCTTGCAGTTGGCGCAGGTATGGGCGTGCTGATGTCCGGCCTGTACCGGCACAGTCCATGCGCTCAGTGTCATGGCTGCCAGCGCTGAGGCTGATGCTATGAAAAGTGATAGAAGTGTTTTTTTCATTGACCTGTATAGTATTCTGATTGTACTGCAAAAATACAAATTTTATTTAGTTATTTATTTTTTATTTTGAGTTTATTGGCAGGGCGGTGTGGGGTAATATTTGCCTGAAAGGTATAAGTTGATTAATTTTGTAAGGATTAACGGTAAAAATTGACTACTGATATGGATAAGGTTATGCTTGAGAATCCTTTTTCGCGTGTTATGTATGTTATGGCCAAGCCTGTCGGCTCGGCTTGCAATCTGGCGTGCGAGTATTGCTATTATCTTGAAAAAGGGAAGGTGCTCGGGGAGGCCAATCCGCGTCAGTTCATGAGTGAGGCTACCTTGGAGGAGTATATCAAGCAGTATATCGAGGCGCAGACCACTCCGGAGGTGTGTTTCACATGGCATGGCGGCGAGGCCACCATCCGTCCGCTGTCGTTCTATAAGCGTGTCATCGAACTTCAGAAGAAGTATGGCCGTGGACGTCAGATAGTAAATAGCCTGCAGACAAATGCCACACTGCTTAACGATGACTGGTGCCGCTTTCTGCGCGATAATGATTGGCTTGTAGGGGTGTCGATTGACGGTCCGGAGGAGTTTCACGACGAATATCGCCGCACGGCAGGCGACAAGCCTACATTTCTGAGCGTGATGCGCGGCATACGCTTGCTGCAGCGCTATGGCGTGGAGTGGAATGCCCTGGCGGTGGTCAATGACTATAATGCCGATTATCCGGTGGAATTCTACCGTTTTTTCAAGTCGATAGGGTGCCGCTATATCCAGTTCACACCTATCGTAGAGCGCCGCAAAGCTGACGGTACTCTTGCGGCGGCTTCCGATGAGGGGGAGCTGACGCACCACTCCGTGACTCCGCAGCAATGGGGCCGGTTCCTGTGCGGGGTATTTGACGAGTGGATCAAGGAGGACGTAGGAAATGTGTTTGTCCAGATTTTCGATGCCACCCTTGCCGGTTGGGTCGGTGTGCAGCCGGGAGTGTGCACTATGGCGGAGACATGCGGCCATGCGGCCATGATGGAGCACAACGGCGACCTGTACCAGTGCGACCATTTCGCGTTCCCGGCCTATAGGCTTGGAAATATTCACAATTCCACTATTCTGGAGATGATGGGGTCGGAACGCCAGCTCCGCTTCGGGGAGGCTAAGCGCGACCGTCTGACGGCAAGCTGTCTGAGCTGCCGTTGGCGTAAGGCATGCAACGGCGAGTGCCCGAGGAACAGGTTTGCAATTGATCCTGTCGACGGGCACCGCGGTTTGAATTATCTATGTGAGGGCTACAAGATGTATTTCAGTCATGTGGCTCCATATATGGATTTTATGGCCGGTGAGTACCGCGAGGGGCGTGCCCCGGCGCGGGTCATGACGCACTTCAAGCCAGTTCACTGAATGAACGAGTCCTTGAAGCCTATGAAGTAGAGAATGCCGTCGAGGCCAATGGTGGAGAGCGACTGTTCGGCTGTGGCTTTCACTTTCGGCTTGGCGTGGAAGGCTATGCCGAGTCCGGCTGTTGCAAGCATCGGGAGGTCGTTGGCACCGTCGCCTACGGCAATGGTCTGCTTGATGTTGAGGTTCTCAACCTGCGCTATCAGCTTCAGGAGTTCCGCTTTACGGCGTCCGTCAACAATTTCGCCTACATAGCGTCCGGTCAGTTTGCCGTTCTCTATTTCAAGCTCGTTGGCGTATACGTAGTCAAAACCGTAGCGCTGCTTGAGATAGTTGCCGAAATATGTGAATCCGCCTGACAGGATGGCGGTTTTGTAGCCTGTGCGTTTCAGTACGGTCATCATTCGTTCCACTCCTTCGGTTATTGGCAGATTCTCGGCGATTTCCCGCATCACGCTTTCATCGAGCCCTTTGAGCAGAGCAACGCGGCGTTTGAAGCTTTCGTTGAAGTCAATCTCACCCCGCATAGCGCTTTCTGTGATGGCTCTTACCTCCGGTCCTACTCCGGCACGGTCGGCAAGCTCGTCGATTACCTCAGTCTGTATAAGCGTGGAGTCCATATCGAAGCATACCAGACGTCGGCTGCGGCGGAACATGGTGTCCTCCTGAAGTGAGATGTCTACCTCCTCTTTTTTGGTGAGTTGCATGAACGACTGTTGCATGGCGGTGTAGTCAGCCGGATTGCCTCGCACGGAAAATTCCACACATGACTTGCTCAGCGCCTCCTCCTTTTCCTCCAGCGGCATGCGGCCGGTAAGGCGGTTGATACTGTCGATGTTCATCCCCTGGTCAGCTATGATGCGGCTCACTCCGGCTATATGGCTTGCTGTTAGCTTGCGTCCGAGCATGGTGATAATCCAGCGGTTTTTGCCCTGCTGGCTCACCCACCGTTCGTAGTCGGCCGGTTCGATGGGGTTGAAGCGTACCTTTATCTGCAGTTCGTAAGCTTTGAACAGCAGATCCTTCATTATCTCGCCTGAGCGTGAACTGTCGGTTTTGATCAGTATACCCAAAGTGAGGTTGTGATGGATGTCTGTCTGTCCGATGTCAAGAATCTGAGCATCGTTGTTGGCGAGTATCTCTGATATGGCGGCTGTCACGCCGGGATGATCCTGGCCTGATATGGTCACCATGATAAGTTCTAATGTCGGTTCTTTACCTTTCATGTCGTTTATGCAGTTACAAGATGATATTCAATAAGTCCCTCGATAGGGGTGGCGCTTATGCGGCCGATTGTACATCCGCAGTCTGAGGCTACCTTTTCGAGCTGGGGCCGGAAGATGGCTGATAACGAGCCGGTGAAGTGGCATGGCGTATTGCGGGCCTGCGGATAAGAGAGAATGTTGCGGTGAAAGAAACTTTCAAAACCGTCGGTCACTATCCGTTCTATTGCAGGATTGTCGATATTTCCGGCTATGAATGGCACAAATGATGCCATATATTTATTAGGCTCCGGAGTGCGGTACACGCGGGTGATGACTGAGTCCAGGGTCAGGTCAGGATATGCGCTGTGAAATGCGGCGGTAACATCGTCGGGGAGCAGCCCCTTGAAGATATCGCCGAGCAGGCGTCGGCCGAGCACAGCTCCTGACCCTTCATCGCCAAGAATGAAGCCAAGAGGGGGTATGTTGGCCACGATTTCGCTGCCGTCGTAGAAGCAGCTGTTGGAGCCGGTGCCGAGTATACATACAATGCCGGGGGTACGTCCGCATAAAGCTCTCGCCGCACCGGTCATATCGGTCTGTACGTCTACTTCCGTGCATCCTGTTGTAGCAACCAATATGTCGTGCATGGTCATGGCTGCGGAGCCACGGCACCCGGCGCCATAGAAGAATATTTTTTCAATCGGTTTGCCGGAAATACAAGGCAGCAGTTCCCGGGTTATTGACGCAGTGATAAGCTCAGCCGGCATGGTGGCCGGATTCAGTCCGGAGGTGAGCAGGGAGCTGTCGGTCGACGCTCCGTCAATCACTATCCACTGTGTCTTGGTGCTTCCGCTGTCGGCTACAAGTATCATGATTATATTTGGGGGCTTTATTCCTGGTTCTCTGATTCGTCATTGTCGTCAGGCTCCATCCATGAAGGGTAATCCTCGTCAGGCTTGGCGGTGTTGAAGTTGCGGTGATCCTCATCGCGGTCCGACAGAATCAGGTCCGATATGGTGAGCCGCATCGATATCTTGCTGAACTCAATGCCCGGAATCACCTGAAAATCTTCATTGAGAACACTGATTGAACCATCCTTCCCGGTTGCCAGATATGAATCATTTGCAGGGAGGGCGGTTATCGAGCTGTAGCCTGTCAGTTTGGTTACAGGCAATTCGTCAGAGAGTCCTACAGCTAAGCCGTCATTGTTTTCAAAGCATAGGAGAATTGTCCCGGTGAGTGGGTAAATACGGAAATATGCCGGAGCTATCATGACCTCACCATCCTGATTGATGATGCCTGACAGTGCTGATGCATCGGTGATTACGGCGCCGTCCTCGACGGTCATGTCTATATGCCGTACCGATTCAGGCATGGCATGTATACGTCCCTTGGTGTCGACGAGTGACCAGCGTCCGTTTTCGTCCCTGACGGGAATGGTACCGTAGGCAAACATGTTCTGCTCTATCTCGAAATGTCCCTGTGCCACAACTGATTCACTTCCTTTGCTGTCCACTACGGCCAGTATCGGTGTGCCATCCTGCTGGCGGCGCATTCCCAGGGCATGGTCGCAGTTGAACGGTGTCAGCACATCGTAGACAGGCTCCACAATAATATGGCCATCCGTGTCAATGGCGCCCCACAGATTGGTGCCGAATTCCCTCACGGGAAGAAGTCCGCTTAAAAACATCGGTGTGCATGCGGTGAAGTTATGCCCGTCGATGTCGCTGAGTGAGAATTTAGTTGTCCCAGCCGTGTCAATGATTTCAATAGGGCGCCCGGGTTTGCATACAGGTGTCACACCGTCGTTGAATGCTCCGGCGTAGCGCAGTCCCTCGGCTCCTGCAAGAAGCGGATGCTCATGCGTTGCGCGGTAGATATTTATGCCATTGTCAGTGTATACGGAAAAGAATCCTCCTATCGGGACTGTCGGGGCCGATTCAAATTCATCGGCAATGATGAACCGGCCGGAAGCATCGGCCAATCCCCAGCGTCCCTGCCCTTTCTGAATGGCCGGAAACAGAGTGATTTCTGATACCATACGGTCATATTCCGAACTGCTGTTGCCACAGGACTGCGCTAACAGTGCAATCAGGAGGATAATCAGATGTATACGTGACGTTTTCATAATAGGGGCAAAAATAACAATTATTTAGATTAAAGCAAAAAACAGTCCGGCATTTCATCATGACTGAAATGCCGGACTTAAGAAAAAGTATTTACAGGATGCTTTAATAGCCATCATTAAATCATCCTTATGCTCAGGACTTAGCCTGGGCACCGGAGAGTGCGGATGGTGAAGAGGGTGATGCCGGGGCAGAAGCCAAGGAGGGCTGTCCTTTGGCTGACGCTATCTCAGCGATACCTTTTATATCTTCGCCTGAGGGAGCATTGAATATACGGATACCGAATTTGGGTGCCACGGCTGCAAGATGTTCGAAAATCTCACTCTGCACAGCCTCATAGGCAGTCCATGCGGTGGTGGTATAGCAGTAAATCTGCAGCGGCATGCCGCTCGGTTCGGGAGTCATGATTCGTACAAGAATCTGCTGGTCGGTGCCGATAAGCGGATGGGCAAGCAGATATGAACACATGTAGGCTCGCAGAAGTCCGAGATTGGTGGCTGTGGAGCCGTTGACGCAGGCAAGGGCCGGATCATAGAACTGACCTGATTCCTTCACGCGGCTGAGGAATTTATCCATCCCGGGCAGTGTGCTGACGTTCTGTATTATTTCATCAGTGGCCGGCACTACGGAATCGGTGTCGATATATACTGAGCGGCTTATGAGTCGATAGCCGCTGTCCGACATGCCACGCCAGTTCTGGAATGATGATGAAATAAGCGTATAGGGGGGGAGTGTCACTATGGTGTTGTCCCAGTTCTGGACTTTGACGGTGGTAAGGGTCACGTCAATACATATGCCGTTGGCTATGGTTGAGGGAACCACAATCCAGTCGCCTACACGGAGCATGTCATTCTGGGCGAGCTGTATGCCGGCCACGAATCCGAGTATGCTGTCCTTGAATACCAGCATCAGTGCTGTGGCGAATACTCCGAGTCCTGTCAGCAGTGCGGCCGGCGATTTGTCGAGCAGGGTTGAGCCGCCTATGATGGCCACTATGATCCACACTACGCCGATGGCCACATCGAGGATTCCTTTCAGCGGCAGGTTCTGCTTGTTCTCTTTCGAGTCAAAGCGGAGCCATATGAACTTGAGGATGTTGTTAATGGCCAACCCTATCACTATAAGCGCATAGATGATGACGCATTTTGTGAAAATGTGCAGAAGGGTTGACTCCGATGTGAAAGCGAAGGGGAGCAGTGCGAGTATGACAAGCGGTGGTATTATATGGGAGCAGCGTGTCAGCACGTGGTGCTCAAGCAGCTGTTGCCCGATTTCGGTATTGCGTATCTTTACAAACTTCCTTGACAGGTACAATATGACCCAACGAAGCACCCACCCGATAAACAGAGCGGCCGCAACGATTATGGCCACATATAAAATCTCTTCAATTCCTTTGGCACGGCCAAGTCCCATGAAGTCAAGAAACCGGTCGATAGTTGTTAATAACCATGATGCCACATCGTGTGATGGAATAATGCTGGCTAACATAATACAGGTAGTTAATCTAAACATAGTTTTAGCGGTTATACTATCCAACATCTCCCGGCAATAAAAAGTTCGGGACATCACTGCCATTTATGTAGGCGGTGATGTCCCGTAAGGTTGATAACAGTGGCTGTTACCGTGTAGTGTTATTCGGCAGCCATTGTGAATTCAAGTTCTCCACCCTTCATGATGTCATCGTAGGTGATGTAGTACTTGTCATAAGGCTTTCCGTTGAGCTTAATGCCGCGGATATATTTGTTGTCCTTCGAGTTGTTGACAGTCTTGATTGTAAACTTGCCTCCGGGCACTTTTATTGACGCTGTGTCAAATATCGGAGAACCGAACCAGAAGCGTCCCGACGCGGGTTCTACCTGGTAGAAGCCGAGCGATGACAGGATATACCATGCCGACATCTGACCGGCATCTTCGTTGCCCGACAGTCCGTTGGGGTTGGCGAAGTAAAGGTCGCCGAGTACCTGACGCACCTTGTCGGCGGCCTTGTCGGGCTGGCCGAGCATGGTGTAGAAGTATATCACGTGGTGGCTCGGTTCATTGCCGTGGGCATACTGTCCGATAAGACCTGTGATGTCGTTTGATATCAGTTCGCCGGTCAGTTCGGAGCTGACAGAGAATAGTGAGTCAAGCTTGGCTACGGTAGCCTCGCGTGAACCGAAGCATGCTTCAAGGCCCTCTATGTCATGCGGCACGAGCCATGTGTACTGCCAGGCGTTGCCTTCGCAGTAGTCATCGGCGCGGTGGTTGGATGATGTGGGGTCAAACGGAGTGCGCCATGATTTGTCGGCCATACGTCCGCGTATGAAGTGGGTGGTCGGGTCAAAGTAGTTGCGGTATGAATGGCTGCGCTCTGTGAACTTACGCACATTGGCGGTGTCGCCCATAGCTTCGGCAGCACGGGCCACAGCAGCATCGGCTATGGCATACTCCATGTCGTAGGCTATTGATTCGGTCATTTTATCGGAGGGGATAAAGCCGTATTCATTGCGCAGGTTCAATCCGCGGATAGTGTCATTGGCGGTTTTCAGCAGGGCGGCATACGCGCGGTCGCGGTCAATGCCGGGCTGATTGTTGACAATAGCGTCGGCCACGGGTATTATGCCCGGATTACCTACCATGCAGTTTGTCTCATTGCCCCAGAGGTGCCATACGGGGAGGCGTCCCTGCTCGTCGCAGATAAGGAGCATGGTGTTTATCATGTCCGTGTAGCGCTCGGGGTTGATGAGCGACATCAGGGGCATTGCGGCGCGGTAGGTGTCCCAGAGTGAGAAGATGGTGTAGTTGGTCAGTGAGTTGTTCTTACGCACCTGACCATCGGCTCCACGGTAGGAGCTGTCGACATCATTGAATGTGGCGGGCACTATCATTGTATGGAACAGGCCGGTGTAGAATTTGGTGAGTTCCACACTGTCGGTCGAAGTCACATCGATACGTCCGAGTTCGTCGTTCCACTGCTTGAGGGCGGCATCGGTAGTGCCTTCAAAGTCCCAACCGGGCATTTCGGCCTTCATGTTGGCTTCCGCACCTTCGATTGATACGGGTGAGATGGCAACCTTGAGCATCACCTGCTCGGCGGAGTCAGTGGCAAAGGATGCACGTCCGTACATATCGTCACGTCCCTTGAGCTCAAACGAGCTGAAAGGCTTCGAGAACTGGGCCACGAAATACACCTTCTGGTCGGCAGCCCAGCCTTTGGAGTAGCGGTAGCCGGCTATGGTGCTGTCATTCAGTGCTTCCATCTTTGTTTCGGTAGCGCGGTCCCAGCATCCGCCGTTCTGCAGGTCAAATACTATAGCAGCAGAGTCTGATTTGGGGAATGTGTAGCGGTGGAGTCCTACGCGGTTGGTGGCTGTAAGTTCGGCATTGATGCCGTAGCGTGTGAGCGGCACGGAATAGTAGCCGGGGCGGGCCACCTCTTTTGAACGGTCGGCGTAGCTCCATAGGCCGCTGCCCTCTTTGCCGGTTTCGCCGCGTGAGTAGGTCACATCGCCGGTCACGGGCATCACGGTTACGTCAAACAGGTCGCCGATGCCGGTGCCTGAGAGATGGGTATGCGAAAATCCTATCACGGTGGAGTCAGAGTCATGGTAGCCGCTGCACCAGTCCCATTCCTGCGGCACGCTTGTAGGGCCGAGCTGCACCATGCCGAACGGGACATTGGCTCCCATGAATACATGGCCATGTCCGCCGGTGCCTATTTTCATATCTACATAGTCGGTGTAATTACGGTCAACAGCATCATTGGCTGTATGTGTGCACGCCACAACCAGCAGCGGTGTGAGTGCTAACAGTTTGGTGGGGTTCATTTTTTAGGTTTGTTAGTAAGTTTAAATTTCAGTTCGCCGCCTTTCATCAGCTGGTCATGTGTTATACGGTAGTTTTTCAGAGGCTTGCCTCCGAGAGTCATTTCGGATATATAGATGGCATCGGGCGATTCGCGTTCCACTTCTATCTTCAGCTTACCTCCGGCGCCGTTGTCAATCTCCACGCTGTCAAAAGTGGGGGAGGTCAGTGTGTACAGGGGTTCGCCGGGGCAGTCGGGGTAAAATCCCATCATGGAGAATACGGCCCAGGCTGACATCGTGCCGGTGTCGTCGTTGCCGGGAATGCCGTCGGGCTTGGTGGTGAAATGCTTGTTAAGCAGGCGGTTCACCTCCTTCTGTGTGCGCCATTCCTCGCCGGAAATGCGGCTGAACAGATAGGGGTAGGCTATGTCAGGTTCGTTGGCCGGATCATACAGGCCTTCGTCAAACACCATCTGGAGCTTGTCGGTAAATTTCTTTTTGCCTCCCATAAGCTTTATCAGGCCATCAACATCATGCGGCACGAAGAAGGTGTAGTTCCATGCGCTTCCTTCGTGGAATCCGGGCACCTCCTCGAAGTTTTCGCCCTGACGGGGGTTGAACGGGGTCAGGAATGTGCCGTCCTGATTGAGCGGACGCAGGGTGCCGCTCTCCTTCGAGTAGTAGTTGCGGTAGCCGGCGGCACGCGTGCGGAGTTCCTTGGCAAATTCCTTGTCGCCGCGCTCTTCTGCCAGCCATGCGAGGGCATTGTCGGCTACATAATACTCCAACGCGTGCGATACGGAGTTGTCGCCTGAGTTATCGCCGGCATACATTCCTAACGGTATGTAGCCTTTTTCAATATAGGGATCGATGTCGGGGCGCATCGGATTCAGGGCGCCCTTGGTTGTGGCGGAGCGCTTCATGGATTCGTAGGCGGCATCCATGTCGAAATCGGTCAGCCCCTTGCGGTAGGAGTCGATGATTACCGGTATGGCCGGGTCGCCCTCCATGGTGAATGTCTCGCGTGAGTAGAGCTCCCATTTGGGCAGCCATCCCCACTCCTTGCCCATGTCCACCATGGAGCGGAGCATGTCAGTCTGGCGTTCGGGGTAGACCATAGTCATCAGCTGATGCAGATTGCGGTATGTGTCCCAGAGGGAGAATACGGTGTAGCGGTCATGTCCGTCGCTTACCACGGCATCCTCGAAGCCCTCCATCACGGGGTACTGGCCGTTGACGTCGCTGAGCAGATTCGGGTGAATCAGGGCATGGTACAGGCCGGTGTAGAACACTGTCTTGTCGCGGTCCGTCCCGCCGCTTACCTTTATGCGTCCGAGGTCGGAGTTCCATCGGTCGTGTGCGTTGCGGCGTATCTGGTCGAAAGTCAGCTCGCCCTGTTCCTTGTCAAGATTCTCACGGGCGTTGGCCACGGAAACGAATGACACACCCATGCGTACCTCCACCTGTTCGCCTTTGGCCAGATTGTCGTAGGTAAACCAGTAGCCGATATCGTCGCCGCTCAGTTCGCGTCCGTATTGGGTGTATATCTTGTATGTGCCGTTGTCAGGAGTCCATGCGGCTTCAACGCCGGTCATTTCAGGCTGCATTTTCCAGTAGCCTGAACTTGACGGCTTCTTGCTGACGCGCATCACGAAGTAGATAGGGAATACCTTCTGAGGATTGTAGCAGAAAGTGCCCATCAGTTTGGAGCCTTCGATTTCGGTGTCGCTCACGCGGCGCACTGTGGCACCGCTCTCATTCGTTAGGCCCTCGCCGAGGTTGATCAGTATGTTGCCCTTGCCTTCGGGGAAGGTGTAGCGTTCGGCCGAGGTGCGTGCCGTGGCGGTCACTTCGGTCAGTATGTCATATTTTGTAAGGCGGTTGGTGTAGTAGCCCGGCTGAGTGCTTTCAGCCGTGTAGTCTGACCCGTACTTGTGATAGTCGGGCTCCAGATCGCCTGTGGTGGCTATGGTGAGCAGCGAGCCGAGGTCGGGGCATCCCACACCGCTCAGTGTCACGTGAGCGTAACCGGTGAAAAACTTGTTTGTCACATCATAGGGTGTCGACCACCAGCGTGAGTCCTTGTCATAGCGGTTCTCTTTCGAGCCCATGACGTTGAACGGTACTACGGACATCATGCCGTTGGGGACAATGGCGCCAGGGTTGGTGGTGCCGAAATTAGTGGTCCCTACAAATGGATCGACCCATCGGGTCACATCCCCGGATTCAGAGGCGAGCACGCCGAGAGAGCAGGCCAAGGCCATGCTGCCGACAAGAGTACGATTTATCTTCATATTGCGATGCAAATCAGGTATTAGATACTAAAATTCACAATACAAAGATAGCTACATTTCAGCTAATATTTCATCTAATAGATATAAATAATGTTGGAATAATGGTTTTTTGCACTAATAAGTACGCCCGGAAGTGCGCGCCTGTATAACGTCGCGGCACTCCCGGGCACGGAATATAGCTGACTGTGTGAAATTTCTTACAGAATGCCTTGAGCCATGATGGCGCGTGCCACTTTCATGAAGCCTGCCACATTGGCCCCTTTGACATAATTGATATATCCGTCATCCTCGCGGCCAAACAGCTCGCACTGGTGGTGAATCTCCTTCATTATGTCGCGCAGGCGCTCGTCGACCTCTTCGGCGCTCCAGCTGAGTTTCTGGGAGTTCTGGGCCATTTCGAGCCCTGATACGGACACTCCGCCGGCATTTGCCGCCTTGCCGGGGGCGTAAAGTATGCGGGCTTTCTGGAATTCCTTGATAGCCTCGGGAGTGGATGGCATGTTGGCTCCTTCGCTCACGGCTATGCATCCGCCGGCGAGCAGGGCGCGCGCGTCATCGCCGTCTATTTCGTTCTGTGTGGCCGATGGCATGGCTATGTCGCACTTCACTCTGAGCCACGGGCGCTCACCGTCGTAATAGTCAAACCCGAACTCCTCGGCTGCCTCGCGTATGCGTCCGCGGTATATGTTTTTCAGCTTGAAGATATAGGCCAGCTGCTCTTCGGTAAGCCCGTCGGGGATGTAGATGGTGCCGTTGCTGTCGCTCATCGACACTACTTTGGCTCCGAGTTGCAGAAGCTTTTCGGCGGTGTAGGTGGCCACGTTGCCTGACCCGGATATGGCCACCCGCTTGCCTTCGAGGCTCAACCCGCGTGTGGCAAGCATGTTGAGCAGGAAGTATACATTGCCGTAGCCGGTGGCTTCAGGGCGTATCAGCGATCCGCCGAATTCGCGCCCTTTGCCGGTAAATGTGCCGCTGAACTCGCGCGCCATCTTCTTGTACATGCCGAACATATAGCCCACCTCACGGCCTCCTACGCCTATATCGCCTGCAGGCACGTCAGTGTCAGGGCCTATCTGGCGCCATAGTTCCGCGATGAAAGCCTGGCAGAAGCGCATCACCTCCATGTCGCTCTTGCCGCGTGGCGAGAAGTCGCTGCCACCCTTGGCTCCTCCCATGGCCAGTGTGGTCAGGGAATTCTTGAATGTCTGTTCGAAAGCTAAGAATTTCAGGATTGACTGATTCACTGACGAGTGGAAGCGTATGCCACCCTTGTACGGGCCTATGGCGTTGGAGTGCTGTATGCGGTAGCCCATGTTGTTCTGCACCTTGCCGCTGTCGTCAACCCACGATACCCTGAAAGTGAAAATACGGTCAGGTATGCAGAGCCTCTCTATCAGATTGTATCGTTCGAATTCAGGATGCGCATTGTACACCTCCTCAATCGAGGTCACCACCTCCTCCACTGCCTGCAGATACTCCGGTTCGTTAGGAAATCTGCGGCTTAGATCGGCCAAAAATTCAGTTGCTTTCATTTTACTTACCTTTTTTTACCTTGAATTGTACTTTTGGAAACTGTATTTCAACTATGTGTTTGCAAAAGTAATGATAATTTTTGAAAATGCAAGAAAAATGTAAGTAAAAATATTAAATAATTGGCAAATTGCCTTGTTTTGGGTCTTTGCGGTGGCATGACAAAGCCGGATCACTTCCTGATAAATGGCTGTAACGCCGGCAGTCCCATACAGAAAGGGCGGCCCGGAATGCGGACCGCCCTTTGCGATACTTATAATCTGAAGAGATTAAAACTTGTTGATCTTGCCTAAGAAGAGGATAGCTCCGGTACTTGCCTCGCGGATGAAGAACAGGAACGGACGGTCAAGACGGAACTCGATATAGTCAATTACAGGAGGGGCGCCATCGCCAAGTATCCCTGTTACGGAAGTGGTTGCGGTTCATCAGTCCTCGGAGTAGTGGCGGAGTACGCGGCGGTAAGAGTTGAAGATCTTGGATTTTGACACGAATCCCATGTAGCGTCCTTCGGCGTCGACAACGGGAAGGTTCCATGCGCCGGTGTCGTCAAAGAGCTTCATCACCTGCTCCATGCTGTAGTCAATATGTATCTTGGCAGGGGGCATACTCATGAATTTCTCCACGTGCATGCGCCGGTACAGGTCGGGGCGGAACATGATGTTGCGGATATCGTCGAGCAGCACTATACCGAGCAGATGCCCCTCGGCGTCGGTGACCGGGAAAAGGTTGCGGTTTGACTGTGAAATGACGGCCACCATCTGGCGCAGGTCCATTTCTGGGCGCACGCTCTTGAAGTCGGTCTCTATCACGTTTGATACCTTGAGCAGAGTCAGCACAGCTTTGTCCTTGTGGTGGGTGAGCAGTTCGCCGCGCTGTGCCAGACGCATGGCATAGATGCTGTAGGGCTCGAATATCTTGATGGTGCAGTAGGAGAGGGCCGACACTATGAGCAGCGGCAGAAACAGTTCGTAGCCGCCGGTGAGCTCGGCCGTGAGGAAGATGCCCATCAGCGGAGCGTGCATGACGCCGCTCATCACTCCGGCCATGCCCATCAGGGCGAAGTTTTTGACCGAAAGGTCGAGCCCGAACAGATTGTTGGTGAGGTAGGCGAACAGGAAGCCGGCCATACACCCCACGTAGAGCGACGGGGCGAATGTGCCGCCCACGCCTCCGGCACCGTTGGTGGCCGAGGTGGCGAATACTTTGGTGGCTATGATAAGCCCGATGAACAGGGCTATGAATCCTACGGAACTGCGGTCGGAGTAGAAGATGGAGCCGTCAAGTATGGCCGAGGTATCGCCTCCGAGCAGGTCGATGATGGAGGTGTAGCCTTCGCCGTAGAGCGGGGGAAAGAGGAATATAAGGGTGCTGAGCAGCAGGGCGCCAACGATATATTTCAGCGCCGGGCGCTTGAGGGATTTGAACATATTCTCCATGGAGTTCATCACCTTGGTGAAGTAGAGCGACACGAGGCCGCAGAACACGCCGAGCAGCACCACAAACGGGATGCGGGCGGTGACAAACGGCTCGCTCTGCACGAAGAAGAATTCAACATCATAGCCGGTGAAGATGTAGGCCACCGTGGCGCCTGTGATGGAGGATATCAGAAGAGGCATGACCGACACGGTGGTGAGGTCAATCATCAGTACCTCAAGCGTGAACAGCATTCCGGCTATCGGGGCCTTGAATATTCCGGCTATGCCGGCAGCGGCGCCGCACCCTACCATTATCATCAGCACACGCGGCGACATGCGGAATGCCTGCCCAAGAGTGGAGCCTATGGCGGCTCCGGTGAACACTATGGGGCCTTCGGCTCCTACCGACCCGCCGAAGCCTATGGTTATGGAGCTGGCTATGAGTGAGGTATACGTGTTGTGGCGCTTCAGGCGGCTCTTGTTCTGGGATATGGCATAGAGCACTCGGGTCACCCCGTGGGATATATTGTCGCGTACAACGAAGCGCACGAACAGCAGCGTTATGAGCACACCTATGGCCGGCCAAAGAAAGAAGAGCCAGTTGCCATGCGTGGGGGCGATATGTGAGGTGAGCAGTGTTGAAATGCTGTGGATAAGCCATTTCAGAATCAGCGCGGCTATGCCTCCCAACAGTCCTACGAGCAGGGCCAGGAATATAACGAACGGTTTTTCCCCGATATGTTTTTCGCGCCATAGCACGAGTTTCATGAACAGGCCGTGGATACGGCCGCTTTCGGTAGATATGGTTGAGTCGGTTATGTTCATATTGTCAGAGTCCTTTTCCGGTTATTACGGTATTGAAGGTGTAGAAGAGTATTTTCATGTCGAGGAGAAATGATAGATTCTCCACGTACAGCAGATCGTAGCGCATGCGTGCTATCATCTGGTCAATGTCGGATGCGTATCCGTAGCGCACCATGCCCCACGATGTTATGCCGGGGCGCACCTGATAGAGGAGGGTGTACTGCGGAGCTTTCTCCACGATGCGTTCGGTGAAGTAGGGGCGCTCGGGGCGTGGGCCTACCAGCGACATGTCGCCGCGCAGGACGTTCCAGAACTGAGGGAGTTCATCGAGCCGGTACTTGCGGAGAAAATGCCCCAGCGGTGTGATGCGCGGATCATCGTGCGAGGATAGGCGTGGGCGTCCGTCACTTTCAGCATCGGAGCGCATGGTGCGCAGTTTGTAGATGCGGAAAGGCTTGCAGTGTCTCCCGAGCCGGAGCTGTCTGTAAATGGGGCTGCTTCCGGAGGTGATGGCTATGGCCGCACAGGTCAGCGCGAGCGGTACGGCGAGAAATGTCAGGGCGGCAGCCGATATGACGATATCGGCGGTGCGCTTGAAATTGGCCGTGGCAGCAGAAATGTTGGCTCCGGTAAGATTAACCATCGGTTCGGAGCCTACATCGAGATGCCGGGTGTGCAGTCCGGTGAATGCCATATCGTTGCGGGGCATGTAGACGGGCAGACGGAGCGTTATGATGCGGTTGAGTGTCTGTAGAGTGTGGCCCCAGTTGTTGTCGTCTGGCGGGAGCAGCACTATCTGTCTCACATCGCGTCCGGCGCAGATGGCGGCTATGTCGTCAAGCGGCTCAAATGGCAGCGGCAGTCCGGAATTGCCTGACGGCGGAATCTGGTCGGTGCAGACTATCGACACCGGGTGCATGCCGGTCCACGGCCTGATGCTGTCAATGTAGCTCTTTATAGCTCCGGGGTTAGAGGCCTCTCCTATGATGACAGTGTTGAACTTCAACACTCCGCGGCGAAGCTGACGGGCTATGATGTGGGTATGGATGGCCCGGGGAATCATGACGCATGTGAACAGCTCTATGAACAGCATGCTGAATAGATAGTAGTCATAGCCGCGGTCGCCTGACAGGTCGTTGATGAGTGCGGTGAGCAAAAACAGCAGCGTGGCAGCGATGCAGCTGCCGCCGGTGACGATAAGGTCCTGCAGGCGCGACTTCCGGAGCACATTGTCATAATAGCCAGAGAGGTAGAAGATGAACAGGCACACAACAGGGAACAGTATCTGCCCGGCTACGACCATCCTGAGATTATAGAACTGGCCGAGCGTCATTGTCCCTGGAAACATTACGCGGACCCTGAAGATATTGAACAGGAATATGGCAAGTGACGATGCTGCGAAGTCACATGCCATATAGATGTTTCTATGCCGGGTCTGCCTGTTCACTGGCGTAGTATCTTTACGGTTAGGTCCGATGCTATGCGCACCACGGCCGACGGCCTGCTGCGTGAGGTGTCGTCGCGACGGTATGACGCCACATAGTCCACGGCGTCGATAATGTCGTGTGATATTTCGCTAAATATTGCCGGCGATGGCTGGCCGCTGATGTTGGCCGATGTCGAGACTACCGGACGGCGCAGACGCCGGCACAACCCTGAAGAGTAGGCCTCGGCGGTAAGGCGGATTCCTACCGTACCGTCGGCACCGGTCATGGCGGCTGACAGGCCGCATGCCCCGTCAAGCACGGCTGTGAGGGGGCGCTCCGACAGGCTCATAAGCTCCCAGGCCACATCAGGAAGCGACTCCACGTAGCGTTCAAGCATATCCCGCGAATTGACGAGCGCAATCAGGGCCTTTGACTCAGCCCGGTGCTTGATTTCAAATATACGCTGCACGGCATCTGTGCGTGTGGCATCGCATCCGATACCCCATACTGTATCCGTAGGGTAAAGGATAACGCCACCCTGCCGCATGCATGCTACAGCGGCTTCAATATCATCTTTCAGTGTCATACGAATGCAAAGTTAATGTTTTTTTGCGCCGAGGGAAAAAAAGTTGGTCGGAATGAATGATAAAGCGATAAAAAATGGTTAGATTTGGGGAACGAAAAATCTATACCAAAAAAGTAAAATACTGATATGTTAAGTCCCGACGATTTGAAAGAGCTTGAAGCCAAAGGCATAGCTCCCGAACAGATTGAAGCGCAGCTTGAACGCTTCCGTACTGGATTCCCTTATTTGAAAATTCTTGATGCCGCCCGCCCGGGGCAGGGCATCACCGTGCTCTCTCCGGAAGAGGAGGAGGCTGCCCGCCGTCGTTGGGAACAGTATCTTTCCGATGGTGGCGACGTGACGAAGTTCGTTCCCGCCTCAGGTGCTGCCTCACGCATGTTCAAGGCATTGTTTGAATTTGTCGACGGTCCTGACGCCGTTCCTGCCGGTGGAAGCGACGTGGCCGCTCTTATTGAGGCATCTGACAAGCTCCCGTTCATAGCCGAGCTTAATGACACCACACGCCGCCTCTATAACGCCGATGTGGAGCAGCTCAAGGCTGAAGGCCGCTACAAGGAGCTGATAGCTGCCATCATCAAGCCTGAAGGAATGAACTACGGCGGTCTGCCCAAAGGCCTTCTGAAGTTCCACACCTATGAAGGCGGCAGCCGCACACCACTTGAGGAGCAGCTCACCGAGGGCGCCCAGACGGCGGCCAACAATGCCGGTGTGGTGCGCCTGCATTTCACAGTATCGGCCAATCACCGCAAGCTGTTTGAGCAGAAACTTGCCGAGGCCATACCTGAAGTAGAGGCCCGCAAGGGTGTGAAGTTCGAGGTGTCGCTCAGCGAGCAGAAACCCTCTACCGATACCGTGGCAGTCAATCCTGACAACACCCCGTTTGTTGAGGATGGGCATCTGCTGTTCCGTCCCGGCGGTCATGGCGCTCTGATTGAGAACCTCAATGATATTGACTCGGCTGTAGTGTTCATCAAGAATATCGACAATGTGGTGCCCGATTCGAAGCGTGACGCCACAGTGCGCTACAAGCAGGTGCTCGGAGGCTACCTGATGCAGCTCCATGACACCATAGAGCATTATCTGACACTCCTCGGCACCGGCGATTATACCCGCGGCACGCTTCAGGAAATGCTCAAATTCCTCCACTTCACATTCTCCGTTACGGACCGCTCCATTGACGGTATGAACGATACCGAGGTTGCGATATACCTGCATGGCAAGTTGAGCCGGCCGTTGCGTGTGTGCGGAATGGTGCGCAACGAAGGCGAACCCGGCGGAGGTCCGTTCATAGCATATAACCCCGACGGATCGGCTTCGCTGCAGATTCTGGAAAGCCACCAGATAGACAAGAACAATCCCGATTATGTACGTATGCTTTCTACCGCCACTCACTTCAACCCGGTTGATCTGGTATGCTACGTACGCCGTCATGACGGTACAAAGTTTGATCTCACACAGCATGTTGATCCCGCTACAGGATTCATCTCCGAGAAGTCAAGCCATGGCCGCGCTCTCCGTGCTCTGGAGCTTCCCGGCCTCTGGAACGGTGCCATGAGCGACTGGAACACAGCGTTCGTGGAAGTGCCTATCGCAACATTTAATCCCGTAAAGACAGTCAACGACCTGCTGCGCCCGGCGCATCAGGGCTGATAACCGAAAATAAAGCGGTCCGGAAATTATACTCCGGGCCGCTTTCTGTACAAACCTATTTGCAGCCGCCGGTGTTAGAATAGCATGAACAGAAAAGAAGAAATCAAACGGATATGGAGCGAGTGCTTCAACGACTCGCGTGAATATGTGGACATGTATTTCGACCGCGTGTACAACGATGCTGACGGAATGCTGCTTGAGCGCAACGGCAAGGTGGTAAGCTCGCTTCTGCTCCAGCGTTATGCCATGCTTATCGGGAGCCGTGAGGTGTGTGTCAGCTACGTGGCCGGCGCCGCCACACGCCGTAGTGCGCGAGGCAACGGATATATGAGTCAGCTTATGTGTGAGGCTCTGATAGCTTCGCGCGAGCGTGGCGATATGCTCTGCACGCTTATTCCGGCTCATGACTGGCTGTATTTCTTCTATGACAGGTTTGACTTCAGCACCGTGTTCTATGTCGACCGTCAGCGGTTCACATCGCTGCATGCTTTTTCCGGAGAGGGGGATTACCATAGTGTCGACTATGCATTTTCCGATGATGTTTACCGGGCTTTTTCCGATATGGAACGTTCGCGTGACGGGATGGTGCTTCACTCGAAGCGTGACTTTCTGAATATCCTCGATGACCTCCGTATGGACCCCGACGGTAGATTCGTGGTGATGGCCGATGACCATGATGATGTAGCTGCCATGGCGTGGGCTACCGCTACGCCTCATATGGTAACCGTGCGAGAGCTTCTTGGCCGCGATGACGGGACCCGTAAGGCTGCGCTGCGTGAACTGCGCCGCCATTATCCCGACCGCCCCTTTACCGTGTTGGCTCCGGCGGCCGACGGCAGCCGGCGTCTGTATGCCCGCGGCATGGGCCGTATAGTCAATGTGGAGCTCTGCCTGTCGGCTCTGACTGAGTCAGCACCTCAGTGGGCATCTGTTATAAAGGTCACCGACAGACTTATGCCTGAAAACAGTCATATTTACCGGGTTGAATCCGGAGCGGTGACGATTGATGATTCATACACGGGCCATCTTGATCTTGACGTGACGCTTGAAGTGCTGAACCGACTTGTGTTCAGCTCTCCACGAATGGGCGAAATCATCGGAATACCGTCGGTGCGTCCTCACCTGAGCCTGATGCTTGACTGACTACTTTCCGGCAGGGAAAAAAACAATATCCGCCGACGCTGCATGTGCGTTGACGGATATTACTTTACCTAACTTATTGTCCTATTATTTTATTACTTGCTGTTGCGGTAAGCCTGCTGGCGCTGTGAGTTGTCCTTTCCCTGACGCTTGGCGTTCTGTTTGTTCTTGTGGCCTTTCATACCGCCGGGCTGAGCCGACATCTGGTTGGTATAATTGTTTTCAAGAAACTGGAGATACTGCTGGGGAGTGAGGATATTCTTCACATTCTTAAGATAGTCGGCGCGTACGGTGCGGGCTATGGCACGGGGATTGTCAGTGGTCGAACGGTTCTTGCGGGCAGCCTGCATCACTTCGCGGGGAGTAGGCACAGCTTTAAGCGCTGTAGTCTGCTGCTCGGTGAGGTTAAGACCGGCAAAGGGATTCATCGCACCATTCTTTTTCTGGCGGTCGGCCCGCTGCTTGTCGGCTTTGCGGTTGTCCTTGCGACCATCCTTCTTACCCTTCTTAGGATTGCACTGATTGGTGCAGATGCCGTTCTGGCATGCTCCGTTTTTGTCACACTGGGCGGTGGCGGGGCACTGTTTGTTGTCGGCTTTGCGATTGTCCTTGGCAAAAGCTGAAGTTGAGCAAAGGAGTATTGCGGCTGAAGCCAGAGCTATAAGTTTTTTGTTCATGATAGTCAAATTTTTTATGTTAGTTTCTAAAATCAGTAATTATTATGTTTTGTTTCGTACTGCAGCAGTTTTTTGAATTCTTGTAGTGTTATGACGCCCGGAAAATAAATTCGTTTAATCCGCCGCCTGGACTTTAATATTTTTTCATTTATAATTATGCCATGGCCTCGATTCTGTTAATAAAGCGGCATGATTGCCAAAAATAAGTTCCTATTGGTTAATGACGGTTAATATGCCGTGTGAAATACGAAACATTTGTTAACAGAAACCCCAATTGATGACTGGCTTTGTTAAATTTAGTAGGGAAAGTCGCTACCTTTGCCTTGTAATCATGATTTAAACTTGTAAGAATGTCAAATATACTGACCGGACTTGTCAACGAGCAAGCAGCTCGCTACGGAGAGCGTGAGGCTTTTTGTGCGCCTGCGGCTGATGGGTCCGGATGGGTTCCTACATCGTGGAATTCATTCAAGCACTCTGTCGACCTCCTTTCATGGGCTTTGGCTTCTCTTGGACTTCAGGAGCAGGGAGCTATTGCTGTTTTTTCGGCTAACCGCCCGGAAATTCTGATAACTGACTTTGCCGCCTATGCCAACCGTGCCGTACCGGTGTCGATTTATTCCACCAGTTCTGCCGAGCAGGTGGTGTATATCGTCAACGACTGTTCCGCTTCTATCCTGTTTGTCGGTGATGACAAGCAGTATTCCATAGCATTGAAGGCCATGGAGCAGTGTCCGTCATTGAAGCTTATCGTGGTTTATGACCCATCGGCCGTGACCGGCATGTCGGACCGCGCCATATCGTTCAGCCGTCTGATGGACTTGGGGCGTGAGGCCCGTGATAAGGCCAAGCCGGTAGTTGAAGCCCGCAGTAAGAGTGCATCGGCATCGGACATCGCTACAATTATCTACACTTCCGGCACTACCGGCGAGCCTAAGGGAGCCGTGCTGCCGCACTCCTGTTTTGATACGGCATTGGTATTTAACCGTCGCCGCCTCACCATGCTCTCCGACAGCGATACATCGCTCTGCTTCCTCCCGCTGAGCCATATCTTTGAAAAGGCATGGACATACCTCTGTCTGTGGCTCGGCATGCGTGTATCGGTCAATCTTGATCCACGCGCCATACAGCAGACCATCACCGAGCGGCGTCCCACATGCATGTGCTCCGTACCCCGATTCTGGGAAAAGGTGTACACAGCTGTCCAGGACAAGATAGCCCGCATGAATCCCGTGAGCCGATGGGTTGCACGGCAGGCGCTGAAGACAGGACGTCGGCGCAATCTGGAGTATAAGCGCCTTGGACGTAAAGTGCCCTGGTGGCTTGAAACCCGCTACCGCTTCTTTTACAAGAAAGTATTCTATCCCATGCAGCGTGTCATAGGGGTGGAGAATGGAAATATATTCCCTACTGCCGGAGCTCCGCTGTCGGCCGGCATCGTTGAATTCTTCCATTCATGCGGTATCAATATCGTGATTGGCTACGGCCTGAGTGAAACCACAGCCACCGTGAGCTGCTTCCCCGAAGTGGGCTACGTGATAGGTTCTATAGGCACTGTGCTTGACGGCATAGAGGTGCGTATAGGCGAGGACTCCGAGATTCAGATAAAATCGCCTACCGTCATGCGCGAGTATTTCAATAAACCGGAGGCCACGGCCGAAGCATTTACCGCTGACGGATGGTTCCGCACAGGCGATGCCGGATACTTCGACGAATCGCACGCATTGGTGCTTACCGAACGCATCAAGGACCTCTTCAAGACTTCCAACGGCAAGTACATCGCCCCGCAGGCTCTTGAGAGCCGTCTGGGCGAGGATCCGATGATAGAGCAGGTTGCCATAATAGGCGACCAGCGTAAGTATGTCACAGCCCTTATTGTGCCGGCCTTCGAGGCGCTCAAACGCTATGCCTCCAGCCAGAATATAAGCTACGCTGATCTTGACGAACTTGTGAAGAATCCGGCCATCCGCCGCATGTTTGCCGAGCGTATCGAGAATCTGCAGCGCGACTTCGCTTCATTTGAGCGTATCAAGAAATTCACGCTTCTTCCCCATGAATTTACCATGGAAGCCGGTGAACTCACCAACACCCTCAAGATAAAACGCCCCGTCCTCTACAAGCGCTACGCCCGTCAGATCGACGAAATGTACGACGCCTGACCTCCGGCGGATCCATAATTCTGTGTATCAGGCGTGTGCTGTAGCCGGAGGCATGTACCCTACGGATTGCATACGATGCAGGAGCATCAATGGTCATGAAAGCATCGAAGATGCGGGTTGAGTAGAACCCCTCTTCGAGCTGAAAGCGAGGAGCGGGGCATAGGCCCTCCCGCAGCAGTATGGCTTCGAAGATGCCTGTTATTAACCTGATACGGATAACAGCCCACTTCGAGGGCATAACCGTATCTATTCCGTTTTATCGCCACTCCTCGTCCTGACGGACTTGAAGTGGGGTTCAAATCTAATCCGCCTCTCCGAGGCTCTGCCATGCACGCAGATGACCGCATGCGCAGGGGACCTGAACGGTTCATTCATCTTGTAGGGCCATGCCTTTGGCATGTATCAGACGCATCTGTATAGGGAACCTGAAAGGTTCATTCACGAGATAGCCGTGGGCCGAGCTGAAAGCGAGTCCCACGGTATCGGACACCACGCACAGAATTATCTGAAAGATAACTTTCAATCGGAAACAGTCGTATTATGGGATATAAAGTTTTCTTTCAGAAAATCGTTTATCATAATCTCGTTCCGTGGGTCTCGCCTTGACTGGCTCGGCCCACTCTATATCATTAACCGCACCTTTGCAGGTGCGCCAACCGAAGTTCCTTTTTTGTGAAGCCGGAGGGCAGATATGAAAATAGGCTGCCTAACATCAGTTAGGCAGCCTATCGGCTTATATCAGATCTGTTGGATTAGTCCTGATTGAGGTTTACGCGCTTGAAAGCAACGGCTACAAGACCCTTCTGAGTCTGGTCGAGGAACTGTCCTACGGTGATCTTGCCATCCTGAACATATTCCTGTTCCATGAGGCATGATTCCTTGAAGAACTTGTTCAGACGGCCCTGAGCGATGTTCTGAATCATCTGTTCAGGAAGGTTAGCGGCCTTGGCGGCGGCAGCTTCCTTGATGATTGCACGGCCTTTTTCAGCTTCTTCAGCTGTGATCCAGCCCTTGCTCATGTTTGATTCGATGTGGTCCTCTGAGTCGAAGTGGTTGGGGTTGAGGCCGGCTTTGTTAAGAGCGGCGTCAACTGCCTTCTTCACGAGTTCCTGCTTGGTCTTTTCAACAGCTACGCTGATTTCGGCATCGATAGTGGCCTGGGGCACGTCTTCGCGTGAAACGGCTACGGGGTTCATCGATGCGATCTGCATGCAGATTTCGCGGCCGATCTGAGCGTCTACGTTCTCAAGGTTGAAACCTACGATTGCAGCGAGCTTGTTGTTGAAGTGGTTGTAAGCTGCGGTTGTGGGAGCTTCAACTACTTCGTAAGCGCCAATCTCAGTCTTTTCGCCTGTCTTGCCGCTTTCCTCGGTGATGAGGTCAGCTACAGTCTGGCCGTCGACAACGAGAGCCTTGAGTTCGTCGGCTGTCTTGACGCGGTTGGCCATTGCGAGGTCCATGAGCTTGTTGGTCAGGGCCACGAAGCCGGCGTTCTTAGCCACGAAGTCAGTTTCGCAGTTGAGGGCAAGAATAGCGGCGAAGTTGCCGTCGTTGCGTGAAACCACGCAACCTTCTGAGGCCTGACGGTCCTCACGCTTGGCGGCTACGGCCTGTCCTTTCTTACGGAGAATCTCAACAGCGGCTTCGATGTCGCCGTCAGTTTCGGCGAGAGCTTTTTTGCAGTCCATCAGGCCCGCGCTTGTAAGATTGCGGAGCTTGGTGATTTCTGCCATTGTTACTGCCATATTGTTATGAGAGTTTAAGCGTTTGTTAATAGTTTTGATTGATTATTCAGCTGCGGGAGCTTCTTCGGCTGCTTCAGCTACTGCTGCTTCTGCGGGAGCTTCTTCAGCATTCTTGCGGCTCACGCGACGACGCTCGCGGCGGGGTGCGCCTTCAGCTTCGCCGGCTTCCTTAGCGTCAACCTTTTCAACTTTGCGTTCTTCGAGGCCTTCGGCGATAGCGCTGCAAACAGTGTCGAGGATGAGCTCGATTGACTTTGAAGCGTCGTCGTTGGCGGGGATTACGAAGTCAACTGAAGAGGGATCGGAGTTGGTGTCAACCATAGCGAATACGGGGATACCGAGACGGTTGGCTTCAGCTACTGCGATGCGTTCCTTCAGTACGTCAACTACGAAAAGGGCTGAGGGCAGACGATTGAGGTCAGCGATAGAGCCGAGAGTCTTTTCGAGTTTGGCGCGCTGACGTGTGATCTGGAGCTTTTCGCGCTTTGAAAGGTTGTCAAATGTACCGTCCTTTGTCATTTTGTCAATGGCGGTCATTTTCTTGACGGCCTTGCGGATGGTGGGGAAGTTGGTGAGCATACCGCCCGGCCAACGTTCAATCACGAAAGGCATGTTTACTGACTGAGCCTTGTCAGCAACAACTTGTTTGGCCTGTTTTTTAGTAGCCACGAAGAGGATTTTCTTGCCCGATTTAGCAATGCTCTTCAGGGCGTTGGCGGCCTCTTCCACCTTAGCGGCGGTTTTGTAGAGGTCTATGATGTGGATACCGTTGCGCTCCATGAAGATGTAAGGAGCCATGGCAGGATTCCATTTTCTTTTAAGGTGACCGAAATGGCAACCTGCTTCTAATAATTGGTCAAATGTAGGAGTTGACATTGATGTAAAGTAATTTGTTTACGTTCTTTTGATTTTTTCAACTTTGCGGTAGGGAACGTGTCCATCTGCAAAATTTAGATACTAAACACTTGGTGTCATGCGGCTATGCCCTGATCAGGGATTCCGGCAATGACATTAACGCTTTGAGAACTGGAAGCGTTTGCGGGCTTTGGGCTGACCGGGCTTTTTGCGTTCCACGGCACGGGGGTCGCGGGTCATGAAGCCTTCGGCGCGGAGGGCCGGCTTGTCCTCGGGGTTGATTTTTACAAGTGCGCGGGCGATAGCCAGACGGAGGGCTTCAGCCTGTCCCTTGTAACCGCCACCGTCAAGATTTACCTTGATGTCATATTTTTCAACGCTGTCAAGGGTCAGAAGGGGCTGTTTTACGATGTACTGAAGTATTGATGAGGGGAAGTATACTTCGAGAGGGCGTTTGTTGATGGTGATGTTGCCGGCGCCTTCGCTGACAATCACGCGTGCCACTGCGGCCTTACGACGGCCTACTGCATTAACTGTTTCCATACTTCAGTGTGATTATTTAATGGTGTTGATGTCAATTACTTTCGGGTTCTGCGCATCATGGGGATGTGTAGGACCGTTGTAAACATGCATGTTTTCAATCAAGCGACGGCCAAGACGGTTCTTGGGGAGCATGCCTTTCATCACCTTGATGTAGAGGGGGTGATATCCGGGCTTGAGGTGCTTGTTGAATGATTTCTTCATGAGGATCTCAGGAGTAGCTGAACGCTGTCCGCCGGGATAGCCGGTGTATGAGAGATACTCGCGGTCGGTCATTTTCTTGCCGGTGAGAACCACTTTGTCGGCATTGATGATAATCACATTGTCGCCGCACTCAACGTTGGGTGAGTAGCTGGGCTTGTTCTTACCGCGGAGAATCTTGGCAACTTTTGCGCAAAGGCGGCCAAGAACCTGGTCAGTGGCATCAATTACCACCCACTCGCGGTCAACGCTCTGGGCGTTGGGGGTTGTAGTTTTGTAGCTTAAAGTATCCACTTTTAAGTGTTTAAAATAGAGTTAATTAATTCGACGCTCCACACCTCGTGCCCGGCCAAAGGCGCTACGGCTGGAGGCGTCATCGGTCACTGATTGGATATAATCGGACTGCAAAGGTAGTGATTTTCCACCGTTTAACCAAATGTCCGCATGCTTTTTACCCGCAAAATTTATCATCATCTGTGCGATGGTGCGGCGGAAAAGCGCAGCCATCCTGTCCGCATGCCGGGGGAGCGGACAGGATGGCTGTTTTCGGTGGGTGTGACCGGATGTCAGATGCGGTCAAGCACGGTGCCTATCAGGTCGTGGATAGCTGTCTTGTAGTTGGGGGTCACATCATGGCACATGCGGTTGGCTATGATGGAGCACACCGTCATGGCTTTGTGTCCCATCAGGCGGGCAAGTCCCTGCAGCGGGGCGCTCTCCATTTCGTAGTTGGTCACGCGGCGTCCGTTGTGGCGGAATTCCTCTATGCGGCGGTTCAGGTCGGGATTGGCGAGCGGCAGACGCAGCTCACGTCCTTGCGGACCGTAGAAGCCAACGGCTGATATGGTGTTGCCGCGCACCATATCGTCACGTCCTATCATTTCTACCAGATGGGCGTCGGCGTCAACCACATAGGGTTTGGCCCAGAGTGGGTTCCAGCCGGTCTGCTCGCAAAGCGCATGTTCGAAGTCGAGGTCTGCCACGTCGTTGCGCCCGGCGTAGTAGTTGAGCACACCGTCAAATCCTATGGCTTTTTCGGCTATTACGGGGGTGCCGAGTTTCAGTTCAGGCTGAAGAGCGCCGGAGGTGCCTATGCGCACCATGTGGAGAGTGCGATGCTCGGGGCGCACCTCGCGTGTGGCGAAGTCGATATTGGCAAGAGCGTCAAGCTCGTTGACCACAATGTCGATATTGTCCGGTCCTATGCCGTGGCTCAGACACATTATGGGCTTTCCGCCATATGTACCCCCTATGGTGTGGAACTCGCGCGATGATACTTCGAATGTACGGGTGTCAAAAAATGACGCCACCATATCCACGCGGCCCGGATCGCCTACAAGGATTATGCGGTCAGTGAGCTGTTCAGGCAGCAGATGCAGATGAAAAACCGAGCCGTCAGAGTTGATGATAAGCTCGGAGGGTTCTATGATTTTTTTCATTGTCATGATTATTTCAGGCGGTATTTCCCGCCGGGGTATTTTATGATAAGTCCTTTGAATTCCATATCTATCAGTATAGACATTAAACGTCCTATGGCTATGTTTAGATTTACCGATATGGAATTAATCATCGCTTCACCTTTGGATGTCAGGAATTCGAGGATTGATTTCTCCTCGTCAGTAAGGTCCGGAAAGAGCGAAGGCTGTGAGGCGGCGGTAGCTTTTTCCGGCCAGTTCATAGCCTTTATAAGGTCGTCGGCGCAGGTTATGAGAGAGGCGGTGTTGTCGGCTATCAGGGCATTGCATCCGGCGCTGTAGCGGTCCGAGGTTCGGCCGGGGAGCGCAAACACATCGCGGTCATAGTCAGAGGCCAGCCGAGCTGTTATCAGAGCGCCACCTTTGCGGGCCGATTCAGCCACAATCAATGCATGGCTCATGCCGGCCACTATGCGGTTGCGGGCCACGAAATTGCCTTTATGTACGGCGCACTGTGAGGTGTACTCCGTGACAAGCCTGCCTCCTGAGCGTACTATATCGGCAGCTACCGTGCGGTGTTGGGCCGGATATATCATGTTGAGGCCGTGGGCCAGGACAGCTATGGTAGGGAGCCCGTGGCGCAAGGCTGCCTTATGGGCTGCGATGTCTATCCCGAATGCGAGTCCGCTGATGATGGTCACCGGGGTTGCCACTTTTTCAGCGATGTCGGCTATCAGACGTTCCACGAAGTCAAGCCCGTAGGGAGTGGCATGCCGGGTTCCCACAATTGACAGCATCGGAGTCGCGCTGTCAAGCGAGGCTTGCCCGAGCGAGTAGAGCATCAGTGGAGCGTCGGAGCATTCAGTCAATGCCCCGGGGTAGTCAGGGTCGGAGAAATAGATTGTCTCAATCCCTGACGATTCGATGAAGCCGATTTCTTTTGAGGCTTTATCGACAAGCCCGGCTCGGTACGATTCATCAAACAGGCGTGAGCGCAGGCCCATGGCAGCCGACAAGGCGCTTTGGCTGAGGCGGAAGAACTCATCCTCCGACCCTGTCTTGGCCAGAATCTCCTGTGCCAGCTGAGGGGTGATGCCCCGCAGTTGGGAGAAGGCTATGCGATATGTCAGCTGATTGTTCAAAGGTACTTGGCAAATGCTTCGGCCAGCTCGTCGCCACGGGTCAGACGTCCGTCGCGCAGCGACACCACTGTCACATCGGCGCGCACCACAGGCGCTCCGTCGGGCATGCGGAATATCTCCTGCCGGAACATGAATCGGGCACCTTGCCGTCGGAGAGTGAGGCGGCTTTCCATCTCCTCGCCCAGTCTGAGAGGGGTGAGGTACTCTATATCTACACGGCGCAGCACCGGGTCGATGCCTTCGGCCTGCATGGATCGGAATGAAGTGCCGGCTTCCCGGCAGAATTCATGACGCGTGTGCTCGAGGTAGTGCAGGTACACGGCATTGTTCACTATGCCCTGCGAATCTACCTCGTAGTCACGCACGCGCATCAGCATGCTGTATTCGTATGGTGCTGATGCGTTTTTGTTCATTTGTTCACACGGAATCGGTCAATGCCGTCGCGCAGGAATGCCACTGACTGTCGTGCAGCGGCTATGCCGGCGTTGATATTGGCTTCAGATGTCTGCGCTCCCATTTTCTTGGGGGTGAAGAACACGCGGTTGCCGAACAGTTCGGTGAGCTCGGCGGCGTTGTCTGGCTTGATGTCGGCCACATATTTCAGGTCCTGGCGCTCCTCAAGAGCCTTGCGGAGTCCGGCTTCGTCAATCACCTCCTTGCGGGCGGTGTTGATAAGCACGCCACCTTTCGGCATGCGTGTTATCAGGTCATAGCCTATGGAACCTTTGGTTTCGGCAGTGGCGGGAATATGCAGTGACACGAATTTATTCTGCCCGTAAAGCTCTTCCACAGAATGAACCGGTTTGACGCCGGCCTCTTCCATAGCGCTGTCGGGGCAATAGGGGTCAAGCGCTGTAACGTTCATACCGAATCCTTTGGCTATGCGGGCCACGTTGCGACCCACCTGTCCGAAGGCATGTATGCCTATGTTCTTATCCTTGAGTTCTGAACCTGAGGTGCCGTCCATCATGTTGCGGGCAGCCATTACGGCCATACCGAACACGAGTTCGGCCACGGCGTTGGAGTTCTGGCCCGGAGTGTTCTCAACGCAGATGCCGGCTTCAGTAGCGGCAGCAAGGTCAATGTTGTCATATCCGGCTCCTGCGCGTACTATCACTTTAAGATTCTTACCGGCGGCAATGACTTCGGCGTCAACCTTGTCACTGCGCACGATAAGTCCGTCGGCTGTCGCTACGGCATCCAGCAATTCCTTGCGGTCTGTGTACTTCTCAAGGAGCTCAAGTTCATACCCGGCTTCTTCTATGACCTGACGTATTCCGTCGACCGCAACGGCGGCAAACGGCTTTTCGGTAGCTACAAGTATCTTCATCGTAAAGTGTCGTTTTAGTGTTTGCGTTCGAAATCCTTCATTGCCTCAATAAGCACATTGACGCTCTCCATAGGAAGTGCGTTGTAGAGCGATGCGCGGAATCCGCCTACAGAGCGGTGGCCCTTGATGCCTACAATGCCTCTTTCGCCGGCAAAGTCAATGAATTCTTTCTCCAGTTCGCGATATTCGGGAGTCATCACGAAGCATACATTCATGATGGAGCGGTCAGCCGGATCAGTCACAGTGCCTTCAAACATGCGGCTTGAGTCGATGGCGTCATAAAGCTTGGCGGCTTTGGCGAGGTCCATTTTTTCCAGTTCAGCCACACCTCCGAGCTGCTTGTAGTAGCGGAGGGTCTGCAGGGCTGAGAATATGGGGAGTACCGGGGGAGTGTTGAACATTGAACCCTTCTTGATATGTGTGCGGTAGTCAAGCATGGTGGGTATCGGACGGTCAACATGTCCGAGAGCCTCGTCGCGTACTATCACGATTGTCACACCGGCGGGAGCCAGATTCTTCTGTGCACCGGCATATATGAGGTCATATTTGCTTACATCAACCGGACGTGAGAAGATGTCGCTTGACATGTCGGCCACAAGGCGCACCTTGCAGTCCGGGTCATAGCGCATTTCTGTGCCGTAGATGGTGTTGTTGGTTGTGAAGTGGAAATAATCGGCATCCTCCGGTACGGTGTATCCTTTGGGGATGAATGTGAAATTAGCATCCTTTGAAGAGGCTACTACATCCACATCGCCGAACAGGCGTGCTTCCTTGATGGCATTTGTGGCCCATGTACCTGTTTCGAGATATGCAGCTTTCTTAGCGAGAAGGTTGAACGGAACCATGCAGAATTGCATGCTTGCGCCTCCACCGAGAAACAGCACGGAGTATCCTTCAGGTACGTCAAGCAGTTCCTTGACAAGAGCCATGGCTTCATCAATCACAGCCTGGAATTCCTTGCTGCGGTGTGACACCTCCAGGACTGACAGCCCGGTTCCTGCAAAATTCAATATCGCGTCAGCGGTGTTTTTGATTGTATACTCACTGAGGATAGAAGGTCCGGCATAAAAATTATGTTTCTTCATAATGGCGTATTTAATGGTTAACTGTATTCGGCAAAGATAGCATAATTGTGGAATGGTAAAAAATAAATCAGCCCAAATTTGAGCTGATTTATTTTTTATCTTCTTTTACAGATTTTCATCCGGCCAGGGGCACGGTTTTCCGGTTGCGGTGAATGTGGGGCGCTGTGCGTTCATAGAGCGCAGAGCCTTGCCGAGCCGTTTCGAAAGATCTGCTGTTATCTTGGGATTCTTGTCGGCCAGATTGGTGGTTTCGCTGATATCCTTGGCTATGTTGAACAGTTCACGCTTGCCGGTGGTGTAGTAATATATCAGCTTCCAGTCACCCTTGCGTATGGCGCAGTTCAGATTGATGCCCGGGCCGTCGTTGCCCCATATATTGGGGAAGTTCCATATCAACTCACGTTCCGGCGATGTATGGCCGGTGCCGTCTATAAGTTTTACGAAGCTCTGTCCGTCAATGCTGTCGGGGATAGCCTCGGGCATGCCGGCCATTTCAAGTATGGTGGGATAGAAATCTTCTATCATCAGATAGTCGTCGGTCTTTGAGCCGGGAGCGGCTACTCCGGGCCAGCGCACCATCAGCGGTTCGCGTATGCCCCCTTCATGCAGCGAGCCTTTGCCCGACGACAGCGGGGCGTTCTGGGTGAAGAGCGGGCCTTCGCGCCATTGGCTTCCGGTGGCATATCCGCCATTGTCGCTCATGAATATCACAATGGTGTTATCGGCCTGACCTGTCTTGTCAAGATAGTCCAGCAGTTCGCCCAAGCTCGCGTCCATGCCTTCTACAAGCGATGCATATGCGGCATCCTTGGGCGCCAGCCCCTGGGCTATATATTTGTCGTAGTAGCGCTTGTCGCGGTCGATAGGTATATGCACAGCGTAGTGTGACATGTACAGGTACCATGGCTTGCCTGTAGTGCGAGCCGAGTCAAGCGCGGCTATAGCTTCTTTGGTCAGAGCTTCGGTAATGAAAGTGCCGGTACCCCAGTATTTCTCCAATCCGGGGGTCGACATCAGCGAGGTCGGCTTTCCGTCGGCCGTGTGACCGTAATTGTATTCGCTCAGATATGTGGCCAGTCCGCCTGCGGCATGGCCGGCAATATTCACGTCAAAACCCCATGCCTCGGGCATCTCCCCCGGAGTATCCTGTGCCCCGAAGTGAGCTTTGCCCACATGGATTGTGTGGTAGCCGCCGTCATGCAGCTTCTGCACGAATGAGGGTGCGGCAAATGTGTTGTTCGTCCCGGGTATCGGGGAGATTCCGTTGAAGTTCCACTCCGGAAGAGTGACGGTGTCTGACTTCAGGTCGGTTGTCTTGTCGCGCTGGAGCGTCCAGTTGGTCACGCGGTGGCGGGCATTGTTTGCGCCGGTCATGAGGCTGCATCGTGATGGCGAACTGATAGCGCATGCATACGCCTGTGTAAACATACGGCCTTCGCGGGCCAGACGTTCCATATTGGGCGTGTGGTACATACGGTTATAGTCCGTAGTCTTTTCCCAGAATGGAACTGACGTGTCCTGCCAGCCCATGTCATCAACAAGAAATAACAGAATGTTGGGCTGGTCGGCAGCTATCGCACTACCGTAAGTGACAGCCGGTAATAATGAGAGAAGTAACTTTTTTTTGTCCATAATGCAAAGTTAAAATCTTAAATGATTATTTTTGCATTAAAATACATTAAATTTTTTATGTCATGAAAAAAAGCACTTTATCGTTGTTCGGCGCGTTTTCAGCCGCAACAATGAGTTTGTCAGGCGCTACGTCTGACCGCCCTAACATCATATATATAATGTGTGATGATATGGGGTATGGCGACTTGGGCTGCTATGGCCAGAAGTATATATCCACACCCCGTATCGACTCCATGGCCCGCGAAGGCATGAAGTTTACCCAGGCCTATGCCGGAAGCCCTGTGAGCGCTCCGTCGCGCGCTTCGCTTATGACCGGTCAGCACAGCGGCCACTGTGAGGTGCGTGGCAATAAAGAGTACTGGGGTAATGTCCCTATGGTGAAGTATGGTGTCAACGAGGACTTCTCCGTAGTTGGACAGCATCCCTATGATCCTGACCATGTGATTCTTCCCGAGATAATGAAGGACCGTGGCTATAATACCGGTATGTTCGGAAAATGGGCCGGAGGATATGAAAATTCCGTATCTACCCCCGACAAGCGTGGCGTGGATGAATTCTACGGCTATATATGCCAGTTCCAGGCACATCTCTATTACCCCAACTTCCTCAACCGCTACAGCAAGGAGCTTGGCGACACCGGGGTGGTGCGTGTTGTCATGGAGGATAATATCAAATATCCTATGTACGGTCCGGAATATCGTAAGCGCTCGCAGTATTCAGCCGACATGATTCATCAGGAGGCTATGAAATGGCTTGACAAGCAGAATGGTTCTACTCCTTTCTTCGGCGTATTCACATATACTCTTCCGCATGCCGAGCTGGTTCAGCCTGAGGATTCGATAACCAATCACTACTATGAGCAGTTCACGGTTGATACTTTGGACTATGCCGGTAGCGAAGGCTCACGCTATAACCCCGTGACACATACCCACGCACAGTTTGCCGGAATGATCACCCGTCTGGACACATACGTAGGCGAGGTGCTGGACAAGCTCAAGGAAAAAGGCCTTGATGAAAACACTATCGTTATCTTTACCTCTGACAATGGCCCTCACGAGGAGGGTGGTGCTGACCCCACATTCTTCGGTCGTGACGGTAAGCTGAAAGGACTCAAACGTTCATGTCACGAGGGTGGCATACGTGTACCCTTCATCGTACGCTGGCCCGGAAAGGTTGAGGCCGGTTCTGTCAATGACCATCAGCTTGCATTCTACGATGTGATGCCTACATTCTGCGACCTCACCGGTGTTGAAAACTTCCCCGCAGCCTATGTTAATCCGAACAAGGAGGTTGATTACTTCGACGGTATCTCTTTTGCCCCGACTCTGCTCGGAAAGCCCGGTCAGAAGAAGCATGATTTCCTTTACTGGGAATTTAACGAAACAAATCAGGTAGGCCTCCGCATGGGCGACTGGAAGCTCGTGGTGAAGCGTGGCAAACCGGAGCTGTACAACCTCCGCACCGATATCCACGAGGACAATAATCTGGCCTCGCAGTATCCTGAAATAGTGAATATAATGGTTGACCGTGTCCGCAAGGAGCACACTCCCAATCCTCACTTCTCCGTTACTATCCCCTGATACGTCAGGCATTTTTGACATAAGAGAAGGCCCGTCCACAAATGTGAGCGGGCCTTCGTCATATCATGTGGCAGATTATTTCTGCGGTGTGGTCAGTTGGTGACGTCCGTAGTTGTAACCGGCCAGATCAAGAATCTCGGTATCGGCCTTGGCGCGCTTCATGAAGTCGTCGTAGTTCATCAGCGATGCGGGAGTCCAGGCGTGCTCGGCAATGGCTATCAGTCGGGGGAGGGCCTGATATTCCAGATCGCGGTCGCGGTCCACCTGCTCGCTCCAGAATGTGCCCTGTACACCTATGCAGAGGTCATTGTCCGGGGGATTGGTGTTGTAGGTCAGGCTGAGTGAGCCGTCGCCCACAGCGCCCACCTTGTCAATGCCGCGGTAGCAGCGGTTTATGTAATATCCGCCGTTGTGGGGAGTGTAGATATGCTTCAGTCCGTTCTCCTGAGATAGCTTTGCAGCCTGTTCGGCACCTACCCAGCACATTATTACAGGGTCCATGGTCTTTGTCAGCTCCATATCGGCACCTTTGTCGGTGATAAGCTCATTCCAGCCCATGATTTTTTTGCCATGCTTTTCGCGTGCATAGTCGGCAATCTGTTTGTTGAACCAAGCCTGAAGCGCACGGTGGCTCTCCAGTCCGAGCTTATCCTTCATGGCAGTGCATGATTCGCTCTTCTCCCAGGCGTAAGTGGGGCATTCGTCGCCACCTATATGTATATATTCGTAGGGGAACACTTCGGCAAGGACATCAATCACATCTTTGGCAAACTGGATGACCTTGGGGTTGGATACATCGAGCACGTCGCGTGACACTCCGCCTATATTCCATATATTGTGGGTGAAGTGTGTGTCAGGCTTACCGGCCACTGGCTCTGAATCCATATCTACGCCGGCCGCTTTTGCTATAAGGCTTTCGGGGTCGGTGCTGAATTCGGGATAGGCATGGATAGCAGCCACCATATGGCCCGGCATATCTATTTCGGGCATTACCTCTATGTGGCGGTCCTTGGCATAGGCCACAATCTCCTTGATGTCATCAATCGTGTAGGCAAACGGACCGTAAGCCACTCCGCGACCTTCGCGCCACTGGCGCTGCTGGTCAAAGTCAGTGCGCAGGATATTCTGGTTTGTGGCACCCTCGACGGTAAGTTTGGGATATTTCTCCATTGGCAGACGCCAGCCCTGGTCGTCTGTCAGATGCCAGTGGAAGCGGTTGAGTTTGTACATTGCCATTATGTCAAGCATTTTCTTCACCTCGTTCACGTCGAAGAAGTGGCGGCTCACGTCAAGCATGAATCCGCGGTAGGCATATCGGGGCTGGTCAGTTATTTCAACTGCCGGCAGACGGTAGGATGCGTTGGGTGCGCCCTTTACTCCGGCCATTACATTGGCGGGGAGCAGCTTCTTCACAGTCTGGAATGCGTAGAAAAGTCCTGTGGCTGTCGATGCCTTGATTGTTGCACCTGATTTGGTTATTGACAGTTTGTAGCCCTCTTCCGGAACCGAGGGGTCAACTACGATGTTGATCAGGCCACCTTTGTTCTTGGCCGAGGCTCCGAGCGAGGTTGTGGCATTGATTGATTCAACGAATTTCTTGACTTCGGCTTTCATGTCGGCCGGAAGGTTCTTTCCTCCCACCTTGAATCCTTTTTTTAGGGTCAGTTCTCCGCTGCCTTGTGTCATCATGGCCGGACGGGGAGTCAGATTGATAAACTCCGAGGCGCTCAGCGTAGTGAAGCAGCACAGCATCACCACAAGAGCAAGTAGCAAGTTTTTTTTCATTGGTAATTTATGGTTTGATTTGGATTGGTTATTTCGGGTAGGTAAACACATTTATGGCCCACGGCCTGATAAACTGAGCCAAAAGTACAAATAATTTATAATAAATGAAACAATATGCGTCCACGCCTTTCGCTTGTAAAAACGTAATGCGCTATCCCGCTGTATTTACAGAGTCTGAATTTTAGAGCGCGTGTTTCTTCTTGCGCGGTTTTTTCTCCTTGAAGAGCATTGCTGACAGAGCTGAGCCGCCGTGGCCGAACAGACGTTGTACGGCATATATGGCCCGAAGTTTCAGCTGGTTGCGTGTCTGATTTCGGTTCAGGGTACTGTCAAGCAGTTCATAAGCCTGTTGCCGACCCCCTTCGCGGCGATAGTCTGCTGCCAATATCACCCGGCGGCAGTCAATCCAATTCAGGGCCAGTTCATGCCCGGCATTACGGAGTTGCTGCTCCATGGCATCCAGGGCTTTCTCTCCCAGCCCATGGCGGCTGAGTAAATCGCATCCTGTTATTGACTCCTCAGTAGGATGGATTATGACGCGCGGTTCACCGTGCAGTTTCCGGATGTTTGCAGCGCGTATTATCAGGCGCAGTCCCATCTCGAGGTCGTTCCATTTCATGCAGTCGGGGTTCCACCCTCCCGCCTCGTTGATAAGCGAGCGCCGCACGGCATAACGGTGTGTGGCAAGAATGGAGTGGAATATATGCGCACGGATATGATTTTCGTCACGTGATGATTTGCATCGCATCCAGCCGTCGGAATCAATGATAGCTATATCGAAATACAATATGTCAGTCTCAGGTACGCGCTGTAATTCCTCCGCCACCCGGCTCAGATGGTCAGGGCGCATTTCATCGTCCGAATCGAAAAACATCACATATTCGCTCGTAGCCTCTGCGAGTCCGCGGTTGCGGGCGGCGGCTGCTCCCGGCGCTGATTCGGTGAGTACCGTGATGTCGAAATCCTCGCTACGGTGTGCATCGCTCCATTCGGTCACTGTCCGCAGTGTCGAATCGGTAGAATTGTTGTCTACCACGATAAGGCGAAGCGGGCGTAACGTCTGTGCGGCTATTGAGTCAAGAGTCCGTGTTACTATGGCGGCTCTGTTATGTACCGGTACGATTACTGTTAGCAGGGGTGATGTTTCCATAATTTTTTAACGAATGTAAAATATATTATATTGCATGGGCGTTATACGAATATGGATAAATCCACCTATTCCGGCAGCGCTGTTCAGCTTCAGGTTCTTGTCTGTACCAAAGGGGCGGATGGGATTCAACGTGTGGCTTCGCGGAGTTACCCGCGTGTCGATGGCGTGGAGTATCTTGTAAGCTGGCAGATTCCCGATGGCGATGCTCCTGTACCCACAGAGCTCTATCGTCAGGATATTAGGGTGGTACGTGTCAACTCCGTGGGTTTGTCCAATAACCGTAACAATGCGCTCCGCTGCTCATCGGCACCATTGCTGCTGATAGCGGACGATGATGTCGATTATTCCGCCGAGGGCCTCAAAGGGGTATTGGAGGCATTCCGGACGCATCCGGAGTGCGACTGCCTGACATTCATGTTTGACGGCGCCACAAAAAAATATCCTGACCGAGCATGTTTCTTCCCGGTACGGACAAAGGGTTATTTTGTGACATCCTTTGAGCTTGCTCTCAGAAGTGCGCCTGTAAAGGGAAAAGTGGAGTTCGACCCGCGTTTCGGTATCGGTGCTGAGTTTTCATTTGGGGAAGAGGAGATTTTTCTACATGAATGTCTTCGCCGTGGCCTGACTGCGTGTTTCATACCTCTTGTCATAACTTCGCATAAGCATTCGACAACTGCTGTCCGGATGGCTGATTCGCCGGAACTGATAGTGACAAAAGGGGCTGTTTTTTTCAGGATGAAGCCTTATCTTTGGCCCCTCTATATGATATCGCATGCATTCAGGGTGGCACGACGCTCCGGTATGCGCTCCGGCGTGCGTTACTGCAGGCTATGGCTACGGGGGGTGAGGCGTTACATCAAAAAATAAGCTGGCTTGACTATGAATCTTATTCTGTTTACTGACAAATTTCCTTATCGCGGCTCTTCAGCGGAGCGCGCTCTCATTATGCCTGAACTGGAGTTGCTATCCTCACGTTTTGACCATGTTGTGATAGTGCCTGACTCAGCGGATGGTGACGTGGAGCGTCAATTGCCCGTAGGGATTGATCTGTTGCCTTTATTCGGTAAGGGGTGTCAGGCCGGTTCATTGAAGAGTATCCTTAGCCGTCATTTCCGTAAATATTGTGAGTTGCGCACCGGCGCTGCGGAGCGGCGGTTTGTGAGCGGAGCTGTGCGCAAATCGGATATTATAAAGCGGTGGATTGATGCCGGGTCGGTCAATCTGTCGGACACGCTCTTCTATACGTTTGAGTTCTCTGATACTACAGCGGCTCTATATCTGGTTTCGCTTGATAAGCCTCTGAGGATTGTGTCGCGTTGTGCCGACCCTGTTTCGGTCTTGAACGGACAGTCACGGATAAGGCGCGATACTATGGCTGCTCTTACCGGTTGCTTTGCGGAGAATTATGACGAAGAAGCACCTTGCCGATATAGCAATATATATAAGGCATCTCTCGGATCTGTTAAGACTGATGCTGAAGTCATGGCTCCACATCATATCCGTGCGGATAGGAAAGTGTCGTTCATCTCTTATGCCGGGGATAAGGCGGCAGCGGAGCGAATCGCCCTGTTTATGCCGCTTCTGAAAGCGCTTGCTGTAGCCCGTCGTGACACTCAGGTGCGTTGGCTTATACTGGCCGGAAGCGCATTGGCAGAGGGTATTGGAGGTGTTGCTGCTGACATGCCTGATAATTTTACTGTTGAGGTGCGCCGGGTGGATGTGCCTGACGGTGGTGCTTCGGTTTATAGGGTCGGGGCATCTGACTGGTTTGTTGACCTCGGCGGTAGCGGATGGCGGTATATTCCCGTATATGAGGCTCTTTCCTACGGTGTGCCTGTCATAACATGTGCCGGAGCCGGACTTGACACTGTTGTCGATGATGATTCGGCTCTGATTCTCTCGCCGGAGCCTACTGTTGAGGAGTTTGTACGGGGTATAGCTCCATATCTTGACAGCGATTTCCGTATGTCAGGAATGCGTGATGCTGCTGCTGGCCGATGGCGCAAGGAATATGATGCAGCTGTTGCGCGGCGCGGGTTTGTAAATAAAATTGTCAATCTATGAATCCTGCGGTATCGGTAATAGTGCTTACCTACAATCAGGAGCATTGTATTGCCCGCACTCTTGACAGCGTGCTGAGGCAGGAGGTACGCGGCGGTCTGGAAGTGGTTATCGGCGATGATGCCTCTACCGATTCCACGCGTGCGATATGTGAGGATTATGCCGGCCGTTATCCCGGGCTGATCCGGCTTATGCCGCCGGCACCCAACAAGGGCCTTGTGCGGAATTACTATGACTGTCTGGCCGCGTGCCGTGGCCGGTATATCACCGATTGTGCCGGCGATGACGAGTGTATCGATGGCGCCCATCTGCAGCATATGTCCGATATACTTGACGCCGATTCACGTATGGTGGCCGTGGCGGCCGATTGGGTGGAGCATGATATGCTTTCCGGTTCCGATAATCTTGTAAGTGCCTCCGCGCCCCGTTCACATGCCGGATTGTTTACCTCTGAAGGTAAGTTCTCTCTGTTTCTTTCGGCTGTACTTTACCGCAGGGATGTGATAGTAGACGATATGGAGCGTAACCCGAATCTGTTTGTCGCTCCGGAATTTCCGTGCGAGGATCTGCCGCTGTTTTTCGCTCTTCTTACCCATGGATATTTCGGCCATCATCCTGCGCCGGCCCGCCGCTATAACATTGGAGAAGGTACTGTTTCCCGTCCTAAGGAGCTGCAACGCATATTTCGTCAGACAGCCGCGTGGCTCGAATCCCTGTTAGCCTTGTGCGGCATCTATGGAGTGGCCATGGACGATGTTCAGCCGGCGCTTGACCGCAAGATGGACTATATGATTTCGCTCGCATTCGCCATGCGGAGCCGTGACGCACGGTCACATATAGAAAGCCTGCTCCGCCGCAACCGGTATTCCCTGACGGCGAAGTCAAGACTTAAGCTTGCGGTAATGCGCTTTCCGGCATTGTGGCGGGTAATAAAAAACGCTGCTTATCGCTAATGGATAAGCAGCGCCGTGTATTGGACTTGTAGTGTCTGTTACTTTGTCAGGGGTGAATAGTCGCGTGAGTAGCGGAGCATCTGGGGGATGTAATCCTCGGTATAGCTGATGGTGACATCAGTGATATTACCGTTCTGATCATATACCGGAGTGTAAACCGGGTTGACGAATCCCTTGTAAGGAGCAATGTTGAGGTGCGAGTAGCGTTCCAGCACTTCGTTGTGCAGCTTAGGATCTACCTTGACAGCATATTTTTCCACCAGGTCACGTCCTGCTTCATAGTCACCTTCGCTCTTGATGCGCTGAATCTCTCCGAGGAGTTCTCCGAAGAGGCGGCGTACTGCCGGGTAGTCATTGATGCGCAGGTATGTCTTGCCATCCTTGGTGTAGAGTTCCATCACGTTGTCCTTCTTGCCTTTTTCAAGAACCCACTCCGATATCAGCTTGCGGTTGCGCATGTGGGCTTCCTCCACATCTTTACCCGGCTCTATACGCATCAGCTGTGTCATAAGGCCGTTGAGGATATACTTGTAATACTGAGGCTTGTAAGCATCGGCATTGTCAAGCAGTCCGAGTTCAAGAAGCTTCGGGTCGGCAAGATAGTAGAGTGCGAAGAGGTCGGCGCGGGCCTCCTCCAGAGTCGAGCCGTGGGCTTTGAGTGCATCAGGGTCAACGCCGGGCAGAATGCGTCCCGAAGCATGTCCGAGGCATTCGTGAAGGTCAGTGTGAAGATTGTCGGTTACAAAAAGGTACTTGTCCATCATTTCGCGCATTGAGGCATCGGGCACGAATTCCTCGTTGAAGCCGTTGCCATGTGAGGCTTCATCGTATGCTTCGGTGATATTCTCAATGGTCACTGACTTCGAGCCGTGGGCCGCACGGATCCAGTTGGCATTAGGAAGATTGATGCCTATGGGAGTGGAGGGGTATGAATCGCCTGCAAGGATAGCTGCGGTGATCACTTTCGCTGTCACACCTTTCACCTTATCCTTGCGGAAACGCGGGTCAACAGGCGAATTGCTTTCAAACCACTGGGCATTGTCGCTTATCACTTCTGTGCGGTGGGAGGCGGGTATATTTTTGAAATTGACTATTGATTCCCATGAGCCGGTCATACCTAACGGGTCGCCGTAGCTTTCAATGAATCCGTTTATGAAGTCAACCTGTGAGTTGGTGTCGTCGACCCACATGATTGAATACTCGTCAAATGCCTTGAGCGAACCGGTGCGGTAGAATTCAATCAATTTGTCAATCGTTGCTGCCTGCGCAGGATTTTCAGCACATTCGCGTGCCTTGCCGAGAAGCTCCACTATGCGGGTTATGGCCGGGCTGTAAAGTCCGCCCACCATGTAGGGCTGTTCGGTCACTTTACCGTTTATTTTTGTCACGCGGGTGTTCAGTCCGTATGATACGGGGGTAAGGTCAGTGGTATCCTTCAGTGCGTTGTAGTATGCTTCCACTTCGGCCTGGGTCACTCCGTCATACAGATTGTTGGCCGAAGTAAGTATCAGATCCTCGCCTTCGGCCTGGTTCACGCGCTTGGCCATGAACTGAGGGTCGAAAATCACTTTCAGCAGTATGTCTGTATCCGCCGGTTTCTTGTCAGCCGGAAGTTTGGCAATCTGATTGCGGAGAAATTTCTCAGAGAATTCCGGCTTGAACTTATCCATCGAATAGTGATGGTGTATGCCGTTGCCAAACCATATCTGCTTCAGATACAGTTCGAGCCCTTTATAGTCCTTGTCCTTCTTCGAGCCGCTGTAATTGGTATATACATTTTCAAGGAGTGAACGGATAGCAAGGTTGTACTTCCCATTCTGGTCCCACAGGATGTCGCGTCCTGTGATAGCTGCCTCAGTCAGATAGTAGATCAGTTTCTTCTGCTGGAGTGAAAGCTGCTCGAATCCGGGCACTTTGTAGCGCAGCACTTCGATGTCGGCAAAACGGTCGTTCACGTAATTAAAATCTGATTTTTGATTGGTTGATGATGCTGCTGACGCCGAAACTGTCATGGCGGCGCCAAGCACAGCGCAGAATAATGTTTTCATTTTATTCAATGTATAGCACAAGTCCCTTCAGATATTCTCCTTCGGGATGATAAATATTTACAGGGTGGTCAGCCGGCTGTGTGAGCTGGTGCAGTATGCGCACGCGCCGTCCTGTCTGGGCAGCCGCTGAGAATACCGCCAGGCGGAACTGTTCGCGGCTGATGGCCTGAGAGCAGGAGAATGTAAACAGGATGCTGCCCGAGGGCATCTTCTCCATGGCGCGGGCATTGAGCCGCTGATAGCCGCGCAGTGCGTTTTTGATGGCGCTGCGGTGTTTGGCAAATGCCGGCGGGTCGAGTACCACAAGGTCATACCGTCCATGCTCCATATCAGCCAGATACTTGAAGGCATCGATTGCGATAGCTTTATGGCGTGCATCATTGCCGAAATTGAGCTGCACATTTTCATCGGTGAGCTTCACCGCTTTGGCCGACGAGTCAACCGAATGTACCTCCTCGGCACCGCCGTCAAGGGCATACACCGAGAAGCCGCCGGTGTAGCAGAACATATTGAGCACACGGCGTCCGCGGGCAAAACTGCGCAGCAGATTGCGGTTGTCGCGCTGGTCAACGAAGAAACCGGTCTTTTGTCCGCGCAGCCAGTCAACGTGGAATTTCAGTCCGTTCTCCACAGCCACATCCGTAGCGTATGAACCTATTATGTAATCGTTCTGAGGGTCAAGCTGAGCCTTGTAGGGGAGTGTGGTTTCCGATTTGTAGTAGACATTCTCTATCCCGGCCCCGGGCAGCTCAACGAGGCTGCGGGCTATGATGTCGCGTGCATAGTGCATGGCCGGTGAGTGGGCCTGCATCACGGCTGTAGGACCGTAGACATCCACTATCAGTCCGGGAAGGAAATCACCCTCGCCGTGTACCAGACGGTAGGCGTTGTTGTCGGGTCGTGACAGTCCGAGGGCCTTGCGCAGGCCATAGGCGGCCGCAAGGCGTGATCCGTAGAAATCCTTGTCGATATCGGTGCCGGGATTGGCGAGCATGCGTACGGCTATGCTCCCTATCTGGTAATGGCCCACACCGAGAGGCGTGCCGTCCGATGCTATGACACTCACGGTGTCACCTTCTTCTATGCCGCTGTCCATATTGGCTATGGCTCCGGAAAATATCCATGGATGGAAGCGCTTGAGCGATTCTTCTTTGCCGCGCTTGAGTGTTACTACGCTGTAATTCATTTATGGAAATAGAGGTGTGATTATTTTAATATGGCGCGGACAAGGTCGTTGCCGTTGGCATATACAAGTAATATAAGCAGAAGTATCATACCAGCCACCTGGGCATATTCCAGAACCTTCTCACTCGGTTTGCGGCGGGTCACCATCTCCCAGAGCAGGAACATCACATGTCCGCCGTCAAGAGCCGGTATGGGCAGAATGTTCATGAACGCCAGTGCTACCGACAGGAAGGCCGTGATTTCCCAGAATGAAAGCCAGCTCCACCGCTCTGGGAACATGTTGCCTATGGCTCCGAATCCGCCAAGGCTTTTGGCACCCTCTTTGGTGAATACATATTTCATTGACCCTACGTAGTTTGACAGGGTCGATACTCCTAAGTCTATGCCTTTGGGGATTGACTCAAACAGGCCGTAGTTGACAGTTACCGTGGGATAGACGTCAGTGATGCGCTTCAGCTGGAAGCCGAGCTTGCCGCTCTCAGGGAGTTCGGCCGGTATCTGCATTGTAGCGCCCTCGCGCTCTACAGTCAGATTCACCTTCTTGCCGGCGCGGGACATCAGGGCCGGCGTCAGTTCGGTGAACGAGGGTGTGGCTGAGGTATCGACTGCTAAAATGCGGTCGCCCTCTTTGAGGCCTGCTGCCGAGGCTGCCGATGCACCCTGCACACGGTCAATCACTACCGGCATGCGGTAGGCCATGAACCGTTCATCCTTGAGCTTCAGTATGAAGTTTTCAGGAATGGCTATCTCTACGGTGTCACGCTTGTTGCGGAGTACCTTCACACTCTTGGCCTCCACCATGCGGAGCATATAGTCCTCCTGTGCGGCGTGAAGCTCCTTGCCGTCGGCGCTGAGCGGTATGTCGCCGTTGCGGAATCCTGCGGCCAGAGCGGTGGGTGTGAAGTCCATACCCTCAGTGGCATCGTGAAATTCAATATATTTCTCTCCCCAGTAAAATGCTATGCCTGCATATATTATCAGAGCCAGCACGAAGTTGAATATCACGCCTCCGAGCATCACGAGCAGACGCTGATAGGCCGGTTTCGATCTGAATTCCCACGGTTCGGCGGGCCGGGCCATCTGCTCCTTGTCCATCGACTCGTCTATCATGCCCGCTATCTTCACATAGCCTCCCAGCGGGAGCCAGCCTATGCCATACTCGGTGTCGCGCCATGTGGCTATTTCATTGCCATTGGCATCGAGGCGTGGATTCTTCTTTTTAGGTTTCCACTTCACCAGTGAGAACCATGGATTGAAGAAGAGATAGAATTTTTCTACTTTTATGCCGAATATACGGGCTATTATATAATGGCCGAACTCGTGTATCATCACGAGCAGTGCCAGGGCGGCCACAAGTTGCGCGGCCTTCATGAGAAATGATTCCATATTGTTTAGTTTGCGGCGGTGCCGGTCAGTTCTGATGCGTATGCACGTGCCTCGGTGTTGATGGCCACGTAGTCATCATACCGCGGCTCTTTCACGAATGCTGTCCGGCGAAGTGTTTCTTCTATTGTGTTGTATATGTCGAGAAATTTTATTTTGCCTTTGAGGAATGCCCCCACAGCTATTTCATTGGCGGCATTTATGGTGCATGCCGTGGAGCCCCCTTCGGCAAGGGCTCGGTAGGCCAGGTTGAGGCAGGGGAACTTGCCGGTGTCCGGGCGCTCGAATGTCAGAGTCATGTAGTCAGTGAGCGCCATGGGACGGTCCGAGGCTGTCAGTCGGGTGGCATCGCCGAGGGCGTATCTGATGGGCAGATGCATGTCGGGCAGACCTAACTGGGCTTTTACGGCGCCATCGGCAAACTGTACCATGGAGTGCACTATCGATTGCGGGTGCACCACGGCCTCTATCCGCTCAGGCGCTATGTCGAATAGCCAGCGGGCCTCTATGATTTCAAACGCTTTGTTGACCATCGTGGCGGAGTCAATGGTGATTTTCGCTCCCATGCTCCAGTTGGGGTGCTTCAGAGCGTCCTCAACGGTGACGCTGTGCAGCCGCTCTTTGTCAAAAGTGCGGAACGGTCCGCCAGATGCTGTGATTATGAGGCGCTCCACAGTAGCCATATCCTCACCTACGAGGCACTGGTATATGGCCGAATGCTCCGAATCCACCGGCAGGATGCGCGAGGTTGATTCAGCTAATAGTTTCGTCACAAGCTCTCCGGCCACAACGAGCGTTTCCTTGTTGGCCAGCGCTATATCCTTGCCGGCCTTGATGGCGCGGATGGTGGGCGCAAGCCCGCTGTAGCCCACGGTGGCTGTGAGCACGGTGTCGTTCTCCGGCATTTCCGCAGCCTCACACAGGGCTTCGGCGCCTGATGCCGTGATGATGCCGAGCGGCGAGAGCGCTTCATGCAGCCGTGGATAAAGGCTGTCATCGGCTATCACCGCCATTTTAGGACGGAATATCATACACTGGCGTATGAGATGCTCCACGTTATGGCCCGCGGCAAGCACACTGGCCTTGAACCGGTCAGGATAAGCCGCTATGATGTCAAGTGTCTGGGTCCCTATCGAACCCGTGCTGCCGAGTACGGCTATATTTTTAGGATGGTTGGTTTCCTGCTGATACATAGACAAATCTCTGATGTGATGTCTGTCACTATGCAAAGATAGTTCTTTTCCGTCATATGGCAAAATAGGGGTGCCGCGATGCGCTTTTGTAAAGAAAAATAAAAAAAACACTCTTTTTCGCCGAACCAATTTTTCCGTGCGGATGTTTAAAATTCGTAAAAAGTTCATACCACAGACTATCGCTGAGGTTATGAATTCTAAACAAGACTTTATTTTCTACAAATGTTTCATAAAAATTACGAGAGAGATGAAAACGAATTTGATTTTTGCAATTTTAGGCTGCGGGAGCATCCTTTTTTCCGCACTCGGAGCAAATGCACAGGAAAATGCTGTAGTTATCGAAGAAACAGCAGTGACAACAACGGATGTAGTGGAGTGTAAGACTCACTATTCATCATCCTGGCGTGACAACTGGTTTATTCAGATTGGCGCCGGAGCCTCCCTTCCTTTTGTCGACTACGACAATAACATGAAAGATTCCAAACGCCATTTCACGGCAGTATATAATGTCGGTGTAGGCCACTGGTTCAGTCCCTACCTCGGATTCCGTTTCAGCGGGTATTACGGCAAGATCCACTACGACTACATTCACATGAATTCAGCCCAGATGGCAAATCTCAATTTCGATATCATGTGGGATATGACCTCTTCGGTTTGCGGAGTCAACCCTGACCGCGTGTTCAGCTTCATTCCTTTCTTCGGTGTAGGCGGCACATACACCTGGGACTTCAAAGGAACCAACCCCACAATTGCAGCTCATCATGGTGACCTCAAGACACGCGAATGGACTCTCCCCGTATCAGCCGGCTTCCAGCTTCGCTTCCGTCTTTGCAAATATGTTGACTTCTTCGCTGAACTCCGTGCCTCGTTCTACGGTGACAACTTCAACAACATAGTAGGCGGCGACCCCATCGAATGCAACCTTTCTGCCATCGGCGGCCTCTCATTCACCATCGGCGGACGTCAGTTCAAAGGCTATAACCCCTGCGATTATCTGGGCTACATCAACCAGCTCAACGGTCAGGTCAACGACCTGCGTGGCGAACTCGCTACAACCGCTGCCGCTCTTGCCGCTGCCGAAGCTCAGCTTCCCTGCCCCGAAGTAAGCGAAACCACCATCGTGGAATCACCTCTGCTCTCAACCGTACGCTTCAGCATCAACTCAGCTGAGATCACTGACCGCGAACAGGTGAATGTCTACAACATCGCACAGTGGATGAAGGCTAACCCCGAAGCTAAAGTAGTGGTTGGTGGATACGCCGACAAGGATACCGGCACTGCCGAATACAATATGGCTCTCTCACAGCGCCGCGCACAGGCCGTGATTGACATGCTCACCGGCGAATATGGCATCAGCTCCGACCGCCTCTCTATCAAGGCCTACGGCAGCGACTCACAGCCCTATCCCGAAAATGACTGGAACCGCATAGTCATCTTTGCTCAGTAAAAACATAAATTTTTTAACAAACCCCTCTGTCCTTGTAGAGCGCGCCGGAAGGCGCGCTCTTTTTTGTGTGCGACATTGAGCGGATTTTGTTGTTTTATATAATGATAATTATTATATTTGCTATCGATAATCATGCGCCTGCGTCAGGGCATGGCTACCGATGGAAATTAACCTAACAAAACAATATATTTATGGAAAATAACGACCAGCTTCAGGCCATTATAGCCAAAGCTCAAGTATGGCTCGGTGAGGCTTACGATGCTGAAACTCGCGCCGAAGTTAAGCGCATGCTCGATGCCGAGGACAAGACCGAACTCATCGAGGCATTCTACAAGGACCTTGAATTCGGTACCGGAGGACTCCGCGGCATAATGGGCGCCGGCTCAAACCGCATGAACATCTACACCGTAGGTGCCGCCACACAGGGCCTTGCCAACTATCTGAAGGAAGCTTTCGCCGATCTTCCCGAAATCTCAGTGGTTGTAGGACATGACGTGCGCAACAACAGCCGCAAATTCGCTGAGATTGTAGCTGATATCTTCTCAGCCAACGGCATAAAGGTATATCTCTTCGACAGCTTCCGTCCTACTCCCGAACTGTCGTTTGCCATCCGTCACCTCGGATGCCAGAGCGGTGTCAACATCACTGCCTCGCACAATCCCAAGGAATACAACGGCTACAAGGCTTACTGGGCCGACGGCGCACAGATCATAGCACCCCACGATGTCAACATCATTGACAATGTCAATAAGATCAAGGGTGTGGAAGATATCAAATTCCAGGGCGACAAGTCAAAGATTGAAATCATAGGCGAAAAGATGGACGCCGACTTCCTCGCAGCCATCAAGGGCCTCCAGCTCAGCCCCGAAGCTGTAGAGCGTCACGCCGACATGAAGATTGTGTATACCCCGATCCACGGCACAGGTGTGGAGCTGATACCCCGTTCGCTGATGAACTACGGCTTCCGCAATATTATCCACGTTCCCGAACAGGACGTGCCCAGCGGCGATTTCCCCACCGTGGCTTCACCCAACCCCGAGGTACCCTCAGCTATGGCAATGGCTATCGCCAAGGCTAAGGAAACCGGCGCCGACCTCGTGATGGCTTCCGACCCCGATGCTGACCGCATAGGCTGCGTGCTGCGCGACGACAATGGCGAATACGTGCTTATCAACGGCAACCAGATCGTGATGATTCTCCTTAACTACATCATGACACGCAACGCCGAGCTCGGACGTCTTGACGGTAAGGAATATATTGTAAAGACTATCGTCACCACCGAGACCATCAAGTCAATCGCCGAAAAGAACAACATACCTATGTACGACTGCTACACCGGATTCAAATGGATTGCAGCCGTTATCCGCGACAACGAAGGCACAGCCCGCTACCTTGGCGGCGGTGAGGAAAGCTACGGATTCCTTGCTGAGGACTTCGCCCGCGATAAGGACGCCGTTTCTGCCATCTCCCTTATGGCCGAAGCCGCAGCATGGGCACGCGACAAGGGCATGAACTTCCTGCAGATGCTTCAGGACATCTATATCAAGTACGGATTCTCACGCGAAGCCGGCATATCTGTAGTGCGTCAGGGCAAAGCCGGAGCCGAAGAGATTCAGGCCATGATGAAGCAGTTCCGCGAAAATCCGCCCAAATCCATCGGCGGCAGCCCCGTTACCGTAATCAAGGACTATGATTCGCTGAATCTTACCGATGTGGCCACAGGCAACGTCACCAAGATGGACATGCCTACAACAAGCAATGTACTCCAGTACTTCACCGAGGATGGTACAAAGATCTCTGTACGTCCTTCAGGCACAGAGCCGAAAATCAAGTTCTACATCGAAGTGAAAGGCCACATGGCTTCAGCCGCTGACTATGCTGATGCCATCAACGCTGCCGATGCCAAGATCGAAACCGTCAAGAAAGATCTGGGTATAGCCTGATATCCCATTCTGTAATACAATAACGAGCGCGCCCGCGGAACCCCGCCGGCGCGCTTTTTTATAATCTTGTGCAGCCATCGCCCCGCGATGTATCAGTCTGAGCTACTGTGCGATAAAGCGTCGGAGACGCGGGTTAAGGAGAACCCTACTTCGAGCCGGTCAACGGCGAGGAGTAGGGTATAAGTCCTACTGCAGTAGAATGGCTTCGAAGATGCCTGATATTAATCATCTACGGATAACAGCCCACTTCGAGGGCATAACCGTAATTATCCCGTTTTGTCCCCACTCCTCGCACACTCGAAGTGGGGTTTCACACATTCCGCCTCTGCGAGGCTTTTCCTCGCACGCAGCCGACCGTATGTGCAGGGAATCTGAAAGGATCATTCTCCTTGTAGGGCCATGCCTTTGGCATGTAGTGATACCACCTGCACAGCGAACCTGAAAGGTTCATTTACGATGTAGCCGTGGGCCGAGCGGTAGCGAGTCCCACGGTAACGGACGCACACACAGAATTATCTGAAAGAAAACTTTCCATCTCAGTATCTATCATAGCCCTTTAGGGCGATTTTTAAGTAACCCGCCACAAAGCGTCAGCGGCGTGGCGGGCAAAGATGCGGTAGCTATACAGAGTCCTTCAGGACGGCTTATTCCACCAGACAGAATCCGTCCTACGGACTCACACGGGTGGTGGCCGCTGTGTCCCCGCACGCCGCTGACGCTCTGTGCGGGGTCACGTCAAAAACGTCCACACCGGACTCAAATAGTCGCCTCGAATTGTAGGGCCATCGCTTTGCGATGTATAAGATGCATACTATATATGCCGGAGGCATGTACCCTACAGATTGCATACGATGCATGTGCATCCATGGCCCTGAGAGCGTCGCAGACGCGGGTTAAGGAGAACCCGACTTCGAGCCCGGCAGGGCGAGGAGTAGGGTATAAGTCCTACTGCAGTAGAATGGCTTCGAAGATGCCTGATATTAATCATCTACGGATAACAGCCCACTTCGAGGGCATAACCGTAATTATCCCGTTTTGTCCCCACTCCTCGCACGCTCGAAGTGGGGCTTCACACATTCCGCCTCTCCGAGGCTTTTCCATGCACGTAGCCGGTGATGCTTGCTCGTGGGTTGCTGGTAAAAGTGTGGATTGGTTCGCGGGTAGGGATTTGTGGGGTGTATTTTTGCGATGTCGGAATTATCGGACAAAAAAACGGCCTCCGTCGTTTTTGCTTTTTTTTAGACGGAAGCCGGTGTGGGATACAAAAGAGAGATGTGTATTATCTGCGCCTTTTAGAAGATTTTTTCGATGATTTTTTGCTCTTCTTAGCGGAAGCGGTAGCTTTTTTCGAGGCTTTCTTGGCTTTGGAAGCTGTGGCCTGTTTTTTACGGGGACCATACTTCTGGCTCTTGTCGTAGGATGCCTTGTTGAAGGTGAATATGTCCTTGTGGGTCACACCGTGGGTGAAGTCGATGATAGCTTCGGGGTTGACTGCCAGGCCGAGGAAGCGAGTTTCGAAATGGAGGTGGGGACCGGTGGAGCGGCCGGTGTTGCCTCCGAGCGCTATGGGCTGTCCGGCGCGGATGCGCTGACCCGGCTTGACAAGGAATTTCGAGAGGTGGCCGTAGACGGTTTCAAGGCCATTGTCGTGGCGAACCACTACGTAGTAGCCGTAGCCTTTGGCTTCGAATTTCGTGAGGCGGACTTTGCCGTCAAATGCTGACACTACTGTGTCACCTACGCTCAGGCGGAGGTCAACACCGCGGTGCATGCGGCCGAAGCTTGCGCGCCATCCGTAGGGTGAGGTCACCTGACCCTTGACGGGAGCAACAAAATTGCGAACATTGATATCGCGGGTTGCCGGAATTGCCATGCCCTGATAGGCATTGACGCTCTGGCTTGAGAAGTTGTAGTTGAAGAGTTCGTCGTCCTGAAGCGATTCGCGTTCACGAAGGTCGTTCATAAGGTTGTCCTTGGGCTGTACCTTATAGTCGGCTGCTGCGGGACGCTGGTGGGAGAGAAGCGATTCGTGCTGGCGGGTGTGGGAAGAGGGGAGGCGATACTGTGCCTGGGCGCTGAGCGCTACGGCTGCTGCGGCCATAAGAATCGCTGTAATACGTTTGAAAGTCATGATTTATGTTTATTCTTTTACTATATTCGCTGTAGGTTAGCGCGGCTCCGTCCGGAGCTGCAGTGGAGAGAGGATGAGGGGAGAGAAGAATGCTGCTATCTTTCGTCGGGCTCGTAGATGAAGCCGATGCCGGCGGGAGTCCATTCGATGATTTCCTCGGGACGGAAGAATCGGGCTATCTCCACTTCGGCATCTTCGGGCGATGATGAAGCGTGAACCACATTCTCCTGACCGCTTACGCTGAAGTCGCCGCGAATGGTGCCGGGCTGAGCTTTGCGGCCGTTGGTGGCTCCTGTCATCATGCGAACCACGTTGATGGCGTCGTTGCCTTTGAGGCAAAGCACTATTACGGGAGTGGCTGTCATGGAGCGGAGGAGCGAGGGGAAGAAGGGACGGTCAACGAGGTGGGCGTAATGCTCGCGCAGGATTTCCTCGGTAAGCTGCATCATTTTGATGCCTTCTATTATAAGTCCTTTGTTCTCGAAGCGGGCGAGTATTCTGCCTACAAGGCCGCGTTCTACTGCAGAGGGCTTAAAGATTACAAGTGTTTTCTCCATGATTTTTAGATATTTTAGCATTTGTCCTTTGCGGATACTCAAAGGTAGCCAAATCATCCGGATAGCCAAAATGTTACGAAATTCAAACGGGAAAATATCCGGTTTTTGAGTTTGTGTGCGGTTGTAATTTGCTTATAATCAGTAGGCAAGAGTTAAATGCTAAATAAGCTAAAAAGTTGTTCAATGTTGTACACGTGGATTTTAACTGTTAAATTCACGTTAATTATTGTAATCAAAATACGGAATTTTTTAACATATCAGCTTATGCGGCTCCAGTCTACGGTGCGGTTGAACTGCTGTGACATCTCTATGCGGAGAGGGGTGAGAGATGGGGATGCAAGCTGCGGATCCTTGTCGAGCAGGGCCTCGGCTTCGCGTCGGGCCAAGGTTATGATTTCGCCGTCGGTGGCAAGCGATGCGATGTGGAGGTCAAGTGCCATTCCGCTCTGAAGGGTGCCTTCGATGTCTCCGGGGCCTCGCATTTTCAGGTCGGCTTCAGCCACAATGAATCCATCGGTGGTGGAGGTCATTATTTCGAGGCGCTTGCGTGTGTCGGCGGCAATGTTGTGCTTGGTCATCAGTATGCAGTAGCTCTGGTCGGCGCCACGTCCCACACGCCCGCGCAGCTGGTGCAGCTGTGACAGGCCGAAGCGCTCGGCATTCTCAATCAGCATCACCGATGCGTTTGGCACATTGACACCTACTTCTATCACTGTGGTGGCTACCAGGATGTCGGCTTTGTGCGATGCGAACAGCTCCATCTGCGCGTCCTTTTCAGCCGGCTTCATCTGCCCGTGTACAAAGGCCACTTTGAAGCCGCGGAATGTATCGCAGATATGTTCATACCCCTCTTCAAGACTGCGCAGATTGACCTTCTCGTTCTCTTTGATAAGGGGGTAGACGATGTAGGCCTGGCGTCCCTGACGCAGCTCGCGGGTGATGGCCCGGTACACATCGAGGCGGTGTGTGTCGGTGCGGAGCACGGTGGTGATCGGTTTGCGTCCGGGGGGTAGCTCGTCGATTATCGACACATCGAGGTCGCCGTAGACGGTCATGGCCAGCGTGCGTGGTATCGGTGTGGCGGTCATCACCAGAATATGCGGCGGTATGGTGTTTTTCATCCACAGGCGTGCGCGCTGGGCCACTCCGAAGCGGTGCTGCTCGTCGATTACCACGTAGCCAAGATTCTTGAACTGCACCGCATCTTCAATCACGGCATGGGTGCCTACGAGCATGTGGAGCGTGCCGTTGAGAAGCTGCTGGTGGATGGTGCGGCGTTCGGCTGTCGGGGTGGAGCCGGTGAGGAGCTTGACATTTATCCCTATCGGGGCCACAAGCTCGCGCAGGGTCTCGGCATGTTGGGTGGCAAGGATTTCTGTGGGAGCCATCAGGCATGCCTGTGCGCCGTTGCCTATGGCTATAAGCATGGTCATCAGTGCCACGAGCGTCTTTCCGCTGCCCACATCGCCCTGGAGCAGGCGGTTCATCTGCCGGCCTGAGTTGAGGTCGGCACGGATCTCTTTTATCACCCTCTTCTGTGCGCCGGTAAGCGGGAATGGGAGACACTGGTCGTAGAACTTGCGGAACGCGTCGCCCACGAGCGGCATACGTATCCCTCCGGCGGCAGTGTTGCGCCGGCGTGAGTACTGCAGGATGTTGAGCTGAAGATATAGCAGCTCGTCAAATTTAAGGCGGAAGCGGGCGCGCTGCAGCTGATTGTTGTCCTGCGGCAGATGCACCGCGCGGAATGCCTCGGCACGTGACATCAGTCCGAGCCGGCGGCGCAGGTCGTCGGGAAGCGGGTCGGATATGGAGGCGGCTTTCCCGTCAAGCAGTGTCCGGATATAGCCGAACAGAGTGCGGGAGGTGACGTTGCGTGAGCGGAGAGCCTCGGTGAGCGGATACACGCCTCGCAGCCCGCGGTTGGTCTCGGCATCGGCGGCGCGGTCAATCTCGGGGTGCACCATGCTCCAGCGGCTTCCGAAGAGAGATGGCTTGCCGAATACCACATACTCCGTGTCGGTGCGGTATGACTCGCGTATGAACTTTATACGCCTGAACCATACTATCTCCATTGAGTTGCGGCCATCGGTGAAGAGGCCTACAAGCCGTGTCTTGGCTCCCTCGCCCTGCACGTTGAAGTTGACGAAGCGCCCTTTCACCTGCACCATCGGCATCTCGTGGCTGCTGAATGAGCTTATGGTGTAGAAGCGCGAGCGGTCCACGTAGTGTGAAGGGAAGTGCATCAGCATATCGGCAAAAGTACGTATGCCAAGCTCCTTTTCCAGAAGCTTGGCACGTGAGGGTCCTACACCTTTGAGATATGTTATTTCTGTGTTCCGGAGTCGCTGCATAGATATATGGAGGCTATGTCAATGTCAGCAGGATGGGTGATTTTGATATTACGGGGGTCGCCTTCCACGAGGGCCAGGTGCTTGTAGCCTGCGCTTTCCATCACGGAGGCATCGTCGGTGAATGTTGATTGATATGGGGCCTTGTAAGCCTCGCGCAGCAGAGCGGCGTCAAACATCTGCGGCGTCTGCACGGCTCGGTACTGCGAGCGGTCCACGCTGTGGGAGCGGGCTTCGCCGTCAAGACGGCGGATTGAATCGGTAAGCGCCACCGTGGGGATGGCCCCTTGCGCTCCGGCTGCTATGGCATCGGCGAGGCGGTGCATCACCGGCGCTGTCACAAATGGGCGGGCAGCATCGTGCACCGCTATCACACGTGCATCGGCAGGAACGGCCGTCAGGGCACGGCTCACTGACTCCCAGCGGGTGCGGCCTCCGGCCACTATGGCGGGGGATTCAAACCAGTGCTCGCGGCACTGACTGCGCCAGAGATCGATATAGTCGGCATTTATGGCCAGCACAATGCCGCTTCCGGGTGCGGACTCGCGTAGGCGCTCAATGGTGTGCATCAGCACGGGGCGCCCATTGAGGAGGCAGAACTGCTTCGGGACGTCGGCCCCGAAACGACTGCCTGTACCGCCGGCTACAATAATGGTCCACATACGGTTATTTCTCGCCAAGAAGTGAACGGTACTCCGATGGATTGGTTATGACGCGGAGAGCCTCGCGGTAGACGGGGTTGATTTCATTGTACACGCGGTAGTACATGCTGTCTTCGTACAGGTCGCGGGCTATCAGCGCCTTCATGGCTGTGGTGATGGGTGTGTAGCTTGTCTTGAGCTGCTCTTCGTTGGGTTTCACTCCGTCAGCTTCAGCTGTCTTGACAAGGTCGTTCACCATCTCGGGTGTGATTTTGAACTCTTTGATAAACCGGTCGGCCGTGGGATATTTGGTGAGCAGACGTCCGCGGTTGCCGTCAATGAAGTTCATCACATATTTTATGATAGCCCCCTTGGCTACAATGTCGCGGTAGTATGTGCTGTAGCCGGTGGTGTCAACTGCCACGAAGCGGTCGGGGGTGATGCCGCCGCCGCCATACACGGGGCGATGGTTGCGCAGCGTGTAGAACAGCTCGTGGGTGTCATTGTGTATGCTGTCGGCATTTGAGAGCTCGCCGCTTTCGTAGCGCTTGAGTATATCCTTGCTGTATTCATCGCCGTCGCCGCTCTCGTAGGGCTTCTGTATGCATCGGCCGGAGGGGGTGTAGTAGCGCGACACGGTGAGGCGTATCATGGAGCCGTCAGGCATGGGGAAGGGGCGCTGCACGAGGCCTTTGCCGAAGGTACGGCGGCCTACTACCACGCCACGGTCATGGTCCTGCAGGGCGCCTGACAGAATTTCGCTGGCTGAGGCTGAATATTGGTTGACCATCACAACCACGCGGCCTTTACCCATCTTGCCGTTGGTGGTGGCGCGGAAATAAGCGGGGTTGTTGTTCAGCCCTTTGGTGAACACAAGGAGGTCGCCTTTGTTGAGGAACATCTCGGCCAGGTCAGTTGCGGCGCTCATGTAGCCTCCGCCGTTGTCCTCAAGGTCGATGATAAGGTCGTTCATGCCCTGCTTACGCAGCTTGGCCACGGCCTCTTCCACTTCCTGGGGGGTGCTTTCGGCAAAGCGTGATATGCGCACGTAGCCTACGCCCGGGGCAGCCATGTATGAGGCATCGACGCTGTAGATTGGAATATCATCGCGCTTTACCAGAAATTCGATAGGATCCTGCACGCCTTTGCGGAGTACGGTGAGCTTCACCTCGGAGCCTTTGGGGCCGCGCAGATGCTTCATCACCTCTGTGTTGCGGAGCTTGCGGCCGGCAAGCACGGAATCGTTGGCGGCTATGATGCGGTCGCCGGCAAGAATGCCCACGCGTTCGGAGGGACCTCCTGAAATGGTCTGGATCACGTAGACGGTATCGGTGGCCATATTAAACTGGATGCCGATGCCGCTGAAGTTGCCCTGCAGGGGCTCGTTGAGCTCGCGGGTTTCCTCGGGATTGGAATATGCCGAGTGGGGATCGAGTGTCTTGAGCATGGCTATGATGGCTTCCTCTACCATGTGGTCAGGCTTGACACTGTCAACATAGAAACTTTCGATAATACGCTCGGCAAACTGCAGCTTCTGAAGTGGGGTGAAGTGCTGCGCACCGGCATTTGATGATGTGAGAAGTGCAATCAGGATGACTGCGGATAGTATGATTCTTTTCATTAGTCAGATGTTTTTTCAGAAGGTAAAAATTGGGTTACGTCGTAACCGAAAGAGCTCAGCTCACGTACCATGCTCGAACTCAGCGGCGCCAGCGAGGGGCGTGCGGGGAGGATGACCGTCTCGAGGCCGGGAGATATCATGGCGTTGACATCGGCCATGTTGCGTTCGTACTCGAAGTCGGCCGCCGAGCGTGCACCGCGCAGCAGAAACCGGGCTCCGGTAAGCTTGGCGGCATCGGCGGTAAGGCCGTCCCATATCATGGCATCGGCGCGGGGGATGCCGGCTGTGAGGCGGCGGATGGCCTCGAGCGCGTTCTCGGCATCGGCGGAGGGCTTGTTGCGGTTGCACCCAACGACTATTATCACACGGTCAAAAATAGCCAGCCCGCGTTCCAGAATGTCAAGATGCCCTATGGTGAAGGGATTGAACGAGCCGGGAAACAGAGCCACACGTTCGCCGGGGGCTGCCGGGTCAGGATATCTGCGAGTCATCTTCTACTACAAGATTTTCAATGATAAAGTTCTGGCGCTCGGTGGAATTCTTGCCCATGTAGAACCGGAGCAGTTCCGAAACGCCGTCCTCCTTGTGGAGCGACACGCGGTCAGCGCGCATGTCGGCGCCTATGAATCCGCGGAATTCGTCGGGCGATATCTCGCCGAGTCCTTTGAATCGGGTTATCTCGGCGTTGGTGCCGAGCTTGTTGATGGCCGATATGCGCTCCTCGTCGGAGTAGCAGTAGTATATTTCGTCAGTGTCCGTGCTGCTGCGGCGTCCGTGGCGCTTTGCTGTCTTTTTGTTGCGCACGCGGAAGAGCGGCGTCTGCAGGATGTACACATGGCCTTTCTTGATAAGGTCGGGGAAGAACTGGAGGAAGAAGGTGAGCAGCAGCATGCGTATGTGCATGCCATCGACGTCGGCATCCGTGGCTATGATCACTTTGTTGTAGCGCAGATTGTCGATGCTCTCCTCAATGTTGAGTGCGGCCTGCAGGAGGTTGAACTCGTCATTTTCGTAGACCATCTTCTTCGTCTTGCCGTAGGTGTTTTTCGGCTTTCCTCGGAGTGAGAATACAGCTTGCGTCTCCACGTTGCGGATTTTGGTTATCGAGCCGGCTGCCGAGTCGCCCTCGGTGATGAATATGGATGATTCGAGCTTCTTTTCTGTGGCGCCTTTCGTGTCGTTGAGGTGCACGCGGCAGTCGAGCAGCTTCTTGTTGTGGACGTTGAGCTTCTTGGCCTGTTCTCGGGCTTTCTTGGTGACACCCGCCATGGCCTTGCGCTCACGTTCGCTGTCCTGAATTTTTTTCAGCATCACTTCGGCCACGGCCGGTTCGCGGTGCAGATAGTCGTCAAGCTCTTTCTTCAGGAAGTCGCCCACGAACTTCGATACTGTCGGTCCCTCGGGGCCTACGTCGCGTGAGCCAAGCTTCGTCTTTGTCTGCGATTCAAACACAGGCTCTTCAACGCGTACAGCCACTGCGGCTACCACGCCGTTGCGGATGTCGGAATATTCAAATCCGCTCTTGCCGAAGAAGTCCTTGATGGTGCGCGACATCGCTTCCTTGAACGCTGTGAGGTGGGTGCCGCCCTGGGTGGTATGCTGACCGTTGACAAACGAGTAGTATTCCTCGCCGTACTGCTGGGCATGGGTTATGGCTACCTCTATGTCGTCGCCCTTGAGGTGGATTATGGGGTAGAGAGGTTCGTCGGTCATGGTGTCGCGCAGTAGGTCGAGCAGGCCACCGCGTGACACGTACTTCTTACCGTTGAACATGATGGCGAGGCCGGTGTTCAGGTAAGTGTAGTTCTTGATAAGGGGGAGTATAAACTCATCGCGGTAATGATAGTCGCGGAACAGTGAGTTGTCAGGGGTAAACTGCACGAAAGTGCCGTTAGGCTCCTCGGTAGGCACAATGGGGAACTCCTCGACGAGCTCGCCGGCGCAGAACCGTGCCTCCTTCATCTGGCCGTCGCGGATGCTTCGTACAGTGAAGTCGGTGGACAGGGCGTTGACCGCCTTGATGCCCACGCCGTTGAGTCCTACGGATTTTTTGAACGCCTTGCTGTCGTACTTACCGCCGGTGTTCATGCGCGATGATGCCTCTATGACCTTGCCCAGCGGAATGCCACGGCCGAAGTCGCGTACAGTTACGGTGGTTTCTGTCACATCGACCGTGAGCTGCCGTCCGAATCCCATCATGAACTCGTCAATTGAGTTGTCAAGCACCTCCTTGAGCAGCACATAGATACCGTCGTCGGCATTGGAGCCGTCGCCGAGTTTGCCGATGTACATGCCGGGGCGGCGCCTGATATGCTCGTTCCATTCAAGCGTCTTGATGTCATCTTCCAGATAGCCGGCGTCAGGCGCTGCGGCCGGATTCAATATATCGTCAGTAGGTTCGCTCATGATAGATGGGGATAGAATAATCTCAACTTGCAAATATACGCTTTTTCCCGCTGAAAATTTAACAATCACTTCTTAAAAAATCACAATGCATCTATCCGAAGGTCAACCGTGAAATGCTGTCGCTATACTACGGCATCGGACGATCCATCTCTGCCAATCCGCGTGAGGGTTTCTTGGATACAGGAGCCATCAAGACAATTTCCGAACGGCTGCGAAAGGAACTGCCCGGACTGAGGGGCTTTTCCTAGACAAGCATCAAGAAGATGCGACAATTTTATGAGCAGTGGGAACCGGTGACGATGTTGTTGCTCCCGCTTAAATCGTAAACCACGGACTACGGAATTGAAACATTACTGTTGCCGTTGGGCGGATGTCGGTTAAATATGGGAGTATGTACGCGTAATTTGGCGGGCGGTTTGTGAAATTGTGCTATTAGTGCTATATTTGTGATGTTACAAATCATTTAATATCATGAATAGAAAACTGAATCTTTTTGTGCTGGCTATTGCGCTGGCGTTGTCCGTGACTTTTGCTTCGTGTTCCGGAAATAAATCGGAAAATATCTGGGATAGTGTGGATCTTATTCCGGTTAAGCTGTCGAAGAAGGGCAACTGGAGTATGATTAATCAGAAGGGGGAGATAGTTTATGAAGATGAGTTTAAGAACACGCCTTCACCGAGTGTCAACGGGGTGCTTTCGGTGAAAGAGGGGGATGCCGTGTGTCTTTATTCAACAACCGGCGACAAGCCGGAGCTGATACCAAATTGCGATAATCTGAAGGATGCGGGATTGTTGAGAGAGGGGCTGATACCGGTTGTGCGCGCAAATGAGCGTATAACGCTGGTTGATAAGAAGGCAAATGTGAAATATACACTTGATCCGATTGATGGCCGTGAGATAGTGTCGTGTCGCCCGATGTATAACGAGGGGCTGCTCGGCATAGCGATGGAGGATGGCAAGATGGGCTACCTCGACGCATCGGCCAAGCCCGTAATAAAGCCTGACTATGATTTTGCGGGATTCTTCAACGGCGGGCTTGCTTTGGTGGGCAAGCAGGTGTCGGATTCGACAGGCACGGAAATGAAGTATTCAGTGATTGACCGGAAGGGAAACGAGGTGTTCAAGCTGAAGGATTCATACGAGATGGTGAGCTATGGATTTATCGACGGATATATGCTTGTGAAGAACGACGACAAGTATCTGCTCCTTGATAAGAAAGGGGAGCCGACTGCCGTCCCGGGCAAGGCCGACAGAATAACAAGCTATAATTCCAAATATATCATTTTTGAAAATGAGGATGACGATGCCGGTGTGATGACCCTCGACGGTGAGATAGTGATACGTCCGAAATATAAAAAGATCAATTTTGATGGTGAGGATTCATTCTTCGCTGTCAAGCGCGGTGAGAAAAACGTGACATTCCGTCTTGACAAGAATGGTGAGGAAACCGGGCGGATGGAATGCGACGATATTGAAAGTGCCGGTAAGTTCGGCTATTTCATGAAGGATGGCAAGACTATCACCCAGGTGGATAAAGAGGGCAAGGCCATATCCAAAGAGGAGTTTTATGAAGTGAGCTTACTATTGTTTCCCGGGCTTATCGAATCGGACTACTTCAATGTGGAGGCCGCGGCAAATTCATTGGTGGATAACATCACGGATACGGGCATGACGGGCGCTTCCCTTGGGGAGAGTGCCGCAGAGGTGTTTAAGGGAAAGTCGGCGAATGCGTATAGCTATCGTTTCAAAGCCACTCTCAGCGACCTGACTAAAAAGGGATACCGGTTCCGGACATCAACTGAGGCATATTTCACCAGTGACATAGCACGATATGTGCCGGGCGGTCAGGCATTCGATCCGGAATCGAAGCTTCACATGCTTGAAACATTCCTTACCGCCGAGTCGGAGTTTGGCAAGCCGGGCTACGATGCTGTAATGAAGGCTCTGAAGGCCAAAGGCTTCACCGTGGTGAAGGAGGGTATGAAAAAATATGAGAACGATGTCTACTCAGCGTTGTTGAAGAAGGGCGCGTTGCTGCTTTGGGTCAATGTGTCTAAGGCGGGAAAGACGGCGATGACTACAATGGCTGTTGCCAAGGCGGATAGTGATTTTGAGAGCACTATTCTTGATGCTATACTGGCCGGAAATGAGCAAGCCGCACTATCTGAGGAGTATGAGGAAACCGATGAGGAGGATCAGGCCGCAATGGAACGGTTTGTGAGCGGAGCAGCAGACAGCGTCGCCTGAGCAGCATACACACACAATATTTTGGTAAAAGCTGCGGCCCGCACATGTGGCCGCAGCTCTTTTTAATGCCCAGTGGAAAACCGTATCTTTGTGCATTGTATCAACCTTAGATGATTTGAATAAAAAATGCGTTATTTCAAGATTCTTATAAATCACATACAAAAGTTCATGCCAAGCTCCATGCGCTCATGGCTTGCGGTAATGAAATATGTAATTTTACTTGTTGGCATTACTTTTTCAATAGTATTCATCGCTGTCGTTTTTAATAAGGCGTTTTTCAGTTGGGATGGTGACTTAGGTATCGACCCCAACCTGGCATCGCAGTTCGGCGATTTTGTCGGTGGCTTTATCGGGTCGCTATTTGCAATTCTAAGTGTACTTGTCGTAGCCTATTCGATTCTGAAGCAAACATGTGAGAATAGAAAAAACAATGTCAAGAATATGTTTTTTCAGATGATAGATTACCATTATAAGAATCTTGACCAGATAGAGGTTCCGAAGCCGGAACGAAAAAATATAAGCGAAAAGGGAAAGCGGGGATTTGTGGCATTCAAGATACAAATGAACAGGTTGCTCCAGGCGTTATATCTTATCAATGAGGATTGTGGGTCGCAGTTGACTGCGCACGATATAGCAAGTATTGCATACATGGTGTTTTATTACGGGCTTTCAGAGTCATGGAAAGAGTTTTTCGAGGAGAAAATCCAGTGTTATGAATGCCGGAAGACTATAATCCGTGAATTGTTGAAGTACTCAAAAAACAATCCTGAGATGCGTCTGTGTCAGGCCAATCATACCGTGCTGAGCGCTTATTTCCGGAATATGTATAATGCCATAAAGCTAATAGATACAGAAGCAGAGTTCAAGCCTGAAGAAAGGAGGGAGCTTATTAAGATATATAGGGCGCAATTGTCAAATCCGGAACTATATATACTATTTTTTAACGTAATATCTCCATTTGGAAAGAAATGGAGAAAGGCGGATTTTATCAAGAAATACAGTCTGTTGAAGAATATTCCGGAGGGCTATCTTGATGGCTATAATCCAAGGAGTTATTTCGACATCACGTACGAATATGAAGAGATAAACTGCTCTACTGATGATGATGGATTCCCAGCGGAACCGCCTCATAAGATACCGAGCAGTACGAGGTTTGCAAGTAAAAGACCATCATCTATAAACAAGGCTCTGAAAATGGTTTTACGCAAGCTGTTTTCTTAGTGGATTGGGTGCGTGGTGGGCGATAGCGTATTTGAAGAGAAAAGATGATAGAAAGCATGACGGTTATTTTGCAGGACATTTTATACAAAGTCAAATGCGAAAAAATAACCAATCTTGTCACGATCTCCAAGCCGCCGAGAGATGCAATCCTCTTTCGACGGCTTTTTAACACTCCGATTTTGAGCCATCTATTGTCTGTATCAAATAAATTTTGTAATTTTGCGGTCGCAGACCGCATCGCAGAGGCCCGGTCACGGGCAATGCGGGAGGGTCAGCAGACATAATGGAAAGCGTTTACTCGACGCTCTTTCTTGACGTTCTGAAATCTGGAAAATTTCTATTGGAGTCAAGAATGCAGCAAACAGTAGATGTCTTAGTGGATATGTATATTCCGCCTAATACGACACGTGAGTGCCGCAAATAGGCATATTCATATTCTACGTGAGGCCTCTGCAAGTTTGCTCGTTCAACTCCAATGGGCAATTCCAGAGCCTCAGAACGTGGGACGAGCAACAGTACAGACCTCACGTTTTCTGTATATAAACCAATCATAAGCCAATGAGAGGGTCCGGCGGCATGAGAAAACAATATGACAACAGACGGATACCATTTGTATCGTGTTGAGTTTGTCTATCGCGAAAAAGATTATTCTTGCGAATTCTATTCGACGGCAGAAATTACGCCTGAATCAGACAAACTAATAGCATGGGGCATTGCTGATGATGCAATCAAAGAACGGATGAAAAACATTCCTGACAGAGTCAAAGGAATCTACCCTCACTCTATCGTAATCTATGGTGAATTCGGAAATCTAACAGTAAAGGATTAATTCCATGAAGCAAATTATTCATAAAGTTGGAATGATAGCGGCAATGATGCTATCTTTCCTGTCGGTTTCAGCCTACGACTTCGAGGTTGACGGAATCAGATACGAAGTCCTATCACTTGACGACATGACTTGCAGAGTCATTGCAAAATCCGAGAAATATATCGGATGTATTTCAATCCCGGCTTCTGTTACATTTAATGGCAAGTCCTTCAATATAGTTGAAATTTCCGATAGGGCCTTCCTGAATTGTGGAGATATAACTGAACTGAATCTCCAGGAAGCTCAAAAGTTGCAGAAAATTGGAGTATCCGCCTTTGAAGGATGTTCCTCCATATCAGAAGTGGTTATCCCCTCTGCTTGTAAGGCGTTGGGGCATAGTGCTTTCCTTGGATGCACTTCGTTGACTTCCGTAATCATATGTGAGTCCTCAGATCCGTTAGTGCTTTATCCTAAAGATGTATGCGGAGCTTCATATCGGGGCAATTTACAATACTATTTTGGACAATTTGCACATTGTCCAATCAAACGACTTAAAATTCTAAGAGACCTACAATACGGAGGATGGGCAACTGAATTCCAAGAAATTGAAACTCATATAATCATAAACAATACAGAAGGAAAATATATGAATGTCTATTGTTACCCGTGGATAAATTCATGTTCAGAGAATCTGACGATTGGGAAAATGGTAACTGTGATTCCGTATAATTTATTGCTAACATTGAATCCTGTCAATTTCATCCTTGAAGATGGAGAAATGCCTCTTAATGTTGAACCTCTAACCACATACAAATCCTATTCATACGCGCCAGATGTATATGGTGAATATTCTATAAATGATGATGGATATATTCTCATTAAAGAATCAGTTAATTATGTAAGTGGAACTTCTGTTTATGGTTTGTTTTGGGGCTTTAATTTCTCAAATTGCAATTATACATATTGGGGGAGACCCATTAAAACAAAAAACTTCACATATCGCAAAGGTGGTTCAAGCACATCTAAGTCAATTTCACTGAAGACATCGATGTTAACAACATTCGAGTATGGTAAAACTCTTGTGAATATCGGAGATGTAAACTCAGTATCAGGCTCGAATTTGACAAACATAATTTGGAATGATATTATAGAAAGCTGTTCGATATTTGGGACAACTCCCCAGATTTTGGAGTTGAGGTTTCCTGATTCAGTTGAAAAAATATCAGGTTTCAGTTCGACAGGAACATTGAAGGATTTGTTTTTCGGGGCAGGATTGCAATCTCTTTCAGGGTTTAGCCAATCTGCGGCAACAGATATTCACGTTAAGGCAGAAATACCTCCTATATTGTCTGAATATGCTTTTAATGATAATATTTTCATTGAATCCACCCTTCATGTTCCGAATGGTTGCAAAGAAGCATACTCATCTAGTGATGTGTGGAAAAGATTCTGGAATATTGTAGAAGATGAAAATGCAAGTATTGATGTAATACATTACGATAACAACCGTCCCTGCTTTTTAGTCGAAAATCATGGGATTAGGGCTTTAAACGATATCTTTGTTCAAATCTATAATATTGAAGGTACTACAATTGCAAACTATTGCTTAAAGAATGGAGACCACTGTTATCTGCCTACCGGAATAGTAATTATCAAAATTGGCGACAAAACCTTTAAGATCGTTATATGAGTCAATTTGCAATATTGCGTCTTGAGAATCTCTAATCAGATGTCGTGATTAAAGCGGTGATCTTTTTATGTAATTGTTTGTTGTTTGAAGCTAGGTAACAATACTACTATTACAAAGAGAATTAGATAGCTCGGTTTAATCCGGGCTATCACTTTAATTTGTCCTTTCAAGAATCTGAAGTGTGGATTCTCGCGGGCGAACAGTCTGGTATGAGGCTGAAATTGTTGAACATAAAATTTTGAAAGCCTATGCTGTAGTTTATGTTTGCATTAGTCGCTGGAGAATTATTCCATGAGTTGTGGACATGGATTAAGTCGAGACTAAAGAAGTAAATCCCAACATATCGTTTGAATAAATTAACTTACTCCATTCAAAGCTTTCGATGCATACCAATCGAGAGCTTTTTCGAAGCAATTAACCAAGTTCAGTTTAGGTCGGGTAATATATACCCGAGTTAAACTGAACTTGTATATATACTGATGAGAAAAGGGGAATCTGTACGATGAGAGAAAGTCTGGCGAAAGAAGAAATTGATCGATAAGAAAAAGCAATGAGAAAAAAAGTCGATGAAAGAAGTCGTGCCGTCTCGTCAGTGATTTTGTCAGCGGTGTGTCAGCGTAAAAGAGGAGACAAGCCGACCGGACTGCGTTGAAGAATATGAATAAATCTAAATTCGGTCTATCCAAGTTGATTTACGACGATTCAGCGGAGTTGAATCGCTGACTTTGTCGCGGCGCTGACATTTTACCATGCGCCGTACTGACCCATACTATGGGGGGTAGATTGTGAATTTAAAAAGCGTAAGTAGTTGAAAATCAACTACTTACGCTTTTGATGGGGTGCCCAGAACAGGACTCGAACCTGCACGCCTCGCAGCACTCGCACCTGAAACGAGCGCGTCTACCATTCCGCCACCTGGGCTTTTGCGCTGCAAAGGTAGGGGTTTTGTTTGGTTTGTGCAAGTGTTTTGGTGTGTTTTTTTGATTTTTTTGTGCGGATGATGCTGAGATGTGTGGTGGATGGGTGAAATGGCAAAGCCGGAATCGGCCTCGGGTGAGGGGTGATTCCGGCTTTGATGGTATGGACGGTGCTGTAGAGGGGAGGGGATTACAGCTTTGAGTCGATGAGGGTGATTTTCTTTTCGATTTCGGCGATTTCGGTGCTGATGTGCTGCATTTTGCGCTGCATTTCACGCATGATCTGTTCGCCTGATTTGGTTTTGGAGTTGAAGAAGCCCATGTTGTTGTTGTAGGTCTTGAGCTCGTTGCGGCGCTGTTCGAGTGTGCGCATGAGGCGTTCGCGTTCGCGTATGAGGCGGTTGTCGTCGGAGGATAGGCGCTCGATGTTGTTTTCGAATGATGCCATGCGTGCGCGGTTTTCGCGGATGTCGTATTTTTCGAAGAGCTCGCCTACGGTGGTGCGGTAGGCGTCGTGGAGTTTGTCTTTGTCGCGGAAGGGTACGTGGCCGGTCTCCTGCCAGCGTGTGCGTAGCTGGTTGATTTCGGCTATGGCTTCGGCGCGGTCGGCTGCGCAGTCAGGGGCGTTGAGCTCGGTGAGGCGTGCCACGATGGCTTGTTTTGTCTTGAGGTTTTCGTGCTCGGTGCGGCGTACGGCTGATGTGGATTTCTTTTTCTGTTCGAAGAAGTGGTCACATGCGTCCATGAAGCGGCGCCAGATGGCATCGCTGTGTTTCTTGGGCACGGCGCCGATGGATTTCCATTGTTTCTGGAGCTCTACGAGTGCGTCGGTTGTCTTGCGCCATTCGGTGCTGTCCTTGAGTGCTTCGGCTTGTTCGCAAAGGCGTGTTTTCTTTTCGAGGTTTTCGGCCAGATTGGTCTTGATTTCTTTGAAGAATGCGGCTTTGGCGGTGAAGAAAGCGTCGCAGGCGGCGCGGAAGCGTGTGAAGAGGGCGTTGTTGGTCTTGCGTGAGGCGAAGCCGAGTTTTTTCCACTCTTCCTGGGTGTCGATTATCAGTTTGGTGAGTTCGTTCCAGCGTGCGTATGATGCGGGTTCGGTCAGGTCAATGGCTTCGATGCGTTCGCAGAGCTGTGTCTTGGCTTGTTCGTTTTCGCGTTCTTTGGCTTTGCGTTCTTCGAAGTGGGCCTGATAGCGTTTGTTGACGGTGGCTGATGCGTCTTTGAAGCGGTCCCATATCTCGTCGCGTAGTTCTTTGGCTACAGGGCCTGTCTCGCGCCATTTCTGATGGAGCTCCTGGAGGCGGTGGAATGCGGTGATTACGTCGGCTTCTTCGCCGAGGCGCACGGCTTCGTCGAGCAGGAGCTGTTTTTCGGCAAGGTTTTTACGGAAGTCGTAGTCGCGGAGTTCTTTGTTGACTTTCCACTGGTCGTAGAAGAGTTCGATGGCTGCGGTGTAGGATTTCCATAGTTCGGTGGCGTGTTCCTGCGGTACGTCGCCTATGGTTTTGAACTCGGCCTGTAGTTCTTTGACGCGCTGGTACTGGCGGTTGACGTTGTCGGTGTCGGCGCTGATGGCTTTGAGTTCGTCGATTATGGCGCTTTTGCGCTGGCTGTTCTGGAGCTGCTGTTCGGCTATGCGGCGGCGGAGGGCCTGCTTTTTGTCGCGTAGGGTGGCGAGCAGTTCCTTGAATTCGGCTTCGCAGGTGTCGGGGTCGGCCACGTAGTCCTCGGCGTTGCCTCCCTGTGCTATGTATTCCTGATATTTAGCTTGGGATTCCTCGTTGTGCCGGATGTAGAACTGGCGTTTCAGACGTGCTACTTCTTCAAGGTCAATCTGCTCTTCGTCAAGGAGGTTGATTTTCCGTAGTTCTTCAAGCAGGAGCTCTTTGCCGGGTGCGGTTTCGGGTTCGGCAGTTGTGGGAGTTTCTGCGGGCTCAGTGGTGGTACGGTCCGTTATCTCTTGTGCAACGGACTCTTCAAGGAATTCCATAATCAAGAATTTGGTGGGTTTATTACATGGTTCGGAGCCGTGGGTAGGTCAGCGAAAGTGTTGACCACGGCGGCTCATCGCCCCAAAATTAGGCATAATTTTCAGAATTGCAATAATTTTTGGTGCGATATTAGCTATTTCGGGGTGATAAAACAGAAAAATCGGCTGTCATCCCGACAGCCGACAATTCTTTTAACCTTAAATCTAATACCATGAAAAAAACACAGTGCAAATATAGTAATTTCAACTATTAAACGCTGTGGTGGGGGGATGGTTCAAGGAAATGAAGAAATTAACATTCATTAACCTGCGCGAAAGCGCCAAATTTTCTATCTTTACAACCCCGAATGGTCGGGAATCATTTTATTGAATAGAATAATCCAATGAGAATTAAGATATTGGTTATTGACGATGAAGAGTCGCTGTGTGAGATTCTTAAGTTCAACCTTGAAAAGGAGGGCTATGAGGTAGATTGCGCCTATAGCGCCGAGGAGGCTCTTGAGATGGATTTATCAGGCTATTCGCTTTTCATTGTCGATATCATGATGGAACGTCTGAGCGGTTTTGATTTTGCCAAACGTGTGCGGAATATGAGTGAGATAGAGAATACTCCTATAATATTCTGCTCGGCTCTTGACGGCGAGGATGATACCGTGATGGGGCTGAATATCGGTGCCGATGATTATATCACGAAGCCGTTTGTGATAAATGAAGTGCGTGCCCGTGTGCGTGCCGTGCTGCGCCGCAGCCAGGCTACGCGTCAGTGGCAGTACAATGTGTCGAAGAGCATCTATGAACCTGATATCACATTCCATTCGCTGCGTATTGACCGCAACGTCAAGCAGTGCTTCCTCGGAGGGCAGGAGGTGAATCTGACCAAGACGGAGTTTGATATCCTTCTGTTCCTTCTTACGCACCGCAACCGCATATACTCGCGTGAGGAGATAATCCGTTCGGTGTGGTCCAGCGATGTAGTGGTGACTAACAGAACTATTGATACCAACATAGCCCGCCTTCGTAAAAAGATAGGCGAGTATGGCAACAATATTGTAACCAGACTCGGATTTGGCTATGGCTTCAAAGAGACGGTTTAGCTACCGGTGGCGTCTGTTTATCCCCATGCTGGGCATGATGTGGCTCATAGTGGGGGTGCTGATGGGATATCAGAATTATCACGAGCGTGAGTACCGGAAGCAGACTATCGAACGTCAGCTCAATGTACTGAATGCGCGTATTCTTGATGCGTATGAACGTGATGTGAGTCTGACGCCGTTCCTGTCGTTTGTAAGTCAGTTTTTTGACAATTCGATTTACGACCAGGTGATGGTGAGTGTCTATAATCAGGATGGTAATCTGCTCTACTCAATAGGTGCTCCTATCCCGGCTGAATATAACGATGATGACGGACTGAAGGAGGTAGACGATGCTGAGGATGGCGCGGAGTCGCACCGGCTGTTTTATGTCACCTCGCAGCAGAGCAGCAACGGTGAGATTCTGGTAAAGACAGCGATGCCTTTTTCCGTAGGGCTTATGGATTCGCTTCGGGCCGGACCTGATTTCTGGATTGTGCTGATAGCCCTGTTTGCCATTTGCTTCGTGCTGGCGTATCTGTCCACCGGCTTCCTTACGAGGAATATCCAGCTGCTGCGTAAGTTTGCGGCTGCCACGGCTGAGAAGAATGCGGTGTTTGACGAATCGAAGTTCTCGCATGATGAGCTTGGCGATATATCGCGTGAGATAGTGAAGATATACCGTGCCATGGAGAAGGCCATGGAGCAGAGCAAGCGTGAGCATGAAGTGGCCATGTATGCCGTAGAGGAGAAGTCGCGAATAAAGCGTCAGCTCACCAACAATATCAATCATGAAATCAAGACGCCTGTAGGTGTGATACGCGGTTATCTTGACACGGTGCTGTCATCGCCTGAGATGGACGATCGCACGCGCACCCAGTTTCTGCTTCGCGCCCAGAGCAACGTCACGCGTCTGTGCAGCCTGCTTTCGGATGTGTCGACAATGACGCGTCTTGAAGAGGGGGGTGGAAATATCCCGACGGTGGAGGTCGACTTCCACGATATGCTTTTCGGAGTGGAGAACGATGTCAATGCCTCAGGTATGCTTGGCGATATGACGTTTAGCTTCGATGTGCCGGTTGACTGCTATGTGAAGGGCAATGTCAACCTGCTGACGGGTATGATAACCAACCTGATCCGCAACGCTGTGCAGTATTCACACGGTACTGAGGTAGGGCTGAATTACATAGTGGAAAGCGACAAGTATTACACCTTCTCGTTCTATGACAATGGTGTCGGGGTGCCTGACGAGCATCTGATCCATCTGTTCGAGCGGTTCTACCGTGTTGACGCCGGGCGTTCGCGTAAGGTGGGTGGCACCGGACTCGGCCTGCCTATTGTCAAGAATACCGTAGAGGCGCTCGGAGGCACCATATCGGTGCGCAACCGGCCTACGGGCGGATTGGAGTTTCTGTTCACGCTTGAAAAGTGGAAAAAGAACAGAAAGGTTAAATGAAGTTAATTTTAGGTGCATGATGCGTTGTGTTGCATAATTGTAACACGATTGACTCCAATATGTAATTTGTTGGGGCTATATTTGCGGTGTAGAAAAAAATCGTTTGTTTTCATTCTCGTTTAGATAATAGACCCGAATAAAGTCAATACCTGAAAAAAGATATTTGCAACATAGTAATTAAGAGACCAATAATGACCAGGATGCGTGGACTGTCGAGGCGACAATCCGCGCATCGTTTTTTTTAGCAGGTGGAGATGAGTCCGGATGAGTGCCGGGGATAGTGGGAGTGCAGATACATTGCCGGTGCATATCGGAAGTGGCTATTGATTACAGTTGATTTGCTAACTTTGTGCAATTCAGTGCCTAATAAAAAATTTTAGGGATGAGTGTAACTTTTGGACGCAATTCTGCACCTAACGTTACAAAAAAATAATCAATAACAATGGAAAGTCCACCGAAAACAAGCAGGGAATTTGCTTCTTTCGTCAAAGAACATTCCCGAATCATCAACAAGATCTGCTGGGCCTATGCAACCCCGAAAGTGCCCTACGAGGATTTGCGTCAGGAAATACTTACCAACCTTTGGTTGGGTTTAGAGCAGTTCCGGGGAGCGAGCAAGATATCAACATGGGTTTATCGCGTAGCAGTCAATTCGGCACTGATGGCAATACGCAATTATAAGCCGAAAGTAGAAACACTTCCTTTTGAAATCAGCGGCGCCGATATTTCCTCGGAGGCCGATGACAACAAAGCTCAACAGCTTGCAGCGCTCCATGAACTGATAAATCAGCTTCTCCCGATTGATAAAGCTATCATTCTTTTATGGCTCGATGAATACTCCTACGAGGAGATCGCAGAGATAATCGGCATAGAACGGAATAACGTGGCGACCAAACTTCACAGGATTAAAAACAAACTCATCTCAAAATCTAAATAATATGAATCTGGACGAACTCAAAAAAAGCATGTCAACTCTTGATGATGTACTCGCAGAAAAGAGCGGCGAAAATATCAATTTCAACAGTGCGGCTTGCAATAGCGCGCAGAAACGTGTCGCCAAACAATATCGTAAGAACATTCAGATGTGTACTGTTCTTGTAGTGGTGTTCATCGTGCTGTGGCTCAGTGGAATAGATAATCCTACATTCCCCGTCGCCATGAAAGGTTTTCTCGGAATCTATATGGCAGTAGCAGCAATGATGTATGCCGTTCTCTATCGTATGATTAAAAAGATACAAATTACATCAGAAACGCCAATGATGGTGATGAAGCAGGTTTCAAGCCTTAGGCTGTACACTCTTACCACTGAGATTGTGCTTGCAATCGTACTTGCTGTATTTTTTACCATCTTCCTCGGTAATCTATGGACACTTGGTTCTTACACTTTCTGGCTTGTTTCAGGTGCATTATTGGTAAGCGTTATTATCGGAGCTATAATGTTGCCTAAGAAAATCAAGGATTTCCGAGAGCTAACAGCGACCAACTAATTTTCAAACGTATGTATCAGCCCGGCGAAAGAAAAAAATCTCTCGTCGGGCTGAATCGTTGACGGCGTATTTATCGTCTTATGGTCTGCTTCAATGATTGTCACAGGTCTTTGAACTACTGAAAATATTCTTGCCGTTGATTATAGGCCGGTGTTGGTGGTTTAATTCCCTTGTCCATCGCTTCGGGACAGATGTAATCGCTTAGGTTGTCGATGCTCAATATGTTATCATTCTTGACATACTTTGTTGTCGCGTGGTTTATTTCAAAAGTTTTCGGTCGTTGTCTTCACATTCCAGCACGCTCATTTGATGGATGGCGATTTGGTTAAGTTTTATAAGTCGCTCTGATTGTGGCAGTCCTTGCTCTATGAATACAGCATTGAGGCTTTCCATATTAGATAGGCAGATAAGTTCGTTCACAGAGGCATAGTCGCGGATATTCCCTTTCAAATCGGGATTAGTCTCTCGCCACTGTTTCGATGTAATGCCGAACATTGCCACGTTCAACACATCGGCTTCATTGGCATAGATGATGCTTGCCTGTGCTTTTGTGACCTCGGCCGGAATAAGGTTCTGCTTGATAGCATCGGTATGTATGCGGTAGTTGATTTTCGACAACTCACGCTTCGCCGACCAGCCGATCAACCTCTGCTCTTCGGCTTTCAACCGCTGGAATTCCTCTATCAGATAGAGTTTGAACGGCACGCTTATCGCAGATCCAAATTCAAATGCGATGTCCTTGTGGGCATAAGTCCCTCCGTAACGCCCTTTTTTGACTACCAATCCTATTGCACCGGTTCTCTCTATCCATTCCGAAGCACTCAATACAAAAGATGGCAAACCGGCACTCATTCTAAAGTGGTCGAATTCGACCACTTTGAAATCAGGGTTGTGGATAAGTTCCCACGTGCCGAGAAACTCAATGGTATATCTATTCCTGATCCAGTTCTTGATAACATCCGCAGCCCTGCTATCTCCATCTTTGGCATTTGCCATGTCCGTAAGAGAGATATAGTCCTGCTCCTCAATGTTGAGAACAGTAATAGGAGTGTTTTGAACTGTGATTTTTGCCATTTGGAGATAAACGTTTGATTTCAAATACAAAGATATATTAAAAATCGAACATATCAGCGTATTAGCCTACTTTTCAAGGTAGTATAACATAAAATCGGTCCGATTCAGCTCAGTTGGAGTTCTATAGTTTTTTAAGGTCATGGTAGCTATCGGTAGAAATAAAAATGACGTCTGTCCTTTTGGGGCAGGCGTCATGCTGTACAAAGGAGCGACAAACGGGGCTCGAACCCGCGACCCTCAGCTTGGGAAGCTGATGCTCTACCAACTGAGCTACTGTCGCATAAGGTGTTTTTGAAGCTTTGTACGGTGCAAAGATAACTTCTTTTTTCGGTATAACAGCAATAAAGCGTGTTATTTTTTGACTTATTAAATACCGTCATATTTGGCAAAATCACCGATAAAGAGTACTTTTGTTATATAAAGAACCGTTTCATAGAACAAAAATGCAGAAAGTACGACCCAAAAAGGCTCTTGGCCAGCATTTTCTTACCGACATGAGTATTGCCGAGCGTATAGCATCGACTCTCGACGGATATCGTGGCACTCCGGTGCTTGAGGTTGGCCCGGGAATGGGTGTGCTCACGCAGTTTCTGATTGATGCCGGACATACGGTGAAGGTGGCTGAGATTGACGGGGAGAGCATAGAATGGCTGAAAGCTAATTTCCCCGGGCTTCCTCAGGAGAATATCCTTAACTGCGACTTTCTGAAGCTCGATTTATCGGGCGTGTTCAGTGGTGCTGACAAAATATGCGTAATCGGTAACTACCCCTACAATATATCGTCGCAGATATTCTTTCATGTGCTTGAAAGCCGTGATCTGGTGATCTGCTGTTCAGGCATGCTTCAGCGTGAGGTGGCCGAGCGTATCGCGGCTCCTGCCGGGACGAAAGCGCGCGGGATTCTCAGCGTGCTGCTTCAGGCATGGTACGACGTGGAGTATCTGTTCACGGTTTCGGAGCATGTGTTCAATCCGCCTCCAAAGGTGAAGAGCGGTGTCATACGCCTTACACGCAACGCCGTTACGGAGCTGGGCTGTGATGAAAAATTGTTCCGTACGGTGGTGAAGACTTCGTTTGGCCAGCGCCGCAAAACGATACGCAATTCTGTGCGCGGACTGCTTCCTGCCGGTGCGGGAGTGCCCGACAGTCCGCTGATGGGGCTCCGTCCGGAGCAGCTCAGCGTGGAGCAATTCATAGAACTTACCAATCTTATATCGTCATACCGTAATCAAGCTTAATGACTGATGAAGGAATTCACTGAGGAATATCTTGACAATATCCGTGCCATCATTGCGGCGCGTGAGGATGATGCGGCCCACCGTGAACTGGCCGACCTGCATCCGGCCGATATAGCCGAACTGTACAAGGATCTGGACCTTGAAGAGGCCGAGTACCTGTATCAGCTCCTTGACGATGACACGGCGGCCGACGTGCTGATGGAGCTTGACGAGGATGACCGCCGCAAGCTGCTGCATGACATGCCGGCTGAGAAGATAGCCAAGCAGTTTATTGACCATCTTGAGACGGACGATGCCGTTGATATCATTCAGGAGCTCGATGAAGAGGACCGTGATAAGATTCTGTCGCATATCGACGATGTAGAGCAGGCCGGCGATATCATTGACCTTCTGAAGTATGACGAGGATACGGCCGGCGGCCTTATGGGCACGGAGATGATAGTGGTCAATGAAAACTGGAGCATGCCGGAGTGTATCAAGCAGATGCGTATGCAGGCTGAGGATATGGATGAGATATACTACGTGTATGTGGTGGACAATGACTACCGCCTGCGCGGAGTGCTTCCGCTGAAGGAGCTGATCACCCATCCGTCGGTATCGAAAATAAAGCATGTCATGGAGGCCGACCCGGTGTCAGTCAAGGCTGAGACGCCTATTGATGATGTGGCGCTCGACTTTGAGAAGTATGACCTTGTGGCTATGCCGGTGGTTGACTCCATAGGACGCCTGCTCGGGCGCATTACTGTGGACGACGTGATGGACCAGGTGCGCGAATCGACCGAACGTGACTATCAGCTGGCATCAGGTCTGTCAAGCGATGTGGAGAGCGATGACACGCTGTTTACCCAGACAAAAGCCCGACTGCCGTGGCTGCTTATCGGTATGGTGGGCGGTATATGCAATTCGGTGATTCTCGGTAATTTCGAATCGGGCTTCACGGCAGATCCCACACTCGCTCTGTTCATACCGCTTATAGGCGGTACGGGCGGAAATGTCGGTACGCAGTCAAGCGCTATCGTGGTTCAGGGATTGGCCAACGGCTCGATGGATATACGCAATTCATTCACGCAGCTTATGAAGGAGCTTGGCGTAGGATTGATAAACGGTGCCATAATATCGCTGCTGGTGTTTGTGTATAACTATTTCAAGCTTGGAGGAGCACAGGTGACCACGGTGTCAGTGTCGCTGTCGCTTCTGGCTGTGGTGCTGTTCGCTTCGGTGTTCGGAACGTTTGTTCCGCTTACGCTCGAACGTCTGAAGATTGACCCGGCTCTCGCCACGGGGCCGTTCATATCCATTACGAACGACATCATAGGCATGGTGATATATATGTCAATCAGCACCATGCTGCTCACATCATTGGCTTGATGATGTGTATTCCCGGCTTTACGGTCAGGGTGAACGCGGCAAAGCGGCCTGACTCGGAGCTGTTGTACTTTATGTGGTAGCGTTCCGGGCCAAGATTGTCAATGACAAATTCGGCGGAATCCACCATATAGCCGTCAGGCGACGCAGCCACGCGTTCCTCTATGGATATGTCGAAGCCTATGCGCGTCAATGCCAGAGCTACGGATGCCCCTGAGCGGATGTCAGTGAGTCCGTGGCGTATGATATGAACGCGCAACGCATCGTCGACAGTCACTTCTATACATGCATCCGTGTAGCCATCGGCCGATAGCCGTGAGGTGATAAATTCCGTTATGGCCTCGCCCCGGCCTGACGGGCGTACGCACAGTGCCACAATGGCAGTTGCTACAAACGCCGCTATAACGTAGAATTCCACGGAGCCTGTCAATGAAGCCATGATAAGTAGTGATTGTGTCATGTCGACAAAAGTATGAAAAATTTCGTAAATTTGTAGTTGCATTGCGGGACGGGTGTTGATGAATGGCCGGTTCCGTATCGCTATTTATAAAAATGCGAATATTTGTGATATGAAAGGTTCATTGTTTGTCATAGCAGTGCAGGCTGTAATCGGTCTGTCGCTTATAAGTGGAGGATGCACGTCGACATCGAAGGTCGCATCCTTGAAAGCCGCTTCGGAATGGAAACTTGACTGGGAGGATAATTTCAACAGCACGGAGCTTGATACTGCGGTATGGGGGCGTTGTACCCGAGGCAATGCTGACTGGTGCAACACTCTTTCTGACCGCGAGGACCTTGTAGGGCTGCGTGACGGATGCCTGATACTGCGCGGGATAAGCAATCCTGACCGTTCGGTTGACACCGTAGAGTATCTTACCGGGGGAGTATGGACCAAGGACCGGAAGGCATTTGAGCCGGGGCGAATAGAGATACGTGCACGTCTGCATGGTGCCCGCGGTGCATGGCCGGCACTGTGGCTCCTGCCGTATGACCACAAACGTTTCCCGTGGCCAACCGGGGGTGAGATAGATATAATGGAGCGTCTGAACTACGACAACTTCGCGTATCAGACGGTACATTCCTACTATACATACACGCTCGGGCAGCAGAATCCGCCCAAAGGGGGCACCGGACGTATCAATCCGGAGGAATTCAATGTATACGCAGTGGAGATTTATCCTGACAGCGTGGTGTTTGACATCAACGGCAAGCACACGCTTACCTACCCGCGTGTAGCGACGGACAAACCGGGCCAGTTTCCGTACAACATACCTATGTACCTGCTTATGGATATGCAGCTGGGTGGCTCATGGGTAGGAAAAGTGGATCCGGCCGACCTGCCTGTGGAGATGGAGATTGACTGGGTACGGCATTATCGCCGCCGCTGAAAAACTATGCGGTTCCATTAGGAATAGAAGATAACATAGCATAGGCTGTCCCGAACAAATAGGGGGCAGCCTATGTTTTTTATATACATTCCACTACCGGCGGAGTCGATGCCGGTCAGTATCAGTTTGTATATATAAAATCTAAAAATCAACTATTCTATGGAACTTTTCAACTGGTTCGTGCAGGTGTGCCGCGATAACCCTTCCATTCCGCTGTTCCTGACCATCGGATTGGGATTCTGGCTGGGTTCTCTCAAGTACAAGACATTTTCGCTCGGCACCGTTACCTCCGTGCTCCTTGTCGGGGTGGTAGTGGGACAGATGGATATCTCCATCCCCGGTCCTATTAAAAATGTGTTTTTCCTTCTGTTTCTCTTCGCCATAGGCTACAGTGTAGGCCCGCAGTTCTTCCGCTCGCTCAAGGGCGACGGGATAAAGCAGGTGCTGTTTGCCGTGGTGATATGTCTGCTCTGTCTGTTTAGCACCTGGGGCACAGCCAAGGTGATGGGCTACAATGTAGGCGAGGCCATAGGGCTTTTCTCCGGCGCGCAGACAATATCGGCTGTAATCGGTGTGGGAACAGATACGATGGGCACACTTGGTGTGTCAGCAGCCCAGAAGAAAGAGTGGCTTGATATAATACCGGTGGCTTATGCTGTATGTTACGTGTTCGGTACCATAGGCTCGGCATATCTGCTGGCTAACCTCGGACCGGTACTGCTCGGCGGACTCAAGAAGGTAAAAGCTGATACCGTAGCTCTTGAAAAGGAGATGAATGAAAGCTCCATCACATCAGATCCCGCTTATATCGAAGCTAACCGTCCGGTAGCATTCCGTGCCTATAAGGTGACTGCCGATTTCTTTGCCACTGCACGCACGGTGCAGGAGGTGGAGGAGTATCTCCTGAAAAACGGACGCCGCCTGTTTGTGGAGCGTGTGCGCAAGGATGGAAAGATTCTGGAGACTGCTCCTGAACTGGCCATCAATATGAATGATGAGATAGTGCTTAGCGGACGCCGCGAGTTTATAGTGGGCGATGAAAGCTGGATTGGTCCCGAAGTGGTTGATGCCGATCTGCTTAATTTCCCCGTGGAGCAGATTCCCGTCATGGTTACGAAAAAGACTGTGGCCGGTATGACTGTCGACCAGCTCCGTTCACAGAAATATATGTATGGGGTGTCAATAAAATCAATTGACCGCAGCGGAGTTGAGATTCCTGTGTTTGCAAAGACTGTGCTTCAGGCAGGCGATTCACTTACGCTGCTCGGACTGGCGCAGGATGTTAATGTGGCGGCTCCGAAAATCGGTTATGTTGACCGTCCTACCACAAAGTCAGACCTTATACTCGTAGGTCTCGGTATATTCATAGGCTGTCTGATAGGCGTGCTTACACTCCATATCGGTGATATCCCAATAAGCCTGAGCACCAGTGGCGGTGCCTTGATATCGGGCTTGATATGCGGTTGGCTCCGTTCGAAGCACCCGACATTCGGACGTGTGCCTAAGGAGGCTGTATGGGTGATGAATAACCTTGGCCTGAACATGTTTATCGCTGTGATCGGCATAACGGCAGGTCCGTCGTTTGTAAGCGGTATCAAGGAGGTAGGATTCGCCATGTTCCTCTCGGGAGTGGTATGTACTTCACTTCCGTTGATACTTGGAGTGATCATAGGCGCGAAAGTGTTCAAGTTCCGTCCGGCCATAAACCTTGGTTGCTGTGCCGGTGGCCGTACCACCACAGCCTCGCTCGGTGCTATCCAGGATGCATTGGGCAGCACTCTTCCGGCCATGGGCTATACAGTGACTTATGCCGTGGGCAATACGATGCTTATCCTTATGGGTGTGGCCCTTGTATTGATGATGGCTTGATGAAACATATATAGAAACAAATACCTCAAAAATAAAATACGATATGAATACAACACCTAAAAATCCGGACAACCGCGAATATGAGAAGCAGTTGTCGCAGATGAGTCCTTTTGAAATAAAAAACAAACTGATAGAGATGGCGCAGGCCGATGCACGTGAGTCGACAGCCACTTACCTGAATGCCGGCCGAGGTAATCCCAACTGGATTGCTACATATCCGCGCGAGGCTTTCTTCCTGCTTGGTAAGTTCGGACTGCAGGAGTGCCGCCGAGTGGCTGACAATGAAGTTGGCATAGCCGGTATCCCGGAACAGAAAGGATGTGCCGAACGGTTCAGAAAGTTTCTGGATGACAATAAGGATGAAAGCGGTGCTGATCTGCTGCGCTGGACTTTTGACTATCTTATCACAAAGCATGATTATGATGCCGATACCGTGGCTCATGAATTTGCCGAAGCTATCATAGGCGACCAGTATCCCACGCCTGACCGCATACTTCATACCACCGAATCGCTTGTGCAGGACTATCTGCGCATAGCCATGGGCGGCGGCAGCGACAAGGCTGTATACGATATGTTTGCTACCGAAGGTGGCACCGCAGGTATGTGCTACGCTTTTGACTCGATTCAGGAAAACTTCCTGATTAACAAGGGCGACAAGATGGCACTGATGGTTCCGGCATTCACTCCGTATATCGAGATTCCCCAGCTCGCGCGTTTTGATTTCGATGTGGTGAACATCAATGCCGACAAGGTACAGTATGACGGCTATCATACATGGCAATATCCGCCCGAAGAGATTGACAAGCTGCGTGACCCTTCAATAAAACTGCTGTGTATAACCAACCCGAGCAATCCGCCAAGCTACACCCTTGCGCCTGAAGTGCTGGAGCAGCTTGTGGATATCGTGAAGACTGATAATCCTAATCTGATGATAGTGACGGATGACGTGTACGGTACTTTTGTGAAGGATTTCCATTCGCTGATGTATAAGCTGCCGTACAACACCATGTGTGTGTATTCATATTCAAAATATTTCGGAGCTACAGGATGGCGACTCGCCGTATGTGCAATACGTCAGGACAATGTGTTCGATGCTCTCATCAAGCAGCTCCCCGAAGACAAGCAGGCGGCTCTTGACAAACGCTACGGTTCGCTTACGCTGACTCCGCGCAATATCAAGTTTATTGACCGTATGGTGGCCGACAGCCGACTCGTGGCTCTGAACCATACCGCAGGTCTTTCCACTCCGCAGCAGATGCAGATGGCGCTGATGTCGGCATTCGCTATCCGCAATACAGCCGAGGGCAATACATATCAGGACACCATGCGTCATACTATCAATGACCGTCTGGAGGCATTGTGGTCAACTACCGGATTCACTCTCCTGGTCGACCCGTTGAGAGCCGGCTACTACTCGGAGATAGATATCATGATATGGGCCCGCAAGTTCTACGGCGATGATTTTGCCAAGTACATGCAGGACACTTATGAGCCGCTTGACTTTGTGATCCGTCTGGCCAATGAGACAGCCGTAGTGCTGCTAAACGGCGACGGTTTTGACGGACCGGCATGGTCAGTGCGTGCATCGCTCGCCAATCTTAACGAATCGGATTACCTGAAGATTGGTACCGCTATCCGCAATATCCTTGAGGATTACCATAAACGTTATCTGACCGAGGTCAAGAAGTAATATCCTGTCTCAGGTTATAAAATAGATGCTGTCTGATATGAATTATCAGACAGCATCTTTCGTTTTTTTTCATCAGTGACAGGCAGGCTTTTCAAGGTCAGGAAGCGGAGCTTTCCTGCGCTTGTACCTCCTTACTGCGGTTCTTGGCTTTGTTTTTGTTTTTGGTGGCGGATGAATCAATATCCTTCTCCTCCTTCAGGTCAATTTCGTTACGGTCCTTGTCGAGTACCTTGTACTGCAGATATGCGAGTGACTGGTCCGGTAGAATTTTGAATTTGCGTCCGAGCTCCATGCGCCATTTACGGTAGGTTGACACTAAGCCTTTCTTGATATATGCGTCCACAAAGGGGTGGATATACATGGTGAAGCCTGATTGGTTGAGGTCGTTGACCAGATATTCAAGCTTTTCACGCAGGGTGTCAGTGAATAGTAGCGAGGGTTGTACCTGACCTTTGCCGTAGCATGACGGACATGTCTCGGCTGTTACTACGTCAAGGGCGGGTCGTACGCGCTGGCGTGTGATCTGCATCAGCCCGAATTTGCTAAGGGGCAGGATGTTGTGGCGTGCACGGTCATTAGCCATTATTTCGCGCATGTGCTCGTAGAGCTTCTGGCGGTGTTCCACCTTAGCCATGTCGATGAAGTCGATGACTATGATGCCACCCATGTCGCGGAGCCTGAGCTGACGGGCTATCTCATCAGCTGCGCGCATGTTTACTTCCAGGGCGTTGCTCTCCTGGTCGTTAGCCGCTTTTGAGCGGTTGCCGGAGTTTACGTCTATTACATGCAGGGCTTCCGTATGTTCTATGATGATGTATGCGCCGCTCTTGAATGATACAGTCTTGCCGAAAGATGACTTTATCTGTTTGGTGATATTGAAATGGTCAAATATCGGTTCATCTTTCTTGTAAAGTTTTACAATATCCTTCCGGTCAGGAGCTATCAGTTCGACGTATTGGTAAATCTGACGGTATGTCTCTTCATCGTTTACCCATACGCTCTCAAAGCTGGGGCTGAACACGTCGCGCAGCACGCTTACTATACGGCTCTCTTCCTGAAAGATCAGTGCCGGAGCCTGGGCCGTACGTGCTTTGGCGGTGGATTCTTCCCAGTATTTCACGAGAGTTTTCATCTCATGATTCAGTTCGGCTACCCGCTTTCCTTCTGCAGAGGTGCGGATTATCACGCCGAAGTTTTTAGGACGGATGCTCTCAATGAGCTGCCGTAGACGCACTTTCTCTTCCGAAGTCTTGATTTTTTGCGATATTGATACTTTGTCGCAGAAAGGTATGAGCACCATGTAGCGTCCGGTAAGGGTTATCTCTGTGGTAAGGCGTGGACCCTTTGATGATATGGGTTCCTTCACGATCTGTACCATCAGTTCCTTTCCCTGAGTAAGCACGTCGGATATAGATCCATGCTTGTCAATGTCAGGGAGCAGCTGCATTTTGGATATCTGGGGTAGCTGCTTCTGCTTTTTGTCAAGGAGCTCTGTGAGAAACTTTGAGTAAGAGGAAAATTGCGAGCCAAGATCCAAGTAATGGAGGAAAGCGTCCTTTTCGAAGCCTACGTTGACGAATGCGGCATTCAGCCCGGGCATCAGTTTCTTGACTTTAGCCAGGTAAATGTCGCCCACGGCATAGGCTATGTTGCGGGCCTCCTTCTGGAGGCTTACAAGCCTTGAATCCTCGAGGAGCGCAATGGACACCTCTTTGGACTGCACATCGACTATAAGTTCGCTTTGCATTTACTTGATGGATTAAAAAATACAGGTTGATAGAAAAAACACAAAGAACAAACTCAGATGCAGCATCTGCAAACGGGGTTTACGTTGCCGGCGCATCAAGTTTGTTCTCCGTATTGCGTTTTTATGTGTCAGTCAGTTGACTCATCACACATATAAGCGTTTCTAATCAGTGATTGTTATCAGAGTTCAGAACTGCTTATTTCTTCTTGTGACGGTTCTTTCTGAGACGTTTTTTGCGCTTGTGAGTAGCCATCTTGTGGCCCTTTCTTTTCTTTCCGCTGGGCATTTTACGCTTGAATTAAATTATTAATAATATATAGATTTTATAGGTCGGTATACTGTTGAGGTATATTATTTAACCTCTTCCATGAACACTTTCGCGGGCTTGAAAGCGGGGATTTTGTGTTCGGGGATTATGATAGTAGTATTCTTGGAGATGTTACGGGCGGTTTTCTCAGAGCGAACTTTTACAATGAAGCTGCCGAATCCACGCAGATATACGTTTTCATCATGAGCAAGAGAGTCCTTAACCACTTCCATGAACTTTTCGATTGTAGCCAGTACGTTAGCTTTTTCGATGCCTGTGGTTTTGGCAATTTCGTTAACAATGTCAGCTTTGGTCATTTTTCTAAAAATGTTTATGATTTGTTTAATAAAATCGTTGGTTTGCACATAGTTATACGCCTACAGGCGGTACCGTGTGCTTTTTTGCAAGTGCAAATATCGTATTTTTTTTTCAAATAGAAGCTATTGACAGCTAAAAATTTGAAATAAATGTCACTCCCGCACTATTTTAAGCATTATTTCGTGCAGTGTCGGGGCCGTGAAGCATGGCTGTGCCGGAGCCGGAGTGTCGGATAGAAGCATGGCATGCCATCCGGCGGCGAGAGCTCCGGCAATATCTGTCGATGGGTTGTCGCCTATCATCAGATGGGCCTCCGGGTCAGATATGCCTGTGCGTTCCATCGCATGACGGTACAGGCGTATATCAGGTTTGTTGACTCCGATATCGTCGCTCAGCACCACTATGTCAATATATGGCATCAGTCCGGTGTTGTCCAGTTTCTTGAACTGGACTTCCTTGAATCCGTTGCTGAGAATGCCTATGGTGACCCCTTCCGTCCGAAGCCGTTCGAGAAGCTCGATGGCTCCGGGTACGAGCGCTTTCTCCCGGGCCAGGAAGTCGAGGTACAGCGGGTCGAAACGTGCTGACAGTTCAATAGCTTCCATCTCAGGGACGCCTGCCTCCTGCAGCGGCATGGCAAAGCGGTCGGTCCGCAGCTGCTCGCGTGTGATAAGCGCACGGTTGTACTTATCCCAAAGAGCGTGATTGTATGTTTCGTAGCATTCTGTCCAATGCCCGGGGGTGCCGAACAGTGGAGCAAGATTCTGCGTATCGAACAGCCGCCGCAGCGCACGGCGTGAATTTGTGCGGAAGTCCACGAGGGTATCGTCAAGATCAATCCACACTACACGTATGTCGGAATTCTCAAATTTCATTTACACGCCACCATTTATAGGAAATATCTCCGTCAGTCACATCGCCCTCGATGCTCTTCAGTTTGCGCACAAGCCGGATTGTGACCGGCAGAGCTATGATTTCATACAGGGTCTTTATTATAACCTGAGTCACTGTGAGCAGGCCGATTTCCTGCCACGACAGAATCCCGCCGAAGGCTATGGGGAAAAACACTATGGAGTCAACTCCCTCGCCCCATATGGTACTGACAATGGCGCGAAGAGAGAATCCGCGTCCTTGCTGCGAGGCACGTTTCATGCGGCTCATCACGTAGGCATTGACCATGGAGCCACACAGGAATGCCGCGAAACTGGCGGCAAAAATACGGGGCACGGCGCCAAAAATCATCTCCATGGCTTCCTGTCCGTGCCATGAATCGGCGCCGGGAAGAAGGATGCCTAACTGAAGCAGCAGCGATACGAGCAGATTCATGGCGAATCCGAGCCATATCGTGAGCCTCGCACGTGCAAATCCGTAGATTTCCACAATGCAGTCATTTATCACATAACTTATGGGAAATACCACCACACCGGCGGTGATGACCAGCGGCCCGACGGCCACTGTCTTGATTTCCATGAGGTTTGACACTATCAGGCACACGCAGAAGAGCACGGCCAAAAGCAGAAAAAGGGGTGAAAATAGATTTTTGGATGTCATGTTTTCTTGTTTTTAACGAGGTAGCAAGCACTCTGATGATGCGCCGCAGCGTATCAATTGGAGCGCAAAGGTAATAGATATTGGCGACATTGCCGCAAGGCTTACCTCTTAATTATGATTAATAAATCGTTTCACCCGCTAAGAATTTTCATGGATTTTGTCTATTTTTGTAAATTAATAGAACAAACATATTTCAAAATGGCTGATTATATTTACCTCATATCCTTGTCATACAGTCCGTTGGTGTGGGGATTGCTTGCGGCGGCGGCTATATGCGGCATTATTCTGCTTGCAGTGATGCTGCCGCGTGTGTCGCGCATATCCCGTAAATCGCGTCATGATGACGAGGCCCCGATCCCTACCGACGGTTATCCGGCGGTGTCGGTGATAGTCTATTCGCAGGCCGATGGCTGGAATCTGCGCACTCTTCTGGAGCAGATACTTGATCAGGACTATCCGGCTCCGATGGAGGTCATCGTAGTGAATGATGAAAATGCCGATTCTACGGAGGAGGTGGTAAGCGCGCTTGAGCTGAAATACCGTAATCTGTACATGACGTTCGCACCTGAGCGTTCGCGCAATCTGAGCCGGAAGAAGCTGAGCGTCACGCTGGGCCTGAAGGCTGCTCGTTATCCGGTAGTGATGCTCACATGCGGTAATTGCCGTATCGAATCGAATATCTGGCTCCGCCTGATGATGCGGCACTTTATTGAAGGCTATGAAGTGGTGCTGGGTACTTCGCGTCTGCGTCCTACCGAACCGCTTGATGATATCCGGGCCGAGCAGAGCCGCTCCCGGTCATTCAACACTGAATGGGACGCCGTGCGTGGATTCGGTGCCGCACTTGCCGGACATCCGTTTATGGGCGATGCCGCAAATCTGGCTTATAAGAAGCAGTTGTTTTTTGCCAACAAAGGTTTTTCAAGCAATCTGAATCTACAGTATGGCGATGATGATATATTTGTCAATGAAGTGACTACAAAGGCCAATACTGCAGTGGAGCTTTCGCCTGACTCGCAGGTGGATGTGCTTGACCCGAATCCTGCGGCCATGTCGCGTGTCATGCGTCTGCGCCGTATGTTCACCTCAGCCTTTCTTCCCAAGGGCCCGTATCTGGTCATGGGGCTGTTCAGCCTGCTTAACTGGCTGATGATTCTGTGTGGCGTGGCCGCAGCGGTGCTTGCGCTTCCCTCAGTAGTGCCTGCGGCAGCGATTCTGTTGGTGCTCCTGCCCGCTGTATGGCTTCCTATTGCATTCGCGTGGAAGCGTTCGGCCCGGGCGTTGGGACTGCGTCAGGTATGTCTGTCGCAGCCTCTGCTTATGCTCTGGCACCCGTTTGCCAACATGGCTTGCCGTATCAGAAGCCGCCGTCAGCGTAATGAAAATTATACCTGGGGTACAAAGCTCTAAAGCTTTGCACCCTGCAGGTAGATATCCTTTATAAGAGGTGAGGTGTAGGCGTATGGCAGATAGCCGAACGACGGTAGCGGGCGTGTGATGATGAAATTGGCTACTTTCCCTTTGGTTATAGAGCCGTAACACTCAGAGATGCCCATGGCATAGGCGCCGTTGATCGTGGTGGCGGCAAGAGCCTCGGCCGGGGTAAGTTTCATCTTTATACATCCGAGCGACATGATGAACCGCATAGAGCCTGAGGGTGAAGAGCCGGGATTATAGTCTGATGCGAGAGTCACGATAGCGCCGGCGTCAACAGCCTCGCGGGCGGGTGCATACGGCATTCCGAGGAAAAATGAAGCTCCGGGGAGCATGGTGGCCGAAGTTTCTGATTGTGACAGCAGCTCAATTTCCTCTCTTCCGGCACGCTCAAGATGGTCAACAGAAAGGGCGTTATGTCTTAATCCGACCTGTACACCTCCGGACACGTCCAGCTCATTGGCGTGTATCTTCGGCCGCAGACCGTACTTCGCTGCAGCTTCAAGTATGCGGTCAGTCTGCTCCACGGTGAAGAATCCACGGTCGCAGAACACATCGACATATTCGGCAAGCCCCTCGGCTGCTACTGCCGGAAGCATGTCGTTGCAAACCATAGCCACATATTCATCATCGCGTCCGGTATATGCCCGGCCCACAGCATGAGCACCGAGGAATGTGGATTTCACAGCCATCGGGACTGAATCGGCTATGCGGGCTATGACGCGCAGCATCTTGAGTTCGTCCTTGACGGTAAGACCGTAGCCGCTCTTTATTTCTATGGCTCCTGTGCCTTCATGCATCACTTCGTCGGCCCGCTCCATGGCCTGGGCAAACAGGTCGGCTTCCGAGGTGTGCGCCAACCGGTCGGCAGAATTGAGTATGCCACCTCCGCGGCGGGCGATCTCTTCATAGCTCAGTCCGTTGATTTTGTCAATAAACTCGCGCTCACGGCTGCCGGCATATACTATATGTGTGTGCGAATCGCAAAAGGCTGGTATCACGGTCCCACCTCCGGCATCTGCCGACGGCTCCTGGGCATACGCTTCCGGAACGGAGCGCATGGAGCCCCAATCCTCGAATTTCCCATCGCGGACAAGCAGCCATGCGTTGTCAATCATTTCAAGCGAACGCATGTCGTGTCCGCGGAGATATAGACTGTGGCGGGTGTCGATACCCGCCAGCAGTCCGATATTTGTGATAAGCATCTCTATGTTTATTTATCAGAGGATAGGAATTTGACTGATTCAGCTATAAGTGGCGACATGACGGTGTCATTGTCGATATACGGTACCTGACGGCGGTACTCGCTGTGCCACTGCTCGAGTTCGGGCGATGTGCGGAGCGGCCGGCGCAGATCAAGTGCCTGGGCGGCGTTGAACAGCTCAATGGCAAGCACACGTTCGGTATTGTCAACTACCTGATTCAGTTTTGTGGCTGAATTGCCACCCATCGACACGTGGTCCTCCTGATCCTGCGATGACGGGATTGAATCGCAACTTGTGGGCCAGCACAGCCCCTTTGACTGATTGACTATGGATGCGGCGGCATATTGCGGAATCATGAAGCCGCTGTTAAGTCCCGGCTTGGCTACAAGGAATGAGGGTAGCCCACGTCCGCCTGAGATAAGGCGGTAGATGCGCCGCTCGGATATGCTTGACAGCTCCGACATGGCCAAAGTCAGGAAGTCCATGGCCAACGCTATCGGTTCGCCGTGGAAATTTCCGGCGGACACTATCAGGTCTTCCTCGGGGAAAATGGTGGGGTTATCGGTAGGGGAGTTGACCTCTGTCTCTATCACGGAACCTACATAAGCGAGTGTGTCCTTCACCGCACCGTGGACCTGAGGCATGCACCGGAATGAATAGGGGTCCTGCACATGCTTCTTGGGGCGGCATATAATCTCACTACCTTCCAGATGACGGCGTACGGCGCGGGCCGTGAGCAGCTGGCCCGGGTGGGGGCGCACGGCATTCACTTCATCGCCGAACGGCTCTATGCGGCCGTCGAAAACGTCGAGCGAAAGCGCTCCGATTTTATCAGCCTGTCGGACAAGACGGCGTGCCTTGAGTATGGCATTTACTGCGTGTGATGACATGAACTGGGTGCCGTTGAGAAGCGCGAGTCCCTCTTTTGACACGAGTGTGAGAGGTTCCCAGCCCATTTCACGCAGGATGTCGGCGGCATTGCGGCGCTCGCCACGGAAGTAGGCTTCGCCAAGCCCGAGAAGCGGCAGGCACATGTTGGCGAGCGGAGCAAGGTCGCCCGATGCGCCTAGCGAGCCCTGCCGGTAGACAACAGGAATGATATCGTTGTTGAAGAAGTCAATCATGCGGCGTACGGTGGAGAGCTGAACGCCGGAGTTGCCGAATGACAGCGACATGATTTTTGTGAGCAGCATTATCTTCACAATACGGCTGTCAACCTCTTCGCCACATCCGCAGGCGTGTGACATGACAAGGTTCTGCTGTAGCTTCGACAGGTCGTCGGCGCCGATTGAGATATTGCACAGCGAGCCGAATCCGGTGGTTATGCCATATATAGGGTGGTCACATTCCTTTATCTTGTCGTCAAGATACTTGCGGCAGCGTTCTATGCGTGCCACTGCTTCAGGGCTGAGTTCAATTTTCCAGCCCCCGTCAATTATTTCCCCAATGCGATCCAGTGTCAGATGCTTGGGGCTTATATGGTGTATCATGGTAAATATTTAATGTGTCTTAAACGTTTTTCAATGTGTCAGCTATCAGTTGATCGTCGGCGATGTTCGGAAGGGTTACGGTCAGATCAGGCGTGCGCTGCATCTGCCGGCGTATGGCGTTGATAGCGCCCTGGTTGCGGGCCCAGCTGCGGCGTGCTATTCCGTTGTTGACATCCCACAAAAGCATTTCGTCGATATGCCGGCGGGCATCCTCCGAGCCGTCGATTACCATTCCGAAGCCTCCGTTTATCACTTCGCCCCATCCTACTCCGCCGCCGTTATGGATGGACACCCATGTGGCGCCGCGGAATGAATCGCCAATCACGTTATGGACGGCCATGTCGGCTGTGAACTGTGAGCCGTCGTATATGTTCGATGTCTCACGGTAGGGGGAATCGGTGCCCGATACGTCATGATGGTCACGGCCGAGCACTATGGGACCTGATATCTCACCCGAGGCAATGGCATCGTTGAAGGCCTGCGCTATGCGTGTGCGCCCTTCGGAGTCGGCATATAGTATGCGGGCCTGCGATCCGACCACAAGGTTGTTTGGGCCTGCCTGCTGAATCCAGTGGATATTGTCGAGCAGCTGTCCTTTGATTTCATCAGGAGCATCAGTGAGCATTTCTGTCAGCACGCGCTCGGCTATACGGTCGGTCTTTGCCAGATCGTCAGGATTGCCGGATGCGCATACCCAACGGAAGGGGCCGAACCCATAGTCAAAGAATCCGGGGCCCATGATGTCCTGTACGTACGATGGGTAGCGGAACCGGCCATCCTCTTTAAGTATATCGGCTCCGGCTCTTGAGGCCTCGAGCAGAAATGCATTTCCATAATCGAAGAAGTACATCCCGCGGTCAGCAAGCCGGTTGATGGCGTCAACCTGACGCCGCAGCGATTCCTGTACCAGACGGCGGAACTGCTCAGGGTCGTCGGCCATCATGCTCTTGGCTTCATCGAAGCTGAGGCCTGCGGGATAGTAGCCTCCGGCCCATGGATTGTGGAGCGAAGTCTGGTCAGAACCGAGGTTTACCTCTATGTTATGGTCGGCAAGATATTCCCAGAGGTCAACTACATTACCCTGATATGCCAGCGAAACAGCTTCATGCCTGGCCCGTGCATCAGCAATTCTTTCGGTCAGCTCCGGCAGGGAGGTGTACACTTCGTCAACCCATCCCTGATTCTTACGGGTGGCCACAGCTTTCGGATTTATCTCAGCCACAACGCTTACCACTCCTGCTATATTGCCGGCTTTGGGCTGTGCACCTGACATTCCGCCAAGTCCGGCTGACACAAACAGCATTCCGCCAAGGTCGGTTTTCCCTTCCGGCAGTAGCTTGCGCCCGGCATTGAGCACGGTTATCGTGGTGCCGTGGACTATTCCCTGAGGACCGATATACATATAGGAGCCGGCGGTCATCTGGCCGTATTGCGATACGCCGAGGGCGTTGAAGCGTTCCCAGTCATCAGGTTTGGAATAGTTGGGGATAACCATGCCGTTGGTCACCACTACGCGCGGTGCATCGGGGTGCGACGGGAAGAGCCCGAGCGGATGACCCGAATACATGACAAGTGTCTGCCGGTCAGTCATCTCACTGAGATACTTCATAGCCAGACGGTACTGTGCCCAGTTCTGGAACACAGCGCCATTGCCTCCGTAGGTGATAAGTTCATGCGGATGCTGGGCCACGCGCTCGTCCAGATTGTTCTGTATCATCATCATGATAGCGGCTGCCTGACGTGAACGGGCAGGATATTCCTCTACGGGACGCGCATACATCTTGTAGCGCGGACGCAGCCGATACATATATATACGGCCATAGTCATGCAGTTCGCGGGCAAATTCAGGAGCCAGCTCTGCATGCTGTTCGGCCGGGAAATATCTCAATGCATTTTTTAGAGCCAGATGCGTCTGCTCGGGTGTCAGTATCTGTTTGCGTCGTGGTGCATGATTTACATTCGGATCATACGGTATCGGTTCCGGCAATATCTCCGGTATGCCGGCACGGATGTCGGCACAAAATTCTTCATGTGTCATATTGGCATTATATTCAGGTGTGTCGATCAGATTTTGGTCTCAACGATGTCAAGGATATGGCGTTCAGCTTCGTCAGCTTTCAGAGCCAGGGCATCAGCACGTTCAATCAGAGCCTGAGCTGCTGTACGGTCAGACAGCGAAGCGGCGTTGATGCGGACATTCAGGCGTGCTCCTCTTACGGCGGCACGTGCGGCAAGAGCACCTACACCGGCGTCGCTTACAGAGGCCGGATTGCCGTTTTCAGCCATGGCCTCAAGCAGTGGGAACGCATCGATAGCAGCTTCCATTGTTTTCAGTGGTACGCGTGTGGCGTAGAGCGTGGCCTCCTCAAGGGCTTTCGCTCTGGCGGCTTTCTCTTCGTCGGAGCCTTTGGGGAGCTGCAATGCCGCCATAATGCGGTTGAATGCTGCGGTATCTTCATCCACGAGTTCCAGCAGATGGTCGACAAGCAGCTGGCCTGCATCGGCATAGTTGGAGAATTCCTCCCAGCGTTCATCCCATCCGGCTTTGTGGGCGGACAGGTTTGCCACCATTGTGCCGAGGGCGGCTGCCAGAGCCCCCATGGCTGCTGATATTGAGCCTCCACCCGGCGCTGGAGCTTCCGAAGCGGTGAGATAAGTGAATTCTTTCAGAGTCAGATCAGTCAGATTGCGCTGATGGGCCGGCTCAATCATATATTCAATGACCTTCTCTTCAGGACGGAACGGAGTCAGCTCGTCAAGCCCCATTGATTTGGCGGCTATGCGGATTATTTCATTTTCGGGCAGTCCGGACGAACGCTGCTGGAGGTGCAGGAAGTGACGGCCGGCTTCAATAAGAGTCCTCTTGGGTACCAATCCGACAATCTCGGTGCCGGTCACTCTTATGCCACGCGCCTGTGCGGCCCGGCATACTTCATCAAACGCCACGTGGAGTGGGGTGGTGTTGATGTCGGTAATGTTCATCGACACCTGTGCTATGCCGTATTCGTCAATATACCATCCTATTGCTTTTGTGCCTTTCAGTGTTCCGGGAAGCATTATGGTATTGCCGTTCTCATCCTTCATCGGCTTTCCGTTAGGTTTGCCGCCCTCGCGTTTCGGACGCCCCTTTTCGCGTACGTCAAATGCTATGGCATTGGCGCGCCGGGTCGATGTGGTGTTGAGGTTGAAGTTTACGGCTATCAGGAAGTCGCGTGCGCCTACGGTAGTGGCTCCTGTGCGTGCTACCTGGCTGTCAAAGGGGCGGTTGCCGAAGTCGGGGCCTTTCTCAGATCCCATCTTCTCGGGCAGAGCTTCGTATTCACCCTGACGGCACACTGCCAGATTGCGTCTTTCCGGAGTGAAAGCCGCCGCTTCATAGCAGTATGTGGGGATGGTGAGTTCTTCTGATATGCGGCGGGCAAGGTTGCGGGCAAGTTCGGCGCATTCGTCAAGCGTTATGCCGCTTACAGGTATCAACGGCAGCACGTCGGTAGCTCCCATGCGCGGGTGTGCGCCGTGGTGCTTGGACATGTCAATAAGCTCGGCTGCGCGTTTTACACCCCGGAATGCGGCTTCAACCACAGCTTCGGGTTCGCCTACAAAAGTTACTACGGTTCGGTTTGTTGCCTCGCCGGCATCGACGTCAAGAAGTTTTACGCCTTCCACGGCCTCAATGGCATCAGTAATGGACTTTATAATCTCTTTGTCGCGTCCCTCGCTGAAGTTAGGTACGCATTCTATAAGTTTTTTTTCCATGGTATTGAAATTATACCGCGAATATAGGGAAAGGATGCAATAAAAACAAAAAAAACTCCGTGTTGAATTCAACACGGAGTTCTGTATTTATTTATCGGTATTTTTAATCGGCATTTATACCTTCAAGTGCATGACGTATGGTGTGGAATATATCCTCCACTGAGCCTGTGCCGGGAATGTCAAGGTATTTCCCCTCTTCCTCGTAGAACTTGCGGAGAGGCTTCGTTACCGAATGGTACACCTTGAGTCGGCTGTTGATTGTCTCAAGATTGTCGTCAGAGCGGCCGCTTTCCTCGCCGCGTTTAAGCAGACGCTGTATGAGCTCTTCGTCGGCGACATCAAGCCCTATCACGGCGTGGACTTTTGTGCCTCGGCGGTTCATCATGACGTTGAGAGCCTTTGCCTGTTCGATAGTACGGGGAAATCCGTCAAATATCACTCCGGCGCGGGTCTCTTCATTGCTGTCGAGTTCATGTTCGAGAATTTCGATCATGAGTTCATCAGGGATAAGATTGCCTTTGGATATATATGATTCGGCCACGCGACCGAGTTCGGTGTTCTGCTTTATATGTTCGCGCAGCAGTTCGCCGGTTGATATATGGTACAGGCCATATTCGTTGATAAGACGCGCGCTTTGCGTGCCTTTTCCACTGCCTGGCGCGCCAAAAACTACTAAATTAAACATGGCTTTGAATAGGAATGATAGTTATTATTGATCGTATTTTTCGTTAAGAATCCAGATGTCGGGAAGATTTCGGGCAAGTCCGTCAAGGTCAAGTCCGTAACCGATTATGAAGCTTGAGGGAATCTCAAATCCGACATAGTCAGGCGACACGGGTAGTTTCAGCGATTGGGGCTTGAACAGAAGTGTTGCCACTTTTACTTCAGCCGGGTTCTTTTCCTTGAGGTCACGCAGGAGCTTGTCGATTGTATTGCCTGTATCGACGATATCCTCAACTACTATTACCGTGCGCCCCTCGATATCTTCAGTCAGTCCGAACATCTCACGTACACGGCCGGTTGAGCCGGTACCCTCATAACTTTTAAGGCGGATGAAAGCTATTTCAGCGTCATCATCGAAAGCTCTGAAAAGGTCGGATGCAAAAGGGAATGCTCCGTTGAGAACACATATGAACAGGGGGCGCTTGCCGCCGCAGTCTGTCTTAATCTGAGAGGCGAGCTCCTTAATTCGTGCTTGTATTCTGGCATTCTCAATGTACGGAACGAAGCTGAGGCCCTTGTAGGTAACTTGTCGCATTTGGGTAAATATTTATGGGATTCGCTAATATTTGATGCAAATTTACGAAATTTCTCTACAGAGAGAAAAGAATTTCGTAATTTTGTGGACGGTTATACTGCCCGTGGTGTCAATAGGCCCTGCGGCTATATCTGTATAATTACGGATTGTAAATAACTTTGGAAATACGAAAATGAAGATTTTTACTATAGATGACATAAGGTCCATAGAACGTCTGACAGCTGAAACCCAGGCTATCGGAGAGCCTGAGCTGGTGATGCGTATGGCCGAGGGGGTATCAGGGGAGATAGCCTCGCGTTGGCGCCCGTCACGCAGGATGGTGGTTTTTGCCGGCCCCGGCAATAACGGCGCCGATGCGCTTGCCGCCACACGTCTGCTGATGGACCAGGGCTTTCGTCCGTCAGTGTATCTGTTCAATATAAGCGGCCATAAGATCAACGATGTATGCAAGCGCTTCCGCGATGAACTGCTTGCTCAGTATCCGGAGGCTGATTTTACGGAAGTGGTCGAGTCGTTCCGCATGCCGGAGCTTACCGATGATACCCTCGTTATCGACGGCTTGTTCGGTTCCGGACTCCGCGAACCTCTCGAGGGGGGATTTCAGGCGCTGGTGCGTAACATCAATGAGTCAGGAGCCACGGTAGTATCGCTTGATATCCCTTCAGGCATGTTCCCGGACTGGAATCCGCATTCTATTGCCCGTAACATAATACATGCCCGGCTGACGCTTACGCCGCAGTTCCCTCATCCGTCGTTCTTCTTCCGTGAGAATTTCCAGCTTACCGGTGAATGGAAGCTGATCGATATAGGGCTGAGTGCCGAAGCTGTGCATCATACTGCCACACGTTATCATCTTGTGGAATTTGCCGAGGTCAAGAGACTGCTCCGCCCTCGCAATCCGTTCAGCTCCAAGGCCGATTTCGGCCATGCAGCCATTGTGTCCGGAAGCCGTGGAATGATGGGTGCAGCCGTAATGGCTTGTGAAGGAGCCTTGCGCAGCGGAGCCGGAAAGGTGACAGTCCGCGGCCCGCAGTGCGGTTGCGATGTAGTGCAGACACGTATGCCTGAGGCCATGTACAGCTGTGACAACGGGAAGGAGTGTATCACGGACATGACTCTTGACCGTAAGTATGATGCTGTAGGGGTAGGCCCCGGAATCGGTACTGATTCGCTTACCGTCGACGCTCTTGAGAAACTGCTGAAGACGGCTTCTCAGCCTCTTGTGCTTGATGCTGATGCTCTCAATTGCATAAGCAAGCGTCCGGCGCTTCTCAATCATATTCCTGAGTACTCGGTGCTTACTCCGCATGCCGGCGAGTTTGACCGTCTGTTCGGCAAGCATCCGTCCGATGAAGCCCGTATGCTTAAGGCCGTGGAAATGAGCCGTCACTATAATCTGTTTATCATTCTCAAAGGGCACTATACATCATTGGTGCGTCCTGACGGTAAGGTGTATTTCAATTCGTCAGGTTCGCCGGCTCTTGCCACTCCCGGAAGCGGCGATGTGCTGACCGGTATCATAACCGGTTTCATGGCTCAGCGCTACAAGCCTGAGGTCAGCGCTCTGCTCGGGGTCTACATACATGGACTGGCCGGCGACATCGCTTCACGTACCAACGGACAGTACGGTGTGTTAGCTACAGATATTGCCTCTTCAGTAGGTATGGCTATTAAAGAAATAATGAAGATATGAATAAGATAACCACACTTTTGGCCTCATTGCTGCTTGCTATGCCGCTGATGGCCCAGACTACACAGAAGCTCTCAGCCAACAAAACCAACGAGTTCGGGCTGATGTACACACTGCCTCTCACGGCGGTGGATGTGACAGTGGAGGTGGAACGCACGGTAAAGACTCCCGGCGAGTATTTCCGCTATGCGAAAAAGTACCTTTCCATTGATCCCATAACCGAAAAGAGCGAGCAGTGGAAGATAAAGCGTGTGATTATCAATCCTGCCTCTGTACCTGATGCCTCACAGCGTTATCTGGTGCAGTTCAAGTCAGGAAGCACCCCTTACATGATAATTGACGAGAATAACTTCCCGCTCACGCTCAATACCGAGGATGTGTATCGTCCGGCAGTCAATCCATTACCGGAAGCTGTGGAAGCCAAGCCTACCATCCTGCAGACTCCGGCCGCGGCTAAAGCCATGACTGAGGAGATGCTCCAGAGTCCGTCGTCAGTAAAGCGTGCCGAACTGGCTGCAGCCCGTATTTTTGAGCTTCGTCAGAATCGTACGGAAGTGGTGTCAGGGCAGGCTGAGCAGATGCCTTCCGACGGTACTGCCATGCAGTTGGCTCTCTCTACCCTCAATGAACAGGAGGAGGCTCTGACGGCTATGTTTGCCGGTACGGAGCAGGTGTCAACCGAGGTAGCCACATTCCGCTTCTTACCTGACAGTCTTGACTCTCAGCGCGCTGTCATAGCACGCCTGTCGCCGGTGGCCGGGCTGGTTGATTCCGACGACCTGTCGGGAGCTCCGATTTATATTGATCTGAAAGTGACTGAACGCGGCCAGCTTCCTGTGAATGAAAAAGGCGAGGTAAAACGTTTCCCCAAAGGAGGATTTGCCTATCGTGTGCCCGGGATGGCTTCGGTAGCCGTAAGCTTTGATGGACGTACTATGGCGAAGAGTTCAATCCCGTTGGCTCAGGCAGGGGTTGTATTCGGACTTGAACCCAATCTGTTCACTGACAAGAAAGCCCCGGCATCGGCGATACTTAATCCGCTGACCGGCGCCATCATAGAACTGGGTACTGCTGCTGTACCTTCAGCAAAATAACATAAATGTTAGGAATAAAACGTCTGTATCTGTTCATGCTCAGGAGCTTCGTGCCCCTGTTTGTCATGACATTCTTCATATGCCTGTTCATCGTCATGATGCAGTTCCTGTGGAAGTACATCGATGAAATGGTGGGCAAGGGGTTGAGCTTCGACGTTTTGGCCGAATTGTTTTTCTATGCGGCGCTGTCAATGATACCTATGGCGCTGCCGCTGGCCATTCTGCTTGCCTCGCTGATGACATTCGGCAACTTAGGGGAGCAATTTGAGCTGACAGCCATGAAAGCGAGCGGAGTGTCGCTCCTGAAGTGCATGCGGCCGCTTATAGTGTTCATTGTGCTGATAGCTATAGGTGCGTTTTTCTTTCAGAACAATGTGCTGCCTGTAGCGCAGGCCAAGATGTGGACGCTGATGTTCTCCATGAAACAGAAATCGCCGGAACTGGAGATCCCTGAAGGGGTATTCTATGACCAGATTCCGGGCTACAATCTGTATGTACAGGAGAAGGGCAAGGACAACGGCATGCTGTATGACCTGATGATATACGACGTGTCGCGCGGCTTTGACAATGCAAGCATCATAATGGCTGACTCAGGAAAAATGGCCATGATGGAGGATAAGCAGCATCTGTTTCTGCGCCTCTGGCAGGGTGAGTCATTTGAAAATATCCGTGAGGCCGGTGCCAATATGAAAAATGTCCCATATCGGCGCGAGTCATTTACCCTGAAGGAAATTTTGCTGACCTTTGACGCCAATTTCAACAGATTGGACGAAGAGGGCATGCGCAATCAGTATGTGGGTAAGAATATCGCACAGTTGCAGGCTACGATTGATTCTGTAGGGCTACGTGTCGACTCAGTAGGACGCACATACGGAGAGCAGGCAAAGCAGCAGTCATTCTTCGGACTCGATTATTACCGGCATGAACGAGGTGACGACGGCAAAATGAAAAGTGTGCATCCGGCTGATGTTCCGATGAAAAAGCCTATGGATATCGATTCGCTCTTCAAGGGCTCGAATTCGGGTATGGCCATGGCTTATGTCAATCATGCCCTGAACCGTGCACGCCAGCAGAAGGCGGATTATGAATTCAAGGGGATGATGCTTAACGATGACCGTTATACCATACGCCGTCATGCCATAGAGATGCACCGTAAGTTCACGCTCTCCTTTGCATGTCTGATATTCTTCTTTATCGGGGCGCCGCTCGGAGCTATTATCCGTAAAGGTGGTCTCGGCATGCCTCTGGTGGTATCTGTATTCCTGTTTATATTCTACTTTATCATAGATAATTCAGGATATAAGATGGCCCGCGACGGTAAGATACCGGTGGTAGAAGGCATCTGGCTCAGCTCGGCAGTGCTATTGCCGTTGGGTATATTCTTCACCTATAAGGCCATGAGGGATTCGGCTGTGTTCAATAAAGATGCTTATGTCAATTTCTTCAAGCGCCTGTTCGGTACTTCGGAAGTGCGCCATGTGGAGATGAAGGAGCTTGCCATGGAGAATGTGCAGCCCTCTCAAGCCATAGAGCGCCTTGTCGCACTCCGTGAGGAAGCCTCGGCATTTCTGGCCGCAAATCCGCCCCGGCAGTCATATACAGCTTATTGGTTGCGTGGATACAGCCGCAGCGGCTTGTACCGGCTGCGTAATAAACTTGAGGAAACTGTTGACTATATGTCGAACTCACGTGACAAGTTGGTGGTTAATAAACTGTCGGATTTCCCTATATTGCGCAGTCTGTGGCTTTACCATCCTACCAATTACGAAATTGCAGCGAAGGCAGCCATCATCCTGCTTCCGATATCTTTCCCCGTATATCTATGGGGGCGTCATCAGCAGAAAAATCTGCGTGAGGAGGTCAGAAGGATTATAACGGTGGCCGATGAAGTGATACAAATAGAAAAAGAAATAGAAGAAAAGAATAATAATGACACAGAACAACATTAAGCTTGATACGATAGAGGAAGCTATCGAGGCTTTCCGTAACGGTCAGTTTGTAATAGTGGTCGATGACGAGGATCGTGAAAACGAGGGCGACCTTATAATGGCTGCTGAAAAGGTTACGGCCGAGGATGTGAATTTCATGATTACCAATGCCCGCGGAGAGCTTTGCGCTCCGTTGACTCTGTCACGCTGCCGCGAGCTCGAGCTTGAGCATCAGGTGCAGGATAATACATCGATGTTAGGAACTCCGTTTACAGTAACTGTTGACAAACTTGAAGGGTGCACCACAGGTGTGTCGGCACATGACCGCGCGGCCACAATCCGGGCTTTGGCTGATCCGGCTTCTGTGCCCTCTACATTCGGACGTCCGGGACATGTGCATCCGCTTTATGCCCAGGATGAGGGTGTGCTTCGCCGTCCGGGCCATACGGAGGCCGGTGTTGACCTCGCGCGTCTTGCCGGAATGCAGCCTGCTGCCACTCTTATTGAGATTCTTAACGAGGATGGTACAATGGCTCGCCTGCCACAGCTCCGCGCAAAAGCGGATGAGTGGGGATTGAAGCTTGTCAGCATACGCGACCTTATCGCCTACCGCATGCGCACCGAATCGTCGGTAGAGGAGGGCGTGGAAGTGGATATGCCTACAGCCTATGGACATTTCCGTCTGATTCCGTTCCGTCAGAAGAGCAACGGCATGGAACATATCGCTCTTATAAAGGGCGATGTGACTACCGATGAACCGGTGCTTCTGCGTGTCCATTCATCGTGTGCCACAGGTGATATCTTCGGCTCGCGCCGGTGTGATTGCGGCGACCAGCTGCACCGTGCCATGGAGATGATTGAGAAGGAGGGCCGCGGAGTGATTCTGTATCTCAACCAGGAGGGCCGCGGTATAGGTCTGATGGATAAAATCAAAGCCTACAAGCTTCAGGAAGAGGGGCTTGATACTGTCGATGCCAATATCAAACTCGGCCATAAGGCTGATGAACGTGACTACGGTGTGGGTGCTCAGATTCTTCATAAGCTTGGTGTGCGCAAAATGCGTCTGCTCACCAATAATCCCGTGAAGCGTATAGGTCTCGAAGGCTACGGTCTTGAAGTGGTTGAAAATGTACCTATCGAGGTGGAGCCCAATGACTACAACCGCTGCTATATGCATACCAAAAAGGAACGCATGGGGCATGATCTTCATAAGGTGGACTGATTCACACTATACAACATGATATGACAGAGGCCCATTTCCACACGGAAATGGGCCTCTGTTTATTCAATTAAGAGAAGCTGATCAGAGTACGATAAGCTTTTCGATGTTGGCTTCGATATTGGCCTTTGACTGTCCGCCGGTCATGCGCAGCTCGCGCACCATCTCGCCGTTTTTGAAGAACAGCAGGGTGGGGATTGACATAATACGGTATTCTGAACCAAGCTCGGTTTGTTCGTCGACATTGTATTTGCCGATCACTACACGGTCGGCATACTGTTCGGCGAGTTCGTCGATAACGGGGGCAAGACGCATGCAGGGACCGCACCATGTAGCCCAGAAGTCAATCACAATAGGTTTGCCGGAAGCAATAGCCTCGCGGACGTTTTCATCGGTAAAAGTATAAGCCATTTCTATTTGAATAATTATTTTTGATTATGATTTGATATCGTAATAACAATTTGTCCGGCAAATGTACGCAAAAAATCTTAGTTATGAATAGTGAAATCAATATCCATTTGCTCAAGCATCTCTACAAGCTCCTTGTTTACCGGGATGCGCTGTGACGAGTCGAGCGTGATATTGCGCTGCAAGTCGGTATCGGTCAGCTGGAAGGCGAGTGTGCCGAGTTCCTTGTCGGTCGATTTGGCATGCTCGGCAAGCAGCTCCAAAAGCGTTTCGTTGCAGTCCTGCATGGGTAGCTTGATGGTGATTCCGGAGCATACAGTGCCTTTTATGTCGTTGAGCAGCTGCATCTGCGTGATTCTGAAGCGTATCTCCGTCTGGCTTTTGAATCGCCGTCCGAAAGCTCCGCGTATCAGTATCGGTGTGCCCGGTACTCCATAGTTATGATAGGCTATGTAGTCGTTGCCGAACACCATGAATTCATGGCTGCCTGTATAATCCTGAATTTTGAAAATACCGTAATTCCCGCCGTTTTTGGCCGGACGTGATGTGAAGTCGGTCACCATGCCTCCGAGCGTAACCTCCATACCATCGACAGGGACCAGTTCGCCGAATGATTTCAATGACATGGTACCGTAATGGAGCTCCATGAAGTATGGGTCAAGGGGATTGGCCGAGTGGTAGGTTCCCACAAGTTCGCGCTCCTTTTCCAGCTTGATGGCGTCTACCCAGCGGGGAGCCGGGATTATGGCGGGGCGTCCGCCGGTGGCCATGGATTCGTCCTCAAATCCGAACAGCGACATGCTGCGGTTCTGCTTGTCGTTCTGGAACAGCTGTCCGTATTTCAACAGGGCTTCCGAAAGGCTTTCCCCCTTATTGTTCAGTTCGAAGAAGTCCTCACGCTGTACCATGCTTTTGAAGCAGTCAAATGCTCCTGCCATGGCCAGCGCATCAAAGATACGGCGGTTGAGTGCGCTGTAGGGAACGCGCTCTACAAAGTCATATATTGATTCAAACGGGCCTCCGTTGTTGCGGGCGTTGATTATTTCAACCACAACATTCTCACCTACACCTTTGATGGCTGCAAGTCCGAAGCGGATATCACCACGCTTGTTGACACCGAACTGCGCGAAACTTTCATTCACGTCAGGCCCCTTTACGGGGATATGCATCTTCTTGCACTCGTCAATGAATCCGCTGAGTTTTTCCATATCGGTACGGTTGCGCGACAGTACCGCAGCCATATACTCGGCCGGATAGTTGGCTTTGAGATAGGCGGTCTGGAATGCTACCCAGCTGTAGCATGTGGCATGGCTCTTGTTGAAAGCGTAGGAAGCGAACTTCTCCCAGTCGGCCCATATCTTTTCAAGTACCTTGGCGTCATGTCCGTTGGCTTGTCCCCCCTCAAGGAACAGGGCCTTCAGGGCGTTCATCTTGTCAATAAGTTTCTTACCCATAGCCTTGCGCAGCGTGTCACTCTGGCCGCGTGTGAAGTTGGCCAGCAGGCGCGACAGAAGCATGACCTGTTCCTGATAGACGGTTACTCCATAAGTGTCCTTCAGATACTTCTCCATCACTGGGATATCGTAGACAATAGGAGCCTTCCCATGCTTACGGGCAATGAACTCAGGAATATAGTCCATGGGACCCGGACGGTAGAGGGCGTTCATGGCTATAAGGTCCTCGAAAGTGGAGGGCTGCAGTTCGCGCAGGTATTTCTGCATGCCGGCTGATTCAAACTGGAATGTTCCGGTGGTGCGTCCCTCGCAGTAGAGCTGGTAGGTCTTTTGGTCGTCGATAGGGATTGTGTCCATATCCACGTCTATCCCGCGGGTCTGTTTGATGTTAGCCACCGCCTCCTTGATTATGGAGAGTGTTTTCAGCCCAAGGAAGTCCATTTTGATAAGTCCGGTTTCCTCAATGACGCGTCCTTCATATTGCGTCACTATTATCTTCTCCTTGGAGTTGGAGGCCTTATCTATGGCGGTGCTCACAGGTACCCAGTCGGTAATCTTGTCGCGGCAGATGATTACGCCGCAGGCATGCACACCGGTATTTCTTACTGTCCCCTCAAGAGCCTTGGCATATTTTAGTGTTTCGACAATCAGATCGTTAGGGCTGCTCAGTTCAGGCTTGAATTCCGGCACATGGTCATAGCAGTTCTGGAGCGTGGGCTTCAGTTCCTTACCGTTGACTGTGGGCATTCGCTTTGGTATCAGCTTGGTCAGTCGGTCGCTCTCGCTCAGCGGCAGCTGTTCTATGCGGGCCACGTCCTTGATGGCCGATTTTGCAGCCATGGTGCCGTAGGTGATGATGTGTGCCACATTCTCCTCGCCGTATTTCTGCGTCACGTAGCGTAGTACGTCGGCACGGCCGTCATCGTCGAAGTCGATATCGATATCAGGGAGTGATATGCGGTCGGGGTTGAGGAAGCGCTCGAACAGGAGGTCGTACTTCACGGGGTCAATCTGGGTGATGCCGAGGCAATAGGCCACGCAGCTTCCTGCCGCCGAACCACGTCCCGGGCCTACGCTTACTCCGAGCTGCTCACGGGCGGCGGTTATGAAGTCCTGCACTATAAGGAAGTAACCGGGAAAACCCATGGTCTTCATTATATGCAGCTCGAATTTTATAAGTTCGTCAATATCCTTGCCGCGGTCCTTACCATAGCGGCGTTCGGCACCTTCGTAAGCCAGCTTCGCAAGATAGTCGGCCTCAAGTTTTATTCGGTAAAGCTTTTCGTAGCCACCAAGCTTTTTGATTTTGGCTTCGGCATCCTCCTGACTCAGCACTACATTGCCGTTTTCATCTCTGGTGAATTCATCGAAGAGCTCCTGCTCGGTGATGCGTGAACGGTATTCCGCTTCGGTTCCGAATTCCTCGGGGATGGCGAATGTAGGCATGATAGGGCCGTGGTCGAGCGTATAGGTCTCTACCTTGTCAAGAATTTCTATCGTGTTTTCAAGAACTTCGGGCATGTCTGAGAATATCTCGTTCATTTCCGCCTGTGTCTTCATCCATTCCTGCTTGGTGTAGTGCATTCGGTTCGGGTCCGTGAGGTTGCTGTTCGTGCTCACGCATATCAGACGGTCGTGAGCCTCGGCATCTTCGGCGTTCACAAAGTGCACGTCGTTAGTGGCTATCATCTTGATATCGTACTTACGTGCTATTCTTATAAGCTCCGGATTGACGCGTTCCTGAATTTCGAAAACGTCACGGTTGCCTCCCGGCACGTTTGTGCGGTGGCGCTGCAGTTCTATATAATAGTCATCGCCGAATGTCTCTTTCCACCATCTGACCTGTTCCTCGGCCTCTTCAATGCGTCCCGCCTGGAGAAGGCGTGGAATCTCGCCACCAAGACATGCCGATGCTATTATAAGCCCTTCACGATGCTCGGCAAGCTCTTTCTTGTCGGTACGCGGATGTGAATAGAAGCCTTCGGTCCACGCTTTCGATACAAGTTTTATCAGATTATGGTAGCCACGCTCGTTTTTTGCAAGCACTACAAGGTGTCGGCCTGTGTCGCGCTTGTCGGTCTGTTCATGCAGATCCTTGTTGGCAACATACATCTCACATCCGAATATCGGCTTCAGAATCTGTCGGCGCAGGCTGTCGGCTTTTTCGGTGTCACCTTCGGCTTCAGCCTCTTTGATTTTCTTTTTTGTGGAGCCGTTTACCTTATTGACGTAATTGAAAAATTCCTTTGCACCGAACATATTCCCGTGGTCAGTGATGGCCAATCCGGGCATTCCGTCGGCTATAGCCTTGTCAACCAGCGCTTTCACTGAAGCCTGGCCGTCAAGTAGAGAAAACTGTGTGTGTACGTGCAGATGTATGAAAGGAGCCATTAAGTATTTCCTATATAAGTAATGAGTATTTGGTTGCCCGCAGGCGGAGTTACAAAGATACGGAATAAATCGGGAAAAACATCATACTTCTTTTTCGATGTCGGATAGAAAAATTTGGGGCTGTTTTCATCGATTCGGGATTCGCCTAAAGTTAACGAAGGTTAAAACTATGTTTTATAACATATTTTTAATTGCTTGACGGATAGGGGAAAGAG
>CAJUIW010000002.1:243905-292500 GCA_910586895.1 uncultured Muribaculaceae bacterium | reverse complement strand
CAACATTTGAATAGAGACAATGATTGTCTTCCGACCGCTAAAACGCGGAGCGATGTGTCAGATGCATACTATACATGCCGAAGGCATGCCCCTACAGTCATATTTCTGTGTGTCAGATGTATATAGGTATCCACGGCCATGTAAGCATCGAAGATGCGGATTAAGGAGAACCCTGCTTCGAGCTGAAAGCGAGGAGTAGGGATAGAACCATCGAAACCAGTTATGCCCTCGAAGTGGGCTGTTATCCAACAAAACAGGCATCTCCGAAGCCATTCATCAGCTATTGGGCCTTTATCCCCACTCCTCGGCCTGACGGCCTCGAAATGGGGCTACACCTAATTAGCCTCTTCGAGGCTCCTCCCTATGCCTACGTAAGCCGCATGGTTAGAACCTGAAAGTTTCATTCACGCCTTAGCCGTGGGCCGAGGCCGTCAGGGCGAGTCCCACGGTATCGGATGCACACACAGAATTATCTGAAAGATAACTTTCAATCCGATAACTATCAAGCCCTTCAGGGCGACTTTTATGTAACCCGGTACAGAGCGTCAGCGGCGTGCCGGGCATAGATGCGGTATATAGACAGAGTCCTTCAGGACGGCTTATTACACCTGACAGACAGAATCCGTCCGTTCCGGACTCCAATAGCCAGTCATAGAATTGTAGGGCCATCGCTGTGTGATGCATCTGGATAGCGAACCTGAAAGGTTCATTCATGTCGTAGCCGTGGGCCGAGCCTGTCAGGGCGAGCCCCACGGTAACGGACGCCCACACAGAATTATCTGAAAGATAACTTTCAACCAGACAAAGCCGGATTATGGGATATAAAGTTTTCTTTCAGAAAACATCTCCTATCCACCGGTTCCGTGGGTCTCGCTTCCAGCTCGGCCCACGGCTATATCACAAACCGCACCTTTACAGGTGCGACACAGGTGCGCTGCGGATGTTTCCCATGTTACCGCGTTACCCCTTCGGGAAACAGGGAAACATGGGTAACACCGGTAACGCATTCAGATATGGAGCAGGTCGCGCATTATGTCTATGGCCGCACGGATATCTTCTTCCGACACAAACCGGTCAATCAGCGGCTCTCCGGGACCGCGGAGAAGCGTGAAGCACAGGTCGCCGGCATGGCGGTTCTTCTTATCATGCTTCATCATATCGATCAATGCGGGATAATCATCGCATGTGATACGGGGCTTTATATAATGGCGGTCCACGAATGCCGCAAGGCTGTGTATCAGTGAGCTATCCATTCCCTCTTTCATGTGCGACAGCACCAGCGCCACGATAAGTCCGGAAGCAACGGCATGGCCATGCGGCAGATGCTCCGCGCGCTTCATGGCCAGAGCTTCGAAGGCATGTCCGGCAGTATGGCCGAGGTTAAGGGCCTTGCGGATCCCCTTCTCAGTAGGGTCCTGCGCCACGATGTCGCGCTTCACCTCCACACTCTCGCGCAGCAATGCAAGAAGAGCCTCAGGATCAACAGAAGCGTCAAGCTGCAGGTCAAGCAGACGGGCGGTGGCCTCACGGCTCTTCAGCAGCCCATGTTTCAGCATCTCGGCATAGCCCGACTGAAGCTCGCCTGTGGGGAGCGTAGAGAAAAAGCATGTGGATATTACCACGGCATCAGCCTCGCGGAACACCCCTATTTCATTTTTCAATCCGCCGAAATTCACGCCTGTCTTGCCCCCTACGGCGGCATCCACGGCACCCAGCAGCGAGGTAGGGATGTTGACGAATCGCATGCCACGCTTGAAGCATGCGGCGGCAAATCCGCCAAGATCAGTCACCAGTCCCCCGCCAAGATTCACTATCAGGCTGTGGCGCGTGGCACCGCCTGACTGCAGCTCGGCCCACACCTCCTCAACGGTCGATACCGTCTTATGCTCCTCGCCCGGAGGGATGCTTATCACCGTGGCATCAGCCACACAGCGGCTACGCTGCTGCATAAGCGGCAGCACACAGCGGCGGGTGTTGTCATCAACCACTACAAACACTCCCGAGGGGCCGATACGCTCCACGAGGCAGTCAAGAGCCGTCCAAGGCTCGTTGGTAAAAAGAAGGTCCTGCATATGGCGGAATCGTTCAGTGTCAGTTAAGATTACGGCGCGTGGTAAGCAGCCCATAGATGACCACAGGCATAGCCTCGGCACACTCCTGCATGGAGTCGAACACCAGTGCGGCACCGGCATCGGTCAGCTCTGACTTCGGGATAGGACCGGTGCTGACCCCAATGGTGAATGCTCCGGCTGCATCGCCTGCAGCCACCCCCAAAGGCGCGTTCTCAATGACTATGCATTCGTCAGGACGGCGGTCAATCAGGTCCATACCCTTGAAATAAGGCTCCGGATGCGGCTTGCCGTGGCGGACATCACGCGAGGTTATCATGTGGCCGGGGGCAAACACACCGGGGAAATCGCGCGATATGCGGTCGATAAGCGTGCGCTGCCCCGAGCCGGTGACAAGCACACACTCTACCCCTACGCTACGCAGAAACGAAAGCATATCCATGGCGCCCGGCATAGGCCCTTCGGGAGGCATGGCGGCAAACAGCTCAGTCTTGCGCCGGTAGAGGCGCTCCACCTCTTCAGCCGTGGCATCACGTCCGTAGACGCGGTTGAACAGGATATTGATGGTGCTGGCTCCCGTGCGCCCCTCAAACCGGAAGAACTCGTCGCGGTCAACCGCTATCCCCTGCTCGGCCATCATGGTTACCCACGCATCGGCATGCCCCGGCATCGAATCGTAGAGCGTGCCGTCCATATCTATGAGCGCCGCCTTAGGCTCCACACATATGTAGCCGTGGCGCTGCAGAAAGTGCTGTATCTGATGTTCGTACATTACTTTTTCTTACTTTTCTTCTTTGACTTCTTCGGCTCGGCCACCACGCTGTCGGGATCAACCCATCCAGGAGGGGGCGCCAGCACGCCGCTGCGGATGAAGAACAGCGAGTCGGAGTGCGATATCGTGTCGCCCACCACATATTCTGCCGGCGTCGACTTCGGCTCCGAGCGGGTGAGCTGCACATGGCGTCCGCTCTTCACCCCGAAGCGGAACACGTTCTGAATCTCACGTATCAGGTTGATGCGCACCGTGTCAGTGAGCTGTCGGCTCGATGCCACCTCGCGCTCGTTGAAGTGTGCGCCGCCCAGCCGTATCTTCAGGTGGTCAGGCGTACCCTTGATGTTCACGCCGAACTTGAACGGAATGGGCGATTTCAGCACCGCAATATGATAGTTCAGATTCATGGCGGCATCGTTGGAGCCGCTTATGCCGAAACGGTAGCGGTCCATATCCACCATGAAGGGGTAGACCATCAGCTTCGAATCGCGTATCATCATCTCCACCGACATGCTGTCGATCATATTGCGCTTCTTGTTCTTGAACATCAGCCATTTCGACATGGTGCGGAACGTTTCGCTGTCAAGCAGCACGAGCGAGTCGCCTGACAGCTTCATAGCCATGTCAAGCGTGTGGAACTTGAAGTTCATCATCGAGTCAAGCTCCGTGGTGAGCGCACACTCCGTGTCGATGATACCCTCCATGGAATTGAGCATCGGCAGGATGGAGTCAATCTCGGGCATCATGTGGAGGAATTCATGCAGATTGAGCCGGCGCACCACCAGTCCGGTGGCAAAGCGCACATCATGCTTGTCAGGCGCCGAATATAGCGCCGTCATGGCAAGACTGCCCATAGGCGTGAACGCCCCGAGCCGGTTGAGATGCACCGCCCCTCCGGCAGCCGACACATCCCCCTCGAACCGCTGGAAAAGAATGTCGGCAAACTGTACCACATTGGCCTTGACATGCAGATTGGCTGTTATGTTAGAGGGCACCACGAATGCCGTGCGCTCGCTATCGTCAATGTGCGAGGCCATCGAAGCGTTTATCACCTCGTCATTGTCCGAATCGGCTATCTTCACCTCCCCTTTCTGAATCTTCTCGGTAAACACGGCGCCCTTCATCAGCGCGTCAGTGATATCGTTGATGTTCAGCGAGTCAGAGTGTATGTCGAAATCAACCTTTATCGGCGAGCCACGCCGCGAGGTCAGAGCGCGCGATATGTTCGACACGCTTCCGTTGATAAGGAAGTCGCTGTGTCCCACATTTATCTTCACGCCGTGGATATTTACGCTGTCAGTGCTGAAGCTAACATCGAAATGCTCCATGCGGTTACGCACCGGGAAGTAAGGGGTGAACATCCTCGCACTCCCCGCCTTTATGCTTCCCGAAGCCTGCCACAGCCGCAGCCATGAACGCATGGAGTTGTCAAGATGGAAGTCGATATTCTCCGTCTGATGTACGGAATCGCGCACTACCCTGCGGTGGCTGAACTGCCTGCGTGCTATCGCCATGATGCTGTCTGACGACAGCTGCGGATGGGCGGCGGCAATCGAATCGTACACCGTCTGCATCCGTGCCGACATCTTCGGACGCGGCTTCGGGTGAAGCAGGGCATTCAGCTCCACATCGCGGAGCGACAGGCGGTTGTAGCGGTCAGCCATACGCATCGCGCCCAGCGATGACTCCAGTTTGAGCAACGGACTGCGCGACTCCTGATTGTAGCGCTGAAGCGTGGCCTTCACAAAGGCATCCCTCAGCACCACACGCACCGAGTCGCTGTCGGAGCGCATGGTGAGCCGCTCGGCACGTATGCTGGCACCCATAGGATTGATTTTGGTAGTGTCGATAGAGCCCGACACGTTGCGTGAGCCCAGTCCCATCGACAGCCCTTTGCCGATAAGCTGCATCCCCGGTATGCCGAGCGCCACGGTGTCGACGGTGAGCGACGCCGTCAGAAGCGAATCGACCTTCATGCCGTTGACCTGCACCGACGAACTTGAACCGAGCTTAAAGCCCGCATGACGGGTATAGATGTTAAGCGAGCTGTCACGCGCCGCCATATGGAAGTCATCAAGCTTCAGCTCGCCGTCGAGCCGTATCTTATGAAACGCCTTCCCTGTAAGCCAGCTCTGCCGCAGATAAGCGTCGGCATGCCCCGAAAGGCGCCCTCTGAGCGTCACAGGCAGCCGCGACAGCAGGTCGGCCGGAAGCATGGCCATCTCAAGCTGTCCGTCGAAGGTAGCCTCCACAAGAGGGTCGCTCAACGGCTGACGCAGCGAACCGCTCAGCGTGAAGTCGACAGCCCGCCCCGTGGCGCCAAGCCGGCGCACAGTGATGACCGTAGCGTCAGGAGTGGTACCGTCGATGACGGCTGTCACATCAGCCTCCACGCGCGACAGCTTCAGCGGTCCGTACTCAAGCGTGCCCTTAGGCATAGTAAGGTCCATACGTAGCGATGGTATCCGTCCGCTGCCAGGCGAGTAGCGCTCCAGCAGCTCTACCCGCAGCGAAGCCTGTAGATTGGTGCGGAGCTTGTCCAGATTGCCGCGGTATTCCCCGGGAATCATATCTATCACCTTGCGTATCTGTATATCTTTTGACTCAAGAGTCATTTCATGCACGGTAAGCGAGTCGGAGAAATGCACGAAAGCATCCAGCGTCACCGCCACATCGGCAACTCCTATCTTCAGCTCATGCAGCCTCACTGCCGACGGCTCGGACGGACGCCACTCTATGCCGCCGTTTACCCCGAATTTCATCGGAGGGATACGCAGGTCGGCCACTCCGGCTCCACCCTTGCCATCTATCTTGAGCGAATACACGGCATTGCCGTCACTGCCAATATCGATTGTCGACATCTGCGCCATGACATCGAGCGAGTCAGGTATCGAACGGTAACGCACCGGGAAACCTCCGGAAACAAGGAAACGGTCAAGCGATATCGAAGGTAGCGGCGTGTCCGTATCCTCGCTCTTCTCCGACGGAGGCACGATATCGTAATTGGCCATCGTCGAATCAAGCTGCACCAGATTGACCCGCGGGCGCTGTATCTCAACGTCATACAGATTGATATGCCCCGCCGGAAGAAGCGCCAGATTGATACCGCCGCGGAACATCCCCACACTCAGGAGCGAGTCGGCTCCGGCCGGTATACGGCTCCGCTGAAGCGGATCGGCTTTGTCAAACACGCGGCTTATCACCTCAAGGTCCTCCACCTCTACCGTCAGACGCGGGAATGTGCTCCAGAATGTAAGCTCCACACGCTTGGCATTGATGTCGGCATCCAGAAATTCCGAGCCATATTTGCACACTATAGGTGTAAGGCGCTCAGGCGTAAGTATCCACACCGCCACCCCTACCGTTATCAGCATCAGGGCAAGCAGTGCGGCCACGGTCCCCAGCAGGACCTTTATCACAGTGAGCCAGCGGCGGCGCTTACGTGGGGCAGCCGGCCGGGGAGTCTTATCGTCAACAGGTTCAGTCATTACGCTTGCAGGCCGTGATGTGGAAGCACGGCTGCTTCTTTTCATATTTTACAAGTATCTTTCCTTCGCTACGCATTGCCCACAGCACCTCGGCAAGCAAAGCCTTGAGGTCGGCCGAAGATCGTGGCACGGCAGGACTGTCGGCCGCAAACACATTGTAGCTTATATCAACAGTGGTGCCCAACTGATGCACCGACGAGTCAATGGCATTCTTATTGCGGCGCTTGAGCCGGCGTATGCTTTCGGGAGTGCGCAGCACGCTGGTCACACGTATACGGTAGTCGCCTCCTCCGCGCGCCTGCAGCGAGTCGCAGAACCGGCGCCCCACCTCGTGAAGCATAGCCGCTCCCTCGGGCACAAGATAAGGGCTGGAATGGGTAAGCGTCTCCAGATAGAAATCCTCACAGGAAGCTATCTTTACAATCGGGCGCGACAACTTCCAGTGCGAACGCATGTCAGCCAAAGGCTTCAGTCCTATCTGCTCGGCGGCAGCCCAATGTACATAGTTGCTGTCGTTGAACACTTCGTCGAGCCGCCCAACGCTGTTGGTGCGCAACCTTACCGTATTGCCCGGCATCTCCTCCATGCAGGTGGCATAGCGCCCTGCCGTGTCGGCACGCATGTCAAGCTGCACTATCTTGACAGCCTCAGCCTCACGGTTCTGCTCCGCCCCGCCGCCACAGCCGCAGAGCGTCAGGAATGCCGCTGAAAATATAAGTAATATCCCTCGCATCATAATGAGCGTAAAGATACGACATTCCCCCGGCATAAACAAATAATGGACTGCCACACCATTGACGTTGCAGCAGTCCATATCAGAATACGTTACTTATTATTTATAATAATACACCTGCACCGGATTGCCTGAATAGGCCCATGGAGCAGTGGTAAAATTAGCAGGCTGCGATCCATCCTCAAACCAGGCCTTGACCATGAACGAGCCTTCCGAGCCGGGGTTGTCGTCACATCCGAAAGCGGTCAGAGAGGTGCATGTGGCGATATCGGCCGATGTCAGACGGTTGCCGTTTATATATAGAGTTGTCATCTTTCCGCATCCCTGCACATTGACCGATGTGAGATTATTGTCACTCAGATCAGCCACCTTGATTTCGGGCAATCCCCGCAAATCGGCTGACACAAGTTCATTTTTGCCGGCATACAGATATTCCAGATCATCGCACCCCGTCATATTGAGCGTCTGAATCTTGTTGTTGTCGCATTTCAGGGTCACGAGGTCATCGTTGAAGCTCACGTCAAGCTCCGATATGGCGTTGTTCTGACATTCCAGCGTCTGCAGTGCGGTGAAATACTGCACGCCCTGCAATGACTCCAGCTTGCCGTCGGCGACAAGCGGATTGCCCGCCACATTGAGCGATGTCACATTCATCACCTCACCGTAAGTGATGGCATTGGCATTCTTCACCACACCCGCTTCCTGAAGCTTCGCGGCAAACTCAGGATCGAAATTTGAGGATATCACTGTCGAGGGTGCCGGAGTATAGTCAGGGGCATCCACATCATCATCATCACTACATGAAGTCAAAAAAACTGATGAGAGCGAAAAAAAAGTTGCAAATAGGATAAAAGATTTTTTCATTGCTTAAATTATTAGTTCTTAGATGCATAGCTACAACAATCGAGCATACCGAAAAGTTTTTCTCAAAAAAAATCGAAAAAAAGTTGTCAAAATATTTGCAGGATTCAAAAACGTACCCTATCTTTGCACTCGCAAAACGGTAATAACCATTGCACCTCAAAACACTGGTGTGGTAGTTCAGCTGGTTAGAATACCTGCCTGTCACGCAGGGGGTCGCGGGTTCGAGTCCCGTCCATACCGCAGAGGAGAGAGGAGAATGAGTAATTGTTAAACTTCGGTTTACGTTACTCATTCTTTTTTTATATAACATTCGCGCGCGCATACACACTATCATGCACACTTTGAAACTTTCCGGCCGCTCAGAGCAGCTGATTGAGACACTAAGCAGGGAAATTCTGATTCTTGACGGAGCCATGGGCACCATGATCCAGCAGGAAAATCTTTCAGAAGCCGATTTCCACAACGGCACGTCGATACCCGACGACACAGGACACGCTCTTATCGGGTGCAACGATTTGCTCTGCATCACCCGCCCTGACGTGATAGAACGCATCCACATGCGCTACATTGATGCCGGCGCGCGTATCATAGAGACAAACTCCTTCAATTCAAACGCCATCTCACTTGCCGACTACGGGCTGAGCCACCTTGCTGCCGACATTGCACGCGCCGCCGCTACAGTGGCACGCAAAGCAGCCGATAGCGCCCCCGTGCAGGTGTGGGTGGCTGGTAGCGTAGGCCCCTCAGGCAAGTCACTCGCCATGGCAAACGCGCTTTCTGACCGCAGCGTAAGCTTCTCACAGCTCTCAGAAGCCTATTACACGCAGATTAGAGCGCTTATCGAGGGTGGGGTGGACCTCCTGTTGCTCGAAACCATATTCGACGGCCTGAACGCAAAAGCAGCCATATTTGCGGCCCGACGCGCCATGACCGACTGCGGCCGCCTTCTCCCAGTATCACTCTCCGTAACCCTGACCGAGAACGGACGCACGCTGTCAGGCCAGTCAGCCGCGGCATTCTTCACCTCAACGTCACATATCCATCCTCTCTCCGTAGGATTCAACTGCGGCTTCGGAGCCGAGCAGATGATACCCTTCATCACTGCCATCTCCGATATGCCCGCAGCAGTGGCCGCATACCCCAACGCCGGCCTCCCCGACGCACTCGGAGCCTACAGCCAGACGCCCCGCATCATGGCATCGCTGCTCAGCCCCCTGCTGAATGAAGGCCGGCTGAACATCGTTGGTGGATGCTGCGGTACCACCCCCGGGCATATAAAGGCCATAGCCGACGAAGCCGCCCTGCATGCCCCACGCCTATGGCAGGAAGCTGACAGCACTACCCTGCGCCTCGCAGGACTTGATGACGCAAGCTTCCCCGAGGGGTGCCGTCTGATAAAAGTAGGCGAACGCTGCAATGTAGCCGGTAGCCGCAAGTTCCTCCGCCTCATCAAGGAGGGATCCATTGACGAAGCGCTGCAGATAGCACGCTCCCAGATCAAGGCGGGAGCCGACATTATTGACATCAACATGGACGATGCCATGCTCAACGCCTCAAAGGAGATATGCCTGTTCCTCGACCGCCTCGGAGCCGAACCTGAACTGACACGCATACCGGTGATGATCGATTCATCGGACTGGAGTGTGATCACAGCCGCATTGGAGCATGTGCAGGGACGTCCGGTGGTCAACTCCATCAGCCTCAAGGAGGGCGAGGAGATATTCCTCAAGAAAGCCCGCCACATACACGATATGGGGGCAGCCGTCGTAGTGATGGCATTCGATGAGGAGGGACAGGCCGACACCTTTGAACGCCGTATAAGCATCTGCGAAAGAGCTTACCGGCTCCTGACCGAGCAAGCCGGTGTATCACCCGCCGACATAATATTTGACCCCAACATCCTCACCATAGCCACAGGTATAGACGCTCACCGCCGGTATGCGCTTGACTTCATCAACGCCACCCGCTGGATAAAAGAGAATCTCCCCGGCGCTCGTGTGAGCGGAGGCCTCAGCAATCTGTCGTTTGCATTCCGCGGCAACAACACTGTACGCGAGGCCATGCACTCCGTATTTCTGCACCATGCGGTAAAAGCCGGCATGGACATGGCCATCATAAACCCTTCCACACTGCTCGATTACGACAGCATTGATGCCGGGCTGCGCAATGCCATAGATGATGTGCTGTTTGACCGCAGCGATGATGCTACCGACCGGCTTGTACAGATAGCCACTGAAATAAAAACACGCGAGCTTGAGGCCAAATCAGGGCAGAAAGCTCCCGCTCCCGCCCCGGCGCCCACCGCGCTCTCTGCTGTAGAACGCCTGACGCAGATGGTTGTGAGTGGCTCAACCTCCAATCTTGAACTGACAGTGGATGCCGCCGTAGCTGAAAGCGGTACAGCAATGGCAGTAATCGAAGGAGCGCTTATGGCCGGAATGAACCGCGTAGGCGAAAAGTTCGGCAAGGGCGAGATGTTCCTCCCCCAGGTAGTCAAAAGCGCCTGGGTGATGAAGAGCGCCGTCAAGCACCTCACCCCGCTTATAGAGAAAGAGAGCGCTTCGTCAGCCGGAACAGACACCGGCGCACCGACCATCATACTTGCCACGGTAAAAGGCGATGTACATGACATAGGCAAGAACATAGTAAGCGTGGTAATGCAGTGCAACGGCTTCCGCGTGATTGACCTCGGCGTGATGGTGGAAGCTGACGATATCATAAATGCCGCAACATCCAACCATGCCGATGCCATAGGTCTCAGCGGACTGATAACCCCCTCGCTTTCCGAAATGTGCCATGTGGCAGAGATGATGGAGGAGAGAGGCCTACGCATACCGCTGCTGATTGGCGGCGCCGCAGCCTCAGCAGAGCATACCGCCATCAAGATAGCTCCGCATTATTCCGGACCGGTGGCCTACACCCACGAAGCGGCATCGCTCCCCTCCGTCGCAAGGCGCCTCATCAACAGTGCCACATGCCAGCAGGCTGAAAACGAGCTGAAGGAGGCTCAACAGCGACTCCGCGACCGCCACTCGGAATCAGCTCCGCTTCTCTCACTCCAAGAAGCATACAACCGGCGCCCGACCATTGACTTCTCCCTGAAAGCCCCTGCGCCTAACCGAACCGGAGTCATCGATGGAGAACTCACCATCAACGATGTGCGCGACAGCATCAACGTCCGTGCCCTCTTCAAAGCCTGGGGACTCGACGCCTCACTCGCTGCAGTGGCTGACATTACAGGATGCGACCACTGCAAAGCAGCATGGCTCGCCTCACTGCCCGAAGCGCAGAGGGGTAAAGGAAGCGAAGCAATGCAGCTATGGAAAGAAGCCTCACGGATGCTTGACCTTATGGCATCCGCCCCCGGATGCGCGCTGCAATACCGCGTGGTGCTTGCCGGAGCACGCTCCGAGGGAAATGACATCTATATCAGCATGCCCGACGACAGCGCCGCCGAACTGCTTGTACCAACCCTGCGCCGACAGACTGACGACGGAAATCCTTGCCCCGCACTTGCCGACTTCATTGATCCGGCAGGAGATGACCATATCGGGCTATTCGCCGTCACCATATCGCCTGCTCTGCGTGAGTTCATAGCCGTCAGGGAGAACAGCGGCGATCTATACCCCTCGATGCTTGCATCCTCGCTTGCGCACCGGCTGGTGGAAGCTGCCACCGAGGAGATGCATTACCGCGTACGCACCCTGTTATGGGGATTCGCACCCGATGAGCCGCACAACGGCCGCCGTCTGCTTCGGGCCGAATATCAGGGCATACGCCCCGCCATCGGCTATCCATCGCTGCCTGACCAGTCATTGGTATTCCTTGCCGACAAGTTGCTACACTACAGCGATATGGACATAACGCTAACCCCCAATGGCGCAATGGAGCCCTCCGCCACCGTGAGCGGATTCATATTCGGCCATCCACAGTCGCGTTACTTCATTCCCGGACGCATCAGCAGTGAGCAGCGCGATGACTATTCACGCCGCCGCGGGCTCGGTGAGGATACCGATAAATTTCTCCCGCGCTGACACATGTTTGGCAGGATGCAATAAAATTTGTAATTTTGGGGTGAATGAAGATTTTACGTCACATACTCACGGCTCTTGTGCTTGTTGTTTCGATACAGGCATCGGCGGCGTCATCGCCCACATGGGAGGACGTCAACGCCCTTCCGCGTGAGATTGTGGCCAAAGAAACAGCCGACAGTGACATATCGGCATTAGGCATCAGCGGAGGATATGTCTACATATCTGTCCGTCAGACATCTTCCATAAAAATCTTCACTATTCTCGGTCAGCTCGTCACCCAACAGCAATTGAAGCCGGGCACATACCGTATCAAGCTGTTGCAGCGCGGTGTATATCTGCTGAAAGCAGGTTCGATAACCCGCCGTATCGCAATATAATTTCCCGCCTTATATCAACCTTTGTATATCAAGGCCGTAGCCATCGCGGCTATACCCTCGCCACGTCCTGTAAAGCCAAGGCGCTCGGTCGTTGTGGCCTTGACTGACACACGTTCAGATTCAATACCCAGATCCTCAGCCACACGTGTCATCATCAATTCGATATGTGGAGCCATCTTCGGGGCCTGCGCTATGATTGTAACATCCACGTTAGCCACCTTGAAGCCTTTCGAAGCTATCAGCTCAACAACCCTCCGGAGCAGCACCCTTGAATCGGCTCCCTCGAAGTCAGCGCTTGTATCAGGGAAATGATAGCCTATGTCACGCATCGAAGCTGCACCAAGCAAAGCATCGCACAAGGCGTGGAGCGCCACATCGGCATCGCTATGTCCTAAGAGTCCGAGGGAATAGGGAATCTCCACACCGCAAAGCACAAGGCGCCGCCCCTCTACAAGACGGTGCACATCATAGCCGAGTCCGGTTCTGAAATCAGGTATCATCATCGTTTTCCAAATATATCACGCAGCCCGTCCATATCAAACGTCAGGGTGAAGCGCAGTGTCTGGTCAAGAGGTGAAGTCTGGGCGGTAGCAAGCATGTAGGCGGCATCGAGACGCACCACATTCATGGCAAATCCGGCACCTATGCCGAAATACTGGCGGTTGCCCTTCATGGCATTTTCGTAATAGTAACCGGCACGGAGAAAGAACTGGTCATTATAGCTGTATTCAGCACCAAGCGACCATGATATCTCCTTCAGTTCTTCCGAAAATCCGCCGGGAGCATCACTGAACGACTTGAATATACCGGTGATAGGCGACATATTCTCCCAGTTTTCAAGAGCATCGTTGTACTCACGCTGTCCCTCGGTGGTGGACATATCATAATCCTTCTCACGCGGACGCGTGGGCACAAGGAGCTTGTTTGCATCCACCGAAATAGCCAGATTATGATAATCGGCAAGCGGGAACATAAACGATGTTCCCAGACGCAATGTAGTAGGAAGGAAAGCCGGATTCTCACCGTTGTTGTATGACACTTTCGAGCCTATATTCGAGATATTCCAGCCCCATGAGAACTGACATTCATTCCGTCCTATTATAGGATAAGTGGTGTAGTAGCCAGATATATCCGCTGAAAATGCCGAAGCTCCGGTATTCTGGTCGCCGGCATAACTGTCCGAGAATCCGAGGTCGGAATATATGTAGCGGAACACTACGCCCATTGAGAATTTCTCCGACAGCTTACGTGAATAGCCCAGGTCAAATGACATTTCGTAAGGATTCAGCGTCTGCGCCGAGCCTGACCCCTCAGGGTAATTGTCGGTCACCTCACCGAGTGAGAAATACCGGAGTGAGGCGCTCAGAGCCTGATTGTCCTGTGACCCGAGCTTCCAGTAGCCCGCCACATTGGCAAGAAATATATCGTTTACTATCTTTCGCAGCCAAGGAGTATAGCTGAGCGACACCGAACCCTGGCTGTAGGCAAATGCATATTTTGATGGATTCCAGAATTGCGAATTGGCATCCGGATCGGTAGCAGCGCCGAGGTCGCCCATCGAGGCTCCACGCGCGTCAGGCGCTATATTAAGCGAATTCACGCCGGTTTGCACCGGATTGAAATCCTCCTTCTGCGCCATAGCTGCCGGCGATGCCATAAGCATCATAGCCACAGCAATCAGAGAGTAAGTTACAGTCTTTTTCATGGATATATAACTGACCGCATGCCCACTTTATTGCATGCTTACTTTATTTTAACCTTAAGCGAAGGAGCGCCGTTGACGGTAGCCTCAAGCATGTCACCCACACGAAGCGGAGCGTCAAGCATCATTCCGGCAGCCATTATGATATCGCCCGTCTTCAATGTCGACCAGTAGCTTACCGCCGATACCGCCTTGTCAACCACGGCCATATCCACAGCCAACGTCTGCCGGCCACATGCTATATCGATATATTCTGCACCTTCCTCCGCTCCGAGCATACTTCCGAGCACCACCGCTCCGTCATACAGCCCTGCAAATCCGGCTCCGATGCGCTCTCCCGTATCGGAAAATGCCAGCGGATGAAATGCCGCGCACACAGCATCATAGTAACGCCGCGCGAACTTCGGAGCCACGCCCTTACCAAGCTTCGATATCCTGACCCCGAGGTACACTATACCACGCCAATGCTGTGAGAAATCCGGTAGGAACAGCGGACGTCCGGGCATTACCAGAGCCGAATCAGCCACAAGCGTGACCGATGGAAGCCCTGAAGCATCGTATGGGGTATCGGGATCAAATATTACTGTCTTCACTTGCTTTCATCCTTTTGTACATCACCGCCAGATGGGCGTAAATAGATGTATTCTTGATAGCCACACCGGGCCGCGGCCGCAGACGCACGGGAGTGAAGTTCCACAAAGCGCTCACACCCGCATCCACCAGCTTGTCAGCCACATCACGGGCGCTCTCTACCGGCACGGTTATTATACCGATCTCTGCGTTATACACCGTTTTCAGTTCATCCAGACGAGCCATGTCAAGCACCGGCACGCCTCCGATGGAGCGCCCCGTTATTGCCGGATTGATATCAAAACCGGCCACTATGTTCAGTCCGTAGCGCGACAATCCGCGGTCAGCTATAAGAGCTGCGCCAAGCGAGCCCACGCCCACTATCACCGCGCGGTGCATGTGGCTGAACCCGAGAAAATCATTAAGAGCCTTCTCAAGAGCCGGCACTTCATAGCCTATACGGGTCTTACCCCGCAGTCCGAGCACCGACAGGTCCTTGGCTATCTGCGATGCGTCAACATTGATAGCTTTTGCTATAGCGGTGGAGGATACGAATTCCACCCCCTGGGCATGCAGCGTGGTCACATACGCCAGATACCACGGCAGCCGCCGCAGCGTTGGGTCCGAGGGTAGCTCACGCTGTACCTGATGCCCGTTTGTGTTTGTGTTGTTATTGTTTCTGCCTATGTCATTCATGGATTGTGTGTATCAAACTATATTTTTCATCATCTAAGCCCGCGGATATTTCCGGCATTGCGGTCAACCTGGGGCAACCGTCCGCTGTTTCGGTTACTGTTGCGGTTGTTGCGGTTATTTCGCTTGCCGAAGGGATCGCTCGGATCGTATTCATATTCATCCTCTTCATCCGTCTGCTCTTCCGGAATCTCTCCGGCCTTACGCTTAGGCTTGTTCTTCTTTATCTCAGTGGGTTTCTGCTTGTCAACCGGGAATTCGTAAATATTCCATGGTTGGTCAGCCAGATCCCAGTTCTTTTTCAGAGCTATTTTCTTTGGGAAATAATATACCTCCTCAGGCTGTACAGAGTCAAGCAGCACACCGGTATCGTATTTACCGTTATTATTCCGGTCGATAAACATACGTGCATAGTACGTGCCGGGCTGCAGGAACTTGAACACAGCCTTGCCATCCACGACCGTAGCGCGTGTCACAGGTTTATCCTGCGAGGTGAGCAGTTCTACAACAGCCGGTTCCTTAAGATCGGTAAGCGTGAATGTCACCGACGAGTAATCCTCCAGGGCACGTGTGGCAAACTCCTGTTTGACATCCTTGTTATGGAGCCCCAAGGCATCCGTCATGGCAAGCGAGTCGATCGTCACAGTGTAGCGGCGTCCCGGCTCCCACTTGTAATCGGCCGCCATAAGCATAGGCTTGAGCGAATCGATCATGACGAATCGCGGCGGATCGACATCCACCCATAGCGTATCCTCAAGAATCGACATATGTACTCCATCCTGATTGAAGTCCACTATCGGACTGCTCGACTTAAGCAACAGAGGCATGTTCACCTCCTGAGTGGTCCCGCCTATGGACACCGACATCAGCGGCGTTGGCTCCGGAATGGTATCGTTCTTATCTTTTTTCTTCTTCTCCTCCGCCTTCTTCTTGGCATTTCCGCGCAGAGTCAGTTTGAGAGTATCGGTGGTCCAGCTCAGCTGATCAAGAGTATCAGTCTTCTGATATCGCGCTTCAATCAAAAGGGTATCCATATCCTGCACCCGCTTGTCGGTAATCCAGTACTGGAGTGTATCGAGTGTTGCCGAAGCGTTGAGCACACTCCACCGGCTTATGTCATAGCGCGGCTGCTCCGGGTCGTTGAGAAGCGTGATGGTAGGAAGATATTCAGCGGGAGCGCCCATAGTGATATTCAGCTGTGTGCGCTGCGGACGTTCATATTTCTGCAGATATTGCGACTTGTAGTTTTCATTGAACCATGTCAGCAGTATATCATTCGGATAGAATCGGGTCACTTCATGATGCACTATCGAGTCAGCGCCCTCGCTGTTCTTGAGTGTGTCGGCCACAGTGACACGCTCGGCCGTAGGAGTTATGGTCATGTCGTAAAATGCCACATCCTCAGTGCGGTCCCACTTATAGTCGCGGTTCTGATCATTGAGAGCGAATATACGGTAAGTGCCCTCTTTCAGATTGCGTATCGTGAACTGTCCGAGCTGATTAGTCTTTGTGATTCGTTCAAGGGGCAGAGTGGTGATAGCGGTATCGCTGAGATTGCTGTAGACACCCACTATCATTCCCTGGGCAGGTTCGAGAGTAGCCGCTTCAAACACCATGCCCGATATCTGCAGTGTATCGATAGTGGGTCCGGTAGAGAATGCGTAGGCAAAACCGTCAAGTTCGTTACCCTCGTTGAGGTCAGCTATGGCATCGGAGAAGTCAATGGTATATGTCGTGTTGGGGACAAGTGTATCACGGAGAGTGATGTTGACACGCCGCCCTACAGCCATCACCTGAGGCTGTATCACCTGAGCCGGCGACACCACCACCTTCGTCAGCTGGTCCTTCAGCTGCACATTTTCGTTAAACTCTATGGATATACGCCCCTTGTTCACATTCAGGGCATTCATTGAAGGCGTGGCCCGTACATATACCGGAGGCTCAACATCGCGTGCGCCCCCTTCCGGACGCCCCATACTGGCGCATGCCGCAAGCAGCACGCCTGCAGCCGATGCAGCCACCAGGCGCATCATCCGGGTAGTTGAACTATTCTTCATACAACTGCAAAGTTACTTTAACCTGACGAAATATGGAATTATTTCAATATTTTTAGAAAAATTTCCATTTTCATCTGTTTTTTTGCCCGATTGCGCAATGCCATACCGTGAATTCACCCTATCTTTGTAGCTAAATCCCATACTACGGAATGAACACAATGAAACGACCCATCATAACTTCGCTTGCCGCTGCCGGATTATTTCTGTCCGCAGCAGGCGCCTCGGCCGGAATCAACTCGCCGGAAGCCGACGGATTTTTCACCAGAGGCATAGGTATGTACAATGACCGCAACTATAACGGATGCATCGACCAGCTGCTGCAGTTGCGCCATTTCACGGTTACAGCCGAACAGAGCGAAACGGCAAGCTATTATCTGGCCATGGCCACACTCCACTCCGGCGATGACGAAGCGCTGGACCTCCTGAAGGATTTCATAGAACGCTTCCCGGCGTCACCACGCTGTCAGGATGTCACCATGAGCATGGGTGACTACCACTTTACCCGTGGCAACTACGCCAAAGCTCTTGAGATATATGCCGAAGTAGGCACCGAGGCACTCACCGCCAACCGGGCCGAGGACCTCATATACCGCCGTGCCTATTCACTGATGATGCTCGGTGAGAATCTGAAGGCCCGCCCGCTGTTCAGCAAGCTTACCGGCACCCGCGAGTATGGCAACGCCGCCCGTTTCTACATGGCCTACATGTCCTATGCCGACCGCGACTACGCTGCGGCCCTAAGTATGTTCAAGACCGTCGACACCTCTAAGGAGCCGGGCACCGCCGCTGACTATTACATGAGTCAGATCTACTTCCTTTACGAGGATTATGACCAGGCTCTCGCACTGGCCAAGAAAACAATCGCCGCCGGCGAGGTTCCGCAGTTTATTCCGGAGATGAACCGCATAGCAGGCGAAAGCCTCTACAATCTCGGCCGTACCGATGAAGCGCTCCCCTATCTCTGGCGCTATGCCGCCGAGGCCACCGAGGTGAGCCCATCGGCGTTCTACATACTCGGCGTCAACGAGTTCAACCAGGGCAACTGGAACGATGCCGTCAAGCTGCTTCAGAAAGCTGTGACCGGCGAAGGCAAACTGGCCCAGAGCGCTTACCTCTATCTCGGCCAGGCATATGTGAAGCTCGGCAACCACGATGGTGCCCTGCTCGCATTTGAGAAAGCCTACACCCTCAACGAGGACCCCTCGATAACCGAAGTGGCCTTCTACAACTACATCGTGGCCCGTATGGATGGAGGCCGTGTACCGTTCGGCAACACCGTTTCAATGCTTGAGGACTTCCTGAAGCGCTTTCCCCGCTCAAGCTACGCGGCCCAGGTGCAGGAAAGCCTCATCAACGGCTACATGTCCGACAATGACTTCGAGGCCGCCCTCAACAGCATCAACCGCATGTCAAACCCCTCGGCTGCCGTGCTGAAAGCCAAACAGCGCATACTATTTGAACTCGGCACACGCGAATATGCCGCCGGACGCCCCGAATCGGCTCTCAAATTCTTCACCGAAGCCCGTACAGGCGCCTCAGAGGATATCCGCAGGCAGAGCCTCCTGTGGAGCGCCGACTGCAACTACAAGCTCGGCCGCTATGACACCGCCGCCGACCAGTATCTGGAATTTGCATCAGCCACACCGGCATCCGACCCGAACCATACGCTTGCATATTACGACCTCGGCTACACCCGCTACAAACAGCAGCAGTACAGCAATGCGCTCACCAACTTCAACCGCGTGATTGATGCCAAACCGGATAAGGCCATGCTTACCGATGCCTACAACCGCGCCGCCGACTGCCACTATCAGCTTCAGGACTTTGCGGCCGCCAATGCTGCTTACCGCAAAGCCTACAACACCAATCCTGAAGCAGGCGACTATGCCCTCTACCAGAGTGCGGTGATGAGCGGACTTCAGGGCCGCAACAGCGACAAGATCAAGGAGCTTGACAATATGATGTCACGGTTCCCGTCGTCATCGCTCGTTCCGGCAGCCATGCTTGACAAGGCTGAGGCCTACGCCACTCTCGGTGAGATTGACAATGCGGTCAACACCTACCGTCAGCTCGTGACAAAATACCCCACCAGCCCTTACGGCCGACAGGGTTATCTGCAGCTCGCCATAACCTATCTGAATGCCGGCGACCGCAATGCTGCCATTGATTCATACAAGGATATCATACTCACATATCCCACAAGCGATGAAGCCCGCGTGGCCATTGACGACCTCAAACGCATATACGCCGACGACGGACGCCTGCAGGAGTTCAGCTCGTTCCTCAACACCGTGCCCAACGCTCCTCAGCTCAATCCTTCGGAACTTGACGAAGCTGCGTTCCAGAGCGCTGAGAACCTTTATGTCAACACCGGCAACTCCAAATCAATGGCCGAATATCTGCGTCAGTACCCCAACGGCACATATAAGGCGCAGGCCATGTTCTATATGGCTGACGCCGCCGCCGAAGAGGGCAATCATGCCAAAGCTATAGAATATGCGTCCGAAATCATATTGAATCATCCCGACTCCGAAGTGGCCGAGGACGCCATGCTGCTCAAAGCCGACTCCGAAGCCGCCCTCGGCAAAGGAGAGATAGCGCTTGAGACATACCGCAACATCGAAAAACGCGCCTCCGGAAGCCGCACCATTACCGATGCCCGCCTCGGCATTCTCCGCACCTCGCTTGAGCTCGGACGCTACAACGAGGCCCTTGCCACAGCTGAGAAGCTCAAGTCATCATCAGCTGCCGGAAGCAACGACATGCCTGAAATCAACTTCAGCGAGGCGCTCGCACTGCAGCGCATAGGCAAAGCTGACCAGGCCCGCGCAATATGGAAAGAACTGGCTCCTGACGTCAACAATATCTTCGGCTCACAGAGTGCCGTATACCTGGCCCAGAGCCTCCTCGACTCCGGAAAGACCGACGAGGCACGCAAGAGCATCGATACATTCATCAACGCCAATCCCCCCCACCAGTACTGGCTGGCCCGCGGGTTCATCGTACTGAGCGATGTGCTCCGCCGACAGGGCAACGACTTTGAGGCCGATGAATATCTGCGCAGCCTGCGCACAAACTACCCCGGCAGCGAAGCCGAAATATTCCAGATGATTGACCAGCGCCTGACTAAAAAATAACGCTTATGAAACTACGCATCATATCAGCCGCCCTGATTTTGGCGGCCTCACTGGGTGCCAGCGCCCAGAGCCTTGAACAGGAGATAACTGTGGAACACGAGGCTGTTCCGGAGTACCGCGACGTGACACGCCCCTATTATGCTCCGGCCATAAAGCTTCCTACCATCACACCGAAGCGACTCGGCTACAGCGCTCGTCCGGTAAGCATATCGATTCCGGGTACCATATCCACACTGGAGCCTGCCGCTTTTGCCGACACCCTCTACACATCGCCTTACCGCGGATATGCCGGACTCGGATATTTCCCGTTGACCAATATCGGAGCGGTGGCCGGATATAAATTCATTGACAACGACCACACCCGACTGAGCGGATTCCTGCAGTACAACGGCTCGGCCTACCATGGCTACTATCCGAGCTACGAAAGTGTAGCTGAGAATGCCGACAAGCGGATAATACGCAACAATACCGTCACGCTTGACCTCACGCTACATCAGGCCGTGGGAAAACATTCGTTCATCGATGCCGGAGCTGACTTCACCGCCGCCCGCTACAGCATGCCCGACGGCACACATTTCCTGCCGCAGAACATGCGTCGTGCAGATATCTCCGCCGCATTCTCCACCACTACTGACAAGTACTTCTTCACCGCCGGAGCGCAATACAGTCACTTCGGCTACGGCAACACGATACTGAACGACATCACACCGCGCGACAACCATCGGCCGGTGCGTGAGAACATGTTCAAAATCAACGGCGCCACACGTGTGGATATGGACGGCACCTCTTCTGTCGGTATTGACGGCGAATTCAGCCTCCTGAATTACGGACGGCGTTCTGTAGCCGGTTTCTCCATGAGCGAGAATCACTATCTCTTCGCCGACGACGGTTCATATACCCACGCTCTCCTGTCGTTCCGCCCCTACTACCGCTTTGACCACCGCAATTTCCGTATTGATCTGGGCGCACGCGTTGACTTCACATTCAATTCGGGCAAGGTATTCCACATTGCCCCCGCCGCACAGGTCACATGGAAACCGGCCAAGATATTCGCCATCTATGCCAAGGCAGGCGGAGGCGAACATCAGAACTCCCTGCTCTCACTGTTCAACGTCACCCCCTACGCACAGCCGTCGTTAGCCTATGCCAACTCGCACATTCCTCTCACCCTTGATGCCGGTATCACTTTCGGCACATGGAACGGACTGTACGCCGAGATAAGCGGAGGCTATGCACGTGCCAACGACTGGCTTATGCCTGTGTATGCAGGAAAATTCCGCGAACCTACCGCAGGGCTGATCACCCAGATACAGCGCTTTGACAATGCCATGTTCTTTGCGCCCGTCAACCTCAAAGGCTTCCACTGGCGCGCCGCTGCAGGCTATGCTTACCGCGACATAGCATCCATAGATCTCAGCTACGAGGGTGCACCGCAGAAATACGACAAAGGATATTATCTCTGGCACGACCGCGCCAAAAGCGTATTCGAAGGCAAGCTGAAAGTGACCCCCATCAAGCCTCTTGATGTAACCGTAGGCTACACCCTCCGTACAGGACGCTCCGTCATTGACTATCACGCCACCACCGACCCGGCCATAGGCGACTATTACACCTATCAGTCACTCGGATGCGCACGCGACCTCAACCTGTCGCTCCTTTTCCGCATCAACTCGCAGTGGAGCGCATTTGCCAACGCATCCAACCTCCTCGGGTCGAAGTATCTTCTGATAGGCGACGTACCCGCACGCGGAGTGACCGGACTTGTTGGCGCAACATATAAATTCTAAATCCCTTGATAGCTACCATTGACATGGAAGTATCCGACAGTGTGGTAATCATCCCCACCTATAATGAAAAAGAGAACATCGCCGCCATCATTGATGCGGTGATGAATCTGCCCCGTAAATTCGACGTACTGGTCATTGACGACGGTTCGCCTGACGGTACCGCATCAATAGTGCGCGACAAAATGAAGCAGTACACCGGACGCGTGCATCTGGTGGAACGGACCGGCAAGCTCGGACTCGGCACCGCTTACATCACCGGCTTCAAGTGGGCCCTCGAACGTCCGCACTACGAATACATATTTGAAATGGACGCCGACTTCTCACACAATCCGAATGACCTTATGGCATTATATAAGGCGTGTGCCGAAGAGGGAGCCGACATGTCCATTGGGTCACGCTATCTTACAGGCGTCAACGTGGTCAACTGGCCGATGGGACGTGTGCTGATGTCATATTATGCATCGGCCTATGTACGCATCATCACGCGCATGCCGGTACGTGACACCACCGCCGGATTCGTATGCTACACCCGCCGTGTGCTTGCCACGCTTCCGCTCGACAACATCCGCTTCAAAGGCTACGCATTCCAGATAGAGATGAAGTTTACCACCTACAAGTGCGGTTTCAAAATCAAGGAAGTGCCAATCATATTCGTCAACCGTGTGCTCGGCACAAGCAAGATGTCAAGCGGCATATTCAGCGAGGCTGTATTCGGTGTGATTCGCCTGAAAGTGTCAAGTTGGTTCAAAAAATTCCCGCGATATGACAGCTCAAAATCCTGAAAAGCAACTGATATATAACGCCCGCATTGTCAACGAAGGGCGTATATTCATGGGCTATGTCCTGATTGATGGTGAGATGATAGCCGAAGTAGGCGAAAGGGATGCTCCCCGCGAACTGATTGAGGCTGTACCTACGGTAATTGACGCCCGCGAGCGCCTGCTGATGCCCGGATGCATTGACGAGCATGTACATTTCCGCGATCCCGGACTCACAGAAAAGGCCGACATGGTGACTGAAAGCCGTGCAGCCGTGGCGGGAGGAGTCACTTCATTCATCGACATGCCCAACACCGTGCCACCCACGGTAAGTATCGAGGCGCTGGAAGCCAAGAAGCAGCGTGCGGCAGAAGTATCGATGGCCAACTACGGATTTTTCATCGGTGCTACAAACAGCAATATCGATGAGCTCCTGAAAGCTGACTATACGGAGATAGCCGGCGTGAAGCTCTTCATGGGGTCATCAACCGGCAACATGCTTGTTGATTCAGTGGATACCGTGGAGCGGATATTTGCCGAGGTGCCTGCCCTTATAGCCGTACATGCCGAGGATGAGCAGCTGATAGCCGAGCGCCGCAAGGCAGTGATTGACCGCTACGGCGAGGAGCTTGAGATAGAGTTCCACCCAGTGATACGCAACCATGATGTGTGCCTCCGCGCCACGGCTCGTGCCGTTGAGCTGGCACGCCGCCACAATTCACGGCTACATGTGCTGCATCTGTCAACTGCCGACGAGCTGCAGCTCTTCAGCCCCGGTCCCGTGGATCAGAAGCGCATCACATGCGAGACATGCCCGCAGTATCTTGTATTCTCCGACGAACAGTATGCCATGCTCGGAGCACGCATAAAATGTAATCCGGCCATCAAACGTCCGGCCGACCGCGAAGCCCTGCGCCAGGCGCTTGCCGATGGTGTGATTGACACCATAGCCACTGACCACGCCCCACATCTGCTTGCCCAGAAACGCGGCACTGCCCTGACAGCCGTATCAGGAATGCCTCTCATACAGTTTGCCCTGCCGGTCATGATGGAACTCGTGTCGGAAGGCATCTTCACTGTTGAACGGATAGTGCAGGCCTATTGCCATAATCCGGCACTGCTCTTCGGCATTGACCGCCGCGGATTCATACGCAAGGGCTATTATGCCGACCTTGTGCTTCTTGACGACGACTGCGAGCCATACACCATCACTGACCAGTGGGCCATAAGCAGGTGCGGCTGGACCCCAATGAGCGGACTCTCCATCAACAACCGCGTGGATATCACATGGGTTAACGGACGTCAGGCTTACCGGCATGGGGTGCTTTTCTCAACAGTAAGAGGAAAATCGCTCCGCTTCGGTCAAAAATAACAGAATCATATTGCCAAATCATAATTATTCAATATCTTTGCCACATCACCTCAGAAATGAGGTACTGATACCATTAAACACAAATATTTCGTATAAATATAGCAAAAATGTTAGAAGAAACTAATGTCAAAACCCTTGACAAGGTAGTGGTGCGTTTCTCCGGCGACTCCGGCGACGGCATGCAGCTCGTGGGAAACATTTTCACCAATGTCAGCGCGGGATTAGGCAATCAGGTTTCCACCTTCCCTGATTATCCGGCTGAAATCCGTGCCCCTCAGGGCTCTCTTGGAGGCGTATCTGGCTTCCAGGTAAGCGTGGGAACAAACGTACATACCCCCGGTGACAAATGCGACGTCCTGGTAGCCATGAATCCGGCTGCCCTCAAGCAGAACGTCAAGCATGTGAAACATGGCGGTGTAATAATCGTCGACATTGATTCATTCAAGGAAGCTGACCTCAAGAAAGCGATGTTCAAGACGCTCGATCCGTTCACTGAACTCGACATCAAGGCTCAGATTCTTGAAGTGCCCGTCACCTCAATGACCAAGGCCGCGCTCGCTGAATCAGGACTTGACAACAAAGCCATCCTCAAGTGCCGCAACTTCTTTGCACTCGGCCTTGTATGCTGGCTCTTTGACCGTCCTATGTCAAGCGTGCTCAACTTCCTGCGCAACAAGTTTGCCAAGAAGCCTGCCATCTACGAAGCTAACGCCAAGGTACTTGACGCCGGTTTCAACTACGGACATAACATACATGCTTCTGTAAGCACCTACCGCATTGAATCGCCCAAGGCATGCCCCGGTGTCTACACCGACATCAACGGCAACACCGCCACCGCATGGGGCCTCATCATGGCTTCTGAGAAGAGCGGACGTCCCCTCTTCCTCGGCAGCTACCCCATCACCCCCGCCACCGATATTCTCCATGAACTTGCCAAGCGCAAGGACCTCGGCGTGAAAGCGCTCCAGATGGAGGATGAAATAGCTGGCGTATGCTCTGCCATCGGCGCTTCATTTGCCGGACATCTCGCCGTGACATCAACCTCAGGCCCCGGTCTGGCTCTCAAAGGCGAGGCCATCGGTCTGGCTGTCATCGCCGAGCTTCCGCTGGTGGTTATCGACGTGCAGCGTGGCGGACCCTCGACAGGACTCCCCACAAAGACTGAGCAGACTGACCTGATGCAGGCCCTCTACGGACGCAACGGTGAAAGCCCTGTTGCCGTAGTGGCTCCCACATCGCCCACTGACTGCTTTGACATGGCATTCGAAGCCTCACGCATAGCCATCGAGCACATGACTCCCGTCATCCTGCTCTCCGATGCCTTCATCGGCAACGGCTCTTCAGCATGGCGCGTGCCCGAAGCAAGCGACTATCCCGAAATCAAGCCCCCGTATGTACCTGCCGAAAAAGTGGCCGAAGGATCATGGCGCCCATATGACCGCCGCGAGGACAACAAGGTACGCTACTGGGCTATCCCCGGCACCGAAGGCCTCACCCACCGTCTTGGCGGTCTGGAAAAGGACTACACCACAGGTGCCATCAGCACTGACCCGCTGAACCATGAACGCATGGTCTACACCCGCCGTGAGAAGATTGCAGCGATAGCCAACGATATCCCCGGCCTCGAGGTAATCGGTCCGGATGATGCCGACACACTGCTGCTCGGATGGGGTGGAACCTACGGACATCTCCGCACTGCGGCTCACGAGCTGAACGCCGCCGGCCATAAGGTAGCCTTCACCCACTTCCGCTACATCAATCCTCTGCCCGCCAATACCGGAGAGGTGCTGTCGCGCTATAAGAAAGTGATTGTAGCCGAGCTGAATACCGGCATGTTCGCCGACTATCTGCAGGGCAAATTCCCGCAGGTCAACATATCCCGCATCAACAAAGTTCAGGGCCAGCCTTTCCTCGTTGAAGAAGTGGTCAATGCAGTAACCAACATAATGGAGAAATAACCTATGGAAGATATCAAATATATTCCCGCCAATTATAAGAGTGACCAGCCCGTGCGCTGGTGTGCAGGCTGCGGTGACCATGCTATTCTCAACTGCCTCCACAAGGCAATGGCCGAACTCGGCGTTCCTCCGCACATGACGGCCGTCATTTCAGGTATAGGTTGTTCATCACGTCTGCCCTACTACATGAATACCTACGGCTTCCACACAATCCACGGACGTGCGGCTGCCATAGCTACAGGTTTCAAGGTAGCGAACCCCGAAATGACAGTATGGCAGATTTCAGGCGACGGCGACGGACTCGCCATCGGCGGCAACCACTTCATCCACGCCGTGCGCCGCAACATCGACATCAACATGCTGCTGTTCAACAACAAAATCTACGGTCTGACCAAGGGACAGTACTCACCCACAAGCGACCGTGGTTTTGTATCAAAATCATCACCCTACGGAACCACCGAGGATCCTTTCATCCCGGCAGAACTCGTATTCGGTGCACGCGGCAACTTCTTTGCCCGCAGCATCGACGTGGAGCTCAAGATATCGCAGGAAGTGCTCGCAGCCGCCGGACGCCACCACGGAACATCAGTTGTGGAGATTCTCCAGAACTGCATGATCTACAACAACGGCATCCACAATTATATCACTGACCGCGAATTCCGTGCCGAACGCACCATCCACCTCGAACATGGCAAGAAGATGCTCTTCGGCAAGAACCTCGAAAAGGGCCTCGTACGCGACGGATTCCTCCTCAAGGCTGTCACTGTTGGTGAGGATGGCTACACTATGGACGATGTGCTGGTGCATGACGCCCACACCACATCCAACTTCCTCCATCAGCAGCTTGCCATGATGGACGGATATGACCTCCCGCTGGCACTCGGAGTAATCCGCGATGTCGACTCACTGACCTACAATGACGAGGTTCACCGTCAGGTATCAGAAGTTGTAGCCAAGAAAGGCTTCACCTCCCTGCGCGACATGATCCTTGCCGGCGAAACCTGGGAAGTGAAATAACCTACATAGAATATACTCTATTACCTATAAATCAGCACATCAATCATGGTGTGCTGATTTTTTTGCTATTTTTTCGCTATTTTTGTCACAGGATGCATCTTAATCCGTCTTTCTATTATATACCAATCAATAACGCACCTCACATATCATGAACAAAATTCTTCTTACAGCTGCAGCTCTACTCACATTCTTCTGCAGTATGGCTGCGACAAAGGTGATTGAGAATCCGCTTCTCGGAGTCACCAACGTATCTAATTCCACTCTTGATTTCAGACGCATCGAAATCACCGACACATCTACCGTTCTACATGCCCATGTCAAGTTCCGCCCCAAATGGTGGATAACCATATCGCCCGAATCATTCATCGAGGCCAACGGCAAGCAGTATTATATCAAGGGCGCAAGCGGAATAGAACTTGGCGAGCACCACTACATGTCCGAAACCGGCGAATCTGACTTCATACTCTATTTCCAGCCCATCCCCGCCGACACTAAAACGATAAACTTCAAGGAATCTGACAATTCAACCGGCTGGGCTATCTGGAATATTGACCTTACAGGCCTCAAGCAATGCCCCATGCCGGCAGGCGTACCGAAAGCACTGGCCAAAGAGAGCAAGATGACTAAGATTCCGATGCCCGTCATGGATGTGGATTCCGTAACGGTAAGAATACATCTGCTCAACTACACCCCCGACATGGGTTCCACAGTCAATTACTTTATCAACCATATCGGCGGCCAGACAAACGACCTGCCCCCGGTGCAAGTTGATGAAAACGGAGTTGGAACCGTAAAATTCATGCAATATGGACCGGGCTACATAGCCTTCTACCGCATTGACGACAAGATATCCATCAGCGGCGGAGCCACGATAGCCCCCGGCGAGAATATAGATATATACGCCGACTGCAATCTTTCAGGCCGCTGGGCCATGGAGGAACGTCCCGGCTATACCCCCAGCAGAGAACCCGCATTCTGGCACACAGGACGCTACTATCCCATTGACAAAGCCCTCTATTCCGATAAATATTACGGACTCAATATGCGCTCAGGCCGATTCGCCGACTACCACATGACAGGCGATGAATACGTCAATGACGTAATCAACAAATACAACACTACAATTGCCGAAGTCAAAGCTGATAAATCGCTCACTCCTCTTCAGAAAGATCTTTTCACCATAAATCTTAGCAACGACCTTCTGAACGCCATTGATGACTATAAGGCACTTGCCCGCCTCACATATTGGATCAAGCACAACTGCTACGGACAGGACGTTCCCAAGGACTCAATCAAAACTGAACTTAAGCCCGAGCACTACCGCAAGATAGCATCAATGGTTGACCCCAACGACTACCGCCTGATGTTCGCCAAAGGTTCTTACAGATACAACGACCTGAAATCCACAGAATGGACCAAGGCCGGAGTCAACGCTAAGAATATCGATGACATGCGCGCCTTCTCAATCCTGTTCAACAAGGCCAATAACGGCACAGTGACCGATGCTGAGATTGACTCACTACGTACGCTCTCAAGCCCGGTATATGCCAAAGCTGTCGAATCGCGCAACAATGATATCAAGAGTCAGCTTGCCGGCGTTGACTTCTCTCTGTCACAGCCTACTCCGGATGTAGCTACCGACAGCATATTCGATGCAATAATAGCCCCGCATAAAGGCAAGGTAGTGGTGGTTGACCTCTGGAACACATGGTGCGGCCCCTGCCGTGCAGCTCTGGCCCAGCATGAACCCGGCAAGTCAACCGACCTGAGCTCCGAGGATATTGTCTGGATATACATAGCCGATGAATCCTCTCCCACGCTTAAATATTACAATATGATTCCCGGTATCAAAGGTCTTCACTATCGCCTTACACCTGAGCAGATCCGCCCTATACATGACCGCTTCAAAACCGACGGCATACCCTACTACATACTCGTTGACCGTCAGGGCAACGCCGCCGGACGCCCCGACCTGCGCGACGAAGCTAAATACAAGGCCGCAATTCTTGACGCCCTCAGCAAAAAATAAGCGAAGATATCCCCTACATACCTTATTCATGAAAAGCGCACCCTTGGAGGTGCGCTTTTTTACGCTTTTTCAGTCAGAATTTTGCATCGAAAGAAAAAATCACTACCTTTGTGCCCGGGTAAGTCCTACACGACCAGCTCCCCGGGAACTCCGTCAGATCTTGACCGAAGCAGCGGTACCGGGTTGAGCGGTGCGATGTAGTTAGCTTACCCTTTTTTCATATCCCTTCCCCGGCACTAATTCTTCAGGCAACCGATAGGAACCACTATAACACCGTCAGTTCTTATATAAGCATTGTCACCTACAGCGGTCAATACCATAAGGAATGACGGCGATTTCATCTTGGTCGTGTCAATACGCTCTTTCAATGTATTCAGATTCTTCGCGCCTTCATCAATAAGCCTGTCGCCGCCAAGCTTTATCTCTATTAAGCCATAACTGCCGTTACGGAGATGTACCACAGCATCACATTCCAGTCCTGTCCGGTCACGGAAGTGATAGACCATTCCATCCAGTGACTGTGCATATACCCTTAAATCGCGCACACACAGACACTCAAACAATAGTCCGAAAGTATTCAAATCATTTACCAAATCATCCGGACCAAGTCCCAACGCAGCACAAGCTATTGAGGGATCTATGTAGTAACGTGTGTCGGAACTTCGTATTGCAGATTTACTCCTTAAATTCGGATTCCATGCCGGCATATCCTCTATTACAAAAATACTCTTCAGGGCATTTATATATGAATAAACTGTCTTGTCACTCAATTCCATCACATCATTGTCAGCAATATCATCAAGGATTGCCTTAGCACTGACCTGAGCCCCCTGATGTCGGGCATATGATCTCATGATTCTACGTGTCCTTTGTTCATCACGTTCCACATCATCAACCCGCGATATGTCTGTACGCACTATTGCTTCGTAATAGTTTATTGCCGAACGCAGTGCCGACTTTGACTCCCCCTTATCCACAGCCTTGGGCCAACCCCCGCGACACGTCAGGAAAGCAATATCCGTAAGCTTCAGCTTATTCTCACCTCTTACAGAAAGCGCTTCAGCGTGGCTGAATAATGAAGACAAACTGACTTCACCGGACGACTCTCCTGATTCCCAAAGCGACATAGGCCTCATTCTGAGCCACGATATCCTACCGGTACCGGTATGCTTCATCTCCTCCTTGTCATCCTTGGTCGGAACCGCGGACCCTGTCAGTATAAACTGTCCGTCCTTTCTTCTATGATCTACTTCAAAGCGCACCGCATCCCATATCCTTGGAGCAATCTGCCATTCATCTATAAGACGTGGCGTAGTCCCGGAAAGAATATAGCTGATATCCGTTTCCACCATCTGAAGATATTGCCCTCTCCGCATAGGATCATCCATGTAAATAACACTGCCGGCAGCCTGTTCTGCCGTAGTGGTTTTACCACATGCCTTAGGCCCTTCAAGCAACACTGCTCCCATTGCTTCAAGCTCTTCATTCAGTATTTCATCAAGTATTCTGGGTCGATAATCTTCCATAGACGTTCATTTTATCAGCAAAGATAATAATTTCAACATATTACACCTAATAAATTCGCTTTAATTTCCGTACTTGACATGATTTTGCTTCCGTACTTGACATGATTTCGCTTCCGTACTTGACACGATTTTACTTCCGTACTTGACACGATTTTTCTTCCGTACTTGACGCGATTACATCATAACGGCAAAGAGGGCATGATTTTTTTATTTCTTTACGCTGCGAAGCGTTTTGAATAATGGCAGATTTTACGTAAGTTTGTGATATGACTACTGATTACACACGTTCAGCCTTAAATGAAGAAGCCGCCATCGTCGATGCCGAATTCAAGGATCTTATGGCCGGCTACCTAAGTAGCAACCATCGTAAAAAAGTGGAGATAATAGAGCGTGCCTTCAAATTTGCCCGCAAGGCCCATGCCGGAGTCCGCCGGCGCTCAGGCGAGCCCTATATTCTCCATCCTATCGCGGTAGCCAAGATAGTGAGCCGCGAAATGGGGCTCGGCTCCACATCGATATGCGCGGCTCTACTGCACGACGTAGTGGAAGATACTGACTATACCGTTGAGGATATTGAGCAGCAGTTCGGTCCCAAGATTGCACAGCTCGTATCAGGGTTGACAAAGATATCCGGAGGTATTTTCGGCGACAAGGCATCGGCCCAGGCCGAAAATTTCCGTAAGCTCCTGCTTACCATGAGCGAGGATATACGTGTGGTACTGATCAAAATGGCCGACCGCCTGCACAACATGCGTACCCTCGGCTCCATGGCGGTCAACAAGCAGTACAAGATAGCAGGCGAAACGCTTTACATCTACGCCCCTCTGGCTCACCGGCTCGGCCTCTATACCATCAAGACCGAGCTCGAGGACCTGAGCTTCAAATATGAGCATCCTGAAGCCTACGCTCAGATAGCACGCAATATCGCCGACACGGAGGAGCATCGCCTCAACGTGTTCCGCGACTTCATATCGCCCGTGGAGGAAAAACTCCGCGAACAAGGCATCACCTACGAGGCCAAGGCCCGTGTGAAATCCGTCTACTCGATATGGCGCAAGATGGAGAAGAAGCATGTACCCTTCGAGGAGGTATATGACCTGTACGCCGTGCGCATCATATTTGACTGCGATGACCGTGCCGATGAAAAACGCCTCTGCTGGGCCATATACGGTGCGATAACCGACCTCTACCGCCTGCACCCCGACCGTGTGCGCGACTGGGTGGTCAACCCCAAGGCCAATGGCTATCAGGCGCTTCACCTTACCGTAATGGGTCCTGATGGCAACTGGGTGGAGGTACAGATCCGCTCACGCCGCATGGATGAAATAGCCGAAAAGGGGTTTGCCGCGCACTGGAAATACAAGATTGGCGAAGGCGATGAAGAGAGCGAACTTACCGTATGGCTCCGCACCATCAAAGATATCCTTGACGACCCTACGCCCAACGCACTCGATTTCCTTGACACACTGAAGCTCAACCTATTTGCTTCGGAAATAGTGGTTTTCACCCCTAAAGGCGAGCTTATCACCCTACCCAACGGGGCTACGGTGCTCGACATGGCATTCGAACTCCACTCGCAGATAGGCACCCACTGTATAGCCGGCAAGGTCAACCACAAGCTGGTACCCCTCTCCCACAAGCTCCAGAGCGGCGACCAGGTGGAAGTGCTCACCTCACAGTCGCAGAAGCCAAAGGAGGAATGGCTCGGGATTGTCACCTCGGCACGTGCGCTCACCACTCTCCGCCAGGCTCTGCGCCGCGAGCAGCAGCCCGTCATAGAGGAGGGCAAACGTATACTACGCCAGTATCTTGAAGAGGGAGAGGTAGAGCTCAACAATCAGGTGCTGACAAAAGTGACCGGCTACTTCAAGCTATCCAATCCCGAGCAGCTCTATCTGAAGCTCGGACGCGGAGAGGTGACGCTTGACAATTACGTACTGAAAGACTCCCCGAAAACATCGCCCGGACTGCTGAAAAAAATATTCCGCATCGGCACCGGACGCCGTCAGGAATCCGAGGCTGAGCCGACAGCAGCCCCGCCCGTCGATTCGAAAGAGGTGTACATGCTGCGCTACGGCGACAGCGGACGCAACTTCGTGCTCTGCGATTGCTGCAACCCCATACCGGGCGATGACGTGATGGGATTCATCAACGATCAGGGACGCGTTGAAGTGCATGCTCTCTCCTGCCCGAGAGCGTCAGTGCTCAAAGCCGGTTACGGCCCACGCATCGTGGCAACCCAATGGGCGCTCATCGACCATACCTTCCCCGCCAGGATACTTGTAAAAGGCATTGACCGTCATGGCATACTCCAGGAAATAACGCTTCTGCTTGCCACCACTCCTGACATTGATCTGCGCAACCTGCATGTCGACACGGACAATGAAGTGTTCAACTGCCAGTTCACTATCCTGGTACGCGACAACGGAGCCGTCAGCTCACTCTGTTCACGCATGAAAAAAATCAAAGGTGTGAAGTCGGCCGTACGCGTCAAGGATTAACCCCCTCCCGCACACAGGCAACAGCTTGTATATTGTATATATGCGAAAGATAACTTACATTTGTAATACATTTACACGTAAGTAATGAAACTACGAATCACCAACTCACAGATACTGCGCTGGATTTACTTCGCAGCCGCCGTGGCCATTCTGTTCTACCTGCTTCCAAGAGATGAAAGCAGCAAGTACACGTATGAAGTCAACCGTCCGTGGAGCGACCAGCTCCTTACCGCACCGTTTGACATTCCGGTGTATCTTGACACGATACGCGCCCAAGCCATTAAGGATAGCCTCGATGCCAATTTCGAGCCGGTGTTTGTGCGCAATCAGGAGCTGGAGAAGGCCCGGCTCGACACCTTCTCACTCCATCTGCGCCAGCACTTCCCGGGCCTGTCGCAGGGTGCGCGTCTTGCGCTGGTCAACGAAGCCAAGCTCATCATGGATGTGGGCATTGTCGATTACGAGACCTATACCGCTATCCGCCAAGGCTCCATAAAGCGTGTGCGCATACTCTCCGACAAAGTGGCCGAAAGCGTTCCGGCCAACCAACTTTTCTCAGGGCGCCAAGCCTACGAAATTCTTGACAGCGCATCACGCGAGTCACTGCATGACGAAGCACTGATAGCACCGCTGCTCACCCAGATTCTGCAGCCAAACATGCACCGCGACTCCATTGAATCCGAACGATTCCGCAAAGAAGCATATCAGACAGCCCTCGCACCGATAGGCGTCGTGCAGCAAGGCGAGCGTATTATTGACCGTGGCGACATCGTTACGCCGCAGCTCTACACCATACTGCGCACCTACGAGAAGCTATCGGCCGACCGTGGCGCAGCCGTTGACCATGACCGCGTATACTTCGCCATAGGACGTGTGATGTACATCGTGCTTCTGTTTGCGGCGCTATATACCTATCTATGGTTCTACCGCAGGGACTACTACGAGGATATGCGCCGGCTGCTCTTCCTGATGATATCCATCACCGTATTTGCAGCTGCGGCGATGCTGATGGTCGCAACATTCCCCCGGGGGCTCTACATCGTACCGTTCACCATCGTACCTATCACGGTAGTGGTGTTCCTTGACTCACGCACTGCATTCTTCGCTCACATTGTCACCATTCTGATATCATCCGTAGTAGTGAGCTTCCCGCTCGAATTCCTTGTGGTGGAATTAATTGCCGGCCTTACAGCGATGGTGTCCATCAAGGACCTCACGCGTCGCTCCCAGTTGCTGCTCTCAGCCGTGCTGGTATTTGCGCTCAGTTCATTCACCTACGCTGTAATCGAACTGATGCAGGCCGGTACACTCCATCGTCTGTCAGGCAACATATTCGGTTCCTTTGCCATCAATGCCGTACTGATATCCTTCGCCTACGTACTGATATTCATATTTGAGAAACTATTCGGTTTCACCTCCAAAGTGACACTTGTGGAGCTCTCCGATATCAACAACCCCGTGCTTCGCGAGCTTTCAGAGGAATGTCCCGGAACATTCCAGCACTCCATGGCAGTAAGTACACTTGCCACGGCAGCCGCCCACCGCATAGGAGCCAACGTGCAACTCGTGCGTGCCGGTGCGCTCTATCATGACATAGGCAAAATCAGCAACCCGGCATTCTTCACTGAGAATCAGCATGGCGTGAATCCGCATGACGGACTCGACCCGCGTCAGAGCGCTGCCATTGTCATCGGACATGTCCCGGAGGGGCTTCGTCGGGCCGAGCAGGCCAACCTCCCTGACCGTCTGCGCGATTTCATAGCCGAGCATCATGGAGCAGGCAAAGCCCGTTACTTCTACACCACCTACTGCAACGCTCACCCCGACGAGGATGTCGATCCGGCACCGTTCACATATCCCGGCCCCAATCCGCGTTCGCGCGAGACATCCATCCTTATGATGGCCGATGCTGTGGAAGCCGCCTCACGCTCGCTCCCCGACCACTCTCCGGCTGCCATAAAAGCCCTTGTCGACAAGCTGATTGACGGACAGATCGCCGACGGCCTGCACGATAATTCCTCGATATCATTCCGTGATGTACAGGAGATAAAAGAGTCATTCATATCCCGGCTCCGCACACTCTATCACTCACGCATATCCTACCCCGAGGACACCCGTCCGAAAAAAGATTGACACGACCCATGGATTGGTTTCTTATAATATCCGCCTCGCTCTGCGGCATAGCATCCGTAGTAGCTCTCTTCATGTCGCTCCGGTGGTGCGCCGTACCGGCATTTGTATCCATGCTGCTCGCATCTCTGCTATGGACTCTGGACATACCTATGCTTCTGTTCTGGGGAGCCGCCACAGCCATGATATGGGCCATTGGAGCCATGCTGCCACCGGCTGTAGCATCTGACCGCAGGAGCGGCGCATACGCCTCTGTAGGCACCATCACCGGCGCTCTGCTCGGCCATCTGGCATCAGTGTCATCCATTCCGGCCATGATGCTCGGAGCGTTCCTCGGATTTCTGGCCTACAGCCGTACTCCGGGAGGTAAATCGCTCCCCCCGTTCCCGGCCAAAGGCTTCTGGCAGTATCTCTGTGCCAAAGGGCTGCCACCGGTTGTGACAATAGCCATGACCGCCAATGCAATTTACATGATAATCCTATATTTCCGAACCGTATGAACAAGATAATAGCCCTGCTGCTTCTGGCATTCACCTCACTCGCTGTCTCAGCTCAGGATATACTTCCGCAGCTCAAACGTGAGCGTCCTGACATGAACCAGATACGCCGTGAGGTCACTGACCACAATTCGCCCTACTACTATCCGCGTCTGATGGAGGAATTCCAGCGCAATGATACCCTGATGAAGCTCGACAAATACCGCCGTCTTTACCTTGGATATATGTTTCAGGAGGATTACTTCCCCTACCGCATCTCAAATGCTGCCAATCATATACAGGAGGTCTACGGCCGCACTAACCTCAACCGTCAGGAATGCGACTCAGTGATAAAATATGCCGAGCTTGTGCTACAGGACAACCCCTTTGACCTGCAGCAGATGATGGGGCTTATCCAGGCCCTGCGCATGAAAGGCAAGAAGAATCTGGCCGATATATGGCAATACAAGCTCAACTATCTGCTCATGGCCATCGTTTCGACCGGCACCGGGCTGGATGAAGAAAATGCATGGTACGTCATAGAGCCGGCCCACGAATACGCCCTGCTCAACATGATGGGCTATACCGTGACCAATCATCTGTTCTACGACCCGTATTACGAATTTTTGAAAGTCCTGACGCCTTCCGGAGCCAATTCCGGAGGATTCTACTTCAACATCAAGACCATACTCGAGGAATATTACCGTAAATTCCCCGAAGAGCTCAACGAGTAGACCTAATCAGCCTCCTGAGCCGGAGCCGGCGAAATGCGTATCAGCTCCAGACGGGTGGCTGTACGGCGCTTGATGGTGAACATCAGATCATCGATGACAAGCTCCGCGCCCTCGGCCGGAATAGTACCGGTGCTGAACAGGATATAACCGGCAAGAGTCTGATAATCGTCCGATTCGGGGATATCTATGTGATACGTTTCGCGCAGTGTCTCCACCTCCACACGTCCCGGGCATTCATATACTCCGGGCTCCACCTCACGCACTGTCAGTCCCGACTGGTCATGCTCATCGCGGATATCGCCGAATATCTCCTCCACCAGGTCCTCAAGCGTGACCAGTCCGGCAGTACCGCCAAATTCATCAACCACCACCGCCATCGAGCGCTTCTCGCTCAGCAGACGCCGCATAAGCTTATTGGCAAGCAGTGTCTCAGGACAGAATATCACAGGCTTGATATGCTCCTTCCAGTCCGATTCAGGATTGAACAGCTCGCTCACATGAATATAGCCGAGCACGTTATCAATATCCTCGCGGTACACCACTATCTTGCTTCGTCCCGACTTTGTGAACAGTTCCGACAACTCCTCACGGTCAATGGTATCGATATTGACAGCCACTATTTCATTTCGCGGAAGCATACAGTCGCGCAGATGCGTGGTTGAGAAGTCAAGGGCATTGTGGAATATCTTCACTTCATTCTCCACCTGCTTCTTCTCCGGGTTAACTTCATCTATCGTATTCTCAAGATAACGGTTGAGGTCGCCTACAGTGAGCATTCCCATACGCTGCCCTTCGCTGTGCACACCGAACAGGCGCATCAGCATCTTGGAGAGCCATGTGGTGAAAATTGATATCGGGAACAGCACCACATAGAACAGAAACAGCGGCAATGCGAACACCTTCAGCGATATATTCGGATTGATGCGGAATATCGTCTTCGGGAAAAACTCACCCACCAGCAGAATCACACCGGTGCTTATCAGCGTCGATATAGCCAGCACAAGCGCCTCGTTGAGATGATAGGCGGCAAGCCACTCCTTCTCGATAAGAAACGCTGCCCCCATACCGTAGACTACAAGCATCACATTGTTGCCTACAAGCAGTGTAGTGATAAAAAGGTCCGAGTCCGAATAGAAGCGGTTGATGATACGGCTTATCATCCCCCCTTTCTTAACGTCAAGCTCCACACGCACACGGTTGGCCGTGATATACGCGATTTCCGCCCCCGAAAAGAGAGCTGAGAATATGAGCGACACTACTGCAAGTATAATCCAGGTGGTAAGTGACATATCTTTAGGGAGTTTTTTTGTTGATTAGTTAGTTTTCCTGACCGGCTTCCGCGGCTCTGCTGCGGCGCATGCCCGACGAATCGCTGCGTGCCGGCTGCACTACCGGAGCCGAAGCACTCACTCCGCTGCTGTCAGGCTGCGCACCGCCACCTCCGTTCTTGAATTTATCCACCGGGAAGATACCCGATACATTCAACACGCGGTAGTTCGTAAGCTTTTCATTCGATTCGAATCCGTAGCCCTCGATTATACGGTCAGATTTCTCGATATGGATAAACGAATCCGAATATATCTTCTGCCGACGCTGGTCCCAATAGAGCTGATTGGTCAAGAAGCGTTCGTTCAGCACATTGGCAATACGCACATATCCGTCCAGACGCCATATCTGGTCATTCTTGTAATACGTGGCCGAATCACAGTCGACCGTGGCATCCTTTCTGAAAAAGTCGTCATACTTCTCCAGATGCAGCCCCTTCGGGAAACGCCATACCGGCACCTTGGCCTGGTCAAACATGAGCCACAAAGGCGATGCTATCTTATAACGGGTCACCCCGGAGTCCGACACAAGAGTGCTGACATCCGTGGTTTTCATCGTAGGGAACTTCTCCGGATCAATCCTTCCGGACATCATCTCCTTATGCTCCTCCTTGCATGAACTGACCGTCATAGCCATACAGGCCATCAGCACAACCGCCACAACGGGCAACAGCCGCATATTCAATGCGGCTGCCGTAAGTTTTGTTCCGGCCCCTTTAAGGCCATCATTCGCGGGGTTAATTAATCTTGTTCTTGAAGAACCAGGCTTCATTGAAGTTCAGACCTATTCGGATATTAAAATAATTCTCTTTAAGCATCGGGTTCGGATGAGCCTGACGGTGGCGGTACTCAAAGCCGACATTCACTATAGTTCTTGTCATGGCAGGCAGGCCGAAACCGAACGATACTCCATATTCACGCACGCGGTTGTCTCCCACCATCATGTAGTCATTGTTGAAGAACGCACCGGCACGGTATGTGGTGCGGGCCAGATATCCGCCACGGACCGCGGGGGTAAACTGTCCGCCCACCGATGCCTGCCAACGGTCGGCAAACTTATGAGCCTCAAAGCCTTCCAGATTAGCGATTTTCACTTTGCTCCAGGGCTGATATGTGAAGTCAGCCTCCACCATAAGGCGTTTCTGCCATTCCCAGTTCACACCGCCGCCCCATGTTTCAGGCAGTCCGGCATTGTTCTTCAGGCTTATGCGCTGATGCTCGGTAGGCTCGGTATCGGCATTCATGTCATACTGAGTCACCCATGCATGTCCGAGCAGAGTCTTTTTGGGAGTATATACTGCACCGATAGTGAAGCGGTTGTCACGGCCTATACGCTGCGAGTACTGTATACCGGCCCGCAGATGCCAGTCGCGCACGGCTGTCACCTGCTCGAAGAGCGATTCGCTGGCCGAATTTGTAGTAGTGTACACATCATTCACTATATTACCGAACAGATATGACATGTTGACACCCACGCTGAGGCCGCCGACAATACGGCCGCCAATACCGGCATAAAGCTGATTGAGACCTCCGTAACCCTGACGTGAATTGGTACCGTTGTCAATCTTCGTACCGAACGAGTAGCCTACCGACGAATACGGGACAAGGCCGAAGCTCAGACCTATACGCTTGCTCAGAGGCACCTGCATGGTGATATAGTCCAGACCACCGCCATAGTTCTTGCCACTTGCGGCGGCATTGTCAGTAGTAGCTATATCTTTCTGATGCATTATGGTGAAGTCAATTCCCATGTCAAACAGGAATGTAAGCGAATCGACAAATGCGTATGACGCCGGATTCATGACATTTATCTGTCGTCCGGAATTCATGGCGTAGCCCACGCCGCCCATCTGGCGCTGCGAGGCTGTGGCGTTATCATTCAACAATCCGTAGCCGAACTTCGAATATGGGCTGTTCACGCCCTGTGCGGCTGCACTTAAGGCCGTCAGTGCAACGGCCAGGATAATGGTTAATCTATTTATTTTCATTGTAGGTTAATATTCTGTTTAATCCACGGCTCACAAGATGAGGGTCAACTGTCACTTCAAAATCACACAGGCGTCCGAGCTCGCTTGCCCATCCACCGGTCATCACCGTGCGTGTATCCGCCGGCAGATGGCTCCGGTAATAAGATATGGCGCCCACTATACCGTATACAGCCCCGAGTATCATGGCCGATGGGGTATCTGTCCCCATAAAACCGTCATACGATATGCTTCGCGGCACCTCCACACGCGGCAGCCGGGCTGTAAACCGGTGCAGAGCCTCCAGACGCATCCTCATCCCGGGAGCTATGTTACCCCCTAAGAAGTGGCCGTCATGACTCACGGCATCATAGGTCACCGCCGTACCGGCATCAACCACAAGCAGCGGGCTGCCGGCATACATCTCCCATGCTCCTACGGCGGCCGCCACACGGTCGGCACCAAGAGTCGACGGAGTGGCATAGTCTATGGCTATAGGCAACTTCGTGTTGCTGTCAAGACGCATAATCCGGGGCACGCGCCGGCGCAATATCTCGGCAAGGTCGTCACCACGTGAGGCTACCGAACAGTAAATCGCAGCATCCACTCCGGGATGACGCATCAGGAACTGCTCCATGGCTGCAGGGGTAAGTTCGGACTCTATCCTGATTCCTGCAAGCTCTCCGTCACGCCACAGCGCAAGCTTGGCGGCTGAGTTTCCCTGATCTATGGTGAGGTTCAATGCCATTGATTCGCAAAATTACTAAATCATTTTGACTTGGCAAGAGCCCTGGGTATCATCAGTGAGGTATAAGCCTGAACAGCACCCCCCGCAAGCGTGAACGCTATCCAGTCCATACGCCCGGCCTTACCTGCATTGTAGAACATGAAGAAGCCGCCGGCGCAGAACATCAGGGCGCTCCATATCTCTATCCGGCTCAACCGCCGGGCCCTGAGCGGAGCCGACTGCGGAAGCCGCGGCTGGATTATGCGGCCCACAAGCGTCAGAAGCGCTCCGGCACAATAAATATATTGGTAAAATCCATGTCCTGTACGCAGAAGCGGCAGTGCCGTCCCTGTCAGCACAAGTATCAGGCCTATGTTGATGGCCCAGAGTGAGAGCCGGCCCATCCGGCTGTTTTGCATTGTTGCTGTCATTGTTCCACTATATATACATCCTCTCCGGGGCGCTGCATGTGATAGCGCTCGCGCACTATCTGCTCAAGAGTCCCCAGGTCGGTGCTGAGCTGGTGATTCAGATGATTATAATAAGCCAGCGAGTCCTCCTCCATGGCTATTTCCATCCGCAGGCTGTCATTCTTACGTTCCTGGACATAGCTGGCAGCCACGGAATTGTCCGTGAAAAATATAAGGTATGTAAGGATTCCCACCGTTGCCACAAGGCTGAAGCTTATATAGCGCTTGCACCATGGCAGAAATCCGGGAACACGCTGGTATTTCATCAGAATATATCTATATTGTTGACACCCACTTTCTCAGGCGACTCGTTGAAGAGCACCTTCACATAGCGGGCCTTGTTCTTACGTGCGAAGTGTATCAGGCGGCGTGAGGGGTCATTGATCAGATTGCTCAGTTCAAAAGCCTCGACCTTACGCCATTTTTTGCCATTGTCACTTACGTATACTGTACCGTTCACCGTGCCGGGGCCGCTTCCGGCCGGTCCGGGAATGTAAGCCATGCCGTTGAGCTGCTTCTTGGAGCCTAAGTCAACCACGACAGCTTTCTCACCAGCGGCGGCATCAAGCACCTTCCATACATTCTTGTCAAGTCCCATCTGCTCGTTTGCCACAGAGCCACGCATACCGTTGAGGAATGCCACAGCCTTCACCAGCGGAGCCTCTGCACTGAACGGACCGGTATAGAGAGTTGAATTCTCATCCGGCTCGCTGCCGTCAGTAGTATAGCGCACGGTATAGCCTGAGCTCAGACGCTCGGTAGAGTTGCTGCCGTCGGTTTTCCATCCGAATTCCTGACGGGCAGCTGATATTGTTATCTTGCCATCCTTATCCCTTGCCACAGCAAGCTGCGGGGGACGTGCTTCGTAATGATGGGCGGTAATCTTGCTTATGGCAGGTGTGAGGCGTGATGATATCACACGTACACGCAGGCGGTCGGTTGTCACATCCGGTGTGCGCAGGATACGCTTGTAGCCTACATTCGTGGCATGTGCTATCTCCTTCCACTCTCCGTCAATCCATGCATCCACGGCATGCTCCTCAATACGCTCGCCGCGTGTGCCTATAGGTTCCTGAAGCACCACACGATTTATCAGTGTAGGCTTGGCAAGCTTTATCTCCATAGGAGCGGTGAGTTCATGATATGAATTCTTGTCATTATCGAGCACCTCGGCAGGTCCCTGGGCGCCGGCAAGCAGATCAGTATCATAAGTCTGGCGGATGCGGCGTCCTACCTCAGCAAGCACATCCACATCGCGCTGGCTCATGCGTCCCTCACGGTTGGGCGGGATGTTGAGCAGGAATGTGGCGTTGCCGCCGGTCGAGCGTTCGTAGATATCAAATATATCGTCCGCGCTACGTGTGCGCTGATGCTCCTCATCGCGGTAGAACCAGCCCTCACGTATCGAGGTATCGGTTTCGGGCTGCTGATAATGCAGGTACGCAGCACCCATCAGCTTATCACGGCTTCCAAGGTCCTGGGCCGTACGGTCAGGAAATACGCTTGCCGTGTCAGGATTTTCGGGGAAAGGCATCACGTTCCATTCTGTATCGCGTGTTGCGCCGGCTTCATTACCGCACCAGCGTATATCGCCGCGGCCGAATATCACAGCCTCCGGAGCGAGTGTATGGATCAGCTCCTTCCATGCTGCATAGTTGTATTTCTGTCCACCCTTCTGCTTCGGATGCGCGCCGTCAAACCATACTTCATATATCGGACCATACTCCGTAAGAAGCTCAAACAGCTGATTGAGGAAATACTCGTTGTAGTCATCCACCACAAACTTGAAAGTGCGCTTGTCAGCAAACGGACGCCCCTCCACCTCACGCGGAATGGTACGCTCCGTCTTTGGGCTGAGATTACCGTACAGTCCCTCCGGACTCTCTATCTGATAGAGGTCGGCCGGCGACAGATATACGCCGAGTTTCATTCCGTATTTCTGGCATGATTTTGAAAGGTCGCGCAGGATATCCCCCTTGCCGTCGCGGAACGGTGTCGACATCACACCATGGTCCGTGTAGCGGCTCTGCCACAGCACGAATCCGTCATGATGCTTCACGGTGAGTATCACCATTTTCATTCCGGCATCCTTCATAGCCTTGACCCACTGGTCAGTATCAAGCGTACGGAGGTCAAATATCTTCGGATCCTCCATACCGGTACCCCATTCGCGGCGGGTAAATGTATTCGGGCCTATATGCACAAAAGCAATGAATTCATTTTCAAGAGCGTCAAGCTGATTTTTTGTCGGCACTACATGTGCAGCCTTGGCTATGACTACCTCTTTCGGGTCAGAAGGATACACTCGGATTGTGTTGGCATACGGTATGGTGTCAGTCACCTGAGCCGAAGCCGATACTCCGGGCGCAATAGCAGCGATGGACAGCATCAATGTTGCAATAGGTCGAATCATATTTCCTTGGTTTTTTAGTATAGTTGGTATTAGGTATTTCTATTTTCACCGGCGCTTTGTACTGAAAAACGCCTTTACAAGAGCGGCGCATTCATCGGCAAGCACTCCTGAGGTCACTGTAGCTTTGGGATGGAACGGATGGGCAGTGAAAGTGGAATACCCTCTCTTCGGGTCCGAGGCTCCGTAGACTATGCGCGATATCTGGCTCCACGCTATGGCTCCGGCGCACATCAGGCAAGGCTCGACTGTGACATACAGCGTACAGTCCTGAAGATACTTCCCGCCAAGAGTCTGCGCCGCGGCCGTTATAGCCTGCATCTCCGCATGCGCCGTGACATCCTGTAGCGACTCGGTCAGATTATGTCCGCGCCCCACTACCCGGCCGCCGCAGACGATTACTGCCCCTATCGGCACCTCGTCATGGCTTCCGGCATGCAGAGCCTCGTCAAGAGCCATGTTCATGAAGCGTTCGTCGTCAGCAGTATATTCAGCAGTGTTCATAGCAAGTCTATTTTAAGTCCTTCATCAGCCGCCACCGTAGCCTTGAATTCAGCCTGAGCCTCGCGCAGCAGCACATCCACATCGTAATAGCGCTTCGAGTAGTGCCCGATGATCAGCTGCTTCACACCCGCCATTGCCGCTATGCGGCCTGCCTCGGCAGCTGTGGAGTGGCCCCGTTCGGCAGCTGTATGCGCCAGGTCCGAAGCATACGTAGCTTCATGGTACAGCGCGTCGACACCCTTCACAGCCTCTGCCACACGCCGGTCAAACATCGTGTCGGAAGCATAGGCATAGCTCACGCTCGGGTCAGCATCCGTGGTAAGACGTTCATTCTTCACCACAGTCCCGTCAGGTGCGGTCCAGTCAGCCCCCTCTTTTATCGACGCGAGGGCACTTACCGGAATATTGTAAAATTTCACCATATCCCCACGCAGATGACGCGGTTTCGGATTCTCACGTATTATGAAACCTGTGCACGGCACCCTGTGATACAGCGGAAACGCCTCGACGGTAAGTGCATGCGTCGACACAAGCACTCCCCCTTCAGGCGGTATGGGATTCCACACTATATCAAAGGTGGCCGGAGCGGCAAAAGCCTCTACAAACGGACGCATCACATCTATCCCCGCCTGCGGCATGTGGATAGTGAGCGTGCCTGTGCGCTGATGCAGCGACATTGTCCCAATCAGGCCCGGGAGCCCGAAACAATGGTCGCCATGCATGTGCGATATGAAAATATGGTTGAGCCGGGCAAACTTCAGCCCCATGCGGCGCATGCTTTTCTGCGCCCCCTCGCCGCAGTCGATCATCAGCAGGTTGTCACGGAAATCCACAACCTGACACGTCGGGTTGTGGCGAACCGTAGGGGTCGCCGAGCCGCAGCCAAGGATATTTAACTGAAATTTAGCCATGTCAGAGTGCAAAGATAATGAATATTTTCTCTTGCTTGTCATTGTTGGGATTTTTTAGTACTTTCGCCTTCATGGAAAGCATTAAATCATATCCCGCCAAATTCCACGGACAGCCCGTGAAGCGCTACTGCCGCACCCTCACATTGCGGCCCGACTCCAAACTCATCGAAGAATACCGCCGCCGCCACTCCGAAGGTGCCATCTGGCCCGAGGTGATCAAAGGCATAAAGGAAGTGGGCATTCTGGAAATGGAGATATACATCCGTGACACCACCCTGTTCATGATTGTCGAGACAGCTCCTGACTTTGACTGGGATGAAGCCATGGCACGCCTCGGCACTCTCCCCCGCCAGCAGGAATGGGAGGACTATATGGCTGTGTTCCAGCAGTCGGAAGCCGGACTCTCACCCGCAGAGAAGTGGCAGCCCATGGAGCGGATGTTTCACCTCTACGATTGAGCGCCATGAGTGCCTCCGCTCTCGAAGCGTCCATGATTCAGCAGCCTGAATTGTGGAGGCTCACCATGCTGCTGCGCGATGACAGCATCGAGGTTGCCATCATCCCGCCTGTGGAATCGGAGGATGTCATATACCGGTCACTGATGTTCGACCCCGGCCGCCCGGTGCTCAGATCGCTTGAGGATATCATCTACGGCAACCCTCTGTTGCTGTCCGATTTCAAGCGTGTGGAATGCATCATTGACACCGATGCCTCCCTTATTGTGCCCGCCGAAGTGTCGCCGGCCGATTACGAGCTGCTCCTGCAGCACGCCACAGGCACCGATGCCGATGCGATGGTGGTCAATGCCTCACCCACCGGCACTGACACCGCCGTAGCCCTCAGCTCACTTGAAGCCGATACAAGGGCGTTCCTGACACGCACTTTCTTCAACATACGGTTTGACAACTCAATAGCTGTCCTGTGCCGTCACTTCGCATCCATGAATCCCGATGCGGCTACAGGCCATGCCATAATGGTAGGGTTCCGCAGCGGGCGCATCGACATTGTGGCTCTGGAACAGGGGCGGCTGCTTACCGCCAATACAATATTGACCGGCAACGACAGCGACTCGGCATTCTTCATTGCCGCCACATTCCATGAATTCGGCATCCCGGCTGACACACCCGTACTCTGCTGCGGCGACTTCGCCACCGCCGGACGTGTGGCCGAACTCCTTCAGCCCGACGGAATCGTGTTCAACGACATGACCCTCCCGCCGCTCAGGTTCCGGGCCTCGCAAGCCGCGCTGCAGATGCCCCCGCAATTACTATTCAACTCCCTGACATGAGAATCATACGAGGAAAATACGGACGGCGCCGGTTTGACGTGCCCGGCAATATTACTGCCCGCCCCACCACCGACTTTGCACGTGAGAACATATTCAACGTCATAGAGAATCTTATCGACATCGAAGGGATTGATGCGCTCGATCTCTTTGCCGGCACCGGAGCCGTCACCTTCGAGCTCCTTTCGCGCGGAGCCGCGTCAGTCACCGCCGTTGAGAAAGCATCCACACAGTTCCGCTTCATCGACAAAGTGGCTGCGATGCTCCACGAGGAGAATCTGCGACTGGTGCGCGGCGATGTGTTCCGCTTTATAGCCTCCACCGGCTCGACATTCGACTTCATATTCGCCGACCCCCCTTATGACCATCCCCGCTTCGCTGAGATACCTCGGCTTGTGCTTGACTCCTCCATGCTTCGACCCGGAGCGCTCTTCATCATAGAGCACTCCCGCAATCACGACTTCTCGTCGCTCCCCCATTTCCTCGAGCACCGCACATACGGCAGCGTCAACTTCACCCTGTTCCGCATCCCGGAATAGGCCCCGTGCCGCCGGCTCCATCCGGCCATACACTCTTAATATACCCAAACAAAACATATCATGGGCATAACCACCAACAATATAATGCTGCTTACAGCCATACTGCTGATGGGGAGCGTACTTGCCGGCAAGACAGGGAGCCGGTTTGGAGTTCCGTCACTTCTGCTGTTTCTCGGTGTAGGGATGTTAGCCGGCATTGACGGCTTCGGCATACAGTTCGATTCTGCCGAAACGGCTCGTTTCATAGGCATGATATCGCTTAGCATCATCCTGTTTACAGGCGGATTCGACACCAAGTTCAAGGACGTACGCCCCATATTGGCCCAAGGATTGTCGCTCGCCACGGCAGGCGTACTTATCACCACCGCCGTTACCGGCATATTCATCTACTACCTTATACTCTCCCTTGTCCCTGACCACGCGCTTACGCTGACGGAAGCCATGCTGCTTGCCGCCATCATGTCGTCAACGGACTCAGCCTCGGTATTCTCCATATTTGATTCAGCCAAGACCGGACTCAAACAGCGCCTGCGCCCCATTCTCGAGCTTGAGAGCGGCTCCAACGACCCTATGGCATATCTGCTGGTGATAATCCTGCTCGGAATCATCGAAGGCTCGGGCCACCACGAATCGACCGGCGATATGCTCCTGTCATCAGCCATGCTGCTGCTCGTCCAGCTCCTGAGCGGTACACTGTGCGGACTCGCCTTCGGCTATGCATCAGCATGGATCATCAACCGGCTGAAGGCCGACAACGAGTTCTTCTACCCCATCACCATGATATCATGCGTGTTCTTCACCTTCACGCTTACCGAAATGGCCGGAGGCAACAGCTATCTGGCCGTATATATTGCCGGGCTCGTCATAGGCAACCGCCCGCTTACCGTGAGGCGCACCATAGCCACCTTCTTCGGCGGCTTCACATGGCTTGTACAGATCCTGATGTTCCTGTCGCTCGGACTGCTCGTCAATCCCCATGAACTACTCCACGTAGCACTCCCGGGAATAGCCATAGCCCTGTTCATCATCGTCATAGGGCGCCCGCTCGCCGTATTCACCACCCTGCTCCCCTTCCGCTCGCTCACACTCCGCGGACGCACCTATATCGCATGGGTAGGACTGCGTGGCGCCGTGCCCATCATATTCGCCACATATGCCATTTCATCGCCCGACATTGTGCATGACCGCTTCATGTTCAACATAGTGTTCTTCGTCACCATCCTGTCGCTCATCATCCAGGGTATGACCGTCAACCGCATGGCCCGCTGGCTCAATCTTGACGAGCCGGTTCGCGAACCGGCATTCGCCGAAGTCAACCTCCCTGAAGAGGTCAGCGCCACGATGGTGGAATATGAACTGACCCGCGAGGCCCTCACCTCAGGCGACACCCTGAAGGAGATACAGCTCCCCAAAGGCACACTCGCCGTCATGGCCAAGCGCAAGGGACGCTACATAGTGCCCAAAGGTGACACCCCCCTATTCCCCGGCGACATCCTGCTCCTCGTCAAATCCCCCCTCCGCAAATAATCGCCGGCCATTTTCACCGACAGTTATCCGGCACTACATTGATAAGATACCTAAAAATAGAGGCCATACCGTTAAGGTATGGCCTCTACGCTCTTTTATAATTTCATTTTAACTACAGCTTCATGATGCGTCCGACAGCTATTACAGTA
>CAJUIW010000002.1:8859-243805 GCA_910586895.1 uncultured Muribaculaceae bacterium | reverse complement strand
ACCGGCATCCTCGGGCGTTGGATTAGGAACCATTACATAAAAGTAGTATGTAGTTTATAATTTCATTTTAACTACAGCTTCATGATGCGTCCGACAGCTATTACAGTACCGTAAGCCGAAACCATGAACTGAAAAGGACGGTCAAGCACCAGCGGACCGGCAACAGGGCCGGGGGCCATATCTCCTTTATCTTTGCCTGAGGACACGACTTTGATTTCGGCACCGTCCTCATTGACCGTGAGGTCTATGACCTGATCCATATCAGTCAGATAAGCAAGTGGAGTCTCGCTGTCATTAGGTATTATACCGGGAGCAAAAGATTCGCCTGTCTCAAATATTGAATTGATGCCTACAGCTTCTGCAACCTTCTTCAAATTGATATCTCTTTTAAGTTCAAATAGCGGCATGGTGATGCTGATATCTCCACTTGTTTGAAAATACTTTCCTATGTTTTGAAAATAACTTCCATTAAGTTCCGGAAACGTGTAAGCATATATGGCTGAAAAATCCGAAAGAGCATCAATATCTGCAGGATCAGCCGGCAGATATACTGACATTGTTATATTACGGTTTTTGTAATATAGTTTTGCAAAACGGTCGCCTCTCTCTGTTTCGGCATATGCCACCTCCTGCGATGATTTCATCATGTCAACCATCGACTTCGAACTGTCATAGTTTTTGAATTGCTTCTTGGTTGTGTTTTTCTTGTCAAATTTTTCCATCCAGTCGGCTTTGAAGTAAAGCATGCTAAGCTCCATAAAGTTTACGTCCTGCATCGGGGATACAGAATAGCTATATTCCATCTTGTTCTTTATATCCTGATTTACCCATTCGCTTATAATATCCGCGCCGCTCTGACTGTTGAGATCCGCGTGTTGAGCTGTAGCATTATAGTATTTCTCTACGGTTTCGTTCAGGTTGGTTGAGAATTTATATTTATCTGACAGCCACATGGAATTGGAAAACAGCAGCGCCGACTCAGGCATATCGTGGCTTGTGGTAAGAATGTCGGCCATGTTGCGGTTCAACAGCGGCAGGTCAGCAGCATGAAGCCCGAATAGCTCCATTATCTCCGAACAGGCATCATCGGTACATGCATTGGCTGTCATTCCCAAAAGCATCGACATCGATAGCGGAGAAATGATATTGTTTTCGTCCGTGTTATCATTCCATACGGATGCCGCAGCGTTTGATATACGGATTGAAGCATCATTGAGTCCCTGCTCTATGGATTTTTCTATGACAGGAGGCGCCGGGAATACAGGTTCCGGTTCATCATTGCTGTCGCAAGCGGTCATGGCGGCTGTCATGGCCAACCCCATGCATAAGTAAAACATTTTTTTCATCGTTCTAATTCTTTTTAATATTTGACAGTATAGTGATATCCTTATAATAAATGCAATCTTTTATGTTGAAAACTGATCCTGAATAAAATCCGTCACCTTCGCCATAGTAACCCCAGTTGAAGTGGTAGCTATAATAGGAGTGCTCTTTTCTGGCAGCAGGCCATGACCAAGGTTTATATGGCCCGGTACCGGCATCCTCGGGCGTTGGATTAGGAACCATTACATAAAAGTAGTATGTAGTTCGGTTGTAGGTAGCTCCGTCACATACCCATGCGTGACCGATATTTTTTTCTCCTGTCTTATCATTCCTGCCAGATGCACGGATGTACACCGGTGATTTAGAGTAGATGACAGCCATCGCTAAAGTTTCCTGATAGAATTCTTTTTCTTCAAACGAGTACCCCCATTTTTTTAGAGCGTTTTTAACAGTTTTCAATGACGCTCCGGATTTGGCATTTGAGTAATCAATTTTTAGAGCTCGCCCTATATCATACAGAAATTTCCCAGCATAATTCATGTCTCCAAAACTAGTTCGAGTATCGGGCATAATATAATAATCATATCCGGGCAAATCCTCACGGAATCGTAGAATCTGTCCTACAGCGACAGTCGTACATCCTAAATATGTTGAGTTCGGATATATCGATTGGAGATAATAGTTGAATGGAGCTTGTTGACCCCATTGGGTTTTCATTAAAGGATCCACTCTTTTGGATTCGGTCTCATCCCATCCAACCACGTAGGTATCCTCTATCAACGGGCGTCCTGTCATAAAGAAAGAAGAGTTATCGCTGCGGATCTCATCAAGTTGCCAGTTTATCTCACTGGGATAAGCAGTAGGCGAATGTGTCGGTACTCCCGGTATCCATGTGTCTGTGTAAACATACCATCCGTTGTGGTACCATTCATCGAATGCAGCCTGCTTTATCGCATCAATATCATAGCCGTTATAGTTGGCACGTGAGGATTGTGAAGCTACTGTTGCCGGCTTTGTCTGAGGAAGATATTTCTCCCATTCTATTCTGGCAAACATCTTCATGTCAGGTGAAATGGTATCAACCGATGCAATGGTGGTTTCGGCGGCATTCAACCATATTGAGGCTCCAGTCTTACGGGCTATGTCAATGTCGAAATGCCCCTTGTCGCTGTACGCGAGCACAGGCTCGTAATCCTTTGAAGCGGATACTATTACAAATCCGTTATTATTCCCGTAGTTGATCACATACATCAATGGATTTCCGCAACTGTCGCTTATCTGCATAGTGGTCGCGTCCGAATAAGCAGCTCTGCTACGCCCGGGAGATAGCCGCCCCATGAATTTATCAGCCACGGTTGAGGCTTCATCAGCTGTGGCAATGTCACTTCCAACAGATGTTTCCTTCGGTTCAGACTCCGTGACAGGTGTCGGTTCGTCAATATTTGCGTTGCATCCCGTCAGAATGGCGAGGGTCATCACCCCTGCCATAAACAACTTGATTTTCATAGCTAAAAATAAACTTTTAAGGTCGTGTGATAAGATTGCTGCAAATATATGTTAAGCAAACGTAAAAACAAAATTTTTCGTCAGGTTCTATCATTAAAATTCGACACTGTTACATAGTAATCTGTGCAATTGTACAGGCATGATACAAAAGGAGAGCGCCGGCCCCTCGCAGGGTCGGCGCTCTTAGCTGTATTATCAGAGGCGCGGCTCTTATTCAGAGCACTTAGCCTTGATGAATTCGCGGTTAAGACGTGCGATATTGCTCAGTGAGATGTTCTTCGGGCATTCAGCTGCGCAGGCACCGGTATTGGTGCAGTTGCCGAAGCCGAGTTCGTCCATCTTGCGAACCATGGCGCGGGCGCGACGGGCGCGTTCCACCTGGCCCTGGGGCAGAAGTGCAAACTGGCTTACCTTGGCTGACACGAAGAGCATGGCTGAACCGTTCTTACAAGCTGCTACACAAGCACCGCAGCCGATACATGTAGCTGAGTCCATAGCCACGTCGGCCACTTCCTTTGAGATAGGAGTAGCGTTGGCATCAGGAGCACCGCCGCAGTTGAACGATACATAACCGCCGGCCTGCTGAATCTGGTCGAAGGCGTTGCGGTTTACCATAAGGTCGCGGATCACAGGGAATGCAGCCGAGCGCCAGGGTTCGATGGTGATGGTGTCACCGTCATTGAACTTACGCATGTGGAGCTGACATGTGGTGATGCCCTGCACGGGTCCGTGGGGATGACCGTTGATATAGAGCGAGCACATACCGCAGATACCTTCGCGGCAGTCGCTGTCGAACACTACGGGTTCCTCGTTCTGTTCCACGAGCTGCTGATTAAGCATATCCAGCATTTCAAGGAAGCTGCTGCCCGTTGACACATTGTCGAGGTGATAGTTGACGAACTGTCCTTTTTCTTTCGGACCACGTTGACGCCAAATTTTCAGGTTTACGCTTATTGTAGTTTCCATTTTAGTTTCTGATTTTCACGTGGTGAGTTATTAGGACTTGTAGTTACGTGTCTGAACCTTGATAGCCTCGTAGTTGAGGGGTTCGCGGATCAGGATGGGCTTTTCATTGTCGCCGGTGTACTTCCAGCAGCTTACGTACATGTAGTGCTCGTCGTCGCGGGCAGCTTCGCCGTCGGCTGTCTGATACTCTTCGCGGAAGTGTGCGCCGCATGATTCGTTGCGGTGCAGGGCGTCGATAGCCATCATCTTGGCGATAACCAGGAAGTCCTCAAGACGCAGAGCCTTTTCAAGCTCGGTGTTGAGGTCGTCGGCAGCACCTACCACACGCAGGTCAGAGTAGAATTCCTTGCGTACTTCCTCGATTTCGTCAACAGCCTTCACGAGGCTCTGGAGTGTACGTCCCATACCTACGAGATTCCACATCACATGACCGAGACGCTTGTGGATTTCATCCGGGCTCTTTGTACCCTTGATGCTCATAAGCTTCTCAATGCGGTCACGCACGGCCTTTTCAGCAGCGTCAAATTCAGGAGCGTCAGTAGTGAAGTGAGGCACCTTGATCTGGTCGCTCAGATAGTTCTGCATGGTGTAGGGAAGCACGAAGTAACCGTCGGCCAGACCCTGCATGAGAGCTGATGCACCGAGGCGGTTTGCACCGTGGTCAGAGAAGTTACATTCACCGATAGCGAAAAGGCCCTTGATTGAAGTCTGGAGTTCGTAGTCAACCCATATACCGCCCATGGTGTAGTGCGATGCGGGGAAGATCATCATGGGAGTTTCATAGGGGTTGTCATCAGATATCATCTGGTACATGTCGAAGAGGTTACCGTAGCGGTCACGTACGGCATCCTCACCGAGGCGTTCGATAGCATACTTGAAGTCAAGATATACGGCATTGCCGGTACCTACACCGTAGCCGGCGTCGCAACGTTCCTTGGCGGCACGGCTGGCGATGTCACGGGGGCAGAGGTTACCGAAGGCGGGATAGCGGCGTTCGAGGTAGAAGTCGCGGTCCTCGTCGGGGATATCGGTAGGACGCTTCTTGCCGGCGCGGATAGCCTCGGCATCCTCTTTCTTCTTGGGCACCCAGATACGTCCGTCGTTACGGAGCGATTCGCTCATAAGGGTGAGCTTGCTCTGGTCCTCACCGTGAACGGGGATACATGTGGGGTGAATCTGTGTGAACGCGAGGTTTGACAGATATGCGCCCTTCTTGAAGGCCTGGATAGCGGCTGAGCCGTTGCAGCCCATAGCGTTGGTGGAGAGGAAGAATGTACGGCCGTAACCACCGGTGGCAAGCACTACAGCGTGAGCTGCGTAGCGTTCGATTTCGCCGGTAACGAGGTTGCGGACAATGATACCGCGTGCGCGACCGTCGATGATTACGAGGTCAAGCATCTCACGACGGTTGAACGAGCGCACCTGGCCCTTTTCAATCTGACGGTTCAGTGAAGCGTAGGCACCGAGCAGGAGCTGCTGGCCTGTCTGACCCTTGGCGTAGAATGTACGTGACACCTGGGCGCCGCCGAATGAACGGTTGGCGAGCAGGCCGCCGTACTCACGTGCGAAGGGAACACCCTGCTGCACGCACTGGTCAATGATGTTGTTTGACACTTCGGCCAGACGGTAAACGTTGGCTTCACGTGAGCGGAAGTCACCACCCTTTACAGTGTCATAGAACAGGCGGTAGATAGAGTCACCGTCGTTCTGATAGTCCTTGGCGGCGTTGATACCACCCTGTGCGGCGATCGAGTGAGCGCGACGGGGGCTGTCCTGGATGCAGAAGTTCCACACGTTGAAGCCGAGTTCGGCAAGTGTTGATGCTGCAGAGGCGCCGGCCAGACCTGTACCTACGACGATGATGTCGAGGTTACGCTTGTTGGCGGGGTTCACCAGCTTCTGGTGAGCCTTATAGTTGGTCCACTTGTCAGCCAGAGGGCCTTCAGGGATCTTTGAATCGATGGTATATTCAGGAAGCTTGCCCGACTCCATGTCGGCATAATCCTTCATAATCGGGGTAGAGTCAATCATACCCTCGAGGGCTTTGTTATTATGTTCCATGATTGAGTTGGGATTCTATTACGGTTCTACATTGGGTTCAGCTTCCACGGGTGCTTCAGCGGGTTCTTCGCCCTGCTGGGCCTGCATCATCTGCTGGTACTGCATCATCTGCTGCTGCTGACGTTCCTGAGCCTCGCGCTGCTTGCGCATCAGTTCGGGGCAGTATTTCTCAACGAACAGCTGCATTTGCTGTGACAGAGCGGCAACGTCGGCTTCTGACGGACGGCTTTCCATTGCGCCATGCTGCCATGCCTCTACATACTGCTCTTCGAGCTTCTCATTGTTGACATAGGCGTTCTTGTTGGCCTGCACGGTGAATACGATAGCCTGGGCTACGAAGAGGCCAATCACGATAGAGCTCCACCAGAGGGCGATCTTGCGCAGACGCTTGAGCCAGTGCTGGCCGTTCCAGCCGATGCTCTGGAGCATTGACCAGAAGCCGTGGTTCATGTGGAACCAGAGAGCTACGAAACCGATGATGTAAACCACGGGAGTCCACCAGTTCTGGAAAGCGATCTGGATGAACAGTGTGCCTGAGTGGGGAGGAATGGGTGCGCCGTCAACGGTGTACCAGTCGCCGGGAGTGGCGGCAATGATTTCGCACCACTGCATGCGTGCCCAGAACTGGATGAGGTGAAGCACGAGGAATGCGAGTACCACGATACCGAGCACAAGCATGTTCTGGCTTGACCATTCCACGTCGGCGGGCTTGCGCACCACGTTGTAGCGGTCATTACCACGTGCCTTACGGTTCTGCACTGTGAGCCACAGAGCGTAGATGATGTGGATGATGAAGAGCGCGGCAAGGCCCATAGAAGCTACGAGCGCATACCAGTTAGCTCCGAGGAAACCACACACTGCGTTGTAGGCGTCGGGCCAGATAAGGGCCACGGCATTCATCACACAGTGGAATGTGACAAAAAGGACAAGACATACACCGGTAATGGCCATCACCAGTTTGCGTCCTATCGATGAGTTAGTTAACCACATAGATGTTAGGAATTTTTAGTTAGATATTTGTTATGAATTGTTTCGACACAAATCGGTTACTTCCCGCAAAATTAATTGAAATTAACCATGATTACAACATTTAAAGTGATTTTCGTCCTACTTTCTCAATTTTTTAACGTCATTTTTTAACACTGCCGGCGAACTTTTACATTGGCCCGAGCCTTTTTTATAAAAATAATGTATAATTTTGCTTTTGACTTCTCCTATCTCTATTATGTATCGTTATCTGAAACTGATTGCTGCCTTCTCAGCCATATGCTTCCTATGCGCTACTGCCGACGCCCGGACAAGAATTGCCCGCCGGCAGATTGTGCGTACAACGACTATCGTATATTCCGACTCGATAAGCAAGCCTGATACAATCAGCTGGTTGAAGAAGATGATGCCCCCTACTGTGAAACTGCAGCCGCAGGAGGAGAAAATAGTCATACCCGAACCTGTAAAAGAGAAAAAAACGAAAATCCGCACTGCCTCGGTGCAGCGACAGACGACGGACATGAAAGGAGTGTCGATATTCGGTGAACCGCAGGTAAGCGTCGACCGCATGTATGAATTTGTGCGCTCACGCAACGACCAGTTCACACGCGACATCGCCGAGGCATACTATAATATAGGTATCCGCTACGGCATACGCGGCGACATAGCCCTCTGCCAGGGAATACTCGAAACCGGGTGGTTCAAATTTGCCGACGGCACCGCCGTGCGCCCCGAACAGCACAATTACTGCGGGCTCGGCGTGACCCGCGGTGGAATGACCGGACATGCGTTTGACACGGTGGAACTCGGTGTGACAGCCCAGATACAGCACCTTTACGCCTACGCCTGCTCCTCAGAGCTTCCTGAAGGTGAGAAGATTATCGACCCGCGCTTCAAGCTCGTGGCCCGCGGAGTGGCACCCACGTGGGAGGGCCTCAGCAACCGCTGGGCCGCAAACGAAAAGTATGCCGAGCGAATCATGGCGCTCTTCAGCATGATGAGTGCGGAATAAAATTTGTAACTTTGCGCACGTTATGCGCACAGAACAAGAACTTGGCGGCGTGACCCTGCTCGGCGACACCCGCGTGAAATACCCTACCGATTACGACCCCACGCTCCTGGAGGCGTTTGAGAACAAACATCCTGAAAACGAATATCTGGTGACTTTCAACTGTCCGGAATTCACTTCATTGTGCCCCAAAACCGGTCAGCCCGACTTCGCCACCATAATAATCAACTACATCCCGCGCCTCCGCATGGTGGAGAGCAAGAGCCTGAAGCTCTATCTGTTCAGCTTCCGCAATCACGGCGACTTCCACGAGGACTGCGTGAACATCATCATGAAGGACCTGATCCGGCTCATGGACCCGCGCTACATAGAGGTACGCGGCATCTTCACTCCGCGCGGAGGCATTTCGATATATCCATTTGCCAACTACGGCGACGCCGACCATCAGGATATGGTGCGTGCACGTCTGCTCGCCTCATTCCCCTCACAGCCATGAAGGACGCGCTGTTAGTACTGTCAGGCGGCATGGACTCCACAACCATGCTTTATGAATATGCCGATTCTATTGCACTGGCCGTCAACTTCAACTACGGAGCCAACCATAATGCCCGCGAAGCTGAATGCGCGCGCCTCAACTGCCGCAAGCTGGGCATAGAATTAGTGGAGATTGACCTCTCGTTCATGGGACGGCACTTTGAAAGCTCGCTCCTGAGCGGCGCCGATGCCATACCCGAGGGGCACTACGAGGACGCGAACATGCGCTCCACAGTGGTGCCGTTCCGCAACGGTATAATGCTCTCAGTAGCTGCCGGGCTTGCTGAAAGCCGCGGACTCAGGGCTGTGATGATAGCCAACCACGGAGGGGACCACGCCATCTACCCCGACTGCCGCGCGGGATTCATCAACGCAATGAACGCCGCCATTTCCGAAGGCACTTACGAGCATATCGAGCTCCGTGCTCCCTACACCGGACTCACCAAGGCCGACATAGCATGCCGCGGGGCACGCATCGGTGTGGACTACTCGCTGACATATTCATGCTACAAGGGTGGCCGGCAGCACTGTGGCCGCTGCGGCACATGCGTGGAACGCCGCGAGGCACTTATCGCCGCCGGACTGGAGCCTGACTGCTGAGCGTAAGCAAACTTTTCATAACGTGGATTTGTTTATGATGTATAACACAATTAAGATATCATAAACACACCATGTCATCCAAAAAAGAAAAGAAAGAGAAGAAAAGTCTTCTGACCCGCGTGCTTGAACGCGAAGAAGTGAACCTCACCGAATACTCCATCAAGGAGATAGAAGAAGTGATAAAAGAACTCGTGGAGATGCGCCTCAACCGCGTGCGCACCGACACGGCGCTCCGTCTGCTTGATGCCGTGGCATTGGCCATCGACAAGTCACGCGAAATTCTCCGCGCCGAAGAATAAACCTTAATTTCAAGGAACGTATATGGTTGCGCCGTCATTGGCGCAACCTTTTTGTTTGGAATCTGATACATCGCGATGTCCGTACAAGTATATACGGGCAATTGGAGTCCGGAACGGACGATTTTGATATAACCCCGTACAGAGCGTAGCGGCGTGCGGGGATGCGGACGCCACCTACCTGGTGAGTCCGTAGGACGGATTCTGTCTGTCAGGTGGAGTAAGCCGTCCTGACGGACTCTATCTTTCGTCCGTATCTTTGCCCGCCACGCCGCTGACGCTTTGTGGCGGGTTACTTAAAATTCGCCCTGCAGGGCTATGATAGATACTGAGATTGAAAGTTTTCTTTCAGAAAATTTAATGCGAATCCCTATCCGTGGGTCTCGCTGTCGCTCGGCCCACGGCTAAAACATGAATGAACCTTTCAGGTTCTATCACTGATAGTTTGCAGTTTGACTACGACATACTGTCGCTCGGCCCACGGCTAAAACATGAATGAACCTTTCAGGTTCTATCACTGATAGTTTTCAGTTTGACTACGACATGCTGTCGCTCGGCCACGGCTAAAACATGAATGAACCTTTCAGGTTCCAACCCTGATAGCTTACCGGGGTGCGGGGTCAGAGCATGAGGCGGTAGATTTCGGTTGTCTGGGGGGCTTCAAGCCGGTAGTAGCCGCCTATCACGGCGCCCTTGTTGTCATGCAGACGCCGCACGAGTTCAGGTATGTCAGGATCAGGGACACCAAGCTCTGCCAAGGTGACGGGCATGCCGAGCGAGCGGAAGAAGTCCTTAAGGCGCGCAATGCCCTGCAGAGCCAGCTCCATATCACTGCCTGCCGCATCCACTTTCATGACACGCCGCGCAAACTGTGCCGGTTTGGCCGGGCTATGCCGCGCCATGAACGTAAGCCATGCCGGGAACACCACCGCAAGTCCGGCGCCATGCGTCACTCCATACAGTGCGCTCAGTTCATGCTCCATGGCATGACTGGTCCAGTCCTCCACACGTCCGGTACCACATATACCGTTGTGAGCCAGCGTGCCGCTCCACATTATATTGGCCCGCGCATCATAATCGTCGGGATGCGCCATGACCTTGCGTCCCTCTTCCATTATGGCCATAAGCACCCCTTCGGACACACGATCGGTAATCTCCACTTCCGGTGTGGGGGTGAAATAGCGCTCCATGATGTGTGCCATCATGTCTACAATGCCCGCAGCAGTCTGATAAGGGGGCAATGTGAATGTAAGCTCCGGATTCATAAGCGCCACCTTGGGCCGCAGCCAGTAGTCAGTGCGCAGGCTGATTTTGCGCATCCCCTCGCGCAAGGTTATCACCGAGTTGCCCGAGCCCTCGCTACCTGCCGCCGGGATAGTGAGCACAACGCCTACGGGAAGTGCCTTGCTGATAACATTCTTTCCGGCCCAGAAATCCCAGAAATCACCATCATAAGGAATGCCGGCCGCTATAGCCTTGGCTGTATCGATGACCGAGCCTCCACCCACGGCCACAATACCGTCAACACCAAATTCACGTCCGAGCGCTATACCCTCACGTACCTTATCGTCAAGCGGATTAGGCTGTACGCCGCCGAGAGTCACAGTCTTTACCGATGCCGTTTCAAGCGACTCCAACACACGCCCGAGCACACCGCTTTTCACGGCCGAACCACCTCCATACACTACAAGAGCGCGGATTATGCCAAGGGCGCTGATCTGCTTTCCGGTTTCAATCTCTACTCCACGCCCGAACAGATAGCGGGTAGGAGTGCAATAAGTAAAGTTATTCATAGTCGATGATTTTTTTTGATTTTTTCGAATAGTGCAAATATAGAACTTTTAGTTAACGGATGATGACCATCCAATCACTTTCTAGTAACATTTGTCATGTCAAATCCACGTAAAATGGCGATTGTAGCCCAATATTCTACATGAAAATGATATCTACCCCCCCCCCATTTAACATACTTTAATATTATAGGTGTTTATTTTTACTTAATTTCGCGCAGAATTGCCTATTCGATTGAATCCTAATTAGATTTAGATATTTTTATTACCTTAAATTAACCTTTCTTATGAACAGACATTTTAAGTCTTGGAGTATGCTGCTCCTGATGGCTGCCGCCACCCCGGCTGCCGTCCAGGCCGCGCAGACACCCGAGGCTTCGCCGGTTCAGGCCACAGTACCAGCGCCTGAAAATTGTACCGGTGAAGTGCTCGATTCCGAAGGCGAGCCTCTGATCGGCGCAACAGTGCGTGTAGTAGGAACAAAGCTCGCAGGTGCAACCGATGTAAACGGTCGCTTCAACATTGCCGGAGTAAAAGCCGGAGCAAAAATCAGCATCAGCTATGTAGGCATGGAACCCACCACCGTAACATGGAACGGCCAGCCTCTGAGCATCACTATGAAAGATGCCTCCAATGTGCTTGATGAAGTTGTTGTGATGGGTTACGGCGTAGCCCAGAAGCGTACCAAGGTGACCAACTCAGTGGCCCGCGTAAGCGAAAAAGCCCTCACCGTAGGTGCCAACTCCAACCCCGCCCAGGCTCTTGCAGGTGCAGTGTCAGGTGTGAAGGTTGATGTAAATTCAGGTGACCCTTCAGCTACCCCCACCATCACCGTGCGCGGTGGTACAAACTGGGACGGGGCCGCATCAAATCCTCTGATTGTAGTAGATGGTCAGATCCGAAGCAGCCTCGCCGACATCAACCCCAACGATATCGAAAACATGGATGTGCTGAAGGACGCCGGTGCAACCGCACTCTACGGAGCCCGCGCCGCCAACGGTGTTATTCTTATCACTACCAAGCAGGGCAAGGCAGGTTCAAGCCGCGTGACTCTGAATGTGAAGTACGGTATCACCAACTATACCAACGGCTACGACTGGGTAGACGCCGGAACATATCTCGACTATATGCGCCGCGCCACATACGCCACAGCCAATCCTGAGAATGAAGGCACATGGCTGCACAACTTCTTCGCCAACCTCAACAACGGTTCGCAGCCCTATTCACTTGGCAACACATCAGTAAATGACAAGAGCCTCTGGAACGTGCTGACAATGACCGATGAAAACAAATATCTCCTTGACTACGGATGGCAGTCAATGCGCGACCCGCTGAGCGGACTCTCTGACGGCACAGGCACAGGCAACGTGTTCCCCGAACGCTACATCCTGTACAAGAACACTGACCTGATGAAGCATAACAAGGCAGAGAATACCGCCACACAGGACTACAACCTGAGCTTCTCAGGAGGTAACGACCGCGGTAACTACTACGCATCGCTCGGCTACTACAAGAGCGACGGCGCACTGCCAGAAACATTCTACAAACGTTACAACTTCTCACTCACAGGAGGCTACAAAATAGCCAGCTGGCTTGAAGCAAACTCGGTGTTCAACTTTACCCGTGCCAACTGGAACAACGCTGCCGGCGTAATGACCAACGCGCTCGTATTCGGCCGTATCGCCTCTATGCCTCCTACCGCACGTCTTGTCAACGAAGAGGGCAAGCAGCTGTTCGGCGTAAACCTCTCAGGTACATCAATCAACCTGCACTACCAGCCTGAGAAATTCATCCGCAAGAACCAGAGCGACAAATTCCAGATGACCCAGAGCCTCACAGCCACCATCATGAAGGGGCTTACCCTTAAAGGCACCATGAGCTGGTTCTATAACGAGGAATTTGACGAATCGTTCAACAAGGATATCCAGACAAACATCAACGGCGCGATGAATCAGGAGCGCAGCTCAAGCGCACAGTTCTTCCGCTACTTTGACCAGACTTACAATCTTGTAGCCAACTTCAATCGCACCTTCAATGAAGCGCACACAGTGAACGCCATGTTAGGTGTGGAATACTACAAGCGTCAATACAAAGGATTCAGCGCCGCCGGTTCAGGCGCCGTGACCGATGACTTCATGGACCTCGGCTACACATTCTCCGGAACCCAGAATCCCTACAAGGCATCGACCCGCACCATTGATTCATGGCATCAGAATGAAGATATCCTTTCATACTTCGGCCGTGTGGAATATGACTACATGGACAAGTACCTTGTAGCAGCAACTTTCCGTGAAGACGGCTACTCACGCCTGCAGAACAACCGCTGGGGCTTCTTCCCCGGAGCATCGGCCGGCTGGGTATTCACCAAGGAGGATTTCTTCCACAACTACGAACCGCTGTCGTTCATCAACTACGGTAAGCTGCGTGCATCTTACGGTCTGAACGGCGTGGTCAACTCCAATGTCATAGGCTACTACACACTGCTCGGAGCATACTCCGCATACCAGTATGGCGGCAACCAGGGCTTCCTGCTCTCAACTCTGCCGAACCTCGGCCTGAAGTGGGAACGCACCCGCACATTTGACATAGGCCTTACCTTCGGCTTCTGGCAGAACCGCCTGAATGTCGACCTGGCCTACTACAACCGTCTGACCATGGACAAGTACGCCGCCAAATCCCTTCCACCGACAACCGGATGGGAATCCATAACCACCAATAACGGTTCATTCCGCAACCAGGGTGTCGAAATCGACATTAACGCAACTATTCTGCGCACCCGCGATTTCTCATGGACTGCAGGCATCAACCTCACCTACAACAAGAACATCGTTGTTGAATTACCGTTTAACGGTGAAGACAACAACCGTCAGGGTGGCCAGCAGGTATATACCGGCAATGGTGATGACAAGATATACGTAAGCGGCCTGCAGGAAGGTCAGGAACCTCTGCACCTCTGGGGCTACAAACACGCGAAGATACTCCGCTCACAGGCTGATGTGGAAGCACTGGGTGACTACATCGACATATCACGCTCAGCATTATCTTCCGTCAATATCTACGCCAACGCTTCAGGCCTTGCCAAACTCCAGGCCTTAGGACTTGCCAGCGGCGCAGTAAAGCTTCAGCCGGGTGATGCCGTATGGATGGACCGCAACGGCGATAACGTGATTGACCAGTACGACCAGTATGACCTCGGCAACCGTATGCCCCACTGGACAGGCGGCTTCAACACCACACTGTCATGGAAAGGACTTTCGCTCTACGCCCGCTTCGACATGGGCTTTGACTTCACCGTATATGACGGCGCGCTGTCATGGTGGATGGGTGCCGGCCAGGGTACTTACTCAGCCCCCTCACAGCTCAAGGACACATGGAGAGAGGATAACGTGAATGCCAAGTATCCCCGCTACGTGATAGCCTCTAACATGGGTACCAACTCATGGAGCCGTGTCAACGACTTCTGCGCACAGAGCGGAGCCTACCTCGCTTGCCGCGAACTGTCGCTGAGCTACACTCTGCCTGACAATATCTGCCGCAAGTTCCGCAGCCAGGGCCTGACCCTGAGCGTAACAGGTCAGAACCTCGGATACCTGAAGAAGACAACACTTCCTCTTCCGGACGCAACTGCCGCAATCGGCGGTACCTCTGACAGCGCAGGTACATACAATCTGCCCCGCACTGTCCTCTTCGGACTCAATGTTTCATTCTAAAAAACCGAAACAGCATTAAAAAATCATGAATAAGAAATTATTAAATATATGGGCTGCCATAGCCATTGCAGGTTCGGGGCTGATGTTCACTTCCTGTGACCTCGACGAATCAAATCCTGACCAGTTCGATGCCGGCAGTTTCTGGCAAAACGAGACACAGTTTACCGGCAACGTGACCGCCATGATGAACCGCTGGCGTGCCCGCTTTGACAAACAGACAATGTTCTCAGCCGGTGAATACCGCACTGACTACTACTCACCACTTCACGGCACGGACGGTTCAGGTCTACGTGACCTTGATCCCCCACGCAACAATATAGATCCGGCTCATCCTCAGTTCAGCGATTTCGCAAGCTATTTCTACACCATATCTGACTGCAATACATTCCTGCATTATGCTGAGACAAACGGCAGCGTACTGTCAGAAAACTGCCGTGAATATCTGCTCGGTATGGTTTACGGTATGCGCGCATATTGCTTCTTCCAACTCCACAAAATGTACGGAACTGCACCTCTGCGTATTGAGGCAGATGTAGTGCTCGGCAATTATGATGACCTGTCACTACAGATGCCCCGCAGCACCGCAGAGGAACTGCTGACTCAAATAAAGAGCGATGTCAACGCATCGCTGCAGCACTTCAATGCAGGCGCGTCATACAACAACTCGATATACAAGGCCAACAATGGTGTATATTACTGGAGTAAGGCTGCTACCGAAATGCTTGCCGGTGAAGTATATCTCTGGAGCGGCAAGGTTTCGACAGGCGACCACACAGCCAAGCCTGCCGATGTGGCCACTGCAAAGCAGTACTTCCTCAACGTGCTGAACAACTACGGCTACAGCCTCGCACCGACATTCAATGACGCCATCAACACCAAAGAGAATAACCCCGAACGTATATTCTCAACATTCTATTCAGTGACCGAATACACCAACAACTGGTTTAACTACATAATGTACGACGTAGTGACCGGCCAGACTCCGAAAGGTGTATTCTGGAACGCAGTGGAAGCTGACGGCACCACATGGTCAGACAATGCAAGCCGTTCAACATTCTACTACAATCCTGTTACACAGGTTGAAACCCAGACCGACTTCTTCAACACCCGTATGAACGGTCAGCAGCACTACGCTGTGAAGAACGCGTACTTCTATCAGTTTGACCGCGAGGACAGCCGTATCTACACACTTCAGCCCATGTACCTGCCCACACAGGATGAGCTGGACAATAATGTACGCTACATAGAGAACTTCAATCCTGAAAACTACCATCTGGCAGGCTGCTACGTATGGAAGTATCACGGACTGATGGGCAACCAGGGTGTGATGGTAGGAGCCAACGACATGATGTACTACCGTCTGGCACTCGTGTACACCTATCTTGCAGAGATAGCCAACTACGAGGGTAACAACAACGATGTCGAGAAGTACCTCAACGCCATACGCAAGCGCGCTTACGGTGACAACTGGGATGAAGCTCGCTTCGCTTACCGCGCCGGTTCGTTCCTTGAAAATGAGGTGGCAATCCTTCAGGAAAAGACAAAAGAGTTCTTCCAGGAGGGTCAGCGCTGGTGGGACCTCCGCCGCATGACAGCTGTGAAGGATGGCTCTGACGCCGATCACCTTATATTCCGTCCGGAAGGATGCTTAGGCTACGGACTCGACGTAGATGCACATCCGATGTGGAATGAAATATCAGGTAACCTTGACCAGCTTGCAAGCTGCCTGGTGGTTGAAACCAGCAAGCCTGTGCTTGACTACGCTACCCAGAAGCACCTTGTACTCTGGCCACTTGACTTGAGCCTTCTCACTGATGACCCGAAACTGAAACAGACTCCCGGATATGAAGCTCCGTCAGCTGAACAGGATGGCGGTCCCTGGATTGAACATTAATAGGTATCGATCATAACATCCGATCCAAGGCGGGAGCGCCCGCAAGCGCTCCCGCCTTTCTTTAACAATAACAAAAGAAATTCTTCTCTCTCCACCCCATACTGACTATGCGGAATCTCTGCATCCGGGCACACCGTTACGGCATCAGGTTAGAAATCTGATTGGTATTAGGAATAGGTTAAAAGAACGTAAAGGTGATAATCTCTTTTCATGTTACTACATGTCCGGAAGCAAGCATGATGAATTCCGCATAGTCATTTTTTTATACGGCTGCATATATCATGTGTAAAAATTAGCGATAATTTGCATCCGCGAATATCAGAATTTACTATCTTTGTAATCTGACGATGCCTACTGCAGAAGCATTGCGGATAAAACAGACAAAAAGCAGAATACCTTACGAATCAATACATATCATGACCAAGAAAGAATCAAACATCTATCCATGGATAGTAGTGGCGCTTCTATGGGTAGTGGCACTGCTGAACTACATGGACCGCCAGATGCTCTCCACAATGCAGAGCAACATAGCGCTCGACATACCGGCGCTCAACAATGCCGAGGCGTTCGGCGCGCTTATGGCAATATTCCTGTGGGTTTACGGTATTGCCAGCCCATTCTCAGGAGCCGTAGCTGACCGCATAAGCCGCAAGTGGCTTATAGTAGGCTCGTTAGGCGTATGGTCGGCCGTGACTTTCGCCATGGGCTACTGCGACAGCTTCCAACAGCTGATGTGGCTCCGCGGCATCATGGGTATCAGCGAGGCGCTGTATATACCTTCGGCTCTGTCACTTATAGCAGACTATTTCACCGGCAAGGGGCGCTCACTCGCCATAGGCCTGCACATGACCGGCCTCTACTGCGGCCAGGCATTGGGCGGATTCGGTTCGCTCGTGGCCACGACATGGTCATGGCAGTCGACATTCCACTGGTTCGGAATAATCGGCGTGGCCTACGCCGTGATATTGATATTCCTGCTGCATGAGAAGAGCGGACATGGAGCAGCGTCTCCAGCGCAGACAGCCAAGCAGCCGAAACGCAATTCGGAATCGATGATACAGTCACTCGCTGTAGTGTTCGGCATGGTGGCGTTCTGGGTGATACTCTTCTTCTTCGCCACAAGCTCCATACCGGGCTGGGCCACGAAGAACTGGCTCCCGACACTGTTCAAGGACAACCTGGGCATGAGCATGGAGTGGGCAGGCCCGATGGCCACTCTGACCATTGCCGTGTCAAGCTTCATAGGCGTGATGATAGGCGGTCCGATAAGCGACCGCTGGGTGAAGCGCAACGTGCGCGGCCGCATATTCACCAGCGCCATAGGACTTGCCATGATGATACCCGCACTCGTGCTGATAGGGCTGGCCCACAACGCATGGCTGTCGGTACTCGCCGGCCTGTTCTTCGGCGTGGGCTACGGAATGTTTGACGCCAACAACATGCCTATCCTCTGCCAGTTTGTATCATCACGTCAGCGTGCCATGGCCTACGGCTTCATGAACTCGCTCGGAGTGATAATGGGCGCCATCACCACCCAGCTGCTCGGCGGCCTGGCCGATTCGGTGGGCCTGGGAATGTGCTTCGCCATAATGGGCGGCATCCTGCTCGTAGCTCTGGCACTGCAGCTGTGTGTGCTCCGTCCGAAATATGACGACAAGGACCAGGAACTGGCTGAAAGCGCCTCCAACCTGAGCGCCGAAACAGCAGAAGCATAAAAACTTATAAAAAAATCATATAACACTGACCTTACTACAAATTAATTATGGAATTTGAAAAAATAGAGGGGCTTATCGATGCCCCCTTCACCCCATTTGACGCTGACGGTAATGTGAACCTCGCGCCTATACCCGAATATGCCCGCATGCTTCAGAAGAACGGGCTCAAGGGTGTGTTTATCAACGGTTCATCAGGCGAAGGCTACATGCTCACCGACGAGGAACGCATGGCTCTGGCCGAAGAATGGGTGAAAGCCGCTCCCGAAGGCTTCAAGGTGATAGTGCACGTGGGCAGCTGCTGCGCCCGCTCAAGCCGCAAGCTGGCTGAACATGCCGCACGCATAGGCGCATGGGGTATCGGCGCAATGGCTCCCCCCTTCCCGAAGATAGGACGTGTGGAAGAGCTCGTGAAGTATATCGAGGAGATAGCAGCCGGAGCTCCGGAACTCCCATTCTACTACTATCATATCCCGGCATTCAACGGCGCATATCTGCCGATGACAGAACTGCTCGCCACCGTGGATGGACGCGTGCCCAACTTCGCTGGCATCAAGTACACGTTTGAAAGCATGTATGAATACAACCAGTGCCGCCTGTACAAGAACGGTAAGTTTGACATGCTCCACGGACAGGATGAAACCATCCTCCCCTGTCTGGCTATGGGCGGAGCACGCGGAGGCATAGGCGGTACCACCAACTACAACGGCCGTGAGCTCGTGGCTATCATCGATGCCTGGAAAGCAGGCGACCTCGAAGCCGCGCGTGACCATCAGAACTTCTCACAGGAGGTGATCAACGTGATATGCCGCTACCGTGGCAATATAGTAGGTGGCAAGCGCATCATGAAGCTGATAGGCCTTGATCTGGGCCCCAACCGCACTCCGTTCCGCAACGTGACTCCGGAAGAGGAGGCCGCGATGAAGAAGGAACTTGAGGAGATCGGATTCTTTGAACGTTGTAACAAATTCTGAAAATCATGTGGAGAACTGACCCGAAAGCATACCTGAAACATTGGGGCGACCGCTATCGCCACGATCTTATCAATGACATCCTTCCTTTCTGGCTTGAACATGGCTGGGACAAGGTGAACGGCGGTGTGTACACCTGCGTTGACCGCAAGGGCGACCTGATGGACAGCACCAAATCGGTATGGTTCCAGGGACGCTGCGGCTTCATCTATGCCTTTGCCTACAACAATGTGGAGAAGCGTCAGGAATACCTCGACTTCTCACGCAGCTGTATCGACTTCATAGAGAAACACTGCTTTGACTCGGACGGCCGCATGTACTTCGAGGTGATGGCCGACGGCACCCCGCTGCGCAAACGCCGCTACGTGTTCTCGGAATGCTTCGCTGCAATAGCCATGAGCGAGTATTCTCTGGCTACCGGTGACCGCACATATGCCGAAAAGGCGCTTGCCCTGTTCAAGAACATACAGCACTTCATCAACACCCCCGGAATACTCGAACCGAAGTATCTGCCCACTCTTCAGGCGCAGGGCCACTCGGTGACCATGATTCTGATCAACACCGCGGCCCGCATACGCGAGGTTATCCAGGACCCGGCTCTCAACGAGCAGATTGACCGCTCGATAGAGGCGATACGCACCTACTTCATGCACCCCGAATATGAAGCGCTGCTTGAAATGGTAGGACCGAAGGGCGAGCTGATAGACACGCTGAACGGACGCGTGATCAACCCGGGCCACTGCATCGAAACGGCATGGTTCCTGCTCGAAGAGGCCAAATATCGCGGCTGGGACAAGGATATCAAGGATATGGCCCTTACCATCCTGGACTGGAGCTGGAAATGGGGCTGGGACGAGGAGTTTGGCGGAATCATCAATTTCCGCGACTGCAAGGGCTTCCCGGCTCAGGACTACTCGCAGGACATGAAGTTCTGGTGGCCCCAGACAGAGGCCGTGATCGCCACGCTGTATGCCTACGAGGCTACAGGCGACACCCGCTATCTGGAGCTTCACGAAATGGCAAGTGACTGGGCTTACGAATTTCTGCCTGACCCTGTCTACGGTGAATGGTTCGGCTATCTCCACCGCGACGGATCGGTGGCGCAGCCGGCCAAGGGCAACCTCTTCAAGGGGCCGTTCCACATACCGCGCATGCTGATAAAAAGCGGCATGCTGATTGACGAAATAAACCAGAAAATCTAACCATCAATAATGAATCGCAGATTTCTTACTCTTATAACACTGCTGCTGTCAATGACAGCGGCAGTGTTCGCATCCGGTGATAAAATACGAGTGGCTTGCGTGGGCAACAGTATAACCTACGGATACCTTGTTGAGGACCGTGAGCATAATGCCTGGCCTTTCAAGCTACAGACAATGCTTGGCGACAAGTATGAAGTGGGAAATTTCGGAAAGTCACGCTCCACACTTCTTGAAAAGGGGCATTATCCCTATGTGAACCAGCCGGAATACAAGGCGGCTCTGGAATTCAAGCCAGATATAGTGGTGATACATCTCGGCGTCAACGACACGGACCCGCGCAACTGGCCCAATCTGAACGGTGAATTTGTGACGGACTACGTGCGCCTGATTGATTCATTCCGCAAGGTGAATCCGAATGTAAGAGTCATGATAGCGTTGCTGTCGCCCCTCTCGGCCAAACATTATCGGTTCCGCTCCGGCACACGCGACTGGAGGCTTGAGATCCAGCAGAAAATAATGGATGTGGCAAAAGCCACAGGCGCTGAGCTTATTGACTTCAACGAACCTCTGCGTGACCATCAGAACCTGCTTCCTGACGGGATACACCCCAATGCCGAGGGTGAAGCCCTGCTTGCGGAAGCGGCCAGAGCTGCCATAACAGGTGATTACGGCGGGCTGAAACTCCCGGCAGTGTACCAGAGCGGCATGGTGCTCCAGCGCAACCGCCCGCTGACATTTCATGGCACAGCCGATGCAGGAAGCCGCATTACGCTGACTCTTGACAACCGCACATATCATGCCACGACAAACAACCGCGGCAAGTGGAGCATAACCACCGCCCCTATCGTCACCGGTCCGGAATATACCCTCTCGATAAGTGACGGCAAGGAGACAGTGACGCTGACCGACATACTGGCCGGCGAGGTATGGCTGGCCACAGGACAGTCGAATATGGAGCTGACACTGCGCGCATCGACCGGCGGAAAAGAGCTGATAGCAGCTTCGGCCGACGACGGACTGCGCATATACAATCAGAAAGAGATAGCCAGAACCGACAATGTGCTCTGGTCCGACTCCATATGCGATCTTATGGACCACCTGAAGCATTTCCGCCCTGCGAAGTGGGAAAAGATAGGTCCCGCCAACGCCGGAAACTTCTCGGCCGTGGCCTACAACTTCGCACGTGCGCTGCGCGACAGCCTGCAGGTGCCCGTCGGCATAATATGCAATGCCGTAGGCGGTTCGCCTATCGAATCATGGATAGATGTGAATACCCTCGAGGAGAAAATGCCTGAGGTGCTGGTCAACTGGCGTAAAAATGACTATCTGATGCCGTGGGTGCAGCAGCGTGTGGGCGAAAACATCGGCAACCGCCCCGCCGGACGCCACCCCTACGAACCGTCATATCTATATGCCGCCGCTCTCCGTGAACTTGAAGGGCTGCCGATAGCGGGCGCCATCTGGTATCAGGGGGAATCCAACGGCCATAACCCGTATCTCTACAAACAGCTGTTCCCGCTGCTTGCCGAAAGCTGGCGCAAAGCATTCGCATCGGATTCGATGCCCATATATTTCGTGCAGCTCAGCAGCATCAACCGCTCATCATGGCCGGAATTCCGCAACATGCAACGCGAACTGTCCCGGAGCGTACCGCATACAGGTATGGCTGTGACGCATGACGTGGGCGATTCGCTTGACGTGCACCCGCGCGACAAGCGCCCTGTGGGCAACCGCCTGGCACGCCTGGCGCTCAACCGCACTTACGGCATGGCCGATGTGGTATGTCAAGGACCTGAAGTAAGCAGTGCGATAGCCGGAACCGATGGTCGCGTAACGCTGACAATGGACACCCATGGGAGCCGCCTTATGACATCGGACGGTCATGCGCCCCGCACTTTTGAAGTGGCAGAAATAGAGGGTATCTATTATCCGGCCACAGCCGTAATCAATGGAAATGAAATAACAATAAGCAATATGGAAGTAAAAAAACCGCGCTACGTGCGCTACGGGTGGCAGCCGTTCACACGCGCCAATGTCACCAACAGCGAGGGTATTCCCACCTCGACATTCGCTATGGAAGTTGACAATGCCTCCGACTATGATGTGGAAGCCGGAATGGAAGTGGGCATATCAGCCCCCTTCGCCGGAATGCTCGACGGCCAGCTTATCACAGCCGGCGGATGCAACTTCCCCGTCGATCCGATGGGCCCCGCAAGCACCAAGAAGTTCTACAAAGGGGTGTACGCCGCCGATCCCGCCACAATGCAGTGGCAGCGCATCGGCTCGCTCCCCGAGGGTATGGCCTACGGCGCCACAGCCCCGGCTGACGGCGGCCTGATACTGATAGGCGGCACTTCGGCCTCGGAAGCGCTGCGCGATGTGAACAAGCTCACAGTGGCCGACGGCAAGGTGACACTCGCTCCTCTGCCCCAGCTTCCGGCCGCTGTTGACAATATGGCTGCGGCTGCGATAGGTAGCAAAGTGTACGTAGCCGGCGGAAATGTGGCCGGAAAGCCCTCACGACAGCTTTTCGTGCTTGACCTGGACAATCTTAGCGCCGGATGGAAAAAACTCCGTGATATGCCCGGAAATCCACGTGTACAGCCCGCCATGGCTGCCGCCAAGGATGCCAACGGCGAAGTATGCCTCTATCTCTGGGGCGGATTTGCAGGCAAGCATGACGGCAAGCAGGCCACACTCGAAACCGACGGACTGAAATATACCCCCTCCAAAGGTAAATGGAGCGAGCTGCCCGCACCTGTGGATGCTCAGGGCAATCCGATATCTACCGGCGGTGGCACAGCCGCCACAATGACCGACGGACGTATAGCCGTGGCCGGCGGCGTGAACAAGGAGGTGTTCCTCGAAGCGCTCCGCAATCAGGCACCCGACTATCTTCAGCACCCGATTGAATGGTACCGCTTCAACGACAATGTACTCCTGTTCAATCCCGCTACCGGAACATGGAGCATCGACGGGACCGACAAGAATGCAGCCCGCGCAGGCGCCGTAATGATAGCCGATCAGAACAATGGGTTCTACCTCATAGGTGGCGAGCTCAAACCTCGCATCCGCACAGCAGAAACACTTCATATCACACTGAAATGAACAAGGAGATTGACCTCAGCGTAAGCAATTACGGCACGACCCGTAATCTGGACTATTCAATGGCTCTGCTCCCCTGGGGCGCCACAGAGCCGCATAACCTGCATCTGCCCTACCTGACCGACGCTATCCTGAGCCATGACATAGCTGTCGATGCCGCCCAGAAGGCGCTCGACCGCTACGGCATACGCAGCATGGTGATGCCCCCGGTGGCACTCGGATCGCAGAATCCCGGACAGCGTGAGCTGAAATTCTGCGTGCACTCACGCTACGAAACCCAGAAAGCGGTGCTTACTGACATCGCCACATCGCTCTACCATCAAGGTATACGCTGCCTGCTGATAGTGAACGGCCATGGCGGCAACGGATTCAAGAACATGATACGTGACCTTGCCGTGGAGATGCCTGACATGCTTATAGCCTCCAGCGAGTGGTTCAAGGTATGTCCTGCAAAGGAGTATTTTGACAACCCCGGCGACCATGCCGATGAGCTTGAGACCTCGGTAATGATGCACTATCATCCCGAGCTGGTGAATCTGTCCGACGCCGGCGACGGACATTTCCGCACCTTCCGCCCGGAAACGCTACGCCGCGGCGTGGCATGGATTCCGCGCAACTGGGCCAAGGTGAGCGACGACACCGGCATAGGAAGTCCGGCCGCAGCCACCGCCGAGAAAGGAGCACGCTTCGCCGATGCCGTGACCGACAGCTACGCCGAGCTGATACGCGACCTCACCGAAGGCAACCTCTACGAATCCTGACCCCACCCTGACTGATACACGATACAGAAAGAAAGCGTGCTCCACACCAAATGGAGCACGCTTTCTTTATATCTATGACCGGAACTGTTATTGGGCGGTGGGGGCCCAGATGTAGAGGCGGTCGGAGGGGCGGATTTTCGAGGGGACTTTTATGGAGAAGCTGTCGCCCTTTACGGCTTTTTCCACGGGGCGGAGGTCAACGCGTATTTCGTCGACGGTCAGAATCAAGGCTCCTGTGGTGGGACCGGTTATGATTATTTCATCCCCCACGTTGAGTTCGCCACTCTCCATAAGGAATTCGGCCACGCCGATATTGGAGAAGTAGCGCACCCCCTTGGCAGCATACTTCTTGACACGGGTAGCGCTGGAGCCATACTTCGACGACCATTCGCCGAGGCGCTGGCCGAGGTAGTAGCCGTTCCAGAATCCGCGGTTGAATATCTTGGTCAGGCGCTCGTCCCAACCGGCTATACGCTCTTCGGTAAATTCGCCAGCACAGAGCGCGTCAAGCGCCTCGCTGTAGCACTCTACGGCCGTGCGCACGTACTCCGGTCCGCGGGCGCGCCCTTCGATTTTCAGCACCCGTACTCCGGCATCGGCCATCTTGTTGAGGAAATGGATTGTCTTCAGATCCTTGGGCGACATGATATACTTGTTTTCCACGGCGAGTTCATCGCCCGTCTCACGGTCGGCCACCGTATATCCGCGGCGGCAAATCTGCGTGCATGCGCCACGATTGGCGCTCGAATTCATTTCATGCAGGCTCAGGTAGCACTTGCCTGACACAGCCATGCAGAGAGCGCCGTGACAGAACATCTCTATCCGTATGCGGCGCCCCGAGGGGCCCTTGATATCCTCACGCTCGATGGCATCATATATGGCGCGGACCTGATCCAGATTGAGCTCACGGGCCAGCACCATCACATCGGCCCACTGCGAGTAGAAGCGCACGGCCTCGATATTGGTGATGTTGACCTGGGTGGACATATGCACCTCCACTCCGCGGCTGCGGGCATAGAGTATGGCGGCCATATCGGCGGCTATGATGGCCGATATACCGGCCTCGGCTGCGGCATCAATGGTGGCATGCAGGGCCTCGAAGTCATTGTCGAATATCACGGTGTTTACCGTAAGGTAGGTCTTGACCCCGGCGGCATCGCAGGTCTCGGCTATGCTGCGCAGGTCGTCAAGAGTGAAGTTGACTGAAGAGCGGGAACGCATGTTCAGTCCGGCCACTCCGAAATATACGGCATCGGCACCTGCGCTTATGGCCGCATGAAGTGACTCGTAGCTCCCCACGGGAGCCATTATTTCAAAATCGGAACGTTTCATTGTCAGTCAGAGGACATTTAATATATATGGTGAATGCGGGACCACCCAAGGTCCCGCATCCTGAATAAGGTATCAATTCATTCACTTGCCACCACCGAGGCGGAGGAAGAATGTGAAGTCATAGGGCTTGATGGCCAGACGGTATTTGGGATACACATCGGGGCCGCAGGTGGCTGTGCCCACGCCTGTCTGAGCGGCATCAAGGTGCACGGTCAGGAGTCCGTCAGTAGTCAGGTCATTCTGATGCTTGGCGGCGTCAATAGCCACATCGCTGTAAGGATATGCGCTGAACTGGAAGGGCTCTGTGGAGCGCACCATGATTCCGGCACCGTCGAGCTGCATCCAGCGCACGTCGGTATGATTGCCGGCGGCTCCGGGCACATTGTAGATGTAGAAATCCTTGGCAGGCTCAAACGTGTAGCGGCCTATGCGTCCGGCCTGGCAGCGGTCAACGTATGTTTCGCCCTGACGACCCATGTAGGTGACGGTAGGCACATCAGCGTCGGGCATACGGAACACAAGGCCAACACGCGGCATGCTCTTTACCACTGCGGTGTCAGGCTCAAAGGCGCAGTTGATGGCCAGGGTACCCTGCGGCTGCACATAGTAGCGCCATGTGGCGGTGCCGAGGCGGAAGCCCTTGCGGTTGCGCACCACGGTGACAGCGGTCACCACATTGTCCTTCTGGGTGAGGCGTTCGAGCTTCTGGCTTATGCTGTCCAGACCCTCTTCGCGCCATATGCGTCCTTTGCCTTCCCATGAAGCGTCGTTCTCAGTAAGCGGACGATAGAGGCTCAGCTGCACAGGCGATGCGATAAGCTGGCGCAGGCCGTCGCTCAGCGAGGTGATTTCGCCGGTAGCGGCCGACACTTCGAAGGCTACATTGCCTGCAGTGTAACGGTTGCCTTTGCGCTTCAGCTTCTCAGGCTTGGCGGCAGCAGCGGCGCCGTGGCTGCAACCCTTTCCGGGAATCACAAACTGGTCATAAGCCACTTCATAACCGGCAGCTATGAACGGAGTGGAGTTCTTCGGGGTCCAGCTCAGGTCGAGGAATGCCTCGCAGCCCTTGAAATCGGGACATGTTCCGAGAGTCACCTCGGCAGTGTCGCCGGGGGCGCAGGCTATGGTACGTTCACCGGAAGCGAGCTTCTCACCATGGGCGCTTACGAGGCTCCAGCGGAGGGTATATTGGTCAATATTGGTGAAGTCAAACCAGTTGCGCACCATGAAGCTCAGTGTGGCAGGATCGGTGAGCGAGCACTTGATATTCTGATACACCTTCTTCACCTCGGCAAGATGCGGGTGCGGGGTGCGGTCAGCGGCTATCAGACCATTGCAGAGGAACGAATTGTCGCTCGGCACGTTGGCAGGGCCATAGTCGCCGCCGTAGGCAAAGTACTGGCGTCCGTTGGTGTCGGTTTCCACGAAGGCCTGGTCAACCCAGTCCCAGATGCATCCACCCTGTGCGTTGGGATAAGCTTCGAACACGTCCCAATAGTCCTTGAGGCCACCCACGCTATTGCCCATGGCATGGGCATATTCGCACAGGATATAGGGGCGCTTGTATTTTGGATTGGTGACATAGCTTCTGACATATTCCGGATCGGCATACATAAGGGCGAAGATATCGCTGTTCCAGTCGCCGAGCGCACGCTCGTACTGCACGGGGCGGTTATGTTCCAGATCCTTCATCATCTTGTAGGCCTCCTCGAACACTATGCCGTTGCCACACTCGTTGCCGAGCGAATAGAAGGTAACAGAGGCATTGTTTTTCGATTTTTCCCACATGCGGAGATTGCGGTCCTTTACGGCATTGATCCATTCAGGCTGCTTGGCCAGCGATTCCTTGCCGTAGCCGTAGCCGTGGCTTTCGGCATTGGCCTCGTCAATAAGGTATATGCCGTACTTGTCACAGAGGTAGTACCAGTAGCGGTCCTGCGGATAGTGGCAGTTGCGCACGGTATTGATATTGTTCTGCTTGAGGAGTTCGATATCCTTCAGAGCCAGCTCACGCGGCACGGTGCGTCCCATCTGTGAGTGGGCATGGCGGTTGACACCCTTGATTTTCACCGGAGCGCCGTTGACCATGAAGATTCCATCCTTCACCTCGGATGTCTTGAAGCCGATGTTGGAGCCCACGGTTTCCATCACCTTGCCGGAAGCATCGAGCAGATCCACCAGCAGAGTGTAGAGATAGGGCGATTCGGCGCTCCACTTGTTGACAGCCGGAAGCGTTGCATCGAAGAATGTATTGTGGGCGGCAGCCTTTTCATCCTCGGTCACGAGCTTACCGGCAGCATCGTAGATGGCATATTTCACCTTGGCCGGAGCGCTCTTCACTTTCGATGAAGCCTTGATGGTGGGGAGTCCGTCGACAGTCACCTGAAGGTCAAATTTACCATCGGTGTATGTAGCGTCAAGCGGAGTACGCGCCGTGAAATCGGCGATATAGGTGGTGGGTGTGGAGTAGAGATACACATCACGCTCTATGCCGCTCAGGCGCCAGAAGTCCTGACACTCGAAGTAGGCGCCGGCACTCCAGCGGTACACTTCAAGCGACACGCTGTTCTCACCCTTGCGGAGCTTGTCGGTTATGTCCCATTCAGCAGCAGTCTTGGAGCCCATGTTGCATCCGAGGTACTCGCCGTTGACCCACACGTAGTAGAACGATATGGCACCTTCGAGGCAGAGCACCACGCGGCGGCCTTCCCAGTCAGCCGGAACGGTGAACGAGCGGCGGTAGGAGCCCACTTCATTGGTAGCTTCGGGCACCTTGGGCCAATTTTTCTTGAATCCGGCCCACTCGGAGTCAAATTCATAGGTAGTGTTGGTATATACGGCTGTCCCGTAGCCCTGACGCTCCCAGTTGCCCGGCACGTTGATGTCGTCCCATGCGGTGACGTCATATTCCGGAGCCTGGAAACCCGCAGGACGGTTGGCGGGATTCTTGGTCCACTTGAATTTCCACTTGCCGTTAAGATCCATGTAGTACGGACTCTTGTCATACTGCATTTCCGAAACAGCTTTCACATCGCCGGCCTTGTATGGCACCACCAGAGCATGAGGGTCAATCTGGCCGATGCGGTAGGCATCGATTGTTTGCCATTCCGTCCCGTCCTGGGCCCGGAGAGGCATGGCTGCGGCCATCGCGATAGCCGCCGAGCAGGCTAAATAGGTCAGTTTCATTTGCTGATTATGTAAGGTTTTGACAAATGTACAAAAAAACGCCCAATCCTATGCAGGATCGGGCGTCATAAATCAGTATGTAATCCTCAGTATATTACTTGCGGATAACTTTCACTGTGCGGAGCACCTGACCGTCGCGGCTTACGCGTACCATGTACACGCCGGGATTGCCAAGGCGCACTGTAGCAGTCTGCATGGCTTCGGCAGCGAGGTCCTTCGCTCCTACGAGCATACCGGACACATTGTAAACCTCAACCTTATAGTTGCCGGCCTGGGCAAATTCAACGAACAGACCGTCGCCTACGGTGTAGGTGCGGAAGTCGCCTTCTGACAGAATGCCGTCAATAGCTTCAGGAGCGCGTACTGAGAGAACAGGATATTCCATAGTAGCGGCACCGTGACCATTTTCGAGCTTGAGGGTAACCACGTGGTCACCTTCGCGGCTGAATGTGATGTCGGCTGAGCCCTGTGTATCGGTACCGGCACCGTTGATGGAAGCCTTGGCGGCTGTCCATGTCGGGATGGTTTCGATAGGATAGGCGGTACCTGCTATGTAAGGACATCCGGTGAGGAACGGAGCGCTCTGAGGTGTAGGTGATGCTTCACCTTCACCTGACTTTTTCTCCATTGCATACCAGTAAGCCTTGGCACCGGCCTTTTTACCCTTGGCAGCGAACGAATAGTCAGCGGCGGGATCGTCCTCCATATCCCAGTAAGCGAGCACGCCTTCGGGCAGATTGTTGCCGTCGAGGCCTTCCATGCTCTGCTTAACCTCCTCGGCTGTCATAGCCTTGTCCCATATCTGGAAGTCGTCCACGCAACCCTTGACGGCTGTGATTTCATGGGCCATGCCGCCGAATGAGATCCAGTCCTCAAGAGTAAGAGGATATGAGCTTGCAGCGAAATCGGGTTCGTAGGTATTCTCGCTGTATGCGGTAGCTCTCGCCTTACCCTTTTCGAGCTGGGTCCAGTCGCCGCCTACGAGGCCTTCAAGAACGCCCTTGTTGATATTGATAACCACATTGGCCATCTGCTGCTTGCCGTTGATGTAGAACTTCTGGCGCAGATTGCTTGTACCTTCCTCATATTCGAATATAACGGCTACGTGAGTCCATGCGCCTACGTTGATGCGGGCATCATCGAAGCGGTTGAACAGACGCATACCCTCGGTGCCCTGACCGGTACGCATGCCCCAGGCGGTATCGATGGTAGGATGAACAAACTTACCTTCCTCGGTGATACGTGACCAGAAGTAACCCCAGTTGTTGTAGGGCCAGCCACCGGCACGGTTCTCGATGGTGATGAAGTTGCTGCGGCCTTCGGGAAGCTCATTGTACTTAACCCATGCGGCTACTGAGAATGAATGGTTGGCGCTGATGCCGAGCTCGCGGTTAGAAACACCGAACCAGTTTTCATTGAGGTCAATACCACGTGAAGCTGAACCGTTGGCGTTGCGGCCGGTGTAACCGAACTTATGTGTGGTGTTGAGTTCGATTTCCACGGGAGAATCTGAAGCAGCGTCAGCTTCGTCAATTGTGAGCGAGTGGATTTCGGGGATAGCACCTACGGCCTCGCTTGATACGGGGATGTAACGTTCGTAGACTGTCTCCTTGCCGTTGCATGTCAGCTTGAGGTCATAAGCACCGATCGAGGGCATACCGTCCTCTACAGTCACGCTGTGACCTGAACCGCTGTACATAGTCTTGCCTTCGCTGTCCACGATAGTCCATTCGCCGCTTTCATGACGCGGGTCAACATAAGAGAGTGTGAACTTCTGACCGGGCTTGAGCACCTGCTTGTCAAGTGAAATCTCGTCAGATGTATCATAGTCGCCCATATCATAGAAATCCTCTGACCACTGGATGCCTGAGGTAGTCTTCATGTCAAGAGCCACAGCCTCGACACCAAACTTCATGCGTGATGAAAGGTTCGGGTCAGAGGGAGCTGAGAAGATGATACCGGCCCACTGGTTGGTAACACCTACCATCACGGGTTCGCCACCTTCCTGGCATGACCACATGCGGAACATAGATGTATTTACGTCAGAGTTGTAGACGGGTTCGCCGGCAGGCATTGAGTTCTCCATTTCCCAGAACATCTTGGCGTCAACGCCCTTGTAGTTGTTGCTGAGCACACGTACCGATTTAAGTTTCGGCATGGCGGGAGTAGGCATGTTGGCATTGCCACGGTAGATGGCTATCTCACCGATCAGGAGGTCCATATCCTTGGCACCGCGGAAGCGGAGGCCGAGCTGCGCCAGCACCTGCTGGTTGAACGGAATGTTATTCTTATCCTTTACGGTATTGCCGAGGGTTATCTTACGTTCCACCCATTCTGACTCTGATTTCTCGCGGGCCTGTTCGGCAGTCAGATATGTGCGGGCTGTACCACCTTCGCCCACGATACGGAGCGAACGTGATTCCTCAGTAAGGGGATATTCCACAGTCTTACCCTCGCAGTAAGGAGCGAAGTCAACAGTGACATCGCCATTGAGAAGCTTATACTTGATGACGATAACGTCAGCAGGCTTAAGCTGATACTGAGTCTTGAACAGGTGCAGGAATTCATCGTCCGATGTACCCTTGATGCGCAGACATGAGCCTCCGAAGTAAGCGTCGTCCCATGTAAACTCGGCATTGAGTTTCACAGCATCGCGCTGCACGTCGGTGTTCATGAACTTGTCGGCAAACCAGAAGCGCCATGTGGGCAGATAGTCCTGAACGCCGAGGTTGTACCACTCGTTGTTGTTCATGCGTACGCCTTCGTAGTTGAAGTAGCGTCCGTTACCGAGGTTGAAGTGGGTGATGAAAGGCTCTTCAGCCAGATCCCAGCTCATTGATGAACGGGCTGTCATCATGGCCGACATACCATGATAGGTGTCATCCGGACGGTGGTTGCGCTTGTCGACAAGGGGAAGACGCACCGCGGGGTTACGCGCTCCATTGGAGAACCACTGTTCGCATGTGTTCAGATAGGTGCGCTGCATGGTTTCGGGCGCTGAACCGTTACCGTTGCGGCCGCTCCAGAACATGTTGGTTGAGTGTGCGCCCCACAGACCGATTGACACGGGGTAATCCTTATAGAGTGTCCACAGGCTTCCTGAACGGGGTTCGCCGCCCTGCATGTTATGGCCTACATAGAGGTCAAGCGGGCTACGGCCCATTGAGTTGGCCTTGCTTACAGAATTTTCAAGCAGAGTGGCACGGTTAGAGTTGTAGTTGAAGAAGAGCGATGTGCGGATATGCTCGCCGTCGCCGAAGTTCTCCTGATTGTGAGATGACAAGCCGGCATCGAAGTTAATGCTGCCGGAGTCATTCGTACCGTCGTACCATACATTTTCGGCAATCTGCACGCCCTTTGAGGTCAGATACTTGTGAACCGCTTCGTTCATTGTACGTGCTGCAGCTACAGTTGATGACCCTGAATTGAACTCAGAGTTGTAGCCAAGTCCATCAACACCGTGATAGTAGAGGAACTTACCTGCATCCGCGGCTGCTGAGGGATACTTATTCAGAGATGCTGACCATTCACCCGATATGCTGCCATAAGGTATTGAAGCCACACCTGATACAGCTACACCGTTCTTGTGGGCGGCATCGGCCAGCGGTCCGGGCACCCAACCCTGGGGTGAGTTCCAGTCGCCGTAGTGGGTAACATAGCTCCACATTGAGAACACCTCGGAATCATAGCGGCCGTTGGGGAGAGCGTTGTAGCCTTCATCGCCTACAGGCACCCACCATACGAGCTTCTTGTCATTCGATTCGTTGAATGTATTGTAAATCTGAGTAGTGTTGTTGCGGAAATGATAGCGGGGCTTCACACGCGAGGTGAAGAACTCCTCATCTTCCCATGCCTGACCGTTGACGGTCAGCTGCTGCCCTTTGGCCCACTGGGTGACATAGTCGGGAAACGAAGCCGAGACAGGCCATGTGATATAGCCCTCTTTCAGCTGCTGCGCTCCCGCCATGATTCCAACCAGAGAGAATCCGGCAAAAAGTAGTAGATTCTTTTTCATGCTTAGAATTTGATTAAAAAAAGTATAAGAAAAAAAACGGCAGAGGTGACCGGATAGCATTACCGATCCGGTCCTTCACCCCTGCCGTGTCAGATTAATTTTAGATTATTTACGAACCACCTTGGCGGCGCTGTACTTCTGGCCGTTGCGGTAGATGTTGACGATGTAGACACCCTGCTGTGAGAGTGAGATGCATGCCACTTCACTGCCGTTGACATTAGCGTCCTGACGGGCCATAAGCATACCGGCGGCATTGAATACCTCGATAGTGTATGAACCTGATTCAGCAAATTCAACGAAGAGTGACTCGTCGACAGTGTAAGTCTTCACACCTGCACCATCCTGTCCGATACCCTCGATTGCTTCGGTGGGTTCGACCTTGATGACGGGATATTCCATGGTGTGTTCGCCGTAGCTGTTGGCGAGTGTGAGCTGAACGTGATGTTCCTCAGCGTTCTGGTCAGCGAAGTTGATGGTGGCTTCACCTTCGGTGTGTGTACCGTCGCCGCTTATTGTAGCACGGCGGTCAGTGGTAACCTTCCATGAGGGCTTGGTGACAACGGGATATGCTGTACCGGCAATGAAGGGTGAGCCGGGCATGAATACCGGATCGTTCTTTGTTACAGTGCCTGATCCTTCAGCCTCACCGCTCGCATAGCTGAATGAGAAGCCGTCGATGTCAGGATTTGAACCGGTTGACTTGAAGTTTTTGTCAACAGCATCTGCCTCGAAGTCCCAGAGTGCGATAAGCTCCTGGGGTACTTCACGACCGTCAAAGCCGGCCATAGCCTCCTTGACCTCGTCGGCTGTCAGAGCCTTGCCCCAGAGCTGCATGTCGTCAAGAGTTCCGTTAGGCGATTTACCCTGATATGCCTGACCACCGAATAGAATATTGTCGGCAAATGTCATAGGCCATGTCTGACCATCATTGAAGTCATCGGTAGTACCGGTGGCACGTACAGCACCGCTATTCCACTGATACCACTGTGTCCAGGTGCTTTCCTGCTTAACACCGTTGATGTACAGATTGAAGCGGAATTTATTTCCTTCGTATTCAAATACAAATGCCACGTGTGTCCATACGCCGGGCTGGAATTTAACCTTGGGGAACTTGTAAGCCATCTCACCGGGACGGGTTGTATTCTGAGCACTACCACGGAATGTGAATATGCTGAGGGTTCCGTCAGGAGCACCGTTACTCCAGCACCAACCCCAGTTGGAAGCGGGCCAGGTACCTGTCTCACGGTTAGTGACATTGAAGAATGCCCAGTCCTGATCGGGGAATTCCTCGAAACGCACCCATGTGCAGAGCGACCATGACTGTCCGCCGGCAATAACAGGAGTTTCTTCAGTACCGGGAACTTTGTTACGTGTACCGATCATAGCTTCGTTGAGATACAGACCGCGTGAGGCGTTACCGTCGGCCTGAGCACCGGTATAACCAAACTTGGTGAGGTCGCCAAACTTGATGGTAACAGGGCTTCCACCCTCTACCACGGGCTGATCGTTGAGAGTAAGGCTCTGTATTTCGGGATAAGCACCTACACCCATACCTGAGATCTGGATGAAGTAGTTCATGCGATGTTCTTCGGCAGTGCCTTCGTTGAGCACGAGGTCGTAACCGCCTACTTCAGGCAGACCATTCTCAACGGTAAGCTCAACGCCATTGCCCTCAGCCATAAGCTGACCGGCGGCATTGTATATACGCCAGTTGGATGAAGCGTGCAGCGGGTCAACATAGCGGACCACGAATTTCTGGTCGGGCTTGATGACAGTCTTGTCAAGCTCTACATCGTCAACTGACTGATAGTCGCCCTTGCTCAGCCATTCGCCGAAGACAGGAGCTGACTCTGTACCGTAGTCCTTGCTGACGGCGCTTACACCGAAGCGAATCTTCTTGTTCTGGTCAGTGTTGGGAGCGCTGAAGCAGATACCGGCCCATGAAGTGGTGACGCCCATGAACTGGGGTTCGCCACCCTCTTCCTGCGCCCAGAGGCGGAACATGCTGATGTTGACATCATCATTGTAAACGGCGGCACCGTCAGTCTTGTTGAAGGGCACGTCGAATATGATCTTACCGTCGATACCGCTGTAGTTGTTGGCAAGTACTTTAGTCTTGGTAACTACAGGAGCCACAGGTTCAAATTTGGCACCTCTGCGGCGGATTGACATCTCACCGAGCATAAGCTCCATATTCTTGGCATTGCGGATGCGCAGACCGAGCTGAGCTACTACACTGGCGGGTTTAATGGGGGTATTGTTGCTGATAATTATACGGCGTACCACCCATCCGGCATTGCCTTCGTCAAGCGACATATCGCGAGCTTCGGCTGAGCCCTTGTAGGTACGGGTCGAGGCACCGGCAGCAAGAATGCGGAATGTGGTTACGGCATCGCCCACTACGTTCTTGCTCTCTTCACCTTTCAGAGATGCGGCGAGGTCAATGTCGGCCTCACCTGAGAGAAGCTTGTAGCGAACCACGATGGTATCGCCTGTGTTCATAGTGTACTCAGTCTTGAAGAGCTGCAGATACTCGTCGGTGGTAGAACCTGACACACGCAGTGACGAACCGCCGAAGTAAGCTTCATCGAAAGAGAATGCGGCCTGCAGATTGGTTGAACCTTCGGCTACATTGCCATTCATATATGTGGGTGAGAACCAGAAGCGCCATGTGGGCAGGTAGTCCTGTACAGCAATGTTGTACCAAGGATGGTCGCTCACGCGGTCGCCGTTCCAGTTGAAGTACTGGCCGCTACCGAGGTTGAAGTAGCTTACGAAAGGAGCATCGGAAAGGTCCCATGAGAGAACCGAACGGGCTGACATCATTGATGACATACCGGCCCAATTGTCAGTAGGACGATGTCCACGGTTGGTGGTTATCGGCTTACGGATAGCCGGGTTGCGGGGTCCGTTGCCGAACCACTGCTCGATGGCCTTCTGATAGGTGTACTGGGGAGTAATACCTGCACTGCCGGACGATGCACGGTCCTGCCAGAACATATTGTATTCATGTGCGCCCCATACGCCGATTGAGTATTTGTAGTCCTTGAGGATAGGATAGTTGTCGCCGCTCTTAGGCTCGCCACCCTGCTGGTTCATACCGGCATAGATGTAGAACGGGCTCTTGCCCACACTTTCGGCATGCTCGATGGAGCGGTTCATAAGTGTGATATTATTCCAGTTATAGTTCAGGAATATTGAAGCGCCCTGGAAGAGGCGTGTGTTATCGCCGGTGCTTCCCACACCACGGTCAAACGAAATGCTACCGCCATCGGTAGTACCGCCATACCATATATTTTCAAATATGGGATTGCGGGTACCCATATACTTGTACAGATCGTTATGGAGGGTGATGACTTTATTCATCAAGTCCGAACCTGCGCTGAACTCAGAGTTGTAGCCAAGTCCGTCAACGCCGTGATAGTACAGGAATTTACCTACATTATCACCGCCGATTCCTGCCACACCTTCCAGACAGCTCTTCCAGCCGGCAGGTATGAAGGAGTTAGGAATAGAGGCCACACCTGATACGGCCACACCGTTCTTGTGGGCAGCATCGGCAAATGCTCCGGGCACCCATCCGTAAGGTGAAGTCCAGTCGCCGTAATGGTCGATATAGCTCCACATTGAGAATGTCTCGCCGTCAGAAGTACCATCGGGGATAGCGTTTGTGGCAGGAGATCCTACAGGCACCCACCAGATATAACGCTTGTCGTTCTGGTCAGAGATAGTGTTGTAGACCTGACTGTTACGGTTGATAAAACGGGTTTTGGGCTTAACACGGGAGATGAAGAAGTTTTCATCCTCCCAAGCCTCACCCTTCACGGTTATGCTCTGGCCTGCCACCCACTGGCTGACATAGTCATGCAGTGATTCACTGGCAGGGAACGTAACATAACCATCCGCAAGGCGCTGCGCAGAGGCCGACAGGCCGGCAACAGCAACCACGCTACAGAGTAAAAGTTCTTTTCTCATAAAAATGGTTTGGTTGGTTAATTTAAGGTTATGTATTTAGTAATACCTTTCAATTGATAGCTCCGGAAGGCATTTTTCAGCCTTCCGGAGTAGTATTATCAGATTATGATACACTCATCAGATCCATTCAACCGTACCGGTTACGGAATTGATGGTAATCGTGACACCACTGGTCAGACGGATTACACCTGTTATGGTGTATTCCTCCTCGCCGCCGGTAGCGGTGATGGTGACATCATAGTCAGCGACATCGAATGTGTCGGTACCGATTATTACTGACAGGCCGTTGCCGGGACCGACGAAGTGGCCTGCAAAGTTCTCATCGTTGTTATAGCCGGGGAATTCGAAGTAAACCACTGAATTGTAATCGGCATCGAATATCTCGAATGCCATGTATCCGGGCTCGCCGCTCTCGTAGATTGATGCAGTATGTGTAGCTCCGTCGGCTGTGATGTTTGAAGCCTGGATGACACGGAAGTGCAGAGGCGAAGTTACGGTCAGTCCGCCGCATTCGGCCCAAATGTCAACCTCGCCTACTTCCTTGGCGGTGACAATGGCTGTTTCAAGTGAGCCGGGCTTGGCAGCAACCGATGCGATATTTTCATCGCTTGAGCGCCAGGTGACGGGCATGGTGGTGGGTAGGCCTGAGGTCATCTGAACCACAGCTGATATCTCGGCGGTTTCGCCTACGAGGGCCGAAGTGGGATTGCCCTGAGCCCAGAGCACCTGGTTCACGCGGTCCTCAACAGTCACGTTGACCACCTTTGTCTTATCAAGCGACTTGATGGTAAGTGTGGCTGTGCCGGGACGTACACCACGGATGGTGTAGGTGGTACCGTCGGTTGACTTACGTGGATCGACGGTAACGATTGACTCATCGTTGGATGTAACAACGGGGATATGATATTCAAATGATGATTCCGGTTCGACGGTAACATCGATCGGAGTGGTGGCTCCGGCATAGACATGGATGTTGTCTTCATTGGCCACGATGATTTTCTCAACGGGGTGGTTGCGTACATAGTCATCGACAATGATATTGGCCACAAGGACAGAGTCGGGATATACGAAGCGAACTACCGATGTACCGGTCCTGATACCTGAGCGGATATAAAGCTCGGCGATATAACCGTAGGAGTCGACATGGAGCTGCTGATCGTAAGGTATGATATCGGAGCCTTCGATCTCCCAGCGGAACACGTTTGTGGCATTGGCGATATCCTCGGCGGCATAACCCTGAACGCCTACTGACACGCGCACGGTATCGGTAGAGTTGATGTCCATCTGTTTGGTGATGATAAAGCGGGTACCGTTGTCAGGGGAGATAGCATCGACGGGAGGACGCTTGCCTGTCTTGTCGAACAGGCCGGGCACAAGCACGGGATAGATGTCGAGGTCAACGCTTCCGGCGTAGGAATTGTGCTCGTCGCCGAGTGAGAGGGTGACACGGCCCTTACCACCTATGCGGGGGCAGCGCCAGGTGACACGCACACGACCGTTTTCATAGTCAATCATGTCAACGCCGGGGATTCCGAGTTCGTTGGTGGGGAATTCAAATTCGCCGTCGCCGTTGTAGCGCTCGGTAACCTCGCCGGTAACAACCGGGGTATAGTCGCGCAGCAGTCCGGCAGGTTCGACAGTGAACCATACGGTATCGATAGGGGGCTGTGAATAGGTACGCTTGCGCTCTACCTCACATACTATATCGGAACCGTCATGGTTGACGACATTGACGTGGGTCAGCGCTTCCTTACCATTCTCAAGTTTGGCACGAAGCTTTGTAGAACGTCCCTGGGCTCCGGGAACCGCCATAACGGTATCACCTTTCAGAGTCAGGACATCGGCATCGTCCACGGACCATTCCACGGGGGTGTCTATAATGTCGCCGCTGACATTTGTCACAGTAGCGGTGACAGCCACTTTTTCGCCCACATGGATATTGAAATCGCTCGGGGCTATCTCGATATACACTTCGGTGGCACCGCTGAGGGTATTATCCTCGCTACAAGCAGTCAGGCCGGCAGCTGCGCCCAGAGCCATGGCACCAAAGAATATTTTATTTATCAATTTCATGAGTTGTCAGTTAATTAAGATGGTTGTCAGGAATAATCAGGCCATTTTCATCTTTGCTCCAAGAGCGAGAGTTGATGTCCCAGAACACCTGGGTTCCGGCAGTCTGGGAGCCACCGAGCAGTTCGGTGATACCCTGGATTTCAGGACCGTTATTACCTGTTTCGGTAAATGTCATGCGGCGGATCTGCAGTTCGGTGTCAACGCCCTGCATGTTGTTGAAGCGCACGGGGAACAGACGGGGATAGCCTGTGCGGCGGTATGTGGTCCAAGCCTCGGCACCCATGGGGAAGTTGGCGATCCACTTCTGTGTGATGATTTTCTCGAGTTTGAGTTCCTTTGAGTCAGCATCATTCCACTTCACGTCGCATGTCACACGGCCTTCAATGTCGTTGGCACGCTGATAGTAGTCGATATAGTTGACAGCGGGAAGGTTAGTCTGGTTGAGATAAGCCTCGATCTCAGCATCGGACACACCGTACTGGCGCATGCACACACGGATGCCGCGCTTGTAGAAGTCCTCGGCTGAACCGCCTACATTGTAGCCGCGCAGGGCAGCCTCGGCAAGGATAAACATGGTTTCGGCACGCTTGAAGAAAGCCTGATCCATGTACTGCATGTTGGTGCTCAGGATAGCGAAGGGACCGTAGCCACCCTTGTCAGGTGCGCCGGTATCCTCCATCATCAGGCCGGCACGCACGCCGTAGACGTCGCGTGTCTTGGCTATCACACCGCTGGCATTCTTGATGTCGTAGGCGTTCTTGTCAAACCAGATGTAAAGCAGCGGGTTGCGGAAATGCTTGAGTATGTTCTCCATGCTGGCATTCAGGCGGATGTCGTTCCAGCTCTGACCCATGAAGTACAGACAGCAGGTCCATGTGCCGTTTGACACATAGGCTATGTCACGGTCATCGGTGTCCATGATGGGGCCGATGGGGTCGGTCATCACTTCCTCGATAATCTCACGGGTACTGAACGGCTTGGCATCGGGACCGTAAGTCGGGTCCTCGTCCTGATAGTCGACCATATTCATGGCCATACGCATTTTCAAGCTGTTGGCGAGCTTGACCCATTTCTGCCACTGCCAATCGGTCATCGTCTTATTGGCATCGGGGCCTTCCACACGCTGGAGGTCGGCAGCCGAGGGCTGACGGTCCTTCAGAATGACGATAGCTTCATCGAGGTCTGTGAGAATCTGCTTGTAGACGGCGGCACCACCCTCGTAGGTCAGGTGATTGTCGCGCTTTGTATTACGCCAGTCAGTGAAGGGGGCAACGCCATAGGCATCGACCACCTCATGGGTGAAATAGCCCTGGATGATTAGAGCCAGCGCACGCCACTCGGGACGGGCAACGCTTTCGCCGGTGATGGTATCGGTCATCGAGGCGGCATAGAGAAGCGCGTCCTTGGAGTACTGATAGATCTGAGTGTCCAGCAGTCCGCCCAGATAGCCGTTGTCGTCGGTATAAAGGGTGGGAAGTGCGGGACCGAAAGCGAAGTTGGCCTTCGTTGTGGTCCAGTAGCCGCAATAGTTGTCAATGGTATTGGCGCGGTAATACTGGTACTTGTGGGGAGCCCATGAGCCTGTGGGCTCGTGGGAGTAGTTGACCATGAACGGTATGGCACCGCGGAGCTCGAGCTCCAGCGCGTCCATATCATAGCGGCCCTGGCTTTCTTCGGAGATGCTGCCTTCAGCACCCTCGTTCTTAATCCAGGGGTATTCCTCCTGGAATTGATCGCCGCAGGAGGTCAAAGCCACAGCCGGAGCAAGCATAAGTCCGGCAAGAGCTATTGATATAATGGATTTTTTCATTATTCCTTATTATATAATTAAGGTGTGTGATGACTTTATCAGAAGTCGAATTTGAGGGTAATGCAGTAAGAACGCAGAGTGGGGAGCGAGTAAGAATCCAGACCTGAGAAACCGTTGGCGGCAGATACCGAGATGTCCGGGTCAACAGGTGAATCCTTGTAAAGGAAGAATGCATTCTTGACTGAGAACTGGGCGGTCATGCCCTTGTTGCGTGCAAAGAGGTTGGGGAGCGACCAGCTGAGCGAGATATCGCGCATGCGGAAGCTTGTAGCGTTGTACACGTGGTCCTCCATCGGGTTCTGACCGATAGTTTCGTAGTAACGCTTCACGGACACCTTGTTGCCGCTGCCGTCAGGCACGTACATCATCAGCACGGTATTGCCTTCGGCATCCACAGCCTGAAGGTTGGGATCGGCCATAGCGGCCAGACGTGCCTGAGCTGAACGTTCTGAAACACCGAAACGGTCAAGGTCGCTTTCTGTGAGTGACATCACCTTACCACCGATACGACCGTCGATAAGGAAGTAAAGAGTAAGGTTGCGCCATGTGATGGTGTTGTTCCATCCGAGGGTTACGGGCGATGTTGTGTTGCCTACAAAAGTATCATATGTACCTGAAGCCATCACAGGAACGGCGTTGGCCGGGTCATTGGCATTGTTGATACGGATTGTACCATCCTCGTTGCGGCGGAATGAGTTGACATAGAGGTCGCCATACTTACCACCTTCAAGATATTTGATTTTGAAAGCGTTCGGACCGGTGATATATTCATAAGCGGAACCGTCGGCATTCTTGTAGGTTTCAAGAATCTTGTTGTCGTTCCAGGCGAAGTTGAGGTTTGACTGCCAGCTCCAGTCATTGTTGATGGCCCAGCGGTAGCCGGCGCTGATTTCAACACCCTGGTTGCGGATCTTACCAGTGTTGACAGGCTTGCTCTCACCGTTGGCTGTGGTCACATAGAGGAACTGATTCTTGAGTGTGGAGTTATAATAAGTAATGTCGAAGTTGAACTTGTTGCCGAACCACCATGTATCGAAACCGGTTTCGAACGAGGTTGTGGTTTCGGGCTGGGGATCGTCGAACAGCGGCGGACGGGGTGAGAGTGTACCGGTGCCGAAGTTGTAGCTCTGGCGGGCGAAGAGAGTATTGGGAATCGGGTTACCTACCACTGACCAGCTTCCGCGCCATTTCAGAAGGTCAAGGAAGCTTGTGCGGGGAAGGAACTTATCGAGAAGCACGTTGACACCGGCTGAGTAGTAGTCAAAGCTCTTATAGCCTCCGCCGCGTGTGAACTGCTGGAATGACTGCGCCCATTCGATACGGTAGCTGCCGTCGACATAAACCTTATCCCACAGGCCTACTGAAAGAGTGGCGAACATGGCCGAGCTCCAGTCGGAGTAGTTCCATGAGTCGCTTGCCGAGGTGGCAGAACCGTTGGGGTTGCCGGGACGGCTGTGCTTGCTGTTCTGGGGAACGAATGCGTTGGGCATACCGCAGGTATCGATCCAGGTGTCGATGCTGGTGCTGCGTGCATAGTGGCGGGTGAAGCTGCCACCGAGAGCGGCATTGATATCGATCTTGTCATTGATGCGGTCATTCCATGTGAGCATGTGGTCATTGTAGATGTCACTTGTACGTGAATTGCCGCTGTAGTATTTACCGCCGATGTTGTCAAAACCTGCACGGAACATGGTGGCATACTCTTCATTGAGGCTGTTGTCAAGCACATAGTCGACATTGAGTCGTGTCTGATACTTGAGGTTGCCCCAGATGTTCCAGTCGAGGGTGATGTTGCCGAGGAGGCGGTCACGCTTCACCTGGTCATTCATCATGTTGGCTACCCAGAAGGGGTTGTTAAGGTATTCCACAAACCAGTTCCAGTTCTGGATAGGCTGTCCTACGAGCTTGGGGTTGCCTACCTTGGGGTCAGATACCAGATAGTCAGTTGACTTGCCCAGATAGCTGTAATGGTTCTTGAAGTAGCGCATATCCACATCGGCCGGCGAGCGGTAGAGTGCGAAGAGCGATGTCAGCGCCTTACCTACACGGGGAGCGTTGTCCGTGCGCTGGTGAATCCAGTTGAGGCTGGTGTTGATGTTGACCTTCTTGTTGAACAGCGAGAAGCTTTCCTTAAGCATCACGTTGTTACGCATGAACTTGTTGTTGGGCACCACACCTGTCTGATAAGTATTGTTATAAGAGAAGTATGTGCGGGAAAGCTCTGTACCGCCACTGAGGGTGATACCATTGTTGAGAGTCACACCGGTATTGAAGAAGTCGCGTGAGGCATCGCGTGCTTCATTCATAAGCCAGGGATTGGCAGCGAGGTCGTCCTTGTCGCGTGTTCCGATCATGGGGCCCCACGCGCTCCACTGTCCATGTGTACCTACACCTGTATCGGTGATACCGAATATCTGCTGCTGCTTGGGGTACATGGCGATGCGGTCGATAGAGGTAGAGCTTGAGATGTTGACCTTCACTTCGCCCGAAGCACCTGATTTGGTGGTGATGACGATAACACCGTTGTTGGCGGCCGAACCGTAGAGTGCCGCTGCGTTCGGGCCCTTGAGGATGGTCATGTTCTCAATATCCTCGGGGTTGATGGTCGACAGGAGGTCGTCGCCACTGCGTGAGCCGCCGAAGCCGAGGTCGGTGGCCTGCTCGCCCATGCCGTTTGACATCGGCACACCGTCGATTACGATAAGGGGCTGGTTGGTACCCAGAATCGAGGTGCTTCCTCGGAGGGTGATCTTGGAAGCGCCACCACCGGCACCTGAGTTGTTGGGGGTAATGGTCAGACCGGCGCTCTTACCCTGCAGCGAGTTGATGAAGTTGGTTTCCTTGATACGGGTCACTTCATCGTTCTTGATTGTCTGGGCTGAATAGGTGAGCTGTTTAGCCTCACGCTTGATACCCATGGCGGTTACCACCACTTCGTCAAGCACCTGTGAGTTCTGGTCCATCTTCACGTCAATCGGAGTACCTTTCCACACTACCTCAATGGGTGAATAGCCCACAGCAGTAATCTGCAGTTTTGTTCCGATTTTAACATTTGGAATAGAAAATTCGCCATCAATGTTTGTGGCGGCTCCCTGCGAGGCATTGCCTACCACACGAACTGATGCACCTACCATCGGATCGTCAAATTCATCCCTTACCACACCTTTGGCAGTAGTTGACTGCTCGGCAGCGGCCACCGGAGCGGCTTCTATGCGTTCAGGCATAGCGAACCCGCCCATAAGGGAAGCGATCAGAAGTAGTTTACTTACTGATTTGATTGGTTTTAGCATAAGGTTATAAAAATAATTACTATATTTTTCTCATCTAAAATACCAGAGTGTATTCTATCTGCAGTGACATGTGCTACGCATGAACCTCTGTTCTATACGGCACGCGCCACGCATTTATTTTGCAAAGATACGATTTTTCGTTAATTATCATCTATTCTTTTTATGATATTTTTCGCAAAAATCATCCGAAAAATATTTTTCTATGTTTATGCCCTCTTTATACCTATAGGTATAAAAAAAACGAAAGTGCACTTTCTCACGAAAGCGCACCTCCCTCATAACCAAAATTCAAGTATATTGTCTAACAAAACTTACTTCATTCCACAAAAAGAAGCCACATACAGACTGGCTATGCAAACCATACTCCCGGCTTCTTTCAGCAATGCAAAGTTAATCATAAAAAGGCTGATAGCAATAGATTATATGCAAAGAAAATCTAAAAATCATCAACGTCGATTTTAACATTCGGCCGAAAGTGATTACCTTTGTCACATGACACCACAGCTTACACCTCTAATCGGGATGACACTTGACGAACTCCGTCAGGTAGCGGCTGAATGCGCCCTTCCCCCATTCGCAGCAAAACAGATGGCCCGCTGGCTTTATACAGCCCGTATTCACAATATAGATGAAATGACGGACATATCAAAGGCCGGGCGTCAACGCCTGAACGAGCGATACACCGTCGGGCTGAAGCCCCCCACGGCGGAGAGCATATCCGTTGACGGGACAGCCAAATATCTGTTTGAAGGAGTAGGAGGTCGCGACATTGAAGCTGTGTTCATACCCGACGCCGACCGAGCCACCCTCTGCGTAAGTTCCCAGGCAGGCTGCCGCATGAACTGCCAGTTCTGTATGACAGGGCGCCAAGGATTCCACGGCAACCTCACCACCACCGGCATAATCAACCAGGTACTGTCGGTACCCGGCAGCGAACGGCTCACCAACCTGGTATTCATGGGCATGGGTGAACCTATGGACAATCTGGATGCCGTGCTGAAAGCCATTGAGATACTCACCGCACCATGGGGTCTTGCATGGAGCCCGAAGCGCATAACAGTGTCATCAATCGGGAAGCTACGCGAACTGAAGCGCCTTGCCGAAGAGACAAAGGTGCATATAGCCATCAGCGTACACTCCCCTTTTGCAGATGAACGCGCATCGCTGATGCCCGTAGAGAGGGCTTATCCGGTAAAGGAGGTCATGCATCTGCTGCGTGGCTACGATTTCGCCCATCAGCGCCGTCTTTCGGTAGAATACATCATGTGGCGCGGTGTGAATGACGACATGCGCCATGCCGATGCGCTGGCCCGGCTGCTCAAAGGCACATCATGCCGCGTGAATCTTATCCGCTTTCATGCCATACCTGACTCGCCGCTACGCCCCTGCCAGGAGCAGACCATGGTTGCATTCCGCGACAGGCTCAACGCGCTCGGCATAACAGCCACCATCAGGGCCTCGCGCGGCGAGGACATCATGGCCGCATGCGGCATGCTGGCAGGAAAAGGCCGCGACGAAAACGCCGCGGCCCGATAAGTGATGCAGTTCTGACTGCTGTTTTATTTCTTGCTGCTCAGCTCCTCTATCTGTTTCTGAAGCGCATTGACCACTTTCGATGTAGGATAGTAGGAATTGATAACACCTGTACGGATGGGTAGCAGCGCATTTTCAAGAGCCTGCAACCCCTCGACATCGCGGGCGGCAGTAAGCTCGTCGCGCAGTATGCGGAGCTTCTCACTCATCTGCACACCCTCGACCAGACGCTCGAAGCGGGTTGAGGTGCGTCCGTCGGGATACACGAAGTAAGTATCGCCGGGAGCAAACATATGGAAGCGCGAATCAGTCATCGGGTCGTCAGTCCAGTTGGTAAATGACCAGTGGAGCAATCCGTCAAATCCTGTAGCCGTGGCATACACCGGCAGATAAGCGCCATCGGCAGGCGCACTGTTGGTGAAGATATTGGGCACTGACTGCGCGCAGCATACATATACCAGCGAAATCCAGTCCTTGGCCTTACGCTCCTTCAGGACATCCTCAGGGAAGAAATCGCCTCTTGCCACAGTGTAGCTCTCAAGTTCACCCACCAGCTCCGGATGATAGTTACCGGCAAGTGACATTTTTATCCCCGGTACAGCCTCCTGTGCTATACGGTAGGCGTTCATCATATCCTTCAGACCGCGTTCGTCCATCACTATCATTGACTTCTCATACCAGCCTTTGGCCTTCAGATGAGCCACAAGCGACTTCAGATAATTGGTCCACAGCTCCTTATATTCAGGCGAGTCAGTAGTAGTCTTCAGATAGGCGTATTCGCCCTTGGATTCGTCGAAATAACGGAAATTCATATCCCACGGTATCATGGTGAAGCAGGATATATTGGCATCCACGCCATGACGTCCCATGAACTCGATATATTCATCCATCACTGAATAATCGTAGGCCCAGCTACCATCCTTTTTCTTCACAGTCTCCACCATCGGCTCAAACTTGTCATTGCTCTGTTCGCCCCAAGGTTCGTAGAAGAGTATCACCGATACGGTTTTCTGACCCATACGTGCGAGCATGTCGGCATACGGTTCAAGAAGTTTGAAATGCTCCTTGCTCCAGGGCTTCACGTTGTTATAACGCGATATGGCATAAGGCTGCTGCCACATATCCATGTAGAACGTATAATCCTTTGGCTCGGGAAGCTGACGGCTGTCAACGTTTATGTTGAGCGCGAGCTCCGAGACAGTCTTACCCTTCTCATTGACCAGACTCACGGTGGTAGTGTAAGCACCGGGGGCGATATCACGCGGCACCTCAACAGTACACCATACCGGACGCACTGAATTAGCCTCAACACTCACCTGTGCGTCAGGAAGATCGATCATATCGGGATTGGTATAAGCAGGGAGGTCAGGCTTGGGATAACCGCAGGTATTATAATGGGTGGTCAGCACATAGCGCATGAATGCTGCCGAACTCCCCGGAGCTTTCACCGTACGCTTGCCCTGCTTCAGATTTGACATCTTGACACGCAGCGGGCCGCTGTCCTTTCCGGCTATCACAAGAGCCTCAAGCCCGATACGCTCTCCGCGCCATGCGGTGACGGTGGTATCAGCCACACGGCCCTTCACATCAGGTGCGGCAAACTGGCCGTAATGCTTGTCCTTGGATACCCAGGTAAACTCAAGAGGGGCTGTAAATCGTGCCCATGCCTCCTTATCGACAGGCGTTGTATCGCGCGGCTCCACATAGGCGTTGGCCCCGGATACCTGAATGGCGGAAGCTACCGCCAGAAACATTAACGAATTTTTCAACAGTTTCATATTCATGATATTTAAATCCGTTGTAAAATTACACATTTTATGTGGATTTTTTTGTATTTTTGCGTCTAACCATATTCAGAGAAAAGCATGCGGATAGTTATTCAGCGGGTAAGCCGCGCATCAGTAACCATTGACGGAGTGGAGCATTCATCCATAGGCCCGGGAATGATGGTTCTTGTCGGGGTCGAAAAAGGCGATTCGGACACGGATGCCCTATGGCTTGCCGACAAAACCGCCGCACTGCGCATATTCAATGATGACAACGGGGTGATGAACCTGAACATCAATGCCGCCGACGGACGTATCCTGGCAGTAAGCCAGTTTACCCTCACGGCATCGACACGCAAAGGCAATCGCCCGAGCTATATCCGCGCAGCCGCACATCCGGAAGCTACATCGCTGTACGATCTGTACTGCGACCGCCTGACTCAGCTCACCGGACACACCACAGCCAAAGGAGTGTTCGGCGCCGACATGAAAGTGGAGCTTATCAACGACGGCCCTGTAACCATAATCATTGACTCGAAGCTACGCGAATGATGGATAAGTCAAAGAATCAGGAAATCACCCTGGCTCAGCTTCAGGAATCGGTTGACCGCTGGATTAAAACGATTGGTGTGCGCTACTTCTCTCCGCTTACCAACATGGCCATACTGACGGAGGAAACCGGCGAGGTGGCCCGCATAATGGCCCGCAAGCATGGCGACCAATCGTTCAAGCCGGGCGAGGATGCCTCGAAATTAGCCGACGAACTGGCCGATATCATCTGGGTAGTGGCGGCAATAGCCAATCAGGAAGGGATCGATCTGACCGATGCCTTCATGAACAATCTGGCCAAGAAAACCATTAGGGATAAAGACAGACATCGCAACAACCCCAAACTATCAGACACTGACAATTAACATTTTAAGATATAACGAACATAACTCCATACCGATGGCAGACAAGTATCATGACACTGTGGCTAAAAGCCAAGTAACAACCGACGACAACTTCGTGGCTGCGGAAGTGGCCCGTATCATAAACGAAAAGCGTGAGGAAAACCGCACTCCTGAAGTACTCAAAAAGCTGTTCAACTGCATTGACCTCACCACACTGAAGGCTACCGATTCGCCCCAGTCCGTGGCCAAGTTCACCGAACGCGTCAATGACTTCGAAAACGAACATGGCGACCTGCCCAACGTTGCAGCGATTTGCGTATATCCATGCTTCGCTCAGGTAGTGCGCACCGTACTCGAAGTCAGCAGCGTCAACATCGCTGCTGTATCAGGTGGATTCCCCGCCTCACAGACATTCCCCGAAGTGAAGGTCGCTGAAACAGCCCTTGCCGTAGAAGGGGGCGCCGATGAGATAGACATAGTTCTTAACGTAGGCAATTTCCTTGACGGCGACTGGGAAGAGGTGTGCGACGAGATTTCAGAAATAAAGCATTCCTGCCGCAACGCCCATCTGAAAGTAATACTTGAAACCGGAGCTCTCCGCACAGCTGAAAACATCCGTGCCGCCGCAATCCTGGCCATGTACTCAGGTGCCGACTTCATCAAGACCTCCACAGGCAAGGAATACCCCGGTGCGTCACTTGAGGCCGCTTACATCATGGCACAGTGCATCAAGGAGTATCATGAACAGACCGGCAATATGATAGGCTTCAAGCCTGCCGGAGGCGTATCAACCACCGATGAGGCACTCGGCTACTACACCATTGTCAAGGAGGTACTTGGCGAAAAGTGGCTAAACAACCGCTATTTCCGCATCGGCGCAAGCCGTCTGGCCAACAACCTGCTCTCCGATATTCTCGGCGAGGAGGTTAAATTTTTCTGATTAAGAGATTGTTTTAATAACTGAAATGAACTACTGGTTAATATACAATGGCGTAAAACTTGGCCCGATGTCGCTCGAGCAGGTTCTGGCCATGCACATTGCTCCCGACACACCTGTGTGGCGCACGGGGCTGCCGGCATGGGTACGCGCGTCAGAACTCCCTGAGCTGAACTGCCCGGCAACTCCACCTCAAGGCTATCAGACGCCAGGACAGCAGTGGGGCTATCAAGCCCCGGCATACCAGCCGGCTCCGCAACCGGCACGCACATTACCGCCCATGCCTCCTACCTATCTGGCATGGAGCATAGTAGTGCTCCTTGTATGCTGCCTCATACCCGGCATTGTGGCCCTGATAGCATCCACCCGCGTTGAGCCCCGCTACAACAGCGGTGACTATGCCGGCGCACGTCGGGCATCAAACCAGGCTCTGATATGGATTCTTGTCGGAGTAGTGCTGGGCCTTATAGCCATTCCGTTCCAGATAGTTTACTTCCTCATAGCCGGATGACGACTACTGACATCAAACGGTGGCGGACAATACTGATATTGTCCGCCATTGTCATTTTAATATTGATATACGGCTTTTTTGACCCCTCGACCCACTTCTTCCCACGCTGTATATTCAAGAGCCTGACCGGGCTTGACTGCCCCGGATGCGGCTCGCAGAGAGCGCTGCATGCACTGCTGCACGCCGACATCATAGCAGCATGGCGCTTCAATGCCATGCTTGTCCTGTCGATACCGCCTCTTGCCGTTATGGCTGCTGCAGCCGTCATGCGCACGCGTTATCCAGGATTCTATGCCGCGATGAACTCCACGAAGGCCATATACATATGGCTCGTGGCGATTACACTCTGGTGGATTCTGCGCAATGCTCTCTAAACCCCGGCTTAATAGTCGCTGAACAGACGGGGCTTGATAACGATGCCTATACGGGCGGTGGAATGAAACTGCTTGTAGTCCAGAAGCCCCTCGCCATAACCGTTATAATACTGCAGGAACAGATACTGATTGTCGCGCTTGAACAGACGGTAGCTGAGTTCAACGGTGGTGTTATAATTCAGCTTCCAGCCTCTACGTTTGGTCAGTATCACTGATGCGCCCCAGCGCTTGTTGAGGCTAAGATACTGCATACCGACCTGATAGATACCGCAGTAGTCAAGAATATCCTTATTATTCGCTCCGTCCACAATAGGTATCCAGAACTTGCCATGCACAGTAAACGTAGGATCAATCATCACATTCGCCGCTGCGCTGATTTTATTCCATGAGCGCGATTCCAGCCCATCGCGGCCATTACTTTCATGCTCAAGCATAAGGCTGAGCTTTCCTATGAAGCGACCTTTGACGAAGAGCGGCTTAGCCAGTCCTATTCCCGGATTGAAATTCAGGTCAGTCATAGGCATCGAGTTCTGCAGAATATTCCAGAACACCTTCTGCGTATAGAACAGGAAAAGATATGAATTCCACGGCAGGACACTTCGGGTAAGCTTCTGTGAAATTGAAATCTGAAACTTCACATTTGAATTCTCCTTAGTAGGCTTCTGCCCTATTGTGGTACCGAATATGAAGTAATTGTCCTTGTACAGTCCGAAATATGGCTGCTTGTCAAAATCGCGGCGCACACTGTCGGCATCGACCGTACCATTCGAGTCCGACACTATCTGAGCCGAGGCTGTCCCGGACAGAAATCCGGCCGAAATGGATAATATTAGAAGAAATGCTATGAATCTGTTCATGATTGGCCACAAAGATAATAACTTTTCTTTTTGGCCGAACCATCGGCAATAATTATCTTTGCCTGATATGAAGACGATATATTCCTTTTTGACCATAATTGCAGCTATTATCCTTTCGGCATGCAGCAAATCAGAGTCATTCTCAGTTGGCGGAGTCATTGAAGGCGCCGGAATGCAGACCGTAAATATGACTTACTATGCCGCCGGGGGCATCAAACGTGTGTCACAGACAGCCGTAGAGGGACGGTTTGCCATGCGCGGCAATTCCGCTACTCCCACACTCTGCCTGATAGAGATGTCGGACGGAACTCCGCTGGCTACGGTAATTGCTGAAAATGGCGACAAAATCGAGCTCAAAGCCTCGCTTGAATCTCCGCTGCTCACGGAAGTGAAGGGCAACCGATCATCATCGAAATTAGCAAAGTGGACACAGGAAAATGCCGAGCTGCTCACCTCCGGCAACCAAGATGCCATAAACAGAGCCATAGCCGAATTTGTAGGGAAGAACCGCTCCGACATGGCCTCGACAGCGCTGGTGACCACACGATTCCAGACTCCGGGCTACGAATCGATGGCCGACTCGCTGCTCACCCTTATATCCACAAGCGCTCGCCCGGCAGCCATAGTACAGAATTTCAGCGCCGTACTCGCCACTCAGCTCAACCGCAATGCCGGCACGGCCGTAGTGCCTATGACTTTCTACACACGCAATGATTCCACTTATTTCTATACTCCGGGGGGACATTCCCTGTCGCTGCTTGCATTCCTGAGTTCGGAATCGGCAGGCCGCGACACCATCACCTCACGCATGCGCAGCCTACGTCAGCGCTATACTCCGCGCCGCTGCGATGTGATAGAAGTATCACTTGCTCCGGATTCAGCTTCATGGAAGCAATCTACAGCACGCGACACAGCCTCATGGCGTCAGGCCTGGGGCCCCGGCTCCATAGCAGGCAGCACACTCACCAAACTGTCTGTGCCCCGCTATCCCTTCTTCATAGTAGCCGACTCCACCGGCTCGCAGATTTACCGCGGCAGCTCCATCAGCGCCGCTGAACGTATTATCACTTCACGTCTAAAATAACCGTCACCGTCATGCTGGTAAAAGTCTACGGCGCAGCCGTCCAGGGTATCGATGCCATAGTAGTGACCATTGAGAGTGTGGCCGAACGCGGCTTTTCATTCTGCATGGTCGGCCTCCCCGACACTGCCGTCAAGGAGAGCTACCAGCGTGTCCTCTCAGCCGTGACCCAGAGCGGATATGACTTCCCACGACGCAGGGTGGTAATCAATCTCAGCCCCGCCGATGTCAAAAAAGAGGGAGCTGCCTACGACCTTCCTATAGCAGTCAGTGTACTGGCTGCTGACGAACGCATTCCCTCAGAGCCATTGGCTGACTATATGATAATGGGCGAGCTTTCGCTTGACGGCACGCTCCTCCCCATACGCGGGGTTCTGCCGATGGCCATAACAGCCCGTGCCAAAGGGTTCAAAGGGATGATAGTTCCGAAAGAGAACGCCACGGAAGCCGCCGTAGTCAACAATCTGCAGGTCTATGGTGCGTCATCACTACGCGAGGTAGTGGAATTCATTGCCGGCCGGGCCCAACTTGAGCCTACGGTCGTTGACACACGGGCCGAGTTTGCATCATCGTCCGGAGTATTTGACTATGACTTCAGCGAGGTAAAGGGGCAGGAGTCAGTGAAACGCGCATTCGAGGTGGCATGCGCCGGAGGCCACAATATTCTGCTTGTCGGGCCTCCCGGGTCGGGCAAATCCATGATGGCCAAACGCCTCCCCTCCATCATGCCTCCATTCACCCTGTCAGAAGCCCTTGAGACAACGAAAATCCACTCCGTAGCCGGCAAACTGAAAGGGGGCGCACGCCTGATGACACAACGCCCCTTCCGCGCTCCGCACCATACCATATCGCCGGTGGCATTGGTAGGTGGTGGATCCAACCCACTGCCAGGAGAAATCTCGCTTGCCCATAATGGGATTTTATTCATGGACGAGTTCCCAGAGTACCCCCGGCAAGTCCTCGAAGTGCTGCGTCAACCGCTTGAAGACAGGCATATTACCGTGTCGCGCGCACGCTACTCAATTGACTATCCTGCCGGAGTGATGCTGGTAGCGTCGATGAACCCCTGCCCTTGCGGATATTACAATCACCCCACCAAGGAATGCACATGCCCGCCGGGAGCCGTAGAGCGCTATCTCAGCCGCATATCAGGCCCGCTGCTTGACCGTATAGATCTGCAGGTGGAGATTATGCCTGTGCCATTTGACGAACTGGCTCAAAGCGCCCCGGGAGAATCGAGCGCGGAAATCCGCCGCCGCGTCATAGCCGCCCGAGCCATTCAGGCCAGGCGTTTTGCCGATGAAAAATCCGTGCACTGCAACGCACAGATGAATTCACGCCTGCTCAACATACATGCCCGGCCTGACCAGGAGGGCTTCGCGATACTCCGCGATGCCATGACTCGCCTCGACATGAGTGCCCGCGCCTATGACCGCATCCTCAAAGTGGCACGTACGATAGCCGACCTCGAAGCTTCGCCCGACATACTCCCCCACCATATACGCGAGGCCGTCAACTACCGCAACCTTGACCGCGCCTCCTGGGGCGCAACAAGCCCGAAAGGCCTCCCCTTCTGAGCCACGGGCAAAGCAGTGCTATTTAATTGAAAAAAATCGTGATTTTAATTGGCAAGACTATTGCAAACTAAAAAAATTGTATTTATCTTTGCAGCGCATTAGCAGAACTAACGGGGTATTAGCTCATCTGGCTAGAGCGCGACACTGGCAGTGTCGAGGTGAGCGGTTCGAGTCCGCTATACTCCACCATGACAAGCGAGTTCAGAAGAAATTCCGAACCCGCTTTTTTTTGTTTTATATTTAATATCGTTGCTATGCCAACACTCTTTATCTTTCTCGGTTTTAGATTCTTCTTCTGGTCAAATGAACATGATCCAATACATGTGCATATTGCAAAAGGTGATTCAGAAGCTAAATATAATGTTGTCACACTTGAGCTTGTAGCGAATCATGGATTCAAAAAGAATGAATTGAAGATGATTGAATCCATAATCGAGGAGAATAAAGATATAATTATTGACCGCTGGAATGAATATTTTAAGAAAGGAGGCATAAAATGAACCGTGAAGACGTTGCCCGTATATGGCTCACAAATGAAGCAATATATGTTGAACTAAATGATGGACAAATAGGCAAAGAGCTATTTTGCAATTATTCCCGACTCGCCAGAGCATCAGAAAGCGAACGAAATAATTATAAATTATCATATTTCGGAATTCACTGGCCCGATATAGATGAAGATCTTTCTTTCCAAGGCTTTTTCAATAAACAAGTTTCAGCGTAGCCTCCTACGATTCAATTCAACGACGTGTTAGAGATATCGAATACACATATCAAATTCACGTTTATTCACGAAACTATACTCCACCACGATAGGCGAATTCAGAGCAAATCTGAGTTCGCTTTTTTTGTTTTTTATTTAACATGGTTGATATATCGATTTTTACACAAACAAGGGTTGACCCCACAAATGAGATCAACCCTAATTTTCACTCGTCATTATAAATGGACTTAGCAGGTATTTTCAGAAGAGATTCCTGACTAATTTTGAGCATCAATTTTGGACATTAACATTAAATGGGCTCGATTTTAGATATACTTTGAATTCTTTAATTGCTCCAGGTGCCCCTGACTCCATTCGTGGCAGAATCTGAAGTCCGCTTATTGAATACTCATTTCCGAGGTCTATAATCAAAGCATGTGGGAAGGCATCACCCGGAACAGTCTGCCAGTAGGTTGATTCCTGGAGGTCAAACACCTTATCGCCCGCACGGTTTACGGTCTTGACATCTTCACTGTCAGCATACATTACCGTCCAGTTTTCTCTTGACAAACGCCGTCCGTTGTTATCAATCAGATAGAGCTCGGCAATAGAGGCAAGTTCTTTTCCATCTATTGCGCTTATACCCTCGATACATATATACCTGCCGGTAGCGGGAGTTGCAAATCGTATCTCCTGCCATCCGTTTCCCGGATTGAATTCTCCGGCAATGACCGGGGATTCATCATTCAGATCAAGCGCCTCTCCTTCAGCCCTATGCGTGACAGGCTCAGCTATTGACAGTCTATCTAAAACCGGATAATCAATACCTTCGGACTTTGGCGATTCCGGGCCAATGATATCAAATACTAAAATTTCATTCTCTCCTTTCTTTAACCAGCATCCGGGCATATACAAGGTCTGTTGTGGCCCGATTTCCCAGATGCGTCCCATCGGGTGTCCGTTGACATAAACAAGTCCCTTTCCCCATGATTCAAAGTTAAGATATGTGTCGGAGGGCTTGTTTACATAGAATAAGCCTCTATATACTCCTCGCGGCATACGGCCGTTCTCATCCTTCATGGAAAGATCTATCGGCATAAAATTCATTGAATTATAAAATTCAATGCTATCCGGCAAATTAAACACCTCCCAGTTCTTCAGATCACAAGTGAAAGTGAAGCCATCATTGTCAATTGCCACAGTCACATTATCGGTAATCCCTTTATAATCCTTCATTGCACGTCCGAAGTTGACACGTCCCATCGCCTCAACAAGTATGTCAAGACGGGCATTCTGAGCACACGATGGCATCCTGATCTGCTTCTCTCCAAGACGGCGGTCAAGCTTACCAATATATTTCCCATCAATGAAAATCTGGGCGTAATCATGGGGATCCGTAATAGTGAGCAGTGCCGGACGGTCAAGAGCCGGGAGTGATGTACGGTATAGAATACTGCCGAATCCCTGGTCATATTCTTCCATTGTACGGATTGCCTCATCATGCTTTGCAGTAGGCAGATTGGAAAAAAGCGGAGCAAATTCCGTGAACTCAAACTCACGAATCCTGATAGGCTTTATGGTTGCCGGGATTTTTGGCAGCTTTTTCCCTCCGGTATATTTTGCCATCATATTTCGCAAAGCTATGTATTTTGGCGTAATCTGGCCAGATTCACTTATTGGAGCATCGTAATCATACGAAGTCACATCGGGGGTAAATGGGCCCGAATTTCCTCCGGCCCAATGTCCCCAGTTTGTCCCTCCATGGGTCATATAAAGACTGAACGATATACTGTCGGCAAGCATTTCGTCAATTCCGGCTATCATAGCATCAGCATTTCTGGTTTCATGGTTATATCCCCATTTGTCAAACCATCCGCTCCAGAACTCAGAGCACATCAGCGGCGAGTCGGGCCTAACCTCCTTCAGCTTGGCAAATTGCTGTTTGATATTGGCACCTGTCCCGAAATTTAAGGTCCAGATCATGTCGTCCAATCCATTATTAAGAAAATTCGATGACCAATCGCATTGAAATAATGTTACATTTTCACCAAAATTCTTTCTGAGTATGTCACGTATAGTGGAAATATATTCTTTATCGGTGCCATATGCGCCATATTCATTTTCCACCTGAACCATTATAATGGGGCCGCCATCAGCAATGGTAAGGTCACCCACCTGCCCTGCAATTGCCTTTTCAAATTTGTCGACCCGTTCAAGGAAATATGGGTCGGATTCACGCAGACGTATATCTTTCTTTTTAAGTAGCCACCAAGGCAATCCCCCCATTTCCCACTCTGCACAGATATACGGCCCCGGGCGCAGGATCACATACATATCATTAGCTTTGCAGAGTCTGACAAATTCAGCAATATCATTCTGCCCTGAGAAATCAAATTCATCCGGAGCCGCCTCATGTATATTCCAGAATACACAGAGACATATTGTATTCATGCCAAGCGCCTTACATAGTTTGATGCGCTGATCCCAATATTGGCGTGGGATACGGGGATAATGTAACTCAGCCGATTTTATGACAACAGGTTCACCGTTTACCATAAACCGCCCCTTACCAGCCTCAAAACGTGGTGTAGATTCAGGATTTATATCTGCATAGTAGTCCTTTGCCGAAGCAAGAAAGGATATCATACAGAATATAGTTGACAAAAAAGCTGTTTTCATGATATTCATAACTTCTGTCCTATTATTTGAATATAGACTGCGGGATTTCTCCGGTCCAGTACAATGGTTGTTCAATCCCGAAAAGATCAAGTATCACGGATGCCGTATTGACAGTGTTGTTTGGCTCCGTCATTGCTACTCCGCTGACAATTCCCGGGCCTTTAATACCCCAGGGGACAATCATTTCATTAGTAGTCATGCCGCCGTGCCCATAGTTGATACCGCCGTGGTCAGTGATGAACATGATGTGGGTGTCATCATACAATCCGGCTGATTTCATCTGTTCCAATAGTTTACCTATATTTACATCTGCTTCTTCAATGGCAGATATATATTCAGGCGACATCCATGTGTGTTTATGTCCGGCATGATCAGTATGTACCGAGTAAAGAAACACGGTCCATGGTTCGTTGCGGTGCGTGCGCATGAAGTCAAGAGCCTTGGAATAGTTGTTGAGATACCCGTCATTTTCCTCGAAGCTTACCACATCGAGATATCTGCGGTTGTATGGATTGATAAGCTCCGCCCAATTGTAGTAGAATGCTGTTTTCATTGACGGAATATTATCTTTCAGCACCTTGAAGACAGTTGGGTAATATCCCTCCTCATCCGTTACCAACGCGGGCAAAGTGTGCTTGTCCAACAGCCAGTCGTTGCGATCCACTCCGTGTATCTCAGGGCCGGACCCGCTAAGATGACTCATCCAGTTGGGCTGAGTGTTGGAGGGCATGACTACGCGGGTATCAGTTGAAAGAATCCCTTCCGACAACAATTTATCAAGATTGGGAGTATAAGCCTTCTTAAACCCCTCGACACAGATTCCGTCAAGTCCTAACATAAGCACCCTTTTAGCCAAAGGCTTCTTTCGGGTCTTCTTATTACCTTTTTTATTTTTTGCCGAATCAGCAGCAAGCGGATTTACCGGCAATACTGCGGCCGCACTGAGTGTGGCTATGGTAGCCAGACTACGTTTGAGAAACGAACGTCTTTCCATGTTAGAATTGGTTTTATTGGGATTGATTGGTCATTAAATCATATATTGTCTTCGAAACCGGTTATGGCAATCGCATTCCCCGATAAGATCCGGAAAAAGCCAACTGAAAATATAGCCGGCTACATTCACCATAAACAGAGTCCGCAATAGCCATTATTGGGAATATTATCCGCTGGCAAAGATATAAAAAAAATCCATCCCAATATCTTTTCCGGATTGTTTTATGGACTTGGCATGGATGTTATATCGTCTGATTCTCTACGGTTCGAATGATCAACCTTTTTTATCTGACCGATAAGATTTAGGAGACACTCCCATTATTTTCGTAAATACGCGGGTAAAATAATACGGGTCCTCGATCCCCACCATATGGCAAATCTGATTGATACGCAGGTCAGTAAAATCAAGCAGCGAACAAGCTCTGATCATCTTCAGTTGAATCTGATAGGCGGCAGGTGTCATACCCGTAGATTTGGAAAATAAAGTTGAGTAGTATGCAGAGGAATATCCGAAATAGCTTGCCAATTCACTAATTCGCAACGTTCTGCCTATGTTTTCATTCATTAATTTGATCGAATATGATATAACATCCGATGCGTCACTGTCCACAGGCGCCCCTATCATTTCCGGAGTCCTATACATTAATCTCAGCGTACCAAAAAAATGATGGAGAACAGAGCTTGTATAAATCAAGCTTTCAGCGTTATACCCCTTTTCAAGTGTATTCATCATATCCTCAAACCGGTTGAGAAGCAAGTGAATGTTGATCCATGCCTTTTCAGTAAACGTCAAGACTCCGTTGCCATAAGGCACATATACGGAAGCACATGTTCCCCTGAAATGAATCCAGTAGATAGTCCACGGTGAGTCAACATCGGCGCCATAGGAATGCGGCGTGCCAGGCGGTATTATAAAGAAATCTTTAGAATTTACCTCAAAACGCCTACCATCAAGTTCATACCACCCTTTTCCTTTAACACAGAATATGAATATGTACTGATCTATAGGCTCTGTCCTCATGCAGTAATGAGATTTTGCATTAGGATAATATCCTATATCAGTAACATGCAGCAATGACGTCTCTGGCATTTCTGCCAGACGCATCCTGACAGCGGGAGGCAATATGAAGGCTCGCTCTCCTTGAAATCCGTTGCTTATCTTCAAAGTTTCCATACCGTAAAGGTAATAATTATATAATAAAAGTCCATCTTTTTTATTAAAAAATCCATTTATAGAGCTATCATCAGACTGATGCGCCCGATACATGGATAGCAATAATGCTTGAATGCGTAGTATGTCAGTTGTATCAGTCACGACTTTTTCATATCTTCGCCATTATATAAAACCACTCAATAAAGCATAGATGAAACTACGTAATCTTACCCTCCTGCTGGCGATGGCTCTTTCAATGGCTACCGCAGCATCTCCGCGCTACATTTTCTATTTCATAGGCGACGGCATGGGCATGGGACAGGCCATGGCCGCACAGACGTACAACCGTGTGGCCCTAAAAAATGACAAACCTCTGCTTATGATGCAGTTTCCCACGGCCGGCATACTGACCACTTATTCAGCATCAAGCACAGTGACCGACTCGGCAGCCGCAGGCACGGCACTGTCATGCGGCAAGAAAACAAAAAACGGGATGCTCGGCATGACTCCTGACACTGTGGCCACAGAATCAATGGCTGAGGTGCTTCATAACGCCGGCTGGGGCGTAGGACTGGTAACGAGCGTGGCTCCCGACGATGCTACTCCCGGAGCTTTCTATGCCCACGTTCCGTCACGTTCACAGTTCTATCAGATAGGCCGGCAGGCTGCCGAAAGCGGCTATGAATTCATAGCCGGCTCAACATGGCGCGGATTCCCTGACGGAAAGGGTGGACAGACGGATCTGGCGGATTATATCAAATCGAAAGACATTGACCTTGTGACATCCATTAATGATGCCCGCAGCAGCAAAAAACGCCGCGTGTTTCTCCACAGCGCCAATCCGTTCAGCAGCAGCAACATGGGCTTTACCATCGACTCTATACCCGGCATGCTGACACTTCCGGAGATGACAGCGGCCTGCATTGACCATCTGAAAAAGGTATCACCCGACCGATTCGTCATGATGGTGGAAGGTGGCAATATTGACCACGTGGGCCATGGCAACGACGGGGCCACCGTGGCCGTGGAGGTAGTGAACTTCAATGAAGCTCTGGCCAAGGCTTACGAGTTCTATCTTGAACATCCCGACGAAACTGTAATCATAGTGACAGCCGACCACGAAACCGGCGGCATGAGCATCGGCAACGGCTATGTAGGATACACCTCCTATCCTCAATATCTGCCCTATCAGCGCATGAGCAAGGACCAATTTTCAATCCAGGTAAAAAAGATGTTCGGCAACGATAAAAAACCGTCATGGGACGAACTGAAAAAATTCACCGCCGACAATACCGGACTCTGGAATGTAGTGCCGGTATCGGAAGATCAGGAGAAGAAAATCCGTGAGTTGTATGATAAGACTGTAACCCACCAGACAAAGGGGAATGACGAAAAATCGCTCTATGCCTCATACAATGCGCTTGCATCAACCATCTACCGCATACTGAACACCAATCAGGGATTCGGATGGACCACCGGCAACCACACCGGCAATCCGGTGCCCGTCTACGCCATTGGCAAAGGCATGGAGATATTCGGTTCACATATTGACAACACAGAAATAGCGCCGGCGCTTCTGCAATTGGCCGGCTACGGATTTACAAACCGGAAATAACCATTCAATACATACACTGAAGGACGCCTGCCGGCTTTACGCGGCGGGCGTTCGCTGTTTTTATTTCAGCAGCTTCTCATCGACATACCTCTTTCCGACATTGAGGCGCACCCTACAGCTGACAATATCGCTACCATAGCAATAAACAGCGATAACTGCGAATTTACAGATTCTGTCAACGGCTGAAATACTCACGCCCGGTAAAATTGCAAATAAATTTGCATTTACGCTCTACTTAATCGTATTTTTGCACCATAAATTCATAACAATATCAGGAGATCGCGTGTCAACAACAGTCAGAAATATTGCGGTATTCGCATCCGGGTCAGGCTCGAATGCCGAAAACCTCATACGCTACTTCAACACCATGGACTCAATACATAGTCCGCGGATAGCACTTGTGGTGACCAACCGTCCTGATGCCATGGTAATCAGCAGGGCGGAAAAAGCGGGCGTGCCCGTACGCATACTGACACGCAGCCAGATAAACGATGAGGCTGTCATGAAGGCCCTGATGGAGGAATTTGCCATAGACGCCATAGTGCTCGCAGGCTTCCTGCTGATGGTTCCACTGTTTCTGCTCCGTATGTACCCCGACAGGATCATAAACATACACCCATCGCTGCTGCCTCGCTACGGCGGACGCGGCATGTACGGGCGCCATGTCCACCAGGCTGTAATCGACGCCCACGACACCATCACCGGCATAACCATCCATTATGTCAACGAAGAGTATGACTCCGGACAGATACTATTTCAGACCTCTGTCCCGGTGACCGATACCGACACCGCCGACACGGTGGAGGCTAAGATACACGCACTTGAACGCGAGCATTTCCCGCAGGTAGTCCACCAACTTTGGGGCATCTGAAATGTTGTTATTAGACAACCCTATAAAATATCAGACAAATGAACAATACCGCATCCGAACACGATATAGCAGCACTGTTTGAAGAGAAAGTACACGCCGACCTCTTTAGCTATCTCCAGACCGAAGGAGCCGTGGACAGCCATCTTCCCGAATGCCCCGACGTAGAGGAGCTGTGGCCTGTGATAGCACGCGCATACATGCCCGATGGAGCCCGCGAATTCCAGAACTATCCTACGGTATCGCTCGGATGGATGATGTTCATCGGTATGGCCATGGCCCAATACTGGGATACCGACTGGGCACGCTATTCAGCCATGGAGAACATCTACTTGCATATCCGCGAGCTGCGCGGATACGACAATCTTGACGATGCCGTAATCGAAGATGTAATCGGCCTCAAAGATAAAGATGCGGAGAAACTCAGCGCACTTGCCGGCGAATGCGCGTCACGCGTTTACAATATGCTCTGTCATGAACATGTCGAGCCCGGCACCCCTGCCGCCATGGGATGCTATATAGCAGCACTCCACCAGCTCTATCTGGCAGGTATGGCCGTACAGCTCAAAACGCTCGGCTACCACATGGTGCCCCTCAACTAATCGAAATCCTCGTATAGCGTGGCGGTATTGCCTCGTACCGATGCATGAACCACGTTCTCACCCGACATACTCCGCGGGTGGATGTATTCTGTTCCGTTCTGCTTCCACCCAGTGCCATGTAAGGTTTTGACAAATCCTGCCTTTTCCTCTTCATCAGCAAAATCAATGGTGATTCTGTTGACCTCGGTATCAAACTGCGGGTAATATACCTTGACCGATGTTACTCCACCATTGGCCCCCTCACGTGTAGCCGTAAGGTTCGGGCCATCGACCTTCACTGTAAAGCCCATTGACGTAAGACGCACTTTCAAATCCTCAGCATCCCGAATCGACGGAGTGCCGGTTTCATCAACAACTCTTACGAGCATAAACTGTGTCAGAGGCTTATTAGCAGGCTTTTTCTCCGGTGCCGGTGCCGCATTGGACGCATCAACCTTACCTACACTATCAACTGGAATCGTGACAGCAGGACTGTCTACCTTAGCCACTTCCAATGCGCTTTCCTCTGCGCTATCTGACTCCTTAGCTCCGCACGACGATAGAAACAAAACAACAATGGCAGCCAAAGCCACCTTTCCTACAGGCATTTTCATGGTTATTTAATTTAACAATTAATACGCTGACACTCTACTGATTATACACACCTCACATAATACGATGATATAACCGTTAGGCATCCAGTCGCAAATATAGCAAAACATCACCACTCACACCATCCACCTCATCGAAAAAAACGCACCTTCTTCCCCCATAAAAGACGAGGGAAAACACCCAGAAATATGCAAGGAATACGAATAACACCGCATCCAATACTAATGCGTTTCAACTCACATACATATATGTATGACACATCGCAATGCGAATGCGAAAAACCACTCCTCCAACTCGTTTCAATTCACGCGCCCGCGTGGGGCGCGACTGGCTCCTATGACTGCTCCGGTTATGCATCAAGTGTTTCAATTCACGCGCCCGCATGGGGCGCGACACTCGTGACGGTTTCTCACATAAACGGAATGGATTGGTTTCAATTCACGCGCCCGCGTGGGGCGCGACTCACGCTCTTTCCTAAGTTGGACTACTTCATTGGTTTCAACTCACGCGCCCGCGTGGGGCGCGACTCAACGACGTTCAGGCCTTTTATGAGCTGCACAAAGTTTCAACTCACGCGCCCGCGTGGGGCGCGACTAAAGGTTACCAGTCTTCTAATGGTTTTGTATTCGTTTCAATTCACGCGCCCGCGTGGGGCGCGACTCGCGCTGAAAATCTACCTAAGATTCGCGATTGGTTTCAATTCACGCGCCCGCGTGGGGCGCGACGCATACCAACAAGCGTTTCTTCAATGGTTGGATGTTTCAATTCACGCGCCCGCGTGGGGCGCGACCAAGCAATGCCGAGGCAAGCGTCACGGGCAGAGTGTTTCAATTCACGCGCCCGCGTGGGGCGCGACATCATAGTCGTTGATGGTATCATTTTCCCTGTTGTTTCAATTCACGCGCCCGCGTGGGGCGCGACAGCCCTATCAGGGCCTAATGGTAATCAATGGATTACCTATGCATTTCCGCGAAGTTATTGATTAATTGCCATTCTCACAAGAGCCCAATCACATCCACGAATCTAAACAGCTCATTATCAACCGGTGCGAACAGACAGCATTTTATGCCACACTTATGGTTCGCACGTGAGCTCTATACATGCATTTATATCAGAAGAGGGGCGTCCATGTCAAAAGCCGTTTCCACTCCAATATGCTCTATCTTTGAATGATAATTCTTTCCAAAATGATATATGCGGATTGAATCTGTTTTGGGATTTATGATTGACTTCAGCTGAGCACGCAGCATGGCCAGCTCTGCTCCTGACAAAGAACATTCAAATACCGAATTCTGCACCCTCTGTCCATAATTCCGACAGCATTTGGCCACTTTGCTAAGACGCCGGCTTCCATCGGCGCTCTTAGTCTCCACGTCATAGGTCACTAAAATATACATCTTTATTTTGCTATAAATACCGGATAATCATCTAAATCCTGCCGTAGATATCTTGCAAGAAGCATAGCCTGCACGTAGGGCAGCAATCCAAGCGAGATTTTTTCATTCAAAAACGGATGTACTATCTCCGTTTTCTTCTTATTCTGCCATGCGGTAAGAAATGCTTTACGCCCTTTGTCGGTAAATTCAACGGATATCCTACAGTCATCATCATGCACAAGAAAATCTGATGAAGATACCTGCCGCATATTTATCATGGACAGTACAAGCCTATCCACAATATACGCCCGCAACTCCTCCATAAGGTCAAGTGCGAGCGAATTACGTCCGGGACGCAACGTATGCATGAATCCTACTGCCGGATCGAGCCCGACGCTCTCCAGAGCTGAGGCGCAGTCGGCGGCAAGCAATGAATAGCCGAAGGACAGCATGGCATTCACTATATCCGTAGGTGGCCGTTTATTACGTCCGGCAAAAATGAAACATCTGTCATTATTCAAGATCAGATTGGGGAAAGCGCTGAAATATACCGAAGCGGCCTCTCCCTCTATACCACGCAGTGTCTCAATAGAATCCGCCACCTGAGCCAACCGATAACAGCGGCGTAGCTTCTCAGCACACTGCTCCACATAGGCGGCGCCACTGCGGTCAGGATAGTCACGTATAAATCGCCGGAGTAGTACCCTGCTGTTATAGATTTTTCCGGTGACTGCTATGGATGACAGATGCAACGATACGTCCTGATGCTGAAAACGGCTATATTGACGCGTACGTAACAGCACATTACCGCACACCGGCCCCTGTACGCGGGCAATGAAACGACCTTGGGGCGTGAAGAATGAAAGCCCAATCTTTTTATCGGCGCACAGCTTCATCACTCCGGGACTTGCACCCTGATAGCCAAACGTGCATATCGCCTCAATGTTCTGCGCCGGAATCCGGAATATTTCCTGCCCCTTGACCGAAACCACGATATTGGTCCCGTCCTTACTCAGATAGGCATCAGGAGTAGTGACATACAGTGTATTAAGAATCCTCTTCATCAAATCGGGATAACAGGTAGTGTTTTACATTTTTACCGCAGATAGATGGGATACAGAGATCGGCCAACGAACAGGACCTGCATGCCGGGGTTTTCTTCCCGGGTGGGGTAACTCCAGATAGTGCTATATCATGCATGCGTCCTACGATATCTTCTACATCGGCTCTTAAGGCATCTGAAATATCAAGATATTCCCTATGACGCTCCTCCCAATAAAAAATTGCGCCTTCGCTGATGTCAATACCCAGAATCTCCTCCAGAATCATGGATTGAGCAACCAGCTGCATACGGTCGCAATCATTCACCTTACGGCGGCCTCGCTTATACTCCACCGGAAGAGCGGTAAACTGCCGGCTCCGAAGCAACTCCTTCTTTGAACAGTCAACTCCGGGATAGGGATGAAGTTCCACCGCATCGGCTATTCCGGTCAGGCCAAGCCGCGACGACGCCAGACGCACACCCCTTAAGGTTATGATATCAGAGCCATTGGTCTCACGCATAAACGGATTGTCAACATTTTCATGGAGCAATGCGCCCTCCGTTGTGAGCAGATTCTCAGCCCACAACTGTTCAATATGAATCAATGCCCACTGCCGGGGGCAGAACATAAAGTGCTGAATCCCCGACAGCGACAGCATTTCATCATCAGAGTATGAACTTCTGACGTTCATTAGCGTCCAGCAAGCCCGTCAGAACACACGGTTGCAGCTCACGCCTGAAGGCATATCCTCCTCATCAACCGTAATCGAATAGTCATCAATACCACGTGGTGTGACCACATCCTCTTTCCTGACCACTTTAACCCGGTCAAAAAGCTTGTTGGCCGGAGCATTACCCAATTCCGATGAGTGTTCAAAGACAATCAACCCGCGTGCTGACATAAGTCCGCGTGCAGCCGAACGGTCATTATCAAACATATTCTCCAAAGCACTCCAGAACAGGGTCAGGTCCTCGTCAGAAAATCCGGTCTGCTTGGCTAAATTAGCCGAAATAAATCCGTGTGCCACATACAGTCCGTAGGGCACGGTCGACTTCCGCCCAAAATCACGTTCTTTATCTTTACCAGCCTTGGTAACAGCCATACGTGTAATGGTATGCGTATGGCTGAATACCGGATCAACCGAACGTGCGAATGTGAGCTGTATCGGGCCTCGTACCTGACCCTGCTTATCCTTTGTAGCGATAACGGCACCAAACGAACGGATATCATAATACTTCTCACACAGAGCTGTCTTCGCAGTCATCTTTCGCTTGTCCTTTTCTTTCACCTTCTTTACGGCGTCAGTAGCGTATATCTCCTCCACTCGGTTGTCAAGCACAGCAGCTTCCTGTATGAATATATCATAACCGGGTATGCCTGCTTTTGCCAAATCGACATAGTTGCGTACCTTGCGCTTAAGACATACATCTGTTACAAGGCCGAGGCCGGTTTCGGCATCAACACGTGGCAAGTTGCCGGCGTCGGGATCGCCATTAGGGTTACCGTCCTGCACATCAAAGATATATACAAAGTCAATACGATTTTTAATTGTTTCCATATCTATATTATTGTCTTTATGTTATTTACCGAGTATTATTCTGATTTCGTATTATTAAACAGGGCATATTTCTGATGATAGTATCCCACGAAGAAGCGCCCCTGATCAATCAGGTCAAGCCTTGCCGGAAAGCCGGAAGCCGGAAGCATGGTGACAATTTCCTGCTTGAGTTTCTCAAAAAACACGCAACTGCTGGCCGTCAGCTTCTCCGAGTGATGTATCGAAAGTGTGAGCATGGAGGGAAATACATTGGCAGGAGTAGCAGATGCCGCCGTAAGGTATGTGGTACGGATTGTATCACCTCCGTTTGTATTACTCTGGATATGCTCCAGTACTGCTGCAAGACGTCCGCAGAGATATCCGGGGTTGTCATTAGTCATGTCTAACATAGGTTGCAATGGTTTTATATTATTTTTTAATCTTGTAACTCGGTTGATATATGCCTTCAGTATTCCTGCACGGCAAGGCGATATCGGCATCTTCACATCAGCCCTGATACGTTCAAGAGCCGAAGTGTACAGCGCGAACGGATAGTGCGCTCCGGTAGTGATGGCCTTGAGAGTGCCCTCAACAAGAGGTGGCGGCACATCTGACGGCTTTCCACTCAACGTTATGGCCGATAGCATTGAATATATTCCGCTATAAGGACGGCGTTTGTCCGGCCGACGACTGTCGGCAATCTTCATATCATCAAAATGCTGCAATATCTTGCAAGCAAATTCCTTGAGAGTGATGTCATCCCATGACACTACGGCAATACGGCCGGTGTTCGGAGCAAGTCCAAGAATATAAAAGCGGTCATCAAGCGTGGTCTGGATCTGTCCCGACCAGATGCTCCGCATCAACTTCTCCATCTTGCCGAGCTTCTCGTTCGGGTCATCCTTTTTATCAAGGTCCATGTTAATATAGTCCAGAAATGACGCCTCAACACTCTTGGACACTTCGGTATTATTAGAGCCCCAGAAAAGAAATACACGGTCACCGATCTTTATCTTGTTGCCGGAATCTTTCCCGAGCATAGCCTTCAAAGCTGTAGTATAGGCAAATTCGGCTTTCTTCGATATAGGCGCATTATATGCCTGTGTCTTTCCATACGAGTCATATCCCGAATTTACCTGAATCCCTACAAGTGCGGCCATAGGAGAATTGCCGGGAACGGGGGTGGCTGATGTAGTGCGCACCAATTGACTGTGTTCACCTGTAATCAGGCATACACCCTCACGCACATCGTCACAGTCATCATCATATGGCTCCCTGCACAGGTACAGTTTTTCAGCTATCAGCTCTCCGTCGCCTTCCAACTGAAATGAGAAATTGGATGCCAGATTCTCCTTGACTACCTCAAAGAGAGGGTCGCGCGACATTTCATCAAGCATCACATCCTTAGGGCGCTCATAGAAGGACTTGAGGGCCTGTATTGATGTATCGTCAGGATTATCAGAGGCCACACGGCTGATCATATCAATGAACAGACGGTTACACTCCTGATGTGCGTCCTCCAGCCCGAGTACATATTTGCCATTATCCCACAGAACATTCGCCTTAGGGGCACTTGTACGCCCAACCCCTTTCGGAACGATAAATGAAGCGCATCTCTTCTTATCAATGCGTTTTGACTCGAACCGCTTGAAGTGTCCGCCGGCATCAATGACAATAACGAACTCTATCTCCTTCAATTCAGCTCCATAAGGAGGCAGATTACCGATACGGTAATAATAATCGTACAGAGCTTTCAGTATCATCGCAGTATCTCCTTTCCGGATGGTGACGGTACTATGATAACGCCATTCTCCATTTTAGCATTGTAGAACATCGGGGTTATATTATCAGGATCAGAAAAATCCATATCATAGAGCATTATTCCGAAATCTCTTGACTCCTGCAGCAGATCGTTATCGGGCACACCCCCATCCGGGAGCAGACTGAAGTAGGCCGTGCATTCACGCGTACCAAGATACGGCATAGTGAAGCACTGCCCCTTTGACGCACGCCGTTCAAACATAGCCTGATACTTTGCCGGATTTTCATCGGCGCCCGCTGCATGCGCATGTTCTCCCTGACGTGCCTTCGGTGGGATATACACCATTCTGGCATATATGCGGTAACGTACATCGCGGAGCATTATCGAATTTTTCTGTTGCCGGTTCTTCGTAGCGTCTATTGGCTTCGCCTTGGCATTGCCGGCTCCGACAGCCCCCACTTCATTACGCCGGACAGAAAAATGCTTTATCGGATTCAGCACCTCTATACGGGTGATTTCCCACCGTATCGCCGGTTTCCAGAATATGGACTGGAATATATTACGTGCCGCCGATGGAGTGATCACATCATAGCTTACACGCTCCACTTTCAGCTCAGGGCGTGTGAAACATGCAATATCGCCCCATACTTCCAATCCGTATTCTTTATCAAATTTATCCATTATGGTATTGTCTATATTACAAAAGTTTGTTCGATATATTCATTGTTAACCTTCAGACCGGTAACCGGATCATACTGAGAGGCAAGAGGGATATGATAGAATCCCTCCCACGGCTCTTCGATAAGTCCCGCTTTACGGAATTCATCAAACTGCCGTTTCCTGACAGTGACACTATATAACCCCAACTGACGCACAAGACTGCGCGACGGCCCATATCTGCGCAGCGATTCCACAAGATGCTCCGAGTTATCGTAATTGACTATCACCGGAATACCCTCGTCATCTATCATCCTGAATTTCCCGGCTGCCGTCTCAAACGCAATATTTCTTGGATTCTCAGTCAATCCGATTATATTCTCTTTATCAAATGACGGCGTCTTGGAATACAGAATCCGGAAATATTCTGTCATGGCTGCAGGCGATAGCCAATCCTGCTGCGGATTGACCGACAGCATCTGCCGCATCGCATCAGAAGCCGCGGAAATCATTCCATGGGCCCTGAATCCGTCCAGATCAAACACGTGTGTGACTCCCTCGGCTGCCCGGCCCTCACGATTGCATCTCCCGGCAGCCTGCACTATGGAGTCAAGCCCGGCAAGCTGGCGGTAGACTACCGGAAAATCTATATCCACCCCGGCCTCTATAAGCTGTGTCGAAACCACTCTCAGCGGACCGCTATCAGGCCGGCTTAAAAGCTCCTTAATCCGTTCTATTGTACATCGGACATGCTTAGGGCACATCATGCGCGACAGATGTACCGCCGTACCGTCATCGGGTAAAAGGCTGAAGAGCTCCAGGGCTATGCGGCGGGTATTGACAATACACAGCACCCGGTTATGCGAGGAGAGAGATGACGCCACTTCATCCAACTCCATTCTACGCTCAGGCATCGTTATGGACACACGCCTCAACCTGTTGTGCAAGTCCATGTCCGACGGTATTATCGCCCTCACATCGCCACTTAACCCGTGCAACACAGCCTGCCCCAATCCCTTGTGTTCGCCCGTCAGTACAGGCTGACTTGCAGTACACAGCAGGACCGACATCCCGAAAACACGCACATACGAATCCATTGCATTCAGTATCGGCTGCAGCAGTGAAAACGGCATGTTCTGCACTTCATCGAATATCACCACACTGTTGCATAATGAATGCAGCTTACGGCAACGTCCGGGACGATTGTCAAACATGGATTCAAGCAGCTGTACATTCGTTGTCACCACAATCGGCATATTCCAGTTCTCGACAGCCAGCTTGTTTCTATGGGACATCTTTCCCTCATCCACTACACTATGGTGCTCCAGGACATTCTCATCACCGAATATTTCGCGTAGAACAGCAGCTGTCTGAGTAATGATACTTGTATACGGAATAGCTATTATGATACGTTTCTTGCCACAGGCAATGGCATGATTGATAGCCCACACCATTGATGCAAGAGTTTTTCCGCCGCCGGTAGGTACCGTCAGTTCGTAAAATCCAGCAGGTCCACCGCTTTTGGCCAAACATACACCCTGCACTTCCGAACGCAATAGGTTCAGTTCGCTTCTTTCAGCATCATCAAAACGCGACATCCACGCATCAAGACGCTCTTTCAAGGATGCCATGCTGACCTCCACCGCCCTGCAGCCATAATCATCAGGCTTCATGAAACGCTCGGTATCAAGATAATCGGCATCAGTCAGGCAAGAGAACAGCATCCTTGTCAAATGCGCTATATCCCCCTTGCGAAGCGGCACATCCGGTTTTTCAGGTATAAGCGCCGGCACCCGGACATCAACATCCTCCGGCATCGGTTCGGACAATACTACCTCAAGAGAATCACAGTCATACAATCCCCGGTGATGGCCGGCAATTACATTGGACATAATATGACAGGCATCCGGAAAATGACGCTCAATTATCACCCCTCCAATATGGCTGTGGCTCTTATCCCCATAGCGGCCGGCCTCCATATCACAGCCTGACACTATCCTTATGTACCGCTGGAAATCGCGCCGTTCTTTCCCACGGTCATGCATGAGCCCCAGAAGCCGGCCCCAATTTGCCAATCCAAATTCCGAGGCGAAACCCGATGCAAGCTCCGCCACTCCTGCTGAATGCTCGTCATTAGTCTGCACAATCCATTGCCCATTGTCCACAGATTGATACAGATGTGATATGATTACGTTACGCTCAGGCCTAATTATCATAATAACAGCGCTTTCTTGTCTCTATTTACAAAGAAAGCATTATTAATGTGATAAAACAGCGTATCGTAGCGTTAATTTTCATTAACACCAATCATTTCGGCAACCGGTGCAGGTTATGCAAGGTCGAGAAGGGGGAGGTAGCGGCCGTAGCCTTCGGCTTCCATGCGTTCGGCAGGGATGAAACGGAGCGACGCGGAGTTGATGCAGTAGCGCAGCCCTCCCTCTTCGGCGGGGCCATCGGGAAAGACGTGGCCAAGGTGGGCTCCGGAGGATGCGGATTTCACCTCGGTGCGGATGCGCCCGAAAGAGGTGTCGGTCGATTCATCTATCAGCGCCTCGTCAATGGGATGCGTGAATGCGGGCCAGCCACACCCAGAATCATATTTGCGCGACGACATGAAGAGCGGTGTGCCGTCAACGATGTCAACATATATGCCGGGGCGGAATTCGTGGTCATATTCGTTGACGTAGGGGCGCTCGGTGGCCCCGTTTTGCGTCACTTCCCACTGCAGCGGAGTGAGCCGCTCGCGCAGTTCCTGCTCACGCGCCTTGTCGGCGCTGCTTTTCGCTTGCATGTTCCGTGCCTCACGGAATAGCTGCGGGTCAACGTGGCAGTAACCGCCGGGATTCTTCTCAAGATAATCCTGGTGGTACTCCTCGGCGGGATAGAAGTTCTGCAGCGATCCGTATTCAACGGCCAGCGGGCTTGTATGGCGGCGCTGAAGCGTGGCTATAAGTGTTTCCACTACGGGAGCATCCTCCGGATCGGAATAGTAGATTCCTGTGCGGTACTGTGTGCCCACATCATTACCCTGACGGTTGACCGCCAGAGGGTCAATGCTACGGAAATACAGCATCACCAGATCGGTGAGCCCGACACGCGATGGGTCGTAATCAACCTTTACAGTCTCGGCGGCACCAGTATTGCCAGTGCATACCTGTTCATACGTGGGAGAGGCTATGCAGCTGTTGGCATATCCGGCAACGGTGCCTGTCACTCCGGGCACAAGCGAAAACAACCGGGCCGTGCCCCAGAAGCACCCGCCCGCAAAGTAGATAGTCTTAGTCATACATATATAACGCGAAATCGGCCGGATATTACCTCCGCCCTGCAATCTTTTTCTGCCAGCAGGCTATCCCGGCTGCTCCAGAGAGGGGTAGCCATCGTAACCGATGGCTTTCGTTTTCAGTTCCGGAGGCAGTGGCGGCAGTTCCGTGCCTATGACAGCTCGGTACAGACTCTCCGCTATTATCCTGGCAAGTAGCAGTCGCCGCTGCGACCAGAGCAGCTGTTTCCATTCGATGCGCATCACCATATGGTTGGCATCATGGCGGAAGTTCAGTTTCCGCAGGAAATGCCGTGAGGAATTCGTGTTATGATATTTCTGATGGTCAACGGTCAGGTTCAGCTCTCCAGCCACGGCGTCCTCCAGCAGTCCGTAAAATTGCTCGTATGTGCGGCCGTCCTTTATGAAAAGGTCATCGCCGGAAGTGCGTTCATCCCCTTTCTTGCCTCCGATATTAAGATGCAGGTTTGTAGGATATGGCGGTTCGAGCGCTCCGCTCGCCACCAGTATGGTCAACGACCATGCCCCCTCACGCGACATCAGCCGCTCAAGGTCGGCGGCATATTGGTCGAGGCCAGGCACATCAGCGGCTGTATCGAACGCATAATATGACTTATACGGCGCCCTTGCCCCCACTTCACGGCTTATGTAGTTGAATCCCCCGAAATAAGCCAGATAGAAACAGAAGTGGGACAGTCCGGGGTCAATCATATTGGATGGGGCCACAACCGTGATTCGGGAATTGCGGTCAATCAGGCATCCATAACAGGTGTTCTGCGGGAAGTGCTCCACAGCTATGCGGTCGGCCACATACTGCCCGTCGTCAGTAGGCACCGTGGCGGCAAGATTGACTATGCGGAAACCGGGGCCATGGTCAACAGCCTCCTGCAGATTGTCGGACTTCATGTTGAGCCGCGCCTTCAGGTCATCGACACTCCTGAACGGCGGCACGGCCTGGATGCCGGTAGGACGGTCAAGCTTGCGCTCAAATCCGTTGCGCAGCAGAGCCGCATCGCTCTCCACCTTTTCGCGATGGTTGCGGTTTTCTATGGCGTCAGTGAATCCGGCTCCGATTATACCTGTCGGGACAGCCACAATAGCGATACCGAGCAGCCCGACAATGCATGCTATGATACGCCCTACAACCGTGACGGGTGGGGTATCGGCAAACTGTCCCGGGTCGCCTATATACTGGGCAAAAGCCCACATTACTGACACAGCCCCATTGTCGTACACATCCGGCTGGGCATCATGCTCGGCAAAGAAAAGTATCAGACTGAGTATGACCGTTATGACAACAAGGAACTGCATAGCCACGATGAGTTCATGGCGTTTCTCACGGACGGCATCGGAAAGCAGATTGAACGACTTCGTGTAGCGGCCTATGCGCAGGGTGCGCACCACACGGGCCGTGCGCAGACATTTGAAAGCCATGACCGGAAGCGGGAACAGCCACTGCAGATAGAAAGGCAGCGTGGACACTACGTCAAGAAAGCCATAAAATGAAAAACAATAGCGCAACCGTCCCCTCCAGCCGTTCCAGCGGGGATTTATCAGCGGCGCCACCCATATCCTGAGGCCAACCTCAACAGTGAAGAATACCAACGTGACCACATCCACCCAGAAAAGCACCCTGCGCCATTGAGGGGCAAGGTCAAAAGTGGATAGAAATATCTCTGTGGTACTCAACAGAATCATGGCTATGATAAGCCAGTCAACGATATTGTGCCACTGCCGCGTATGCAGATTATCATCCAGTGCCCGCGCCAGCTCCTGCTTGAGCCGGCTTACAGAGTATGCCATCAGCGCTTTCTCTTTTTCTTACCGGTTACAGCCCCAAGCACCATGGAGCCAATCTTTCGTTCAAGACCTGATTTGGTAGTAGGTATGCCTGTGGCACGGGCAAATTTCTGCTTTGCAGAGGTAATACCGACTGCACGCTTCCATGAAAAAGATAGTCCGGGTATTTTCATAATCACAACATTCCTAAAAGGTAAAGAATCAGACAGCCGCCAAGAACAATCCAGGTCATGCAGCCTCCGCAGCCACACCCTGAGCCGCCATTACTCCCGCCGCCGAACAGCCATTGCAGAGTGACCACAGCTATGATTGCCTTGATGAAGTCTTTCATTTTTCGTATTTCAGCCGTTCACGCAAGCGGGCAATCTCAGCCATACGGTTGGCTATATCGGACTGCTTCGTACGGATATTACCGTCGCAATAAGCCTTATATGACTTATCCTTCGACGCTGACTTGCGCGAACGCCACAGAGCCACCTCGGCCCTTTTGGCTGCAACGTAAGCCTTCTTACTGTCTATTTCAGCTTTGACTGATGCCTTGCTCATGGTATATAAAGATTTTAGAGATTAAAAAAGTGTTCTCCGTACCATCCGTATCTGGCGGGCGAAGAACACTTGAAATTCCATAGAGTATCACTCCTTACCTGCGGCGGCAAGTGTGATATCGTTATCGCTCAGTTTAGTGTTGGCGGGATTGGCCACCTGAACACCTATACCGAACATCTCTCCGAGTTTCTTCTCAAAGTTACCTACACGAAGATTGCTGCCGAATGTAGCCTCGCCACCCTTGGCTCCGCTCTTGGCCATAAGGCTTGCAAGCGTAGCGTCGTCATTGGCCGGGGTCTTGCATGCGGCGGTTGTGTAAACTCGCAGCGAAGCTCCGAAAGCTTTCTTAAAATCAGCCTTGAGGGTCTTTACCTTCTTACGGCCGTCAATACGTAAATCTGCCATAATTGTTTTGCTTATATTAAATTAAAAAATTCCGAATTTCTTGATTTTATACCGTGAGAGCTTGTTCATGCTCCAGCTCAGGGCTGTACAGAGATGCAGCTGACTGTGCGGCATGATCGGCAGCCTCCTGTTTATCAGACGGGGTGCGCTTTGACCCTACCATGTTGATAAGTGAGTCGGCCTTACCGTCGGCAATGACGGAGGATGCGGTTGATGCCAATTTGTCAAAAAATCCCATAATCAGAGAATTTCAAATTCAGTCCTGCGATTGACGTCCGACGTCGGGGCAGCGCTATCCTTGAGCTGTGTGCTGCCCAGCCCTACAGCCTCAAGACGTGACGCGTCAATACCTTCCTTGTTCACGAGGAAGTCAACGGCTGCCTTGGCACGATCCTCGGAGAGCTTCTGATTAGCTGCGGCATCCCCCTCGGCCGAGGTGTGTCCTGCTATGCGCAGGCGCAGTTCGGGATTGGCGGTGAGTATCTTGGCCAGATCATGAAGAGCCAGCTTAGCATCGTCATTGAGGTCCGACTTTCCTTTTTCGAACTGTGCGGCATTGAAGCTGGTTTCAATAGCCTCGATCTGCTGTACATATACAGTGTCGCGCACCACAACTTCCTTCTCTACAATCTTCTCTACAACCACCGGTTCACTTTCCTTCGGCTTGAACAGGAAGTAGGCGATAACCCCGAGCACTACCACCCCAAGGAGAATCCACAGCCATGTCAGACTCTTCTTTCCGGCAGGCCGCGGAGGAACATAGCCATTGAGGTATTCAAGGCGATAACCACCCTTTTCCCCTTTCATGGTTTTCTCAAACTCAGCCACCTCGATACCATAGAGCGCACCCTGCTGCACAATGCGTTCAAATGACGGCTTTGACCATACCTGACCGAGAGCTATCTTGGAACCGTCGGCAAGATGAATCAGTTCATCATCCTTGGCAAAGTACAGACTCATCTTCTGGTTGAATCCGAGTGCTTCATCAAGTGGGAGGAAATTCTCCTTCACCCCCTTGTCAGGATTGACAGAGTTAGGGAACGCCTTGCGCAGATCCTCAAGAGTGGCCTGAGGATACATAACAACATACGCCTGGACTATACCGAGAGCGGTACGGTTCTGAGCCTTTCCAAATACACGAATCTTGTTTGCCATACCGTCACTCCTCTTCGTCGTTTTCAAATGACACTTCGAGGTCAGGTTCGTTCTTGACCATGTCGCAAAGCATCAGGATAGCGCTTTCACGGTCAATGTCGAGCGCCTCGGCCATGGCAAGAAGATTATAAATCTCTCCGGCTGTCAGCACACCGTCGCAGAGCATCATCTGCATAAGAGCCTGAAATACCTCTCCGGCTTCTTCAGGATCGACCTTTGCGGCATGCTTCACCGCGTATGTGGTGGCAGCCTCAGGAGTGAGATTCTGCACCTCCACCATAGCGGCGGTTATATACTTATGAAAATCTTTCTGAGGGATCTCGAAAGCATCGGCAATCTCTTCGGCGGTTACGCGTTCAACTTCCGCAAATTCGCCGTCGGCCCATATTGCTGCGGCAAGCAGGGATGCAAGGGTATTTGATGATGTCTTCATTATCTGAAAAGTCTTTTGATACGGTTAGCAAGTGAATTCTGAGCTTTACGGGCCTTGGCCATACGCTCACATATAGCCTTGCCCTCTTTAGTGCGTTTGTCAACCTTTCCGCTCTTGGTTTTCTTAAGCGTTGACTGAGTTTTTTTCGCGCCCGCTTTGGCCTTGGAGGCACGGGCTTTGGCAAGGCGCTCCTTGAGTTCCTTATACTCTTTGGTGCGTTTGTCCATCTTGCCTGAAGCTGTGGTTTTTACTGCCATATTATTTGATATTTTATATTTTTACAATTGTAAGATAAAATTGCTCCGAATCGATTACATATGGAGTCCATGCGATACGGTAGCTTGAAGAGAGGTGAAATTTAGTGTGAGTCTTGCCTACAGTGGGAGTGCCTTGCCAATCCATTACTCCGGGCCCGGCTGAAACTCCTTCGCCGGTTGAGAAAGGCAGACATGCAGAGGAGGCGCGCACCTGCCGGGTATAGGATGGATCATTCGTCAGCATCACAGCGAGTCCACAATTGACCTTCGGGAACAGGGCCTTGATTATCTCACAGCGGCGCACATCCTTCCAGAAGTTGTAGCGCACTATATCCTGTGCACCCTGATTGCGCATTATCTCCACCCGTTCCAGCTCGCGGCCAAACCTGTTGATATCACGCACCACCCTACGGGTAGGATATTTCAGTTCCACAGGACAATACTCATCGCCGCATCGGACCACAATGTCAAGATACAGATTGGAGTCCCAGTCATATCCAGCCTCTACTGCCAACGAATTAGGGATATAGCATTCCACCTGCACGTCATCATAGTGTCCGGATGCCCGAAGAGCCACAGCAAGCTGAAGCTGGAAATCGCCTTCATTAAACATCAGTTCAGTCTGTTCTGCAACGAATTTCCTGATGTCTCTTATCAGCAGCTCAAGCATTTCCGTACTTCCACTTGCCCGGGAGCCATCGTTGTCAACCGCTACGGCTGGAGGAACCGCAACCGGCAATGCGGCGCTATTTCCTCGCGCCGCATCGCGGATGCGTCTAAGTTCATTTATTTCCTCCAGTGTAAGTCCCATCAGAAATTCACCTTCCTATTTGTAATCTCAACTCTATATATCTCTCCATCCGGATTCAAAATCACGGCACCGAGCAGAGTAGGGAAAAGTTGGTCAGGATTATATTTGGCACGAACCTTTACGGCGAATGCCTCGAAATCATCATCGTCATCCGGCTCCATATTATCGCCTATAGAAATCAGCGCTTTACGCAAGCATTCTATGTCATTACTGTCTAATTCCTCACCCTCAATAAGAGTTCTACCCTTTGCAGTTTTGAAGAATATCCCATTTTGAGCAACGATATGGTCACGGCTTTGAGTGACCGCTGAGCTATTTGAGGCTTTAACAGAGCCTCCCCCTATTGCTCTTTCAAGTTTGGCTATACGGGCTTCAAATTCTGCAAATTTTCTTAATATTTCTTCCATTTCTTCTTCTGTTAATTCTTCGGACGATCTGCTATTTATAGGATTTGCCGGGCGATCCAACCGCACGTCTGGCTGACGGACTGGAATTGCGGGTGTATTCTTTGCCGATGACTTGCCCGCATCAGACAATACGGACATTGGATTCTTAAATGCTGACATTCCTGAACGGACAGATGAAACCATATCGTTCTTGTCCAGATTCGTAGCTGACAACATATTACCGAGCAACTGACTGTTTCGCTCGTCAACCTTATCCTTGAGTTTTTTCAGTTTGTCAAAAAATCCCATAATAGCTTACTTTGAAGCATTGATGAAATCAACAAGTTTCGAACCGTTCTGACGGGTATTTGATTTTTCGTTGATCTCGAAGCCTACCTCAGCAGCTATTTCACGGAGAGCGCCGAGCGTATTTGCGTAAGTGCGATAAGTCTCCACCTTTCCAGATGCCCTGCGGGTCACTACATACTCGCCGATCTCGGCCATCATACCATCGCCAAACTCCTTACAGATTCTGCGTCCGGTATCCTGAGTGTTCCATTTAGGATCTATCTCAAAATTCTTCAATGCGGCGATTTCACGAAGCGACCCGATGACATTGTCATAGATCTTGCACACACGTACTGTACCGCTATCCTCTACAGTGATGATATATTCACCTGCGATTGCTGATTTCTTTGCCATAATTTTACTGGTTTTAGATTTATATTTGGGGTTTTACAAAAATAAGTTACAATGCATGTATAACGCTGTCAGGTGCGTGATATCAAATTCCCGATTGTGTGATATAATATTTCACGCAATCAGCCATCACGACCATCATGGTTCTGCTTTAAGCCCAGGATATTATCAGATTGCCCCGCGCTCACAGGGGGGGGGTATAACACGCTGATTCTCATTACATTGAAACGCCGAGGAATAATATTCAAAGAAATTTATGCCCAGCGCTTTGCTGATACGCCACAACAGATTGGTGTCAATAAAGGCACGTGAGAAAATATCATACACGTTGCGCCGGTCGCAATGTATCTTGCGGCTCAGCCATGTGACAGTGCGCTCCTGACGGCGCAACTCTTCCTCAATTATTTTGCCAATGAAAACCGGCTCCTTTTCAAGGGATAAATCTTCCTTTCTCATCGTTTGCATATTTATCGTTCGGCCTGCGCTCAATAGCACGGAATACGCTTCTTGATTTCCGTCTATCCAGCAAGACATGGACAAATATTGCAAACGGGATGCAACTTATTTAATCACGTGGATGCCTTACGGCCATCCTGGGGAGAAGAGCCGTTCCATCACTTTCAGCCGCAAAAACGACCGAATTGCCAAGATGATGTAATCCCCCCGCTGCCACATATGATGAATGAGGCAGGATGCAACGCAAAAATAGTAATCACTATGATATCCGCAAACACATAAGTGTGAAATTTAATTTCACACATCTACTAATCACGCGTTATTACCGACATATATCTTTATTAGATATACATTCATAATGTCAAAGATACCGGTGCCGGAACTTTCCACCGGTTTATCTGTTGTTTTATTATAAGAAAGGTATCCACCTACGGCACTACCGGAGAATTAAACAACAAAAAAAACGAACAAACGAATTATCCCCTAACACTATAAAAACTTCCTTCTATGAAAAAGTATTTAGCCGAATTCTTCGGCACAATGTTTCTGGTATTGCTGGCTTGCGGCAGCGCCGTGCTGGCCGGCCCGTCAATTGGAGGCCTCGGCATAGGACTATGCTTCGGGCTTGTCCTCGTGTGCCTATGCTATGCCATCGGCAATATCTCCGGATGCCACGTCAACCCGGCAGTTTCCTTCGGCATGCTCATCAGCGGCAAGATGTCGGTCAAGGACTTCACAGGCTATGTAATCGCACAGCTGGCAGGTGCCGCCGTAGGAGGTGCGCTGCTGTTCTGGCTGAGCAACTGCGGCATTGACTTCAACTTCGGAGGCGTGACCGGCAGCAACAATCTGGCCACAAACGTCCTGCAGCCTGGCGCCACAGCCGGAATGGCTCTGATAGCCGAGGTATTGCTTACCATGTTCTTCGTGTTCATAGTTCTGTCGGCCACTGATGAAAAGCATGGATTCGGCAATTTCGCCGGGCTGGCCATAGGTCTTGCCTTAGGGTTGGTGAACATCGTGGGAATTCCTGTTGACAACTGCTCCGTCAATCCTGCGCGCAGCTTCGGACCGGCTCTCTTCTCACCCGACGCATGGGGCGACTTCTGGATAATGGTCGTTGGTCCGCTCGCAGGTGCCGCACTCGCCGTGGTTCTCTATCGCCTGGCTGTAAGAAGCCGTGCAGAGAAGGCTTAAGCGCCCTGACGCATCAGCGCGGGCAGCTCGCTATGCCGCCTGCACTGCCCAAACCTTAACTCCACACACAGAAAAATAGGGAAAAATTTAATTTTTCCCTATTTTTCTCTATTTTCCCTATTTCCCTTTTCTCAGAGAGGCGACCTTGCGATATTATCATATCAAAGTCATGAAATGGAATTTCACGAGCAACTTGCCGATTACCGTCCTCTCGAACCTGTCGGTAACTCCGACAGGTTGCCTCATCTGCTAAAGCAGGAGCACAGATAGATACAGGGCCTTGATTACGGGCGGTAGAAATATTCCCTTTCATACCAACTGCTCACAAGTCCGGTGGATTTGTCAACATAAACGCGGAAATAGGGATTCCACTTGTTGGGTTCTTTCAGAATGTAATAAACGTCATATCTGATATAGCTGCCTGTATCCATTTTTTTCTTATAGTTGTAGAGCGATAGCCTGTGGATCACCTTTTCCAAAAGATCCCAAGGCGCACCAACAACGATATCGCCGTTCAGAGTCTTGTCTATGATGCTTTTGCCATACTTCTTGCAATACTCTTCATATTCGGCAACGGCTGTTCCCTGACGGTAGCTCTCATAATCTACTTTGGCTTGCTCATAATCGCTGTTGATTTTGGCACGGCGGGCTTTCTCCGCTTTTTCCTGGGCGAGAACCTTCGGCACGATATTGCCGTATTCATCGATAGCCATATCATCATTCTCCTTTCCTGAGAGATTGAGCCAACCGGGAGAGTATTTTTCGCCGTTAATTATTTTTATATCAGTGACGCTTAGAGTATTGCGCGTCTTATTAAAAAGGGCTGACTTAAGCAGTCCACGGCTCGTCTTGGCCGGAGAGTCATTGGAGTTGAGAATCAGGCGCGTTCCTGACGGGAATTTAATCACACCGTCCTTGAATGTGACCACATCGCCGGTTTTAATCTTTATGGTGTGTCCGAGGGCGGCTCCATCGCCAAACACCAATGTCCATGCATGGGTCTGAGGAGCACGGAAGGCTACCACATTGTCGCCATCCATAGTCACGGTGGCTCCGGAGGCGTTTTTCCATTCATTGGCCGTGGTGCTTCGGAATCCCAAAGACTGCATGAACTCACCGGTGGGCCTATGCTGGGCCGCTAATGAGAGGCCTGCCGTCAGCATAACAAATAGTATCAGGGCTTTACGTATAAGTTTCATAAGCTATATTGGAAGTATAAGTAAAGAGGGGGCGATAAGTCACTGTTTTTATCGCCCCCCGCTGTAGATTATTTTATGTCTAAAATGTGCGGATTAATCCTCATCGCTGCTTTCATCTACTACGTAGACGGGACGGAAGAAGCATTCGAAAATGTCAACATTCACATCTTCCACGAAATCGTCCTTGCTGCCATAAAGGAACTTTGAATCAAGATTCACCCCCTCGGCATTGCTTTTGAGCCACTTGAGCATTTCATCAGGCCAATCGGCAATGTTCATTGATTTCACCTTGGCAGCTGCCACGTAATCCTGAATGGGTTTGCGGATATGTTCAGGCAGTTTTGCGGCGACACTGAGCATTACATCGGAGCCATAGCATGCATACATGGTTTGATACGTACCCTTAAGCGGATTAACAAGCTTTTCTCCATTCTTTATGAAAGCGGTCTTGGGGAAGTAGAATGTTATTTTTGCACCATTCTTCTTTGAAGTGTATACAACCTTTGAAGGCACACCTGCCTGGTTGAGGTATAATTGAGCAACACAATTTTTGAACAACTCTTTGAATTCACCTTCAGTGGGAACACGCCATCCTTCGCCAAGATAGGCTTCCATATCCTGATCGCTGAGTTTCAAAAGCTTGCCGGAAGTTGTTTTGGTTGCACTGCCAAGGTCCACATCAGCCCATTTCACTGACAATCCCATATCCACAGGAGTAGGCTTCACTCCCGTTATGGTCTTTTTGACAGGTGTGTACTTGTCGGTTATTGTGCATTTCGGCCAACTGTGATGTTCTGCGAAAAGCGCTTTCCATGCGTCAACCTTGTCTGCGGGTACAACAATCTGGGTAAATTCGGGAGATTCCCAAAATGTGCCTAAATCTGTTTTGGGGATCTCGTTTCCTTCGAACTTTATTTCACGCAAACTCAAGCACATTGAAAAAACGTTACTCCCCAATTCTTTAACCGAAGCAGGAATAGTGATAGAACGAAGTTTATCAGCCCACACAAAAGTTCCATCCCCTATTTTAGTTAATGATTCAGGGAGTGTGATGGATTTAAGATTATGGCACCACTTAAATGCCTCACTACCGATAGTTGTCACGGAGTTGGGGATGACGATACTTGATAGGCTATTACATTCCCTAAATGTACCATCCTCGATAGTTGTCACGGAGTTGGGGATTTCGACGCTTTCCAATTTGTCACAATCGGAGAATGCAAATTTGCCTATAGAAGTCACCGAACTTGGGATAGTTACACTTATTAAGCCACTGCCACTGAACGCTTCCCTATCTATAGAAGTCACCGAACTTGGAATGTCTATGCGTTCCAATTTGCGACATTTTTTGAATGCTATTTCGCCTATGGAAGTCACCGAACTTGGAATGTTGACACTTGTTAATCCGCTGCTAACGAAGACTGCCTCAGCTATAGAAGTCACCGAACTTGGAATGTCTATGCGTTCCAATTTTTTACAATTAGCGAATGCCCATTCGTTTATGGAAGTTACCGAAGTGGGAATTACCACACTTGTCAATTCCTTGCACATATAGAACCCGGTGTTTCCTATAGCGGTCACTTTATATGTATTTGTACCATCAGAAACCTCCGATGGAATTTCTAAGTCGCCCGTTACTAGATTTCCAGGGTCTTCATCGGTGCCGGGTTTGGTCATGACTGTCTTGGCACTCTCGTCAACAACCGTGTAGATAAGAGTCTGTCCATTGTAAGTGTACTTAAAGTCACGTGCGGAGAGCTGTGCCGGGATCAGTGCCAGCAACAGCAGCCACATGAGCGCAGATAGCGCCGAGGCCCGGTTGTCCAGTTTTTTTCTCATGATGTTTTGTTAATTGATTGGTTTAATTGTATGATAATTATGGTTTCAAGCAGGTGTATAATCCTTTCGCAGGCAACCTTTATGCCCGGCCGCTCCTCGATCCGCTCAGTGAATAGGGTGAGCATGGATGTATCCTTGTCAGTGAATCCGGCACCGGCATAGGCATCCGTGGCAATTCCGGCAGCTTTGCAGAACGCGACAGCCTCCGGGGTGTTTTTCATCTGCTCCCAAAGGTTAATGCGCTCTTGCTTGCGCTCTCTTTTGCTTTTTGTATCCGAACCATGTCTGTATGACAATCCAAGCTTTATTATTCCGTCCTGAAATTGCATGAAGTACTTTAGTCCGGGTTCGGCCTTCGCGTCATACCACATCTCAAACAGTGGAGAGCCGTGTGACACCGTCACATTCACCACATCCGGTTGAAGCTGTATTCGCCGGAGAGCCTCACGCATGAGCACAAGATAGGGAGCCCGGGGAGGGAGTGCCGGGTTGAGAAAGTCGGAGTCGGTCAACTCCTCCCAGCCGGCACTGTCGATTCTGCTTACCGCACTATGATGAAAGGCAATGAAATCAATATACTTACTGATGAGTTGGCAGTCAAATTGGCTTCCCTGAGTCAAAGCGGACAGGTTATTCTCCATAGCCGAAGCCAAATCGCCATACGTCACATACCTCCAGCGGCTGGACACATCCTCGGAATCGCTATCGCTGAAGTCAGGGCGGAGAAGTGAGAGCAGAAGTAACCTGGGGGTAGATTTCTTAGCGAACTTATCGGCATATCGCTTCAGCTGCTTTGCATCGGGCCGGCTTTTGAATTTGTTCTCAATGACATAGAGAATCTCTCCGGCGGGGTTGCACAAAGCTATGTCCAGATTCTGATATTCCCTCCTCAGTGTAAGAGGCTCCTGCTGATTGTCGGTCCTTAGATTACCATCATGGAAAATCTCAGCCATCACATCGAAGAAGAATTTCCGATGACATGCCGCCAGGTAGGCAAGGAAATCTGAATGGAACAGCTCGCTGTTGTGTCCCGACAAAGCATACATGAGCGTATGACGCTCTTCCGCCGGACAGGCACCGGGCCCGGATTCCGTCAGAGGTGCCGACAAGTGCGTGTGACTGCTGACTGTCATGCCTGACTATAGCGCCGCCGGACCCTCTCTTTGGCTTCTGATTGGTTGATATACAGAAAACGTGAGGTCTGTACTGTTGCCCGTTCCACAGTCAGAGGCCTTCGCATTGCCCATCTCAGTTGAACGAGCAAACTTGCAGAGGCCTCACGTAGAATATGCTATACGCCCACACATGACACTCACGTACCACGCCGGGCGGAATATACATATCCACTAAGCCATCTACTGTTTGCTGCATTCTTGACTGAGATAAGAAAGTTGCGAAGTTTCTGACTGTCAAGAAAGAGCGTCGAGTAAACGCTTTCTATTATATTTTGGCTTGCCAAGCGGCAAGCCTATAAAACTGCAGTCCCACCCGCATAGCCCGTGACCGGGCCTCTGCGATGCGGTCTGCGACCTCAAAATTAGTAATAAAATTCAAAAACGCAACGGACCAAGTTGTAAAAAACGATTGTGCCGATAAAAATTCTAATTTCGTCCAACACTATAATATAATTCCGGTCTACACGAGAGAGGGCCTTTCAATACTTTTTTTTGGGAATCTCTTCACACAATCGCTTCCGGTTTACGATATTAAAAAACGATTGGCAAGCCCGCATAGGCCTGCCAACCGTCCATGTATTTTCATCTATTCCGGCCAACGGTGCCGGCTGATCTCCTAACGACATCCCATTCCGTTGTTAAAGGAGTCATTTACTGATATTCATCATATTGCGATTAGACAAGCATGGTTGGGCTTTAACGCATCTAAAAAGACAACAGCCTATTTAGTATTGCCAATCGCAAAGCTTGTTAATCATTACAGCGATAATCCGGCAGCATCAGTTGCCGCTGACAAGCATTCCTTCGGCAACTGAATCGGCCACATCGGGCCCCTTTGTGGCGCGAATAATCTCTATGGCAAAAGGTAGGGTTGTTCCGGGGCCTTCCGATGTGATAAGCCCGGGCTCAACCACAACAGTCTGCTTTACATACTCACCTCCATTTTCATTGATAGAATCTCCGAGGCCAGGATAGCAGGTAGCTTTCTTTCCCTTGAGCACTCCAAGCGGCGCAAGCACCACAGCCGGACCGGCGCATATTGAGGCGATACGGCCTTCATTGCTGACGTGCTCCATTATCTTATTCCTGACATCGCTGTTGGCCGCTAAATTCTGTGCGCCAGGATCTCCTCCTGGGATGATAAGCCAGTCAGCATCAGCAGTATTTACCTGCGAGATAAGAGAATCGGCAACGAGAATCTGCCCTGTGGCGCCCTTTACCTGAAGATTATTACCTACTGCCACAGTCACCACATCCATAGAAGCTCTGCGGAGAGCGTCTACCGTAGCCGTGGCCTCAACCTCCTCCACTCCCGGAGCGAGGAATATATACGAAGTTTTAGCTGTCATACCCATAATGCCAAAAATTATTGATAGTGCCGAAAAGGCACCTTTTAGAATTGAATTAAACATGTTGTTAAAATAAAATCTCTATCTATTCCAACATGCCCCGGCATATATTGTTCGACATTCCTGAGCTGATTTATCATATTAGCGAAGACGCATGGATTGATCGTTTAATGCCTCAATGCATTTAACCGGTCGCAATTTGTGACCAGTATGTTTATATTAAGGGACGATTAAGACAGGTTAAGTGATTGTAGCCCAAGATTGCGTCCCCAATTGGATATTGCTCTCCGGGACCGTCAGCAGCCGCTATATCACCCAGTTAAAACTCATTACGACACTGCAGCAATCAGCTATTTAAACAATTCTGAATGTGAACCGAGGCGATAGACAACAATCACATCATTTTCTTCATCATACCACACAAGGAGAAAATCACCCTCAATATGGCACTCCATACATCCGGCATAGTCGCCAATCAATTTATGAGCCTTATACTGTGCAGGCAGTTCGATTTCACGCCTCAGCATATCGAGAACATCATTCAGCGCCTCCAATTTCTTAGGTTGGTTCAGGAATCGCTTTAAGTCCTTCTTGAATTGCTTGGTGAATCGGAGTTCCTTCATACTCCGATGGACTTAAGCATAGCATCTACACTCGACGTGTCAATAGGGCCTTCTGTCCTGCCTGCTTTGGCATCTTCCATTGCCTGACGAGTGATTTCATTAGGCTCATGATAGACCGCATCCAGCAGCAGTCCTTCTACATAGTTGTTAAGGCTACGGCGGTCCTTGGCTGCAAGTTCCTTCAGTTTGTCAAGGAGATAAGTCGGCAAACGGAACACGTGGGCTTTCTTTTCAAGTGGTGTATCCATAATGATATCATTTTGATTACAAAATAAGTTCATTTTATAATCATATACAAGTCCTAACGCAAAAAGGTTCTAACCGAACCATACTGAATGTCACTCTTTTAGGCTGACTAATAACAGGCGGTTAAGGCAAAATCAATCAGAGATATCCATACCTTCAAAAACCAGTCAAATTAATTTAGCGATTAAGATTTTTTTTGCTTACTTTGCAGCATGAATCCGAAGTCAGATTCTGACATATTTGAAAGTTTAGAATAACTTTTATCACTTGATTTTGCCCATCGCAGATTCAATTATCGATTATCTGACAGCCATTATTGCGCCCTTACGCAACAGCTTCAGAAATCGAGAATATTGAAATTCATGGATGGACTCTCGGAGGAAGGCCTCCGTAAAACATATCAAGTTTCGCTGATTGCGCCGGTCTCTTAGTCCAAGACCGCATAGCAGTCAGTTATTTTTTCTCTAAACTTTCAAATAAAATGAAAAAAAATCTCAGACTCAACACCACACTCTCCCTGAAAGCCCTTGAAGCACAAGCACAGAAAGCGATAGCCCTTCAAGCTGTGCGCCAAACCCTCGCGACCAAACCCCACACCACCAATACAACTAAACCGAAGCCGGCAACATCCGGCTCACACGCCGGACGCCAATCAGCCAACGATTTCGAAAGAGAAGTAAAGGCTATACTCAACCTCCTCCGCGCCAACGCAGCCGAGAAGAAACACTTCATCGCCATCGATCAAATCGGCGAAGGGCTATCCGCAAGATGGCTTATATCAGTATTCAACTCCGATGACCTCAGCCGACAGAGGGAGGAAGAACAAACATACCGCGAGAATTTGCGCAATGGCGCCGACCGCCGACTCCTTGCCAAGCCCTATAAGGTTACGCCAATCGAGAAATACGGATTCTATCCCCATCCCGTATGGCCTGACAGACTCGGCTCCGTAGCCATTTACGGCAATGACGCCGCTCTGCGCAAGAGTATCATCGAGCAAATCAGCTATCTTTTCGGCCATAAGGTCGCAAAAGTATCTCTTGAAATGAGCCTCAGACCATTTGTAGACGTACGCTTCGCAGTTTGCAACAAATAAAACCAAGTCCAACTTCCGACACCCCTCAGTACACGTAAAAGGTCAAAAAGGCAATTGCCCATGGCAGGCAAGAGAAAATCTTCCAAATATTACTCAAATACAAGACTATTATCTTGCCTTTTTTATCTTTATTCCCTTTTTTGCCTGACTGAAGTGTAGCTTGCGAAATTTCAGTCAGTTATATTTCATTTATTGCAGTACATATAATTCACCCACAATGATCAGTCATCACGCAGTGATGAAGAGCAATTGTCCCGGCAGGGATGACTTTTCGCCCACATAACACTCCGTCTCTACCGCCATAAGCTGTTGCGGACTGGTAATGGAATCCGTGATTATCTGCCGCAAAAGCTTTCCGCGCAAAGTTTTCAAACGGTTTGAATTAGGTGTTTTTATTGAGCCTCCGGCCTGTATCTCCTGAAAATCAGCTTTCCACACCGTGGCCTTTTCCTCAACCCTCTTCCAGTCAATGCACCGGGCTGCATCGCCGGGAAGCAGATTCAGCACATCATAGTCCCTCTGATTCTCAATCCATGATATCACGCAATCCGTCACCTTCTGAGTCCAGAATGCAGCTAACGAGCCCCCGTCAGGCGCCAATTGATTCGTGAAGTCAAATCTGTACGGCTTTATTATATCGTCCGGACGTAGCCATCCGTAGAGCGACGATACTATCCCGACGCATCCATTGGCCCGCTCCTTTTCATCCGCGCTCAGCGATGAATACTCAAAAGCCCTGAACACAACTCCTGTAAATGCTTCAATAGCCACGCCGCCCGACTCCTTATAAGGAAAATCGTATATCATCTGCTGCAATTTGCGGGCCATGGGGACACTTATCTTTACCTTTGCAGCGATTTCATCAACATTCATCGACTCCATGCGATGCATAATATCGCATGCCGATGACTCAAGCACAGGTCTATGGCACTCCAACGTCTGCGTCGGCACCTGACTTGCGCACAGCGCCATAGTTTTCGATTCAGCTATCAATACAAGCATATTATAAAATCATAGATATCTCAACCACAAATTTAAGCAATTATCCGCAATCTCAGCGATTAACCGCACCGACACTTGGCTTCGCCACGCTATGCATACACCCTACTCAACCGCACGTCCCATCTGAAATGCAAAAAGCTGAGCGGTCGCGCGATGCGATGCCCAGCCCTTTGATATTATTTACGTTAAGCGTTTATGGTCGGCTTAATACTCTTCTTCGTTGAAGAAGAAGTCCTCTTTGGAGGGGTAGTCGGGCCATATGTCTTCGATGCATTCGTAGGTGTCACCTTCGTCCTCCATTTCCTGAAGGTTTTCTATCACTTCGAGGGGAGCACCTGAGCGCATGGCGTAGTCTATGAGCTCATCCTTTGTAGCAGGCCAGGGTGCATCCTCCAATTTAGATGCTAATTCAAGTGTCCAGTACATATTGTCAGTGTTTTTATAGATTTTATTGAATTGAGTCCGCAAAAGTAGTCATTTTTATATAACTACCTACATAGCTAACAATTTTTCTCCCAAAAAATCTCCTCTCGCCCTGCTTTTACGTTGCAGAATCGGCCGAGTGCGAAGAGGAAGTCGCTCATGCGGTTGATAAACTGCATCACCAGAGGGTCGATGTCAGCCTCCTCGGCCAGTGTCAGTATGCGCCGCTCTGCCCTGCGGCATACCGTGCGTGCTATCTGTGCTATGGCCGATGGGCGGGTGCCCCCGGGGAGTACAAATCTGCGCAGCGGAGGGAGGGATCCATCGATAATATCTGTCATCTGTTCCACCCGCGCCACGTCGGCGGTGCTGATTCCTACCGACATGGTGCGTCCCTGAGGCATCTCGTCCGGATCTGTGGCCAGATAGGCTCCTATGTCAAACAGGCGGTTCTGCAGATATCGCAACATGGGTATCACTTCATGACTGTCGGGAAGCTCCTGTGCTGCCAGGAGTCCTATGTGGGAATTAAGTTCATCAAGGGTGCCGTATGCTTCTATCCGTGGATGGTTCTTGCGCACGCGGTTGCCGCTGACGAGTGAGGTCAGGCCGCTGTCGCCGGTACGTGTGTAGAGTATGCTATGTTTCATAATAATGCGCCGGAAAGGCTGGTGCCTTTCCCGGATGCAAATATAACAAATTCCGCTATTACGAAGTTAGAATTCGAACCGGTCGATATAGTATTGGAAGAAATTTACTTTAAGGACGTTGCTTATTTTCAGAAGCAGCTCTGCATCAATACTTGACCGATGGAATATCTTATAGACATTGGTCCGGTTACAGTCCAGTTTACGCGCGAGCCAGACCACTGAACGCTCCTGCCGGCGGAGTTCATCCTCGATGCACTTTCCAATAAAAATTTGGCTCATAGATTTGTAAGGTATTAAAGATAACAGAATGGGGACGCGGATTCCGTCACTACTCATTCCTGCCTGAGGCACCGCCAAGTGCCTTTGTCCTCTGAATAAGTTATGCCGGCCCGTGCCCCCAATATTCTGCAATATGGTGTAAACGGTGCTCACTCACTTATTCCCCGGGACAGTCAAGTTCGTGTTGGCGGTAGATTTCAGACAATGGGAATAGTCAATGCAGCGTAAACTGCGTCCAATATATATTTCACAGCCGTCATGATGAGATCTCTTTCTCGACGACTATTGTGGTGTATTTGGTAGGAATGGCTTTGCGTTAAGCGATGTTGTCAATCACAGAATCCCTTTTGGCTAATCATCCTGCACAAAGATAATAAATAGATTTCATTTTGCAACGCTTCATCGCTTTGTTTTTCACTCTTTTTAGGTATTTTACTATTTTGTCATTCATTTGTAACTGAATGTGGTGAATTTTCGTTAATCCATCGCACTTTTGACGCCGCCGGATGTTGTTACGACAGCGCTGTCCGGAGGGCCATATCAGGGCAATTCGTTAAAATTAACGAATAACGGAAAAATTTCCATATTTTATAGTGGCCGAACACAAAAAAACTTCTACCTTTGCAGTCAAACCTGTAAAAGGCAGCAATGCCCCGAGCAGATTATAACAGAGAATATTAACCATTTTATTTCAAGTTCTATAATACAATGAGCACTATTGATTTATCTCAGTACGGCATCACCGGTTCGAAGGTGATCCACAATCCCAGCTGGGACCAGCTTTTCATTGACGAAACCAACCCCGAGCTCACCGGCTACGAAAAGGGCCAGGAAACAGAACTCGGCGCCGTAAACGTAATGACCGGCATCTACACCGGCCGTTCGCCTAAAGATAAATTCTTCGTGATGGATGACACCTCAAAGGACACTATCTGGTGGACATCTGACGAATACAAGAATGACAACAAGCCCATCACTACCAAGACTTGGGACGCCCTCAAGGCTATCGCCGACAAGGAACTCTGCGACAAGACCCTTTATGTAGTTGACGCATTCTGCGGCACCAACCCCGACACCCGCCTCTCAGTACGCTTCATCATGGAAGTAGCATGGCAGGCTCACTTCGTGACCAACATGTTCATCCGCCCCACCGAAGAGGAACTCAAGAACTTCAAGCCCGACTTCGTGGTTCTGAACGCTTCCAAAGCTAAGGTTGAAAACTGGAAGGAACTCGGCATCAACTCAGAAACCTGCGTTGCCTTCAACCTTACCGAACGCATGCAGCTTATCATCAACACCTGGTACGGTGGTGAGATGAAGAAGGGTATGTTCTCAATCATGAACTACTACCTCCCCCTCAAGGGCATGGCTTCAATGCACTGCTCAGCCAACACTGACAAGGAAGGCGCCAACACCGCTATCTTCTTCGGCCTCTCAGGTACAGGTAAGACTACCCTTTCAACCGACCCGAAGCGTCTGCTTATCGGCGACGACGAACATGGTTGGGACGACAACGGCGTGTTCAACTTCGAAGGTGGCTGCTATGCAAAGGTTATCAACCTCGACAAGGACAGCGAACCCGACATCTACAACGCTATCACACGCGACGCTCTTCTTGAAAACGTTACTGTTGACAAGGACGGCAAGATCGACTTCACCGACAAGAGCGTGACCGAGAACACCCGTGTGTCATATCCTATCGACCACATCAAGAACATCGTTAAGCCCAGCCGCGGTCCTGCCGCCAAGAATGTAATATTCCTGTCAGCTGACGCATTCGGAGTTCTGCCCCCCGTATCTATCCTCTCACCCGAGCAGACAAAGTACTACTTCCTGAGCGGATTCACATCAAAGCTCGCCGGTACAGAACGTGGCATCACAGAACCCACTCCTACCTTCTCAGCTTGCTTCGGTGCTGCATTCCTTTCACTCCACCCCACAAAGTATGCTGAAGAGCTCGTTAAGAAAATGGAAAAGAGCGGTGCCAAGGCTTATCTCGTGAACACCGGCTGGAACGGAACAGGCAAGCGTATCTCTATCAAGGACACCCGTGGTATCATCGACGCTATCCTTGACGGCGCTATCCTCACCGCTCCCACCAAGACTCTTCCCATCTTCGACTTCACAGTTCCCACCGAACTTCCCGGCGTAGATCCCAAGATTCTTGATCCCCGCGACACCTATGCTAATCCTGAAGAATGGACTGCCAAGGCTACCAAGCTCGCTGAAATGTTCATCAACAACTTCAAGAAGTTCGAAAACAACCCCGCCGGTAAGGCTCTCGTAGCTGCCGGTCCCAAGCTCTAATCAGATAAGATTATAACTTGACCATAATATGATGCGGGCCGCACCTCGGCAAGAGGTTGCGGCCCGCTATTTTTTTCTGTTCAGGATTTCACTATCTTTGCCATATGAAACCGATATTCCTCATAGGCTACATGGGCAGCGGCAAAACCACACTCGGGCGTGCATTGAGCCAAGCTACAGGCATGCAGTTCATTGACCTCGACGAGTATATAGAAAACCGTTACCACATGTCCATATCCGAAATATTCAGCTGCCACGGCGAAGCGGGATTCCGCCAGCGCGAGCAGGCAATACTTACAGAAGTAGCTGATTTTGAGGATGTGATAATAGCCTGCGGCGGCGGTACGCCATGTTTCTACGACAATATGGAGCTAATGAACCGACGCGGCACAACCATATTGCTCGAAGCATCGCACGCCAGACTGTCAGAACGCCTTTCAGCCGCGCGCTCCAAGCGTCCGCTTATAGCAGCCATGACCGATGAGGAACTTGATGCATACATCAGCTCCGCACTCGCGGCCAGGATGCCCCACTATGGGAAAGCACTCCACCGCTTCTGCTCCGACCGCCTTGACGACCGAGCACAGATAGCGGAATCCGTAAAACAATTTATTGCCACCTTCAATCTCCCCGACGCCAATGAACACCAGCACTGACTCCACTCCATCCGTAATGCCCCAAGAGGTGACCACAGTCATGGGACGGCGCAAATTCACCATAGGTCTGCCCCGCTGCAACGATGCCTCCGAACGCCGCTTCCCCATAACACCCGAAGCTGCCAAACTGCTGTCGGAACAGGGGTTCTCAATATTCATGGAAGATGGTGCGGCCGATGTGATACACTATACCGCAGCACAGTACTCAGCCGCCGGAGTCCAGATTGTATCACGCGACGAGGCCCTGCGGTGCGACATTGTGATACACCTTGCCCCTTTGGCATCGAAAGATATACGCCGCATGCGCCGCGGCGCCATGCTGCTGACGCTTATGACACTGTGCCGGCAGACACCCGACACTGTGCGCACGCTACTTAAGCAGAGCATCATTGCCATAGCGCTTGACCGCATCACCGACTCCCGGGGCAACTGCCCTATAGCCGACATTCTGGCAGAAATAGACGGCCGCGCGGCCATAGCACGCGCGGCATCGCTCCTTGCCGACGCCAAACATGGCAAAGGCATACTGCTTGGAGGTGTGGCCGGAGTAATCCCCTGCGAAGTGACCATCATAGGAAGCGACCTGGCAGCCTGTGCCGCCGCACGCTCCGCCTCAGGCGTAGGAGCGCTGGTACGCATGTTTGACCACGACGTGTACCGGCTGCGCCGTGCCATGCGTGAACTTGGCCCGACCGCTGTAGGGGCCTCGCTTCATCCGCGCGGACTGCAGTCGGCCCTCCGCACAGCCGATGTAGTTGTGTACACCGATGTCACCCCCATGCCTGAAATCACACCCGAAATGATTGCAGAGATGAAACGCGGCGCCATAATATTTGACCTTACGGCCAACTGCGGCAAAGCCTTCCCCTCTCTTCCGGTAATAGACCTTGCCAGCAGCGCACCGGTTGATATATCTCCCACCGCCACCTCCCGCGTGTGCTACGTCAACGCCGGCTCCTCCGTACCGCGCACTGCCGCCATGGCACTGAGCGATGCGCTTATCACCATGCTTCGCGACATAGTGACATGCGAGGGAATCACCAATGCCCTCAAACTCCTGCCCGGACTGCAGCGGGCCGCATTCACATTCCTCGGAAAAGCCGTAGATCCCGACATAGCCAAACTCGGAGGCACACGGCATGTGGATATCAACATTTATCTGACACTTTCATGAGCAGCAAAGGACCGAAATATTACGTTGTATGGGCCGGACATGACACCGGAGTATTTGATTCGTGGGAAGAGTGCAAGCTTCAGGTAGAAGGCTTCAACGGGGCCCGTTACAAAAGCTTCCCCACCAGAGAGCAGGCCGTGGCCGCATATCGCGGCAACCCGTCGGAACACATGGGACTGCTGCGCGCAATGAGCCGGCATAAAGCCACCGCCGTCAATTACGATTCATTTCCTGAAATAGTCAAGGGAGCCATAGCCGTCGATGCGGCATGCAGCCGCAATCCGGGCCCGGTGGAATACCAGGGAGTGGACATCGACAGCGGACAGCGCATATTTCACCTTGGTCCGCTTCATGGAGGCAGCAACAACATGGGTGAGTTTCTTGCCATAGTCCATGCCCTGGCCATGCTCGAACAGCAGGGACGCTCAGGCGTCACCATATATTCGGACAGCCGCACCGCCATGGCCTGGGTACGAAACCGTAAGGCACGCACAACAATAGCCCCTACGGCAGCCAACGAACCTATACGCCGTCTTATAGCACGAGCCGAGGCATGGCTTCAGAGCCACACCCCGGCTAACCGTGTTGTAAAATGGGAGACCGAACGCTGGGGAGAGATTCCCGCCGATTTCGGCCGCAAATAATATTATTTTTCAGAATCCTTACGCAGTATATCGCGTATTTCAGTGAGCAGTTCCTCCTCTTTGGTAGGGCCAGCCACAGCGGCAGCCTCCTCTTCCACTTTCTTCTTACGCATATTCTGCATGAAGCGGATCATCACAAAGATACAGAACGCCACAATCAGGAAGTTGACAACAGTCTGAACCCACGAACCCCAGTTGAGCGACACAAGCGGCTGTATAATCTCACCCGCAGCATCCTTGATCTCAGGCTTTATGACCCACTTGTAATCGGTGAAATTCATTCCTCCTGTGGCCACCCCCACAAGCGGCATGATGATATCGTCAACGAGCGATGACACAATCTTGCCGAAAGCGGCACCGATGATAACACCTACAGCCATGTCGACAACATTACCCTTCATGGCAAAATCTTTGAAATCACTGAAAAACTTCTTCATATACTAACAAATTTGATAAATTACACATCAGAAAAGCGGCATTTGGACAGCCGTACACTATCTAACGCTACAAAAGGGGGAAACTGTTGCAAAATTAACATATTTTTATCTATCGTCAACCCCTGATTTTCGGAATATTTTTAGTATTTTTGTGACGTCTTGGAGAGCTAGATGCTCTCTGAAGGCAACACACTAACTAATAATATTTTACAACCCAATATTTTTTATTAAGTATTATGACAAAAATAGGTATTAACGGCTTTGGCCGTATCGGACGTTTCGTGTTCCGTGCATCTACTAAAAGAGAAGACATCGAAGTAGTAGCTATCAACGACCTTCTTCCCGTTGACTACATGGCTTACATGCTCAAGTATGACACAATGCACGGTCGTTTCGACGGTACTGTTGACTATGACATGGAAAAGAGCCTCCTTATCGTAAACGGCAAGGAAATCCGCGTTACAGCTTGCAAGAATCCCGCTGAAATCGGTTGGGGTGCTGTAGGTGCTGAATACGTTGTTGAGTCAACCGGTCTTTTCCTCACAAAGGAAAAAGCTCAGGCCCACATCGAAGCCGGCGCTAAATACGTGGTTATGTCAGCTCCCTCAAAGGACGACACCCCCATGTTCGTATGCGGTGTTAACCAGAACGAATACGTTAAGGGCACTCAGTTCGTATCAAACGCTTCTTGCACCACCAACTGCCTTGCTCCCATCGCAAAGGTTCTTAACGACAAGTTCGGCATCGTAAACGGCCTTATGACCACCGTTCACTCAACCACCGCTACTCAGAAGACTGTTGACGGACCTTCAATGAAGGACTGGCGTGGTGGCCGTGCCGCTTCTGGCAACATCATCCCCTCAAGCACTGGCGCTGCCAAGGCTGTAGGTAAAGTTATCCCCGCTCTTAACGGCAAGCTCACCGGTATCTCAATGCGTGTCCCCACTCTTGACGTATCAGTTGTTGACCTCACCGTTAACCTCGAAAAGCCCGCTACCAAGGAAGCTATCTGCGCTGCCATGAAGGAAGCTGCTGAAGGCGAACTCAAGGGTGTACTCGGCTACACTGAAGATGCTGTTGTATCAAGCGACTTCCTCGGATGCGCTCTTACTTCAATCTTCGACGCTAACGCCGGTGTATATCTGACCGACAACTTCGTTAAGGTTGTATCATGGTACGACAACGAAATCGGCTACTCAAACAAGGTGCTCGATCTCATCGCTCACATGAAGCAGGTTAACGGCTAATCCAAAGCCACTTAACATAACCAACAGGCGGGAGTGCTCAACAGCGCTCCCGCTTTTTTCATACCTGTTAAGAATAAAACAGCCACTGATTGCATCCAATCAACAAATTTAGCCGTAACTTTGCCCAGAATTACAAGGATGTTCAATACACGCATCCGTTAAGCTATCACATATATATATGATTCTTCAGCTTGGATTGATATTTGCATTCCTTGCCATAGGCGAGGTTATTGTAGCTGTGACAGGCGTTCCCGTACCATCGAGCATCATAGGGATGCTACTGCTTGCGGCAGCCTTGAAAATGCGTATTATACGCCTTATGTGGGTCGATAAAGTGGCCGACTTTCTGGTAAAGAACCTCGGGTTCTTCTTCGTGCCGGCCGGCGTAGGTGTAATGCGCTGCCTCGGCCTGCTGCGCGACCAGTGGATGCCGATAGTGGCCGCCACCATAGTCAGCACCTTCATAATAATAGCCGTAACCGGATGGATCCACCAGATGGTACGCCGTTCCACTTCACTACATCATCATGGCATACGCTGAACTGATCCAGAACAAGGTAGTGCTTATAGCACTGACATTCATAGTTTTTCTCGGAGCCAAGCTGCTACAGCGGCGCACCGGGCTGACCCTGCTCAATCCTATCCTGATATCGATACTTGTATTGATAGTCCTGCTCTCATCTCTCGGGGTTGATTACGACACATATGCAGCCGGAGGCTCCTATATCGAGCTGTGGCTCAAACCGGCGGTTGTGGCCTTAGGCGTGCCACTCTACCGCCAGCTTGAGGCGATTAAGAAACAGATGCTTCCGTTGCTGATGGCCGAACTTGCAGGCTGCGTGGCCGGCATTGTATCCGTAGTGCTTGTAGCCCGCCTGTTGGGAGCCTCGCGTGAAGTCATCATATCACTCGCGCCGAAAGCTGTGACCACTCCGATAGCTATGGAAATATCTTCGGCCATGGGTGGCATACCATCGCTGACAGCGGCCGTAGTGGTATGCACCGGCATATTCGGTGCTATGGCAGGATTCCGTATGGTAAGCCTGAGCCGCATCAAGAGCCCGATAGCCGGAGGTCTCTCAATCGGTACGGCGGCCCATGCCGTAGGCACCTCAGCAGCCATGGAACGCGGCGAACGCTACGGAGCATACTCATCCCTCGGATTGACGCTCAACGGGCTTCTGACGGCGCTCCTGTCGCCTGTCATTCTCGACCTGCTCGGCTACGGTCCGGTGTAAAAAAAGGCCGGTCCATACAATGAAACCGGCCTCAATTTGTTACTTCTTATCATAGGAGAGCATCCTGCATGGTTGCTTCCTTATCCTTATGAATATGTAGGAGAGCAGGAAATACACTGCCGACAGAATCCACAGCGACGTATACGGTTCCATCTGGGTCACGAAATCGGAGCCATTGGAATTGATGCCAAGGAATCCCTCCATCCCCCACGTTGCAGGCACGCAGTCGCCCACAAGCGTCCAGAACTTATTCATGGCATAGCGCGGCCATGTAAGGCCTGAGAGGAACAGGAACACGACAGAGGTGAACACCACCACAAGGAAAGCGCTCTCGCGGTCGCTTACAAACTCCGATATAACCCGTCCGAAGAACACACTGCATATTACAAAAGGCACTATGAAGGATATCCACGCCCACATATCGCCATAATGCGGGAAACTGAACATCACGGGCACCAGATGGAGCAGATAGAAGGTGATAGGGATATAAAGCGTCATATAGCACAGGAGGCGGCCAAGGAGCTGTGCCGTAGGCGAAGCATCGACAGCCATCGGGTCAATTCCTCCGTTTTTACGGCTCCGCTGCTTCGATGTACCGGCCAGAATACAGACTCCGAGCACAATACTCTGCTGAAGTATCAGCACTATGATACCGGGCATGATAAACGAGGCAAATCCCTGCGTGGGGTCGCCGAGCATTATCGACTCGCTCTCCACAGGCACCTGTGCCATACCCTGCGCCAACAAACCTATATCATTGATGGTCTGTGTCTGTATCTCAGAACCCAAGGCCAGCTGAATATCTGTCAGAGCCGAAACAAACGTACGGTACCGCAGCATAAGGTCCATCTCGGCATAGAACACAGTGGTAGCCTGCTCTCCGCGCCCGAGTTTACGGGCGTAATCGGCCGGAATCTCCAATATGCCGTACACCTCATGGCTGTTCATCAACCGGCGCGCGGCCTCCATGTCAGGCACATAGTCATAAACCTTCATAGCCTCCGTGGCGTCCACCATGCGTACCAGCTCACGGCTCTTCTCGCTGCGGCTGTTGTCAACAATAGCCACCGGCATATCCACAATCACCTCCGGGTTATATATAAGCGCATATATCACCGGATAGCCGGTAGGAAGTGCGAAGAAGAAGAGCATGACTCCGATATCTGAAAAAATCAGATGGAACTCACGGCGCCAGACACGGAACAGCCCGGCAAACCAACGTGCTATGTAGAATGTAGGTTTCATTTCTATTCTATAGGGTTAGGGTACATATACCGGATTCAGACAATGCTTCTTCAGGCGCTTAAGTCCTACCATGCCCACAAGCGGGAACAGCAGCAGAGCCACATAGTACCAACGTGAATAGTAGATAGGAATACCGTTAAGGGCCTGATCAGAGAATATCAGGAAGAAATACCTTTCCGGAAGGATATAGCTGAATATTCCTATCGAAGGATACATGCTCGATACAGGATAAGAGAATGCAGCTATGGAGAAGGTGAGAATACCAATCAGAGAGCAGAGAGTGAAACTCAGCCTCATGTTAGGCACGATACAGCATATCGTAGTGGCGAATCCCTGGCTTGCTATGACGAGCAGAAACATGGCCACAATCATGTGCATGGCATGATTGTTCAGCGGGAAATGGCTGAATTTAAACAAAGCCGCCTCCACAGCCACTCCGACTACGGTCCATATCACAGTCTGAGGAATCAGCTTGCCTATCACAGCCACCAGCATCGAGCCTCCGCTGGTGCGGAGCCATTCGGGCGATGTACCCTGCTTGATTTCAGAGCAGATGGTGAGCGATGTTATCTGCATTATAAGCAGAGCCAGCAGAGCTGAGAGGAATGACACTGAAAGGTAATAGTTGTAGTTCAGCCATGGATTACCTATAGGATGTTGGTCAATGACCACAGGCTGAAGCATCGATGACACCTCGCCACCATCCATACCGGCACTAATCAGCTTGGTCTGCACCATGCCCCCCTTGGTGGTCACAGCCACAGTCTTGAACCCCTTGAATGCCAACGAGCCGGGCACGTAATAGGTCAGATTGCAGTAATATGACAGCGTCGGGGTACGTCCGCCCAGAGCATCTTTCTCAAAATTCTCCGGGATGTAGAAGAAGCCCATCACCTTACCGGTACGGACCTTCTGTACCGCATCATAAAACGACTCCTCACGGTCATTGATGCTCAGCATCTGGCTCGCGTTGAGCGACCGTATCACCTGACGTGACATGGACGAATGGTCCTCGTCCACCACTGCCGTAGGCACATTGGCCGGCAATCCGGAATCCATCAGATTCAGGAAGAAGAAAGTGGATACCAGCGGCACTACTATCATCAGCACAAAATATATCTTGCGCTGAAACATCGTGCGCCATCCGCGTTTTATCGTTTCTATGAAAGGCTTAACACTCATCGGACTATCTATTTCGTGTAGTACACAACAGTCATTCCGGGACGGAGATCAGGAACAGTATCAAGCGGACGTGCCTTCACTTCGAATGTTCGGCTGTCCCACTGTCCGGTAGCTTTGGTGGCATGCCAAGTGGCATAGCTTCCCTTATCGCGCACATAGTATATACGTGCCTTTATTTTTTTCTTGTCCAATGCCGGAATCATCACCTCTATCTCGTTGCCGAGCTTGAGCTGACTCAGATAATCCTCACGGACGTTGAACACCATCCACTTATCAGAAATCTTGAGCAGATTCATTATCGGGGCACCGAGGCTTACAAGCTCACCCACCTCAGGATAAATCTGATCGATATGTCCGTCACAGGGAGCCACAAGATACTGGTCCTCAAGCAGGCTTTCCACTTCAAGCACACCGCCTTTGGCCACATTCACCATAGCAGCTGCGCTTGCCTTATCCTCCTTCTGAGCGCCGGCCACAGCGAGTTCATACTGGCTCTGAGCAGCTCCTACAGCAGCGTTGGCTGCATCGTAGGCAGCCTTGGCTTCGTCACGCTTCTGTGCGCTGATCACATTTTCGTTGAACAGATTATTCATGCGGTCATATGTCTTTTTAGCGATATCACGTGCAGCCTTTGCCTGATCTACAATATCTTTCGCGCCCTGAATTATCTGGGAGCGTGTTCCGGCATCTACCTTGCGGTTCTGGGCGGCGGCAGCCGTCTCCATACCCTGCGCCTGCATAAGCTTTGCCTCGGCAAGCGACGAGTGGATATGCACCAGTGTGTCGCCGGCCTTCACCATATCACCCTCCTTGACATAGAATTCGGTGACACGTCCGGGGAGTTTACCGGATATTTTCACAGAAGTTGCATCGGCCTGACCCTCCAGAATATTGTCAGGCTCTTCAAGAAATACAAAGCCGGCTATAGCAAAAACTATCAGTGCCACTACGACAATGGCCATGGCCACCATCAGACTACGGTTCTCTTTTCTCTCCGATACAGAGTTGTTTATATCAGCCATGATACAAATGGATGTTTTATTGGTTTGTTAATATTCAGTAGGATAAGGGAGTGTGCCGAGCACTTTGGCAAGATAGACATCACACAGATGCACATCTATCAGCGCGTCGATTTTCTCCGAGTTGGCTTTCAGCCAAGCGGTCTGCGCCTCCATGACATTGTCGGTGGTCATCACCCCTTCCCGGAATCCGAGATTGGCCTGACGCAGGTTTTCGTTGGCCTTTTCAATATTTGTAAGAGTCATGTTGTAGGTCTTCACCGCCTCCTGAGCCTTGAATGATGACTGGCGCACCTGAAGGTCAATCATCTCACGTGAGTCCTCAACTTCAAGCTCGGCCATCTTTGTGGCACTCTTTGCCGCACGGTACTTATTATAGTTGCCACCCCAGTGCCATATAGGAATGGTGAGCATGGCTCCTACAGAAAACGCTCCGTTGAATTTCTTCTTGAATCCGTCAAACATATTGGGATTGCTGAATGAATACGACCCGACAACGGCAAGCTTCGGGAGCATGTCGGCACGTACAGCCTTCTCACGCTGACGGAGCACTTGCACTCCGTTTTCAAGAGCCCGAAGGTCCTGACGCCGAGCATATACATCGCCCATATTATATGAATTGGCTATTTCTGAAGTGTATGTAGCCAGATCGTTATCCTCATCGGCAAGATGCATCGGTGTGTCCACCGGGAGGCCGCACACCTGTGCAAGCGCCATACGCGACAGTACGAGTCCGTTCTGCACCTTCACAAGGTCAACCTGAGCGGAGTTGAGCTTCACATCTACCGTGAGGAGATCACTCTTCGTGGCCACACCCTGCTCCACCATCAGATTCACATTGCGGTGAAGGGTGTCAAGCAGCGCCACATAGCTTTCGGCCAGTTCCTGCTTGGCTTTCAGCGACACCACCTGCCAGTAAGCCGCATCCACGGCATAAATCAGATTCTGAGCCTCGGCATTGTGAAGCGAACGCGCAAGCTCCTCGGCATAATGCGTGAGCTTGTTCATGGCCACAATCTTGCCACCCATGAACACAGGTTGTGTCAGCGTTATGGCCCCGAAGAACACATTATGTATATCATACGTCATTGCCTCCTTCGGGATAAGAGCCACAGTTTCCGGTATATACTGCCCGTCAGGACCTTTGACAGGCTCACCGGTCATAGGATTCTTGACTATATTGAACTGATATGACTGCGTCTGCAGATCAAAAGTCTTGGTAGGCAGCAACTGGTCACTGTCAAATATGCTAAGCTCCTTCTGATTGTATGTGTATCCGCCTGTGAAGTCCAATGCGGGAAGATAAGCGGCAAAAGCTTCATCTTTCTGATATCCGGCCATGCGCACCGCCTCGGCCCGCACACGCAGCTGCTTATTGTTTTTCAGCGCCAGCGAGCGGCAAGAGTCCAATGTGCACACGCTCTGGGCTGAAAGAGTGGAAGCACACATAGCGGCCATTGACAAGGATAGAAATAGTGTTTTCAGGCTCATCGTCATAATTATGAATAGTTAAAACTTTTTTCGTTAAAAACGTAGATAGTACAAATATAACCTATTTATAGCCGTTAATGTTGAGTGGGTATCAAAATATTTCATTTTGACCAATAATCTGACTGCGGGAACAATATAATTTACTAATTTCGCATCAAATTTTAAGCTTATGGAGATAACACTCGACATAATTACCAAGCGTGCCATAGAGCATGGCGAAGGGGCTTCAGTAGAGGAAGCTCTCGCCCTTGCGGAGCACTGTTCTACCGATGAACTATGCGATGCTGCCGACCGCGTGCGCCAACATTGGTGCGGCAACCATATAGACACCTGCTCCATAGTCAACGCCCGCTCCGGACGCTGCAGCGAGGATTGCAAATGGTGTGCCCAGTCACGCCATCACCATACAGGGATAAACGAATACGACATAATTGATGAAAAGGAGCTGATGGATGCGGCCATGGCCAATCAGAAGGCCGGCGTCAAGCGATTCTCACTCGTCACCAGCGGACGCCGCGTATCGGACATCGACCGCTTCTGCACCATGTACCGCAATCTGCAGCAGGCCACATCATTGAGACTCTGCGCCAGTATGGGGCTCCTTAGCCGTGAGGCTCTGCAGAAGCTCTACGATGCGGGAGTGCGCCGCTATCACTGCAATCTGGAAACCGGGTCGAGCTACTTTCCCGAGCTATGTACCACACATACACATGCCGATAAGCTCCGCACCATAGCCGATGCCCGCGCCGTAGGCATGCAGGTATGCGTAGGAGGCATAATAGGTATGGGCGAAACCCTCCGGCAGCGTCTTGAGCTGGCTTGGGAAGCGAATAATGCCGGGGCATGCTCTATCCCTGTAAATGTACTCCAGCCCATCAAAGGCACCGCACTCGAAAACACTCCGCTCATCAGCGAGGATGAGATAATGCGGAGCGTGGCACTCTTCCGCCTGATAGCGCCAAAAGTGACCCTCAGATTTGCCGGAGGCCGCGCACGTCTTTCCGACTCAGCCACACGCCGCATACTGCGCGGCGGCATGAACGGTGCGCTTGTAGGCGACATGCTCACCACCATAGGCAATGGCATGGCCGATGATTTCCGGATGTTCAAGGAGCTTGGACTCGAAGCATAGGCAGGGCTAAAAATGCCCTATGACGGCTGCCTGAGCGCCAAATGCCGAACGCTTCACAGCATCAAGAGCTTTCTCAGCACACGAAGCCTCGACCACCACTACCATCACTCCGGCGCTTACCATATCGAGCGGATTGACATCAAGCCACCGGCACGCCCGGCTCACATTGCGGTCCACAGGTATCTTATCAGTATCTATGACCAGCGGATGTCCGGCAACAGACTCCAACACGGCACAAGCCTCACGCAGACTTTCGCCCGAAGGATAGTACATCATACGGAGTCCGTCAGGAATACGCATCACCGAATGCACTATATCTGACAGCGGACAGGAATCGCTGCCCACCGGAGGGAAGAAAAGCCCACCCATGGACTGCTCGCTGCATGCCACACCGTGAGCACCGACAGGACCGGTAATAATGACGCTGTCCGACGAATGGATACACCCTGCGCCAAGCGCAAGATCCGCCGGCACCTCCCCCATCAGAGTGACATTTACATCAATTCCCGTGGGCGGGCCGTCAGGAAGTACCTTATAGTCGACCGCGGCTATCTCCACCTCAGCCTCGACTGCAGCCTGACGCACTGCGTCGGCCACACCAGCGGCCTGAGATAAAGTGAAGTCCATATCCAATGTAAAAGACAGCGCCGCATAACGCGGAGTTATCCCTCGGGCAAGCATACGGTTGACCGACTCATTGATTACATACTTGCCGATATTGCATCCGGGCACCGATTCAGGCACGGATACAAACAGATTGGTGGACATACCGATATTTCCCGCCGACGGAGGTATCATTCCTCCGGTATCGCCGGGATTGACAAGACTTTTAAGTATTTTATTGATAGGCATGACTTGGAGATATTTCTTTTGAAAGAACGCCCCAGCCTATGCCAAGGTTCATGGCTTACTCAAGCAGATCGGGCCTCAACCTGCGGGTACGTTCAAGCGCCTGCTCGTAGCGCCATTCATCAATGCGGGCCTGATGGCCTGACAGGAGGATATCGGGTACACGCCACCCCTTGTATTCCGCCGGACGGCTATACACCGGAGGAGCGAGCAGATTATCCTGAAACGAATCGCTCAGGGCGCTCTGTTCGTCGCCTATCACACCAGGTATCAGACGCACTATGGCATCAGCGATCACCACAGCCGGAATCTCTCCGCCGGTAAGCACATAGTCGCCTATCGAAATCTCCTTCGTGATGAGATGCTCACGGATACGATAGTCAATGCCCTTGTAATGTCCGCATAGGATTATGACGTTGTTGAGCAGCGACATGCTGTTGGCCATAGGCTGGTCAAACATCTCACCGTCAGGAGTTGTGAAAATCACTTCATCATAATCGCGCTGCTCCTTCAGGGCGCTGATGGCACGGTCTATAGGCTCCACCTGCATCACCATTCCGGCCTCGCCCCCGAACGGATAATCGTCCACCTTGCGATGCTTGTTCGTGGTATAATCACGCAGATTATGCACCACAATTTCAGCAAGCCCCTTGCGCTGGGCACGTGCAAGAATGGAGCAATTCAGCGGTCCCTCCACCATTTCAGGAAGTACGGTAAGTATATCTATTCTCATATCCGGTAGTTTTCAATTGATTCGTTAAGATTCTGAATTATCATGGCCCGTAGTTCAGGCGGTCCGATGACAGTGACCCGCGGACCATAGGAGAGCAGTTCCTGCACAAAGTCAGGGGTAAGACGCAGATAGTAGGTAAACACGGAATAGCCGTCGGTCACCATCTCACTCTGCGAATGATGCAGCGGCAGCGCCCTGAAATATTTGGCCTGACGCGGCTCTACTCGCAGCGTCACACGCCTGGGTTCGCCCTGGGAGAACACTATGCCGAATGAATGACGGAAATAGTCCTCGGCATCAAAATTGCCCGGCATCTTGAACGTGTCCGGCGTGATATTCACCTCCGTCATACGCTCCAGCGCATAGGTCTTTATCACATTCTCCTTGATATTGCGCCCCGTCACATACCAACGCAGGCGGAATATCTTAAGGAAGTATGGTTCAAGCCTGACCCCTTTGGGACGCCCCGAGCGCGAAAAGGGAGTGTAGGCGAATTCTATGGTACGGTTTTCACGCAGCGCGCTGACTACCGTCGACAGATATTGCCGTGCCGAAGGCACATCCTCAAGAAATATCCGTGAGGATATGTCGCGTGCTTCTGTAAGGGTGTTGCTCATCGAGGCGGTATTGAGCATCCAGTCCGTCACACTGGCGGCATTTTTCTCTCCCCCGTCGTCAATGGAATACTCAAATGTCGAGGTGTTGCACACGATATTGATGTGAAATATCTCCTCGATGGCATTGCGGTAATTATAGAACGTGCGACGCGGCATAGGCTGGCCATTGGAGAACGTGGTGCGCATCCACTGGCGGTTAAGCTCGTCGCGGGTAATGGTTCCGTGACGCCGGATAGTGTCTACTATCCACAGGTATCGGTTAAACAGGTCCTTAGGCATAGTCGGCTGATGTTTGTGCTACTTTTATGGAACATATTCCGAGTCCGGCAGCAGTGACAGCGGCATTGAGCAGGAGCAGTTCAAAACCGGTCTGATAGCCGGTATAGTTCGACAGCGCCCACTGTATGCACCATGACAGCACAGGAGCCACCACACAGATTACCGGCACAGCCGCGTCCCTGACACGACGGTTTGTGAAAAGCCCGAAGCTGAACAGCCCCAGAATAGGCCCGTAGGTATATGACGCAAGCATATAAACCGCGCTGATGGCATCGGAATTGCTTGCATAGTAGAATGCTATTATCACTAGCCCCATGATGGCCGACATGCACAGATGCACCCTGCGGCGCACGCGGCGCAGCGAGTCATCATCATACCGCTTCTGACCGTCGAGAATATCCACGGTAAACGATGTGGTGAGCGATGTCAGAGCTGAACCGGCGGCTGAATAAGCTGCTGAAATCAATCCGAGGACAAACAGCACACCTACCACCGGAGGTATGGCCGGATGGGTGGCCACAAGGCCGAACAGCTCATCGCTCTTCTCTGGCATAGCGAGCGAAGAATGCTCGCAGAACAGCAGGAGCAGCGTGCCCAGCAGCAGGAAAAGCCCCACGACAAAAAACTGCATGACTCCACTCAATATCATATTCTTGCGCGAGGAGGCAGAATCGCGGCACGCCATATTGCGCTGCATCATATCCTGGTCAAGTCCGTTGGTGGCTATGGCCATGAATACTCCGGCAGCAAACTGCTTCCAGAAGTACAGTCCCGACATAGGGTCGTCGAAATGCCATATCCTCGTGCCTGGATGCGCGGCTATCGCCGAAGGGAGATCTGCAATGCCTATACCGAGGTAGGACGCAATGAACACAATGCACAGCACCACCGAGCCTATCAGGAAGAAGCTTTTCAGTGAGTCGGTCCATATCAGGGTTTTCACACCCCCTCTTACCGTGTAGAGCCATATCAGCGCTATGGTAAGCATTACATTGACTGCAAACGGAATACCGAGCGGAGTGAATACAAGTATCTGCAGCACGGCACACACCACAAAGAAGCGCACCGATGCACCGAGCATCTTGGATATGAAAAATATCCATGCTCCCGAACGGTAAGAGGCTTTGCCGAACCGGCTGTCAAGATAGCCGTAGATTGACACCAGCCCCTGACGATAGAACACCGGCACCAGAACCATAGATATCACAGCATACCCCACTATAAAGCCAAGCACCATCTGAAGATACGAGTAGCTCTTTGCGGCCACCATACCGGGGACAGAAATGAAGGTGACGCCGGAAATGGCCGCCCCGATCATGGCAAATGCCACTACTGGCCATGGAGCCTTACGGCTTCCGGTAAAGAATGAGGCATTGTCAGCCCCGCGGCTACCACGCGACGATAGCCATGACACGCCGAGAAGCAGAGCGAAATAACACGCTACGGTTATAATTACAGTTATCGGACTCATGTGTTATATTGCGCGCTTTTTAATTCAACGGATATATCAGATACGGTTCGCGCTGTTTCTTGAACCGCTCCACATCAGGGAGCCATGACGCTTTTATCTCTTCGGCACTCGCTCCACGCTCTATCATACCGCGGATTTTTCCGGAGCCGATCAGATTCTCAAAAAATCGCGTGAAAAACTTATCGCCCATACCCATCGCCTTATACGCCTCTATTATATATTCCAGATTGACTCCTTCAGCTATAATCTCTTCATCGGAAATGCCCCGGAGGTCACGTCCGTAACAGCGACGCCCCATAAGCGGAGGTTTCTTGGCACCGGTACGGCTTTCAGGCGTAAACTGAAAATCATACTTCCCTTTAAGCTGCGGATGTCCAAAGACGCAGAATGGCATATCCGTTCCACGGCCAAGACTCATCGGGGTAGCTTCGAAATAGCATGTGGAGGGGTAGAGATACACTGATTTCATGTCAGGGAGATTGGGCGAGGGGGGAATTGGCAGGCTATAGCGGGTGGCATGTGTATATCCCTCGCAAGGAATCACCGTAAGTTCAGGGGCCGCGCCACCTTTCAACCACTTTTCGCCGACAGCCATACGGGCCAGCTCACCCAGTGTCATTCCATGCACTACGGGGATAGGCAACCGTCCCACACCCGACTTGTACTTCATGTCAAGCACAGGGCCGTCGACAGTCATACCGTTAGGATTCGGGCGGTCAAGAATCATGAACTGCTTGCCATACTGTGCGGCAGCTTCCATCAGGTCGAGCATCGTACAGTAGTACGTATAATAACGCAGTCCCACATCCTGAATGTCCGTCACTATGACATCAATCTTATCCATCACCGCTGCCGACGGCCTGCGCTGTGCAGCGCTGCCATAGAGCGACACCACCGGAATACCGGTGGCTTTGTCGACCCCTCCGGCCACATGCTCGCCGGCATCGGCCGTTCCACGCAAGCCATGTTCGGGCGTAAAAATAGTAGTTACATTCACCCCGCTGTCAAGCAGAATGTCAAGCGTATGCCTGTCGCCCACCATCCCGGTGTGATTGGTGAAAAGCCCCACGCGCTTGCCCTCACGCTTCAGCTCAGGGATATAACGGTCAGTGCGTGCCGCCCCCACAGTCACTTCGGCAAGAAGCACAAGCGGAAGCATCAGCAGAAATAAAAATGATGCAATTCTGTTCATAGTTACAAATATAGTGCAAAATAACAGGCGAAGTGGGTAGCCACCTCGCCTGCAATCATTAAAATTATTTAAATCTTTATTTTTCTCTGATTATTATATAGTCGAATATGTCACGGAAAGCATTCTTCGTATCGGACTCCTCGAAGTCATCAAGCAGATGCAGGGCCTCGTCGCGGAAACGCTTCATGGTGTCATAGGCATATTCGATACCTCCGGCACGCTTGGCATATTCAATAAGTGTACTGATATCTTCTGTATCAAGCTCTTCCCTACGCGACAGCGCAAGCATATCCTTCTGCTCCGGCATGTCGGTACGACTGAGGGCATACAGCAGCGGAAGCGTTATTTTTCCTTCGCGGAGGTCATTTCCGGTAGGCTTGCCTATCTTTTCGTCCTCGAAGTAGTCAAATATGTCATCTTTTATCTGGAAACACAGTCCCAGCAATTCGGCAAAGCGGCACATGCTCTCAAGGCGGACAGAATCTTCACCTACGGAATAAGCCCCCATCTTGACACATGACACGAACAGCGATGCCGTCTTGCGGCTTATCACTTCAAAGTAAGCCTTTTCATCCAGACAATGATAACGTGCATTATATATCTGGTCAATCTCTCCAAGCGAAAGCAGCTTACCGAGGTTGGCCAATGAATCGACTATGCGGATATCCCCTGTGGATATGGCAAGCTGCAGGGCATTGGACACGAAGAAGTCCCCTACAAGGACAGCTATATGATTGTCCCACACGCTATTTACCGTAGGGCGGCCGCGGCGTGTACGTGAGTCATCCACCACATCGTCATGAATCAGCGAAGCGTTATGTAGCATCTCTACCGCTGAGGCCGAGGCTATGACGCGATCATTCACCGCTCCAAACAGTTTAGCGGTAAGAATGACCAGAATAGGACGGATAAGCTTGCCTTTGGATTTGAGATAGCCTTCCACCACCTGTTTCATCAGCGTGTTCTCCGAAGAGAGCGACTGCTCGATGCGTCTGTTGAGCTGTTCCAGCTCCGGGGCTATGGTATTACGGATGGCTTCTAATGCGTTCATTTGTTCATTAATGAAGTGCAAAAGTACAAAATCCTTGCAAAATCCCGCCAATATACTTCAATATTTTTGGCGTAATCAAAAAAAGAGGGCTCTTGCGAACCCTCCTGTTGACACATTTGAATATATATTGTAATCAGAAATTATATCCTACTCCAACCGATACCGTGGGTGTATGATTGCCATCTTCGGCAACAGCGATGAAATCAGTGCCATACTGAAGGCCGATATACAGGCAGTCGATATTCAGTCCGGCGCCTATATGCCAGCCAAGCTGGAAGCGGCGCATGCCGTTGTCAAACAGGCTTTCCGTCTGGCTGGCGCTCTGCGAGCCTACTGTTGCTTTTGCCTTGACATCAGCAAGGGCGTTGAGCTTGGCATTGAGGCCGATATATGGAGATATCGACACTCCTGACACACCTCCTATAGCTATATTGTAAGCCAGATCAAGCGGCACGCTAAAACTCATGGTTGTGAGGTTGAGATCAGCTTTCACAAAATCATTGTCCCACATATCTGATCCGCTGTAACCCTTGAAACCCATATCCATCTTGACACCTGTCTGGAAAAACAGGGGAAGCTTGTCGGTAAGGCTGAATCCATGGACATATCCTATTTCAAAACCATTTGTCGACAGATCGCCGTAGCTTCTGTTGGAATACATGGCGGTCACACGGTTGTACGGCTGAGAGGCATCCGATGCCGATATTGCCGGAGCGACTGACAGGGCGGCAAGTGCCAGGACCATTGCTTTTACTCTTTTCATAGCTATTTCTATTTTAAGAAGTGAATAATAATTGCGCCTCAAAGATATCCATTATTATCATAACCGCAATATTTTCCTTACATATAGTCCATATTGTTCCTGAATGGAACAAAAAAAGTTGTACATTTGCTACCGATATGGAAGAAAAACGTTTGTTTCTGCTTGATGCATACGCACTGATTTACCGTGCATATTATGCCCTGATACGTTCGCCCCGCACAACATCGTTCGGGCTCAACACCTCAGCGATATTCGGATTTGTCAACACCCTTGATGAAATTCTCCGCAAGGAGAACCCGACACACATAGCCGTGTGTTTCGACCCCACGGGGGGACATACGTTCCGCCATGAAATGTATCCCGAATACAAGGCCCAGCGCGACAAGCAGCCCGAGGATATCACAGCCTCCATTCCATATATAAGGCAGATCCTTGAGGCGCGCCGGATTCCTATAATTGAAAAGGAGGGCTATGAAGCTGACGATGTCATAGGCACACTGTCGCGCATGGCTGAAAAGGAGGGGTACACTACATATATGATGACCCCGGACAAGGACTATGGCCAGCTGGTGACTGACCATGTGTTCATGTACCGCCCCGCTCTCCGAGGCGAGGGATTTGAGGTGCGCGGTCCGGAACAGGTATGCGAGCGTTATGGCATCAGCAATCCGCGTCAGGTCATTGACCTTCTGGCTCTCGAAGGTGACGCCAGCGACAATATTCCCGGATGTCCCGGAGTTGGCGAAAAAACTGCATCAAAACTTATAGCACAGTTCGGCTCCGTGGAAAAGTTGCTGGCCGGGACCGCGGAACTCAAAGGTGCGCTTAAAAAGAAAATTGAGGATAATGCCGAGCAGATCCGTTTCTCCAAGGAGCTTGTCACCATCAATACCGAAGTGCCACTCGGAGATATCAGCCCCGATACCCTGATACGACGCGAGGAGAATATCGATGAGCTGATAAAGATATACCGCGAGTTGGAATTCCGGACTTTCCTGAAGCGCCTCGATGCCGATACGGCGCCTTCCACATCAGCCACGGCACCACAGCCGGTATCTGGTCCGCAGCAAGGATCGTTATTCGACTTCGACAATACCGCGCCTGAAGCGGAAACAGTTCCGGCTATAAAGACAGATACAATCTACCATACGGCCTGCACAGAAGAGGAGGTAGCCCGCGCGGTTCAGTTCGCATCGCAGGCCAAAGCCATAGGTGTGGAGATTTACGCCACCTCGGCCGAACCGGTCACTTCTCACATCGAAGGGATAGCAGTGGCAGCCGAAGGGACCGAGACCGTCTACATCCCACTTACAGGCAGCAACCGTCAGGAGATGTTGGCTATACTCTCGCCACTATTCGCTCCCGGGGCACCGCTTGCGGTGAGCGCCGACGTAAAGCGGATGATAATGCTGCTCCGCAATGACGGGATTGAACTCGAATCGGAATACTACGATATTGCAGTAGCACATTATCTTATCGATCCGGAGAAACGCCACACCATTGATAATGTGGTGCTCTCCACCACAGGAGAGATTCTCCCCGACCCGCTGCCAACAAAGACCATCCCCACACAGGAAGAGATAGCCACCCGCTCGGCGGCCATAGCCTCGCAGGTGCTTATACTCTACCCGATACTCCGCGACAATATCATCAGCGAAGGGATGCAACAGCTGGCCACAGATATTGAGATGCCGCTTGTACGCGTGCTTGCCGAAATGGAGTGGGAGGGCGTCCGCATCAACATCCCTGACCTTGCCGAGTTGTCACGCGCTTACACGGCTCGCCTCAACGATATGGAGAGAGAGGCTTACCAGCTGGCCGGCGAGGAATTCAACATCAGCTCCCCCATGCAGGTTGGCGAAATTCTTTTTGGCAAACTGGCGCTTGACCCGAAAGCGAAACGCACAAAGAAAGGCGCCTACTCCACTACTGAGGAGATTCTGGAGAAGCACCGCGCGCATCCGCTCGTCGACCTGATTCTGAAAATCCGTGCACTGCGCAAGCTCCTCACCACATATATCAACGCCCTTCCGGCACTTGTCAACCCGGCTACCGGGAAAATACATACATCCTTTAACCAGACTGTGACAGCCACAGGCCGTATATCGTCGACCAATCCGAACCTGCAGAACATACCGGTCAGGTCAGATGACGGACGTGAGATACGCCGGGCTTTCATACCCGAGCCGGGCAACATACTGCTGAGCGCCGACTACTCGCAGATAGAGCTTCGCCTGATGGCCGACCTCAGCGCTGACGAAGGGATGGTGGACGCATTTCTATCCGGAGCTGACTTCCACCGCGCCACAGCCGCCAAGATCTACCACGAATCATTGGACGAGGTGACTGACAATCAGCGCCGTGCAGCAAAAACCGCCAATTTCGGCATCATCTACGGCATATCGGCATTCGGACTGTCGGAGCGCCTCGGCATTCCACGCTCGGAAGCAAAGGAACTGATCACCAACTACTTCAATACCTATCCTGGCATACAGCAATATATGGAGCAGAGCATAGAACAGGCCCGCACACAAGGCTACGTCACCACACGCATGGGGCGTAAGCGCATCCTGTCGGACATCAACAGCCGCAATGCCGTAGTGCGCGGATATGCCGAACGAAATGCCATAAATGCGCCTCTGCAAGGCTCTGCAGCCGATATCATCAAACTCGCCATGGTAAGAATCAGCGATGAAATGAAGCGGCGCGGTCTTCGCTCCACCATGATACTGCAGGTACATGACGAACTGATATTCAATGTTGTCCCTGACGAGCTGACGGAGCTCTCCGACTTGGTGACCGGCATAATGTCCGGCGCTTACAACGGACTTGTACCCCTTGAGGTATCCGCCGGCACCGGACGCAACTGGCTTGAAGCCCATTGAACCGGATATTATGGCATATCCTTAAAAAATGATTGATAATAAAATTTCATATCTCTGATTAATGTGGTAATTTTGCAGCTGTATGGAGAATAATCATTTTGAAATGGTGGCCAAAACCTTCCAGGGGCTGGAAGATGTGCTGGCCGAGGAATTGCGCGGCCTCGGAGCCGTCAACGTTGAGCCCGGACGCCGCATGGTGTCATTTGAAGGTGATCTCAGAATGTTGTATCGTGCCAACATGTGTTGCCGCACCGCTCTTCGCATCCTCAAACCGATATATAAATTTATAGCCCACGACTCCGACTCTCTGTATGAGATGGCCAAGGAATTTGACTGGGCTTCCGTGATATCGCTTGACAAGACTTTTGCCATCGACACCGTAAGTTACTCCGACGAGTTCACACACTCACGGTTTGTGACCTACCGTGTGAAAGATGCTATTGTCGACTGGTTCCGCGACCGCTTCGGCCCGGAGAGCCGCCCCAAAGTGCGCCTGCAGGATGCCGATGTGATGATCAACGTACACATAGCCGGAGAGCGTGTCACCATATCACTTGACTCGTCAGGCGAGAGCCTGCATAAGCGCGGTTATCGCGTGGCGCAGACCGAAGCTCCTATCAATGAAGTCCTTGCCGCCGGCATCATACTGAAATCAGGATGGCGCGGCGACTGCCCGTTTGTCGACCCCATGTGCGGCAGCGGCACATTCCTTGTGGAGGCAGCCATGATAGCACGCGGTATCAATCCGGGTGTTTACCGCCATCGTTTCGCCTTCGAATCATGGCCCGACTTTGATGCCGACATGTTCGATGAAATATATAACGACGAATCCTCCGAACGCGAGTTCAACTACAAGATTTACGGCTCCGACATATCACCCAAGGCCATAGCCATTGCACGTGAGAATGTCAAGAGCGCCGGAATGGCAAAATATGTCGAACTGAGTGTCAAGCCGATAGCCACATGGACTGAAGCTCCGGCTCCCAACGGCGTGATTGTCACCAATCCCCCTTACGGCGAACGCATCGGCTCCGAGGATATGGAAGGACTTTACTCCACCATAGGCTCACGCCTGAAGCACGCATTCAAAGGCTACCATGCATGGATCATTGGATACCGCGAGGAGTATTTCCGCTGCATAGGGCTTGCGCCATCATTCAAGATGCCAATTCTCAACGGTGCACTCGAGTGCGAACTCCGTGAATATATAATATTCGAAGGTGACTACAAGGGATTCCGTGCCGAAGGCGGTTCAATCCGCAGCGAGGCAAAGCACGCCGAGAAGCGTACCATGCGCCGTGAAAGCGACCGCGAGTGGACCGACCGCGCCCGTCGCGGAGGCATGGGTGGAAAATTTGCCCGCACCGACCGCAAAGCTCCCGCACGCGACGGAGGCTTCCGCAAGGAACGCTCCGATTTCAAAGCTCCGCGCCGAGATGCCGAACGTCCCAGCTCAGAAAATCCGCTGGCAGTACGCCGCAACGAACAGGCCCTGAAAATGCTTGTAGGACGCCGCCCGCAGCTGCCCCCGGCCGACGGCAACGTCACAATGCGCCCGCGCAAGGGATGGAAACGCCCTGACAGCGACACTTCAAACTCAAATAATTAACACCCTCATACCTAACCACCACTATGAACATTCTTTTGCTCGGAAGCGGCGGCCGCGAATCGGCTTTAGCCTGGAAGATGAGTCAGAGCCCCCGGCTCGAAAACCTTTTCATAGCCCCCGGCAACGGCGGCACATCAGCTTACGGAACAAACGTCGCTTTATCGCCGCTTGACTTCGAAGCCATTGACAGGTTCGTTGAAGAGAACGGCATTGATATGATAGTGGTGGGCAACGAGGACCCGTTAGTGGCCGGAGTCACCGACTTCTTCGCCTCACGCCGACCGGAACTGTTGGTGGCCGGACCGGTAAAGGCTGGAGCCGAGCTCGAAGGGAGCAAAGATTTTGCCAAGCGCTTCATGACCGAGTTCAACATTCCTACAGCCCGCTACCAGTCATTCACCGCCGAAACCCTTGAGGAGGGCAAGCAGTTCCTTGCCGGACTGAAAGCGCCCTATGTACTTAAGGCCGACGGACTTGCTGCCGGCAAAGGCGTGCTGATCATAAACGATCTGGCTGAAGCGCAGGACGCACTTGCTGAAATGTTGGCAGGAAAGTTCGGAGCATCATCGGCCACAGTTGTGATTGAGGAATTCCTCTCCGGCATAGAATGCTCGGTATTCGTACTGACCGACGGACACGGCGGATACCGTGTGCTTCCCGTAGCCAAGGACTACAAGCGCATAGGCGAAGGCGACACCGGACTTAACACCGGCGGCATGGGGGCGGTAAGCCCTGTTCCGTTTGCCGACAAGGAGTTTATGGAGAAGGTGCGCACCCGCATCATCGAACCCACTATCAACGGACTTATCCACGAGGGAATCGACTACCGCGGATTCATATTCTTAGGTCTGATAAATGTTGGCGGTGAACCTATGGTGATAGAGTACAACGTACGCATGGGCGACCCTGAAACTGAAGCTGTGATGCTCCGCATTGACTCAGATCTGGTTGACCTGCTTGAGGGTGCAGCCCGCGGTTCTCTTGAAGGAATAGAGCTTCGCGAAAGCCCCATGGCATCAGCCACAGTTATGATGGTGAGCGGAGGTTATCCCGAAAGCTATCCTAAAGGAAAAGAGATTACCGGACTGGAAAATGTCACTGACAGCATACCATTCCACGCCGGCACAAAACGCGATGCCGACGGACGTCTGCTCACATCAGGTGGCCGTGTGATATCCGTAAGCTCACTTGGCAAGGATATTTCCGAAGCCCTTAAACAGAGCTACAAATCCATTGAATCCATCAAATTCGACGGAGCATATTTCCGCAGCGACATAGGTCGCGACCTTATGTAATCCTGACCGAGGATGCGTCCGGTTGAAGTAAAAATAACCCGGTTCATAGCCGGGAGGTACTGCACCGTACTGCTGATAGTACTCGGATTCCTGGCCTGCATGGCATCATACGGCAGCCGGGCTGCGGCTCCTATGTCCGGCAATCCGGGCATAGCTGTCACATCGCCGCTGTCAGATGGACTGACGCCGCTCGTACAGTTCCTGATTGGATTGGGACTGACGGCCGCGGCAGTATGGCTGATGGAATTCATAAACCGCAGTTTCAATCTGCTGCGCACTACCCAGACTCTGTTTCTTGGCATGTACGTGGTGCTTCAGAGCGCCACGCCATTGCTGATAGGAGCATCGGCCGATGCGTTGCTGATGAATGTGGTGGTCCTGGCGTCACTTGCTGTAATATACACCACATACCTGCAGCCGTCGCTCACACGGAGAGTATTCCTGATATTCTGCATCATGGCGGCTCTGATGCTTACCAACTACGTGTATCTGCTGTACATACTGCTGTTTCTGCTTTCGTTCGGGCAGATGCGCTGTATGGGTCCGCGCATGGTCATTGCCGCACTCTTAGGCATCATCACCCCGGCTTGGATTGGACTCGGGTTGGGATTCATAGCTCCGGCTGACATACATCTGCCCACACTGCCGGGTGTCATCGGCGAACTGCCGCGCACACGTCTGGTAATGCTTATCATCACGGTAGGGGTCACGGTGATAACATCGTTCCTGCTATGCGCCGTGAACATGGTGAAGATATATGCCTACAATGCCAAGGACCGCGCACTCAACGGCCTGCTGATGATGCTCACCCTGGCCACCGCGCTGTTCATTCTGATTGATTTCCGCAACTCCCCGACATATCTGCCGCTCCTCAACAGCCTTGCAGCATTTCAGACCGGGCTCTTCTTCCGCGTCAACGCCTCGCGCCGCGGCTATGTGCCGGTGGTATGTCTGTTTGTTATATTTGCCGCAATATATTTCTGTAATCTATGGCTCTGAACATAATCGTTGAACGAAATGTACCGTTTCTCCGCGGCTCACTCGAACCGGTAGCCAACGTTAGCTATCTTGCCCCCGGGGAAATCACCCCGGAAGCCATGCGCCATACCGACGCGTTGATAACACGCACACGCACCCGATGTGACGAAGCCCTTCTTGCCGGCTCCGACTGCCGTTTCATAGCTTCAGCCACCATAGGACTCGATCATGTAGACGTTGACTGGTGCCGCGACAACGGCATAACCGTATGCAATGCTCCGGGATGCAATGCCCCCGCCGTGGCACAGTACGTAATGGCCTCCATCATAGCGATCCATGGCCACGACCTGAGGGGACTGACCCTCGGCGTAGTAGGTGCCGGACATGTAGGCTCGATAGTGCTCCGATGGGCCTCTGCCCTTGGGATGCGTACTCTCGCCTGTGACCCCCCGCGTGCCGAAGCGGAAGGCTCCGGACAGTTCTGCCCGCTTGAGCAGATTGCCGCCGTGGCCGACATCATCACATTCCATACACCCCTCACCACGTCAGGGGATTATCCTACGTTCCACATATGCGGGAGTGATTTCCTGTCATCGCTCCGCCGCCAGCCTACCGTCATAAATTCGGCCCGCGGTGCGGTAGTTGACACTCCCGCGCTTATAGATGCCCTTGAATCCGGGACTGTAGGACATGCGGTGATCGACTGCTGGGAAAAGGAACCGGATATTGACCGCCGGCTGCTTGAACTCGCCGATATTGCCACGCCCCATATTGCCGGATATTCTTCGCAGGGCAAAGCCCGTGCATCTCATATGGCGGTAAAGGCTCTCACACGCTATTTCGGTCTGCCTGAATGCAAGCTTTCGGTACCGATGCCTGCCGATGCACCTCAACAGGTAAGCATCGAATCCATCACATCATCCTATTCGCCTGAGGCCGACACAGAAGCCCTGCGTAAATCACCTGAAATGTTTGAGGCACTGCGTAATAATTACAACCTCCGCAGTGAACCTCTTAGTTGAATTTATTGTTATCCATGCTGAATAAAATGTATATAAGTCCATCTATACACTACATAGGAGCTGATAATGCCTCTGCAAAAATCTTTGAGGCACAGTACACCTTGTCACACGGTATGAGCTACAATTCGTATCTCATAACCGACACCCGTACTGCCATACTTGACACCATCGATGCCGACTGTGCCGAGCAGTGGAAGCAGAATCTGGAACAGGCTCTTGACGGACGTAATCCCGACTATCTGGTAGTCCATCATCTGGAACCAGACCACTCGTCACTGACACAATATGTGCTGGAACGCTTTCCCGACATAAAGATTGTAACATCAGTACGGGCAGCCGCCATGCTCCCTCAGTTTCTACCGGGCGTCAATATCGATGGGCGTGTGATAGCCGTAAAGGATGGCGACACTCTGGAACTCGGCAACCATACACTCCACTTCACCATGGCTCCTATGATTCACTGGCCCGAAGTGATGGTCAGCTATGAATCAACCGAAAAGATTCTCTTCTCAGCCGATGCCTTCGGTAAATTCGGAGCTTTGGCCTACGAGGATGAATGGCTCAATGAAGCGCGCCGCTACTATATAAACATCGTAGGGAAATATGGCCGTCAGGTCAGCGCGTTACTCAGCAAGTTCAACCATCTTGAGGTAAAAGCCATAGCGCCCCTGCACGGACCACTGCTATCGGACAATATAGGACAGTACGTACATTACTATTCACTTTGGAGCAGCTACACTCCTGAAACAGAGGGTGTGCTCGTGGCCTACGCCTCGATTTACGGCAATACCCGCGAAGCCGCTCTGATGGCCGCAGGAATACTCAGAGAGCAATTCGGCGTCAAGGAGGTTGTAGTTGCTGACCTGTGCAACGGTGACATGGCCGAAGCTGTGGCCCAGGCATTCCGTATGGACCGTATGATTCTGGCCTGCCCAACTTATGACGGCGCCCTCTTTCCGGCCATGGACTTTTTCCTCTCCCGACTTGCTTCGAAAGGCTACCGTTCGCGCAGCGTAGGACTGATAGAGAACGGCTCATGGGCTCCCATTGCGGCAAAACTGATGCGCGACCGCCTCTCTGCCATGCCCGATGTCAACATCATCGAGCATGCAGTGACAATACGCAGCCGCCTCAACGCCTACGACCCTGACAATATACATGCGCTTTGCAAAGTTATATCATCCAGCAGCATATTGAAATCATAACCCAACATATAATCAAAATTACTATGGACTTTTTAACTAATGAAAAACTCGTGATTGTCGGCGCCGCCGGCATGATTGGCAGCAATATGGCTCAGACGGCCATGATGATGCGCCTTACCCCGAACATCTGTCTTTACGACCCCTACGCACCGGCCCTCGAAGGCGTGGCCGAGGAGCTCTATCACTGTGCATTTGAAGGTGTGAACCTCACATACACATCTGATATCAAGGAGGCTCTTACCGGTGCTTCATATATCGTATCGTCAGGCGGCGCAGCCCGTAAGGCCGGCATGACCCGTGAGGACCTGCTGAAAGGCAACGCACAGATAGCCGAACAGTTTGGCAAGGATGTACGCGCCTACTGCCCTGATGTGAAACATATTGTGGTGATATTCAATCCGGCCGACATTACCGGCCTCATCACACTGATCTATTCAGGACTGAAGCCCTCGCAGGTTACAACCCTTGCGGCCCTCGACAGCACCCGCCTGCAGAACGAACTGGTAAAATACTTCAAGATTCCCGCTTCCGAAATTGTAAACTGCCGTACTTATGGCGGTCACGGCGAGCAGATGGCTGTATTCGCATCAACCACAACAGTCAATGGCAAGCCCCTTGCTGAAATCATAGGCACCGAGCAGCTTCCCGCACAGGAATGGGAAGACCTCAAGGTACGTGTCATCCAGGGTGGCAAGCATATCATTGACCTCCGTGGACGCTCGTCATTCCAGAGCCCGGCATATCTGTCGATAGAGATGATTGCCGCCGCTATGGGTGGAAAACCTTTCCGCTGGCCTGCAGGATGCTACGTTGACAATGGCAAATTCAACCATATCATGATGGCCATGGAGACAACCATATCGAAGGATGGCGTACAGTACCGCGAAATCAACGGCACACCCGAAGAGCAGAAGGAGCTTGAGGAAAGCTACAAGCACCTCTGCACTCTGCGCGATGAGGTGATAGAGATGGGTGTACTTCCTCCCATTGACAAATGGCACGACATAAACCCCAACATCAACTGAATTTGAAATAAAAAAATATATTTCGGCACATACGCGTCCCGCATCATCTTCTTGCGGGACGCTTTTTTTGTTCGCCACAGTCATTCTGCCTATTTTTGACTACGACCAATATAGTTCCGTTCGGCAAAACTCAAACATGGTTTGGTTTTGCTCTCACTTATACGTATATTTGCAACAATATGCTTATCATACCCAAAAACTACAAACTTAAACTGCTTCCGGAAACCACCGAGGTAGCCATCAAGGCTATAAAGGACCACTTTCAGAAAGCGCTTGCCGGGGCATTATGCCTCCGCCGAGTCACAGCACCGCTGTTCGTAATGTCGGGCACAGGGCTGAATGACGACCTCAACGGCGTGGAGCGTGCCGTGCGCTTTCCGGTAAAGGCGCTTGGCGACCGCAATGCCGAGGTGGTGCATTCGCTTGCCAAATGGAAGCGTGTGAAGCTTCGTGCCTATGATATAGCTCCGGGATTCGGACTATATACCGACATGAACGCCATACGCGCCGATGAAGAGCTTGACAATCTGCATTCGCTGTATGTCGACCAGTGGGATTGGGAGCGGACCATCACTCCAGATGAACGCAATCTTGACTTCCTGCGCAGCATAGTAAGACTGATATACAGCTGCCTGCTCGATACGGAACGGATGGTCTACGGAATGTTTCCGCATATCACGCCGCGTCTGCCGCAGGATATAACCTTCATCCATGCCGAAGAGCTTCTGCAGCGCTACCCTGGCCTCACTCCGCATGAACGTGAGGACAGAGCCGCCCGCGAGCATGGAGCCATATTCATAATCGGAATAGGCGCTCCTCTGAGCAACGGCGAGCCGCATGACGGACGCGCGCCTGACTATGACGACTGGATAACCGGGAACGCCGATGGCTACAAAGGCCTCAACGGCGACCTGATAGTGTACGATTCCGTGCTTGACCGCAGCATAGAGCTGTCATCGATGGGCATACGTGTAAGCCCTGAGTCGCTGGCTCAGCAGCTTGAGGCACGCGGATGTACCGAACGTGCCTCTCTGCCATTCCACGCCGAATTGCTTGCCGGAAATCTTCCGGCCTCGATAGGTGGGGGCATAGGACAGAGCCGGCTCTGCATGTTCATGCTGCAAAAAGCCCACATAGGTGAAGTGCAGGCCTCCATCTGGCCTGACGATCAGATAGAAAAGTGCCGCACCGCCGGCATAACACTCCTTTAGAACAAACACTCTCTTACGTTATGAAAAAGACTTTCCGCCTCCTGCTTCTATGTATGACTGCCATTCTGGCGATCACATCCTGTTCGCGTTCTACCGACGAACTACTGTCAACCGTCCCTGCCGACGCTTCTACAGTGGCAGTGGTAAATATCACCGACTTTGCAAAAAAGGCCGGATTCACCATTGAGAACGGCGAGCTGAAAATGCCCGAAAAACTTGCCAACCGCTCCATAGACAGCAATACGCTGAAACGTCTGGCCGGAATAGCTGACGCTGTCAATCTTGACCATGTGGTTGCATTCTATGCCTCATCAGGCTCCCCGATCCTGACATTCACCGTCAGCGACGAGGATGCGCTTGAAAAAGCGCTGGAGGGAAACGCTCAGAAATCATCGGCCGGAGGCTTTACAGTGTACTCCTCAGGCCGCGATGCCGTTCTTGTGAAGGACGGACAGGGATGGATGCTGCAATCCACACGTCCTGCCGAGGTAATAACACGCATTCTTGCCGAGGCCAAGACAGAGAGCATGCTCAAAGCCGACGGACTGGTCGATTTCCTCAACACCGCCGGTACGGCGCGTGCCGTGATTGACCTGTCGCAGTTCTCAAAGGAACTGAAAGGACAATGGGGGTGCATGAATCTGAAACTTGACGGTCCATCGGCCATGGCAGAGATACAGCTTATGTCGGCTGACGGCAAAGTCAACGAGCTCAACGCCCTGCAGCCGCTTGACACGGACTTCCTGCGCTATATACCGGCCGAGGCCAATATTGCAGCAGCCTTAGGCGCATCAAAGGGTGTGGATTGGGACGGTATAGCCGTAGGCGCTACCATGATTCCCGGAATGCGTGTAGGCGGTATGCTTGACACATTGATGCCCTACCTCAAGAAAGCTGACGGCACTGTGGCAATAGCCTCTACCGTCGATGCCGCCAATCTTGACAACTCCGGAAGCCGGCTGTTTGTAATGATACACATGCCTCAGCAGGAAGTGGATGCCGCCGTGCAGCAGGTGAAGCAGCGCTTCACCTCCATGGGAGCCACAGCCTCGCAGGGCGATGAAGGGATAACTGTTCTATCAGCCGGACCGTCACGCTTCTATCTGGGTAATGTTGACGGCTATCTTGCCCTGTCATCATGGCCCCTGACCCCCACACACAACAATAGCCTTGCGCCATATTTCGTGAACCGCTGCGCCGGACTGGTGATGCTGATTCCATCGCTCTCACCGCTTATGGACGGAGCCCGTTTCGGCGCTGACTTCAACGTGGAGGTACAGAAATCAATGCTTACCGTAACACTCAGGCTCACGGGTACTAATGAGCCCTTCGTAGCTACACTTTTGTCACTTGTTCCATGATATCGGAGATAACACTCGAACATACCCTCCCCCTCGTATTCTCAGGAATGGAGGGGGAGGAACCGTTACGCTCTTCACAGGTATGGCTGAATCAGGTACGTTTCACCCTGCGGGGCTATTACCTGATTGAAGCTGAATCAGGCACCGGCAAATCATCGCTTTGCAGCTTCATATACGGCAATCGCGGCGACTACTCCGGACGCATCCTGTTTGACGGCAAGGATATAAGCACTTTCAGCATTGAGCGCTGGTGCGAGCTGCGCCAGAAGAGCCTCGCCTATCTGCCTCAGGAGATGCGCCTGTTTCCCGAGCTGACCGTGATGGAGAATATCGACATAAAGAACCGTCTTACCGGTTTCCGCTCCAAAGAGTGGATAAAATCGGCACTTGAACGGATGGAGATAGGCAAAAAGGCTGACGTACCGGCCTCACGGCTGAGCGTAGGGCAGCAGCAGCGTGCGGCCATCATCAGGGCCTTGTGCCAGCCTTTTGACTTTCTGCTTATCGATGAGCCGGTAAGCCACCTTGATGAGCGCAACAACTCCATTGCGGCATCACTTATAGCCGAAGAGGCCGACCGCAACGGTGCGGCCGTCATAGCCACATCCGTAGGCAACAAAATCCAACTCCCATTCACTTCCATATTGTCGCTATGATGAAGAATCCGGTATGGCGCCTCCTGCGCCACAACATAAGCGCGGCCCAACTGGCAGGCTACGCACTGGCCAATCTTGTCGGACTGACCATAGTGATCACGGCTATCCAGTTCTACCGCGACATAACCGCCGTATGGAATGCCGAGGATTCGTTCATATCCCGCGATTACCTCATACTGTCGCACCATGTCAGCGGACTCGGCTCGGTGCTCGGCACGTCAAAGACTGAGTTTGATGACGAAGAAATAGCCGACCTTGAAGCACAGCCATGGGTACGCCGTGTAGGGCGGTTCACATCATCCAATTTCAATGTATCGGCATCCGTGAATATGGGTGGCAATGCACTGAATACAGCCCTCTTTCTTGAATCTATCCCCTCCGAGTTCTTCGATGTAGAACCTGACGGATGGCACTGGCAGCCGGGACAGCCTGTACCGGTCATAATAAGCAAAGAGTATCTTACGCTTTACAACTTCGGATTTGCCTCCTCCCGCGGATTGCCGCAGATAAGTGAGAGTATGATTTCAATGGTGCCGCTTCAGCTGTCGCTCAGCGGAGCAGGACGTCAGCAGTGGGTCAAGGCACGAATTGTAGGATTCTCCTCACGCCTCAACACCATAGCCGTCCCGGAGGAGTTCCTGAAGTGGGCCAATGCCGAATTCTCCGAAGAGCCGGCTCGTGCTCCCTCACGCCTGATCGTTGAGGTAAATACCCCCGGCGATCCGGCAATACGGCAATATTTGGAGAGCAATTCGCTTGAGAGTGCCGGCGACAAGGTTGACAATGGACGTGCCGCCTATTTCCTCTCTGTAACCACGGCCGTAGTCATTGCCGTGGGCGCCATTATCAGCATTCTGGCGTTCTTCATACTGCTCCTGAGCATCTACCTGCTGCTACAGAAGAACCGGGAGAAGCTGCGCGACCTTATGATGCAGGGCTATGCGCCGGCATCTGTTGCCCGCCTGTACTATATCATAGTAGTCGCTGTCAATGCCGCCGTACTGTGCGCGTCAGTCATAGTGATGCTCATAGGCAGCCATCTGTGGAAAGAGCCGCTGCAGTCCATAGGTGCCGACACCGGCTCGCCGGCGGTAGCTATCCTGACAGCTGTAATAATAATGTCCGTCATCACTGCCGGAAACTTTTTAGCTATTTCAATCAACGTGCGGCGCACATTTCCCCGCCCCTGATGTTTTAGAATTATGAAAGACTTGATAATTGATAAAGAGAGTACCGAACGGGCCGTACTTGTAGGTCTTATTACTCCAAACCAGAACGAAGCCAAGGCCAACGAATATCTTGACGAACTTGAATTCCTTGCCGACACAGCTGGAGCTGTAACAGTCGGGAAATTCCTGCAGCGCCTGCAGTCGCGTGACTCACGCACATTCGTAGGCAAAGGCAAACTCGCTGAAATAAAAGAATTTGTCGAGGCCAACGATGTGGGCATGGCCATATTTGACGATGATCTCACTTCGAAACAGGTGGCCAACATAGAGCGCGAGCTTCAAATCAAGATTCTTGACCGCACAAGCCTGATTCTTGACATTTTTGCCAAGCGCGCCCAGACTGCCAACGCCAAGACGCAGGTTGAACTGGCACAGTATCAGTACCTGCTTCCACGTCTTACCCGCCTCTGGACACACCTTGAACGCCAGCGGGGCGGTATAGGCATGCGTGGCCCGGGTGAGACACAGATCGAAACGGACCGCCGTATAATCCTCGACAAGATCTCACGCCTCAAAGAGGAGCTTCGCAGCATTGACCGGCAGAAAGCCATACAGCGTAAAAACCGAGGCAAGCTCACCCGTGTGGCACTTGTAGGTTATACCAATGTAGGCAAGTCAACCATCATGAATCTACTGAGCAAAAGCGATGTTTTTGCCGAAAATAAACTGTTTGCCACCCTTGATACCACTGTCCGCAAAGTCATCATTGACAACCTCCCCTTCCTGCTGACCGATACCGTAGGGTTCATCCGCAAGCTCCCCACGCACCTTGTCGAATCGTTCAAGAGCACACTTGACGAGGTACGCGATGCCGACATCCTAGTTCATGTGGTGGATATCTCACACCCCAACTTTGAGGAACAGATAGAGGTAGTCAACCACACGCTTACCGATGTATGCGGCGGTATTGACAAGCCTATGATAATGGTGTTCAATAAGATCGATGCCTATAAGTACACCCCGAAGGCTGATGATGATCTCACCCCCGGCACACGTGAGAATGTGTCGCTCGACGAACTGAAAGCCACATGGATGAACCGCATGGGGCATGACGCCGTATTTATTTCAGCCAAGAAAGGCACCAATATTGACGAACTCAAGAATCTGCTGTATGAGAAGGCCAAGGAGATACACATGGCACGATTCCCGTACAACGACTTCCTATTCCAGAAATATGACGATCTGACCGATCAGCAGGAGTGACAACAATCACTCTGCACTATCGGCCTCTTTCTTACGCGAAGCGCGTCGGGGATTAGCGGGAAACCACCCACGCTCCACGCGCTTCTCCTGTTGCAACACCTCTCCTATGCTCCAGAACGAAGAGAATGCCACAACACCCAGCAGCACCGAGCCGACAATGGAGCTGACAGCTATGGATGCCGCCAGACATACTATGCCGGCCATCAGGAACACCCAGCGTATGGAGGTGCCGAAATAGTAATGGCCCTTTATAACCAAAGGGTGGAAAATGCCGATAATCAAAAATGTACATAGTCCTATTACCGGACCGAGCAGATTGTATTCTGAGAGAAATTCAGTCATGATTTATATCTATTGGATTGAGTTATTTACCAACCTCCGGAAGCTCCGCCACCCGAGGTCATACCGCCACCGAAGCTACCTCCGCTGAAACCGCCGCCACCTCCGCGGCCTCCGCCTCCACCGATAATGATAGGGGCTACCACCACTTTGGGTATCTCATAAGCCACCTGCGAGGCATTATGGCAGTTGCGGCATGTGTAGGTACGCACTCCACGTCCGGCACGGGTGGGTGTGGGCGAGGCCACAATCCTATCCGACGACAGCGAACATGCACGAGCATGACACACCGGACATTCCGTATAGCTTGAACTGCGGTTGACATAAGGGATGATATCCGTTTCGCCGCAGTTGTTGCAAAGCCACACGTCATAGTCAATGGAGTTAAGACGCTCCTCCATATCCTGGGCAGGGGTAAGATAAGCGTTGTCGGCCTCCTCGCTGAGCTTGCGCATCTTATGGCCGCAGTTGGGGCATGATATATGACGGCTACGGATACGCCGCATCATCATGACAAGCGGGATATAGGCTATCAACGGAATCCCGAGGCCGAAGAAGCATAAGAATAATGCCACCGGCTTCAGCGAATTAAGCTTGCGCCAACGTTCCTGAGGCTCCTGTCCTCGTGATGTGAACATAGCCGATATGACAATCAGCAGCATTATCACAGCCGCACCGGCTCCAAGCGAGGCCATGAAGCGGAGCATATCGTCAAGCGTGAAATCCTCTTCCGCCTTGGCTGCACTGTCATTGCCATATTTGCTGTAAAGCTCGCGTGCAGCCTCCGGATTGGTGATCGCTCCGGCCATAATGTCGACCGCACGCTCTATACCGGCATCATAGTTCCCCTCACGGAACTCCGGCACAATGACATCGCGGATGATACGTCCGCATATCACGTCGGGCAATACTCCCTCCATGCCGCGTCCGGTGCGTATCACCACCTGACGTTCATCCATCACTATCAGCATAAGCAGACCGTTGTCAGTATCCTTCTTACCTATGCCCCAGGCTTCAAAAAGCTTTGTGGCAAACTGATTGACATCGTAGCCGGAAATGGCATCGAGCGCCACTACCACCATCTCCGAGCGAGTGCTGTCCCACACTCCGGCAATGGTATTGTTTATCCGCGCCTCAGCCTCAGCCGATATTATTCCGTCAGGATTAGTCACATAAAGTGTGCGGTTCTGCAGATGCACATTAGGCACAGACTCAACCGTATAGCTGCCTCCGAAAGCCGGCAGGCAAGCAAATATAACAGCTATTATTAACAATATCTTCTTCATATATATGCAAATGTAGCAATAATCCATAATATCTCAACACTAAATCCGCATCTGTTGTGCACGTAGCTTAAAGCCAATCAATAGCCGGACTTGCAAATAAGCGCTTAAAAAAGTACCTTTGTAACCACTGATTCACCATTATAACACATTGAAATGAATAAGATATTAGTTGCTCTGGCGCTGCTTATCGCCGCAGCTCCGGCTTATGCCGCCAAGGAGACCAAACAGCAGCGCACTGTTCGCGAAGCCCGTGAACGCGGCATGGCCACTATCAGCCGCAATGCCGCAGAAGCTCACATAGGCTTCATGGCAAGCGATGAACTTAAGGGCCGTGAGGCCGGCTCCGATGAGGGACGGATAGCCTCGCGCTACATCGAGTCATATTTCCGTCAGCTCGGCCTTGAACCGTGGGACGGCAAGGACTATTTCCAGCCTTTTGCAGCTTACCGCAAGGAGCGCCAGAAGAAAGCACGCTATCAGGTGCACCCCGATTCAATAGCGGAGCTTAAGAAAGAGGTTCACCAGCGGATACCGATGCGCAATGTCATGGCCCGCATAGAGGGTAAGAATCCCGACGAGTATGTGATAATCGGCGCCCACTATGATCATCTCGGCATCGACCCTTTGCTTGACGGCGACCAGATTTACAATGGAGCCGACGACAATGCCTCGGGCGTACAGGCCGTGCTGCAGATAGCCAAAGCATTTGTAGAATCAGGCGTACAGCCGGAACGTACTGTCATCTTCGCGCTATGGGATGGCGAAGAGAAAGGACTGCTCGGCTCAGAGCATTTCATGCTCACCGCTCCGATAGCCGACAAAATCAAGGGCTACCTCAACTTCGACATGATAGGCCGGAATACCAATGAAGCCAATCCGGAGCATGTGGTGTATTTCTATACCGAGGCTCATCCGGTATTTGAAAAGTGGCTCCGCTCCGATATTGAAAAATACGGATTTAACCTCAAGCCTGACTATCGTGCATGGGACCGTCCGATAGGTGGCGGCGACAACGGATCGTTTGCAAAGCGCGACATCCCGGTGATATGGTATCACACTGACTGGCACCCGGACTATCACATGCCCTCCGACGAACCGCAGCGCATCAACTGGGATAAGATGCTCGACATCACCCGCGCCGCATATCTCAATATCTGGAATATGGCCAACGAGCCTGAATTCTAACCCGCCAATCCACAGAGTTACCGTCCTGACAAACGGCATGTTTGGCTGAGAGCCGGGATTTTTGTAGCTTTACAACAAATTACAGACTTTATCCTAATGGAAAAAATTAAGGAACTGCTTCACAGCCGCCGTTTCTGGGGCTTTGTGGGCTCAATCGCGGTTATGGCCATCATAGCCGTAATCTACTTTTATCCGGATGCCATACAGGGCAACGTACTCCGGCAGCATGACATGCAGCAGGGCGCTGCCATAGGGCAGGAGGCCAAGGCCTATGCCGAAGCCACCGGAATATCCTCACGCTGGACCGGCTCGCTATTCTCCGGTATGCCTACATTCCAGATCTCACCGAGCTATCCGTCAAACGACCTGTTCAGCTGGCTCAATACTGTGATGGGACTTGGGCTCCCCTCTCCGGCCAATCTGCTGTTCATGATGATGGTAGGTTTCTTCATACTGCTGATGGCTATGCGCATGCGTTGGTATGTGGCCTTGATCGGAGCCATAGCCTACGGCCTTTCATCATATTTCGTAATCATCATCGGGGCCGGCCACCTGTGGAAATTCATAACACTGGCATATATCCCTCCGACGATAGCCGGCATGATGCTCTGCTACCGCGGCAAATACCTTGGTGGCGCAGCACTTACGGCTCTATTCGGAATGCTTCAGATAGCAGCCAACCATGTACAGATGACCTACTACTTCCTGTTTGTAGTGGCCGGCATAGCCATAGCATTCCTTATCAAGGCCATACGCGCCAAGCAGCTCCGCACATGGGTCATAGGCACCGCAGCCCTTGCCGGAGCCGGAGTGCTCGCAGTCGGGGCCAATCTTCCAAGCCTGTACAACACCTACGAATACTCCAAGCAGACTATGCGTGGCGGTCATTCCGAACTGACACGCGCTCAATCGGCTGATGCTGCTGAAACCACCGCCGGACTTGACCGCGACTATATAACCCAGTACAGCTACACTCCAAGCGAAAGCTTCTCACTGCTGATCCCTAACATCAAGGGTGGAGCCTCAAACAAACCTGAAAAGGGTGACAACAAGATGATGAGTCTTTCCGACCTGGACGCGGCCAAGGATATGGTCAATGCCGGTACAATTTCGGCTCAGGAAGCATCATATCTTGACTATATGAGCCAGTATTTCGGCGACCCGGAAGGCACAAACGGCCCGGTATACGTCGGAGCGCTTATCGTGGCTCTGTTCATTTTGGGCTGTGTCATTGTACGCGGCCCGCTCAAATGGGCATTGGTTATCCTCACCGCCCTTTCAATCCTCCTGGCGCTCGGACGCCACTTCATGGCACTGACCGACCTGATGATTGACTTCATGCCCATGTACAGCAAGTTCCGTACAGTGGAAAGCATCCTGGTCATAGCTGAATTCACCATGCCTCTGCTTGCCGCCATGGCCCTGCAGCAGCTGTTCACATGCAAACCCGAGGAAGCATGGGAGCGCTACCGCAAGCCGTTCCTGTGGAGCTTCGGAATAGTCCTCGGACTCTGTCTGCTCGGAATTGTTGCTCCCGGCATCTACGGCGATGCAGTTGTGGAACGCGACCGTCAGATAGCCGCCATGATATCACAGAGCATGTCGGCACAGGGAGCCGATGCTCAGACCGTACAGTATTTCAGTCTTGACAACCCGAGAATATATGCCGCCGTAGAGTCACTGCGCAATTCAATGGTTGAAAGCGATGCAATGCGCAGCTTCCTCATCGTGGCTGCCGGCATGGGCATTCTTGTACTCTTCTTCCGCCGCCGTCTTTCAGCCGGAATAGCTGTGGCGCTTACCGGAATCATCATATTCGGCGACCTCTTTATGGCTGACAAGCGCTACCTTGACACCGAGAGCTTCCTCCCCCGCCGTCTGGCTCAGGGAGAGCCGTTCCCCCTCACGGACACTGACAGAGCCATACTCCAGGACACGACACAGAGCTACCGTGTGATGAACATACCAGAATTCTGGAGTGCTGCACCCTCCTACCGCCATAAGACCATCGGTGGCTACCACGCTGCAAAATTAGCCCGCTATCAGGATATCATCGACCGCCATCTGACCCACTTCCTCGACGGCTCGCAGACTGATGCTGACTGGAATGTGCTGAACATGCTCAATGCCCGCTACATTGTGGATATGGCCGGCAATCCCATGCGCAACCCCGAGGCCATGGGCAATGCCTGGATGGTGGACAATGTCACCTACACATCCGGTGCCGATGCCGAGATGGACGCACTGTCGAAAATCGATCCGTCCCGAACCGCAGTGGCCGACAACAGCTTCAAACAGCTCCTCGGCTCCTCGGCTCCCAAAAGCGCCGGCGACACCATCAGCCTCACATCCTACGCTCCTGATCGTCTGCGCTATCACGCATCATCGGCAAAAGGCGGTGTAGCTGTATTCTCCGAGGTTTATTTCCCCTGGGGATGGAAAGCTACCATCGACGGCCAACCCGCCGAAATAGCCCGCGTAAACTACATTCTCCGCGCCATAAAGCTCCCGGCAGGAAGCCATACGGTAGAAATGTGGTTTGACCCCGACTCGCTCCGCAACACCTCCACAGCCGCAACCGTAGCCATCATCATCACATATCTGCTATGTGCCGGTGCTATCGCGGTATGGTTCATCGGCGGACGTCGTAAAAAGGAATCCAACCCTGATGAGCCGGCTAAGACGTCTGATTAAAACACCCCGCCGGCTGGCCCGGTCAAAAGGCTTCGGAGTCCACTCTCCGTTTGCCTACAGCTTTATCCGTGACACCATACGGTGCCGCAACTCCTACTATGCCTATACCGCTATAGAGGAACTGGCACATAAATCAGAGTGCCGGGAATCGGACCTGAAACTGGTTTTCCGGATAGCATGCCGGTTTGACGTCACCCGCTTTTCAGTATATGGCAAGGACGCTGTGATCCTGAAGCAGGTACTGTCGCTCACCCGGCATGACACCGAGTGCGTAGCCACGGATTGCGACTCTGTTCCGCAGATGGCTGTGGCCGACTGCGCCACGGAGCTCACATCCGAGGAGATGGCACAGCTCAGACGTACTGTTTCCGCCGGCGGAGTGGTGGTCCTTGTCAATGTACCCCGCATAAGCAATACACTTGCCCGGGTCACTGCAGGAATGACCCGCGGCATGAGTTTTGCAGGACGGCGTACAGCCATTGTAGCCGGCTTCAGCTATCTGCCGCGCCAGCACTTCGATATAATAATATGATTGAATCCAGTTCGGAGATATCACCGGTACGTATCCTGGCCGAATTTGACGCATATCTGCAGCTCGAACGGGGTTTGTCGGCCAATACCCGCACGGCATATCATGACGATGCAGCTAAACTTGTGGATTTCATCACAACAGAGCATTCACGGTTTCACCCCGGATTGATAAGTCTGGATTCGCTCACAGCGTTTGCTGCCGGGCTTCATGACCTTGGCATTTCATCGCGTTCACAGGCCAGAATCATATCAGGCATAAAAGCGTTTTTCCGCTTCCTGATGGCAGAAAAATATGTTGAATCAAATCCCTCGCTGCTGCTTGAGGGACCGCGGACCACTCGGAAACTACCCGATGTGCTTAGCGTGGCGGAGATTGATGCCATGATAGAGGCTATTGACCCGAAATCAGCCGAATACCAACGCAACCGCGCCATAATGGAGACACTCTACGGATGCGGACTGCGTGTGTCGGAGTTGACCGAACTGCGCATAAGCCGGACATTTCTTGACGAGCGTTACCTGCTGGTGCACGGCAAAGGCGACAAGGAGCGTATAGTCCCCATGTCAGATGCCGCCGTAAATGAGATACGTGCATATCTGCCCGAACGTGAACGACTCAAAATAAAGACGGACGGACGCGATATTCTGTTTCTCAACCGGTGCGGCCATCCCCTTACCCGGGTCATGATATTCTATATCATCAAGCGCCTGGCCTCGGAAGCGGGCGTAACGAAGAATATATCACCTCACACCCTGCGCCACTCTTTCGCCACACATCTGCTTGAAGGAGGAGCCAATCTCAGGGCCATACAACAGATGCTGGGCCATGAGAGCATCACCACCACAGAAATCTATATCCACATCGACCGCTCACGTCTGCGCGAAGAGATAATAGCGCATCATCCCCGCAACAGCCACCAAGGGACGGCTTAATAGAGGTCAGCTATCATCCGCCCTACCATACAGAGGATACAGATACCTATGGCAGCATAAATAAGCCGTGCGCTCCGGCGCTCAAGCCTTGATGTGAGCGCACGCACACTCGCTGACCGGAAGAACCACTCCGACCCCCGTATCGATACATACAGACACAGGCCTCCCGCCAATGCAAGAAGTCCTATCAGAATCAGAGTGGCGGCACGCAGACTCATCTGTCGACCTCCAGAGCTATATGCCTCACCCCGTCAGGAGTCTCGGATATATACAGATGCGCGGCATCGTCAGGCACAAGCGGACCTATCATTTCAGGCCATTCAAGCAGACAGAGCGAACCGGAGTAGAGAATATCCTCCACACCTATATCAAGTCCCTCTTCAGGCGAATTAAGGCGATACAGGTCAAAATGATACAGAGGTCCGTCGGCCGAGGCATACTCGTTGATAATCGAGAATGAGGGTGAATTGGCCTCTGACACATCTACGCCACACTCGCGGCATATCTCACGGATAAGAGTGGTTTTTCCCGCGCCCATTTCGCCATGAAAGGCTACTACACGCACATCACTTCCGAGGAAGTCCACTATCTGTCGGGCAGCCGCGGGAAGAGCCTCCAGTCCGGCCACATCAATATCTATACGGTCAGTCATTTCGGATTGAGAGTTACCACCGGCACAAGCATCTCCTCCATAGATATGCCTCCATGCTGGAATGTCCCGGTGTAATATTGTACATAATAATTATAATTATTAGGATAGGCGAAGAAGTCACGTCCGGTAGCGAAGATATAGGCCGTGGACACCTGCGGCGACGGCAGCCCGAATTCCTGCGGACGCTTCATTTCATATACCTGACGGGCATTATAGCCCAGATTACGCCCAAGTTTATACCGCAGATTGGTGTTGGTGTTCTTCTCCCCCACCACACGCACCGGATTGTCCACACGTATTGTCCCATGGTCCGTGGTAAGGATTATACGGTATCCCTTGTCGGCAATACGGCGGAACAGGTCAATGGCCGGCGTATGACGGAACCATGATTCGGTAATAGAGCGGTAGGCCGCATTATTGGCCGCAAGCTCGCGGATCATGCGGCTCTCCGTACGGGCATGTGACAGCATATCGATAAAGTTGAACACTATCACATTCAGGTCATTCTGCTCAAGCTGCGAGAAATCGCGCAGAAGCTTCTCCGCGGCGGCCGAGTCATTGACCTTATTGTAGGAGAACCGGCATTGGCGGCGGAAGCGCTTGAACTGGGTTTCGATAAGTGGCGATTCATTGAGATTCTTTCCCTCCTCCTCGTCCTCGTCGACCCATAGTTCGGGAAACATCCGGGCTATATCCACCGGCATCAGCCCCGAAAAAATAGCGTTGCGGGCATACTGCGTTGCGGTGGGAAGAATAGAACAATACAGATCCTCATCGAATGTAAACCTGTCAGCCAGCAGCGGACGCAGCATACGCCATTGGTCAAGCCGGAAGTTATCAATCAGTATGAAGAACAGTTTCTCCTGCCGGTCAAGATGCGGGAACACCTTTGCCTTGAACAGGTCAGGACTCATCAGCGGACGATCCGGGGCCTCACGATCCATCCATCCGGCATATTTCTTACGGATAAATTTACCGAACGCCGTATTGGCTTCATTTTTCTGCATATCAAGCAGCTCGGCCATATCGCCGGCCGCTTCGGCAAGCTCTATCTCCCAGTGTGTAAGTTTTTTATAAAGATCGCACCAGTCAGCGAAGCTATATGAGTCATTTATTTCCGACGATATCCGTCCAAACTCCTGACGATAATCGGTGGAAGTCTGCTCCGATACGAGTTCATTGGAATGCAGATTCTTCTTAATTGACAGAAGTATCTGATTAGGATTCACCGGTTTGATAAGATAATCGGCTATTTTGCTGCCCACAGCCTGATCCATGATGTTCTCCTCCTCGCTCTTGGTAATCATGATTACCGGAATGTGGGGAGCTATCAGTTTGATACGGGCAAGCGTCTCAAGGCCGGTGATACCCGGCATATTCTCATCAAGGATTATAAGGTCGAAATCCTGTTCGCCCACAAGCGTGAGGGCATCGGTGCCGTTGTTGACGGTCACCACATCATAGCCTTTGTTCCTGAGGAACATTATGTGGGGCTTCAGAAGGTCAATTTCATCATCAGCCCATAGTATGGAGTTCTTCATATCTGCATTGTTTTTCTATCAGTCAAGAAGCGGGTCATCACCCTCGGAACCCTCGGGAATCTCCGGTTCATCAGGCGTCTGCTTTTTCGGCACGGCAGGTGGGGCCACAGGCTTCTTGGGTGCCGGAGGAGGCACATCCGGTTTCTTCGGCTGCTCCTTACGCTGCGGTTGCACTTCGGGCTCAGGCTCCGCCTGCAATTCATCCTTCAGCACATCATCCAGCTCCACATCCATCGAATCCTCTACGGCGGGAGCCTCGTCGGTGGCCGGCGGATACATCTCTTCGGCCGGCGGGAATTCCTCTTCCGGAAGGACCTCGGTATGTGTACGGCGCAGACGGTCATCGCCCACGGCATCGAAATATTCCTCGAAACTGCGTCCCTGACTGAGCAGGATATCGAAATTAGCTTTTGATATCACCACCGGAATAACATCGGACGGCAGCGTCATGACGCCGTTCTTCTCTATCATGGAGCGGTAACGGTTGACATCGGCCTCTGAATGGAATCCGCTTACAATCAACAATCCGAGATTGCCGAAGTTCATCTGCTCAAGGTCAAAGTCACGCACGGTGAATGAATTGAAGTTGAAGCGCGCCACATCGAACAGAAGCAGCTTCTGGTCAACCTTGTCAACCGGATAAAGCATGACAAGCAGATGCGGGGCATTCTTATCCGTGAAGTCAAACTCTGCCGGAGCGTCCGCCAGACTCACTGAAGCGCTGTCGGAGGCCAGACGTGTGCTCCATACCATGCCGCGCAGATTCCCGCCGCTGCTGTTGAGCTTGCGCCCTTGCCGCAGCTGTCGGAGATACTCCGAGGCCAAGGGGCTGACGTCAGTATCAGGATAACGTTCAAGCAGCTCCTGAAGCACCTGCCCGAACTTCTCCGGATTGCGTTCAGTAACGTACGAAAGCGCGTCAAGGAACATGAATTTCGGGATTATGCGTCCCAGCGGATAATCGCGCCGCATATCCGACGTTATCCTATGCACGGCAGAATTGTCATTGTTCATATAAGCGGCATACGCACGGTCGTAGGCAGCAGCCTGTATCGAATCCATGGCTATCAGCTTTTCGGCATGTGCCGGGTCGCGCAGGGCCTCACCATACTTCGATTCAGGGAAGTCAGCCAATATAAGCTGACGGTAACGCTCCGCCTCCGCACGGTCGTCGCGTATAAGGTTCATCAGATACATATTGTGGTACACATCCAGGCGGTAGACATTGTCAGGATAGCGCGACAGCAGAGTATTGAACTCACGCTCAGCCGCTGCATAATCACGGAGCTTATCCTTCAGAATGATACCCATATTGTACAGGCCGTCCTGAATCACATCATTCGCCACCGCCCGCTCGGCATCGTCCGAGGGAATCTGCTTCAGATAATATTCCGGATAGTGCGGGTCAGCTTCATGTGCCACCGTCTCACGATCCTTTTCTTCCGCAGCGCCCTCCTCGACCTGTTCAGCATCGGCCATGTCATCATCAGTCTGCTCAAATTCGCTCAGGCTGAAACTATTTTTATTCCTGCGGCGCCAGTCATCCTCAAGCCTGCGGCTACCCCAGCGCTTCTGGAAGTCAGTGCGGCCGGCATTGCGGGTGGCGGTATTGTAGAAGTACCATGAATTGTCGCTGTTCATTGCAAAGGTCGAAGGAGCCGATGTGGAGCCTGGATTAAGCTGCAGTCCGTTGCCTTGCGCCGCCTGATTGGCAAGATACTCCTCCCTCCGGGCATCCTCCGCCTCTTTGCGTTCCCGCTCCTTAAGCTCGGCCACCAGACGTGCGGCCACCTCCTGCTGTTGTTCGGGAGTGAGATACGACAACTTCAGCAGTGAGTCCTGAAGGGTGACGTTCTGCGAGTAGACGGCAAGCTCGTCAAGCACATCACTGCGGCGGCGCAGATTGGCATAGTCAGGATATGTCTCAGGAATCAGGGGCATAGCCTCGGAATAGCATGGCTGAGCCAGATCATACTCCCCGCGGGAGAAATATAGTCCGCCCAGAGTCATCTGCGCAAGAGCCTTGTCAATACCGGAGCGCTTGGATTCTTTAACGGCCATACGATAATTCTGCATGGCCTCGGTAGTGTCGGCACGCGACAGATAGAGATTGCCTATGGCATAGTAGATCTGGTCAAGATAGTCGGCATTGCGCCCATATTTCAGCATACCGCGCAGAGCCTTGACCTCGGGTTCAATGTCGGCACCGTCAAACACCTCGCTCTGCTTTATGCGCGCATTGAACTTGGCGCGATATGACACTCCGCCGGAGCCGGCTTTCTTAAATGCCTCGTAGGCCATCCGCTTGTCGCCGCTCGACTGGTAGGCCTGCCCCAGCAGGAAATAGAGGCGATTGCGCTGAACGCCTTTGCTCAACCGCGCAGCCTCGTCAAGCATCGGGATAGCCTTGTCCCATTTGCGGCTCCGCACATACAGGTCGGCATAGGCCATGGCATAGAGCCGCTTCAGGTTGTCGTCGGTAAGTTCCTTATCTTTTATCCGTTCGAGCACACTCTCCGCCTCAAAAAGCCAATCGACGGCACAATAGCTCAGTGCCTGCCACAGCTTTGCCTCCGTCACAGTGGTAGGAAGCCAGCCGAAGTGCTTGCTTATGTAGAAGAACGTTGATGCCGCCCCAAGGAAATCGCCATTCATGTACTGGCTACGCCCCATCATAAGCCAGTCATTGTGCAGGAACGGATTATACTCCTCACGCTTCAGCCATGCCTTGTAGGCCGGATCATTACCCTTTCCGGCCTTACGTGCCGGGCGCTTCTTGATGGAGCGGAGCTGAATCGCTTTTTGTGCTTTCTCTATCGAACGTGTAAAATCGCCCGTAGGCTGCGGTGCCCGCTCATTGGCCTTTGCCGCCGCGGGGTGAATGTACAGAATCTGACTGTAGTCATCTTCATAGTTCTGCTCCATTGACTTGAGAGTCTGCACATAATGTTCATGCCCGTTGAAGTGGATATTATAGCGGGTTATGAATTCGGTATACCGGCGTGAGGCCGCGGTGTTCTTCTTCAGGCTGCATGACTGCAACAGAAAGACACCCGCCATAATCAGCGCCGCATACACTATCCGTTTCATCGCGTGAAGGCTTTGATTATACGAAGCAGCAGATACACCACCACAAGTATCAGCACTATTATGGCTGATCCGGGCACATCTACGACAGCAGCCGTCATCAGTCCGGCTACCGAGGCAAACACCGATACGATGGCCGACATTACCATGATGGCACCGAACTTGCGGAAATAGATCTCAGCAATAAGCTGCGGCAGAGCGAGCATTGACATGAGCAGCATCACTCCTACCAGACGGATGGTAAGCACAATACAAACGGCTACAAGCACTGTCATGCTGTAATTGATAAACCTTACTGGAAGCCGGCTCACACGTGCGAAATCGGGGTCGAATGCACATACCACGATACGGCGGTAGAACAAGGCGAAAAACAGCATCAGCACTACCGTGTAGATACCAAACGCCATAAGGTCGGACCCGCTGATAGTAAGCAGGTTGCCAAACAGGAAGCTGTTCAGTTCAGGTACATATCCGGGTGTAAGGAACACAAACATGATGCCTATGGCCATGCCGAGCGCCCACACTACAGCTATGGCCGAATCCTCACGGATCCGGTGGCGCGACGACATCCACTCCACCCCGGCCGAGGCTCCGATAGCAAACACCGAGGCAGCCACCAGCGGATTTATGCCCAGGAAGTAACCGAGTCCGAGTCCTCCGAAGCAGGCGTGCGTCACACCTCCGCTCAGAGCCACAAGCCTACGGCTCACTATGTATGTGCCTATCATCGCCGATGCCAGGCTGATTATGCAGATACCGGCAAGGGCGTTACGGAAAAATATGTACTGAAATATATCAATCATTGTTTATGTGCATTGAGTCGTGCCTCCGACACGATAAGGAGCAGCTCGTCCCTCACCGCCGAGGGCAACTCGATACCGCGCAGCTGCAGACTGCGTGCCCATCCGGCTATATCGTGAGGTAGAAGCGAGAGAAGCACATTGCGGAATTCCTCAACAGCTTCGTCAGTATAGGCATCCGGAGCTGTGCCGCGGTAGGCGTCAAGCTCCTCGTCATCATAATATTCTATCTCCTTGCTCACGGCAGCCAGCAGCGAATCGCGCTCGCAGGTCACATGCATGCCGCAGCATTCCTCACCGGCGCTGTCGGCGGCAGAGAGGTCAGCGCTGTCACCGGCATCTGCAGGGTCCTGAGGCTTATGGAATATCCTCAGCACCACACCGACGGCCACAAGCGCCAGAAGTATATACAGAGCAAGTATCATTTATTCTTCAGCAATATGTTCATCAATCAGCCGCTGCATCTCCTCGACGGGGAGCGAGGCATCGGCTACAAGAAATCCGGCATTGCGCAGCACATCCCAATATCCCGGATATGACTTGGCCACGACTCCCGCATCGCGGACCACTATGCCCGGGATATAGATTGACACCGGAGCCAGCGACATTGCCATCCTATGATCGGCATATGTATCAAATTCAGGCAATTCGGCGATAGGCCTGCGCGAACCGTCCCATTCCATCCGTCCGGCCACGCTGATATCTGTCACAATCCCTATCTTCAGAAGCTCTGTGTAGAGAGCTTTAATGCGGTCAGTCTCCTTTATCGAGAGGGTTTCAAGTCCGGAAATCAGGAATGGCACACCAAGCATGGCGCATGTCACTATCACAGTCTGAGCCAGATCAGGATTATCCGAGAGGTCCATGACCATCCGGGGCGACAGTTCAGGCGAAGCCATCAGGTCAATACCCCCCTCTTCGCCCTCCCATTCGGTGAGGACTCCGAGGTTGCTGAATATATCGGCCACTTTCCTGTCCGGCTGCCGGCTGTCGGCATCCAGACCGTCAAGCGTCACAAATCCGGAGGTGAGCGCTTCTATTTCATACCAGTAGGAGGCCGCGCTCCAGTCAGCACCGATAGTCCAGTTGACCGGAGTATACTTTGCTGAAGGGATGTCGATAGTTCCACGCTCGAATTCGGCTGTCACCCCGGCACGCTCCATCATGGCAGCAGTGAGCCTCAGATACGATTCGGATACAGCCTCGCCGGCCATATTTATCCGCAGCCCGTTTGCCATACAGGGGGCCACCATCATAAGCGCCGATATGAACTGGGAACTTACCGAAGCATCAACCGTAACCTCGCCACCCTCAAGGGCACGTCCCGTAACATGCAGGGGCGGGAATCCCTCTGTTCCGGCATACTCTATCGAGGCTCCGCACTGCCTGAGCGCATCGACAAGCGGCCCAATGGGACGCTGACGCATCCGCTCGCTCCCGTCAATCACCATATCGATACCTGAAGTCACGGCAGCAAGCGCAGTAAGAAAACGCATGGCCGTACCGGCAGCTCCTACATTCACCTCCCTGCTGTCAAGCGAGTTCAGCACTGAAAGCATAGCGGCAGTATCATCGCACTCAGCTACCACGGCAGGCATATTGCCGCCGGGAGTCAGGGCTGAGATTATCAGCGCACGGTTTGACTCGCTTTTTGAAAGCGGGAGCGATGTACGTGTCTGGAGCAGTTGCTGCGGGGGAAATATGCGGTAATCCATCTGATTCGGTTTTGGTTACACAAAGATAATCCTTTTCACCGTAAGCGCCAAGAGGTGGATGGTGAAAAGGATTATCAACTGTCTATGCTGTGACGGCTATGACTCTTTGTCAGTCACACCGTCGGTGGATTCCTGTTTGTCGGCGGTAGTGGTCTCGGCCTGAGGCACCTCCGGCTTCTCCCAATGGAACGGTTCGAAATCGCTCGTTGGGTCAATCCATGACTTTTTGCGGAACGCGAGTATCACAAACGGCGCTCCCACAAACAGCACCAGTCCTCCTATCAGTACCCCGAACCATACGGCATTGGAGCCCATGGATATCTGCGAAGGCGGGAAGAAACTGAGGATAAACGCCAGGAGTGATCCAAGGAAGCCCACGCCGGCCACAATCCACAGGAGGAAGTTGCCCTTCTTGCCGATTCGGAACGGACGCGCTCCATTCTTATACGAGTAGCGCAGATATATCACGGCGGCAAACATCAGCAGATACGCCACAAGATACAGCAGCACGGTGAGCTGCGAAAGAATCTGATAGAAGCTCTGTACCGACGGCATCACCACGAACAGCAACGCAAGAAGCGACACTGCTATACCCTGGACAATAAGGATATTGCGCTGTACCCCATTCTTATTTGTCTTCTGAAAGAAAGGAGGCAGATAGCCGGCCTTGCCTACCGCCAGAATACCTTTTGACGGACCGGCAACCCACGTAAGCACACCTGCAAGCACACCGAAAGCAAGCGCTATGGCCATTATAGGTGAGGCCCACTGAATGTGAAACGCCACGAAGTAATTGTCAAACCCTTCGAGCAGACTCTGCACAAGGTTGATATCCTTAGCCGGGATAATCACGCCGAGAGAATAGGTGCCAAGCACGAATATAAGCACCGTTATCAGCGCGCCTACAAACACCGCCTTCGGGTAGTTGACCGCCGGATTCTGCATCTGCTTCACATGCAGACCCGACATCTCCATACCTGCATAGAACAGGAATATGGACGATGCAAGCACCAGATTGTCAATATTAGTCAGATCAGGGAAGAAATGGCCGTGAAAATTCATCTGCGAGGTTCCTCCGGTGGCAAGGTATATCACACCCAGTACCACAAGTATGCCGGCAGGAATCACAGTACCTACCATACCACCTATCTTCGACACACGGCCTACCCATCCGAGCCCTTTCATCGATATGAAAGTAGCTATCCAATAGATAGCCATCACCACAACCAGAGTGTACACCTTATTGGCGGCAAGATGCGAATCGGCCGTGTGGTCCATGCCAATGAATGCGAGCGACACGGCTCCGAAGGTAAGCACCGTAGGGAACCATATGGTCGATTCGATCCACTGCAGCCATATGGCAAGAAATCCGGCTTTCTTACCGAACGCCTCACCTACCCAGCGGAACAGTCCACCCTGCTTGTCAGCAAACATAGCGGCAAGCTCTGCGGCCACAAGGCTCACAGGAATCAGGAATACAAGGGCTGCAAAAAGATAATAGAAGGCTGACGACATCCCATATTCAGCCTCGGCCGGTAGCCCTCGGAGCGACACTACGGCCACCACGTTCATCATGGCCAACGTGAAGAAGCTCAGCTTGGCCGTCTGTTTTATTTGCTGTTTCATAGCAGTATATATTAGTCAGTTATTGTCACACTGTCGCCATTGAACACTCCGAGTCCCAGACGGTTCATCACCCCTTTCACCACAGCCTGCGCCTTGACCGAATTGCCGGCGCTGTCAAGCGGAGGTGCGAACGCGGCGATACCCATCACACCCGGCAGCACACCGAGCACACCGCCTCCCACACCGCTCTTGGCCGGAATACCCGACGTGTATAGCCAGTCGCCGGTATTCTGATAGAAGCCAACGGATGAGATAAGAGTGGTGATTTTCGGAGCAAGTTCAGCCGGGAATACCTGACTGCCGGTAACCGGATTATGCCCCCCAAAGGCTATTGTGGCAGCCGCTATGCCGAGCTGCGTGCAGGTAATGCCGAGAGAGCACTGTCGGGTATAGAGGTCAAGACTCATATCAGGGTCATCATATATCCGGCCATAGTTCTTCAACAGCCATGCAATGGCGCGGTTGTTGAAATTCGTTTCCGATTCACTCTTGTAAAGCTCATCAATCAGTTCGGGAGCCGAACCGCACAATGCTTCAATATTCTCTGTTATAGCCATCCACTTGGCATCGCTGTCGCCCTGCGGCTTCACCATCGAGCATGCCGATATCGCTCCGGCGTTGACCAGTGGCGTTGATGGATGGTCATTCTCAAGCAGAATGGCGAAAATAGAGTTAAATGGCAGTCCCGTGGCATCGGCACCGATTTTCTTAAGCACCGCCTCCGCACCATACTGTTTCAGTATCAGTATGGCTGTGTGGACCTTGCTCACCGATTCTATACCGAAACGGTAGCCGGTATCGCCGATATTGATCTGACGGCCGTCCGATGTGACAATTGTCAGCCCGAAAAGCGAGCTGTCGATATTAGCCAGATATGGTATATAGTTGGCATTGGCGCCCCCTGTCATACCCTTCACCTCATCGTAGGCCGATTGTGCTGCCTGTTGGAGTTCTGCAAATGAAATATTACGGATCATTATGTTATAGCGTTTTATAGATTAACATATCATTTTTACAACAATCCGGAGCCGCCAATAGTTAAGAGCCAATATGTTAAAAAGCAAGGGAGCCAAGCCCAAAACGGCCCGGCCCCCTATAGTTTATCCTGATAAATAGTTTTAGAGCTGACGTATCATAGCCGATGTTATGATAGCTTTGCTGTCAGTATGCACTACCATAAACAGATACGGACGGTCAACAGTTATCACTACCGGAGCAGCAGACCCAGGAGAACTGGAGCCGAGCAACATTCCAACAGTCACAGAAGTTGATTTGGTGCCTTTTTCATCTATGGTAAGAGTAGAGTGCTGCTCCACGGCATTCATACCAAATGTCTCCTCAGTAATACCGGTCATTTTGTCGGAATCAAAAAGGCCGTCAAGTCCTGCTGACTCCAGAGCTTCCTCAAGAGAAATCCTCTGATGCGGTATGTCAACACATGGCATGGTGATATAGCCCTTGTTTCCGCCATTCCATGACACAGCTTTATCGATATCGCGCTCCGTAATGGCCGCCACTGCTTCTCCAAGTGTAGTATTTTCATTAGGAAGCATTATGACAGCTATATATGATTCGAGGTAGTAAGGCATCTGTACAAATGTGCCATATTCTGTGGTCATCACCTGCATACGCTGCTCGCCGCTCATCATATCCACATCTACCGCCGCTCCGTCAGCATTGGTAAACTTTCTCTTTCCGGTATTCTTTGTATCAAACGGTTCGTTCCATTCCCCTTTGAATACAGTAGCATTGGCCGTTACGGGCAGCAACATTTCCGGACGGGAAACATCTTTTATAAGGCCGCCCGTCTTATCAGCACACCATTTATTGATCAATGACACATAATCGACCGAAGCCGCTACACTTGAAATCTCAGCATCGAAAACATCATTCATAGCCTTACGGTAGCTCTCCTTCACCGTACGGTCAGAGCTGAACCACATGCCATTGGCAAATGCCAGCTTATTCTTCGAATCGGTCTGAGGCACCTCTTTCAGAAGCCGCCCCATCACCTTGTTAAGCCCATCTATTGACTCTCCCGGCATGCCGAATGCCTTGGCCACAGCCTGCTGCACGCTTGCGTCACCGCCATTGGCCAGCATGCCTGTGAATACAGCTGCACTGACAGGTGAGAACAGCACATTTCCATCATTTTCCGGATTAGCGGCAAGAGACTGAAGCATGGTTATGCCAAAATGATTGATCGATTGCACCTTCGCTTGCTCCTGAACATCAAGAGTCATCATTGCACGTGATTCAGTGTTTACCGGCGGCTCATCATTGGAGCTGCATGCCATCATAAGGCTTGACAGGCTAATAGCTAAAATTCCCTTTAAGTGTTTCATAATCCTTTACTATTCGAGTGATTGATTTAAGTATGTAGGATGCAAATAAAATAATTTTTAACCATAAAACAAACGATGACAAGAGTATTAGCTCCCACCATCGTTTTTGTTTTAAGTAATTTTAACCTAATCAGAGCGCAGCCATGTCAAGTATCTCAGTGAGAATTGCCTGCGCTTCCTCAACGGTGCCGACATTGCGTATGGCAAAACTACGGCGTCCGTTGCGCTCGCGTATGGCACAGCGCGATGAGTGAGTCTGCAGATAATGTAGCATCCGCCCGAACATGGGCGACTGATAGTAAGCCTTATTCGAGTCATCAACGAAATAAGTGTACATCATACCCTGCTTCAAAGCTACCTTCTCAATACCGAGCCTACGGGCCAGCCGGCGCACGCGCGGAATACGAAGCAGCTCGGCCGTGACATGCGGAATCTTTCCGAAGCGGTCCTTCAGGCGCGCGGTAAACGCCTGCAGATCCAGCTCGCGTTCTATTGAGTCAAGCTCCTGATAAAGCGATATGCGTTCACTCTCCTGAGGCACATAGTCGGCAGGAAGGAGAAGTTCCATATCGCTCTCTATCACGCAGTCGGCCACATACTCTTCCTCGCCGGCATTGTCGCCCGGAGCAAGCGAGGCATCGCCGAATTCCTCGGTCCGGAGCTCGGTGACAGCCTCTTTCAGGATTTTCTGATACGTTTCATAGCCCAGATCGGCAATAAATCCGCTCTGCTCGGCACCAAGCAGATTGCCGGCACCGCGTATGTCGAGGTCCTGCATGGCTATATGTATACCGCTGCCAAGGTCGCTGAAGCTCTCTATGGCCTGCAGGCGGCGCCGTGCGGTGGGCGACAACGGGATATGCGACGGTACGGTAAGATAGCAGAATGCCTTCCGGGCACTGCGACCCACTCGGCCTCGCAACTGATGCAGCTCGCTTAGGCCGAAGTTCTGGGCATTGTTGATGATTATGGTATTGACATTAGGCATATCTATGCCGCTCTCAATGATGGTGGTGGCAAGCAGAATGTCGTAGTCATGATTGGCAAAGTCAATGATGGCTTGCTCCAGCCGCTCGGGAGGCATCTGTCCGTGAGCCACGATGGTGCGTGCATCAGGCACAAGCCGCTTCACCATGGCCTCAAGTTCATGAAGTCCCTCGATACGCGGATTGACTATGAATACCTGACCGTTGCGCGACATCTCGAAATTGATCGCCTCAGCCAGTGTATCGTCCGTGAGGGCACTTACGGTGGTCACTATCGGATAACGGTTGGCCGGAGGTGTGGTGATGGCCGACAGGTCACGCGCGCCCATCAGTGAGAACTGCAGAGTGCGCGGAATAGGTGTGGCACTCATGGTGAGTGTATCGACATTCGTCTTCAGCTGCTTGAGCTTCTCCTTGACGGCCACTCCGAATTTCTGCTCCTCGTCCACGATAAGGAGCCCGAGGTCCTTGAACTTCACGCTCTTGCCTATAAGCTTATGCGTACCGATAAGGATATCAATCTTACCCTCGGCCAGATCTGCCAATATCTGCTTGACTTGCTTGGCTGTACGTGCGCGTGAGATATAGTCGACACGCACGGGAAGCTCTTTCAGGCGTTTGCTGAACGTCTGGAAATGCTGATAGGCCAGCACCGTGGTGGGCACAAGAACAGCAGTCTGCTTTCCGTCAGTTGCAGCCTTGAATGCGGCACGTATGGCCACCTCAGTCTTGCCGAAGCCCACATCGCCGCATATCAGGCGGTCCATCGGGCGGTCGCTCTCCATATCGGCCTTCACCGCCTGTGTGGCTGTAAGCTGATCAGGGGTATCCTCGTAGATGAACGATGCTTCCAGCTCCTGCTGCAGATACGAGTCGGGGGAGAATGCGAATCCTTTCTCCTCACGCCTGGCAGCATAGAGCTTGATAAGGTCGCGGGCTATATCTTTCAGCTTGCTCTTGGTGCGCTCCTTTACCTTGTTCCAGGCACCGGAACCGAGCTTGTTGACTTTCGGCGGCACCCCCTCCTTGCCTCGGTATTTGGCAAGTTTGTGCAGAGCGTGGATCGACACGAATATTATATCGTCGTTGGCATAGGTGAGCTTTATCATCTCCTGCGTATGCCCGTTGACATTGGTACGCAGCAATCCGGCAAAGCGCCCCACACCGTGGTCAACATGGACAATGAAATCGCCCGGTTCTATGGCGCTCAGTTCTTTGAGCGACATGGCCAGCTTGCCTGAGCGGGCGCGATCGCTCTTCAGGTTGTATTTATGGAATCGGTCAAATATCTGATGGTCGGTGAATAGGCAGCGGCGCAGCCCGTTGTCAACGAAGCCTTCATGCAGAGTGGTGATTACCGGGGTAAACACAATATCGTCGGAGCGGTCCTCAAAGATGGCCCGCAGACGCTCTATCTGCTTCTCGCTGTCCGAAAGGATATATATCTGATACCCCTCGGCCATGAAGCGCGTGAACGATTCGCTTATCAGGTCAAAATTCTTGTGGTACACCCCCTGCGGCGAACAGTCAAAGTCAATTGAGGCACCGGCGGCCGCATCGGCCGTACCGGCGGAACTGAAGCGCAACTGACGCAGTGTGGACAGGCGAAGTTCAAATTCATCGGCATCCACCACATGCTTCATGGCATCCGTATCTGCCTCGCCGGCCATAAGGGCACTGTCGGAAAAACTGTCGGAGGCTATGGCTTTGATACGCTCCACGGTGAAGGAGGCATCGCGCACAGCAACAAGCGTATCGTCAGGGATAAAGTCAAGCAGGCTGCCCGCGCCTGAGGCCACGGAACCAGACACATTCGCCGTAACCGATACCTGGTCAAGCTGCTGCTCGGAGAGCTGCGTCTCGATATTGAATGTACGTATCGAGTCAATCTCATCGCCGAAGAAGTCAAGGCGATAAGGGAGTTCGTTGCTGTAGCCGAAAATATCAAGAATGGATCCTCGCACGGCAAACTGCCCCGGCTCGTACACATAATCCTCCTCGCTGAAACCATTCGTACGGAGCCATTTCACTGTTTCGGTCATATCCGTGTCAACACCCTTGCGCAGAGACATGGTGCGTGTGTCTATCGTATCCCTTGACACCACTTTCTCGGCCAGCGCCTCCGGATAGGTCACCACCGCACGCAAGCGGCTGTCGCTATGCCATGCTCCGAGCGCCTCGGTACGCAGTATCTGCGAGGGAGGGTCAGGCTGTCCGTATTTTATGGCCCGTTTATATCCGCTGGGAAACATCAGCACCGCATCCTCGCCAAGCAACCGGCTCAGGTCGTGATAGAGATAGCCGGCATCGTCAAGCGAATCGCCCACAACAAGAAGAGGCCCGCTACCGTACTTGACGGAAGCGAGCATCATCGGGGCTGCCGAACCGGCCAGATTATATGCCGATACTATGGCGTTGCCGCCCCGTAGGGCTGAGTCCAGTGCCGAGGCACGTGCGGGAGAAAGGAATGATTCGGATAGTTCCTTTATAGTCATTTCTTACCTGTTGACAATATCTTATTGTATTCAGCCGTATTATTGAGGAGCTTGGCGGCCTCGGCCACTGCGGGATCATCGCGCAGAGCTGCCTCAACCTCTCCCCGGCGGTAATAATAGCGGTCAGCTATCTCACGGCGCAGATACGGCTCGATGGCCTTGCGGTGAGTGTCCAGATCCTTTTCAAGCGGATGCTTCATCATGCTTTCCATCACCGTAAACTGCTCGGCAAGACTGTCGGTCATATACCCTTCGAGCTTGGCGGCTTCGCGCAGACGGTCGAGCATTGTCAGACACACCTTGTCGTAATTGAACCGTTCGGGGTCAATCATAGACTTAAAATCGGCATACATCGAATCTGTTATCTCAATTTCACGCGGGGCGGGTGCGGTAGCATGTGTGGCGGCATACTTGTTGGCATAGTCAAACGCCCAGTTGTCGCTGACCACATTGTAGGTAATACGGCTCAATTCCGGATACTTGACATCGACATCAGGAGTTATACCACCTCCGTCGCGCACCTTTCGGCCTCGCGCGGTGGTGAATTCATTGGTGAGGCTGTCAGGAATGCGTGCCACCGAGCCGTCAGGATTACGATGGGAGTAGTCAATGGCCTGTATAAGGCGTCCGCTCGGGATATAATACTTGGCCACAGTGACTTTCAGCATACCGTCGTAAGGGAGTCCTACCGACACCTGCACAAGCCCCTTGCCAAATGTGCGTGAGCCCATTATCACCGCACGGTCAAGATCCTGAAGCGCGCCGGCGGTTATTTCCGATGCCGATGCTGTAGCGCCATCCGTGAGTATAATCAGAGGCACGTCAGGCATTATCGGCTTTCCTGACGTCTTATAAACCTTCTCCTCCAGCACGCCTTTGCCCCGGGTACGCAACACTTCGGTACCTTTCGGAAGGAAATAGCCCAGAATCTTCACGGCGCTCTCCAGATAGCCGCCACCATTATCTCGAAGGTCAAGCACCACACCCTTCAGGTCAGGATTATCCTTGAATGAATTGAGCGCTTCCTTGACTTCATCAGGCGATTTGTCGGTGTATGAAGTCAGCATTATATAGCCCACACCTCCGTCAAGCATTCCTGCGAACGGCACGGAAGGTATCTGTATCTTCTCTCGGGTCATCTCCACCTCTATTATCGAGTCGGTCACATATGGGCGCTTCACTTTCACGCGCACCTTTGTGCCCGGGGTACCCTTAAGCCGCTCAGTGACCTTGGTGTAGGGAGTATTGAGCATCGTATCCCCGTCCACGGTCAGTATCAGGTCGCCGGAGCGCAGACCGGCTTTCTGAGCCGGGCCGCCTTCATGTGGGCCGGAGATATATACATTACCGTCGCGCTGCATTATATATGACCCGATTCCGGCATATTCGCCGGAAGTGCTGGTACGGAATTCAGCCTGCTCGCTCTGAGGAATATACTCCGTATAGGGGTCCAGACGGTTGAGCATGGCGTCAATGGCCGTGCGCACCGACTTGTCCACATCAAACGAATCGACGTACAGTGTCTGCACCTCCTTCATCACAGAGTTGAAAATATCGGAGTTACGTGCCACATCCGATTTTTTACTACGGATTCCGGCCTGAGCCAGCACCGCTGCCGACAGCATCAGTGCGCCTATATACAGGAGTTTTTTCATAAGCTTATGATAAATAGCTGAAATTAGCTGACAAATTTACTTAAATTTTTAGAGGAGCTCTTAATAACAAATGTTAAACGCCTCTTATCTATTCTATAACGGTTTATACCCCTGTTTTTGTTCCGGGGAGCGTCTGAGGAATCGCTTCATTTCGTCAAGCGAACGCAAAGCTGCCTGACGCCCCATGTCATACACCCTCTGCATTTTCTGAGGATCCATCTCCACGCGCCCTATTGGAAGCGGCTCGTCAGGAGCTATCACCATAGTATCGCCGGCCTGAACCTGCTCCGCGACATAGTCAAGCTGAGCATTGTACATCTCATGGCGGTGCGTCATGGCCTCGGCAATAGCCTTCTGCCTCGGCAGCAACAACCGGAACAGCCATCCCGGCGCCGGCTCCTTGCGATAATCGCGCGGCTGGGTGAGCACCACGATATTGCGGTCGAAGCCCTGCTGCTGGAAGTAGCGTAGCGGAATTGAATCGGATATCCCGCCGTCAAGCATACGCCGCCCATCGGCTACCCGCACCGGCTTCGTGACAACCGGCATTGATGCCGATGCCCTAAGCCACTCAAGCGAGTCATAGTCCACACGATCCATCACATAATAAACCGGCTCGCCTGTATCGACATCGGTACACACCACATGAAACTGCACCGGATTACGCTCAAACTCTTCGATATCAAACCGGTCAAGTTCAAGCGGCAGATAATGATAGGCAAATTCCGCTCCCACAAGATTGCCTTCGGTAAGTAGCGGACGCCACCCCATGTAGCGGGAATCGCGACAGAAGCGCTTGTTGTAGCGCAGCACGCGTCCCGGCTGACGCGATTTATAGTTGCAGCCGAAACTCGACCCGGCCGAAACCCCGACAATTCCGTCGAACTCTATCCCGGCTTCCATCATTACATCCATTACCCCGGCTGTAAACAGCCCGCGCATGGCTCCTCCCTCAAGTACCAGTCCGTTCATTTGAATTCTTCTACAGGATTACCATACTTAAAGAATTTCAGAAGTTTATCACTTATCAGAATCTTGTCGGCATTCGGTATCACCTTAGTTTTACCATTCTTATACTGTACCGACAATGAACGTATTTTTGCATACTCAACAATATCCGTAAACCAGGCATACTCAAACACATAAGTAGCATTTTCTCCAGGATATACCGGCCCGATACACTTTTTCACTATGGGGCGCCCTACAGGATCATCCACAGCATTATAGCCCTGAAACGTGATATTGATATATTTTATCATCTGCTCCGTTGGATTAATAAATTCTATTCTGAATCCTGTTCCATCCGTATATTCGCTTTCATCATATACTCCATATTGCTCTATCACCAATCCACCCGCTTTATAGGATTCCATTTCTTTAAGCAACCGGTCCATATAATCGCTGAACGACTTTAGAGTAATCACAATGTTCTCATACATGAAATGTTTCCGTACATCATCGGAGGCATTGACAAGAGAATCAAGCTTAGGCATATCATCAATATCTATTGCAACATAGGCTGCCGGGACAAAGAAAGCTTTGCCATTGGTCACCGCGGTATAAAATTCCTTACCGCCGCATTTGAATCTGTCCACTATACACAGAATCTCTGTCTCAGGCAACAGACTATAGTTCCAGGATTCCCATTTATATGGTTCTGCATTCTGTGGATCAATAGTCTGGGTGACTTTTACGTCGTCACTTCTTAAAGCGCCAAGAATAAAAGAGAATGAAAACGGCTTATCAAGCGGTTTAGCCAATATATCATAGTCAATTTCTGAATTTATGGTACGAAGTTCATACTTCTCCTTATAATCCGCTACAGAGATAAGCGATTGTGGCATCACACGCTTATTTTCAGGTTTGAAATCTACGATATTGCCGTCAACATCCAACAACTCGACCGACAAGACTGATTGAACAAGCCCCGTCTGCTTATCAAACGTCACTTTATGGTCCGATGAAGAAAGCATCACAGGTTTGAATTGCGCACCGGTATGTGACCCGTTAGTTCCACAATAGTATTCGCTGCCTACAGCCTCCTGCAGGATTCGCTTGATTCGACTGGAGGTCATGACCATGTCATGTGGCATGTCTCGATTTAATACGATTTCCACATTCCCGGGCTGACCGGGAGTGGTCAGCGTTAGTTTCGTACCGCTCGCATATGTATAATAACTGCTTCCGTAGTTGGGTTCTACCCCGGTTATTACAAACTTACGTCCGTTGATAACAGATACCGGGGTCACAAATTTAGTTCCGTCATATTCACCGGCCAACACATCGTTAAGCACATAGTGCTTCCCTTTCTCCGGATTCTTTTTAGGACGCTTTTTAACCCATACCGTATCAGGCACAGTGACATGAAACATATCCGAAGCCTCCGCGCCCTCGATTCTGAATGTCACCGTATCACCTAAAAATTTCTTTAGCAACATTACCTTTCCGTGGTCATCAACTGCATTATCATTATATGCGTTGTACAGCGACGGAATGTTTGTCACATCAGCGCCCATCACTCCTAAGCACGGCAGGAGTGCGGCAAGAAGAAGTATTACTTTTTTCATTGCGGATACGGTTTTAGCAGTATTCCACAAATTTAAGCAATAATTCCCATTTATCGGCATTTACGCCTCCTTTCAGCTACGGCATCGGCTCACAAACCGGCGGAAGCGCTCAAGCCCCTCCATCATCACAGCGTGCGGACAAGCTATGTTGATGCGTAGGAAGCCGTCCGTACCATACATTGTGCCGGAGTTAAGCCACAGCTGCTCCTCAGCAAGCAGACGCTCTTCCAATGTGTCGGCTCCGAGACCGAGAGGGCGGATGTCGACCCATACAAGATAAGTTCCCTCCATCCGCGTGACGGTCAGATACGGCAAATTTTCTTCGAAATAGGCCCGCAGCTCGGTGTAATTGTCATTCAGGTACTGACGCAGACTGTCAAGCCACGGTTCTCCACCCGTATATGCCGCAATCAGAGCCTCAACACCGAAAGGATTCACATCGCACACTTCATTGACGTTGATAGCACGGTCAATGCGCCGGCGCACATCCGCATCAGGCGTTATGATATTGGCTATCTGCAACCCTGCCGTATTGAACGCTTTTGAGGGGGAGCAGCATATCACCGACTTCTCAAATATCTCCCTGCCGACTGTAGCAAATGGGGTGTAGCTATAGCCCGGAAATGACAGTTCACAATGAATTTCATCGGACACCACCGTCACACCATGCCGCAGGCAGATCTCTCCAAGACGCTGAAGTTCATCGCGCCGCCACACTCTTCCGGCCGGATTATGTGGATTGCACAGAAGCAGCAGACGAGCGCTACCGTCGGACGCCTTACGTTCAAGGTCGTCGAAATCCATTGTATAATATCCATCGCTGTAAATCAGTGGATTTTCAAGAATACGGCAGCCGTTGTTGCGTATCGAGGAGAAGAAGCAGTTATATACCGGAGTCTGCACTATGACACTGTCGCCCGGCTCGGCAAGAGCCTTGATGACTGCCGACAGCGCCGGCACTACCCCGCTGGTATACAGGATACAGTCCTCGCTGAAGCGCCAGCCGTGACGACGCGCAAACCATCCGGTGACAGCCTTGAAGTATTCATCGGGCACACGGGTATAGCCGAATATCCCATGCTCCACCCTGCGCTTCAAAGCCTCAATAACGACAGGAGCGGTACGGAAATCCATATCGGCCACCCACATAGGCAAAGTCCGTGAATCCGGAGCTGAATCCCATTTATATGAATTGGTCCCCCGGCGGGGTACTATTTCATCAAAATCAAATTGTTCTTTCATAGTCAGCTACTTTGAAGATTCTTATATTTACGGAGCCATGCCCCGCTATACAGACGCCACAGGAATATTGCACCACGGAAACAAAGCTCCACACACATGGCTATCCACACTCCCCGCAGTCCCATGACAGGAGCAAGCAGTGCGGCAAGGGTCAGCCTGACAGCCCATATGCTTCCAAGATTCATACAACTTGGAATCAATGTATCGCGGGCCCCGACAAAAGCGCCGTACGATACTATTGCCGCGGCAAACATAGGTTCGGCCCATGCCTCTATACGCAGGGCCATCACACCAAGCTCCCTTACCTCCTGAGCCGGAGTAAAGAAGGCCATCATGGCCGGAGCGGCAAAATACATTATGAGCCCCATGACTGACATTATCACCATGCCGGAGTAGACGGTGATATGTGCAAATCGCTTCGAGAGGTCAACACGCCCGGCGCCAAGGCTCTGTCCGATAAGCGTAGTGGCCGCCTCACCTATCCCGTAGCCCGGCATATAGCATAGTGCCTCGGCAGTGATAGCAAAAGCATTGGCCGCGATAGCAGCCGTGCCGAGAGGAGCTACAATAGTGGTCACTAAAATCTGCGCTCCGCACATTATGCCATGTTCGCCCGCTATGGGAAGCCCTATCACCGACGCCCGGCGCAGCAGTTTACGTGTGGGTATATAGCTGCCGGAGGTACCTTTCATATTCAGCTGCGGCGACTTCCGCCATAGATAATAAAGCATAGCCGCGCCTGCCACAGTCTCGGCAAGTATAGTGCCCAACGCGGCTCCGGTCACACCAAGTCCGGCCCCCGGAATGGTAAGTCCGTGCCACTGATGCTCCGGAAATATCAGAAACATATTGAATATCACATCAAGCACACACATCATCACATTTATCAGCCCGGGCACAAGCATATTGCCGCTGCACCGCAGCACGGCTCCGGCAAAATATCCGGCCTGAAAAACAGGTAATGCCAGCGAGAATATGAAGAAATAGCTCGACGAATCGGCGGCTATGTCATCGCCACCACCAAGCCAACGGGGCAACTCTCCGCTTATACCGCAGCCAAGCAATGCAAGCACCAGGCTGAACAGCAGAGAGGCCATCAATCCCTGGCGCACCACATGGCGCGCTTCATCCCTCCTGCCGGCACCTATCAGGTGAGCTATCTGAACAGAAAAGCCTGTACACACGGCCGAGCAGAGCCCCCAGAAAAGCCATGTGGTAGTCGATATTATACCGATTGACGCCGATGCTTCAGCCCCGAGGCTACCTACCATGGCGGCATCGATATACTGCATTATTATCGACGATACCTGAGCCACGATAGAGGGCATGCTCAGCAGCACCGTAAGCTGCAGCTGCCCGCGGAGTGTCATAGGCTTTCCGGTGCGGATTTCACCGAGAAGCCGGTCAGAGTTTTTGAGCGATATCAATCCTTTCTTATGATAATACGGCAATCGGCCGGCGCTTTTATATTTTCATCAATAATCAGTTCGCCAATCGCATCGGCAGTTATTGAGCCGGATCGCGGGTTCTTGACACTGGTCACCCGACCCTTCAGGTCAGCATTGACCGAAGAACACTCAAATGCAAGATCGGCATCCTCGCCCATGGTGCAGTCCTCCATAATCAAGTCGGTGCAGTAGCATAGCGGCTGTGTGCCGGATATGTGGCACCGCACGAGGCGCAGGCGCTTCGAATGCCAGCCAAGATACTCGCCTGTGATCTCCGAATCGTAGACCGTGACATCCTCCGTGCCCCAGAATGCATCCTTCGAGTCAATATGCGCGTTGCGGATCTCCACATTACGGCAGTACTGAAAAGAGTAGTTGCCCTGCTGACGGTAATGATCAATGCGTATGTCGCTGCTATGCATAAAGAGGTAATCGGCATGACTGACCTCCACATTCTCAAGTGTCACATCCGAGCAGTGCCACAATGTTTCCTGCGCATCAGGGATCCGGACATTCACCAACTTGACACCGGACATCTCACGAAACATCTTAGGAGCCTCAACCAGGGTATCGGTCATCAGCAGGCCGCGCGAATACCACAATGCGGCACGGGCGCCTTCGGTAAACACACAGTCATGGATAGCAAACCTGTCGACATGCCAGAATGGATACTTACCCTCGAACCGGCAATGCTCGGCCACAATATCGGAGCACTCCTTAAGAGCTGACTCTCCGGCATGGATCGTGACATTCTCAAGGCGCAACCCATGGCTTGCAAATAATGGGCGCTCACCTCCGAACTCACTGTCCGATATAACTTTTTCAGTATGTATAGTTGACATATTCCTAATGATTTTTCACTTTGCAAAATTAGCCATAACCCTCCCCTCATACAATACCAGAAATACGGAACAAACTATCTTTTTTCACGGTTTAGGACCCTCCGACATAAAAAAGTTGCAAAAAATAATGATTATGATGATTTTTTTTGCTTACAATGTTGCATATTTAGAATAAAGCACGTAATTTTGCATCGCAATTGCCGGAGAGAGGCACTATGCAAACTGCTTCAATAGCTCAGTTGGTTAGAGCATCTGACTGTTAATCAGAGGGTCGTTGGTTCAAGTCCATCTTGAAGCGCAAAACAAATAAGACATCATGCTTCAGTAGCTCAGTTGGTTAGAGCACCTGACTGTTAATCAGGGGGTCGTTGGTTCAAGCCCATCCTGAAGCGCAAGAAAGCCTTTTCACCGTCACTACGGATTGAAAAGGCTTTCTTACGTTATGCAAGTACTATATTCTATTTCCGGCTCAGACGCTCCATGAGTTGCTCCACATACGGAGTTGAGCGTATATTCAACGCCCGCCCAAGGTAATCCGCAGCCATCTTGACAGCTTCAGGATTCTTATCAGCCTCCCGGACATAATAATTGCCAAGGTACAGCAGCGCGTCATAAGCCTCGGGATTTTTATCGAGTATAGCACGGAATGTGTCCATCGCCCCACTGATATCACCCGTGAGCATCTGCCCGCGCGCCAGCTTATACATGAATCCCTCATCGCCGGGAAGGCCGGCAAGCATCTCACGGCTCAGACGTACAATACCGGGGCCATCATCGCGGAACATATAGTAATCCAGCAGATACGCGTCAACCGTGCGCTTAAGCCACGGCTCCCCCTCCTTCACAGCTATCAGAAACCGTTCATACAGATGCGCATCGCCCGCCTCGAACGCCGCCGCACGGGTTGAGCTGACAAGCGAATCAATGGCCACCTGCGAATCCAACGCCTGACGCAACAGCACCATCTGCTCTTCCACGCTACCACGCTCACCGGCCGACACCATGGCAAGCCCATAAATGCGCGCTTCGCGGGGGCGTTCGTCAAGCATAAGGCTATACATGGCCGAGGCACTGCTCCACTCACGCTGGTCGAAAAAGCGCTGTGCCTTGACAGCAAGAGTGGCATAATCAGACGCCGACACCGCAGCGGCGGCAGCGCACAGCAAAAGAGCAAACGTTACGATTCGTCTTAACATAAATGGCGTATATTCATTATGGTTTCAACCACGAACAGCTTCCGTATATCCCCACGCTCCACGTCAATATCGTCGTAGGCGGAATTGGCGCTATGAAGCACCACCTTCTCCGGATCCGACGGATGACGGCGCAGATACTTGACCATTCGGTAGTCATCTAACACTATAACGTAAATCTGCCCCCAAAAGATGTATGAAAGGCTCGACACGGGGCGGATGGCTATATAAGCGCCGTCAGCTATATCGGGCGTCATGCTGTCGCCGCTCACCTTCACTATAACACAGCCGGCAGGAAGCTTCGGAAGCATGATGGACCCTACAATCCTATCATCGGTAAACATACGAGTAAGCTCTTCACTTCCGGCCGTCACGTCAATATCATAAATAGGCGTAGGAGTGGTATTTTCCAGTACACCGCCACCGAATTCAGGCACCGGCACCGACTTGGAAAACGGCAATTCCGATCCGTCTACCAGCCAGCGCTTCGACACACCCATATCAACGGCTATTCGGTTGAGAAGCCCTTCCGTAATAGGCAGACGTCCATTAAGATGCTTCGAAAGATTGGCCGGATCAATGCCAAGCCGTTTACTGAACTGCGATTGGCTCATCCGCGACTGGCGGATAAGATATCGTATGCGGTCAGCCACCGTGACCGCGCCATCCTGTGTAAAGCGTGTTTCCATAGATTTCTGAAATTAACTGGTCTCTTTTCGGGCAAAGATACAGAAACATTGGCAAAACACCAACAAGCATTGAGGGGATACCGTCATTTTTTCGCGATATCCCCTCAAGTGAATTATCATAGTATAGTATCGATTACAAACTCACGGCACGTATAGATACATGCCGGACCGCCCCTCCGGATACTCCGGCAAGGTACAGAACACCTCAAAATCTACGGTTGGATTTAATTTTACAAGATCCCCAACTATCATATCTTTCAAAATCAGCCTGTACACCAGGCTGCAAAGCCTGACATACCGCACGATTCTGCAAGACGGGACGCAGATAGTTAAACTAAAAAACACAATACGGAAGAAGAGCCGTCCCATTACTTTCACCCCTGCGGGGTGAATTGCCAAGGTAATGTAATCCTCCGCCATCGCCGGAATACAATCCGGATGATGGTTTGCACCGCAAATATATAATGCTATTTCAATTTATGCAACTATGCGCCACCTTTTTTCGCAAGAATAAGCTCAGCCACGGTTATACGCACAGGAAACTCGCCGAAATGCGTCAGACGATAGCCATAGCCACAGGCCGTAGCCATATCGCCATACACACGGATATCCAGCAGTGCAAGCCCGGGAGCATGGGCCGCCTTGTAGACAGCCTCCTTGTCGGTCCAGAGTGTAAGCAGACGTTCCTGCTCATCAGCCGAGCAGCACACATCGTCATCCCCGACATATTTCGCCTTGACGCGCACAAGCTGCTCACGCCAGCATTCCACATCCACACCTACTGCGCAAGCCCGGCTCACGGCAACGACAGCCATCCCGGCTCCGTGAGTAACGGATATAGCCTGCGCACACCCTTCTATCATCGGAGCGCCCTGAGCATCATGGGTATACACGGCATACTCTCCAAACAGACCGCGCACAAGCTTCATGACAGCCGCCCGCTCGGCATCACGCCGCATTACCTTGGATGAATCCGCATCATAGCGGCAGCAATACAGATCCGTAAGTTCAGTGCTGAAATCAGGACGCATTATATATTACCTCAATGTTTTTGACAGATGAATCACATCGGCATACAGAGCATCAACCACAGGCATCACCGAGTCAGGACGCTCGGCTGCACCATCGACATAGCACGCCCCGCTTACTATCACCTCACCGCTGCCGGCTATAAACTGCACCGGCGTCATAGAGCCATAGCGTGTAAGCAGCACCTCCGAGCTGAAGCCATACGGATTACGCAACTCGGTAAGCACCCCGTCGGCATCTCCGGCATTAAGCGCCATGCGCTCCCGCCTGTTGGCCATCACATCCACACCGTAAGAGCTGATAGTGATATAGATACGCACGTTTTTATACAACGGATAGTCGGCAGTGAGCCATAGCGGCAGTCCACCCTCACCTACAGAGTCGACCGACACCTGCGCCCCGGCATTGAATTCCAGATGACGCCCCATGGTATCGAGCGGCACATATACAGAATCGCACACCGCTATCCGCGGATACGCCTTTGGCAGCGGAGCCGTAGCACCGCCGCCCGAGCAAGAAGCCACCGACAGCAGTACTATAATAGCCCACAGATATAAAAGGCGGTTATTCATGCTGGATGTCGGGCATAACCTTTACGCGAACATCCGTGATGCGGTGATTCACCACATTAAGCACCAGGAAGCGGCAACGGCCATACACAAGAGGCTCCTTATCCTTAGGGAAATCCCCCTTTATGGCCAGCAGCATTCCGGCCAGCGTTTCGCAGTCCTCCGCCACTTCGGCATAATCCTCCTCGTTAAGGCCCGTGACACGGAAGAAATCGCTCAGCACCGTCTTACCCTCGAACACATACGTGTCATCGGGAAGCTTGCGGTAGGTTTTCTCCTCCGTATCATATTCATCATTGATGTCGCCAACAATCTCCTCAAGCACATCTTCCAGAGTCACCACACCCTGCGTACCGCCGAATTCATCGATTACGATAGCCATGTGTATCCGGCGGCGGCGGAAATCCTCAAGCAGGTCGTCAATCATGCGCGACTCAGGCACATAATATGGATCGCGCAGCAGTTTGCGCCAGTCAAAATCATCATCAGCCTTGCCCACATAAGGGAGCAGGTCGCGCGAATAAAGCACACCGCGGATATTGTCCTGCGAACCGTCATAGACCGGCAGACGCGAATAGCCCGATTCTATCACCGTGGCCATCACCTCGTCAAATGTGGCGTTGATATCGATATCAGTCATGTCCACACGCGGAGTCATCACCTCCGAAGCGGTAGTGTCGCCAAACCGCAGAATGCCTTCAAGCATCTCCTTGTCGCTTCCGGCCTGAACGTCAGTTATCTCCAGAGCCTGCGACAGATCCTGAGCCGTCACATCCTCATCGCGCTTTGTCACCACACGTCCTACAAAACCGGAGCTACGCACCAGAAGCGATGACAGCGGGTAGACAATCTTCATCATCACCTGAACACCTCCGGCAGCCACACGCGCCCAACGTAGCGTATTGGTATTGGCCATCAGCTTGGGCAGAATCTCTCCGAAAAGCAGAATCAGGAATGTAAGCAGTACCGACTGGAGGATAAAAGCCACCAACGGACTCTGCAGACTCTCAAACAGCGGTGCCAGCGCATAATTGAGCAACACCACTATCGTGACATTCACCAGATTGTTTACTATAAGTATTGTAGCCAGCAATCGCTCCGGATTCGAAACCAATTGCATCACCCGAGTCCAACGCGGCTCGTCCTCAAGCTCCTCAGCCTGCTCGGGAGTTATGGAAAAATACGCTATCTCACTGCCCGACACAAAAGCCGACAAGCAAAGCGCGCACAGCGCACACAGGATAGCCATCACATGCCCGAAATCAAAATCGGGAATCACAGTCAGAAGATTAGCCACAGCGCATAAAAGCGGATCTGTGGCCGGTAAAGGGTCAATATCCAAGGATAATTCGTTTTTGTTAAACATTCTTGGGACAAAAAGCCGATATGCCCGTCCCACGCTACAAAGATAAGTAAAAACAACCTATTAAATAGCCCCTCACAAATTTTTCAGAAAAAAATTTCAAAATATTTTGCGCATATCAAAAAAAGCCGTACCTTTGCATCGCAAATGCGAAAAACGTTTCGCTGAGGGATATTAAATTATTGACTCCGTAGCTCAGTTGGTAGAGCAAATGACTCTTAATCATTGGGTCGAGAGTTCGAGCCTCTCCGGGGTCACAAAGGACAACCAATCGGTTGTCCTTTTTTTTATCTTCTCCCCTAAGATATCAAAATAAAGACAGCTGACCCACATTTCGGGTCAATAGATATTTCCGACTGTATTATTTTTTTAGACCGACTGCAGTAGAAAGCATCATGATGTCCTTGAATTTAGGACAAAAACTACTATATTTGTCCCTAAATTTAGGACAATATGTGGACAAACTATGTCGGGTCAAAGGCTTATTGTTGATTCGCCGGCGGGCACTTCAATACGTCGATCGGGCGTAAGCAATATGTACCGGCAATTCGATTTGGTCCGTATCGTAGATGTCAATGGATCATATATAAGATCCGTTACGATATCACCAAAACGGAAATGTCGCAACCCATGCCGTCCATTTTGCGGTTTTATATCCCATTGCAACTCGCGCTTCAATCCATCGGCACGTCTGAATCCCATAATATTCTCAATAAAGAGAGATATGGGGCCCAATGCCGACCAGCCGCAAAACTCCTGTCGCACACGCCGACCATGTTCGGTAGAGGGGCCGTCGAAGTTCGGATTATACGTTTCCCATATAGTATGCGGCTCCTCCGATTTGTACACCCGGGCCTGCATTCTTACCACCTTTTCGGCAAGCGAGTCAGCCAAGGCTGTGTATCCATAACGTTCAAGCGCCTTCGTCCCCATATAAACCATTGGAATCCAGATGCCACCACGCCAATAATTGCCTGACACGGAATCATAGTCAGCATCTGCACGTGACAGTGAATTCCATGGAAGTTCCCCTCCGAAGATATCCGGATCACGGAGTTTCTCAACCATACGTTCGGCCTGCTCTGGCGATGCCACGCCGGCAAGCATAGGCCAATACGAGGCTACAGTCATCACACGGCAAGGCTTTCCGGTAGATATGTCCACATCGAAATAAAATCCGGCCTCATCATCCCAATAACGATTGTTTATCTCCGTCTTCAATCGCTCGAACTCTTCCATCCATCGCGCCGCGGCAATTGTATCTCCATTCAATTTATTCAGTTCCGAAATACTCTTTGCGGCCAAAGCCTGTTGCCCTATGGCATCCACCCACATTATGGAACCCCAGCCGCCTGACTCACGACCACGTGGCGTGTTGTCCATGCCTGAGCTATTACCTGTGCAGATATAGCCTATCGGCTCATCCTTATCGTTGCGGCACACCCGGATGAACACAGGATTAGGTGTAAGCTGAGGATTGCGGTCGCCGGTTTTGAGATTATTGAAAAAATGATAATGCCGTTCAAGGTATCCATGAGGCCCCAGAAGCATGGCAAGACGGGTAGTATCGGCACTGAAACGGAAATTCTCCAGTTCTGTCCAGGCAAACAGAGGCGGATTATCTATCAGATGTATCCTCAGCGGCGACGGGGCGCCATCATGAATTGGAGCGTAATAGTTCATCAGCGTCTCCTTTCCAGGAAATGCGTCAGGTGCATATTTTGAGAACATGACCATGAAGCATCCGTCCCATATCCATATCTGGTCATCGTAGCAGTTTTCGTCAAGATAAGGCGATGCCACCATTCCTTCCGGGCCGCGACGTACACGTCCGGAAGCCGTGGCCCACGCGCGATTGTACAGCTCAACCAATGACGAATCGGGAAACACCACTTCGGGAGCTGACTGACGCCAGTCGGGCTCAACTGCATCAGGAGGAGTCGTGTTCCACTGCGCATTGACCAATTGAGGCACAACTGCCGCTACAAAAGCTAATATTAAATATCTTAGTCCCATTGCACAAAAATAAACAAATGAACTGAGATATCCTACTACAAGCCTTAAAGCCTGCAGATAAGAAACTACAGGAACGCCTGTGTGCTATAACGTCCTCCTATTCGGGCTTATCCGAGTATTTACAAGGAGCGCGTTCGGCACGCTGTTTTTATATCTCTATCACAGTATCAGATCGGAATGTATGGTGCTCGCCATGTGAAACATATCCAAGCTGGTTGCATACGCAACGTGTATTTCCAATAACCTTATCTATATTACGATGTGAATGACCGTATATCCAGTATTTTATACGGCTGTTCGCGATAAGACGGCCCAATTCGGAAGTAAACGCTCCGTTAATCGGACTATCAGTGAATTCGTCAGCCATCAATTGAAATGACGGCACATGGTGAGTTGCCACTATTAAATTTTCCGCACTACTATTTTGAACGCTCCTCTCAATAAATTCGCGACAACGGCGGTGTTCATCATTAAACCGCTCCCAAGTCAATCGGCATTCACCGTGGCGTATCCGATGAAAATCACTTACACACCGCTCTGTATAACAAGCATCTCCATCACGAATTTCCGACCATAATGTCGATGCAATCAAATCGGTATCAGTATCAAGATTGATTATTGAATTATATACGCATCTCACATTACCCCTGATCTGCAGGTTCCAGTCTTCGTGCAGTTCGTTTATGTCAAAATATTTATACAATTCATGATTGCCCGGAATGACGATGACCTGCTCAAAGTTGTAGCTTGCCCAATCCCAGAATGGGTGCTTGAAATACAGGTCATCATTCAGATAGCCAATATCTCCGGCCAGAACAAGCACATCGCCTATCGGAATCAACGGTTTGTTCTTTATATAAACTGAGTTTGCGCCAAATTCGAGGTGCAGATCTGAAGCATACTGGATTTTCATTGGCGGTATCCCTTTGCAAAATGTGAAAGAATTTCAAGGATATAATCAAGGCGTTCATAATCACCATATGGCAATGCGCATTCTATCTCCTCCCGCCCATTCTGTCGGACAATCATTTCATTGGCCCATGTCGCCAGATAAGATATCAGTGCCTCATTCTCCTCCGAATCGAACATGCTGACAATCCCGTCACAGTTATTCAGGACATAAATCAGATCCTCAAAGTCATGCGAAAAGCGCAAATCATTACCTCCGCGTCCTTTGATTGCTTCAATCTTGGTAGCGACATAATAAAGTGCCGGAAAGATGAAGACAGGTGTACCATCGGACAATTCAACCTTGACACGGTGAGCAAAAGCCGGTTTATACCATTGGTTTGTAAAGCCAAGTACGTTTCGGTCATCAGGCATGATATCTACCGTTTCCCCTTTGTATGTCCAACGGCATATCGGTGCGCCGGGAGTGGTATCATTAGCAAAACCTTTTTTGCGGATTATATCCTCCAATTCATATAGTCCACGGTATGTAGCCAGTTCAATCACACAGTCTACATCTTCGGTCATACGGATTTCGGTTGCAGCAGGATTGTCTGCATAAAGTTCCGCAACAGAACCTCCGACAAACGCGACTTGCTTGTTCAGCTCTCCAAGCCCTTCGGCTATAATCTTCAATCGTTCCAAATTACTTGACATCATATCCTGCGAGTAGGGATTTAAGTTCTACTTTTGCAATCTCCACCTCCCGCGCACGGCCTATGCGCAACGTGTCAACGATAGCCAGCAGTTTGTAGAGCATATCATCTGCAGCAACAGCTGCCGGAACTGTCTTGTAGAGCGGTGTAATGGCAGTGCCACGCATATTGCCCTTTGCATCCGGCCACACATACTGCTCATTTCCGCTCACGATTTTTTCTTTCATCGGTGAGGCAGATATTGCAGTGGCAACACCTCGAACCACACTTTGTGGTTGCACCGGAAACACATATTTCAAACCATGTACCAGAAACTCCTCCAGAGCAAGGATATTCACACGTTGCTTGGTTGTATCCACCAAACGTGCAATGCGGCAACGCTCCAATGCCTCCGATACCTCAGAAGCGCTGATGCATAATTCTTTTGCAATTTGCCCGTTCAGAAGCCCACGGCCTTTGTCCGTGACCTTTTTAAGCAATATTACTATATCCTGTGGTCGCATACCATTGTGATTCTTAGCCATATTTGAAATGAATTTGCGATTCGCGAATTGCAAATTTAGGTAAAAAGGATGATATTATCAACCAGTATACAAAACCTTTGCAGACAATCTCAATTATATTACGACACCTGAGTAGCTCTCATACTGTAATGAGTGATCAGAAAATGGCGGAAAAGCTATCGTGATGAATAACGACAGGACAAAACTCTGTCACAAAAAAAGTTCACCGTTACCCATATGGAGAGGGAGGGGTCAGCCCTCGAAGCCGCACACTTCGGTGGAGAGCTCGCCGAGGTGGCCCGACTTGCTGTTGACTCCCGTCTGCACCTTGATGAAGTCAATGTATTTCAGCTTTACAGGTGTGCGGTCAGGGTACACGGCCCGCGATATGCTGAAGCCGTTGCGTTGCCCCGTGCCATTGTCGTCGCCCGAGGCCACGACGTCCGAGCCGTAATTGTCGGCATAACCCCAGCCAAACGGAGGGTTTACCCACAGCCCCGATGCCTCCTGATAGTTGGCCGCCGGCAGACAGGTACCATACAGCGTATAGGAATCCTCCTGAATCCATGCCGGATAGTAGCTTTCCTGCGGATGAATGTCAGCGATATAGTCGATGCTTCCCGAGCTGCCGCGGCTGTCAAGCCACATCACCGGGAGCCGCACACCCTGCGGACGGAAATAGGTGACGGCATATTGCACCACCGCCTTATCATCTTCGCTTCCGCGGAGTTCATACCATTCATCGTCAGGAAGTCCGTTGCCGTTCACATCCTGCATCACATACACTATTCCCGGCTCGTTAGAGCCTCCGGTGCCGGCACCGGTATTGTCGCCAAGAAAAGCATTGCCTAAAACCGAAAAATCAAACTCGCCTGCGGTAGCGGGGATGCTATGGTCAAAACCGACCACTATATATCCGCCGAAACCACCAAGCGACACTGCAGTTCCCCGCTCCATGCGCCGCTGTGCCCACTGCGCCGCCGCATCAGGCGTAGTTTCAGCGCCGGTCATTCCTCCGATACCGGTGTCATTGATAAACTGTCCGGGGGCCGGCATATACTCAAACACGCGTGTCTGCGTTCCCACAGATCCGGCACGGAAGCGCGAGTCCTCCGTCACACTTACGCACACCACCGTCACCGAGGCGGCGTAGCGTCCGGCTGCCGTGACAGTAACCACATACTCCCCCGGAGCCGATGGAACAAACATATATCCTGCTCCACTGTGCCCTGTGGCCCGGCCGTCAACGCTCCACTCCAGCCCTGAGGCGTCAACTCCCGCCGTAAACGGACTCAGATACACCCCACGCCCCGCAAAAGTATAGCGCATAGTGGAGGCCGACAGATTAGTAAGCGGAAGAAACTCAAGCCGCACGGGGAGCTCCGCCACGACATCTATACTGATTTCACGGCGCGATGTCCCGTAGCTGTTGGCTGCCTCTATGACAAGAGTGTGAGTTCCAGCATCGCTACCTGCACGGTAGGTATATTCCCGTTCGTCCGACACCGGCTCGCCATCAACTATCCACCGCACCTGCAGTCCATCGGCATTAGTGAATACCGGTGCAAACTTATATTCCGAATCGACACGCACAGTAAGCGCATCGCCATCAAGCGGCAACAATATACCTGGCAGCGGGGTAGGAGTCACCTCAACGAGCACCTCCTCCGATGCCGAGCCCCCTTCGGAGCGCACCGACAGAATGACATAATGCTCCCCAACATCCTCCCACACGCGGCAAAGCTGAGGTCCGTCGCCAATCACCCTTCCGTCAAGTGTCCATCGGTAGGTAGTGGCATCATCCACGTTGGTATATACAGGCGCTATCACCAGCTCCTCGCCCGCCACAACGGAGTACATACCCGTACCATTATCAAAATTTATTACAGGAGGCAACGAGCCGGTTATCACATTATCGCGGTTACACCCCGCAAGTACCGACATCAAGGTTAGGAATGCGAGCAAGCGTACTGCAGAATATCTTATCATTATTTTCATCCAATTTTTATGCAAAGATAAACAGATGCCTGTTACATTTATGTTAATAATTGCAAAGCAATTGACCAAAACCCTCTTTTTGAATATATTTGCAATACAATACTCCGCTTATTAGATTAATATTCATAAATTTATCATACTTCCATGAAATTAGTAAAACTTGCAATGCTCTCTCTTGCAGTGACCGCCACTTTCACAGCCTCTGCACGACCGGCACGACCGGTACCCTACAATGTGCGTCAGGCCGATGGTACTGAAATCACACTGCGTACATTAGGTGACGAGCACTTCCATTTCACCGTCGAGGCTAAATCCGGTGCTCCCGTCATCAAACAGAACGGCACATATTTCTACGCCGTGGTCAATCCCGCTACCGGACTTGCCGAAGCATCAGCTGTGGCTGTGACAGCCCGGCCTACTGACAAAAGCTTCATTGAAGCCCGCGAAAATGTGGCCGAGGCCATGCGTGCAGCTACAATGCAGCAGGCCGTCATCACCGACAACGGCATCAGCACACTCTCAACCGACTCACGCGCCACTACCGGCGGATTCGGCCTCGGGGCAAACATCAACGGAGTGCCAAAGAACTTCGTGCTCGAGGGCGACGTTCCCTGCCTTGTGCTCCTCGTGCAGTTCTCCGACAAAAAGATTTCCACAAGCACCGCCGACATCAACAGCTGGCTCAACTCCGATACCCCCTCGGCCCAATGGGGAGGATGGGAAGGCGGTAGCGTCCGCAGCTACTACATCAAGCAGTCACGCAACAAATTCCGCCCCCAGTTTGACCTCTACGGCACTGCAACACTATCCGGCACAGCCGCATCGTATCAGGGACGTGAAGGCACGATGCTCAAAGAGGCCCTCGAAGCTCTTCAGGGTGATATCGACCTTAAGAAATATGATGTGAACGGCGACGGCGCTGTCGACAATGTATACATCATTTTTGCCGGCATGGGTGGCCATCTTGACAGCCAGTATATATGGCCTGCCAATGCTACAACCAACCTTTCATACCAGGGACTGAAAATCAACCGCTACAGCTATGTCAACGAAGTTGACGACGCCAACTATCAACAGGGCATAGGCACATTCGTCCATGAATTCGGCCATGTGCTCGGCCTTGCCGACCTCTACACTACTGCTGGCAACTATCCCTCCAATTCCACTAACTATTGGACACCCACCTATTGGGATGTAATGGATACCGGTTGCGACCTTCTGTACGGATATTATCCCCCGAACCTCAGCGCATTCGAGCGCCACGCACTCGGCTGGACCGAACCTTACGAGTTGAACAAGGCTGAGTTCATCTACATGCAGTCAAACGAAAACAATGGTCAGGCCGCCATGTTCCATAACCCATCTGACGAAAACGAAGTATTCTACTTCGAATACCGCGACCAGACAGGCTGGGACCAGTACCACTGCGGCAAGGGCCTTCTGATATGGCAGATCCAGTTTGACCAGAACAGCTGGAACAACAATGGCCCCAACAACAACTCGAGCAATCCACGCGTACGCCTTGTGGCTGCCGATGGAAGCAACGGTGACAACACATCCGTTAGCTATTACAATACAATTTTCTACAAGACAGACCCATATCTTGAAGGAGATCCGTTCCCCGGCTCAACAGGAAATACGGAGTTCTCACCGTCATCCTCGCCCGCATTCCTCTCAGCTGCCGGCAAATCAATGAATCTTGCCAATGGCAATGCAGCCCGCATCACAAGCATAGGCAACAAGGCCAAGAACGGCAAGGACTACATGTGCTTCAGCGTCGACGGCGCACCTGACCGCGGTGCGTACACCAACGTACTCGGCGAAGATGAAGTACTGGCCGCCATCACCGGCATAGAATCGGACGCTGCAGACACATTCGCCGTCAGCTGCTCGGGCCGCGAGGTAAGCATAGCCGGCGCACCGGCTGGCACCATCACCGCCTTTGACGTAACAGGTCGCTCAGTTGTTTCAGCCATGGTTGACACCGACGGTACAGCCACTTTCACCATTCCCGCTACAGGCATATATATCCTGCGCGCAGGATCCGCTTCAGCAAAAATCATCATCCGCTAAGCTCATTTTATTTACCATACCTCCCAATCCCGTATTGCTCCGGCAATGCGGGATTTTTTTGTACCTTTGCACCGATATGGAACTGAGTACCCTCACACTGGTCAACTTCAAGAACATAGCGGAAGCCTCGCTTGACTTCTCGCCAAAAATCAACTGCTTTCTCGGCAACAACGGCATGGGGAAGAGCAATCTGCTTGACGCCATCTACTACCTGAGCTTCACCAAAAGCTTCACCGGCATGACCGACGCCATGGTGATACGCCGGGGCGAATCCTTTGCCACGGCACGCGCCCTGTATCTGCGCCACGGCGAACCGCAGGAGATAACCCTCGGGCTCGCACCCGGCAAGCGCAAGAGCCTGCGCCGCGGAGGCAAGGAATACCGCCGCCTGAGCGAGCATATCGGCACCGTGCCCCTCGTCATGGCAGCCCCGCAGGACATTGACCTGATACGCGGAGGGGGCGAGGAGCGCCGCCGCTGGATGGACCTCGTCATATCGCAGAGCGATGCACGCTATCTTGACGCGCTGCTTCGCTACAACAACGCCCTTGAACAGCGCAACAAGCTCCTGCGCGACGGATGTGTGGACTACAACCTGTATCTGGCCGTAGAAACACAGCTGGAGCTCTCAGCACGCTATATTCACGCCCGACGCACCGAGTGGACCGATTGCCTTACCGGCATGCTCCGGAGTCATTACGCGGCAATTGCGGGGCCTTCAGCCGAAATTCCCGGCATAGCCTACAGCGGATCGCTCGCCGCATCGCCCGACGGATCGCTCACGGCACTCCTCGACTCCGCCCGCCGCCATGATGAAATAGTGCGCCACACATCCGTGGGGCCCCACCGCGACGACCTGCTGCTCACGCTCGACGGCATGCCAATGAAGCGCGCCGGCTCGCAGGGCCAGTGCAAGACATTCGCCATAGCCCTGCGCCTTGCCCAGTACGAATTTCTGCACCGCGCCACAGGCCTGAAACCGCTCCTGCTGCTCGACGATATATTCGACAAGCTCGATGCCGACCGCGTGGAGCGCATCATGCAGCTCGTCACCGACAGCAGCTTCGGCCAGATATTCATCACCGACACCAACCGCCGTCACCTTGACGGGATAGTGGCACACACAGCCGGCGACTACCGCCTCTGGACCGTAGAAAACGGCACATTCACCCCGGCATGAAGCGCACCGAGCCGAAACAGATAGGACAGATCATAGCCGACGCCCTCGCTCAGGAGGGGCTCACCGGCGTAATGGCCGAGCAGAAAGCATGCTTCCTCTGGCCCGAGATTGTAGGCCCGGGAGTGAACCGCTACACCACGCGCCGCTACGTGGAGCGCGGAGTGATGCATGTCTATATCACCTCCGCCGTACTTAAGAACGAACTATCATATATCCGCACACGCCTTGTGGAGCAGATAAACCGCGCGGTGGGTTCGGATGTTATCACATCAATAATATTTCACTGATGAACCATACTGTTGATACCCCTACATTCCTCCCCTCGTCAAACCCTCGTGTACCGAAGGCCGAGCAGCCGTTCCGCCACTGCATGCCCATGCAGATACGCTTCACCGACATTGACATGATGGGCCACCTGAACAACAACGTCTACCTGACTTTCATGGACCTCGCCAAGATTGACTACTTCACCACTCTGCGTCCCGGAGAGGTGGATATGAACAACCTGAACATGGTGGTGGTACACATTGATGTCGATTTCTATCACCCAACATTCTTCGGTCAGGAAGTGGATGTATGGACCACGGTTACCTCCGTAGGCCACCGTTCGCTCCACATGGAGCAGCGTGTGGTTGACCGCCATTCGGGCGAGACCAAGTGCATAGGACGCGTAGTGATGGCCGGATTTGACCGCCATACCAACACCAGCCTACCCATAGCCGACGAATGGGTCGAAGCTCTCCAGCGCTACGAACTCCGCCCCTTCCCCCGACGCTGACCGCATTAATTACAATAAACAGAAGCGGCGCCACGCTCCCCGGATAACGGAGGCTGTGGCGCCGCGCTTGTATTAAGTTAGGATTCTATTCTGTATAGTCCTTGGCTTATTTTACATAGATTTTCTTCACGTCCGAACCCTGACGGCGGATATAGATACCACCTTCGGCGGGATTGGCAACCTTCACACCCTGGAGGTTGAAGTATTCAACAGGAGCGTTGGTATTGTCGCCATCCATAACCACACCGTCGATAGCGGCATAATCCTCGGGCAACTCAACAACGAAGTCGTCTGAAGAAGGAAGCTGCAGGAATGAGCCTTTTGAATACTTCTTCTGGCTGAGCATGATGTTGCCTTTCGGTATTGTGATCTTACCATCCTTGAAGGTTCCGTAGACGCCATCGGTAACGCCCTGACCCTGATTGCCACCGAGAGTATAGATATAGCCCCATGAATAAGCACATGCTTCACCCCAGCTCGGGCCTACAGATACACCAAGTGCGCTCGGTTCGAGATATACCTGATCGGGGTTGGTTGCATCGATATACATGTAGTGAGCGTGTCCTTCCTTGTGGTCAACGGCATTCCCTCCAAACATGCTGTGGGTGGCATAAGCCTCACCGATACGGAAGTAGCCGGGCTTTGTCTTGTGTTCCTGAACAAAAACAGTCAGATCTTCAGCATCAACATCACTAAACATCTGGCTGAGGATACCTTCCTTGTATGTAGCTTTAATTGAATCGCCCCAGTTTGAATCATCATCAGCCATGTTGAAAGCATACTGCGCGGTTGATTCCTTGATATTTCCGGCAGCATCCAAACCTACTACGAGGAAAGTGTGGACACCGGGAGCTGATGCACCATTAAACGGATACTGCACACGCTTATTCTTGTATTGTGTTATATCAATACCTCTTGCAACGACTACATCGGCATTCTGGGCATTCATGGGATAAACGCCGGCAAGTTCTGTCATATAGACAGCATCCAGATCAGCACCTGTGGTAAGCTCGAAAATCGGAGCATTGTCCGCATTGCACAGCTCAACATCGAAGGTCATGGTGTAGTCCTTGTAAGTTTCCTTGTTAAGAACCAGTTTGAACTCCCCGTTGAGAAGATAATATTTTCCACTGGAGACATATGCCAATGTACCGGAAGGAAATGTAATCACGCCATCGGTGAGGGTTCCGTACAGCTGATTGGTAAAACCGGTTTCAGGACAAGCAGACAGGAATGTGAAATTCGTGCTTCCGAAAGCGGCAAAACGTTCCATGTATACCTTGTCAGGATTTGTAGCACAGATATACATGTAGTTGGTTTCGTCAGATTGACCTATTATTGATGCAACGGGATTGGATCCTGAATAAGGAAGCAGGCGGTACCATCCGGGATTGCCTTCATTCTCCTCTATCTTCACGTCCCATGACCATGTATTTTCAACATCAGAGAAACGGTTGCCAAGCAGTCCTTCAAACCAGATTCCGGTGCTGACTTCTTTCCATGTTCCTTCGGGAGCCTTAAGTTCGGGAGCTCCGAAAGCATTGCCTGAAACAGGGTAGTCAGTGATTCGTTCCGAAAGATTCACAGTTCCGGAGTTGAGTGAAGATGCAGCCTTGGTAAAGTCATTTGACAGTTGAACGGTGGCTGACGCAGAGAATGCGATGGCGGCGGCCATGGCGAGTGTTGTGTAAAATTTCTTCATCTGCAATTTTTGTGTTAATGATTAAAAATAAAAATACCCTTGGCCACATCTGAAAATATTCAGTATATCCGGACGGACCGACCTAAATGAACGGAATCGCATGGGTTGTGTTTTTGAAGCTTGTAAGGGTTTCGCTCAATTAGACGCCTCAAAAATATCTTTTAAATTTCAATTTTCCAAAAATACTTCAAGAAAAATAAAAAAATGTTACCATTTACAGCGAAATGATAACAAATTCTTAAAAGTCCGTTAGCAACGGCCGCGCTCTTATCTCGCGCCACATCCGTCAGCTATCATTCAGTCATCCAGAGCATTGTATACAATAGATGCTTTAGCAGGTCCTATAACCGATGCAATTTCATCAATATCAGCCTCACGGATGCGCTTCACGCTCTTGAAATGCGTCAGCAGAGCCTGTCGGGTTTTCTCACCCACACCCTTTATTGAGTCAAGAGCCGATACAGCCTGAGTCTTGCTGCGGCGGTTGCGGTGATGGGTTATGCCGAAGCGGTGAGCCTCGTCGCGCAGATGCTGCACCACGCGCAGAGTCTCGCTGTTCTTATCAATATAGAGAGGCACGCTGTCGCCCGGGAAATAAATCTCTTCAAGCCGCTTGGCGATACCCACCACGGCTATCCGTCCGCGCAGCCCCATCGCATCAAGAGCCTCCACAGCGGCGCTTAGCTGTCCTTTGCCACCATCCACCACTATAAGCTGAGGCAGCTCCTCACCCTCCTCGACCAATCGGGTATAACGCCGGGTGAGCACCTCTTTCATCGAGGCAAAGTCGTCAGGGCCCTCCACGGTTTTGATATTGAAATGCCGGTAGTCCTTTTTCGAGGGCTTTCCGTTGCGGAACACCACGCAACTCGCCACAGGATTCGTGCCCTGTATATTCGAGTTGTCGAAGCACTCTATATGCGCCGGCAATTCCGACAGCCGGAAGTCCTGTTTGATGCGTTCAAGCAACCGCTGTGTACGCTGCTCCGGGTCGCGCTTTTCCATATGCTTAAGCATGTCCACCTTGTGCTGACGGGCATTGCGCACCGACACATCGAGGAGCTTTGCCTTGTCGCCCCTCTGCGGTATGGTGAATGTCACTTCCGGCATCTCCACATCCGGAAGCACCGGCACTACAACCTCACGGAACCGCACCTCAAGCGAGCGCTCAACCTCGGCCATGGCGTAGGCTAAAAGCTGCTCCGACGATTCCTCCATACGGCGGCGGAATTCAAGCGTAAGGCTGCGCACCACCGCCCCGCGACGCACATGCATATAATTGATGAATACCTCCGGCGAGCCGTCGTCGTATATGCCGAATACGTCAAGATCCTCCACCGTCTGGCTTACAATGGAGCTCTTCACCGTGTACCGCTCGAGTACGGCAAGCTTATCCTTCACAGCTTGCGCCTCCTCAAACCGCAGCTCCGAGGCATACTGCATCATCTCGCTGCGGAGATAGTCATTCAGCTCAGCAAGGTCGCCGCGCAATATCTGCTTCACACGCTCTATCTGCTGCCCATATTCCTCCTCGCTGACAAGTCCTGTACACGGCCCTGAACAGCGCTTGATGAGATAGTCAAGACAGAGCCGTCCTTTGCCAGAGGCCACATATTCCGGCGTGATCAGCATCCGGCATGAGCGTAGCTTATAGAGCGAGTGGATAAGCTCGAGCACCATCCGCGCCGCCCCGCTGTCAGTGTAGGGGCCATAATACCGGGAGCCGTCCTTTATCTTCTGGCGCGTCATGAACACCCGTGGAAACGGTTCTTTTGTCACCACAATCCAGGGATAGGATTTGTCGTCCTTAAGCAGCACATTATAGCGAGGCTGATACTCCTTGATCATGGCGTTTTCCAGATTCAGAGCATCAGCCTCGGTAGGTACTACAATATACTTCATGTCCGCAATGGCGCGGACAAGGAGATTGGTGCGGAGCGAATCGTGAGTGCGGTTGAAATACGACGACACTCTCCGCTTCAGATTCTTCGCCTTTCCTACATAGATAACCGTACCCTCGGAATCGAAATACATGTACACTCCGGGGGTGGTGGGGAGGATGGAAATCTTCTCCTCCAGCTCAGCCGATTTTCTATGCTTAGGCATACTGTTATAACACTGCGGACCAGAGTCCGGTTTTACGACAGTGCAATCAATAAGCTATAAGCGATGTCACCTCTGCATCGGCAGGGAGGTTGGCGCGGCCGTTCAGAGCGCCGAGCTCAATGATGAAGTTGACATAAATCTTTTTCGGATTCATGCTCTTCACCAGTTCGTAGCATGCAGCCATGGTTCCGCCTGTAGCCAGAACATCGTCATGTATCACCACGATATCATCAGGAGTGATGGCGTCGCTATGAATCTCGATTGTATCAACACCATACTCTTTCTGATATGATGCCTTCACGGTATCAGCGGGGAGCTTGCCGGGCTTACGGGCAGGCACGAAACCGGCACCAAGTTCAAACGCAAGGATTGAGCCTCCGATAAATCCGCGTGATTCGATGCCCACCACTTTGGTGACACCCTTGTCGCGGTAAAGCTGCGAAAGGTCCCAGCCTATGATGTGAAGAGCGCGGGGGTCCTTAAACACTGTGGTGAGGTCCTTGAACACTACACCCTTCTGAGGGAAATCCACAACGTCGCGGATTTTTGATTTGATGTATTCCATCGCAATTATTCTATTAATAAGTTGATAATTTGAATTTTATTTATGTTCCACGTGAAACATGAAACATCCTCTATCTTCCAAGCAACAGAAGAAGTATATTTATATCGGCCGGAGAAATTCCGGGTATTCGAGAAGCCTGGCCCACCGTCAGCGGGTCAATACGCTTCAGCTTCTGCCGCGCCTCGGTTGAGATGGACTTGATACTGTCAAAGTCAAGCTTACCGCGGAGCTTCACATCTTCAAGCCGGCGTATCTTATCAGCTATCTGCTGCTCACGTTCGATGTAGCCACGATACTTCAGCAATATCTCGGCACACTCCACAATCTCGTCCCTACGGTCGGCCGGCAGTGCAGAAATACGCTCGGCAAGTGCGGGAACAACCTCGGCAAGCATTCCGAAATTAAGAGCCGGACGCAGTATCAGGTCACGCAGTTTCACGCCCTGTTTGAGCGGCGATTCATTTATGCTCTCCAGATACGGGTTCAAATCGGCTGGACGAACAGAGTAGGATTCGGCAAACTCGATAAGCTCGTCGCGAAGCTGACGCTTCGACATCATAAGCGCATAGCGCTCCTCCGAAGCGAGTCCCAGTTCGTAGGCCCGGGGAGTAAGACGCATATCAGCATCATCCTGCCGGAGCAGAATTCTATATTCAGCCCTTGAGGTAAACATACGGTAAGGCTCATCCACCCCTTTGGTCACAAGGTCGTCGATAAGAACACCTATATATGCTTCATCGCGCGAAAGAATAAAAGGTGCACCTCCGGTAGCTTTCTGATGTGCGTTTATACCGGCAACAATGCCCTGCCCTGCCGCCTCTTCGTAGCCTGTAGTACCGTTTACCTGCCCGGCAAAGAACAGTCCGCTTACGAGCTTCGTCTCCAATGTATGCAGAAGCTGGGTAGGATCGAAGAAGTCATATTCTATAGCATAGCCGGGGCGGTAGATATGCACATCGGACAAGGCGGGGATAGTATGCAGCGCCTCGATCTGCACATTCAGGGGAAGCGAGCTGCTGAATCCATTGAGATAGAATTCGCATGTGCTCTCTCCCTCCGGCTCAAGAAACAGCTGGTGGGAATCCTTATCGGCAAAGGTTACAATCTTGGTTTCGATGCTCGGGCAGTAGCGCGGCCCTATGCTCTGAATCTGTCCGTTGTAGAGAGGTGATTCCGGGAGCGCATCACGAAGTATCTGATGTGTATCTTTCCCGGTATAGAGTATATAGCATTCGCGCTGTTTCAGCTCGCGGTGAACCGAGGGGAGATAACTGAACTTATGGAAGTCCGAATCTCCTTCCTGGGGAATTGTCTTTGTAAAGTCTACCGAGCGTCCGTCAATACGCACGGGAGTACCCGTTTTCATACGGTCAGTGGTAAAGCCCAACTCACGCAGCTGCTCAGTGAGCCCACGTGAGGCAGGCTCGGCAACACGTCCACCGGCAAGTTTCACCGGCCCGATATGCATAAGCCCGTTCAAGAACGTACCGGCAGTAAGAATCACAGCTTTTGCCTTGAACTCGACTCCCATATCTGTCACAACACCGCAAACAGCTCCATTCTCGATAAGAAGACGGTTCACGTTGTCCTGCCACATATAAAGGTTAGGGGTATTCTCGAGTGTCTCGCGCCAGATTTTGCTGAACACCATGCGGTCGCTCTGCGCTCGCGGGCTCCACATTGCAGGACCTTTCGAGCGGTTAAGCATACGGAACTGGATGGCACTGCGGTCAGTGACAATACCCATCTGACCTCCCAGCGCATCAATTTCTCTGACTATCTGTCCCTTGGCTATCCCACCCACCGCAGGGTTACAGCTCATCTGCGCTATCTTGTTCATATCAATGGTGATAAGCAAGGTGCGCGAGCCAAGGCGCGCAGCCGCCGATGCCGCCTCACAGCCGGCATGACCTGCGCCCACAACTATTACGTCGTAGTCAAAATGCATATTATTTCTTTGATTACCAACTACTTGTCAAGCATAGCCAAAGCCTCGTCCTCGTTGCGCTCCATTATTTCACGTTCTCCGGGACCCTTGTCGTCAATACCGCACAGATGCAGAAGTCCGTGCGCTATGACCCTGAACAGTTCCCTACGGTAGTCAGGCGCGTATGCCGAGGCATTGGTAGCCACAGTATCAAGTGATATATATATATCGCCACTCACTACATCTCCGCGTGAGTAGTCGAATGTTATGATGTCGGTATAATAGTCGTGATTGATAAACTGGCGGTTGACCTCCAGTATTTTTTCATCGTCGCAGAATATATAGTTCATGACTCCGATACGGAAGCCATGCGCGGCCGCAACTTCGCAGAGCCACCTCTCGGTAGCGCTCCTATCGATGTCAGGCATCACTGCCGGTTGTTCGGCATACCAGTTTATACTCTGTCTGTTCATAATCACATACAAAAATAGTAATTCCGCACGTTCTATGCAACTCAACAACCTCCGCGAGCTATTTCAAATATTTTCACGAAGGCCAAAAATAGGCTCAAACCCCTATATTTCAATAAAAAGAGCAAAATTTATCCCTCTGAGAATTGAAAATTCAACAGCAATCCGCACAGATGTGCCGAATTTTCGATTCTGACCAAGGCAAAACTCAAACAAGATTTGGTTTTGCTCTCAACTTATTCGTATTTTTGCATACTATGAAGATTTTCTATGACAGCACAATTTTTTCACGACAGACCTTCGGTGGAATATCACGCTACATCGTTGAGCTGATCAACCATCTGCCGGACGATGTCGAACCGATACTGGGACTTCGTGCCAGCGACAACATATACCTCCCTTCGCTGAAACATCCGCGCCGCCATGTGACACTCCGTGGAATCCCTGACCACAAACACCTCGCCCGAATCATCAATCACCGGTTTGATGCCCGGATAATGAAACGCGGCGACTATGATGTGATGCACCCCACGGACTACAACACATATCTTACAGGGCGAAACCGAAAGCCTTATGTTGTGACAGTGCACGACCTGATTCTTGAAAAAACACACCGCCCCTCACAACCGCGCCACCGGAATATGCTGGTAATGGAGCAATGTGTCAAAGGTGCCGACGCCATCATAGCCATAAGCGAATCCACTAAGCGCGACGTCATGGAGATCTACGGAATCGATGAACGCAAAATCACAGTGGTCCATCACGGATACACCCCAGCCTCCGCCATCGCCTCCTCTCCCCTACCCCACCTTGGCCCCTATATATTATATGTGGGCGAAAGAAACCTCTACAAGAACTTCGCTACTCTCATAAAAGCATTCGCCATCCTCGCCCCACGCTATCCCGACCTGAAGCTCGTATGTACGGGTCGCCCGCTCACCAAAGATGAACGAACGGAGATTGCTGCCGCAGGCCTTACCGGACGGGTAGTCCAACAGATGTTCGGAACGGACCAGATGCACTCACTCTATGCCAATGCCGAGTGCTTCGTGCTCCCCTCGCTGATGGAAGGATTCGGTATGCCGATACTGGAGGCTTTCGCCGCCAACTGCCCCGTGGCTCTCAGCAATACCTCCTGCATGCCTGAGATAGCAGGCAGCGCGGGAGCCTACTTCAATCCTACCGAACCTGAAGATATGGCAGCCACAATTGAACGCGTGCTCACCGACACCGCCTACCGGACCGAACTTACTTCAACAGCCGCTCAGAAACTTAAAGAGTACTCGTGGGAGAAAACCGCTTGTCAAACCGCTAACGTATACCGCACACTATGCAACGCCTGAGCATCGTAACCGTATGCCGCAACTGCGCCGATGCGCTCCGTACAACCATCGAAAGCGTGGCCCGGCAGGACTATACTGATATTGAATACGTGGTGATCGACGGTGCCTCAACCGATGAAACGGCAGATATTGTCAGGACAAACCCGGCCATCGACATACGACTTTCAGAACCTGACCGGGGCATCTACGATGCCATGAACAAGGGAGCCCGTCTTGCCACCGGCGAGTGGATTATTTTCATGAACGCCGGCGACCGATTCGCCACACCCGACACAGCCTCCCGGCTAATGCAGAGCATAGCCGAAGGGGATGACGTAGTGTATGGCTCAGTGATAAAACTCGCGCCCGACGGCACACCGGTGACCTATCCGGCCGCCAAACCCCGCAATTCGCACCGCATGATATTCTGCCATCAGAGCGTCATGTGCCGACGGGAATTGCTCTTGAAATATCCTTTCGATATCAGACATCGCCTGTCAGCCGACTTCAAATTCTTCAAGACACTGATGCGTGCCGGAGCACAGTTTCACCGTACCGACATACCGGTGGCCATATTCGATACCGGGGGAGTGTCAAACACCCGCCGCTCCGCCGGGCTGGCCGACAATATGCGCGTGATACTCGAAACTGACGGTCCCCTGCACGGCGCCCAATTCATATTGCACCTGCTCCCCACGTATATAATTGCCAAATTGCGCGGTAAATAATAAATATTTGCTACTTTTGCCATTATATGCCGTAATACCATATTATGAAAGCCATATCTGCAACAATATTGACCTATAACGAGGAAGCCCGCATAGAGGAGTGCCTGAAATCACTCGCCGGTGTGGCTGAGGAGATTATTGTGGTTGACTCTTTCTCAACGGACCGTACCGTGGATATATGCCGCGAATATGGCTGTCATGTGACACAACGGCATCTGAAAGGATTCGGTGCCCAGCGTCAGTACGCCACCTCACTGACCACCCACAGCTACGTGCTGTCAATAGATGCCGATGAAGTGCTGTCGCCCAGGCTGGCCCAGTCAATAATTAAGCTGAAAGAGGAGGGATTCACGCACAGGATATACGCGATGTCGCGCCTCAACTTCTACTGCGGCCGACCGGTGCATCACTGCGGCTGGTACCCCGATGTGCAGATACGCCTGTTCGACAAGCGCTATGCCAACTGGAACCTGCGCGATGTTGCCGAGCGGGTGATATTCCGCGATTCAGTGCGCCCCTGCATCATCGATGGAGATATCCTTCACTACCGGTGTGATACCCCTACTGAATACACCCGGAAGGAGCGTACGCATGCCGATATGAGAGCCAACGTCCTGGCCGCGTCGCGTACCCGTATCACCTCAGTCAGCCCGCTGATTCACGGAGTGCGTGAATTCATGCACTGCTATATTACCAAACAGGGGATATCCGACGGACTGACAGGGCTTGCCATTGCCAGCGAAAAATACCGCTGCGCACGCATTGCATGGTCAAAAGCACGGGCTCTCCGCAAGAAAAACGACCGATAAAAAACAATTGACAATGAACATCATACATATCATATCCAACAATCACTGGGAACCGAGCGAACGCTATGCCCTTGACCTATGCCGCGCCATGCAGACGGCAGGGCATAAGGTGACAGCCGTATGCCGCAATTCAGATGAAATACGCTCACGCCTGAAGCTTTCAAACATCACATCCGTAACAGCTCCGCTGCTGGGCAATCTTGACGTAATCAGTCCGGTAAGGATAGCCAAGCTCCTACGCGAGGCCAAGGACACCCCTACGGTGATACATGTCCACCGCTTCGCTGATGCCGTCATCGCTTCCCGCGCCCGCACACTTACCGATGGCTCCAATGTCAAGATAGTTCTGACACGCCACATCACCTCCGCGGGCAAGAAAGGTGTTTCAGCATCGGCGATATATAACGATTTGGATGCCATGGTGTTTCCCACATCGGACTCAATGCAGACATTTGCATCCACCTCACCGGGAGTAGCTCAGGAGAAGATGCATGTAATCCATCCCGCCACAGAATATCTGTCGGGCGACAGCGCCATTCAGCCGGTAAAGGACCCGGAGCTGTTCTCTCTTGTCTTTGCCGGAAACCTCAATCCTGAATCAGGCATTGACACCCTTGTGAAAGCCATAGGTCTATGCAAGGATCTGCCTCTGCGTCTTGTAGTGGCAGGGCAGGGGCAGGGCCCGGTAGTGATGCCGGTAGTCAAAGCATCACGCACCTTAGGCGTGGCCGACCGCATTGACTGGCGCGGCCCTATCTCACTGCCTGATACAGTAGTGGAAAGCGCCGATGCCATTATCCTGCCTGACAAATCGGCGACCATGTACCGCTGGCTCACCACAGCAGCCGCCACCTACGGACTGCGTGCCATAGCCTCGGACCTGCCGCAGCACCATGAAATGCTATCTGAAGCCACTACAACATTCTTCACACCGGGCGATGCCGAGAGTCTGGCCGGTGCGATAAGGGACGCCTACACACACCGTGCTGAGCAGAAGGAAAACAGAGCCGACAAATGCGCCTTCGATACGTATGGTGCAAGCATGATGGCCATGTATTCATCACTTTTCAACCGCTGATGAAACAGCATATCAGAATCAACGAAAAATACAGCGACCTCACGGCATTCATAGAAGCACTCCCCTCGCGGTTCAGCGAAGAGGGGAATACGATATATGATGCCCGTAACCGCGTCAAGATATTCCACCCCACGCCTGATGGAGCACCTATAGTGGTGAAAAGCTATCGTATTCCAAGGCTGTTTCAGCGCGTGGTCTATACCTTTTTCCGCAAAAGCAAGGCTCTGAGAGCGTATGAATATGCCTCACGGCTTATCAGCTCCGGCATACGCACTCCGGAAGGGATAGCCTGCATAGAGCTGTACCGCGGAGGGCTGTTGGCCGAGAGCTATTTCATAAGCGCGTTCACACCGCTTGAATCGCTACATGACAAGATGGACGGCAAAACCCGGATTGACCTTCCGCTGGTGAAGAGCACCGCCGCCTTCATAGCCACGCTACATGACAGGGGCATACTGCACGGCGACCCCAACCTTACAAATATCCTTGTCGATACGTCAGTCAATCCACCTGTATTCGAGCTGATTGACACCAACCGTAGCAAGTTCAAAAAGCATCTCAGCCACAGCGAGATAATAACCAATCTGGTGCGCCTGACCCATATCCGACCCCTATCGGAAGCCCTGACCCGCGAATATGCGCTGCTAACCGGGCGCAACCCGGAGTCAACAATCCGGGAAGTACAGAAAGGACTTGAACATTTTGAACGCTCAAGGCGTATACGACATCGCATAAAAGATATCTTCAAATAATATGAGAACACTTAAAATATACTGCAAGAACCTTGACCGGTACATTGATGCCAGCGGAGGTGACACCCTGCTGGACATCTACTTCCGCATATCAGCCCAGCTACCGTTCACCCCGATATGCGCCCGCGTCAACAATAAAACCGAGGACCTCAACTTTCCTGTCTATGCCCCGAAAGTAGTGGAATTCCTCCCCATCACCTCCGACTCCGGACAGCGCTGCTACATACGCTCGCTCTGCATGGTGCTCTACAAGGCCGTGCATGATCTTATGCCCGGCGTCACGCTCCGAATAGAGCATTCGATATCACGCGGTTACTACTGCCGTCTTATCGACTTCGAACCCGACGAGGCCGATGTGGAACGCATACGCGCACACATGGCTGCCATAATCCGCAGCGACATGCGCTTCGAACGCCACGAGATGCTCACCAAGGATGTGATTGACATATTCCGCAGCCAGGGACTTGAAGATAAAGTGACTCTGCTATCCACCCGCCACGAACTCTACACGGTGTTCTACCGTCTTGGCGGCCTTGCCGACAGCTATTACGGCGCCTTGGCACCATCTACCGGACTGCTCCGCACCTTCGACCTGCGCCGCTACAAGGAGGGATTCCTGCTCACCGGATTTGACATGGCCAACCCCGATGTGCCGCCACAGCATATAACTCAGGAGAAGATGTACCGCGCATTCACTGACTACCTGGCATTCAACCGCATAGTTGGTGTGCGCGATGTAGGGGAGTTGAACCGCGCTGTCAATGAAGGGCGCTCAGCAATGCTTATCAACGTCAGCGAGGCGCTGCATGACAAACGTATATCCACCATAGCCGATGCCATCACCGAACGGTTCCGGCAGGGGGGCGCGAGGGTAGTGCTGATTGCCGGCCCATCGTCGTCAGGCAAGACCACGTTCACCAAACGCCTTGCCATTCACCTTATAACCAACCTGATAGAGCCTCAGATGATATCGCTTGACGACTACTTCGTGGACCGCGCCCACACGCCGCGCGACGAGTCAGGCGAATATGACTACGAATCGCTCTATGCCCTTGATATCAAGCAGTTCAACAAGGACCTCAATGCGCTCATCAACGGTGAGGAAGTCGAACTCCCCTATTACAACTTCGCCACCGGCGAACGTGAGTACCGCGGCAACCGCATCAAGCTCGGCGACCGCTCCATACTGCTGATAGAGGGTATCCACGGGCTGAACCCGGAATTGACCGAACAGGTGCCGCATGACATGAAATACCGCGTGTATGTATCAGCTCTGACCACAATATCGATCGATGACCACAACTGGATACCGACGACTGACAACCGCCTGCTGCGCCGCATAATACGCGATGCCAAATACCGCGGCACCGATGCAGCCTCCACCATACGCCGATGGCCGAGCGTGCGCCGTGGTGAGGAACGCTGGATATTCCCCTATCAGGAAAATGCCGACTCCACGTTCAATTCATCGCTGCTGTTTGAACTTGGCGTGATGAAAGAGCGCGGCGAGGATATCCTGAAACGTGTGCCGCATGACATGCCGGAACATGCCGAAGCGTCGCGCCTTCGCACCTTCCTGAGCTATTTCTCCCCCATCAGCGAGGAATTCATACCCTCCACATCGCTTATACGCGAATTTTTAGGAGGCAGCTCATTCAAGTATTGAGCGGATTTTTTGTACTTTTGTGATATGATAGAGTTACGTGGCATAACCAAGAGCTTCGACGGACTGCAGGTGCTCCGCGGCATTGACCTCGACATAGGTCAGGGTGAGATAGTATCCGTAGTAGGCCCGAGCGGAGCCGGTAAAACCACCATGCTCCAGATAGCGGGATCACTTGATCGCCCGGACAGCGGCTCGGTAAAGTTTGACGGCACTGACATATTCCGCCTGTCGGACAACAAGCTGGCCCAGTTCCGCAACACCCATATAGGATTCGTGTTTCAGTTTCACCAGCTGCTGCCAGAATTCACGATGGCTGAAAATGTGGCACTTCCGGCCATGATAGGAGGCGCTTCGCGCTCCGACGCCATGGCCCGCGCCGCCAAGCTGATTGACTATCTGGGACTTTCCGACCGTGCTGCCCACCGTCCGGCACAGCTGTCGGGTGGGGAGAGGCAGCGCGCCGCAGTGGCACGTGCTCTGATCAACAATCCACGTGTGGTGCTCGCCGACGAGCCCTCCGGAAGCCTCGATTCGCACAACCGCGAAGAGCTTCACCGGCTCTTCTTCAATCTGCGCCGCGACATGGGACACACCTTCGTGATAGTGACACATGACGAACAACTGGCCCTGCAGGCCGACCGCCGCGTGACCATGCGCGACGGCATGATAACAGGCATTGACACCAACACCGGCATATCGTAGATACTGATAATGAATACCATAACACGCATAACGTCCCTACTGACAGCACTCATTGTCCTTGCATCATGCTCGGACAGCAGTAAGGATATACCTACGGTAAACATCTATCAGGATATTGTCACCTTCACATCAAGCGAGTCCAACCGCGTAAGCTTCGAGTTTCAGGTGGTGGACGACTCCCCTGCCGTGATGCTCTACGCCCCCGGATCCATCGATACAAAAACCACACCTCCCGGCACACGCCTGATGCTCACCTACTCCCCCGCCGACGGGCAGGATTACGGTGAGAGCGGAGCCGTAAACGTACGCGCACTGAGCAAGATATACAACGTTGAGCTCAATCTGCTTGACCCCGGCACACTTGACGGCTGGGACAACGAACCGATAGCCATAACTACCCTCTGGCGCTCCGGAAGCTACATCAACATGTTCGCTCAGGTGGCCAACTCCACCACCCGCACGTTCTATCTGATTCCTGACATGTCAACTATCAGCTCATCATGCCCCGATCTATATCTGAGCACACGGAGCACCACAGGCGATGCACCGGCCTACATGACCCGCACCGCAGCATCGTTTGACATCAGCGAGCTATGGGAACGCGAGGATCTGCAGGGAGTGAAGATACATGTGGCAAACGCCACAAACCCCTATAACAACGTATTCACATTTAACAAACAATAAAAAAATCATTAATTATGGAAAAGCAAAATAAGGAAATAAAAATCGAAATGGCTCCCGAAGTAGCCGGCGGAACATACTCTAACTTCACCGTTATTTCACACGGCCCCAACGAATTCTTCCTCGACTTCATCACCATGGCCCCCAACATGCCTCAGGCTAAGGTGCAGAGCCGTATCGTCATGACTCCCGAGAATGCCAAAAATCTCCTGGGCGCACTGATGGAAAACGTGAAGAAGTACGAAAACACATTCGGCGAAATCACCCACAAGCAGCCCATCCAGCGTCCTAACGGCAACAACGGCGAAATACCCAACCCCTTCATGACCGGCGGAAAAGCCTGAACCGATGAAACCGAATAATTTTACTATATATAACTCACTCAGCCGGCGTAAAGAGCTGTTCAAACCTATACACGAAGGACGTGTAGGGATGTACGTATGCGGCCCTACGGTATACGGCGACGGCCATCTGGGCCACGCCCGTCCTGCCATAACGTTTGACATTCTCTACCGCTATCTGACTCATTTAGGCTACAAAGTGCGCTACGTGCGCAACATTACCGACGTGGGCCATCTGGAGCATGACGCTGACGAAGGTGAGGACAAGATAGCCAAGAAAGCACGCCTGGAGAGCCTTGAGCCGATGGAAGTGGTACAGTTCTATCTCAACCGCTACCACCATGCCATGGATGAGCTCAACGTGCTTCCCCCCTCCATTGAGCCGCACGCATCAGGCCATATCATAGAGCAGATCGAGTATATCAAGAAGATTCTTGACAGCGGCTATGCCTATGAAAGCAACGGATCAGTGTATTTCGATGTGCCCCGCTACAACCGTGACCACAACTACGGCAAGCTTTCGGGACGCAATATCGAGGAGTTGCTCTCAGCCACCCGCTCGCTTGACGGCCAGCAGGAGAAACGCAATCCTGCCGACTTCGCGCTCTGGAAAAAGGCATCGCCCGAGCATATAATGCGCTGGCCCTCACCATGGAGCGACGGATTCCCCGGCTGGCACCTTGAGTGCTCCACCATGGGTGAGAAATACTTGGGTGAGACATTTGACATACATGGCGGAGGCATGGACCTCAAATTCCCCCATCATGAATGTGAGATAGCACAGTCAGTGGCTCACAACGGCCATGATACCGTACACTACTGGATGCACAACAATATGATAACCATCAATGGTCAGAAGATGGGCAAATCGCTGGGCAACTTCATAACCCTCGACGAGTTCTTCACCGGCTCACACAAGCTGCTGGAGCAGGCCTACTCCCCTATGACCATCCGTTTCTTCATATTGCAGGCACATTACCGTGGCACGGTTGATTTCAGCAACGAGGCGCTCCAGGGAGCCGAAAAGGCACTCACACGCATGCTCGAAGGCTACCGCCGCATAGCGTCACTGAAACCGTCGGACAGCTCAACAGTCAATGTAGCTGATATCGAAAAGCGCTGCTACGAGGCTCTTGACGATGACCTGAACACCCCTATCCTGCTTTCGCACCTGTTCGATGCCGTAGCTATGGTAAACCGTATCAACGATGGTCATGACAAGGCCACAGCCGATGATATAGCTGCCCTGCAGAGCCTGTTTGATACATTCCTGCGCGATATCCTCGGCATACGTACCGACATTGCCGGCACAGACGGCGGCTCGGCTACAAAGCCGTTTGAGGATGCCGTTGACCTGCTTCTGCAGATTCGTTCCGAAGCTAAATCGCGCAAGGACTGGGCCACAAGCGACCTGATCCGCGACCGCCTGTCGGAGATAGGATTTGCAGTCAAGGACACAAAGGACGGCTTTGAATGGAGTCTGAAAAAGTAGACCTTACTTCCCCAGCAATACAAAGCAAGAAAGCCCGGAGATGCTCCGGGCTTTCTGATTTTACATACTGATCAGTTCAGTTTAATTCCTGAAATACCCGTCGCCGAGTTGCGTCCTGACACAAAATCAATACTCCCGGTACCAGGAGCCAACGCCGGGAACACCAGACGGAAGCGTGCATTGCCCTCTTCATGAATCCAGTTATGCTTATTCAGCTCAATCCCATCGGCTCCACTCAGTGAATATTCAGTACCGTCAGGAGCTATCAACTTAACCTTATCAGAGATAATATAAGGCCTGTCCTTGGCATAATCCAGCAGAAGTGTCAATACCGTTGACTTATCATTGACATCTATCTCCTCAATCTCCAGAATCCCCTCCGTGTTGTTGGATTCATATGCCGGATTAGTGATTATCCGATGATTATCCTTGATGGAGACTTTCGCCTGAGGACGTCGGTCCATGAGCTGATGCAGATTTCTGCGTATATGCCCTTGCATATATCCGGTCCATTTGCGCCTCACCGTTCCGTCAGGTGCAATCAGCACATAGTCAGGCACCGGACGGAATCCGAACTTCTGGAATATTCCGGCATCCACCATCTTTTCATTCCAGTTATTACCGGTCAATCCATGCCTTTTGGAGGCTTCCACCCATGCGTCCTCAATATCGATACTCAGGCTTACCACAGCAAGCGAATCGGCACGTTCGGCGGCCACTGCACTGAGTTCGGGAAAAGAGGCTATACAGGGCCCGCATGAGCCTGACCAGAAGTCAAGCAGAATCCATTTTCCGGCAAACTCAGCTAATGAATGCTTCCTACCGTCGATATCGTAGAATACAGTAGAGGGCACCGTATCACCCTGCTCAATAATCACGGGCGGAAACAGAAAAGTGCTAACCATCTGCCCGATATCGCTGCCACGCTCATCATGGTCAAGCGTATTGTACATCCCTGTCAGCAGACTGCGGCGTAATGAATCGGACTTTATATTCTCACGCCGGCTCATGGCCACCAGACGGTCAAACCACAAGCTGCTGTGCGGCAGCTCCATCAGTGCACGCGCATAGCGTATATCCACTTCACATTGCAGACTGTCAGACGACTTTTCGAGCTGCCGAAGCATTGCATACGCCTTGCGCTTCTCATCGTCCGATGCAGTGGTATCGGTAAGTACTGCCGAAGCCTTGATCCGCGGCCTGCTTTGCAGTTCAATCAGGCCACGCGACTCATGCAGCAGAGAGTCAAGCAGTCGCTGCTCCCCTACATTGCTCTTCACAGCCATCAGAGGAATCAGATCCGTTGACCCGTCGACCTCAATGTAAGCATCCGATCTCACAGACAGCTCCCTCCGCAGGCTACCGACCCCTTCCACCGGACAGACCAGCTCCATCAGCACCGGCTCATCATCGTCAAAATCAGCCTCCAGACGGAATTCGCCGCCGGTCACCTCCGCATTTCCTATCATCTGTGAGAAATAACCGCTCACATTCAGCAATACCACACGGTCACCGTCAGCCTGAGGCATATTCCGCCCTACAATCACTACATTCCCGGCATTCATAAAAAAACCGGCCAGAGCAAATGCCAAGGCCGGTATGATTGATTTCTTCATATATCTGTTCTATGTATTGTCATCTGTCCGGCGCTATTTGAATCGGTAGGTGATGGTACCTACCTGAGTGGCAGGTCCGTCAAGCGCAACGGAAAATTGCGATTTCAAGGCCGCCTGCTCGCAGCTGCGGCGTGCGGCGGTAAGAGAGGCCACCGCTCCGGTTCCACTGCTGTAGGAAGCGCTTGTGACGCGTCCTTCGCGATCGACACGCACGGTCACCACTATTGTACCTGTAGCTGTAGCCGATGGCTTTGCCCAACGCTCAAGCGAACGTCCGCCGAGCTTTCCACTCGCCGAACCTGAACGTGAGCCGCTGTTGTCAGATGTAGAGGCCGATGCCGGGGTGCCGCTCCCCTCTCCTCCGGCAGCTTTCTTGCCGAAGTTCACACGGTTGCTTATGTTCTGCGATGTCTCCTTCTCCTGCTTGGCCTTGGCTATTGCGGCAAGCTCCTCCTTTGTTGGGCCTGTCTTCTTCTTTTCCACAGGCTTTTTCTCAACAATCTTGGCCGGCGACGGTTGCTTGGTGGTCACCACGGGAGGTGCCACTTCGGCCTTCTCACCAGCATCCACCATGTCATGCGCCTCAGGAGCGGGAGCACTTTCGGCCACAGGAGCGGGATCGTCGGTAGCATCAGGCTCCGTGACATTTCCGGCCGCCACAAATTCATCGGCAAACAGCAGTTCGGCCGAGTCGACCGGAGGCCACTGATGTGCCGACCGTTCGGACAGCGGAGTAAAATTGAGGTATGTGGACACCAGCACCACCCATGTGAGGATAGCCACAAGCAGAGTGATGCAGAGCGCCGCTATACGTGATTTTCTGTTCATTGCGCAGGTATTGCCGATGATGGAGCAGGCTTGGTGGCCAGCACCATCTTCAGATTATTACGAGCTCCGAGGTCAAGCACCTCCACGAGCTTGCCATACGTCACTTCCTCATCGGCATAGATAGCTATGACGCCGGATGTCAGGCCGGTGCTGTCAGCCGGGGCCTGAGCGGCCGCCTGCTGCAGATAGCCGAGCAGTTCATCGGTAGAGGCCACCATAACAGGCTCGTCCTCAGAACCTGACATTGACACAGCCATATTCATCTGCTTGTCAATGTAGACACGTGTAGAGGGCTTTATGGCAGTCTGCTCCGAGCTTTGCGGCAGATTTATCTCCAGAGCCGTAGGGAATACGAATGTGCTCGTCACCATGAAGAAGATGAGCAGAAGAAATATGACGTCAGTCATGGAAGCCATGGAGAATATCGACGTCATGTCATATTGTCGTTTCAGCGCCATATCGTTTAAGCTGCGGGTTCGTTAAGCAGGTCCATGAATTCCATGGTTTTGCTCTCAAGAGAGTTCATCACACCGTTGATGCGGGCCACGAGATAGTTGTAGGCAAACAGAGCCACGATACCGACTATCAGACCGGCCACAGTGGTGACAAGGGCCTCATATATGCCTCCGGCCAGAATATCGATGTTGGCGCTGTTGCCGGCGCTTGCCAGATTGTAGAAAGCCTCCACCATACCTATCACAGTGCCGAGGAAGCCGAGCATAGGCGCACCGGCGGCTGTGGTGGCGAGCCAGGGGAGTCCCTTGCCGAGTGTGGCCACCTCGATGTTACCCACATTCTCAATGGCCACCAGCACATCGTTCATCGGACGGCCTATGCGGGTGATACCCTTCTCTATCAGACGTGCATAGGGGGTGTTGGTACGTCGGCACATGTTGAGCGCCGAGTCAATCTCACCGTCATGTATATAATCCTTGATACGCTGCATGAATGTAGAGTCCTCACGGGCTGCGGAGCGGATGGTGAAGAAGCGCTCCACAAATATATATACGCTTATCAGCACCAGCACACCGAGCACTATCATTATGAAACCGCCCTGCATGCAGAGGTCCCATACTGACATTGACTTGGCTACCGGAGCGGCGGCTGTGACAACGTTATCGACTGTAGCGGTATATGTGTCCGCCACGGAGGTAATTGTGTCGGCCATCTCTCCTGTGGCCGTCTGGATGAATGAAAGAATCATTTTTAAGGGAAGATATTGATTGGATAAAACGTGAGAATGTTATTTCAGGCACTGGCGGTAAAGCCGGATAGTCTCCTCAATTCCGTAGTAGAGCGCATCGGAGATTATGGCATGACCTATCGACACCTCGTTGAGATAGGGGAGCTGCTGGTAGAAGAAATGCAGATTGTCAAGATTCAGGTCATGGCCGGCATTCACCCCGAGTCCGCAGCGGTGGGCTGCATCGCTGGCGGCCACAAAGGGCTTCACGGCCTCTTCGGGATTTTCGGAATAGCGGTCGGCATACGGCTTGGTGTACAGCTCCACGCGGTCGGCTCCTGTGCGTGCGGCGGCGCGCACCACATCCACATCGGCCTCCACGAAAATCGATGACCGGATACCGGCCTCACGCAGGCGGTCGACGATATCGGTCAGAAACTGCATGTTGGCCTCCACGTCCCAGCCTCCGTGGGAGGTAAGGTCAGTAGGGGAGTCCGGCACAAGCGTCACCTGCTCAGGGCGTACCTTGAGAACAAGTTCCATGAATTCAGGCGACGGATACCCTTCGATGTTGAACTCGGTTTTCACCAACGGACGCAGGGCATAGACATCGGCGTAACGGATATGACGCTCGTCAGGACGGGGATGGACGGTGATACCCTGAGCCCCCATCATCTCACAATCAGTGGCAAACTTCTCCACATTCGGACAGTTTTCACCGCGGGCATTACGGAGAGTGGCCACTTTATTGATATTTACACTCAGATTAGTCATCTATTGTACAAAACAAGCGTGGAACTCCACGCGTTAATAATATATCAGGAATTATTTATACATTTGCACATGTAAAGATTCCTCAGCGCAAAATTAGGCAGAAAAAAACAAAATTGAAACGAATTGGCAGCAAAAGATAACATATATGACAATAATGGCGGCCCGATACATCAGGGCGCGGCTGTTTCGCCTCTGCACAGCGAGGAATTCCTGTTCCCGCCCGTAGAGGATTGCTGCGAGATAACCGTTGCATGCTTCAGAGCCGACTACAGCGCCTCGCGCATAGCCCGCGCCATAGAGGACTGTGACGCCCATCTGCTGAACATGAACATCACCTCGTGCCCCCTTGAGAGCGGCGAGATGACTGTGCTGCTGCGCATAGGACTCCGCAACCCGCTGACGGCAATACGGTCGCTTGAGCGCTACGGCTACACCGTGACAGCCGTCCACACACCGTCAGCCGAACAACAAGTCACCGAAACCGCAATAGCCCGCATAAGCGAGTTAATGGCACATCTTAACGTATGATTACTGTATCGCTTTATGGAAGCCGTCATCAGGAGCCACACGCGCAGTTGCTGGCCGATTTCCTCAATGAGCTGGCCTCACATCCGGCCACCCTGCGTGTCACCATCGAGCACCGGTTCAACACATATCTGCGTGAATCGCTCGGACTCGATCCTAAAGCCGAGGTCATAACGCCGGACACCCCTCCGGCCGATATGGCCCTCAGTATAGGGGGCGACGGAACATTCCTGCGCGTAAGCCGGCTCGTTTCGCAGCACGGCACACCAATAATGGGTATCAACACCGGACATTTAGGCTATCTGTCGGCAGCCACCCTCGATGAAGGGCCGCGCCTGATAGCCGACATCCTTTCAGGGCGCTTCCGCGTAGAGCCCCGCTCGGTCCTTGCGGTACAGTCGAGCCACCCGTCTTTTCCCAACACGCTCTATGCCCTGAATGAAGCGGCCATAGTGAGGCGCGACACAGCCTCCATGATTACCGTCGATGCCACGCTCAACGGGGAGCCGCTCGCATCATACCGCGGTGACGGACTGATAGTGTCCACTCCCACAGGCAGCTCCGGCTACAATCTGTCGGTAGGTGGGCCGCTCGTTGAGCCCGGCACACCATGCTGGATAATAGCCCCGATAGCCCCTCACGCACTGAATATGCGCCCGCTTGTGGTAAGCGACACATCGACACTGCGCATCGCCGCACGCGCCCGGTCGGAGTCATATCTGCTCAGCGTTGACGGCAAGGCCACGGTACTCCCCATAGGAGCCACGCTGCATATCAGCCGCGCACCCTACGAGGTAAACGTCGTGCACCGTCCGGGGCAGACTTTCATCAACACCATCCGCACCAAACTTCTGTGGGGTTCCGACTGAGCCGCATATTCACCCGACAACGTGCCTCTGAAGGGAAGATAGACAGCTCCCTGACACTCACACATCCCACGTTAGGGGAGGTGAAGGTGACAGTGCGCCGCAACGCCCGCAGCATCACCGCACGCATCCCGGCCTCGGGAGGCGCGGTGCTTGTAAGCCTTCCGCCCGGCACTCCACGCTTGCAGCTGACGGATATACTGGACCGCTTGGTCGAAAAATACCGCTCGCGGACGGAGAGGGGAGGGGAGAGGCGTTCGCCGTTTGCCGACGGCACCTGCATAGACTGCACGGAATTCAGCATAGCAATCTGCATCGGAGAGCTGCGGACGCCAAAAGTAGCCGCCGGCATATTGCGCGGAGCCCCGATAGGTGTGATTACCGTAACAGTTGACCATCGTCTCGACATCAACACCCCCGAAGTGACAGCCTCCATCATGCGCATCATAATGCGTATAGCCGCTGCCGGCACAAAAGCCCATATCATCCCGCATGCCATGAAAACGGCCGAGGAGCTCAACTGCAGGGTAACAGGCTGGTCGACAGGCTCAGGACTAAAAACACTCGGGTCATGTTCGTCGTACGGACATATCCGCCTGTCGGCAGCGCTGATATTCCTGCCGCCGCATCTGCGCCAGTACGTGATATGCCATGAACTCGCGCATCTGACCCACATGAACCACTCCGCAGCGTTCCACAGGCTCTGCAATGCCTATTGCAGAGGCAACGGTACCCTCTGGCGTAGCGAGCTGAAGCGGTTCCGATGGCCCATCCCACGATAATTCAGAAATAAAGTGTTAACTTTTATTATCTGAAGTTTAAGATACGGTGGAAAACGCTAACTTTGCACCCGCCCGCGTTATAGGCTGACGGCAAAGCCACTCTGTGACGCGCAATCATGCAATATGAAAAAGTATAACATAATCAACAACTCGCTCGGCTGGCTATGCTTCATCATAGCTGCTGTGAGCTATCTGCTCACCCTTGAGCCGACAGCAAGCTTCTGGGACTGCCCGGAATTCATTCTACAAGCGTTCAAACTTGAAGTAGGCCACCCCCCGGGCAACCCGATATTCATGCTCGCCGGACGCTTCTTCGTCAATTTTGCCGGAGGCGACGTAACGAAAGTGGCCCTTATGGTCAACACCATGTCAGCCCTGCTCAGCGCCGGCACCATACTGCTTCTGTTCTGGACCATAACACATCTGGTAAAGAAGCTGATAGTAAGCGACGACGCTACCGAAATCAATCCCGTAAGGATGCTTGTCATATTCGGCTCGGGCCTTTGCGGCGCGCTGATGTACGCATGGAGCGACACATTCTGGTTCTCAGCCGTAGAGGGTGAGGTTTACGCATTCTCTTCATTCTGCACGGCGCTGGTATTCTGGCTTATACTGAAGTGGGAAAACCGTTGCGACCGTCCGCACAGCGATAAGTATCTGATATTCATAGCCTACATCATAGGCATCTCAATCGCGGTGCACCTGCTCAACCTGCTCTGTATTCCGGCCATAGTTCTGGTCATCTACTACAAGAAATGGAAAAATACCACAGCCAAAGGCTCACTGATAGCCCTGCTGGTGTCATTCGTCATTGTAGGACTTATTCTTTACGGACTGGTGCCCGGATTCATTGAGGTGTCTCAGTATTTCGAACTGTTCTGTGTCAACGTATTAGGCATGTCATTCAACGTGGGCGTACTGATCTATGCCACACTGCTTGTAGCCTCGTTGATATGGTGCATCCACTCACTCTATGCACAGCGCAATGTCACTGCAATCCGCGTGTCATTCCTGCTCAGCGTACTGCTGTCAGGCATACCCTTCATCGGCGACAACCTGCTTATACCGCTGCTTATCATGGCCGCACTCGGAGCATGGCTCTTCATGGCCAAGAAGCTCCCGATACGTATACTGAACCTTGTGGCCATCAGCATACTGGTGATATTTGCCGGCTATTCATCCTACGCGCTTCTGCTCATCCGCTCAAGCGCCCACACCCCGATGAATCAGAATGCCCCTGACAATGTATTCGCACTCAGTTCATACCTCAACCGCGAGCAGTACGGCGACCGTCCGCTGTTCTACGGCGAAACGTTCAACTCATCACCTGTCTACGAAGTTGGTTCCGACGGCACTACCACACCTGTGGTCCATGAAGGGCACGCCCTCTACGCCCGTCAGGTGAAAGAGTCTGAGTCAGAACCCGACAAGTATATCAACACCGGCTACAAAAAGGAGTATGAAATGATGCCGGAGCTGAACATGGTGTTCCCCCGCATCTATTCCAGCGCACATGCCGCCGACTATTCCGGATGGATAGGCGGACTACGCGGCAAGCCTGTGGAAGCCACCCAATATGTGACACCCGACGGCAACGTCTACCAGCGCACCACACGCATCAAGCCCACTATGGCCGAGAACCTTACATATCTGGTGACTTATCAGCTCAACCATATGTACTGGCGCTACTTCATGTGGAACTTCGCCGGACGTCAGAACGACATCCAGGGCAATGGTGAAGTGAACCACGGCAACTGGATATCAGGCATTCCGTTCATCGACAATCCCCGACTGGGCGACCAGAGCCTTCTGCCTGACGAAATGGGCAAAGGCAACGCCGGCCACAACGTTTTCTTCATGCTCCCGCTTCTGCTCGGTATCATAGGCCTCCTCTGGCAGGCATTCACCTCAAAGCGCGGCATCGAGCAATTCTGGGTAATATTCTTCCTCTTCTTCATGACCGGTATAGCCATTGTGCTCTACCTCAACCAGACTCCCACCCAGCCGCGCGAACGTGACTACGCATTTGCAGGTTCGTTCTATGCCTATGCCATATGGGTAGGTATGGGCGTCGCTGGCCTGTGGCGCCTGTTCGTGGCTGCCACCAAGCAGAAGAGCAAGACAACCGCAACCAACGCCACAAGCGAAGAACCGTCCACACCCCGCAGCCGCCGCATGTCGGCCATAGGAGCTGTAGTAGCCGCTATCATAGGCATCCTGGTTCCGCTGCAGGTGGTATCGCAGACATGGGACGACCATGACCGCTCAGGACGATACACCGCACGTGACTTCGGACAGAACTACCTGAACAGCCTTGACGAAAACGCCATAGTGTTCACCAACGGTGACAACGACACATTCCCTCTCTGGTATGCACAGGAGGTTGAAGGCACTCGCACAGATGTCAAGGTGGTCAACCTCAGCTATCTGACCACCGACTGGTATGCCGATCAGGTGCGCCGGCCCTCTTATGAAGCTCCTGGCATAGATATGCTTGCCAAGCCTTCGGACTATGCATATGACCGCCTCCAGTTCGCCTACTTCTTCGAGCCGGACAGCTCACGCACAAGCGTGCTTGAGAGCCTTGCCGAGATCTATTCCGGCAAGAACAACCATATATTCGGCGCACCCCTGGTGCAGAAGCCCAACATGTACATACCTGTCAATCTCCAGCAGGCAGTGAAGAGCGGCCGTATCACCGCCGAGGATGCCGCCATGACATCCGACACGATGGACCTCAATCTGCTGGCCGATGATAGAGTTATGGCACAGCGCGGACTCCGCCTGAGCAGCATCCTGGCACTTGACATGCTCGCATCTTCAGCCAAGAACGGCTGGAACCGTCCGGTTTACTTCGCTATAACTGTTCCGGATGAATACTACATAGGCCTCAGCCCCTACATGCACAACACAGGTCTGACCTATGAAGTGACTCCGAAACTCAACGCTTCGGGCTATCCCTCGGTCAACACCGACAAGATGTACCGCAACATGACCGAACGCTTCCGCTGGGGAGGACTTGACAAAGTCACCGCACCTGGTCAGATATATCTTGATGAAACCGTGCGCCGTATGGTAGTGACCCACCGCAGCGCAATGCTCGACCTTGCCACAGCTCTGTTCAACGAAGGTATCGCCGCACGCGATTCGTCGTCGGCCGACTATGCGGCTGACCGCTTCAAGAAAGCCCGTGAGGTACTCGACCTTATGCTTACCAAGCTTCCTGTTGAGGCAATGCCGCTCTCACTTTCAGTAGGGCAGGACACAGGCGACCTCTACTGCCGCATCGGTGTCGCCACCAACGACAAGAAAGCTTCCGAGAAAGGCCTTGAGATACTGCGCAACGAGGTACTGCGATATGCCGACAATGTCAAGTACTACCAGAGCCTGTCGCCCCGCCTCTACGCCACACTGACCCGCACGGATCATGCCATTGACACCTACTTCTTCATGGATATGATACAGACATATCATAATGACGGTGGCGACACTGCCAAGCTCCTTGAGGAGATACAGGCCAAGGGTGTGAACATCGAACGCTCACAAAGCCTCTACGAGGCTGCCACCAAGAAGCAGTAATGCTGATTGAGCAGCCCCCACTCGCTTACCGGCTCCTCTTCCCCGAGGCAATATGGCGCATAAAACAGCGCGGCCGGAAAGCGATATATCTGACCTTCGACGACGGCCCCATTCCGGAAGTGACGCCGTGGGTTCTTGACATGCTTGACCGCTACGGCGTGAAAGCCACATTCTTCATGGTGGGCGACAATGTACGCCGCCACCCCGAACTGCTTGAAGAGGTGCGCCGCCGCGGACACAGCTACGGCAACCACACCATGCACCACATGCAGGGACGCCTGGTGTCAACCGTGCGCTACATGCGCGACATCACTGAAGCCGATGCGCTGATTGACAGCTCACTGTTCCGTCCGCCCCACGGACTTATCCGCTGGGCACAGGCCAAGGCCATCAAGAATCACTACAACATAGTGATGTATGACCTCGTGACACGCGACTACTCCCGCAAACTGACGCCGGAACAGGTGCTGCGCAATGTGAAACACTATGTGCGCAACGGCTCCATCATAGTATTTCACGACTCCCTGAAAGCTGAACGTAACCTGCGCTACGCATTGCCGCGTGCCATAGAATGGCTTCTGCAAAACGGCTATGAATTCCATACCATTCCCCGCTGACATTGAATTTCAGCAACTTCTCAACGAAGCCGGAGCCATACGGTGGGGAGTAGCCGATGCCGTACCTGTGGATGAAGCGGTCCACTCCGCCTATCTCCGATGGATAGCCGAAGGCTACCACGCCGACATGGACTACCTTGACCGCCACGAGGAGCTGAGAGCCGACCCGCGGCTTCTGCTTGACGGCACAAGCTCCGTAATCAGCATAGCCATCCCCTACCGTCACCCTGACAGCCGGAGAATAAACCCGGCGGCACGCATAGCCTCATATGCCTTGGGCGATGACTATCACGACGTGGTTCGCAAGCGCTTGAAAGCAGTGGCCGAAGCCATTGAGAAGCGCTCCGGAGGAGCGACACGCATATGTGTAGATACGGCACCTATCCATGAACGCTACTGGGCCATACGCGCAGGTGTAGGACGTCAGGGACGTTCCGGTCAGATAATCGTTCCCGGAGCCGGTACATACTGTTTTCTTGCAGAGATTCTGACCACGGTACGCTTCACCCCTACCTCTCCCCTGCCGGGTAACCCATGCGGCTCATGCCGGCGTTGCATTGAGGCATGCCCCGGAGGAGCATTGTCATCCTCCCATCCGTTTGACGCACGCCGCTGTCTGTCATACCTCACCATAGAACACCGCGGACCGCTACCGTCGGAACCCCGGCTACAAGGATGTCTCTACGGATGCGACCGCTGCTCGGAAGTGTGTCCCCACAACTCACATCCGGCATACACCACTCTACCGGAATTCACTCCGCGCCCGGCACTGCTTGACATATCGGCCCAACAGATCATGTCAATGGACACCGAGGAGTACACCCGCCTATTCCGCCGCAGCCCGATGAAGCGCGCCAAGCTCGACGGACTGCGCCGCAATGCCATCCGCCTCATAGAGGAAAAATTGGTGGAATGCTGAAAAATATGTAATTTAGCGCACACATTAGGCTTAATGTGTACTTTCATCATATAACAAATGGCAGACAACCGCATAAAAGTAGGGATAACTCAGGGCGATATCAACGGAATAGGCTACGAAGTAATCCTTAAAGCATTAGAAGACAACCGCATACTTGAGCTGTGCACCCCAATAATCTACGGCTCGGCAAAAATAGCGGCTTTTTACCGCAAGAACCTCGGCATAGCACAGTTCCCCCTCAACCAGGTCAACTCGGGTGCTGACGCGCGCATAGGTGAATACAACATAATCAACGTAGTGGGCGAGGATGTGAAAGTGGAGCCCGGGGTGGCATCACGTGCCGCCGGCGAAGCTGCTTTCTGCGCTCTTGAACGTGCCGTGGCCGACCTGCGCCAAGGTAATATCGACCTGCTGGTGACAGCCCCGATTGACAAGCACACCATACAGAGCGACCGTTTCACTTTCCCCGGCCACACCGAGTACCTCGAGGCATCTCTCTCCGACAACGGCAATGATCATGCGCTGATGATACTATGCTCCGACAATATGCGCGTGGCCCTCGCCACAACGCATGTACCCATAGCACGTGTACCGTCGATGCTCACTACCGATGGAATTCTTGCCAAGATTGAGAGCCTTGCCGAGTCGCTGGAAAAGGACTTTGCTCTTCCGCACCCCCGTATAGCCGTTCTGGCACTCAATCCGCATGCCGGTGAGGAGGGACTGCTCGGCAGCGAAGAGAAAGAAATCATAACACCGGCAATAGAGAAAGCACGTGAGAAGAAAATCAACTGTTTCGGTCCGTATGCGGCCGACGGATTCTTCGGCAACGGGCTGTTCAACAAGTTTGACGGCGTTCTGGCCATGTACCACGACCAGGGGCTTGCCCCTTTCAAGGCCCTTGCCATGAACGAAGGGGTCAACTTCACTGCCGGACTTGACTACGTGCGCACCTCGCCTGACCACGGCACTGCATTTGACATAGCCGGAAAAGGAGTAGCCGATGCCGAATCAATGCGTCAGGCCATATATTCAGCAATCGACATTCTGCGCAACCGCCGCCGCCACCGCTCGGCCCATCGCAATCCGCTCCGCAAGCAGTATTACGAAAAGAGCAAGAATGACAATGTGGTGCTTAACCTCAACGAAACCGATTCCGACCAATGAACTACGGCATTATAGCTGCCGGTGAAGGCTCCCGGCTGCAGCAGGAGGGTGTGAGTCTGCCGAAACCGCTTGTGGAAATCGACGGCAAGCCTATGATAAAGCGGCTGATAGATATATTCATCAGCTGCAATGCCACGACCATAAGCGTCATTGTCAACGAGCAGATGACCGAAGTGAGAAGATACCTCGAAGAGCTTGCCCCCACACTCCCTGTGGAGCTGCGCCTCTGCGTGAAGTCAACCCCAAGCTCCATGCACAGCTTCCATGAGCTTACCCGCATCCTGCCGAAAGGGGAGCGCTTCTGCCTCACCACAGTCGACACCATTTTCCACCCCGCCCGCTTCAGGGAATTCATAGCTGCATTCGAGGCCGATACCACTTCCGACGGATATATGGCCGTAACCACATTCATTGACGATGAAAAGCCCCTGTATGTGGACACTGATGCAAATGACCGCATAACCGCATTCCTTGATGCACCCGACGCGTCGACCAAGTACATTTCAGGCGGCATATACGCACTGTCGCCAAAGGCCACGGAAGTGCTTGACCGCTGCATGGAAGAGGGGATAAGCCGCATGCGCAATTTCCAGCGCCGTCTTGTGGCATGCGGACTCAACCTGCGCGCATGGCCCATGGGCAAAATCATCGATGTGGATCACCAACATGATATAGAAACAGCCAACAGGCTTTTAACCAACGAATCAAATGGCTGAGATAAACATAGCCGGCGTAATGCGTGCCGGCGCATATTCACCTAACCATATCGGCAACGACGCCGCCATTTTCAATTTAGTGGCCGAGCAGCTGCGCAAACGCGGAGCTCAGGTGACTGTCTACAGTGAAGAGCAGCTGATGGCCGGAAAAGTACAGGAGAATATCATAGTCAACATGTGCCGTGAGCAGGGCTCTATCGACAAGCTCCAGCAACTGGAGGATGCCGGCGCCCTGGTAATCAACTCAGGCTACGGCATAGAGAACTGCACCCGCGAACGCATGACACGCATACTTGTAGGTTCAGGCATACCCTATCCGGAAAGCCTCGTGGTAAACACTGACGAGGTAGTGCGCGACAAACTGATCAACGCACGCTTCACCAACTGCTGGATAAAGCGCGGCGACAGCCACGCCATGCACAAGGAGGATGTGAGCTATGCCCGCCACCCCGAAGAAGCTCAGGAGGTGCTTCAGGAGTATTTCATGCGCGGGATAAAGCGAGCCGTAATTAACCGCCATCTGCCGGGCGACCTGATCAAATTCTACGGTGTGCGCGGAACACAGTTTTTCTACTGGTTCTACCCCTTTGACAACGGACAGTCAAAATACGGCATGGAGCGCATAAACGGTCACTCCACAGGCTTTCATTTTGACCTTGACAGCCTGAAGAAGATGTGCCAGAAAGCCGCCGATGAAGTGGATATCATAATCTACGGAGGCGACTGTATCGTATCGGAAACAGGCGAGATACAGATCATTGACTTCAATGACTGGCCCAGCTTCGCACCTTGCCGTGTAGAGGCAGCCCCGCACATAGCCAAGCGCATAATGACCCTGATAAAGGAACATAACGAGAAGAAGTAATGAAAATCAAGTCGCGACGTCCGGTCCCTATAACTGACAAGCCGTTCCCGCTGCTGCCACGACTGCTGGCCACATCGTTCGGTGTGGGGTATCTTCCGGTGGCACCCGGCACATGGGGAGCTCTGCTTGCCATACTGCTGTGGCTTCCGCTCTATTTCTGGGCAAGCCAGCCGCTGATATTCTGGGTGACGCTTACCGCAGCCGCCGTCTACACCGTGGCCGGAACCTGGGCAAGCTCAGAGTCGGAAAAATACTGGGGCAAGGATCCGGTGATAGCGTGCGCCGACGAAACGGTAGGGCAGTGGATATCGCTCCTGCCGCTGTCAGGCATTGCCGTCACTCCATGGTGGGAGATTCTGCTGTCGCTCGTGCTGTTCAGATTCTTCGATATATACAAACCGTTTGGCATCCGCAGCATGGAGCGCTTCCCCGGAGGCTACGGAATGATGGCCGATGACATATTGGCCGGCATCTACTCCGTGGTGATACTGCTTATTGTCAACTATTTCTGCCTGTGATATGGATAAAATAAAGAAAGTAGGAACCGATATTATCAAGAGCGATAAACTTATCTATTCGTTTCTCCGCTCAGCCGTATCCTCGCAGACAGCATCGTGGGCAGACCTCTTTACTGCATTCGCACTCTTCGCATGGGTGGGCCTCACACCATGGCTATCCACAGCCATAGGAGCACTGCTCGGCGGAGTGATAAACTGCATCATCAACTACCGCTTCACATTCCATGCCAAGGACTGCCCCTGGAAAGCCGTGGCGGTAAAATATGCCATGGTATGGGTAGGAAGCCTTCTGCTCAACTCGTTCGGCACACAGGCGCTATACCATATCCTCAACAACTGGCACTGGCTCGAGACAATAGGCTTCCGTCCTGACGGCTACTTTGCCGCCGCCCGTCTGATAGTGTCACTGCTTGTATCATGGTTCTGGAACTTCGTGCTCCAGCGCTACTTTGTGTACAGCGTCACCCGCTTTGACAAGGTGGCAATCAACTTTGTTAATCTTTTCACTTACAAACATAAGAGAGATGAAAATTAAAGAATCGGCTGTTCAGACCCGCGGTTCCCTCCAGCAGGGCATCTACTGCGTGATCAATCCCTTTGTACGGCTTCTGATAAAAATGAAGATAACCCCTAACATAGTCACCACCATAGGACTGTTAGGCAATCTGGCTGCCGCCGCAATAATTATCTGGGCCGGCTACGACGCCAGCATAAGCGGCACCATTGACTGGAGCCTGCTCACATGGGGTGGAGCGCTTATAATAGGCTTTTCTCTGTTTGACATGCTTGACGGACAGGTGGCACGCCTCGGCAACATGGCCTCTACTTTCGGAGCTATGTACGATTCCGTGCTCGACCGCTACTGCGAGCTCGCCACACTCGGAGCCATATCATATTACCTGATACAGACAGATCACATCATTGGCGCCTTGGTCACATTCCTGGCGCTGGTGGGCAGCATCATGGTAAGCTATGTGCGCGCCCGTGCCGAAGGTCTCGGCATAGAGTGCAAAATCGGGTTCCTGCAGCGTCCGGAGCGTGTGGTGATCACCTCGATAGCCACTCTTGCCACCGGTATCACAGGCCAGTGCGGAGCGGAGTTTGACCCGGCCATGATACTGATGGTGGCCATGGGATTCATAGCCGTGTTCGCCAACATCACCGCATTTGCCCGCGTAAACTACAGCAAACGCATACTCAAGGCCAGCAATAAATGAACATGACAGAACATCAACCCACCCGGGCCACACTGCGTGAGAGCCTGCTCTGCGTTGGTGCATTAGCGGTATGGCTTGTTGTCACAGCCCTGTTCATAGGCTTCCGCCCTGAACATACGTTCATGGCACTGCTTATCCTGGCCCTCTTCTTCTCCTCGGGCGTCACCCGTAGGCTTACCGTGGCTCTGGTACCATTCTTTCTTTTCGGCATATCATATGACTGGATGAACCTGTGCCCCAACTATACGGTCAATCCGGTTGACACCATAGGTCTCTACAATACCGAGAAAGCCCTGTTCGGAATCAACACGGAGCAGTGGGGGCTGCTGACACCTAACGAGTTCTTTGCCCACCATACCTTTGCCGCAGCCGATTTCTTGGCCGGAGTGTTCTACCTATGCTGGGTTCCGGTGCCGATATTATTCGGGCTCTGGCTCTATTTCAAGGGCAGGCGGAATGAATATCTGCATTTCGCTATAGTATTCCTGCTGGTCAATCTGATAGGATTTGCCGGCTACTATATTCATCCGGCGGCACCACCATGGTATGTGGCCGGACATGGATTCGAGGCCATTCCCGGCACCAAAGGTGAGGTGGCAGGCCTGGCTGCATTCGGGCAGATCACAGGCTGGAACGTATTTGACGGCCTGTACGCCCGCAATTCCAACATATTCGCCGCCGTGCCCTCGCTCCACTCGGCCTACACCCTTGTAGCACTGCTCTATGCCGTGCGCTACCGAACCGGAGCCGCATGGATCACAGCCCTTGCAGTGATCACCGTGGGTATATGGCTGACTGCCGTATACACATCGCACCACTATATAATAGATGTGCTCCTCGGCATAGCATGTGCCCTGACAGGGTATGCCTTATTTGAGTACCTGCTTATGCGGATACCCGGATTCAACCGATTCGTAAACAAATATACCGATTATATAAATGGCTGAAGATCAAAACAACGAAATACGCCCCGACGTACTCAACTATGATGATATACGCCGGATGGTCCCGAAACTTGACGGCCACGAAAAGCTCGTCAACTGGCTTCTGCATTTCCTCTCCGTTGACAAAGTCAACGCTGTTCATGCCAAATGCTGCGACACTCCCGGACCGGAATTCGTGCGCCGCCTTCTCTTCGAGGAATTCCATATCAAGCTCCGCATTGACGGACAGGATGTGCTCGACCACCTGCCTGAAGGTGCTTTCATCACCGTCAGCAATCATCCGTTCGGCGCTTTGGACGGCATAACACTGATACACCTGATAGCCTCACGCCGGCCGGAATTCCGCGTGATGGTCAATATGATTCTGAACCAGATTACCGCCATGCGCCCCAACTTCATAGCTGTGGATGCATGGTCAAGTCAGGACCCGAAGAAGCGTCAGGTATCGGTCAACGGCATCCGTCAGGCCATCCGTATGCTCAAGAACGGCGAGCCTGTAGGATTTTTCCCCGCCGGAGCCATGAGCAAGACAAACTGGCGCGGCCGCCTCGTTGACCGCGAATGGCAGCCTACCATCCTGCAGATAATACAGCGTGCCAAGGTACCTGTGATACCGATATTCTTCCATGGCAGCAACAGCTGGTGGTTCAACTTCCTCGGACATGCCTTCTGGCCGGGACGTTCACTGCGCCTGCCCGCCGAGGTGTGGCGCAAAGTGGGCAAAGAGATACACGTCAGCGTTGGGCAGCCCATATCCGTAGAGGAGCAGGCCGCACACAGCGCATCTCCCGAAGAGCTGGGTCAATTCCTGCGCGAACGAACATACGCACTCCGTGAAATGTACCATTGATGAAACAAGAAGAACCCGACATAAACCATACAACATCAGCCTCGGATGCTTACCAGCAGTCGCTGAAAACGCTTGATACGGAAGAGGGTATCGACCTGATATTCTACCGCCGTATAGGTTGGTTCTGGGCCTGTCTGGCCAAAAAACTCGGCGTGACGCCCAATGCCATAACCATAGCATCGATATTCCTGGGCATCGGTGCCGGAGTAGCATTCTATTTCGACAACATGCTTATCAATATAGCAGGCATGCTGCTCCTGATATGGGCCAATTCATTTGACAGCGCCGACGGACAGCTTGCGCGCATGACTCACCAATACTCCCGCATAGGCCGCATACTTGACGGACTAAGCGGCGATATATGGTTTGCCACCATCTATGTAGCCATATGTCTGCGCGAAGTGCATACCTCCGAATTCTTCGAAGCCCACAAATGGGCCATATGGGTCATGGCCGTCATAACCGGTATATGCCATGCCAAGCAGGCTGCAATGGCCGATTACTACCGCCAGTTTCATCTCTACTTCCTCAAAGGCAAGGAGGGGAGTGAGCTTGACACATGCGACGAACTGCGGGCACGCAACCGTGAGATACCATGGCGAGGCAACTTCTGGCGCAAGATAACTCTCAAAGTATACGCCAACTACACAGCCAATCAGGAGGTGTTCTCACGCAGCATGCAGACACTGCGTGCCGAACTGCGCCGCCGTTTTCCTGACGGCAACATACCGCAGAGCTTCCGCGATGCGTTCCGCCGCAAGAGTCTGCCGCTGATGAAATATACCAATATCCTCTCTTTCAACTGGCGCACCATAGCCCTGTTTGCATCCCTGTTCCTTCAGATGCCATGGCTTTACTTCGCCTTCGAGCTGACAGTGCTCAATATACTGCTGCTCTACATGGTGAGCCGGCATGAAAGTTTATGCCGTGACCTTACCGCCGAGCTTAAGGAGGGAAAATTCTGAACTACAGATATACCAACCACGAAAAACATTCATATCACCATGGAGAAAATAACCGGTATCATATTTGACTACGGCGGCACAATCGACAGCCGTGGCGTGCACTGGAGCGAAGTAATATGGGACGGCTATCAGTCATGCGGCGTGCCGGTGGACAAGGAGCAATTCCGCGAGGCATACGTCTACGCTGAGCGCGAGCTGGCCCGCACACGCCATATACTTCCCCACCATAACTTCCATGACCTTCTGGTGATAAAGATGCGCATTGAGTTTGGCCGGCTTGTTGAACAGAGAATCATACCGGAAGAAGCTGCTGCAAAATTCGCCGGCCCGGTGGCCGACTACTGCTATGACCGAGCGCGATGCTGCATAGAAGAGGCACGTCCGGTACTCGAACAACTTTCCGAACGCTACCCTATGGTGCTCGTGTCAAACTTCTACGGCAATGTGGAGGCGGTACTCACTGACTTTGACCTGCGGCGCTACTTCAAGGCCATAATAGAGAGTGCGGTGGTGGGCGTCAGAAAACCTGACCCGCAGATTTTCCGCCTTGGGGTGGAGGCTCTCGGCATGAAGCCTGAAAATGTGCTCGTGGTAGGCGACAGCTATAAAAAGGATATTATCCCGGCCGAAACCATAGGCTGCCGCACAGCATGGCTCAAAGGAAAAGGATGGACTGAGGATGAAGACAGCGTCATGCACCCGTCCATAATTAAAAATCTGGCCGAACTGCTTGACGTAGCATTTTGATGCGTTAACACATAAATAATTAAAATCGACTAAAATTAACCTAAATTTACTATTCACACATATTTTTGATATATTTTAGCAAAAATAAGCGAATATTAAATTAGAAATAATTTTGCATTTCAAAAATTACATGTACTTTTACACGCATTTCCCAAAAATGTGTGTTCCATTGGCGTCACACCATATGAAATACACCGGAAAAGCCACTGAAAATAAGAACATAATATCAATAACCCAAAGATTATCATGAACAAAACAAACGTTAAACCTGCAGAAGGTAAACTTGGTGTTCTTGTAGTAGGCCTCGGCGCCGTAACTACCACTTTCATGACCGGCGTGCTCATGGCCCGCAAAGGCCTTGCAAAGCCTGTTGGTTCAATGACCCAATATGACAAAATCCGTGTTGGAAAAGGTGCCGACAAAAAGTATCTGAAATATAACGAAATAGCTCCTATCGCTGACCTCAACGACATCGTGTTCGGCGCATGGGACGTATATCCTGAAAACGCTTACGAAAGCGCTATCAACGCTGAAGTTCTTAAGGAAAAGGACATCAACCCCGTTAAGGACGAACTCGAAGCCATCAAGCCCCTCAAAGCCGCTTTTGACCACAACTATGCAAAGCGTCTTGACGGTGACAACATCATGGTAGGCAAGACCCGTTGGGAAATGGCTGAACAGCTCCGCGAGGATATCCGCAACTTCAAGAAAGAAAACGGCCTTGACCGCGTAGTAGTACTCTGGGCCGCTTCAACCGAAGTATACGTACCCGTCGACGAGCAGATCCACGGCACAGTAGAAGCTCTTGAAGCAGCTATGAAGGCTGACGACAAGGAACACATTGCTCCCTCAATGTGCTACGCTTACGCAGCTCTTCAGGAAGGCGCTCCTTTCATCATGGGTGCTCCCAACACCACCGTTGACATCCCCGCTATGTGGGAACTCAGCGAAAAGACTGGCATGCCTATCGCCGGTAAGGACTTCAAGACAGGTCAGACACTTGTTAAGTCAGGTTTCGCTCCCATCATCGGCACACGCTGCCTCGGTCTGAGCGGATGGTTCTCAACCAACATCCTCGGCAACCGTGACGGTCTCGTTCTTGACGAACCCGCCAACTTCCGCACCAAGGAGGTTTCAAAGCTCTCAACACTTGAATCAATCCTGGTTCCCGAAGAACAGCCCGACCTCTACACCAACTACTACCACAAGGTACGTATCAACTACTATCCCCCGCGCAACGACAACAAGGAAGGCTGGGACAACATCGACATCTTCGGCTGGATGGGCTATCCCATGCAGATCAAGATCAACTTCCTCTGCCGCGACTCTATCCTCGCAGCTCCCCTCTGCCTTGACCTCGTTCTTCTCAGCGACCTCGCCGCTCGCGACGGCCGCTACGGCATCCAGCGCTTCCTGAGCTTCTTCCTCAAGAGCCCCATGCACGACTACACCAAGGGTGAAGTGCCCGTCAACCACCTCTTCAAGCAGTACACCATGCTCAAGAACGCCATCCGCGAGATGGGTGGTTATGAGGCTGACGAAGAGATCGACTGATCCTCTCCGCGAAGCAGCATAAGACTGAAATAACACCTGCCCGCTGTCGATTAACATATCGGCGGCGGGCAGGTCTGATTTTGTTTAATGTGATTTATTCCAACCATTTATCTATCCTTGGCGCAAACATTTCGATGTCGCGTTGGGGTATGCCGATTTTACCGGCGACAGTGCGCCATGGGTTCATTGCGGTTTTGACTTCATTTATGATTGACTTCGCTCTCTCATCCTGCAACATATACTCTTCGGCTGATTCCATCAGAATATTCAGGTCTGAGAGGTTTGTAGTGCGGTTTATGAGCAAGCTCTGTTCTTCGGCGAGGGTTGGATTTATGTCGTATGCCGGAGAAAGAATCCAACCCTTTCGTGTCAACAGAAAACCGTGGTTTCGGAAGTGGTCGTCAGAGTTGCCGACGATGATGTTGAATACAACGCGGCGATAAAGCTCTTCGAGATTTTGCTCTACATCAGTCCCATTTCTCAATATGAAGTCAACGATGTCCGGATAACCATACCCATTTGATGCGTTGTCACCATCTGTCAATCCGAGGAGTGTTAACGCTGAGGCAAAATGTATTCTCTTCCCACTCCCGTCGCGGTCGAACCGTTTGGAAAGAAGAATGTGGTATTCCTCACCCATGATAGTCCGTGTCTCCGCCACATTTATACCCGCTTTCTTGGCCATGACGTGACAGAAATGTTCCCACAAAGCTACATCGTAATCATCTTTCCTTGAAGGAAATTTTGCTATGGTCAACCTGCCGTCTTCGTCAATCACAGAAGCCTTGGGGCGGGCGCCGCCTAAAGACGTGCCGGGGTGGAGAAGCTGTATTATCCATTTCTTCTCCGGTAAAATATGTTTCTCTTCGCTCGCCTCAATTTCATGTGCGGCGTGCATCAACTCCCTTACGTTTGCCAATGGGGGCACGCGCAAAGATTCCTCGCAATTTATGAATTTCCCATCTCGATTTTCCGCAAAACGGAAGCCTCCCATTCGTGAAGCATCATCAATGCCGATAAGATAGTCAAATGAAGTCAACCGGCGAACTGGCCGTTTTTCATCTGTCGCGGTGATTTGTTCCCTGCGATTCAACAGTGTGCGCCCCCAACGGTCGGGCAGTGCATCTGAAAAGCACGAGAAAATATCGTGTCCGGGACGCGTATATTGAAGCCCCGAATAATTCTGCAAATCATCTGACAGAAAAATATCACGATATTTGGCAAGCCATTCTTTATCAAAAGCAAAGCCATAAGTCTCGCCACCCCTTACCGAGTCATACGACAATTCTCCAATCAACCGAGGAGCATCAAGCCAATCAAAATCGGCATAAACAAATAACTTCTTCATGGCTTATTCTTTTTTTGAGGCTCTTTGCCTGTGCTTTAAGTTTAAGTCTTGCAAGGTACGACCGAGAGGGTCGTCTTTAGCTATCAGCAGAAGATCATCTTCGAGTTGGAGAGCATAGAGCACGCGGGCATAGATTCCGATTGAAACAGTCGGAGAACCTTTTTCAATGCGGTTAATCGTCAGGGGTGAGCACGTTGCCCGCTCCGCAACCTGAGCTATCGACAGGTTGCGGCGAAGGCGGGCAAGCTTTATCTGCTCACCCATAATCGCCATTTTCTGCTCCAGCTTTCGGGGCATCTTTGTCCCCATAGTGTTCTTTGCCATCTCCAATCTATCTTTTAATGCTGTAAAGATAGTAAAAATATTTATTATATGATATATTAGCTCTCTTAAATTTTGCTGTGTCTTGATTTTGCTGTGCTTTTGAATGATATATCATTTCAGTGTGATGCTGTGTTGGCGGCTACTCTGTAGAGTGGTGTGTGGACACCATTAGCGAGCGTTGGCTTTTCCTGTTTTCCAATAGATTGGATATGTCGGAAAAATTTGCTAAGTTTGCATCACCAATTATTCATTGCGTTTCACATGACACGTAAATATGACTACCTCGTTATAGGGTCGGGCATCGCCGGGATGAGCTTTGCCCTTAAAGTGGCCGGACACGGCTCGGTGGCCCTCGTATGCAAGACCACACTTGATGAAGCCAACACAGCGCTCGCTCAGGGCGGAGTGGCTTCAGTCACCGACCTTAAAGTTGATGATTTCGAAAAACATATCCACGACACCATGGTGGCCGGAGACTGGCTCTCCGATCCCGAGGCGGTGGAGAAGGTGGTGCGTAACGCACCCGCGCAGATCCGGGAACTGATAGGCTGGGGTGTTGATTTCGACAAAAAGGAGGATGGGTCGTTTGACCTGCACCGAGAGGGTGGACATTCGGAGTTCCGCATCCTGCATCATGCCGACAACACCGGCTTCGAGATACAGGACTCGCTCATAAAGGCTGTGAAGGCGAATCCCAACATCGACATATACGAACATCATTTCGCCATCGAGATTCTCACCCAGCATCACCTTGGCAAGATTGTGACACGCCGTACTCCCGACATAACCTGCTACGGTGCATACGTGCTCGACACTGCCACAGGTACGGTAGACACTTTCCTGTCACGTGTCACACTTATAGCCACAGGAGGAGTGGGTGCGGTCTATCAGACCACTACCAATCCGCTCGTGGCCACCGGCGACGGCATAGCGATGGTCTACAGGGCCAAGGGTACAGTAAAGGATATGGAGTTCATACAATTCCATCCCACGGCGCTCTATCATCCCGGTGACCGCCCCTCGTTTCTGATCACCGAAGCCATGCGCGGCTACGGGGCGGTGCTCCGCAACAAGCGTGGCGAGGAGTTCATGCACAAATATGACCCGCGTCTCTCTCTCGCTCCGCGCGACATAGTGGCCCGTGCCATCGACTCGGAGATGAAACTCTATGGCGACGATCATGTCTATCTTGATGTGACACACAAGGATCCCGAGGAGACAAAGAAGCATTTCCCCAACATATATGCCAAGTGTCTCTCGTTGGGTATAGATATCACGAAAGATTACATCCCGGTGGCACCTGCAGCCCATTACCTGTGCGGCGGAATCAAGGTCGACGGCAATGCCGAGTCGAGCATAAGCCGTCTTTATGCTGTGGGCGAATGCTCGTGCACAGGTCTCCACGGTGGCAACCGTCTGGCTTCCAACTCGCTCATCGAGGCTGTAGTTTATGCCGATGCAGCCGCGCGCCATGCCATGGAGAATGTCTCGCACTACGATTTCCGCGAGGATATACCCGAATGGAACGACGAGGGCACACGCCATGCCGAGGAGATGGTGCTCATCACCCAGAGCATCAAGGAGGTCAACCAGATCATGGGAACATACGTCGGCATCGTGCGCTCCAATCTGCGCCTTGACCGCGCCTGGAACCGTCTCGACATACTCTATGAGGAGACCGAGAAGCTTTTCAAAAGCTCGAAGGCCACCCGTGAGATATGCGAGCTGCGCAACATCATAAATGTAGGATATCTGATAATGCGTCAGGCCAAGGAGCGCAAGGAGTCACGCGGACTGCACTTCACTGTGGACTACCCCCACGTCTGACGCTCCCGCCTCACTGCCCCTTGCTGCGGAACAGGCGGCGGAATGTATTGCTCAGATAGATATAGAACGGTGAGGGAGGCGATGTAAGATCGGTGGACATCACCTCAGCCATGGTCATGGGCGGTTCGGTGCCGAACTGTCCGGGATAGAGCATGATGAGGTTGGTGCCTCCGAAGTATTTGCGCAGATATTCCGGCACGGCATCCATATCGCCGTCAAAAGACACCGAGGCTCTTCGTGCCGAGATCACTATGAGGAGATCATCGTCGGTCACCACCTGTGACTTGAGCACAAAATCATCATAGCTGCTCACCTGGTCAAAAGCCAGTCTCACACCTATGCGGGCCTGGCTCAGCACGGTGCGTATCATCGGTTCGGTGGAGGGATCGCACCAGAACACCATCTGGCATCCCGCATGGCGTCCGATGTTGCCTATGGCCTGCACCCAGCGGCGGAATCCTGTCTCGAACTGAGCCTTCTTGGGCACGGCCACATAAATGCGCTTCATGGTCTGCAGCGGATTGAAACAGCGTGTGATCACCACCATGCGGTTGGTTGACTGCAGGAGGCTCTCGATCTTTCCGCCGAGGAATGAGTCGATGAATGCCGTGCGGCGGTGCAGCCCTATGATCACCTCGGTGATATCCCTCTCCTCCATGGTGTTTATCACGCCGGTGATGAAGTTGAGATCATATCTCTCGATGGTGGTGAGCGCCACCTCCACAGATGCCGCGGCGCGCTCGGCCACATCGAGCGAATTGCGTCCGATGGCCCGTGAGGAGGCTGAGTTGTCGTTGCGCACATGAAGTGCGTAGAAGTCACCCGGCACCGACGAGTCGGGAAATCTCATTGACAGCGCCAGCTCGACAATTGACGGCGAAGTGAGCGGGTTGGATATGGCGATGAGGGTGCGTGGGCGGGTGGTGGATTCATCCTTGGCCATCTCCTCAGCCTCCTTCTCCAGCAATTGCACCTTGAGTTTCGATGCTGCCCTCGCTGTGCCTACCGACGATACGGTACAGGTGACAAGGATCATCACCACGGTGCCGTTGAGTATCTCCACCCCGAACAGTCCCATACTGTAGCCGATCATCACTACGGCCAGCGCCACGGCTGTGTGGGCGTTGGAGAGCTGATACATGATGCTGCGGTCCACGCCGGTGAGGCGGAATGTCTTCTGGGTGAGCCATGCGGCGATCCACTTTGTGGTCATGGCCACGGCGCTCATCACGGACGCTATATATACCGTATCCCATCCATCTGTCACCACCCGGAGGTCAATGAGCATACCCACACCGATGAGGAAATAGGGGATGAAGAGAGCGTTGCCCACAAATTCCAGACGTCCCATAAGGGTGGAGCGTCCGGGAATGAACCGGTTGAGCACGAGTCCGGCATAGAATGCGCCGAACACCCCTTCGATCCCTATCCACTGTGCGGTGGCGGCGGCGAGAAACACCATGAAAAGCACATAGACAAACTGCTGTATGCCGTCATGGTATTTCTTGAAGAAATAACGTGTGAGACGGGGATATATGTAGAATATGGCCGTGCAGTATATGGCCAGATAGCAGAGTGTGCCTAAAAGTGATGTCAGCGAACCCTCGCGGACCACGCCGAGCACACCGGCCAGCACAATGAGCGAACCGAGCACCGTCACGATGGTGCCTGCTATGGCTATTATGACCGCCGGGGATTTGGTCACCCCGAATCTCGCCACGATCGGATAGGCGAGCAGGGTATGGGCGGCGAACATCGAGGCCAGAAGTGTGGCTTCGGGCAAGGCCATCCCGAGAACGAGTATGGCTGCCGCCGCTCCCAATATGAGTGGCACGAGGAAGGTGAAAAGTCCGAACACAAGCCCTTTCCTCAGATTCTTGCGCAGGTGATACATATCTATCTCTATGCCTGCAAGAAACATAAGATAGAGGATGCCTACCTGTCCGAACACCTCGAAACTCATGTCGCGGGCCAGAACTCCGAACCCGTCAGGCCCGACAGCCACTCCGGCTATGATAAGGCCGATCACATGAGGTATCTTGAGCCGGCTGAGCAACAGCGGAGCCACGAGTATGATGCCCATCACCGTCAGGAAGATGGGTATCGGCTGGGCTATCAGAGGCTGTGTGTCAAGCAGTGTCATGGCAGTGCAAAATTACTCAAATAGCACGGAATATCCAAATTGGGAGTAGCTGTAAAGTTACCGGTCAGGAAAAGGATACAAATGGACAAAAGGTCAAGAAGAAACAGATTTTTTTATTTTATAATCAGTCTGATGAATCTGAATCAAAAAACTTTGTCTCTTTTGACCTTTTGTCCATTTGTATCCTTTTCCTTACCGTCGGTATATGACAAAAACAAACGGCTGTCATCACGACAGCCGTTTGTTTTTTAACCTTAAATCTAATACCATGAAAACACAGTGCAAATAGTAGTAACTATATCTTTAGAACAAGTCCCGTCATGGAAAGTTCACGAGATTTTTCTGTTTAACTTATATTAACAATTTGACCCGTTCTCAGTCGTTCCAGCACTCGGTCTCCTCGGCTATCTCGGGAATTGTAGAGGAGTGATAGACCGGATCATGACCCAACCGTTTCTGTGCGGTGTAGTCCTTGAGAAGAATGACGGCATATTTGCCGAGCATGAGTATTGCGGCGAGGTTGCAGAGGGTCATCAGCGCCATGGTGATGTCGGCGAATCCCCACACGAGGTCGAGCGACATTATGGCCCCGAAATAGACCGTCACGGCAACTGCCAGGCGGTAGATGTTGACTGCCAGGCGGCTGTCGCGTATGAAGCGGATGTTTGTTTCGCCATAATAATAGTTGGCCACAATGCTGGTGAACGCGAAAAAGAATATGGCTATGCTGACGAGGGTCGATCCGATATTATGGCCGCCTCCGAACTCTGCGTCGATGGCTTTCTGGGTCAATATGATGCCGTCGTGACCATCGTTGAACACTCCGCTGCACAGGATTATGAATGCTGTGGCCGTGCAGACGAACAGGGTGTCGGTGTAGACCCCGAGGGTCTGTATCAGCCCTTGTTTCACCGGGTGGGTCACCGATGCAGTCGCGGCGGCGTTAGGGGTCGAGCCTTCGCCGGCCTCATTGCTGAAGAGACCGCGCTTTATGCCCATGATCATGGCCGCACCCACCGTGCCACCCATCGCCTCGTCAAAACCGAAAGCATTGGTGACTATGAGTCTCATGATCTCTGGAAAACGGGATATGTTCATGCAGACTATCACCAGAGCCATCACGATATATGCCACAGCCATCACGGGCACGACAACCTCGCTGAATCTTGACACGCGCCTGATCCCTCCGAAGATGATCACAAGGGTGAGTATGGCCAGAGCCCATGCTGTCACCTCGCGGGGAATGGCGAATGAGGTCATGAGGGCATCGGAGATGGTGTTGGATTGGACGGTATTGAATGCGAAGCCGAATGTCAGGGTGATGAGCACGGCAAATGTCACGGCCCACCAGCGTTTGTGGAGACCCTTCATTATATAATAAGCCGGACCGCCGAGGAATGATCTGTCACCCTTGACCTTGAAAAGCTGGGCGAGTGTTGATTCCACAAACGCGCTTGCCGCCCCTAGGAGAGCTATGACCCACATCCAGAATACTGCTCCCGGCCCTCCGAGAGCTATGGCGGTGGCGACTCCGGCGAGATTGCCGGTGCCTACTCTCGAGGCTATCGAGATGGCGAATGCCTGGAAGGAACTTACCGTGCCATGGGCGGGTTCGTCGACCTTGCGTGTGTCATTGTCTCGTTTCCCGGAGTGGATGAGGAGGCGCCACATCTCACCGATCATGCGGAACTGGACTCCGCGGGTGACTATGGTGAAAAACAGTGCGGCGATGAGCAGGACGCTCACCATCACATAGTCGGTCAGCACTCCGCTCACCGACCCTATTGATGATTGTAATTTCAGGCTTAATGCGGTCGCATCCATCGGATCTCATAATAAATGGTTACTCTATGACTAACGCGACCGCAAGGTATTAAGTTCGTTATTTCTTCTCCTCGCGGTGAAGATAGGCGTGGACAGCTCCTACGAGCAACGCCCCTCCGGCTATGTTGCCGAGTGTCGACGGGATGAAGTTGGCGGTGATCGACTGCATCACGCCGACGTCAGCCCCTTCGAGCATTCCGAGCGGGATGAAAAACATATTGGCGATACAGTGCTCGTAGCCCAATGCCACAAATGCCATCACAGGCAGCCAGCATCCGAAAGCTTTCTCAAGCAGTGTCTTTCCGGACAATGCGAGCCATACGGCCAGACATACACACCAGTTGGCCCCGATTCCCTTGAGAAACACGGTGAACCACGGCATCGACACTTTCGCCTCGGCCACCCTCACCACGGCCGAATGCCAGGGGTCGGTGGCTGTGAGACCGCATTGATATACCATGAACCATGTGAATGCGAGGGCTCCGGCGAGATTGCCGAGATAGACAAGAGTCCAGTTGAGCAGAATCGCTCCGGCTGAGTGGCGTCCGCGCACGAACGACGGGATGAGGAGAGCATTGTTGCCGGTGAAGAGTTCGGCTCCGAGCACCACCACAAGTATGAGGCCTATCGGAAAGGCTGCTCCGGCTATGAGGCGCTGTAGCGCGGGATTTTCGGCCGTCAGCCCGGGGAAACCCCACCCGAGTATCACCGACAGCACTCCGCCGAGAGAGATATAGGCGCCGGCGAGCATTGCGGCTATAAGAAGTCTAATGGTGTTCGATGTGGCCATACGGGCCTTGTTGGCGCCGACAGTTGTGGCTGCTTCTGTGATCTGTGCGGGTGTAAGGATTCTCATGCCTGCTCAGGAGCTTCTGTTGCAATTATTTTGTAGGGGGATTCTTCGGGGATGAATGTCCGGGAATGGAGCAGACGGTAAATGCGTAGGCAGGCCCACGCGTCGATGGAGGCATAGACCATCTGCGAGGGTGTCAGCGTCGAGGCTTCCCAGTTTGTGAGACGCTGGCTCTTGGAGATGCGGTGGCCGAAGAGGATGGCGTAGATCTTCTGCAGACTCAGATCGGATATGCTGAAACGCTTCACCACTTCCTGCAGGTCAATGAAGTTGCGGGGCTCGAATTCGGCTATGCGGTGGAGCACATGGAAGTCATCTTTGAGCGAAAGTCCCACTTTGACCACATCATCACACTCCATGAACTCCTTCAGCTCGGGAGTGAAACCGATCTTGTTGAGGCGGAAGAGATATGAATGATCTTCGGTCGATACCTGTATGAGCGACACCTTGTTGGTCATACCCTTCTTGAAATTGGGCTTGGTCTCGGTGTCAAATCCCACCACATCCTGCGAACGGAGAAATTCAACCGCTGCAGCCACGTCTTCCGGCTCGCTCACGACGGTGATGGCTCCGGCAAACTCCACGGGCGGGAGCTTGGAGAGCTGTTCCTTGGTTATGGCTATGTGGAATGGGGTATTTTCCATCTCATCTCTTAATTTTGGTGCAAAATTACGCATTTCCCCCGAAATATCCTAATTGGGATTCAGATGGTGGGCACAGTGGCAAAACGTGCCGTGGGGAAGTGGCGGGCCACATAGCGGCTGATGAATCCGCGGGTATCGGCTGCTATGACTGCATCGGAGTCGAAATGCTCGTTGTATATCACCGCCGCGAGCTCTATGCCGCGGGCTTTGACCGCCTCGAGCGAGAGTATGGTATGGTTGATACTCCCGAGCACACCGTTGGTCACAAGTATGAGCGGGATATGGCGTGAGGCTATGTAGTCGATGGTGAATATATCGTCGGTCACCGGCACCATGAGTCCGCCGGCACCTTCAATGAGCACCACATCATACCGGTCGGAGAGCAGGGAGGCCGAGCGGTCCACGAGTCCGAGGTCGATCTCACGCCCGTCTATCCTTGCGGCGAGCTGTGCCGAGGCGGGATATGTGAATATGATCGGGGCGGTGGTGCGGTCTATATCCTCGGGGAGCAGTCCGGTGCCCATTATGCGGCGGTGGAGTTCGATGTCTTCCGAGAAGTCTGTGTTGCCGGTCTGGATAAACTTCTGGGTTATCACACTCTTGCCCTCTTCCATGAGGCGGCGGGCTATATGGCCGGTGACATAGCTTTTTCCGGCATCGGTGTCGATGCCTGAGATGAAATATATGTTGTTGTTCATGAGGTCTTGCGGATGGTGATATAGATCGGTTGATAGGTGAGGGGAGCGCTTCCGTCGGGCGAGAGCGGATAGGATGTGATGATGCGGCGTGTGACAGCCGGCGACGATGCCGTGCCGAGCGAGTTGACTCCGGTCAGGCGCACATGGCGGAGCGCTTCGGCCGGAGAGGCGAATGTGAGGGTCATGAGCTCTTCGGTCACCTCGGCCATGGGTATCATCCTGCGTATGGTGTCGGCGTCAGGGAAGCCCGGAGTGGTGCCTGCCGTGGTGTGTATCTCGGTCATTGTCTGTGGGCCGAAGGTTGAGATGAGCGCTGTGCCTCCGGGAGCGAGCACGCGCCACACCTCGCGGAGAAATGCGGGAAGGGAATTGAACCATTGCACGGTCGATGCCGAGAAGAGCAGGTCGATGCTGCCTGAGGCCACGGAGGCTATCGCTGTCTCCGCATCGCAGGCCCGTGCGGATATTTTACCTGTGGATGCCAGCTCCTCCACTGCCGGACTGAGGGTGAGATCCCATACTTCGAGAGTGGATGTCCGTCGGGCGAGTTCGGCGGTGGCATATCCGGTACCGGCCCCGATCTCGAGCGCGTGTCCTCCCTCCGGAACCGCCGCGAGAAGCCGGTCGGTTATGTCCCGCTGCACCATGGCATTGCTCTCGTATGTGGCGGCGGCTTTTCTGAACTTGGTCTCTACCAGCCGTTTATCGGTGAGGTGGCTGTTGAGCAGGGCGTTGAAGTCCGGCAGATGCGGGCCATCGGTTGTGATGATACCGCAGGCATCCGTTTCCCACGCACGCATCTGGTTACGGGGAGGGATGATGAGGTCGCCGGATGAGATGATGGCTGTGTCCCACATCACATCTCCGGCACTGCCGCGCCCGCCGATGGCCCTGAGCTCGTCACGCAGCTCCTCGACGTCACGCTGTGGCAGATGCTCCGAGAAGAGCCTGAACCCCGCGCCGCCTCCGCACATACGGCGGTGGAATTTCATGAGATTTCTCCCGTCGAGCGAGGCGAGTGTGCCCCCGAATATCTCTTCAGGTATGCCGAGGCGGTCATCGACAGGTTGCTTCGTGCCGTTGACGGCTATCCTCGCGGTGAACGGCAGCGATGGATGGCCGATGATGAAACGGGCGGCGGCGGGAACTCCGAACGACCATGCAATGACAGCAATCTCGGTATAGTCCGCAAGTTCTCCGGCCCATGGGGCCGAGAGGTCGCGGTAGTCCCACACCAGGGCAATGTCATAGCCCTCGCGGCCGACACCTCCGAACGGGTGCGGATCCATGCCCCATCCGGCAAATATCAGTGCCAGACGCGGGGAGCGGTGCGGGTGAAGGAGCTTATATCTCATTGTTTCTGAAAAAATCTTCGAGGCGGTCGAGCTGACCGGGACTTATCGAGGCCGAGAGGCTGAAGCGGAGCCTTTCTGTTCCGGGAGGCACTGTGGGGGTGCGTATGGGCAGAACTTTGAACCCGTGTTCAAGCAGCGCTGCCGACAGAGCCACGGCCTTGTGCGGATCACCTGTAACCAATGGCTGTATGTGGCTCGGCGTCACGACCGTGCCGGGTTGCAGAGGCGAGAGGATCGAGTGGAGACGTCGCCCCAATGCTTTCAGGGCTTCCCTCCTGTCGTCCATACCGATCATGCGGCGTATCACCCATTCTGTCCATGCCGCTGAGATGGGAGGCAGGGCGGTTGAGAAAATGAAGCTGCGGGAACTGTTGATAAGAAATCCCTTGAGCTCTGCACTGACAGCTGCGAACGCACCCATCGAGGCACAGGCTTTACCGAAGGTCCCGACCACGACGTCTATCTCGCCGTACCCCTCCGCGCCACGGCATATACCGAGTCCCCGCGGACCTTCCACACCCAAGGCATGGGCTTCGTCGACGTAGAGCATCACGTTGGGATAGCGGCGTTTGAGTGCGACGAGAGCATCTATGTCCGCGCGGTCTCCATCCATTGAGTAGACACTTTCCACGATCACGATCAGACGCTCATGGCGCGGCGACTCCTTGGCGAGGATCCGTTCGAGATGATCCATGTCATTGTGGCGGAAGCGGGTGAACGGTGCTTTGGAAAGCATGATGCCGTCAATGATGCTCGCATGGACAAGCCGGTCGGCCACGATCATGCATCCGGCCACACCGGCCAGGGCCGAAACGAGTCCGGTGTTGGCATGATATCCACTGTTGAACAGCAGTGCCGGACGGCCATATAGCTCTTCGAGCAGGGCTTCGAGCGAGGCATACTCCTCCTGCCGGCCTGCAAGCAGGCGCGATGCTGACGAGGTGAGGGGGAGGGTCCGGTTGGATTCTTCGGACATGAACTGCCGCTGCAGCTCCGGGTCGGCCCCGAGTCCGAGATAGTCATTGGACGAGAGGTCGACCACCGTTTCACCCCCCGCGGCGGTGCCTGCCGGTATACGGCGGAGGTTGCCACGGGCTGAAAGTTGCGCGAGTATGTCGGAATAAACACTCATCGGAGACATTCAATGGTTTTCTCGGCGAGGAAGCGGAGATCCTCGTCAGAGATTATGTAGGGTGGCATGATGTAGACATTATGTCCGAAGGGACGCACCCAGATCCCGCGGTCGACGCATTTCTTCTGGAAGTCGCCTACGTTGACAGGCTCCTCCATCTCCATCACTCCGATCGAGCCGAGCACCCTGACCTCCCTGACACCGGGAATTGATGCGGCGGGGGCGAGCAGGCGGCGCAACTCACTCTCTATATGGGCTATGCGGGCGGCCATGTCACGGCTGTTGAGCAGCCTGAGTGATTCGATGGCTATCGCGCAGGCCAGCGGATTGGCCATGAAGGTAGGGCCATGCATCATCACTCCGGCTTCGCCGCGCGAGATGGTGTCGGCCACATCGCGTGTGGTGAGCACCGCGCTCATGGTGAGATATCCGGCGGTAAGCCCCTTGCCTATGAGCATTATGTCAGGCTCTACGCCGGCGTGTTCCCAGGCAAACATCTTGCCTGTGCGCCAGAATCCGGTGGCGATTTCGTCAAATATCAGATAGATTCCATTCTCGTCACACAGGCGGCGGGCCGCACGCAGATAGGCGGGGTGATAGAATCTCATTCCACCGGCTCCCTGCACTATCGGCTCGAGTATCAGGGCGGCCAATTCATCCTTGTGCTCACGGATGATCCGGGCGAGTGGTTCTACATCTGCCTCGTCCCATTCCTCCCACGGTTTTATGGAAGGGGCCGGGGCGAAATACCGTATGGGAAGGGCCGGACCGAACGCGCCGTGCATTCCGGTCACGGGGTCGCAGACGCTCATGGCATTCCATGTGTCGCCGTGATATCCGCTCCGGATGGTGACGAAGTTGGTCTTGCGGTGGTCGCCCGAGCGGCTCACCGATGCCTGTACGGCCATCTTCATGGCCACTTCGGTGGCCACTGAACCTGAATCGGCATAGAAAATGTTGTGCATGGATGGCGGGGCCACCTCGAGGAGCATCTTCCCGAGTTCCACTGCCGGATGATGGGTCAGACCGCCGAACATAACATGACTCATGCGGGCTATCTGCTCTGTGGCGGCCCGGTTGAGCGCGGGATGGTTGTAGCCGTGGATCACACACCACCACGACGACATTCCGTCGATGAGTTCGCGTCCGTCGGCCAGACGGATTCTCACTCCGTCGGCCCCCTCGACCATATATGTCGGCAGGGGGTCAATTGTCGATGTATAGGGGTGCCATAGATGCTCCCTGTCAAAGGGGTCATGAAGCACCGTGGATGCTTTTTCCATATCTTCAGTAATGCGGAGGCAAAGTTACAATATGGCAAATCAGGGCCGGTTTGCGGCAAGGACTCTGCCACCCTTCTATCTTGTCTGTTCTCCGGGGGTGTGGCGTTCCACGCGGATGAGGTCGAGACGTGTGGCCGAGCGCTCTATTATGGTGAAGGCGAGCTCGTCTATAACTATTGTCTCCCCCTTGGCCGGGAGAGTGCCTGTCTCGTGCATGAGGTATCCGGCGAGGGTCTGGTATTCATCATCCTCGGGTATGTCGAGCCGGTAATCGTCGCGGAGTGTGCGCACCTCGATACGGCCTGACATCTCGTAGACTCCCGGCTCGATCTCGGTGGCTATGATTCCGTTCTTGTCATGCTCGTCCTGGATGTCGCCGAATATCTCCTCGACGAGATCCTCGAGGGTCACGAGTCCGGCGGTGCCTCCGAACTCATCCACCACCACGGCCATTGATTTCTTCTGGCTGAGCAGACGTTTCATCATCGTGTTGGCCAGAAGAGTCTCCGGAGCGTACAGCACATCCTTGATATGCTCCTTCCAGTCGCTCGAGGGGTCGAACAGTTCCGAGATATGCACATAACCCACCACATTGTCGATATCCTCGCGGTAGACCAGGATCTTGCTTCGGCCCGAGGAGGTGAACAGTTCGGACAGTTCGTCGCGTGAGGTCGTGTCAAGGTCTATGGCCACAAGCTCGTTGCGGGGGGCCATGCAGTCGCGGAGCTGTGTCGACGAGAAGTCGAGGGCGTTGTGGAATATCTTCACCTCATCCTCCACCTCTGTTTCCTGCGGATTGTCAAGATCGTCGATCTTTGTCTCGAGATATTCATTCAGCTCGGTCATTGAGAGTGCGCCCAGACGTGCCTCACCCGACTTTATACCCGCCATTTTCATGAGCATACGCGAAAGCCAGGATGTGAATGCGGCGATGGGGTAGAGGATGATGTAGAACACGTAGACCGGCAGCGCGAACACCTTCAGCGATGTGTTGGGGTTGATGCGGAAGATGGATTTGGGGATGAATTCGCCGGTGAAGAGTATGACAAGGGTGGAGATGATGGTCTGCAACAGCAGTATCACACCCTGATTGGGCGAGATGTGGGCTTCGATCCACGGTTCGAGAAGTGCGGCGGCACCCATGCCGTAGATGACGAGCATGATGTTGTTGCCCACGAGGATGGTGGATATGAAGAACTCCTGATGGGAGTAATAGCGGCTTATGATGCCGTTGAGCCAGCCGCCGCGGCTTGTGTCAAGTCCGATGCGGACGCGGTCGGCGGTGATGAATGCGATCTCCACTCCCGAGAAGAAGCCCGAGAGGATGAGTGATATGAGTGTGATGATGATCCAGGTAGTCATGTTCTCGATCTATTGGATAGAGTCTTTGCGCTTGAAGGAATTGGCGGGGAATATGCCTGCCACACGGCGTATGGAATAGCGTGTGAGCTGCTCGTTGGAGTCGAAACCGTAGCCTTCGAGCACCTTGTCGGTGGTCTCGATGTGGATGAAGGAGTCGGAATAGAGTTTCCGCTGGCGCTGATCCCAGAAGAGCTGCTGTGTGAGAAATTTCTCGTTCATCACGTTGGATATGTCCACGTTACCGTCCAGACGCCATAGCTGCCGATCCTTGAAATAGGTGGCGGAGTCGGCCCTCACTTCAGCCTCACGGCGGAAGAAATTGTCGAATTTGTCGAGGTTCAGACCTTCCGGAAAACTCCAGTAAGGATCCTTGGCCTCGTCATAGACATACCATACGGGTGTCTTGATGCGGTATCTCACCACCCCTGAGTCGGAGATCAGGGTCTCCACATTGCGGGTCAGCATCGTAGGGGTGTGGGAGGCGTCGACGTCGGCGGTGGCTATCGGGTTTTCCTCCTTGCACGATGCCACCGTCATGCCCATGGCGATGAGCATGACTGCCGCTATCGGGGGGAGCAGACGCAGTCCGGGGCCGGAGATCTTCATGGTTATCTCAGCTTGTTGCGGTAGAACCAGAGCTGGTTGAAGTTGACACCCAGCGTGAGGTTGAAGTATCTTTCCTTGACCAGCGGGTCGGGTGTGGCGCGGCGGTTGTGGTATTCGAAACCGAGGTTGATGACGGTCTTTGACGAGATGGTGGGTATTCCGAAGCCGCACGACAGACCGTAGTCGCGCACATGGTTGTCACCCACCATGATATAGTCGCGGTTGTAGAAAGCGCCGGCGCGGTATGTCACTCTCTTGAGATAGCCGCCTCGCGGGTTGGGCTGGTAGCTTGCTCCGACGCCAATGCGCCAGCGGTCGGCAAGTTTGGTGCGGGTGAAGTTCTCGAGAGTGGCGTATTTCACCTTGCTCCAAGGCTGATATGTGAAGTCGACCTCCACGTGGGCCTGTTTGTTCCAGTCCCATGCCAGACCTACGCCGTAGGACGATACCAGTCCGAACCTGTTCTTGAGGCTGATCACACCGGGAGCTATCGTGTCGGGGGCCTCGGTGGAGTTCTGGCGGTATTTCAGCACGTAGGTGTTACCCAGAAGTGTCTTGCCCGGTTCGTAGGAGATACCGAGGGTGACAGAGTTGCGGCGCGAGAGGGGGAGTGTGTATTGCGCACCGAAACGGAAGTGGAAGTCCTTCACCTCCATCATCTGCTCGAACACCGCCGAGGTGCCGTCCGATGAGTTGGCGTAGACATCATTGCAAAGTGTGCCGAACAGATATGATACGTTGAAACCCACCGAGAAGTTTTTGAACGGAGCGTAGCCGGCACCGAGATAGAGCTGGTTGATGCCGCCGAGACCCTGATGGGTGGTGGTTCCGTTCTTGATGTCTGAACCGAATGCATATCCCACTGATGAGTAGGGGACGAGGCCGAGGCTCACGCCGACATTCTTCGCGACGGGAAACTGCATGGTGATGTAGTCGAGACCGCCACCCCAGTCGCGGTCCTTGCCGGTGGCATCCTCACGGAAATAGAGCGACACATCGGTGCCTATGTCGAAAAGGAATGTCATTGAGTCGGCGGCGGCGTATGACGCGGGGTTCATGGCGTTGATCTGCCTGCCCGAACGCATGGCATAGCCGGTTCCGCCCATCTGCCGCTGCTCTGAAGTGGCATTGTCGCGCAAAAGGCCGTAGCCATACATCGAATAGGGGCTTGTGACCTGTGCCGCTGCCGGAATCACCGCTGCTGCGGCCACTGCTATGATGAGGAATAGATGTCTGAGAGTGTTCATTTAGTGGATAGGGTGGAGTTGTAAAGAAGAATTCTGTTGAGGCCTTTGCTGACAAGGTGTTCATCGACAGTGGCCTCGAAGTCGCACACCGATGCGAGATGGTGGCCGCAACCTCCGCCAAGCACGGTGACTGTGCCCTCGGGGAGGCGCTTGCGGTAATAGTCGATCTGTGCGAGCACCGATTGGACCACTCCGAGGGCTATAGCCTCGCGGGTGTCACGTCCCATGAGCGAGGTGCACAACCGCGGCATATCCTCGGGAAACGGCACAAGGGGCAGACGTGCGGTGAATTCATGCAGCGCTCTCAGCTGCATGGAGATGCCGGGCGCAATGTTGCCACCTTGATACACACCGTCGGGGTCCACGTAGTCGCAGGTCACGGCTGTACCCGCATCGACCACGAGAATCGGCCGACCCTTGAAGTCGCTCCATGCCCCCACTGCAGCGGCCACACGGTCGGCCCCGAGGGTCGAGGGTGTGCGGTAGGCCACACGGATGGGTATCGGGGTGTCGGGGTTGAGGCGCATGGCTTTGCGGGTGTTGTGGCGGAGATGCCGCATGATCACTACATCCTCGCGGGCCACCGAGCAGTAGATGGCACCGTCAATTGTGCGCTCGCCCGCGAAAGCAGCCACTTTCGCAGGTGTGAGCGAGGGCTCCATACGGAAGTCCATCAGCTCTGTTCCTTCCCAGAGGGCTATTTTTGCCTCTGAGTTGCCTTGGTCTATTGTCAGATAAAAGGACACGTTCGATTATTTAACGTGCAAAAGTAGTAATTAACCCGCGAATATTCAGAAATGTTAGTATTTTTTCACTTTTTGCCCTCTTTTTTCTCCTTCAGGGCTTTGTTCCGTTCGCGCGGGATCATGATTGACGTGTAGATGGTGAGCACACCGCCTGCCAGCGTGAATGCCAGCCAATCATTCCCTTTGCCCTGGGGGAGAAAGATGAACACGGCTCCGGCGACGAAGATAAGGGCCGTCCATATCTCCATGCGCCCGAGACGGCGGACACGCAATGGCTCCTCCTTGCCGGGAATGGTGAGAAAACGGCCTATGAGCAGAAGGGCGGCTCCTGTTGCATAGATGTAGCCGAAACTGCCGGGAAGAACTCTCAGCAGGGGTAGCGCCGCCGCCACCATTACAGTGAGCAGCCCTATGTTGGCGAGCCAGAATCCGATTTGGGTTTTATTCATGACTTATATGAGTTAGCTATCGTTTGCAAGTTGTACATTTTGAGTGCCAATGTTCATCCCAATGATCGCAATGCGGACATTTTGACCCTGATGAATTATAATAGCCTACGAGTTCGGAAAGTGGTCGGGCATATTCCGGCGATTTTCCACCTCGCCAAAGGCGGGTGCCTCCGCAGTCGGCACAGTAAGAGGATCTTTGGGATGTGGATGACGAGGATTGTGAAGAGGAACTTCCTGATCCATAGTCGGCAGAATCTCTTGATGAAGAACCGTCGGGCATAATAGTAGAGGTTGAACCTATGACATATCCTGGATAGTCGCCTTTCACGCACGCGCATTGACCCGACCCGCCACACGAATGACATACACCGGTAGTGCTGCATATGGCACATGGATAATAGTTACCATAACCGGCGGATATGATGCCTCCCTGACCATTGCATATCCCGCATAGGCGAGTGCCCCGACAGCCGCCACAGACTTGAGTCCCATTGCAATTCGGACAAAGACGCCATCTGGTTCGGGTAATGAATCCAGTGGGATATTCATTGACTATTACAAAACCGCCATAGCCTAGTTCTTCTCTCCAAGTACGGGCTTGTCCATTACTATTGTTGTTGCCAGCCTGATGATTGTGTCCATAGTCATTGTTCAATGTAGATGAGGAACCGGTACCATTGAAAGTGACATATTTACTTCTGGCCAGACATTTGCCATTGGGATCATTAATGGTGACAAAGAGGTAGTAGGTGTGTTCTCCCGGTTTTAAATTGAGCTCGGAATTATAAATGGTATATTTGTATTCGTCCCATCTTGAACTTTCATATCTAGGGGTGAAATAGCTCACAAAATGAGTAGAGCCATTTTTTTTATTATATGTGTCATCCACAAGATGCGTTGTACCTTCAGGGTATTCCACCCACACGCAAAGCTTAGACATTATATCTTTTAGTCCGTCGACAGTGAATTTGGTGACAACATTGAACCCTTTTTTGCCATTTTTTTCAATATTAAACACAAGATTTACATCTTCTATATTGGCTGATGGGGCTGATGCGTTGATGGATATTGCGGTGCTAAAAGATATGAACAGCAGCAATAGAGTCCGTATGATGTGATGTCTGAATGGCATGGTATGGTATAATGTAGACTATCGTTGGTAGATATTCACTTATTCAAATATATATACGTCTTCGTCCGGGTGCTGCATATGGTGCTGTTCGCGCACGATGCGTTCCATGGTCTCCTTGTCGGTGTTGAGCGAGCGGTTGAGATCACGGTAGTAGGTCAGTGTGTCGTTTGCATCGCTGATGCGGGCTTCAAGCTCGCTGATGCGACGTTCCTGTTCAATCGAGGTGAGCAGTGAGTTCTCGTTGAAAAAAAGCACCAGTGCCCCCACGGTTATGGCGGCGAGCAGGGTGAACGAAAGGTATCTTTTGCACCAGGTTATAAACTCTTTCATAACCACAAAATTACGAAAAATTATGAAAATGACAAAATCTTCAGAGCCGGTCGGCGATTAACAAACGTTAACTTCATGACCGGCTCTGAAGATATGGGGGAAGATAGGTGTGTCTATGTTTCGGGATTATTTCCCCTGATTGTCGCTGGTGCGTGTGCTTCCGTCAGGGAGGATGGCTGTCCCGCGGGCCGGAAGATCGGCGCTGAACGGACGCCATGTGAGCTTGTCCCATTCAAGCCGGTCGGTGGACTGCGCTACCGGAAGCACGGGGAGCGCTGTGCCGTCTTTCACCATTATCACAATCGGCATCTCGCCGGTGGAGATGTGGTTCCATCCGGGTGAATATGTCTTTCCCGTCTGGAAGTCAATCCATTTCTGTTTGCCCGGGAGATAGACGTCTCGTGAGCTGCCGGGCTCGAGCATCGGGGCCACGAGAATCGAGGAGCCGAACATATATTCATCGTCGACACGCCATGCCCCGGGGTCGTCGGGAAATTCGAGCAGCAGTGCCCTCAGCATGGGCCAGCCGTTGGATGAGCTTTCGACTGCCTGGGTGTAGATGTAGGGCATGAGTGTATATTTCATCTCGGCGCACTTGCGGAAATAGTCGGTGAAATCCTTGCCGTAGAGCCAGGGCTCGGTGGGAGGGGCGCCATGGATGCGGGTGTGGGATGTGAGGAATCCGAACGGGAGCCAGCGGCGGTAGAGTTCCTCGGGGCTCGAGGTGACGAATCCGCCTACGTCGTGGCTCCAGAAGGGGAATCCGCTCAGTCCGAGCGACAGTCCGGCGCGCAGTGTGCCCTGCATACCGGTGGCGGTGGTTGCGGCATCGCCGCCCCAGTGCAGCGGATAGCGTTGCGAGCCTGCCCAGGCCGAACGGGCCCAGATGATGTTGTCGCCGTTGGTGCGTCGTGTCACTTCCGACACGGCGCGGTTATATCGCAAGGGGTACAGGTTGTGTTCATACAGGCCGCTACGGCCGTTGGCGTAGATGCCGTCGAGAGGGGCGCCCTCGCCGAAGTCAACCTTGATGGCTCCGACCCCCTGGCCCAGCAGATTGCCGAGCTTCTCCTGATACCATTCCACGGTGGCCGGATTGGTGAAGTCGAGCACCACATCCTCGTAGGGGAGCTCGCCCCGTCCGTTGCGCACATAGAGCCCTTTCTCCACCAGCTCGGGGAAGAATTTGTTTTTCGGTGTGAAGTAGGGGAGCTGCCACAGGCAGGTGCGGAATCCATCCTTGCGCAGGTCGGCGAGCATCTTGCGGGGATTGTCGAAGCGGTCGGGGGCGAAAGCATAGTCACATTGCCAGTCTGTGCCGAACCACCCGGTGTCGAAATGTATCACGTCGGAGGGTATGCGGTTCTCGCGCAGTTTACGGGCCACGTCGCGGCCCTCCTCCTCGCTGAAATATGTGATCCTGCTCATCCATGTGCCGAAGCTCCAGAGCGGCGGCATATCCGGACGGCCTGTGATGGCGGTGTATTCCGACAATATCTCCTTCGGGGTGCCGAGCATGATGAAAATGTCCATCACCTCGTCGGCCATGAACAGTTTGGTGGCCCCTCCGTAGGTGGCGCCGAAGTCAGCTGTGACCGGCGCCGAGGTGTGGATGAACACTCCGTAGCCGCGGTCGCTCATGTAGAAGGGGATGGGTTTGTACATATCGGGAGTCTCGGGCCCTTGCGGATCGGTGACGAACATATTCACCTTCTGTCCCGCCTTGTTGAGCGCGGTCGGACTCTCGCCGGTACCGAAGATCTTCTCGCCCGGCATAAGGGAGAACACGGGATTGATGGAACGGGTGTTGTCGGAGCCTCTCTTGATGAAGCTGAAAGGCTGGACCTTCACCTGAGTCGAATCGTTGTCGGCCCAAGTGCGTGTCTCGGTGAGGAGCTTGCCCTCACTGTTCTTGAGTATTAGCCTCCAGGGGTGGCGGGTGATCTCAAGCGATCCGGCAGCCGATCTGAGGGTGATGGCCGAGGGGGTCGAGGTCACTTTCCATGAGTCACGGCTCACGGGCACAGGTCCGGCCAGCATCGGGTCGTCCTCAAGCTCCTTGGGGATGACCGGGGAAGTGTAGATGCGCACCCGGATGGTGCGCTCGTTGACGGGATCGACCTGAAATGCCAGTATCGGGTCGTTGTCGTATGCCGTGTCGGGGAAATCGAGCGATTTCAACGGCTGAAGCAGGTAGGTGTTGGCGTTGAATGCCTGACGTGGCATGAGCTGATGCCTGTTCCACTTTATCGAGCCACGCCCCGTGGCTGGATCGAATCCGGCCAGCGAGTCGGCCAGAAAGTAATGGTGGCTGAAGTCAGAGAAGTCGCCGCTCATGTCGCGGGTCTGGCTGAGCAGATATTCCACCCCGTTGTTGGTGCGTATCTGCCCTGTGGCCCCGGCAGCTATGCCGATGGCCGCCAATGCGGTGATAAGATGTTTTTTCATGCAGGTTTGAAAGCTTGTGATGACTGGTTTGTTCAGGTTATCAGGGACTTATATATGTGTGTCAGTTTGCTGAAGGCTGATGATATGGAGAATTTCTGTGATATCAGCGAGCAGGATGCCTCGGAGATGCGCCGCCGCTCATCGTCATCGTTGACAAGACGGCTTATCGCGGCGGCGAGGGCGTCGATGTCGCCCGGCTCGATGAGCAGGCCTGTCTCGCCGTCGGTGATCACCTCGGGGATTGATGCAATGTGTGTGGATATGTTGGGTATGCCGAGTGCCATTGTCTCGAGTATGGTCATCGGCAACCCTTCGTGATAGGAGGGGAGCACGTTGATCATCGTGTCGTGCAGGAATTGTTTCTTCTTTTCCCCCTCTATCCAGCCTATGTGGGCCACACGGTGTTCCAGCCCGTGCTTCTCGACGAGGGTCTCTATGCCTTCGGGCTCGCCGTCGCCGCAGAACAAGAACTTCACATCGGCAGGCAGGACCGGGTCGAGCCTTCTGACGGCCTCGATGAGATCATAGGCCCCTTTGCGTCGGCCGATGCGTCCGAGAAACAGGATATTTGAGGCTGTGAGTGAGTAGGGGTTGGCCGCCGGCACCTCCACGGCATTGTAGAGCACCTCCACTTTGGCGGCGGGAGCTTTTCCGCTGATCATTTCCACCAGCCTGTTGCTCAGCACGATGTTGACATCCGCCATCTCGAGGGTGCGTCTGATGAATCTTTTGTGGCGGCCGGAGGCTGAGGCATAGTACTGTTCGAACTCGGCTCCGTGGTGGTGTAGCACGGTTCTGACTCCCATTTTCCGGAGAGTCCGGAGCAGCAGGCCCTTGCGCACGAAACTGCCTCTCTCCGACACATGGAGATGCGCCACATCAATCTTTCCCGTCATAGCCATACGCACAATGCGCGCGTAGGCTTTGGCGAAACAGAGAGCCATGGCGGCTTTTCCACCCTGCCGGTGGGTCGGGACAAAAGTGATTTCCACGTCCCCTTTGTCGGGATAATCGAGATAGCCTTTCACAACGCTCACCATACCCCCCTTGTATGAGAGGTCGGAGCAGCACATCAGTATATTCATGAAGGCAAATGTACTGATTTTTGCCTGAATGCCGAAATATGGAAAAGAAAAAAAGCGGCGTTGACCGTCGTATATCATCATTTTGTAGTAACTTTGCAATATTGTAACCCCCACATAAATGAAAAGACCAATCTTACTCACGGCCATCGGGATGTATCTTGCAGGTGCAGGCGTGGCCGGGGCGCAGATCGAAAGCCCCGGTGCGGGTGGCTATCTGCAGCGAGGCATCCTCATGTTCGAGGACCGCAATTACAGCGGCTGTATCGACCAGCTCGCCCGTATCAACTCTCTCTCATCCACTCCCGCCGAGCGTGAGGAGGCCATGTTCTATCTCGGCAAGGCCACCCTCGGTCTCGGCGATGACGAGGCGCTCGCCATATTCAGCCGTTTTCTCGAGTTATATCCGGTGTCGCCGCGCCGCGCCGACGTGATGATGTCGGAGGGTGACTACTATTTCCACCGGGGGGAATATGCCACGGCCATACAGAAATATGCGGCGGTCAATCCGGTGGCGCTCACATCGGCCCGTCAGAATGAGATGACTTACAGGCAGGCCTACTGCTACATGATACTCGGCGAGACCGACACGGCCGCCTCGATGTTCCGCACATTGCAGAGTGTGCCGGAATGGCGCAACGCCGCCCGCTTCTATCTGGGCTACATAGCTTATTCGCGCAAGGATTTCACGAGCGCGCTGCAGTATTTCAGAGGTGTCGACACGTCCACAGCTCCCGGAAACGCCATCCCCTATTATGAGGCACAGATAGCTTTCGTGCAGGGGGACTATGAGAAGGCCCTGGCCGGGGCACGCTCTCTGCTCAAGAGCGGATCGGTGCCGGAGTTCACACCCGAATGCAACCGCATAGCCGGAGAGTCGCTCTACAATCTCGGCCGGTCGGCCGATGCCATGCCGTATCTGTGGAAATACTGCGCCGAGACCAAGACCCCGTCCCCCTCGGCATTCTACATACTCGGTGTGGATGAGTTTGACAAGGGTGACACGGATGCTTCGGTCAAGCTGTTCCAGCAGGCCATCGGATCCCACTCGGCCATGGAGCAGAGCGCCTGGCTCTTCCTGGGACAGGCATATCTGAAGAGGGGTGACAACACCTCGGCCATGATGGCATTCGAGAACGCTTATAAGGTCAATTATGACCGGTCGGTACGTGAGATCGCCTTCTACAATTATGCGGTGGCACGTATGGACGGCGGCCGCGCGCCGTTCGGCAATTCCGTGGCCCTCCTTGAGAATTTCCTCGAGGAATATCCCGACTCGCGCTATGCCGGTGACGTGCGCCGTTTCATAGTCAACGGCTATATGACCGACAACGACTATACCTCGGCCCTGGAGGCCATCAACAAGGTGAGCCACCCCTCCGCCGAGATGCTCGAGGCCAAGCAGAGAGTGCTCTTCATGCTCGGCACCCGCGAGTATTCGTCAGGTCGCGTGGCCGATGCCATCACCCATCTGTCGGAAGCCCGCACGATACGTGGCGGAGACTCCTCGGTGAAGCGCCAGTGTGATTTCTGGCTCGGCGACTGCTATTACACGCGCGGCAATTACGACGAGGCAGCCAAGTGTTACATGGCTTATTTCAATTCCACCCCCAAGAACGACACGGAGGGTATAGCGCTCATGCGCTACGCGCTCGGCTATACACGTTTCCAGCAGGAAAACTACAAGGCAGCTCTTGAAAACTTCACCGATGCGGCCGCTCTTGCGACGCGTCTGCCCGACGGTGCCCGTCTGCTCCCTGACATATACACCCGTATGGCCGACTGCCGATATTATCTCAACGATTATGCCGCCGCTGCCGCCGACTATCAGAAAGCCTACGATCTCGATCCGGCATCGTCAGACTATGCCCTCTATCAATATGCCATCATGAAGGGTCTGCAGCGCGACCATAAGGGGAAAATCGCAGTCATTGACCGTATGACAGCCCAGTTCCCCTCGTCGGGTCTCGTGCCGGGCGCGCTGCTCGAGAAGGCCGAGAGCCAGGCGGCTATGGGTGATACAGACGCCGCCATCCGTACTTACCAGGAACTTGTGCGGAGCTATTCCGGCACAGCTCCGGGCCGCAACGGCTATCTGCAGCTCGCCATCACATACATCAACCGCGGCGAGCGGGCCAAGGGTGTCGAGACTTACCGTAAGGTGATATATACCTTCCCGTCGAGCGAGGAGGCCCGTGTGGCAGCCGATGACCTCAAGCAGCTCTATGCTGCCGACGGCAAGCTCGACGAATTTGTGGCTTTCATCAATTCCGTGCCCAACGCGCCCCGCTTCGAGCCGGACGACATAGAGCGCGCCGCTTTCACTGCCGCTGAGAACGCCTATATCAACGGCGGTTCCCCGACAGCCCTGCTGAGCTATGTGAAGGATTATCCTTCCGGCGCTTCCCGTGCCCGCGCCCTCTATCTCCTCGCCGAAGATGCGTGGAACTCCGACCGCCCCTCGGAGGCCCAGGGCTATGCGGCGCAGGTGCTTCTTGAATATCCTGACTCGGAGGTGGCCGAGGATGCGCTGCTCGTGAAGGGCCAGGCTGAGGCCGCGCTCGGCAAAACCGAGATAGCATACTCGACATTCCTTGAGCTCGAGAGCCATGCGTCGGGGGCCAATATGCTCCGCAATGCCCGTC
>CAJUIW010000002.1:0-8849 GCA_910586895.1 uncultured Muribaculaceae bacterium | reverse complement strand
GCCCGTCTCGGATTGCTCCACACCGCTTCCGATATGGGCCGGTATGCTGACGTGGTGAATGTGGCCGACAAGATGCTCAGCTCGACAGCCGCCAACACAGGCACCAACATCGACGATGTGAGATTCATGCGCGCCATGGCCAACGAGCGTCTCGGCAACATTGACGAGGCTTACAGCGACTGGGAGAAACTCGCCGCAAACATGACAGACCTTAACGGTGCCAAGAGCGCCTATTACATGGGTCAGTCGCTGCTCGACCGTGGCAAGACCGAGCGCGCCGCGAAGGTGGCCGACTCGCTCATATCGTCAGATACCCCCCACCGCTACTGGCTGGCGAGAGGTTTCATACTCTACAGCGACATCCTGCGCAAACAGGGAAAGACCTTCGAGGCCAACGAATATCTCAAGTCACTACGTTCCAACTATCCCGGCACCGAGGCCGACATCTTCGAGATGATCGACACACGCCTTAACACCAAGAAATAATGAAACTCCGCAACATATTCCTTCCCATAATAGCATTTGCCGTTCCGGCATGGCTCTCCGCCCAGGATCTTCACAAGGAAATCACCGTGGAGCAGGAGATCGTCCCTGCCAAGCGCGATGCATCACGCATCATGGTGCATCCGGCGGTGAAGCTTCCTCCTCTCAAATCGTCACAGCTCTCGTTCAGCGACCGGACAGTCACCACCGGGGTCCCCAACAGTATCACCATACTCGATCCGGTGGCCTGGGGCGACCGTCTTTATTCCTCCCCCTGGCGCGGATATGTGGATCTCGGCCTGGGCACACCTACATATAACGGACTGGTCTCCGCCGGCTACCGTCTGCTCGACGACGACCACACCCGGTTGAGCGTCTGGGGGCAATATAACGGTGACATATACAAACGCGGACATGGATTTACAGAAGATCATCTCAAGTGGAAGAACCATACAGCCACCCTCGGGCTTGATCTTCACCGCGCTGTCGGCAGCCGCTCGTTCATCGACGCCGGTGTCGACTATACTTATGCGACACATACCCTCGCGGCCTATACTGACACCTATACCCAAGGGGCCAACCGGTTCAACATCGGTCTGATGTTCCATTCCGAGGCATCGGGACTGGCCTATGAGGCCGGACTGAAATACCGCCGTTTCTCATTCGGGAAACCTGAAAGAATGGAATTCGACCGCTGGTGGGTAGGGTATGACCATGATAAGCATATCATGCCCCACATAAACGAGAATTTCTTTGATTTCGATGCAAAGGGGCATATCGCCACTTCCGAACATTCACGCGCCGGACTTGAGGTCGACGCCGCCTTCCTTCGGACTTCGGATCACATATCTATGATCATACCTTTCAATTTTTCCGATTTCGAGAGGGTCTCGGCGAAAACCACCGGACTTGTGACCTTGACCCCCTTCTGGTCAACACACTCGGACAAGCTCACCCTGCGTGTCGGGGCGGATGTCGATTTTGCCATAAAATCGGGCAATGCAATCCGTGTCTCCCCCGACGTGACTTTCGGCTGGACCCCCACCCAGATCTTCGGTCTCGAGCTCAAGGCCCACGGAGGATCGCATCTCAACACACTCTCGGAGCTCTACGACATCACCCCCTACATAAATGGTTACACCGCATATACCGGAATGAGCCGTATCCCATACGCCTTTGACGGCCGTATCACCCTCGGCCCGTTCCTTGGGAGCTTCGTGGAGGTTTTCGGAGGCTATGCCAAGGCCGACCGGTGGCTCATGGGTGCGTCAGCCAGAATGCCCGGCGGTTTCATGCACGGGACTGATATAAAGGGATGGCATTTCGGTGTGGCGGTAGGTTATGACAATGGTCGCACATTCTCGCTCCGCACCTCATGGGAGACCGCTCCCTCGGAGTATGACAAGGCCTACTACGAATGGCGCGACCGCGCTCGCCACGTGGTGAAAGCTGAACTCAAGGTCCGCCCCATAAGCCGCCTGACCGTTCAGCTGGGCTATGAGTTCCGCTCCGGCCGCTGTGAATATGCCTACGATTATACTCCTGTCGAGATTCTCGGACTCCCTTACTATGAACCCATACGCGTAGGGCTGCGGGCCATCTCCGATCTTTCAGTCGGAGCAGGCTACGAGGTGTCCGACCGTGTCACTTTCTTTGCCAAGGGATCCAATCTCATGAACCGCGAGTGGCGTCACCTCGGCAATGTGAGAGTGCAGGGTGCCCATGGTCTGGTGGGTGTGGAAGTGAAATTCTGATATGTATATACACCCATGACTGCTATGCCCAAGCCTATGAAAATCCATTTCCTGCCGGTGATAGCCGGAGTGGTGCTGACTGCCTGTTCGGCCGATGGTGTCAGACCTCAGCTTTTCCCGGCCGACGGAGCCGTGGATGTCAACCCCGATACCCGCCTTGTGTTGAACTTCAATTCCGTGCCGGTTGTGGGCGACAGCGGATTTGTGAGGGTCTATGACGTGGAGACAGGTCTTGTCGTCGACAGTCTTGACCTCAGCATACCGGCAGGCCCGACAGAACCGAGAAAGTATGGCCCGGACTGCGACTACACGAAGGTGCCGTATGACTATTCCCGCACCAAGGTGCCCACCAACCGCGACACACGTCCCGGACTGCCGTCAGGAACGGCTGTCGCCGACACCTCACAGTGGCAGCTCACCATCATAGGCGGCTTCACCGATGGATTTCATTTCCATCCCATACTTGTGCGCGACAGCACCGCCACCATCTGCCTGCACAACAATACTCTGCTCCCCGGAAAGTCCTACCTGGTAGAGATTGATCCGGGAGTGATCACTGTCGCCGACGGGAGTTTCGGCGGGCTGACGGACTGGCAGTTCACCACCCGCGGAGAGCTTGCCGTGATCCCCGATACCATCCGGGTGAGTGCCGATGGAAGCGGCGACTTCAACACCGTGCAGGGCGCTCTTGACTTCATACCCGATTTCTCGACACGCAGCTATGTGGTGAGTGTGGCCCCCGGCGATTATGAGGAGATTGTCTATGCCCGCAATAAGACCAATGTCACCATCATAGGCTCCGGGCCGGACGAGACGCGCGTCCACTATGCCAACAATGAGGTGTTCAACCCCCACCCGCTGAATGTCAAGACCAACGAGTGGCCGGGCACATTCCCTTCACGGCGCGCCGCCTTCGCTCTTGACAATTGCAGCGATATTGTCATCAGGGACATCACCATCGCCACTGATCTCAAGGGACAGGCTGAAGGCCTGCTGCTCATGGGCGACCGCATAGCGCTCTACAATGTACATATCATCGGTTCGGGTGATGCACTGCAGGCCAATGGCACCATATATATGGAGGGGTGCAGTCTCGACGGCGGCGGTGACACGATACTCGGCCGCGGCTCACTGTTCGCCTACCGTTGTGACTTCCGCAACGACGGTGGCCCGTTCACATGGGTGAGGAACACGGCGGGTAATCATGGCGATATTTTCGTGGAGTGTACATTCTCCACAACCGGCGACCGTCAGGCTGATTTCGGACGCACCAAGACCAATCACGGCACCGGCTATCCGGATGCCGAGATGGTGCTGATCGACTGCCGCACATCCAACATCCGTCCCGAAGGGTGGAGCACGATCGGCTTCCCCACAGCACGGATGCTTGAATACAACACTGTCGATATGGCTACCGGCAAGCCGGTGGATGTGAGCCGGCGTCATCCCTACTCGCGCCGCATCACCGACCCCTCCACAGTGGAGTATTACCGTAATCCCGAAAACATACTCAAAGGCTGGAAAGTAAAATAATTAGTTACCGGTCAGGACAAAAGGAGATTACCGATCAGGACAAGGGTACAGAAGAACAAAAGGACAAAAGAAACAAATTATTTTTTTAGGATTCAGATTCATCATAGTGATTATATCTGAACAAAAAAATTAAAAAAATCTGTTTCTTTTGTCCTTTTGTTCTTCTGTACCCTTGTCCTGACCGGTAACTAATTACTTGTTGTCCTCTACAGCGGCGTCGAGGCCTGCAAGAGCTATGAGATTGATGATGTCACGCACCTCGGCATCCACATTGATGAAGTGGATGGGTTTGCGCAGACCCATCTGGATCGGGCCGATGCTCTCGCCCACACCCATCTCGAGCATGATGCGGTAAGCGGCATTGGCAGCGCTGAGGTTGGGGAACACGAGCGTATTGACCTCCTTGCCGTTCAGGCGGTTGAAGGGGAACACCTTGTCGCGGACAGTCGAATTGAGCGCGTAGTTCACCTGCATCTCACCGTCGATCGGGAGTTCGGGATAAAGCTCGTGCATACGTTCCACCACATTGTGGACCACCTTGCACTCGGGATCGGTGTTGGAGCCGAAATTGGAATAGCTCACCATGGCCATCACAGGATCGTGGGCGAAGAACTTCACCGCATCGGCGGCCAGACGGGTCACATCCATGAGCGCATCCTCGTCCATCTCACCGTTCACCATCGTGTCGGCAAGGAAGAAGGTGCCTTTTGATGTCTCCATCACGTGCATGGCGGCGAAATGCCTGTAACCGTCACGTATGCCAATCACCTCGCGGGCGATGTCGGCGGTGCGGGTGCTGGCCGAGCGTGTTCCGGCAATCAGGGCATCGGCATCTCCGTTGGCCACCATCATCATGCCGAAATAATCGCGGTCGAACATCTTGTCGAGAGCGCTCTCGTAGTTCTCGCCCATGCGCTGGTGTTTCTCGGCGAGAATGCCGGCATATTTCTCGCGGCGGGGAGCCTCGCGGTCGTGGCGGAGATTGACAATCTCGATTCCCGACACGTCGAGTCCCAGACGGACCGCACGCTTCTCGATCATCTCCTCATTGCCAAGCAGGATGGGGATGCAGAGGCCGTCGTTGGCGGCAAGCACCGCCGCACGGAGCATATTGTCGGTATTGGCCTCGGCAAAAACGACACGCTTGGGATTGACACGCGCGGCCTCGTGGAGACGGCGGGTGAACTTGCGGTCATTACCCTTGAGACGCAGCAGTTTCTCATCGTATGCGGCCCAGTCGGTGATGGGGCGGCGCGCCACACCGCTCTCCATGGCTCCGCGGGCTACGGCGGGGCTCACGGCGGTGAGCAGACGGGGATCGAAAGGTGTGGGGATGATATATTCGCGGCCAAACTTGAGGTTTGCTTTGCCATAGGCGGCGTTGACCACCGGAGGCACAGGCTTTTTGGCTATCTCGGCTATGGCGCGGACAGCATGGATCTTCATGGTCTCGTTTATCTCGGAAGCACCGCAGTCGAGCGCTCCGCGGAAGATGTAGGGGAATCCGAGCACATTGTTGATCTGGTTGGGATAGTCGGAACGTCCGGTGGCCATGATGATGTCGGGGCGCGCGGCTGTGGCGGCCTCGTATGCTATCTCGGGATCGGGATTGGCAAGCGCGAACACTATGGGGCGCGGCGCCATGCTCTTGACCATCTCGGGTGTGACGACATCGCGCACGGAAAGTCCGAGGAAGACATCGGCATCCACCATGGCCTCGGCAAGGGTGGTGATGGGGCGTGAGGTGGCAAAATACTGCTTCTGCTCATTGAGGTCGGTGCGCTTGTCGGTGATGACCCCCTTGGAGTCGCACATCACGACATTTTCCTTCTTCACTCCGAGTGCGATGTAGAGCTTGGTGCAGGACACAGCGGCCGCGCCGGCACCGTTGACCACAAGACGCACATCTTCGATCTTCTTTCCCTGGATCTCGAGGGCGTTGAGCAGACCGGCGGCCGAGATGATGGCTGTTCCGTGCTGGTCGTCGTGCATCACGGGGATATTCAGCTCCTCCTTGAGGCGGGTCTCTATCTTAAAACACTCCGGAGCCTTGATGTCCTCGAGGTTGATGCCTCCGAAAGTGGGGGCGAGAGCCTTGACTATCTGGATGAATTTATCAGGGTCGGTCTCGTCAACCTCGATGTCGAAACAGTCGAGTCCGGCGAATATCTTGAAGAGAAGTCCCTTACCCTCCATCACCGGCTTTCCGGCGAGAGCGCCGATATTACCCAGACCGAGCACGGCGGTGCCGTTGGAGATCACAGCCACAAGATTCCCCTTGTCGGTATAGTCATACACACAATCGGGATCGTCCTTGATCTCAAGACATGGATATGCCACGCCGGGCGAATAAGCCAGGGCCAGATCGGCCTGCGACGCGTATGGTTTGGTTGGGATTACCTCTATTTTTCCGGGGCGCGGGTATTTGTGATACTCCAGCGCCATCTCCTTGGTGACTTTTGCCATATACAATTGTTTTATTCAACTGCAAAAATAGTGATTTTAGTCGAAAATGTCTTGAAATCTCATGTTTTTTCCAATCCTTTTGGTTATTTTTATTGCACATTATTGGCAATATGGTTAATTTTGCAATCTGTCACGATACAGTTTGTCACATTAATATATATTCAATCATATCAGTTCTCATGAAGAAAACTCTACTTTCAGTCCTCCTGGCTGCGTCTGTAGGCCTGAGCGCGTCGGCGTTCGGACTCCAGCGTATGCTTCCGGCTGCCAGCAATCCTTCGTTTGTCTCAGCTCGCGCACCCGAGGCCGTTGAATTTCCCGCCGCCCTCAAGGCACCATCCCGGGCCGACTCGCTCCCCACGATGGACTTCAATCTCTCCTCCACACCATATCAGGCTCTCGGATTCAATGGCCAGACCAACGGCGACCGCTTCTCATCCGCTATATGCATGAATGAAGCCAACACCACGCTCTTCGCCGGCAACCAGATCACCTCCATCAACTTCTACACCGGAGTAGCCAATATACAGACCTCACAACAGCAGATCAACTATGTGACCGACTACACCGTATTCCTCACCTACGATCTCCAGGGTGAGCGCCTGGTGGAGCAGAAATTCACCGCCTCCCACAAAGCATTTGCCCTGCAGACCGCCGTGCTCGACAAGCCCTTCACCATTGAGCCGGGCAAAGAGCTGTACATCGGTTGGGAATGCTCACTTAAATCGTCCAACGACCTTACCATCGTGATTGACGGGGTGAACCACGGCGATGATATCGACGGCGGCTGGGTGGCCAACTTCGACAAGACCAAGAATGAATTCGTATGGGACAACATCGCCTCCTACTACGGCTTCAACTGCATCTCGGCCACCATCGAGGGTGAAACCCTTCCCGTCAACGCCGTCAATATCTCCGACATGGCTGCCCCGAGCAACGTAGAGGTCGGCGCTCCGTTCCGTATGCAGGCCCTCATCTACAACAAGGCCTCCAACAACATCGAGAATATCGAGCTGACCTATACCATCGGTGATGCCCAGCCCGTATCTGACGTGATCCGGTTCAACGAGGGTTTCACTTTCGGTCAGGGCTATGTTATCAATATCGAGAATGCCTCATACGACAAAGCCGGAACCGATGTACCTGTCAAATGTGTTGTGACCAAGGTGAACGGCGAAGCCAACACCATCGACGGCTCATTTGAGTTCACCATGAACTTCCTCGCTCCCGGCACAGGCTTCAAGGCCAATATGGTGACTGAGGAGATCACAAGCACCTATTGCGGTTACTGCCCCTTAGGTCTCTCATATATGGAGAAGATGACCGAGAACCATCCCGATGACTTCTTCCTGGTAACAGTCCATGGCAATATGTCGGCATATCAGCGCGACCCGATGACCACCAGTTCATTCTCGAAGGTGATTTCCAACTATTCGAGCGGTTTCCCCGCCGGTGTGATCAACCGTTCAATCTCCTGCGATCCCCGCGATATAGAGTCATACGAGGATTATTACACCACCATCACAAGCAGCCTCGTGCCCTACTATGTCGGAGCGGAGTGTGAGCTTTCAGCCGACTCTACCACCGTCACCGTCAAGACCGAGACCAAGTTCTCGATGGACACCGACAACTCCACCGACCGCTACCAGCTCGCATACGTTCTCACCGAGGATCATGTAGGTCCCTACAACCAGAGCAACTACTACTCCGGACAGACCGGCGACCTTGACGGATGGGATAAGAAACCCAGTTCCGTATCCATGCTCTACGACAACGTGGGCCGTCTCCTCGACGGTTTCCCCGGTGTAGCCAAGTCGCTCCCCGCCACCTTCACCGCTCTGACCGCAGCAGAGGGCACACGCACCATCACCATCCCCACCAATGTAAGCAATGTGAAGAACATGAACGTGCTTGTCTATCTCGTGGACACCAATTCAGGCGAGATCCTCAATGCCGCACGTGTGAAGAGCGCCGACATCAAGGTCAGCACCACAGCCATCACCGAGGTGGAGACCGACAACACCGACGCTCCCGTTGAATACTTCAACCTCCAGGGTGTGCGCGTCGACAACCCCTCGAACGGTCTCTTCATCCGTCGCCAGGGCTCCAAGGTCACCAAGGTGATCCGCTAAACAAGCGCCGTAATCTCTCAGCCACACGAAGGCTGAAAGCTACATAAAGGATCAAGGACAGAGAAAGCGAGTCTTCCTCTGTCCTTGATTTTTTATCGAAAATTACCGGTCAGGAAGAGGAATTGTTTGGGATAGAAGGGTACAAAAGAAAATAAGGACATAGGAAACAGAATTTTTTATTTAGTTTCTTATGTTCTTATTTTGTTCTGTACTTTTCAGTCCGATGTATCTCTCAGTCCGATGTAATTTGTATCTGCCGCCAACGGTTGTAATTACCACTTGGACAGGCGTCCAGAGGACGCAGATTATGTAGTAGCCGTGTACACCGGAGCGAAGCGGAGGTGTGCACGGATGTGAGTTCGGAAAGGATGGAGGCGTCCGGGAGGACGCCGGTTATCATTAATCAATTGCCTGATTGTGCTGATAATCGGCGTCTTACAGACGCCATAAATCTATGTATTCTTTGACCGGGCACACCTCC
>CAJUIW010000001.1 GCA_910586895.1 uncultured Muribaculaceae bacterium | reverse complement strand
TAGCACGTCGGATTCTGGTTCCGCCTGTGAGGGTTCGAATCCTTCCAAGGCAACACAAAGAAAAGAGCTAAGCCCTAACGGACTCAGTTCTTTTCTTTTTTTCTGTATCCCCCCTCGCCGCAGCGTTACCCATTCCGGCCACCGGGAAACACCGGTAACACCGGTAACACACACGAATCCACAGCCATGTAAGCGTCAAAGTATCTTTTATAGCCCTTTAGGGCGATTTTCATGTAACCCAGCACAAAGCGCCAGCGGCGTGCAGGGCATGAAGCGGAATATAGACAGAGTCCGTCAGGACGGCTTACACCGCAGTCCGGTACAACCATGTAAGCATCGAAGATGCGGGATGGGTATAACCCTGCTTCGAGCTGAAAGCGAGGAGTAGGGATTAAGCGTGAGAATCGGGCTATGCCCTCGAAGAGGGCTGTTATCCAACAAAACAGGCATCTCCGAAGCCATACATTAGTTATCGGGCCTTTATCCCCACTCCTCGTCCTGACGGCCTCGAAATGGGGTTCTACCTATTTCGCTTCTCCGAAGCTCCTGCTATGCAAGCATATAGCAGCATGCAAAGAACCTGAAAGGTTCATTCGTGTCGTAGCTGTGGGCCGAGCCTGTCAGGGCGAGCCCCACGGTAACGGACGCCCACATGAAATTATCTGAAAGATAACTTTCCATCTTAGATCTATCATAGCCCTTCAGGGCGATTTTTATGTAACCCAGCACAGAGCTACATCGGCCATGAAAGCATCGAAGGCTCGGATGTTTCCCTGCGATACCGCATGTTACCCATTCCGGCCACCGGGAAACACGGTAACATCGGAAACACCGGAAACACGACAGCGTAAAAAGCAAACGATTTATCGGATAATATTGTTATCTTTGTAAGTGATAATATTTAATCATTAACATCGATGAGAAAGGAAACTGCTGATATATTATCTCTATTGGATAGCTATACGCTATCTACGCCAGAGGATGCGGCCATGAAAATAGCCGATGACTTCCGGAGCCGAAGAGTGGAGAAAGGCCTTACCCGTGAGGAAATCGCCCGGCGGTCAGGTGTAGCCCTCGGCAATATCGCCCGTTTTGAACAGAAAGGACTTATCTCACTGAAAAATCTGATAGAACTTGCGTCGGTTCTCGGATATCTGCCGGAGATAAAAAGCATTTTCGCAGAGCCAAAGTTCGCAACAATGGAGGAGCTGGAATTGATACGCCGGAATTCCGGAAAAAAGAAAGCATACTTAAAATCAAGAAAATGCGGCACTGATGATTGACCGACTCACTGTAAATTACCACGATAGAAAAGTAGGAATCCTTTCCCTTACCCCTGACAACCGGCTATGTGCATTTGAATATGACCGGTCATGGATAGCGGAGGGATTCAGCATATCGCCACTTGAGCTTCCATTGAGGCCTGGAATATTCGTAGCCAAGCCACAGCCGTTTGCCGGCAACTTCGGCATATTCGAGGATAGCCTCCCTGACGGCTACGGCCGCTACCTCTTGCATAAGGCTTTGGCAAAGGAGGGCATTGATGACCGGAGCCTGTCATCATTGGACCGCCTCAGTATCGTGGGTCAAAGCGGTATGGGAGCCTTGACATACAAGCCGGTGAGGATAATCAGTGGCGAAACAGAAATCTCCGACTTCGACCTTCTGCAGGAGAAAGCCCTGGAAGTACTCCGGGAGCAACAGGATACTGACGCCGGGCTGCTTCTATATAATAGCGGCAACAGCGGGGGAGCACGTCCCAAAGCTGTGTTTTCTGATCAAGAGGGGCATTGGCTTGTGAAATTCCGTCACACCTACGACCCTCAGGACATCGGCCGGCAAGAGTACCGTTATAACGCCATAGCCAGAGAATGCGGTATTAATCTGCCCGATTTCAAATTGACAGCGGGCAAATACTTTACATCCCGTCGTTTTGATATTGACCGTGATGGAAAAAGAGTCCATGTGGCTACTGCCGGCGGCCTGCTTGGCATCTCACTGAGCGAACCTGTTCTTGATTATTCCAATTTGCTGGCGTTGACAGGCTATATCACACAGAATGTGGATGACGTAGAGGAGATGTACCGCCGCATGGTGTTCAATTATCTGACAGATAATAAGGATGACCATTGCAAGAACTTCAGTTTTCTTGTCAGTAAAGATCTCCGTGACAAATGGACTTGGAGGCTTGCGCCTGCTTACGACCTGACCTTATGCACCGAGGGGTACAATGGAGAGCACGCTACCTCCGTCAACGGCAAGGGCACCCCAAAGCTTGCCGACTTTATCGCAGTAGGCGAAAAGATAAAGATGGATAAAAAACGCTGCCTCGATATCATCGAACAGGTCAGAACCGCCAGCCGCAACATCGCCGTCTACGAAATATAGCCAGCTCATTTACCCTGCGCGGCTTGCACGTTATTTAACTCAGGCGTGAATTATTCTTGCCCGTCGCTATTCTATCTTTGCCGTCAAATCATAATACCGTTGTTGATATGTCATTCTGGAAAATACTTGGAGGGGTTCTGCTTTTTGATGCCCTCTTTTCTAAAAAGCGCGACCGGGCGTCAGCAGGACTACCATGGATGCGACAGCCTGCTCCCGCGTCATATGATGATATGCCCGATGCCGACGATCTGCGTAGCCGTGTCGAGGAACTGCAGGACAGTATGGGCGGATGGGACGTATGCGACGTCGATGAGCTTCAGGAGCGCATTGACGATATAGCTTGCCGCATGGATGAATGCGACGACGTGTCGTCAGCCCGTTACGAGCGATTGCAGGAAAAGCTCGATATGATTCAGAGCCGTCTTGATGAAATAGAGGAGAGCGCAGATGTGTATGATGTGCAGAGCGAGCTCGATGACCTGTGCTGCGAGATAGACAGCTTCGATGATGACTACGGTTGCGATGACGATGACTATTTGGATGACGATGATTATTCCTCTGACTACGATGACACCCTCCTTGACGACAGCGATGAATCATCATCCGACCCCGACAACGACTGGTGACGCCATTCCATAAGCGTGCATATCCCTCCCTTGTATCCTTACATCTTTGCATCCTTTGATGTCCATATTCCACCCCTAACACTCTCACAGCGAACCTGAAAGGTTCATTCCCCTTGTAGGGCCATACCTTAGGCATGTATCAGACGCATCTGTATATCGAACCTGAAAGGTTCATTCCCTTTGTAGAGCCATGCCTTAGGCATGTATTAGATGTATCCGGATATGGAACCTGCAAGGTTCATTCACCTTGTAGGGCCATGCCTTTGGCATGTATCAGATGCATCTGGATAGCGAACCTGAAAGGTTCATTCCTCTTGTAAGGTCATGACTTTGGCATGTATCAGATGTATCCGGATATGGAACCTGCAAGGTTCATTCCCTTTGTAGGGCCATGCCTTAGGCATGTATCAGATACATCTGTATAGCGAACCTGAAAGGTTCATTCGTGTCGTAGCCGCGGGCCGAGCGCAGCGAGCCCCGCGGAAAGGCGAGCCCGTCCAGAATTATCTGAAAGATAACTTTCCATCTTAGATCTATCATAGCCCTTCAGGGCGACTTTCATATAACCCTGCACAAAGCGTCAGCGCCGTGCAGGGCACAGGCACGACAGCATCAGAGAGTCCGTCAGGACGGCTTATTTCTATACGTTGTATCCGTTGAGCTTCTGTATTTTATGTAGTATTGTAGGGCCATGCCTTAGGCATGTATCAGATACATCTGTATAGCGAACCTGAAAGGTTCATTCGTGTCGTAGCCGTGGGCCGAGCTGAAAGCGAGACCCACGGTACCGGACGCCCGCATGGAATTATCTGAAAGATAACTTTCCATCCAAAAACTATTATAGCCCTTTAGGGCGACTTTTATGTAACCACTGCACAAAGCTACATCGGCCATGAAAGCCTCAAAGACGCGGATGTTTCCCGGATTTACCCCATGTTACCCAATTCGGGAAACGGGAAACACGGTAACATGGGTAACATCGGAAACACACGACCCCACGGCCATATAATAAAACAGGAGCCTCATGACTTTTGCGTCACGAGGCCTCCTTTATAATAGGGTTCACAATCTCTTTGTAAGAGTCACTTAATACCATGCAAAAATACGAAAAATAATTGAATTAGAGGCATATTCATCATGTTATTTTTATCATAAAATGGCATGATAAATCTTTTTCAATACATATATTCCGTTCACACCTGCCAACACACCACTGATTTACAATTCGATAGGCAAAATTCAATATCTCTTACAAAGAGATGCTTATGGAAACACATTACAAAAAACTCGCATGAGTTTTTGGTAGTTTGACTTCTTATAATTCGGTAAAACATTGGCGTTCAGGGGATCAGATAAATAGAACGCCAACTGAAAGTGTACCCTGAAGAGGGCTTTACACTATGGGATCGCAGAATAAACATGATGGGAAACATTGGTTTGTCCTCCACTTCATCAGGCCAACCATAACAGCCCGTCCGCAGACGTATATCGATACATTTAATCGCGATATTGCTCGCGTCGAACTCTTTGCACCTACAATCAAGCCCGCGCAGATTGTCGACGGACAGGTGGTGTTCAAAGAACGGCTCCTGACTTACCACTACGTATTTGTAAAAGGCACACTCAAGGACGTCAAAGAACTCTGCGCCACGCAAGGCAACGGATTCAGCCTTCTGGTTGACCGCGGCTCAGAGAAACGCTACGGCATAGTGAGTGACAGCGCCATGCACAGCTTCAGGCAGATAGCACGCCTCTATGACAACACACTCCCATTCTACAACATAGCCGACATAGCCCTCGAAGAAGGCGACCTCGTGGAGATAGTCGACGGCCCCTACGCCGGACTCTCCGGCACATTCATGCCCAAGTCGCGCAGCAGCAAAGGCAATCTTGTCATAGCAGCGACAGCCGCCATCGGCACCGTGCTGTGGGACATCGAAGCACGCTACATACGTATCCTGCGCTTCGCCCGCGATACACGCCGCCAGTATGACCAGCTCGAAGCATTCATACAGAAGCTGCTGCCTGTCATGCGTAAATTCCACGCTGGAGAAGCCCTCGCCGAAAAAGATAAATCGCAATTGCGCGTATTCTGCACCCGTATGGAAGTAGTGGCCCCCGACAATCACAAATTCGAGGCAAAGCTACTCGGTACACTCATGTGCGCACAGCACATCCTCGGCGACATCCGCGCAGCACAGCATAGCGCCAGCCGGTTTCAGCGTCGTCGCAAAGCCGTCACCAACCAATGGACCCAAGCCCTGATAAGCCTCTTCGCCGCCATCATGCAAGGCAACACTGACAGCCTCACCGAAACATACCGCAAAATATCCGGTACAGAAGGAAAACTCACAGCCTCACAGACGCAGCTCCTCGACGAGTACCGGTATTACCTCCGCCAATAAAACATCTAATACATTGAACACACCCTCTTTCCCCGACATAACCCTGCCGCAGGCTGACTGCCTCGACTATACCGACCTCAACGCCATATGCCGGTATCAGCAGCAGCTCTGTACACTCTATGCACAGCGGGGTGGGTTCCAATCTCCCGCCCCCTCAGGCAGCGCCATCCGCAGCCTGCTGGCCGAAGGACGCATCTGGCTCGATAACGTGCGCAGCCTCATATCCGGCATACTCAGGTCAGAATCCAGCCCTCTCACCCTCGCTGCTTTACCTGACCTCCTCGAATCCTACGACCTCCTCTACCGCATATGCAACGGCGTGCCCTGCCACGACTACCTGCGCCAGGTACGCCTCGCAGCCGTACAGCTTTGGCTAAAAGGCGACAGAAGCATCTCACAGACCGACGCCGTCCTGATGATAGCCCGTGAAGCCGACCGCGACATCCGTCAGCTCGAACCACGCTACTCCCGCTACCTCTTCCAGGTGCTCCAGCAGTGGATTGACGAGCTCAACCGCTACGGCCGTTTCCGCAGCCTCCCCATCAAGGAAGCCGCACGCCGCCTCCGCTACCTCCTCGACCACGACCTCTTCGCCTACCTCGGCTCCCGCCAGCAAGCCATAAAACACCGCTGGCTCACCACCGCCCTCCCCACATAGGGCCCCATGACAAGAAAAACAAATCTTAACAATGATAAGTATTCGTCAGTTACTGCCACGCACATTGCGTACATTCTTAGTCGGAGTCCTGAATGGAGTGAAGAGATATACCGTCATTCCAAATCGATTCGGCTATCTATCACCGACCGCAAAGATAGCCGCACCGATTAATATTGAGAATCATAGAAATGTATATATCAAAGAAGAGGCGAGCATAGGTTCACATTCTACGATATTGGCTAAGAATGCACGTTTTATAATGAAGAGATGGTCTGTTTCAGCCGGAAATTTGACTGTTGTAACAGGCAATCATGCTCGTATAATTGGAAGATTTCTTTTGTCAATTAAGGAACACGAGAAACCCGAGGGTTTGGATAAGGACGTTATAGTAAATGAAGATGTCTGGATGGGAATGAACGTGACTATTCTGTCAGGAGTGGAAATTGGTCGAGGCTGTACTATTGCTGCAGGAGCAGTAGTGACAAAGTCATTGCCACCATATTGTATAGCAGGAGGCGTTCCAGCGAAGATACTGAAATTCTATTGGACTATTGATCAGATAATAGAGCATGAAAAAGTTCTTTATCCGATTGAGGAAAGATTCTCAAAATTTACTCTTGAATCTATTTTCAATGAATACAGCAAGTGATCAATACAATATAAATGAGACTATTGTTTAGGAGATGAGTAGGAAGATCTTAGTCTTAGGAGGTACTGGTGCGATGGGGCGTCCTTTGGTGAAAATTTTATCAGAGAAGGGTGACCATATCTATGTTACATCCCGCCGCTCAAGAAAGGATACAGATAGAGTTTCCTATATTCAAGGAAATGCGCTAGATGATATTTTTCTAGAATCTATTTTGCATCAAATGGATTGGGATACAATTATAGATTTCATGGTTTATCCTACGGAAAAGTTCTCTAAAAGAATTGATACACTTACAAGTGCTGCCAGACAGTATATTTTTATTAGTTCATGTAGAGTCTTTGCTGATCACGATAAACTCATTACTGAACGTTCTCCACGCTTACTTGATGTAAGTAAAGATGAAATGTACCTTAAAACTGATGAATATTCTCTGAGGAAAGCAAGGGAAGAGAATATTTTAAGGAATTATCCAAATGTGACAATTGTCCGTCCATCAGTGACATTTAATGATGACCGTCTACAGTTGGGTGTGTATGAGGCTTCAGATTGGATAGATCGTGTTCAGCATGATAAAACAATAGTCTTTTCTAAAGACATAGCTGCCCATTATACAACACTTACACATGGAGAGGATGTTGCATATGGCATAGCTGGTTTAATAGGTAATCCTAAAGCAATTGGTGAAGACTTTAACATTGTAACAAACGAAGCTTTTACTTGGCAACAGGTTTTAGATATCTATCTTGAAACGCTGAGAAAGAATGGATTTAATCCAAAAGTCATATATACAGAAAAGGCACTAAATTTAAGAATACCTAAATGGCAGTATCAGGTGAAATATGCCCGATTATTCGATCGTCGGTTCAACAATAGCAAAATCCGGGAAGCTGTTCCCGAATTGGTGTTTAGAGATGTTCGTAAATCACTTGAAAACTGTTTTGAACAATATTTGAAACGTAACAATAAATCTTTAACCTTATCATCTGTATCCATCCTTCAGGATAGAGAAGCCGGTGATATCTGTAAAGTAAGTGATTTTAGTAGTATAAAACAGTACTTGAAGTATTTAGTCCTGAGATTTATGCCCTACTCAATGTTATTAGATAAAATTGAAGGACGATAGTAAATTGTTGTTTTTGATAATAATTTATTAAAGAAAGCTTCAGCATTCGGCTGAATGCTTATATCGAATAAATGGAATCCGATGGCATTTGCTGTTGATAATAAAAGAATAGCACGCAATACCATGATGCTATATATACGGACGATATTAGTAATGTTGATATCGTTGTATATGAGTCGTATCATACTTGAAGTTTTAGGAATTAATGACTATGCTATCTATCAGGTGGTGGGTGGAATGGTCTCTATGTTTAGTATTATCTCGAGTTCACTGTCAGTTTCTATAAGCCGACATATTACATATGAGATTGGACATGGCGATAAAATTAAACTGCGTAATATATTCTCTACAGCAGTAACTATTCAGATATTTCTGGCAATCATTGTTGCAATTGCATGCGAAATTATATCTATCTGGTTTATTGATTCAAAAATGCAGGTTCCCCCGGATAAAGTAATCGCTACGAAATGGGTTTTGCAATGCACAATTGTTACATTTTGTTTTAGTCTTTTAAGTGTACCATATAACGCTTGTATAGTTGCTCATGAGCGGATGAAAGCATTTGCATATGTAAGTCTTTTGGATGTTTCGCTTAAACTTGGGGCTTGCTTCTTACTTAAGCTTTTCAGTGCAGACCATCGTCTTGTAGGATATGCTATACTGTTGATGGTCATAGCTATATGTATAAGAGCCGTATATTCAATTTATTGCTATAAAAATTTTGAAGAGTGTCGAGGAAAATTGCATTTTAATAAGCCAATATTTAAGGAAATGATTTCCTTTTCTGCATGGAGTTTTTTTTCAAATACCACCTCGATTGTCAACAATCAAGGTGTTACTATGCTTATTAATCATTTTTTTGGATTAACTTATAATGCCGCTCGAGGATTAGCATCGCAAGTTGAAGGTGCGGTAATGCAATTTGTTAGTAATTTTACTATGGCAATAAATCCGCAGATAACAAAAAGCTATGCGGCGGGGAATTTAGATGAAATGTATGGATTGATATGTAGAGGAGCTAAATTTTCGTATTATGCAATGCTTTTCTTTTCCTTGCCTTTGATATTGGAGATGAAGCCTATACTTGCATTATGGCTGAAGGATGTTCCTGAACATACCGCTATATTTGCTCAACTGACATTAATTATGGGAATGTGTGATAGTATTGGGTCTTCAGGATATACAGCTTGTATGGCTACAGGGAAATTACGTAATTATGCCCTTATCGTTACACCGGTGGGATGTCTAGAGTTTGTATTTTCTTGGGTACTTTTCGTATTTGGGGCCCCTGCGGTATCATCTTATTTTTTATATATACTTGTAAAAGTTACAATATTAATTGTAAGGATGATTCTTATGGAAAAAATGATAGGATTACCCATAAAAAAATATATGAAACAAGTATTTTATCCGGTAATTTGTACATCTTTTTTTGCAATAATAATTCCGATTTCATTTAAGGTACTCTTGCCGGATACTGTTTTATATGGTCTATGTACAGTCTTTGTAGCATTAATTTCGGTAGTAATATGTGTTTTTTTTATTGGCCTTACAAATACAGAAAAACAAATAGTTAGTTCATATTTAAATCGTATCAAGCATAAATAATCTAAAATTTGAATATATAATGTACGCTAATAATCCTTTAGTATTAGAGCTTATAGCTCTCTTAAAAGCTTTTGGTATTAAAAAAGTTGTTATTTCACCTGGCTCTCGACATAGACCTTTGGTAGCTTCACTTGAAAATGACTCATATTTTGAGCTTTTTTCTGTTGTAGATGAGCGTAGCGCTGCTTTTTTCGCTCTTGGTTTAATTCAGGAGTGTAATGAAGCGGTTGCCATTACATGTTCTTCGGGTACCGCATGTATCAATTATGGAAGCGCAGTCATTGAAGCATATTATCAGAGATTACCTTTGTTGGTAATCTCAAGTGATCGTAATCCATATTTCCTGAATCAGGGAGAAGACCAGATGTATGCACAGTCATCTACTTTTGCTGATTTTACTAAGTATCATGCACAGTTGCCTATAATTAATAATGAACTTGACAAATGGTATGCTAATCGATTGATTAATGAGGGACTTATAGCACTAAGATCACATGGGAAAGGACCTGTACATTTAAATTTACCTGTTGATGCGCATCATGGAGATAGTATAACTGTTCCTGTATTGCCTAAGGTACGTAAAATTACGCATAATATTTACAGCAGATCATTGGATTGGAGCGGTTTTGTGGGTCGATTAAAGGATAAAAGGGTTGCTGTTGTATGGGGACAATCTGTCAACAGTTCAGAACGTCTTTTATCTGCTGTAAACGTATTCTTGTCTAAGACAGGTGGTATTTTATTGACTGATAAAATGTCAAATTGTCATAGCCAATATGCCATAACCAATACGCTCCTTGTTCTAAAGACAATTAAACCCTCAGAATATGAATCATTGATGCCAGACATCGTTATATCAATTGGTGGAAATTATATTTTTAATAATGAATTGAAGAATTTCTTTAGACAAGGAACTATTGAAAACTGGCGAGTTGGATTGGAAGACAAGGTTTGTGATCCATTTCGGCACTTAACAGAAATGTTTGAGATGGAGGAAGCGGATTTCTTTGAAGCCGTTAGTGAGAACATTAACTCAGAGGCTATAGAGGGTTATCGGGAGCAATGGTTGCAATTTAGTGATTTGCCAGTTCCTAGTTTAGAGCAATATAATGAACTATATCCAATAGGGAAACTGTTATATGCTCTGCCCGAGAACTCTGACCTTCAACTTGCCAATAGCAATACAATAAGATTTGCTAACTATTTTCCGATAAAAGATTCTATTCGTGTTAATTGTAACAGAGGTGTAAACGGTATTGATGGTAGTATGTCAACGGCAGTAGGTTTTTCTTCCATAAATGATCGTCCCACTTTCTACATAACTGGGGAGTTATCATTCTTCTATGATATGAATGCTCTTTGGATAAAGCATCGGTCAAGACAATTGCGCATTTTATTAGTTAATAATAATGGCGGTGCGGTTATGTATGATTTATCATCACGCCCAACAGACAATAAGTACCCAGTCTATCTTGCTACTGGACATGATGCAATAGCAAAGGGATGGGCTGAAACGCAGGGGTTTAAGTATATTGCAGCACATAATAAAGCGGAAGTAGATGAGGGTATTCAGCAGATGGTTGATCTTAATCAAGATACACCGATTCTTCTTGAAGTCTTTACGGATTATAATGATGACGGCACTGCAGCAAGTGAATATTTTTCAACACTTGATCGCCGTACATTTAGTGAAAAGGTACAAGGTAAGTTATCACGTGTAGCACACCGGATATTAAAGAAATAGTTTTTCATGGATTTATATAGTCCGGAATAACGACATATTAATCTTCTATATTCAAATTTTAAAAGATGAGACTTGGGATCTTGACTCAGCCTTTGCATACAAATTATGGAGGGCTTATTCAAGCATGGGCATTGCAACATGTTCTGATGGAAATGGGACATGACACTTGGATTATTCAAAGAGAGTTTAAGCGGCTGAAGGATTTTCCAGTTTGCAAGAGATTAATGACATCTTCAAAACGCTTTTTTTTAGGATTGCTTAATATCGATAGAAATCTAAGACCAAGCTCAACTCAGTTAGAAGTCATAAGAAAGAATACATCGGCATTTGTTGAAAATCGAATTCATCCCAAAACACCATACATATATACAGATATAGCTCTAAAGAGATATATTCAAAATAGCTCGTTTGAAGGATATGTTGTTGGCTCTGATCAAGTATGGAGACCAAAATATTCACCTAATATAGATAATTATTTTCTTGACTTTGTTGAGAACGATATTAAGATTAAACGGATATCATATGCAGCTTCTTTAGGAGTTGATGTATGGGAGTTTGATGAAAGAGATACTAAAACTGTTCAACGATTAGCTCCAAAGTTTAATCTTATTACTGTTAGAGAGGTATCTGCCATAGAATTATTAAGGGAAAAAGCCGGTGTTGATGCTAAGATAGTTGTGGATCCGACTCTTCTTATAAAAAAAGAATTATATGAGGATTTAGTTAAGAATCCTACATGTCCTCTTCGGCCATCTTCCGGCAACTTATTCTGTTATGTGCTGGATAGTAATCCGATTGTAAATCAGGTTATAGAAAATTGTACGAAAGATACATTATTTAGGCCGTTTTACTGTAATTCAAACAGAAAGCTGAGAGTGAAAGGAGATGAAAAGTATCTTGATGAGTGTGTTATGCCTCCAGTAGAGCAATGGATTAAATCATTTATTGATGCAAAAATGGTTATAACAGACTCTTTTCATGGTACAGTTTTTTCAATTATATTCAATAAACCATTCTGGGTTGTTGTCAATAAGGAGCGCGGAAGCTCCCGCTTTTTATCATTATTGAAGATTTTTGATCTTGAGGATAGGATGATTTCTTTAGATTCAACTCCAGATTGGAATACACCTATTAATTGGGATAAGGTTAATAATCGGCGTGAATTATTTGCAAATGAATCATATAGTCTTCTTTCAGAATCATTAATATGAAAGCGCCTAAAATATCCATTATAATCCCAGTTTATAATGTCTCAAAATACATTGATAAATGTATTGAAAGCGTATTAAATCAGACTTATAGTGATTTTGAGTTGATACTTGTTGACGATGGTTCCATTGATGATTCAGGTATTATATGTGATAAATATGAATTGATTGATCATCGGGTACAGGTTTGTCATAAAAAGAATGAAGGCGTTTCAGTTGCACGTAATATTGGGATCTCTATGTCCCAAGGGAAATGGGTTACATTTATTGATGGTGATGATTTTGTTGCAGAAACATATTTGGCTGGATTAGTTAAACCAATAATAAAAAATTCAGATATAGAATTTGTTCATGGCGGATGTACGAACTATTTTGTTGATACAGATTCGTTTCATCCAGAGCAGGTATATACTGATGTCGTGTCAGAAAATAAGCAGCATATCCTTGATGAATTCCGTGGATTAGTAGTTTCAAAACTGTTCCTGAGAGAAATTATAGCAGAAAATAATTTATATTTTAATCCAGCTATTTCTATAGGAGAGGATATGATATTTACGATGCAGTATCTAAGTCTTGTCAAAAAGTATGCATTTGTATCTGAAAATGGGTACTATTATCGACGACATAATACATCTGCAACGCGTAGAACTTCATATGATTATAGACAGAAACTGGAATATTACAGGACTTTTCTTTCAGAATACCAGAATTATATTAATCAAAATAAAACTGCTATTTCGGTAAAAAGGGAAACACAGGCTGCGAGACTATTGTTTGATGCAATCTATGCGATGTACCATCAAGGTATCAGTCGAAGTGTTAGATTAGATATTTTGAAAAAAGATATTGGCAAGGTTGATTATTCCATCATAAATAGAGCAGAATTAACAGTTGGTAAAGCCTTTTTCTTAAGGGCATTGTATAAGGGTTTATATTCAACTACAGATATTTTATTATGCTTCTGTGTAATAATTAGCAAATTAATAAAATGAAATGAAAAAAGTATTTACAGTTGGCGTGTTTGACCTCTTGCATAAGGGCCATGTGCTGTTGTTTAAGAGAGCGAAAGCCTTGGGTGATTATCTAATAGTAGCAGTTCAAGATTCAGAAACAATTTTGAAATACAAACCAGATGCTGAAGTTGTGAATTCAACAGACGATCGATGTTTAATGGTAGATTCCATCAAATATGTTGATGAAGTAGTTGTTTACAAAGACGTTGACACAATTGTTCCGATGGTTGACTTTGATGTTTTTGTGACTGGCGGTGATCAAACACATGCTGGATTCCATCGTGCTGTGAAATGGTGTGAAGATAATGGGAAAGAAGTGACTACCTTGTCACGGACCGAGAATGTCTCAAGCAGTGAAATTAAAGAACATATAAAACAACACTAAAATGCAGCACAAATTTGATAGGGTTCTAACGGAGACTGCCAATAAGGTATCTAAGATTCCTTTATTCAAAACTATTTTGAAACCGTTATATTATCCTTTTAAGAATTATAGGAAGGAGCAGCAAGCAAAATATTTTAGAAAGCATGCATTAAATGTTATCTCTCAGTTTCATGATTGTTTAACTGATGCCGGAGTTGATTATACACTCGCATATGGTACTCTTTTGGGAGCTGTCAGGGAGCATGGTTTTATAAATTATGATATTGATATAGATGTAATTGTCTGGGAGGAACAGCGTACAGATGCGTTATATGAAGCTTTAAGATTAGCAGGATTTACAAAGCTACATATGATGCTCCTCAGAGATGGAAAGCTTGGAAGAGAGGAGGCCTTTGTTAAGGATGGCGTTAGTATAGATGTTTTCTATGCGTTTGATGATAAAGAGGGTCCATATTGGGTAGAATTTAAAATGCCTGAAGGTTCAGCCTCGTTTAATTCGGCGATGAAAGATTTTGGGTATATGGTTCCTGTTAAAGTTAGATTACCATTATCTAAAGCTCGTATGTTAGTGCCGTTTGAAAGTATACATCTATATATTCCAGCTAACGCTGATGAATTATTGAAGCAATACTATGGAGATAATTATATGACGCCAATTAAAAACTGGATTGGATCCATACATCGTCCATGGCGTAATGTCTGGGATGGTGAACGGGCTATTTACACAGACTGTTACAAATCATAAGATAATAATTATAACGATTCCGAATATGCCTCAGGCTTGGTCATTTTGGGGTATCCTGTTTAATTTTGTTATGTTTGTAGTTATGGCTCGAATCCTCTGGCCAAACTATATTGATCCTGCTATTAGTAGATGCAAGAATAATAAGTATTTACTTATCATATGGTTCTTTTTTTGTATTCTGTCCTTTTGGGGTCCTGATTATTTTGGATATTTATTATACTATGATGCAGTCAGAGCCGGTAGTATATTAGTCCCTCTTGAATCTAAATATTTCGATATTATAAGGCTCTGTGATAATTATATTATATTCAGAAGTATAGTATGGGGTGGCGCTTGTATTGGGGTATGCATATTATTAAGGATACTGAGGTTGAACATAAGAGACTTCTTCTTATTCTTTATTATCGTATTTATTACCAAATATTCATATGCACGTGTTTTTTTAGTATTTTCATTATGCTGTTTGGGATTATCTATTTTTCTGTCATATAGAAAAGTCTTTTACAAGATAATTGGAATTTGTTTGTTAGTCTTTGCTACGGGTTATCATAAAAGCGCATTATTTGGGGTGTCATTAGCTTTTATAGCACTAATTATTCCTCCATTAAATAAAAGAGCGATAAAAATATTTTATTTCAGTTATCCAATTTTAGTTGTAATTGCTACATATTTAATTGGATATGTTATTAATATTGAGTCTAATGATGATTTAGTATTAAATTCAGCTAAAGGGTATCTTGGTAATGAAGTCAAAGGATCCGGAGTCGGGATTTTGATAGAAGATGTGCTTACCCGACTTCCATTCTATTTAGGTGTATGGGTATATATTAGATTGATCTCAAAAGGTAAGATTGAATCTATTCCGACGAAGTATGTTAAGTTTGGGACATACTCGTTTCTAATAGTATCTATTGCGACTTTGTTTTTCTTCGATCACGGTGCGAATACAAAGGTTTTCTATTATAGACTATTGTATTATGCATCATTACCGATTTCTATTTTTCTCGGGTATTGTTATTCAGAAAGTTTAGAGCTACAGTTAAATAGAACAATAATTAAAATTGGATTAGCTGGCTCAATATACACATTTATCTATACTATGTACAATGCTTTATACTGATAGAGCTTAGAGATGAAAAAGAAAGTTATACTTCATGATATAGAGTATTCAGTAGGAGGACCGAAGACTGTTCTTAATGGGATAGTGAATTCTCCGTTGAAGGATGAATTTGAATTCGTTAGGTTAAAACAGTCTGATGGATGTGGATTTAACCCTGTCAAAGCATTGAAGTTCATTAATAACTATAGAAAGAGGATAAATGCTATTGGTGCTGACTCAATCTACATATGTGGGCTGCAGTATACAGGCTTATTGATGACTTTAGCTGCAAAACTATCAAATGTCAAGAAGATAGTGGTCAGCGTCCATGGTTCGGATTGGGACAATCCTGACGGAACTCTGCGAAAATGGATTCTGATGCATATTGTAGAACCACTGACGGTAAAATTAGCCGATTCTGTCTTTACTGTTTGTGAGGCGGCTCAGCGTACTATAGGAGCACTCAAAGTTGCTCCATCGCATAACGATGGGGTAGTGTACAATACGTTCCCGAATATTGATATTGAGTATGTCTCTGGAGGCAAACTGCGGAAAGAGCTTAATATTGGGGCTGAAAAAACGATTGTAGCAGTAGTAGGGCGTGTTGTTCAGGCTAAGGGACACGGGTATATAATAGAAGCCATTAAGAAGCTTGATGATCCGCGTTTCGTATTTGTAATTGTGGGTGATGGACCATATTTGGAACACTATCGAAAGGAGTGCTCCGAGGAGATTAAGACAGGATGCGTCCATTTGCTTGGAGCAAGGAATGATGTATACGCTATTCTGAAAGATAGTGATATATTCCTTTTTGCCACTTTGAATGAAAACCATTCGTTGGCGCTGCTTGAGGCGGTAAATATGCAGTGTGCGGCATTAGTCACCGATGTTGGCGGGAATCCTGAAATTATTGAAAATGGTAAGAGTGGAATATTGATTCCATCAAGGGATTCTGATGCAATAGTTCGTGGTCTTCGGACTCTTGGCGATCCGAATTTGAGAAATCAGTATGCAACAAAAGCATATTGTGATGCACGCGAAAAGTTCTCGATAGAAAATACATACGGGAAATTAAATAAAATTCTAACACCTTAAATAATATGAACTTAATATACGTTGGGTCATCAAGGCCGGAGAGTATTGCTCAAGAGTATTTAAGAAGAGGCTCAAGAGTGAACTTTGCCGGTATGACTTTGCAAAATGCCATATTAGATGGACTTTATGAACATGATTCAAAGCTGGATGTTATTTCCGCCTGGGATATTAGTCCGTACCCAACAGTCAAACAAATATTATTCAGTCCTGAAGAAATTGAATTTAAGGGGAGGTATGATAAATATAAGTTCGTTGGAGCCATAAATCTCCCAATTGTAAATATGATGGCAAAATTCCTTAAGATTCGTAGTGAACTTAATAGAAATATTAAGAAGGATTTAAATAATGCCGTTATAGTTTATGAAACATACTCTCCATTTCTTTTAGCGGCAGCTACTCTTAGGCGTAAGATTGGAAAACTTGTTGTCATTGTTCCGGATCTTCCTGATTATATGCATTCCGGTGATAGCAAGATACGAGCCTTTTTTAAGAGAATCAATAGATCGCTTATTGATTGGTGCCTTAGAAAATCTGATGGATATATTCTACTGAGTGAACCTATGCTTGAAAAACTTCCGCCCAAAGATGGAAAGTATATTGTGATGGAAGGAATTTTCAACCCGGAATTTGAAGACAACGATGTTGAGAAAGAAAATATAAAACAATAATGTATACTGGTGGAATATACTCGCATCGGGGTACGGATTTGCTTTTAGATGCTTTCTCAAAAATTGATGCTCCTGATTACAGGTTGTGGATAAGGGGGGATGGCGATCTCAAAGGTAAGATTTTGGAGATGTCTCAAAAGGATTCAAGAATAAGATACTTTGAACCAATGGAGCGAAAGGATCTATTAGAACTGGAGAAGAAGGCTACTGTATTAGTCAATACCACTCCACCTCAGGACTTTACTAAGTACTTTTTCCCATCAAAAAATATGGAGTTCCTCGCATCGGGTACACCTACAGTTATGTTCCGGCTTGGTTGTATGCCGAAAGAGTATAATGACCATCTTTTTTATGTTGATGGTAATGATTCAGAAGCTCTAAAGGATAAGCTGGTAGAAGTCTGCGAGATGGGAACGGAGAAACAGATGAAATTTGGTCGCGATGCCAAGAATTTTATTCTTGAAAACAAGAATCCTCGTGTTCAGTGTGGTAAAATTATTGAATTCATAAAAAATCTGTAAAAGACTGAAATGGGTAAACCTAAAATTGTAATCTGGGGCGCGGACAATTATAATACGTTGGGCCTTGTCAGATCTTTGGCAAATACTGATTTTGATATTGTATTGCTAATAACTGGCTCTAAGCAAGGAGTGGCAACTGCAAGTAAGTATAATAATAGTATCGTTTATACTCATAATACAGACGAGGCTGTTGATTTTCTTATTAAAAAATACAATGCGCAAACAGATTCACGATTAAAGGCGGTATTATTACCTGGAAGTGATACAATATCACTTGCTGTTGCTAATAATTGGGAAAAACTTAAGGATCGATTCCATCTCATGATTACGCAAAACCCGGAGACACTTATAAAAGTAACGGATAAGAATGTTATGGGAGATCTTGCAAGCAAGGCTGGATTATTAGTCCCTCAATCACAACTTTATCGGGTAGGAGATAATATATCGGTGTCTTTTCCTATTATTCTTAAGCCAGTTCAATATGAAGGGCGAAAGGAATTTAAAACCAAGGTGCTACGCAGTTATGAAGAATTTGACAGATTTTTGAAATACATGAATCCTACGAATCTTTATCAAGTACAACAGTACATTGATAAGGATTATGATGTGGTTATTTACGGATGCCGATTACTTAGTGGTGAAGTGGTTTTAGCTGGTCATCATACATTGGAAAGATGGAGTGATGATGGTGGCGGTTCATATGGCCATCTATCTCCGGATGTCCCGGAATATCTTAATCCTGATGCTTTAGGGAAGTTCTTTGAGGATATTGGATACACGGGTTTATTCAGTGCTGAGTATGGCTATAAGGATGGAAAGGCATACTTCTATGAAGTCAATCTAAGGAACGATGGATTTTGTCATCTTTCGTATCAAGCAGGTGCAAATTTACCGATGTTGTGGGTCTGTTCGTGTCTTGATCTCCCATTTGAAGGATCACGTAAAATGACAAAATCGGTTGTTGGAATCAATGAAATATATGATGTTATAAATGTATGGCGAAGTCATATATCGTGGAAGAAGTATAAATCAGATCTACGCGAAGCAGGTGCATTTCACTTTTATGACCCAAAGGATCCGCAACCATATAAAAATATGCATAAACGCATGTGGTGGGAAATTCCAATGCGTGCAGCACTTAAAACATTCAGACCACATATTGTACGGATAATGAATAAGATGCGGAATAAATAAGGCTCAAATTATGAATAATAATCTTGTTCTGATGTTCCATGATGTGATTAGCCGGGATTTTCCGAATTCTGGTTTTTCCAAACCCGGAGCATTGCAATATACTATTGATGACCACAAGTTTGAGGAGCTGGTGAAATTTTGCGTTGAATCGTCATCTGATGTAGTTTTCAGTTTTGATGACGGTGGCAATTCATTCTATAATATTGCGGCTCCGATACTCGAACGCTATGGAAAGAGGGGGGTATTTTTCATCAGTACTGGGTTTATTGACTCAGACAGGTTCCTGACAAGGTCTCAAATCAGAGAGCTTCATGAACGTGGGCATGTGATAGCGTCACATTCTAATTCACATCCCCGTGATATTTCGAAATTGCCGTATGACAAAATAGTGGAGGAGTGGTCATCTTCAAAAAATATTCTTGAGGGAATAATAGGCGATAGTGTCACTGTGGCCTCAATTCCCGGAGGGGCTGTTTCCAGCAACGTTCTGAGGGCCTTAAGTGAGTGTGGCTATCATGATGTGTATACAAGCGAGCCTACTGCAGGATTGAAAAGGGTTGATGGAATGAATGTCATCGGTAGATACACTATAACAAATCATTCCGATATACCATATCTGAAAAAGTTGCTCTATGATTCATCATATCGTAGAAAGCTCATTATCAAATATCGAACCTTACGATTTATTAAGTCAATATTGGGTTCAAACTACAATAAGATAAAGCAAGCGTTTTTAGCGCTCAAAAAATGAAAACTGAATTTTCTGTATGTATGTCGGTTTATAAGAATGATAATCCGACATACTTTAGTGTGGCCGTACGCAGCATACTCACCCAGACGGTTGTCCCAAGTGAGATTATACTTGTGGAAGATGGTCCGGTTTCTGACGAGTTGGAAAATGCAGTCAAGGATTTGCAGAAGAGCATTGACATACTGAAGGTTATCAGACTGCCGGAAAATGTGGGGCATGCCAAGGCCCGGCAGACAGCCATGAATGCGGCTTCCTATGACATGATCGCTGTAATGGACAGTGATGATATTTCGGAGAGCAATCGCTTTGAGCTGCAACTGAATGCTTTTAAGTCTTTTCCTGAGGTTTCAGTCGTAGGTGGACAGATAAAAGAGTTTGTCGGGAGTCCGGATAATATAGTGGGGGAACGTATTGTCCCTGAGAATGACGCAGATATAAAAAAATACCTGAAATCGCGTTGTCCTATGAATCTGGTTACGGTAATGTATCGGAAAAAGGATATCGAAGCTGTAGGGGGATTTATGAATTGGTATTGTGAGGAGGATTATTATCTGTGGATACGTCTTGCTCAGTCCGGATTCCGATTCTATAACATCAACGAAAATCTGGTGAATGTTCGCGTCGGGAAGGAGATGTATCAGCGACGGGGTGGTTTCCGCTACTTTAAGAGTGAAGCCAGACTGCAGTGGTACATGTTCAGAAATGGCTTGATATCTTTTCCACGATATACATATAACGTGGCCGGACGTTTTGCAGTACAAGTCGCAATGCCTAATAAGCTACGTGGATTCATATTCCAGAAACTTTTTAGAAAATAACTTATATCATGAAGAAATTTAAGGTGGGATATACATCCGGAGTATATGATATGTTCCATATCGGACATCTCAACATTCTTGAACGTGCAAAGGATATGTGCGATACGCTTGTTGTAGGGGTGACTACTGATTCTCTTTGTTTCTCACGAAAGAACAAATACCCAATCATATGTGAGTCAGACAGAAAGTCGATTGTGAAAGCTATACGATATGTTGACAAGGTTGTTGACCAGGCTGACATGGACAAGTTCAGTATGGTAAAATCCTTAGGTGCTGATGCTGTGTTTGTTGGCTCCGATTGGAAGGGGACACCGGCATGGGATAAGTATGAACGGGAATTTGCAGAAATTGGCTGCACGGTGGTCTATTTAGATCATACTGATGGAATCTCGTCCACAATACTGAGAGATAAAATAAATAAGCATTAGAATGTTTTACTATAGCAATTGGGATAAATTCTGCGGATTTATAACGGATTCAGGTATTTCTACGTGTACCGCAGAGGAGTCTCTATCTATGCCTGCCGACCGGAGGTTTATAGTTCTTAAGCATGACGTGGAGGGTAATGTACCGAGGGCTCTAAAACTCGCTGAGATTGAACACCGGCATGGGATAAATGGCTCTTATTATGTGCAGGCATATTTGATTAAGGAGCAGGCCAATGTAGAGATGCTCAAGAAGATGCGGGACATGGGACATGAAATCAGTTACCATTATGATGTACTGGATGCAAATTCCGGTGATTTTGATAAAGCTGAACAGGATTTTGCTTTATGGCTTGAACGGTTTCATGAAAACGGGTTCAGTTTCAGAACAATTTGTCAGCATGGAAATCCGATAAAGAAACGTATTGGCTACACCTCCAATCGTGATTTTTTCCGCAATCCTGATATTAAGGCAAAATATAGCCGGTTTGTAGATATGGTTGTCGATTATAGCCGGTATATCGGACAGAGTTATTCCTATATCTCAGACGCCGGATATATGTGGAAACATATTACGGAGCCTGAAACCAATGACTTAAATCCTGATGCACTTACTGTACCGATTGGTAACTTCAATAAACTTACGGATTTTGTGAATAAATCCGTGGGCTCGATTGTGCTGAGTACACATCCACATAGATGGGAGGAATCTAAGATCAAAATATATTGCAAAATTGGTATATTCAAATGTGCCAGAGCCACAGCCAGGATATTACAGAAAATACCATTTGCGTATAGTGTGTTGAACCGTTTCTATTTTCTTGCAAAAAAGATATGAGTAATCAGAGCGTAAGAGACGTCCAGAATAAAATTCTGGATGTAATGAAGTTCATCGATAAGGTGTGCCGTGATAACGGAATAACCTATTACATCATGGGCGGAACAGCATTGGGTGCCATCCGTCATGGTGGGTTTATTCCCTGGGACGATGATCTGGATATATTTATGACTTCTGCGGAATACAAAAAGTTTGAGGAAGCTTTTAATAAGCTAAAATCCAAAGATTTTGTCATACAGGAATGGCGCACCGTTGACTCCTATCTTGAATATGCCAAAGTGAGGATGAATGGGACAACTCTGATTGAACACAGTTTTGCCAATAGAAAGGATATGCATCACGGCATCTATGTTGATATCATGATACTGCATAAGGTGCCTGATATTGAGCGAATCCAGAAGAAGCTATATTATCAAAGTAAGTTCGTAACGCTGTTAGGACTATCCGAACGTAATTGGCGGCCTAAGACTAAAGGTCAGGCTTTAGCCCTTAAAATGCTTAAAATTCTACCTAAAAAAGCAATCGCAAGATGGTGTTACCGGAACATATACCGATACGATGATATGACCTCCGGTTTCAAATGGTGTTATTGGATAACACCTGCCAGCTTCAATAAAGGGCTTTTTGATGCAGAATATTTTCAGAATCCGGTTGATATACCATTTGAGGACACAGCATTACTTGGGAGTAAGCATATCAAGGAATATCTTTCAGCACGTTATGGCGATTATATGAAATTGCCACCTAAAGAGATGCAGGAGGCGGCAGTACATGCGGAAATATTTGATACGGAGAGGGATTATACTTTTTATATAAAATGACACTCAAATACATTTTTGACAGGCTGATGGCTCTGATAGGGCTGTTGGTGCTGTGGCCTGTGTTGTTGATTGTGGCCGTTCTTATACGAGTGAAGATGCCGGGAGGTCCGGTTATTTTCAAACAGAAGCGCGTAGGAAAAGGTGGCAATTTGTTTACCTGCCATAAATTCCGGACTATGACTGTCAGGCATAGTGGCTCGACGGTGAGTGTTGCCGGGGATAATCGAATAACGCCTCTTGGTGCGAAGCTCCGCCACTACAAGCTTGATGAACTGCCCGGCCTGTGGGATGTACTTGTCGGCAATATGTCGTTCGTCGGACCTCGCCCCGATGTCCCCGGATATGCCGACCAGCTGAAGGGCGCTGACCGCGAAGTATTGAAGCTTCGTCCCGGAATAACCGGTCCCGCCACTTTGAAATATCGTCTTGAAGATGAGATGATATCTGAATATGTTGCCGGGAAGCGGAGTGAAGGCGATAGCCGTCCGGTGCAGGAAATTGCCGAGGAGTACAACGACAAGGTGATATATCCGGACAAGGTCCGCATAAACCTCTACTACCTCCACAATTACAGCTTCATCAAAGATATCCGGATGATATTCTGCACAGTGTTGGGGCAAAAAATGAAGTATAATAACGAATTTATTTAAATTCGCATGAGAACATCATTTATTGAAATCTGTCCGAAATGCGGAACATTGGTACGCATTGATGAGGTAGGTGAAAAGAATCCGGCTAAAACATATGATTTTTATTATTGTCCAGTTTGTGGCATATCAATAGGACAAAAAAATACGTTATATTTTTTTAAGGAGGCAGTGGAATCATTAGATAATTCTAAAGAACCATATAAATCGGAATATCTCAGAAAGAAAGAACAATGAAAAGAGAACGTATATTGCTTTGCTTGGCTCACATGAGCGGCAGGGAACAGGATTTTATCAAGGAGGCGTTTGATGCCAATTGGGTTGTGCCCCTTGGACCAAACGTCAATGGTTTTGAGAAAGACCTTGAAGAGTTTGTCGATGATCGCGAGGATGCTACACCTCTTGACAAGAAGGTGGTGGCGCTGTCGGCCGGTACGGCCGCTGTGCATCTGGCGCTGATAGCGTGCGGTGTAGGCCAGGGCGACGAGGTTCTGGTGCAGTCGTTCACCTTCTGTGCGTCATCACACCCTATCACATACTGCGGTGCAACGCCGGTGTTCGTCGACTCGGAAGCTGAGTCGTGGAACATGGACCCCGACCTGCTTGAGGAGGCCATCAAGGACCGTATAGCCAAGACAGGCCGCAAGCCGAAGGCCATCATTCCTGTGGCGCTCTACGGTATGCCTTATCGCATAGACCGTATCATGGAGATTGCTGACCGCTACGGGATTCCTGTAATAGAGGACGCTGCCGAAGGGCTCGGCTCGCGCTACGCCGGTCAGGTACTCGGCACATTCGGCAAGTACGGAGTACTGTCGTTCAACGGCAACAAGATGATTACCACCTCCGGTGGCGGCGCGCTGGTGTGCGAAAATGCCGAGGATAAGAACACCATCATGTGGTATGCCACACAGGCCCGCGAATCGTACCCCTACTATCAGCATGAAGCCATAGGCTACAACTACCGCATGAGTAACATCTGCGCCGGTATAGGCCGCGGACAGATGACAATAATCAACGACCACATAGCCCACCACAAGCATGTGCAGGAGCTTTATTGCGAGCTGCTCAAGGATGTCAAGGGTATTACGATGCACTGCAATCCGTGGCCGGAGTCGGACTCCAACTTCTGGCTCTGCACGGCTACGCTCGATCCCGCTCTGCGCATCAAGGGGCAGGGGAATGCCTATAAGGAGATCATAACCGGAGCTGTAGGTGGCGCCGCAGGAGTGATACATGCCGCATCGACAGCCACGACCGACTGTCAGCCCAACGACAATGTGGAGGCACTGCGCGTCTGCCTTGACCGCGCCAACATCGAGGCCCGCCCGCTGTGGAAGCCCATGCACCGTCAGCCGGTCTACAAGGATGCACTGGCCTACGTCAACGGCGTCAGCGAATCGCTGTTCAAGGTAGGTATCTGCCTGCCCGCCGGCCCCCATGTAACTGACGACGACGTCCGCTATATAGTAGACACCATCAAGGCCAGTATCGTATAACGGCCCCGGAGATAACGCTTAATCTGGAGAGTCCTGCTGATTGACCAACAACGGTCAACGGCAGGACTCTATTATTATATACACTATTTAGATTACACCATAATAGCCTTATTGCGGTGGGATATAGCGGCACCGTGTGTATGTTTCATATTAATTAACGTCAAATAAGACGGGGATTGGGAGGCGAGGGTTTGCATATATCGGTAAAAACTTCTACCTTTGCATCGTCAATAAGAAATCGAGCTGTTTAGGCTTGAAATGACATTCGGGGCGTAGCGCAGTCCGGTTAGCGCACCTGCTTTGGGAGCAGGGGGTCGAAGGTTCGAATCCTTTCACCCCGACAGGATATCAGGAAATGGGTTTAGCTCAATGAGTTAAGCCCATTTTCCGAATTTAGTAGAGTCATAAATCGTGGAACCGGTATTTTGTAATATGATTATGGAAGATGTATCCCGGTATGATGGCCCATTGTTTTGTAACTGAAAATTACTCTTCAAATGAAAAAGATGTATCGTTATATATTTGTCGTGGCTGTATCTATGATGTTTATTGCTTGTGGAGGCAATAAGGAATCAGATGCTGCCGACTCACAGATTGATGAGATAGAACAGGCTCTGGAAAGAGGCGAAGGTTCACGTGCCATATCCAATCGCATTGACAGTATGGCCCTTGAAGCTGATGACCTGACTCCGGCAGAGGCTGTTCAGGTGTTAGTGGCTTATATAAGGCTGCATGAACAGACCAAGCAGGAGGGGAATGCACAGGCCGACATGGAGATTCTGCGTAAATATGTTGACGTGTACGATATTGTGACAAGTGTTGGCGGTGATGAGATGCGCTCAACATTTGACAAGCTTGCCCGTCGTGATTCTCGTTATAATCTGGCTGTTGTTGCCAAGGAATACCGTTCAATTCTTGCCGACTATGCCGATGGAGTGGCTACCGAGGAGGAGAATTCCGCTCCACAGGCAGCTACTGCACAAACAGATTCAGTGAAATCTCAAACCTCCGAACCGTCAGAGCCGGCATCAACCACTGATGGCGGCAGCGAATCGGACGAAGAGATATAAAAAAGAGGATAGAAGCGGTCAGCGTTTCAGGATATCCTGAACTACAAGTCCGGCCAGAGTGAAGCCGAACATGGCGGTTATGTGGCACATAGCCCCGTTGATCCGGACTTTTCCAAACGACATTGCTCCTGAGGTGTCATCCTCTTCGCCAAGATTCGGCAGGAGTTCATCGGAATATACACACCGGAATTTTCGCCTGGGCATCTGTCCCGAGCGCTTGAACCGCTGACGAAGTGCGGCTGCAAGCGGGCATCCCTTGACTTTCCAGAATTCGGCTACAGAGATTCTTGTCGGGTCCATCTTCAGAGCTGCTCCCATGGATGAAAACAGGCGAGTGCGCGCTGATGTGGCACGTAGTATCAGTAGAGCCTTGTCGCTCAGGCTATCAATGGCGTCGACAACGTAATCATAGTCCGATAGATTGTAATTGTCGGCTGTTGAAGCCGTGTACATATCCTGTATTGCTGTGATATCAAGCTCCGGATTTATATCAAGGAGATGCTCACGCATCACGTCAACTTTTGGCTTCCCGATGGTTGATACTGTGGCCGGTTGCTGACGGTTGATGTTTGACGTTGCCACGCAGTCGGCATCCACTATTGTAAGATGTCCTATTCCGGAGCGTACAAGCGATTCTGCCGTCCAGCTCCCAACACCACCAACGCCAAATACTATTACGCGTGACTCTGACAGGCGTCGCATGGCATCTGTCCCTACAAGGCGGCGTGTTCGATTAAAAATATCCATTATCGTGATGAAAAAATGGAGTCAGCTTTCTGTTCGATAATTGAGTTGAGCACCTTCGAGCGGTCAGCATCCATGGTTGAACCGGTTGGGGTAGCCTTTTTTGCTGTCACTTTACGTGCCGGTTTTACCGGAGCGGCTTTTGGTGCTGCTTTTTTCTCCACAGCAGAAATAGCGGAAGCTTTGGGCTGAGTCTGACGGGGGAGTACCGGCTCTACCGAGGCCATCGGCTGTTTTTCCTGTTCTGCCGGTTTAGCCGAAGCCGGAGTAATATCCGCCAATGCTTTGTCGGAGGATATACGTTCGCTTTTGTCAAGCATGGCATAGTATTGTTCGATACGCCCGCATGAATGGAAGTTGTCAACGTAGTATTTCTGCGATAGCGGTGATATGATGACTCCTTTGCTTGACGAGGCATGAATCATGCGTCCGTTGCCTATATATATCCCTACGTGTCCTACGCTGTCGCCTCCGCGCACGGTAAAGAACACAAGATCACCCTCGCGCAGATTGTCACGGTCAAGCTTTGTGCAGAATTCCTGCTGCTTGGCGGAGTTGCGCGGCAGTTTTATATCAAGCGCTTTCTTATATACCTGAAGTACGAATCCGGAGCAGTCGACACCATCAGAACTGTTGCCACCATATACATAGGGGGTACCAATCCATTTGTCAGCCTCTTTCAGCAGGCGCTCTGTTGGCTGTGGCAATGTGGAGTAGGTATTGAAATGAATATGTTCTGCCGGACGTTGAGGTTTTGATTTGCCGGTGTTTTTTTCTGACTTATGCGATGTGGCGCGAGCCGTAAGGGATGTTCGCGAAGATCCGCACGATGCAAGCAGGCATAGTGCCATCAGCAACATAACGCTGGGTAGAGTCCGATTCCTAAGTATAGTCATAAGCAGAATTAATAACGCAATAACTCACTGAAAAGATGTCACAGGCATAAAAATCATTACTCACGGCATCCTCCCTGACATATTATATATTGTCAGATTTAACCAAGGTAAATCATCATAGGCAAATATAGCAAGAATAGTTGATAGTATATCTATGAAAAATTTGTAAAAATGTCAGCATTCTTTATTAAATCAGTTTAAATTACAGATTTTTAAGCATTGAGCGGTTAATAATCTGCTAATTTTGTCGTCAATAGAATAAATCGCCGTTAAACTATAAGACTCTGATTCTGTCAAAAAGAGAGCCGTAAAGCGACGTCGGTTTTTGTTGAGAGAAATAGGAATTTATATTAACCACATAAAACATTCACATTGTATAATTATATGAGAAATTACGCAAAATTTGCCTTGATGGTAAGCGGAATATTCGGACTTGCCATGAGCGCCGGTGCGTCATGCACCCACAATCCCGACAATACGTCCGGATCATTGTTTACCGTAAGCAGTTCATCGGCCGGAGTTCCTGACTTTACAAAGGCTGCTGAAAGCACTATAAATGGAGTGGTGAGCATCAAGAGTTATGCTACGCCCCGTAATTATTATGGTGACAGCGACATGATGAACGATCCTTTCTTTGAATTCTTCTTCGGTTCGCCTTATGGTGGACAGCGCCGTCAGCAGCCGCAGCAGCGTAAGAAGCAGGGAAGCGATGAGGACTCTCAGGTTCAGAAGGGCCTCGGTTCGGGTGTGATTCTTTCCGCAGATGGATATATTGTCACCAACAACCATGTTATTGACGGAGCAGAGCGCCTTGAGGTGACGCTCAATGACAACCGCAATTTCAATGCCACTGTGATAGGTACTGACCCCTCAACCGACCTTGCCCTCATAAAGATTGATGCGGCAGATCTTCCTGTCATTCCGATAGGCGACAGTGACAAACTGAAGATAGGCGAATGGGTTCTTGCCGTAGGTAATCCGTTTGGACTTACCTCGACTGTAACTGCCGGTATTGTAAGTGCCAAGGCACGTAGCATATCTCAGGCTACCAATTCACGCTCCATGGGCATCGAATCGTTCATACAGACTGATGCCGCCGTCAATCCCGGTAACTCGGGCGGTGCATTGGTGAATCTCAATGGCGAGCTCGTGGGCATAAACGCCGCCATATATTCACAGACTGGTAACTATGCAGGTTATTCGTTTGCAATACCCACATCTATAGTTAAGAAGATTGTTACCGATATCCGTCAGTATGGAACCGTGCAGCGTGCTATCCTTGGTGTAACATATCAGGAGCTTATTCCGAAGCTTGCCAAGAGCAAGGAGATAACTAAAGTCAGCCAGGGCCTTTATGTGACCGAAGTGCTCGACCAGAGCGCTGCTATGGAAGCCGGCCTTCAGGAGGGCGACGTAATAACTGCCATCAATGGTTCAAACACCCACTCCTCATCGGAGCTTCTTGAGCAGATGGCTCAGCTGCGTCCCGGCGACAAAGTGACCATCACTTATATCCGCGACAATAAGGAACGTAAGGCGACAGCCACTCTTTATAACAATCAGGGAAGTACCAATATCGTAAAAGCAAAATCGCTCAGTGATCTGGGTTGCGCTTTCAAGAAGGTCGACGAGCAGACCATGCGTCAGCTGCGTATATCTTCGGGACTTCAGGTGACCGGACTTAAGGATGGTCGCTTTAAGGATGCCGGTATCAAGGACGGATTTATAATCTTGGACATCAACAATGCACGTGTGCGCACAACCGATGATGTTGACAAGATATACACTTCCATAATGAAGAGCGACGGTGGTGACAAGGTGATGTTCATCACCGGTATATATCCTACCGGCAAGAAGGTTTATTATGCCGTTGACCTTGCCGACTGATAGATAGGTAATAAATAAGTCTACAATGCAGTCAGCCCCGTAAGGTTTTGAACCTTACGGGGCTGGCTTATTTTTTGCAGTTCTATATGGTCTGTCAGCAATTGTAGAATTCGCGGAAAGCGCGTATTATATAGCCATGGTCGGCAGCAGAAGCTGTTTCGCGAACAGAATGCATGGCCCACATGGCAGCTCCCATATCCACACCGCGCAGGTCAATCTGTGAGGTCAGGATATTTCCCAGTGTGGAACCTCCGGCCACATCACTGTGATTCACGAAATACTGGCAGGGTACGTCAGCATTCTCACATATATTCTTGAATACGGAAGCGCTGTCAGCATCGGTCATATATTTGCAGTTGGCATTAATCTTTATTACCGGACCTCCGCCGAGTACCGGATGATTAGTCGGATCATGCTTCTCCGGATAGTTGGGGTGCAAGGCATGGGCGTTGTCGGCCGATACCATGAATGAACGTACAATGCCGCGCATGAAGTCCTGTTCCGTACCGCCAAGACAGCTGTTGATGCGACGCAGCAGATGCATCAGCAGGGGAGAGGCTGCTCCCTGTTTAGTGCCGCTGCCCGTTTCCTCGTTGTCAAATATGGCAAGAATGCGTGTCATTTCAGAATTTGTTCCGGCCGGTTCGATTTCATCGTTATTGCATGATTCTATCAGCGCTGTGGCTCCGGCATGAACCATGCTGAGGTCATCCAGACGTCCCGATGTTATAAATTCGCCTTCAAGGCCGACGCGGCATGCCGGGGTGGTGTCATACAGCGACAGGTCAAAGTCAAGGATTTCTTCCATGTCCACATCCAGACGCTCCGCTACAAGGCGCAGAAGCATATTGTCGCGTTCCATGGCGTCATTTACCATTCCTATCACGGGGAGCATGTCCTTCTGTTTCGACAGATGATTGCCCTCGTTCACCGCGCGGTTGAAGTGGATGGCGAGATGCGGAATGGTAAGCAGCGGCTCGTCAAACCTAATGAGAAATGGTTCGGGATGCAGAGGATTGTCCGAGCGGAGCATCACGCGTCCGGCTATTGACAGCGGACGGTCAAACCATGTGTATAGGATAGGACCTCCATATACTTCGGTGTTCAGTTTTATTACACCTTCCTCACATATCATTTCGGCGTTGGGCTTTATTCTGAAGCCGGGTGAGTCGCTGTGGGCCGATATGATTTTGCTACCGGCAGCCGGGCCGCCAGTACCGACAACAAATGCTATCAGTGCGGAGGAATTCTTGGTGATATAATATTTTCCTCCCGGTTTTATAATCCATTCATCCGACGGATCGAGATGTGTGAAGTCAGCATCATCGAGCATGCGTTTCAGTGTGTCGATGGCATAGAAATTCACGGGAGAGGAATTCAGGAAATCCATCAATTCCTCTGTGTAGGGATACTTTTCGGCGTAGTTTAACATGGTGGTTATTCGTTATCGGTTGAGTTATATCTAAGCTGATTAAGCGGTCGGAGAAGATTGCAGAGAGTCTGGCTCCAGTAGTTGCGGAATTCTTCCTTCATGGCTTCAAGAGCATCGGCAATAAGCGGCTCAGGAGCATCACGTACCATGGTGACAAAGTTGTAGCATGACTGGAAGATATCAGCGATGCCTTCCGCCACTGATGCGGCGATAGGTGTGTCGGAGTACTTCATATCCTCCTCGAACACTTCAAGATACGTGTCTTCGGCGCCCATCAGAGAGGCCACGCTTGAGCGGACCTGTTCATACATATCCTCCTCCAGAGCCGGTTCGATGTATGTATCGGCACTGGTATCATTATCCTGCAGATCGGAAGCCGAGATATATAGCCGGGGCAGAATACGCACGGCTGACTGAATGAATTCGTTGCGGGTCATGCCCGACGCATTTTCGGCAAGCATGCAGTATTCATTGCATAGCCCGATGAATGCAAGGGCATTTGTATTAAGACAACTCATATGTATAAGCCTTTTTCAATAATATATTTATATACGTTGTGCGGCATGAAGTAGTTCATGTCATGACCGCCTGCTATAGCTCGGCGGATGAAAGAACTGCTTATCTCCGTAGTGGGTACCCCCTCCATAAGTCTTACTCCTGCGGGAAGGGATACCGGGTCAATATCGTAACCGGGACGCGGATAGATAATGATTTTTGCATTTGCCAGGATGAAGTCAGGTTCACGCCAACGGTCAAACGACAGCCAGTTGTCAGCTCCTATTATAAGATGGAATGTGGTGGCCGGATATCGGCTCTTAAGTTCCCTCAAAGTCATCGCTGTGTATGATGGCCGCGGCAGGTGGAGCTCTATGTCTGACGGCTCTACGCGTGAATAGCCTCCTGAAGTTGCAATTCTCAGCATCTGCATCCTGTCATTGTCAGGGGCCAATGAGCTGTTTTCCTTCAGCGGATTGTGTGGCGATAGCATCAGGAGCACTTTGTCAAGCCCGGCAAATTCAGCGATGTACTGGGCCAGCATCATGTGTCCGATGTGGACCGGATTGAATGACCCTCCGAAAATACCGATGTTGTCCCCATGTAGTTCCATAGGAGAGCAGTATGTCAGCAGGTAAATTCCAGAATCTCACGTTCGGTATTGTCGATGGCTTGTTGCAGGTCATCGTTCACTACCACGCAATCATATTCCGGAGCGAATGAAAGTTCGTATTCCGCTTTCCGTACGCGTTCGTCAATAGCTTCGGGCGAATCGGTACCGCGTCCCTCGAGGCGTGTGCGCAGGGCTTCAACCGTAGGTGGCTTGATGAAAATGCTTTTAGCCTTGTCGGAAAACATCTGTTTTACCCGCATTCCACCCTTTACATCTATATCAAGCACTACATTTTCGCCTGCTGCACACCGGCGCTCTACCTCGCTCTTGAGAGTTCCGTAGAATCGGCCCGGATATACCTCCTCATATTCCACGAACGCATCTTCATCAATGGCTTTACGGAATTCCTCATCGGTCAGGAAGTAGTAGTTTACTCCATGTTTTTCACCGGTACGCGGTGCGCGGTTGGTTGCCGACACAGAGAACTGCATCCTGACGTTGCCTCGTTCAAGCAGTGCGTTGATGATAGTTGACTTACCGCAGCCTGACGGGGCTGATATGATTATGATTTTGCCTTCGCTCATGGTGAGTGGGGTTATTATGTAGTGGGAGAAATTAAAATCTGTATGTAGGTGAATTACATCACGTTGAGAACCTGCTCTTTGATTTGCTCAAGCTCATCCTTCATCAGTACTACAAGCTTCTGCATCTCAGCATGATTGCTTTTTGAGCCGAGAGTGTTGATTTCACGTCCCATCTCCTGACTTATAAAGCCGAGCTTTTTGCCTTGGCCGGCGTTATCACCAGCCATTGTTTCGGTGAAGTATGCTATATGCTGTGCCAGGCGCTGCTTCTCTTCATTGACATCAAGTTTCTCAATGTAGAAAATCATCTCCTGCTCAAGGCGCCCGCGGTCATATTCCACCTGCGGAAGCTTGCCCAGATTGTCAATTATGCGTGATCGGATATGGGCCACACGTTCAACTTCATATTTCGGTACCTCGGCAAGTAAGTTGCTGATTGAATTGACTCTCTTGGCGAAGAATTCCTCGAGCTTGATTCCTTCGGCACGGCGGTGCTCTGTAAGTGCGTTGGCCGCTTCAGTGACGGCCTTTAGAGCCGCTTCGAAATCAGATTCATTGGCTACCTGTGAATTCTCACTCTTCACCGAGTCAGGAAAACGGAGCAGGAGCGAGTACCAGTCAGCCGGTTCCGGAAGTCCGAGGGCTTTCTGCATCTCTTCATACTGACGTTTATAGGCCGCCATCTGTGTGACATTGAGCTGTATTGTAGCATCACTGTGCAGATTCTCAATGTACATGGTCAGTTCTACTTTGCCGCGTGTAAGCAGTTTGGCAACAAGTGCTCTCATCTCCATTTCCTTTTCTCTCATCAATGCGGGGATACGCATGGCGAGGTCCAATTGTTTGGAATTGAGCGATTTTATCTCAACTGTAATTTTTTTATCTGGTAGTTCGACAACTGATTTGCCGAAGCCGGTCATGGATAGTAACATGGGCAATGTATATTTTCTACAAAATTAGCATTTACCCTTGGAAAATTGTGTAAATTTGTGAAAAAATTTGAGATGGCTGTAATTCTTAATATAGAAACTTCAACTAACGTATGTTCGGCGGCTCTGACTGCTGAGGGAATGGTACTGTGCCACCGCGAGGACTTCAGCGGACAGAATCATGCTGCTCTGCTGAGCGGATTTATAAAGGCATGTCTTGACCGTGCGAATGAATTGGAAATGAAGCTCGATGCTGTGGCCGTATCCATGGGGCCGGGTAGTTATACAGGGTTGCGTATCGGACTTTCGGAGGCCAAGGGACTGGCTTTTGCACTCGATGTACCGCTTATTGGTGTAGATACGCTTGAACTTCTTGCTGTTACTGCAATGTTTGAGCATGATATTGACCCGGAGGCTCTTCTTGTACCGATGATTGATGCCCGACGGATGGAGGTGTTTACCGGGGTTTTCAATATGGCGCTTGAACGTGTCCGTCCCGAGGGACCGGTGATTCTTGATGCCGATAGCTTCAGCGATGTCATACAGGCAGGAAATAAGCTTGTCATTATGGGCAATGGCAGCGATAAGGCTGTCGGTGTGCTCCCGATGCCGGCGGTGACTCAGATTCCGGATATTGTGCCTCTGGCTCAGAATATGCTTGCTTTGGCTGAGCGTGATTTCATCAACCGTAAGTTTATTGACCTTGCGTATAGCGTGCCTAATTATTTGAAAGAGTTTCAGGCCACGATGCCAAAGAAAATGATATGAAGATATAAAGAAAAAGCCCGCCGAAGCGGGCTTTTCTTATATTCGATATTTACTTCAGCAAGCTTTGAAGCTCATGTCAAGGCCTTTGACTGAGTGTGTCAGAGCACCTACCGATATAAAGTCAACACCACATTCGCCGTACGAACGGAGTGTATCGATAGTAATACCGCCTGATGACTCGATTTCACATTTGCCATTGATAAGCTTTACGGCCTCGCGTGTGCGTTCGGGAGTGAAGTTGTCAAGCATTATACGGTCCACACCGGCTTCGAGGGCCTGACGGATTTCATCTTCATTGCGCACCTCCAGTTCTATCTTGAGGTCGCGTCCGGTTTCGGCACAATACTTTTTAGCTGCGGCAACAGCCTGCGGGATTCCTCCGGCAAAGTCAACGTGATTGTCCTTGATGAGGATCATGTCAAAAAGACCGATGCGGTGATTCTCGCCGCCACCTATTTTCACAGCCTCTTTTTCAAGCAGACGCATTCCCGGAGTAGTCTTGCGGGTATCAAGCACTTTTGTTTTCAACCCTTCGAGGCATTTCTGATAGCGGGCAGTGGTTGTGGCAATTCCGCTCATGCGCTGCATGATGTTGAGCATCACACGCTCGGTCTGCAGGAGCGACCGTACCTTGCCTTCCACTTCAAATGCTATATCGCCGGGCTTGACGTGAGCCCCATCGTTGATATATACTGTCATCTTGAGCTCCGGGTCAAACTTGTGGAATACCTTGCGGGCAATATCTACACCGGCCAGAATACCCTCTTCCTTTACAATAAGGCGCTGGCGTCCGGTTTCACTCTCAGGGATGGTGCTTAATGTGGTGTGGTCACCGTCACCTACATCCTCGGCAAAAGCCAATGTGAGCAGGTCATCAATTAATTCCTCTTTTGTTTTCATTTTTTTGTACTTTTGTGCAAAGATAGCACTTATTTAACACTATTGTACCCTTGCGCTGATGAAAATATTTATTCTTGCCGTAGGACGGACCTCAACCGAATATATCCGTAAAGCCACTGACGATTATATAAGCCGGATTTCACATTACTGTCCGGTGGAATTCCGCATGCTTGCTGATATAAAGAACACACGCGGGCTGAGCGAGCAGCAGCAGAAAGAACGTGAGGGAGCAATGATTCTTGACTGTCTGGCGCCATCTGACCGGGTGGTGCTGTTGGACGAGTGTGGTCGTGAGTTTACCTCGCGTGAGTTTTCGACACAGCTTCAGCAGTATATGGTGCAGGGGCTGAAACGCTTGGTTTTCGTGATAGGTGGCCCATACGGTTTTTCAGATGCTGTGTACAAGCGTGCGGATGGGAAGATATCTTTGTCAAAAATGACATTCAGCCATGAAATGGTTCGTCTTTTCTTTGCCGAGCAGGTTTACCGTGCCATGACTATCATGCGTGGCGAGCCGTATCACCACGACTGATTCATACTGTGATAAACGGGAGGGTTATGGCATCGGCAAGCAGCCATTTCTCTTCCGGAATGGCGAAGTTGCCAGTGGACGTCGTGATAAGGCGTTCTTTTTTTATCAGTTCTGAAGCCGTGGTGCAAATCCTGTCGTAAATCTCTTGCCCGAACAGCCGCAGTGTGAGTTTCGGATCTATTCCCGATGACGTCCGCAGTGCTGTCATAACGTAGTCATTCACCCGCTCATCGAGGTTCTCCTCGTCAATTGTTGCTGATGATTCCGGATGGTCCATATATGTGCGGAGATTCGTAGGATTATATCGCCGAACAGAGCCGTCAAAGCTATGTGCTCCCGGTCCGAGGCCAAGGTATGGAGTAAGATTCCAGTATGAGGAGTTGTGGAGAGAGTGTCTGCCGGGCTTTCCGAAATTAGCTATTTCATAATGCTCATATCCATATTCTGATGCCAGCGAGCAGAGGGTCATGTACATCTGTTCCGACAGCTCCTGTGTGGCCTCTTTTACTTTGCCGGTGGAAAGCATTGCATACAGCCGCGTTCCCGGCTCGTATGAAAGGGCGTAGGCCGACAGGTGTTCAGGCCCAAGGTCAAGTACTGTCCGCAGGGAATATAGCCATGAATCCAACTGCTGATCGGGGAGTCCGTAAATTAAATCGAGGCTTATATTGCTGAAGCCGGCATCGCGCAGATGGGTAAAAGCTTCAATTACTGTGGCTGATGAATGGCGGCGCCCGATAAGGCTAAGCTCGCTGTCCACCATTGACTGTACCCCCATGCTCACTCTGTTAGCTCCGGAGGCTATCAGGGCTTCGGCAAGGTGGCGGGTGACATCTTCAGGATTGACCTCTACTGTAAGCTCCTTGACGCTATCTGTATGAAACAGTCTGATGAGTCCAGTCAGGTGATCAACCGGGAGTGATGATGGAGTGCCTCCGCCGAAATAAACTGTGGTCACTTCCGAGCCGTTGAGTTCATCTTTACGGGCGTTGTATTCACGGACTATGGCATTGCTGTACCGCTCTATTTCGTCAGTGCGGTTGCCGCGCGGCATTGAATAGAAATCGCAGTACACGCATTTCGCACTGCAGAACGGGATATGTATGTATATTCCGCTCATGATTCTTCTCCTCTTGAACAGATGCTTTTGAAGTTGCAGAATGTACAAGCATCCTCACCGGCCGCCGAGGGGTGGAACGGAACTTCGGGATTGAAAATTTCCTCCAGGACCGCGCTCAAAGCAGCATTGAAGTCATCCAGCAGATCACGGTAGTCCATCAGCGGTGATTTGGCGAATACAAGTGGGCGGATACCATTGACCGGAATGTTCCGTAGCGAATAAATCAGCGGTTGAATAGCTTCGGTATATCCGGTTTTCTGAGCGTAGAACATGCAGTAGAACAGCAGCTGCATTATAGCTTTGGGCCTATGTGATGAGGTGGTGTCAAACAGGCTCTCCAGGGTGCGGGCCTCAAGCGAGTCGCTACCGGTCTTGTAGTCGACAATGCGCAGACGCGTGCCTGAAGGGGAGTCCTCGTCGGCGATACGGTCAATGCGGTCAATAACCTGCTTGATGTTGACTTTCAATCCTGACGTAGTGCTGATTGTGCCGGTTAGCTTGAGTTCGGCATTTTCGAATGTGAATTGGCCTAAGTGGGCTTCAGCTTCCAGCACATCGCACACATTGCGCCGTATCACAGTGGCCAGCACTGCGGTTTCACCGGCAGGAGTCTTGTATTTTGCCGGACAGTGTATATTATGGTAATTATTGTTGATAGCCTCAAGAAGCAGTTGGTCCAACAGCGGATATGACGGACGTATCAGCATTCTGACAAGTTCCGGGTCCACGCTTTGTCCTGAACCGTCAGTAACAGGGGGAAGCGCTTTGTAGAAATTCTCAAGCACCTGATGTACAATCAGTCCGTAGGTGCTGGAGTTGACATAGTCAACAGGATCTTCATCCGGGCTGAATCGCTCTACATAGCGTAGATAGAACTCCAGCGGACAGTTGATATAGGTGTTGATGGCAGAGGCTGACAGCGCATATCGGCTACCCGGTTCAAGAAAGCGGTTAAGTTTTTCAAGAACATGTCCCGTTTTCTGTATGGCTGTAGCTTCGTACTTGAACATAGGTGAATGGAAGGCCGCATTTATATGATGGGTCTTCTCTCCCGGGAATAGATAGAGTAGCTGTACAAGGTAGCGTGACATTTCACTGCTGCGTGTCCCGCCCACGGTGCGTGAGTCGTAGAGCAGAGCTACATGCCGTGCCCGGGATATCATGCGGTAGAAGTAATAAGCGAATATACTCTCCGAGAAGTCAGTGGTTGCCATTCCGTAACCACGCCGGAGTACATCGGGGATGAACGAACGGTTGAACAGTTTACGCGGGAACACGCGTTCATTCATTGAAGTGATGATGATGTTCTCAAAATCAAGGGTACGCGTTTCGAGCATACCCATTATCTGGAGGCCGCTCAGAGGTTCGCCTACAAAATTTACGGTATCTCCTCTTACAGCTCGGTCTACCATATGCAGGAATGTGAACGCATCCATCTGCATATCGAAGCGTGCCACGCTATTGTGCAGATTGGCTACCGCCGAGCGGTATGACTCCAGAAAATATATCTGAAGTTTATCCGATTCATCGGTCGCTGCAAGCAGGAAATCGAGCAACCGGATTATATGGGTAGTAACTTCATCCGGTGGAGTCCGGCGGTTGAGCGGAATGAAGAGATTGTACAGCGCTTCCGAACTGTTGCGTATCACCTCTGGAGGTACGGTGAACAGCCGTTCATCATTGATGGTTCTTAAAATGTCAGCAGCCCCTGTCGCATCGAGCGCACGTACCATAGGCATGGACAGCAGTGCTTTAACATCCTCAAAAAAGTATGTGTCCACATCGCCTGAGGTGCGCCGGGCGTTGCGCTGCAATTTCCATATATTCCCTATCAGGGATGCTATGGGCGATAAGCGCATGGGAAATCCCATGGTTACATTCATATCTGTTACAGTGCCGGGCATTGAATGCACCAAAGGCATGAACAGCGACTCGTCAGGCAGGATAATAGCTGTGTTTATTTCTCCGCGATCGGTCTTTATACGGTTTTCTTTCTGCCATTTTTCAACAATCTTGCCCGCAACTTTTGTCTGGCCTACATTTGAAGGAACCCCGATGATGTCGATATGTGGCATTGAGGTCAGCGGCTCGTCATCAAATTGCGGTGGAGCCGGAAACTCCTCCATATTCTTACGGATGAATCGTCCGGCCTTATTTTCCTCGTTGATCAGTGCCGGTGAGTTGAAGTCCCAGAAAAACTCGCCCCGGCCCAATGCTTTCAGCTTGCGGAATATCTTTAGCTCCGATGTGGTGAGGACGTTGAATCCTACAAATACATACTTGCTGAAAGTAAGGCAGGAAGCTCCTTCCGCCGACAGGCGCTCAACGGAATTGCGGTACATGGCTCCGCTTGTAGTCAGTCCGTTATCTTCAAGTGAGCGCATGTAATCATGGTATAGCGGGCCGAGCACTTCCCATAGTTTTATGAAGCTGGAGCGGGTGAAGCTGTCGTTATTGTCAAGGTGCTTCCAGAAACGTCCGGTGTCCTCTTCTATATTTTCTGCATCCCAGTAGCGGCGTATTATCTCAATCTGCTCGGGTGTCAGATAGTTGCTGCCTATCTCTTTGAGGCGTTCAAGATTGCTGAACAGCATGTCGGCGTCCACAAGATAGCGGTCAACATCATTGAAATCACTTACCAGCATTTCACCCCAGAAGATGAATTTGTCAAATGAAATCTCCGTATTGCGGTTGATATTGGCGTAGCAGCGGTAGAGTGTGAAGAGCATTTCGTAGCGCGAGGCCTCCGCACTGTTTGAAAACCCGGCCACGAATTCCGATATATCTATAAGCGCCGGTTCAATGAACGGCCCCTTACGCCGTTTTATCAGTTCCTGACGCAAGAATGCCATGCTTCGTTTATTGGGGAGCACGAAGCATATATCGGCCAGCTCTTGGATGCTGAGATTGGAATAAACATCAGCTACACGCCCGAGAAATGAACGGTCAGGAATATAAGCGCTCATGGTATAAGAAGCATGATTACTTTTATGGCAGTATCGAAATTTATGATTTTACCGTTGCCATTGCCTGATATATCAACGGCTGCCTGCTCGAACACCTCAATCAGACGTTCCACATTCTTTTCCGTAATGAAACGTGCAAAGTTGGTGCTGAATGACTGCTCCTCCGGATTCAGATACGTGAGTTCAGGTATACGGAAACGAAACATGAAGTTTTCGCGCATCATCCGGATAGCATAGCGGTAAAATGCTATTTCATTTTCACGCCCTTCGTCAGTGAGGTCCATAGCCCATTTGCGGAGGTCGCCCACTTTTCTTTGATAGGCAAGGCGCATCAGCTGTTTAAATCGCTCCAGCGCTCTGCGTGAGAATTCGCTTTCTTTGAATGTCAGTTCGGCTTTCAGCATGCTTCCGAGCGACAGATGGGCAATGGCTGCGGCTTGGTCAGGAGCCATGCCATGACGTCGCTGCATCTCAGCGGCTACAATATTGTCCGGCAGTCGGCGGCAAGCTATGCGTTGCAGTCGGGAGTAGATGGTAGGCAAAATATCACGCGGGCGGTCGCTGACAAGTACAAATACCGTGTCGGCAAACGGCTCCTCGATAATTTTGAGCAGTTTGTTGGCCGTTTCGAGTTGCATCAGCTCCGGCAACCACCAGATCACCACTTTATACCGGGAAGTTACAGCTGTGAGCGATAGCCGGCGGAGCAACTCAATGCTTTCAGCGACGTAGGTGGTGGGACGCGCGTTTTTCTTTCCGAACACTGTTGCCCATTTCTGGAAGTCGACATAGATATCTTCATTCAAGAAATCATGCCACTCTTCGGAGAAATGCTCGGATATTGGCGCGTAAGTCATTTTATCGGTTTTGGCCACCGGATAAATGAAACTCGTGTCAACATGATTGAACGATTCGTGCTGGCGGCATGCCGGGCACTTACCGCAAGGCTCACCGTCGGGAGTCCGTGACTGACAGTGGAGATACTGGACAAAGGCGCGGGCAAGCGACAGTTTTCCTATCCCTTCTGGTCCTTCCAGTAGCAGTGCATGCGGCAGCCGGTCCGTATCGGCCATTTGCCGCAGACGAACCTTTGCGTCATCATGTCCCGGTATATCACTGAACTTCATAGTACGTCAGTCAGTATTTTCTTTACACTTCGTGTGGCATTGAGCGAGTATATGTGTACCGAGGGTACTCCGTTGGCGTATAAATCCCTTAACTGTTGGGAACACCACTCCACACCAACCTGTTTGGCCGCATCGTCGTCCTTGCAGGCCATCAGTTCACGTGCGAGATCTGAAGGTATATCCACATGGAATACTTTGGGGAGTATTGTAAGCTGTCCACGGCTTACAATCGGCTTTATACCTGGTATTATTGGTACGTTGATACCGGCCTGACGGCAACGGTTTACAAAGTCAAAATAACGTTCATTATCGAAGAACATCTGGGTAACTATGTACGAGGCCCCGCTGTCAACCTTATGTTTGAGCCAAAGGATATCCATTTCAGGATTCGGTGCTTCATCATGCTTTTCCGGATAGCCGGCCACGCCGTAGCTGAATTTGTTGTCATCGCCTGTTATATCCATCAGCGTACCGTCAAGGAATACACCGCGGTTGAAATCATTGACCTGACCCTGGAGCTCCGAAGCATGGGCATGTCCGTTTTCAGTCGGTGTGAAGCGACTCTCATGCTTGGCTTTATCGCCGCGCAATAAAAGGAGGTTGTTTATCCCGAGAAAGTTCAGGTCAATCAGGGCATACTCGGTTTCGAGTTTGGAAAATCCGCTGCATATCATGTGTGGAACTGCCGGAATGCCGTAACGCTGCTGTATGGCCGCAGCCACAGCCACCGTCCCGGGACGGGCACGTTCACTCACCCTCTGGTACAGTCCGTCAGGCGTCGATTTGTATACAAGTTCGCTTCTATGCGTGGTGATGTTGATATATGACGGACCAAACTCCATCAGGGAGTCAATTCCGGAAAATAAAGCTCCGATACCTTTTCCTTTCAGAGGGGGGAGCACTTCTATCGAAAATCCGGGAGTGGTGCGTCCTGCTATGATTTCTGGGATAGTCATAATAGGCAAAGATACGAATAAGTAGATTGTAGTGCCAAATTTATTTCAACATTAATTACCTATATAAGTAATGCGCGCCGAAAAACTCCGGCGCGCATTATTTTCAGTTTGAGTACTGTTGTTCTGAATTATTCAGCCTTGTACATTTCAATCTGTTCTGGAGTGAATGATGCAATGAAGTCAGCATGCTTGGCCACTTCTGCCTGAGCAAGCTTGTTGTACACTTCAGCTGAACGTACGAATGAATCGTTGCGCTGGGCATCGGAAAGCAGCAGGTAGCTCATGATGATGCAGCCGGCCATCTCTACAAGACGACGTGCCATGAAGTCGCCGTAAGCCTGATCCTTAACTTCGGTAACTGTAGCCACAGCCTTTTCATAGGAGGCTGTCATAGCGATAAGGTTGTCCTTGATCCACTGAAGTTCGGGCTTCACTTCCTGTGCTTCGTAACCGCGGATAAGGTTGAGGTAAGTACCGGTGGTGACGTGGCGTATGGCAGCTACAACCTGAAGCTGTGTTGTGCCTTCGTAGATAGAGGTGATACGGGCATCACGGTAGATACGCTCGCAGGCGTAGTCTTTCATGAAGCCTGAACCGCCATGTACCTGAATGCAGTCATAGGTGTTCTGATTGCAGTATTCGCTGCCCATACCCTTTACAAGGGGAGTGCATGCATCGGCCATCTTGCTGTAGAGCTTCATCTCCTTGCGTTCATCAGGTGTGAGTGAACGTTCTTTGGCGATATCTTCATATATCTTGTAGATATCCACGAAGCGCGATGTCTCATACAGCAGAGCGCGTGATGCGTCGAGCTTAGCCTTCATCACTGCTATCATCTCATAGACGGCAGGGAATTCAATGATAGCTTTGCCAAACTGTTTGCGGTCCTTGGCGTAAGCGAGGGCTTCACGATAGGCGCGTTCGCTGACACCAACTGACTGAGCGGCGATACCGAGGCGGGCACCGTTCATAAGGGCCATCACATATTTGATAAGGCCAAGACGGCGTGAGCCACAGAGTTCGGCCTTAGCGTTCTTATATACGAGTTCGCATGTGGGTGAACCCTTGATACCCATCTTGTTCTCGATACGACGTACATCAACGCCACCGTTGCGCTTGTCATAGATGAACATTGACAGGCCGCGTCCATCGCGAGTGCCCTCTTCAGAGCGGGCAAGCACGAGGTGGATGTCGCTGTCACCGTTGGTGATGAAGCGCTTCACACCGTTCAGGCGCCATGTCCCATCGGGCTGTTCTGTGGCCTTGAGCATTACTGACTGAAGGTCAGAACCGGCATCAGGTTCGGTAAGGTCCATTGACATTGTCTCACCCTGGCATACGCGAGGGATGTAACGCTGCTTCTGATCCTCGTCGGCAAATTCATAGATTGTTTCAGCGCAGTCCTGAAGTCCCCACAGGTTTTCAAATCCTGTATCGGCACGGCTCACTATGTCAGCAGCCATGATGTAGGGGGTTATGGGGAAGTTGAGGCCTCCAAGACGGCGGGGCATTGACATGCCCATTAGGCCGGCCTTACGGCACAATTCAAGATTTTCCTGTGTTCCGTCGGCATATATCACACGTCCGTTTTCTACACGCGGACCCTGTGCGTCGACACCTTCAGCGTTCTCAGCGATTTTTCCGCCACAGATTTCGCCTACTACTTCGAGTACCTTGTCGTATGAATCCATGGCATCCTCAAAGTTCATGGGAGCATAGTCATACTTTTCGGCATCGGCAAAGTTACGTTCTTTAAGTTCCACAATCTTCTGCATCAACGGATGATTCAGATGATGCTTCAGTTCGGGATTGTCAGTATAAAAGTTAGCCATTGCAGTTGGTTTTTATTTTTCTTGTTTTACTTTGATACCTTGATTCCTATCACATAATAGTGAGGAATATATTTAAGGATATCGGTTGACATGTCACGGTCTATCTCATTGGCTCCGCAGAAACGATGCACGTTAGCCTTTTCGTCCCACCACATGGAGCCAAACAGAACCAACGGGATAAACTCGCCTGTACGGAATTCCGATGTTTTGAACGGACGGAACTCATAGCTGTATCGGCTTTTTTCGTTTTCCCGGTTTGTCAGCTCTTTAAGCTTGAGTGGCATGGTAATGGACCCTTGGTTGACGACATTCAGCATGACGTTACACAAAGAATCTACCGCCGGCATGAATCCAATGTCGATACGGGGTGACAAGGAGTATATCCCTTTCTCGGCATCGGCCATTTGTTCCGGGGTGACTTCGGCTCGGGCCTCTTCCGAGAATTGTGACAGCATTGTCCGGCTTTGGAGCGTGTACGGCATCGCGTTCTCATTATCTAATTCACCGTTAACATATCTTTTGATGATAAACTGAATTTGATATGTGGAGTCAGATAGTGGAGTCAGATCGAAACTGTACACTTTGTATCCGGTCTTTTCAAGAAGCGGCAGCATTGCCTCAAATCCACCATCAACCTGCTTCAGCGTCTGGGCGCCGGAGGTCAATGTGATGATTGATATGATAAAGCCGAATATAATGCTGCGTAACATGTCTGGGGGTGTTGGCGATTATTTGGAGTTCTTTTTGTAGTACTTTATCAGCTTGGGGATAACATCCTCAACGTTGCCGGTTATCACATAGTCAGCAATGGTGTTGATCGGTGCTTCCGGGTCATTGTTGATTGATATGATTATCGAGCTATCCTGCATTCCTGCAATGTGCTGAATCTGGCCTGAGATACCGCAGGCTATATAGAGCTTCGGACGTACGGTGACACCGGTCTGGCCAATCTGACGTTCATGTTCGCTGAATCCGGCATCGACAGCAGCGCGTGAAGCGCCAACTTCGCCACCAAGTGTTTCAGCGAGTTCATACAGCAGATTGAAATTCTCGCGGCTTCCCACACCGTAACCACCGGCTACGATAATAGGTGAGTTCTTGATGTTGACTTTTGACTTTTCGATGTGACGGTCAATGATCTCAACTACAAAGTCCTCATCGCTTACATATTTGGCCGGATCAAGATTCACTACCTCACCCTTATGGTTGGCATCGAAAATCTCTTTCTTCATCACGCCTTCACGTACTGTGGCCATCTGGGGACGACATTCGGGGTTTACAATCGTAGCTACGATGTTGCCACCGAATGCAGGACGGATCTGATAGAGAAGTTCCTCGTATTCCTTGCCGGTTTTGGGATCCTTGTGCGGGCCGATTTCAAGCTGTGTGCAGTCGGCGGTGAGTCCGCTGTGCAGGCATGATGACACGCGGGGGCCGAGGTCACGGCCAATGCATGTGGCACCCATAAGGCACACCTGAGGCTTGATTTCGCGGAACAGGTTGATAAGAACCGCAGCATGGGGGTTGGAGGTGTAGGGATAGAGGCGCTTGTCGGCCACCTTGTAAACTACATCTGCTCCGTAGGGGAATATCTGCTCTTCGATGCCGTCGAGCTTGTCACCTATCACTAAGGCTTCCAGCTTCACGCCAAGCTTGTCAGCGAGTTCGCGTCCCTTGGTAAGGAGTTCAAGGCTGACATCGGCTACGCGGCCGTCCTCAAACTCACAATAAACTACTAAGTTATTGTTATCTGTCATGATTGATAGTCTGATTTTTGATTGTTGTACTTTGACTGCCTGTTTTATTAACCGATGGTGTGGTTAGCAATCAATTCCTTTACCAGCTCCTCAATCTGCTCGTCATTGTTGTCAAGACGGCGGCTTTCCTTAGCGGTAAATACTACATTCTCAATGGCCTTAACCTTTGTGGGAGAGCCGGTAAGACCTATCTGTTCGGGATCAGCCTCTACGAAAGCCGCGCTCCATTCAGGGATGGTCAGATAGGGACGTTTTTCAATCAGAGCCTGTACTTCAGGGCTTTTTGATGCTTTCTCGGATACAGAGGCGGCATGTTTGTACTTCTGAAGGCGTACGGCGTTGCGCGGACGGCATTCGGCTGCCGAACCATTGACGGTGACTACGCAGGGCAGAGGTGCCTTGACGGTTTCAACACCGTTTTCAAGGCGGCGTTTTACAGTCACGGTACCATCCTTCAGTTCAATTATTTCTTCGGCATATGTTACCTGGGGAATACCAAGCTTTTCGGCAATCTGAGGGCCTACCTGAGCGGTATCGCCGTCAATAGCCTGACGGCCGCCAAGAATTATGTCGTAATTGCCAAACTTCTTCACTGCCTGGGCAAGAGAGTATGAAGTAGCAAGAGTGTCAGCACCGCCAAGTGTACGGTCGGTAAGCACTATGCCACCATCGGCACCGCGGTACATAGCCTCGCGGATAACCTCAGCGGCGCGGGGAAGACCCATTGTGAGAAGTGTTACTGTAGAACCGGGATTGGCATCCTTAAGCCGGAGTGCCTGCTCAAGAGCGTTGAGGTCTTCCGGGTTGAAGATGGCGGGAAGCGCGGCACGATTGATAGTGCCGTCCGCTTTCATGGCATCTTTGCCTACATTGCGGGTGTCAGGCACCTGCTTTGCAAGCACAATGATGTTTAGACTCATACTTTATTTATTATAATTACGTAATAATCGGTTTATTTCGACTCGCAAATTTATGTTTTTTGCAGGGATTTTCCAAATTTCAGTTTTTCAGAACCTTTTCGATCCACTTGCGTGCGTTGACAAATGCGTCGATCCAGGGTGTCACGTCGTCCTTCTGACGTGCCTCAGGATAATATGCGCATTGCCAGGGGAATATGGCACGTTCGAGGTGGGGCATCATTGCAAGGTGACGTCCGTCGGGTGAGCATAAGCCTGCCACAGCCCCACGGGATCCGTTGGGGTTGCCGGGATATGACGAGTAGTTGTAGCGGAGCGCCACATTATAGTTGTCAAGCGGCATGGGGAGGTTGAATTTACCTTCACCGTGTGCCACCCAGATACCAGTCTTCAGTCCGGCAAGCGGTCCGAACATCACAGAGTTGTTCTCCGGAATGGTGACTCCTACAAACTGTGATTCGAACTTGTGGCTTATATTGTGCTCCATAGTGCCTTTCTTAGGCATTTCGGGGTTGATAAGATTCAGTTCCATCATCAGCTGACAGCCGTTGCAGACGCCGAGCGAAAGTGTGTCCGTACGTTTGTAGAAGTTCTCAAGAGCCTTACGGGCGTTGTCGTTCCAGAGGAATCCTCCGGCCCAGCCTTTTGCAGAGCCAAGTACGTCAGAGTTGGAGAACCCTCCGCAGAACACTATCATGTTGACATCCTCAAGGTTCTCACGGCCCGACATCAGGTCAGTCATATGGACATCCTTGACGTCAAATCCGGCAAGATAGAGTGAATAAGCCATCTCACGGTCGCCGTTCACACCCTTTTCACGGATTATGGCTGCACGAACACCTGAAGCGGGACGCTTTCCTGCGGTCAGTCCGCGTGATTCCAGGCTTCCGTCAAACGATGATGCTATGTTGAAACGGAGCGGCTGCTTCTTATAGTTGGCCATTCGCAGTGATGCACACTTCTCTCCGCTCTGCATGCGGTCAAGCAGATATGATGTGCGGAACCATACATCGCGCATTGCGTCAATGTCAAGAGTATGTTTCACTCCATTATGGGCGATGGTAATATTGCGTCCGGGAGCTACATGGCCTATCTTGTGGAATTTTACTCCGGCTTTTGTCAGAAGAGTTTCTGTAGAGGTGATCCGACGGTCAGATACCTGGATAACCATTGCCGGATTTTCGGCGAACAGAATCTTCATAAGTTCAGCTTCGCCTCCACTGACAAATCCTTCGGTTGTGATGTCAAGACCGCCACGGGTGTTGGCAAATGTCATTTCAAGAAGTGCGGTTACAAGACCTCCGGCCGATACGTCGTGGGCAGCAAGCAGCCCGCGCTGTTTTACAAGTTTCTGTACGGCGCCAAATGCAGCCATGAATGCAGCCGGATCAGCAACGGTAGGAGCGTCAGAACCTACTGTGTTGAGCGCCTGTGCCAATGCTGAACCGCCAAGGCGGAGTGAATCGGCTGAGAAGTCAATGTAGTAGAGTGTCGATTTGACGTTGCGCACCACGGGGCTTACCGTCAGGCGTACATCGGCGGTTTCGCCGGCAGCTGATATTATTACTGTGCCGGGAGCAAAAACCTTGTCATTGCCATATTTCTGGGTCATTGACAGGCTATCCTTACCGGTAGGAATGTTGATGCCGAGTGAGCATGCGAAATCACTGCAAGCCTTTACCGCACGGTAAAGAGCGGCATCCTCACCCTGATTCTTACAAGGCCACATCCAGTTGGCGCTCAGAGATACGGACGACAGGCCATCAGCAAGAGGAGCTGCAGCGATATTGGTCAGCGCTTCAGCCACAGCCATTACAGAGCCCTTGGCTGAATCGGCGAGTGCCACCTGCGGAGCATGTCCAATGGATGTAGCTATGCCTGATTTGCCGGTATAGTCAAGTGCCACAACGCCGCAGTCGCTCAGCGGGAGCTGAATCTCACCCTGACACTGCTGACGGGCAACCTTACCGGTAACGGAACGGTCTACCTTGTTTGTGAGCCAGTCCTTGCAAGCCACAGCTTCGAGGCTCAGCACATCGCGAACATATTCTTCAAGACGTGATGCGTCAGGCTCGGGATTGCGGTATGTGAGATTGACCGTTGTGTCTGTCATCACTGTATGGGGCGAATTGCCGAACATATCGGCAAGAGCGAGGTCAATAGGCTTTTTGCCGTTTTCATGGGCGAATACGAAGCGTTCGTCGTCAGTGGTTTCGCCTACAACGTACATGGGGGCGCGTTCGCGGTCAGCTACGCGGCGGATATAGTCGATATGGCTTTCATCAACCACCATACCCATTCGTTCCTGACTTTCATTGCCTACTATCTCTTTGTCGGAGAGTGTGCGGTCGCCGATAGGCAGATTGTCGATGTCGATACGTCCGCCTGTCGATTCAACCAGCTCTGACAGAGCATTGAGGTGGCCGCCGGCGCCATGGTCGTGGATTGATACTATGGGGTTGCTGTCGCTTTCAGCAAGCGCACGGATTACGTTAGATACACGTTTCTGCATTTCAGGGTTGGCGCGCTGCACGGCGTTGAGCTCGATTGCGTTGGCATACTGGCCGGTTTCTACTGACGATACAGCGCCGCCGCCCATGCCAATACGGTAGTTGTCGCCACCCATCACCACTACTTTCTGTCCGGGGATAGGATTGCCTTTCAATGCATCCTTTTTGGCTGCGAATCCAACACCGCCGGCAAGCATTATCACTTTGTCATAAGCATACAGGCGTCCGTTTTCATCATGCTCGAATGTAAGGAGCGAGCCGCAGATCAGAGGCTGACCGAACTTATTGCCGAAGTCAGAAGCGCCGTTTGAAGCTTTGATAAGGATGTCGGCGGGAGTCTGATAGAGCCATACTCGCGGATTCATCATGAGCTCCCAGCGATGCTCGGGATCCAGACGGGGATATGAGGTCATGTACACTGCGGTGCCGGCGATAGGCAAGCTTGCGCGTCCGCCACCAAGACGGTCGCGGATTTCGCCTCCGGTGCCTGTTGCAGCTCCGTTGAACGGTTCTACTGTTGTGGGGAAGTTATGGGTTTCGGCTTTAAGTGATATTACGGTGTCGATTGGCTTCACCTCGAACATGCCGGCTACATCGGCTTTGTCGGGTGCAAACTGCAGGGCTTCCGGTCCTTCTACAAAGGCAACGTTGTCCTTATAGGCTGAAACCAGCTTGCCGGGATTCTGCTGTGATGTCTTTTTAATAAGTTTGAACAGCGACGAGGGCATTTCCTGGCCGTCAATCACAAATGTTCCGTTGAATATTTTGTGGCGGCAGTGCTCGGAGTTGACCTGAGAGAAGCCGAATACTTCGCTGTCGGTAAGCGGACGTCCGAGGCGTTTTGAAAGCTGATCAAGGTATTCCTCTTCTTCAGGAGAGAGAGCCAGCCCTTCCGCACGGTTGTATTCCGTGATGTTTTCAATATATACAACCGGTTCAGGCTTACGGTCGATATGGAATATACGTGCGCCAAGCCCATCGGGGTAAAAACGCTGGAGCATTTTATCAAACTCCGGTTCGCATCCGGCGGCTACACGTGTGAAGCGTTCGATACGTGTAATCCCTGTAAGCCCCATGTTCTGAGTGATTTCAACCGCGTTTGTACTCCACGGAGTGGTCATTTCACGGCGAGGCCCTATGAAGCGGCCTTTAACTGAAGTTGATGTCAAGGGGGTGGCACCTCCGAAGAGCCACGATAGTTTTTCGTTTTCCTTTTCGGTGAGTTTGTGGTCGGTTTCAACGGCTATTATTGCCGATGCACCCTGCTTGAAAAATGCTACCATGCTTATATCAAATGATTAATTTATTGTGCAAATTTACTGATTTTTGTCAATCCCGACAATATCGGGGCTACATAACTCTATAATTTTGTAAATCTCCGTTCCATCCGGAACGGCTTCTTCCGGAATGAAAATCCAACGGGGAAATCCCTTGGTGCGGAATAATAATCCTTTTCTGTAGATTGTGCAGCCGCTTATGTCGGACCAGATGATTCTGATGTCGGCGGGAGGTGATGGTCGATTCTCGTCGCTGCGATGTGTCACCGTGATGCTTACTCCAGGATCTATTACGGCATACCTCGGTAGAACTGCCAAGGCTGACTCCGGTGTAAGTATTTTCCAAAGATATATCACCGCGATGGCTGTGGGAATTACCAGCATAAGCAGCATCAAAGCTATGAGCAGCCAACGCAGGTCGGCCGTAATTGCAGCAACGGCAAAAGCGGTCAGGAGTATGCCTGAAAAAAGAGCTGACAAAGGCATTGTGAGCCCTGCCATCTCAATCCTGAGGCATGTGGATGGGGGTGTACGGAATATATCTGTGGTAAACATCTATAATGTAACACGGGGCGACACCTCTTTCAGAGAGTCGCCCCGCGATTATTGCCAATATCAATCGTTGAGTTTATGGATAACAAGGCCGGAGCGCAGTTTCGGCTCGAACCATGTAGTCTTTGGAGGCATTATGGCTCCGGTGTCGGCAATGTTCATCAGCTGCTCCATGCTTACCGGGTAGAGAGCCAGAGCCATGGCCATCTCACCGCTGTCAACGCGCCGTTTCAGCTCTTCAAGTCCGCGTATTCCGCCTACGAAGTCAATTCGCTTGTCGGAGCGGAGGTCGGTGATGCCGAGGATGTCACGGAGTATCAGGTCACTTGAAATGGTCACGTCAAGCACTCCTATCGGGTCGGTATCATCGTAGCGTCCTTCGCGTGCTGTGAGGGAGTACCAATTTCCGCCAACGTAGAGGGAGAAGTTGTGCAAGGCATTCGGACGGTATATTTCCTCACCATGGTTCTCAATGATGAAATCCTTTTCCAACGCTTTCAGGAATTCATCGGCCGACAGTCCGTTGAGGTCGCGTACCAGACGGTTGTAGTCGATGATTTTGAGGTGAGAAGCCGGGAATGCCACCGCAAGGAAGTAGTTGTACTCCTCGTCACCTTTATGCCCGTCGCCGGCCTGCAGCGCGCGTTCACGCCCTACGAGTGCGGCAGCTGCCGTACGGTGATGGCCGTCAGCTATGTACAGATATGGAATCTTCTCAAACTCTTCGGTGATAGTCTTTATCAGATTTTCATCGTCTATTACCCAGAAGTGATGTCCAAATCCATCGGGGGCGGTAAAATCGTACTCAGGAGTGCCGGCAGTGACATCTTTTATGATCTGCTCAAGCGCCGGATTGTCCGGGAATGCAAAGAATACGGGCTCGACATTGGCTGATGTGCAGCGCACATGTTTCATTCGGTCCTCCTCTTTGTCGCGGCGGGTGAGTTCGTGCTTGCGGATGCGCTGCTCCATATAGTCATCGACATTGGCGGCAATGACAATGCCATACTGTGTACGGCCGTTCATTGTCTGGGCATATATGTAGTAATGCTCCTTGTCATCCTGTACGAGCCAGCCGCTTTTCTGGAACATGTTGAAATTTTCCACGGCCTTGTCGTATACGCGTGGATCATGTTCGTCCGTGCCGGGCTCGAAGTCAATCTCAGGCTTTATGATATGATAAAGCGAGCGGGGATTGCCCTCAGCTTCAGAACGGGCCTCTTCAGAATTAAGTACGTCATAAGGACGTGATGCAACTTCTGTCACAAGTTCGCGTGGAGGTCTTACGCCTTTGAACGGTTTTACTTTTGCCATGATAGATTTGTGTTTTATGGTATAGGTATGAAGTTCTTGTGTTTATTTCTGGCGGATAATTGTCTGGCGGCGGTCCGGACCTATCGAGATTATGGTGATAGGTGTTTCGAGCTGCTTTTCAAGATAGGCAATGTAGTCGGCGAATTCTTTCGGGAACTGACTTTCGGAAGTGAATCCGGTCATATCTGTATGCCAGCCCGGAAGGGTGTCATAAACCGGCTCAATTCCTGCATTGTCAATGCTATAGGGCATGCAGTCAGTCACTGTGCCGTCAGGCAGGCGATAGTGTGTGCAGGCCTTGATGGTGTCAAAGTCGTCGAGCACATCGCTTTTCATCATTATTAGCTGTGTCACTCCGTTGATCATTATCGCATAGCGGAGGGCTACAAGGTCGATCCAACCGCAACGACGTTCACGGCCGGTCACAGCGCCATATTCATGGCCGAGGTCGCGGATGCGGGCGCCTGTGGCGTCATGAAGCTCTGTGGGGAAGGGGCCGCTGCCTACACGGGTACAGTAGGCTTTGAATATTCCGAATACATCGCCTATGCGTCCGGGGGCAAGTCCTAAGCCTGTGCATGCGCCTGCTGTAACGGTGTTGGAGGAGGTCACGTAGGGGTATGAACCGAAGTCCACATCAAGCATTGTTCCCTGAGCGCCTTCGCACAGAATCTGTTTGCCTTCCTTAAGAGCGTTGTTTACATAATGCTCGGAGTCGATAAGGTCATAGGTGCGCAGATATTCGATGGCTTCCAACCAGTCCTTTTCAAGTTTCTCAAGTGTGGCTGCATCCGGCTTTTCACCGAGCGATTCAAGACGCTTGATATGGCGGTCGCGTGCCTTTGCGTATTTTGCTGGGAAATCCTCAAGGATATCGCCTACACGGAGACCGCTGCGGCTGATCTTGTCGGTATATGTCGGGCCGATACCTTTACCGGTTGTACCGATGCGGGTGTCACCTTTCGCTTTTTCGAGTGCGGCATCAAGCAGGCGGTGTGTGGGTAGGATAAGGTGGGCTTTCTTTGATATTTTCAGACGTTCGCGTAAGGCGGTGCCTGAATTCTCAAGCTCGAGAGCTTCGCCACGGAAAAGTACGGGGTCAAGCACCACTCCGCCACCAATCACGTTGATCTGCCCCTGCTGGAATATACCTGAGGGTATTGAGCGGAGCACATATTTCTTACCTTCAAATTCCAGCGTATGGCCGGCATTCGGGCCACCTTGGAAACGGGCCACAATGTCGTAACGCGGAGTCAGAACGTCAACAACTTTACCTTTGCCTTCATCGCCCCATTGCAGTCCCAGGAGCACATCAGCTTTCTTAGTCATCGGTTTTATTTTATCTATGTGTGTGATAATGTAAGTTATTCTCTCAGTTATGTCAAGGTTTGGACATGTTGTGCTGCTTCCCGAGGCGCGAACATCGGGAGCACAGACCAAATATGTTCAAATCAGTATAGTGCGGGTGGAAAGAGCCAAATCGTTTACGGGACAAGATGGATTCAATCTCCGCATCACGAAACTCACGTACTTTTCCGCACTGTGAGCATACAAGATGGAAATGTCCGCTTGTCCCGGCCACAAATTCGTATTGAGCAGGACGTACCGCAAAGTTGCGGCGCCTGACTATCCCTGCATCTTCGAGCAGAAGGATAGTGTTGTAGACCGTGGCCCGGCTGACATGATATCCCTCGGATTCCATTGATTCATGCAGTGAGTCGGCGCTGAAATGCGGACCCATTTTCACGGCATGCTCGGCTATGGCGAAGCGCTCGGGTGTCTTGCGGAGGCTACGCGAGTCCATGTACTGGGTCATAGCCGCCAGTACCGATGCTGAGTTGGTGGCTTGATGGGTCATGTCGGGGACAAAGTTATGTAAATAAGCCGAAAAAAACAAGCATGAAATTACTAATAAACAGAAAGCGGCACCCCGGAATCAGAGGTGCCGCTTTCAGCAGTTATATGTCAATAGTTTTATTCTGCTTATTTCAGGTTGAGGCGTTTGAGGACTACAAGGGTATTTCCTGCAGCATCATTCAAATAGGCAGTGTCATTGTCGGTGCCCGGTGTTACAGTCTCAACTTTTTCAAGCGCTACGAGCAGAGCCTGTTCGGTAGCGATGTCGGGACATGTCATGCGGGTGGTAACGAGGTCGCGGAACTGTAGAGAGTTCTGCTTGTCGGGGGCGATGTACAGATTGCCGTTAAGCACGTTGCATCCGGCATTGCCGTGAACTTTCAGTTCGGCTATGTCAATCACCATTTCAGCCTCTGAATCGGCCTTTACATCCTGCTGGCCTATTTTGGCTACTTTCCATGCTCCGTTGATAAAGCTGATATCGCTTTTACGGAGGGTCATAAGTGTATTACCGTTTTCACCAATGAAGTAGAGCAGATAGTCACGTCCTACCTGTTCGATCTTATAGCTGCGTACATTCCGGAGAGCAAGTGATACGGCCATTTCATAAGGAGCGTCCGCACACATGCGTAGTGTCGACGCCATTTCGCCCGATGCTTTCATGCTTCCGCCGGGGGTTACGGCAAAGGCGCCGTTTATGGTGTTGCAGCCGTCATTGGCATAACAGTTTACTATAAATGGGTTTGTACCTGATTTGTCGAAAATCATATATGGGCGGTTTTCGCCAGTTACAGCGGTTTCGCCAACATTGGCTACAGTCCATTCGCCATAAAGAACGTGGGAAATCACGCCTTCTGTCTGTCCGAGAGTTTCAGTCTTGACCTGTCCCATAGTAGTTGTTGCGGTACGGTTTGTATTGCATGATGCCATTGTGCATAGAGCAGCGGCCGCAAGAATGGTATACTTGAATTTCATTGTTAAAGAGATTTTGTTTATATATTAATAAGGTTCAGGGGATGAAAATGTTCAATCCCGCATATCTTTTGTGCCGATAATCGGAGTGCAAAGATACACAAAATATTTATCTAATCTCAGTGTTGGGATTTTTATGTAATTTTGCAGCCGGTATGAAAAGTATAACATCGCAATTATTCATTACGTTTTTTAAGATCGGTGCGTTCACATTCGGTGGCGGATGGGCCATGATATCGATAATGGAACGCGAGATTGTAGATAAGCATAAGTGGCTTGACCGCGAGGAGTTTCTTGACCTACTTGCTGTTGCTCAGTCGCTTCCCGGTATTCTGGCTGTGAATATATCGGTAGCTGTGGGTGATAGGCTTCGTGGCCTGAAAGGGAGCATCATATCGGCCTTGGGCACGATATTGCCTTCGTTTATAATGATACTCTGTATCGCAATTTTTCTGACCCCTGACCTGATCAAGAATAACGCTACTCTCTCAGCTATATTCAGTGGTATCCGACCGGCTGTTGTCGCGCTTATAGTGGCTCCGGTGGTGTCATCGGCCAAAGCGGCCGGAATAGGGTGGCGCAATATATTCATCCCTGTCGGTGTGGCGCTGCTTATATGGTCGAAATGGCCGGTGGTGTCAAATCCTATAATCTACATATTGCTTGGTGCCGTGGGTGGTTACATCTGGTTTCGCAGGACTCTACGTGCCAATAGGGAACTTACTGATAAAGATAAAGTGGAAAGAAAGGAGGATAAGGCATGATATACCTTAAGCTGATATGGGCGTATCTCAAGATCGGACTTTTCGGATTCGGAGGCGGATACGCCATGCTTGCCCTGATTGAAAACTGTATTGTAGGTCCGGGATGGATTACCGAGCAGATGTTTACTGACATTGTGGCCATATCGCAGATGACCCCGGGGCCTATCGGAATCAATTCGGCCACGTATATCGGCTATGTCGCTCCGGCGGCATCATCGCCTATGTTTGCATCGCCTGTGTTTGGGATATTGGGGTCCATACTGTGTACGCTTGTGGTCGTAGTACCATCATTCTTGCTTACACTGTATGCGAGTCACTTTATAGCCCGGCACAAGGAGAGCGCAGTTGTAAAAGGTGTTTTCATGGGACTTCGTCCGGTAGTGGTGGGGCTGATTGCATCGGCCGCATTGCTGCTGATGAACAGCGCCAATTTCGGAAGTGAGATGACCGATATCGTTATATCAGTTATTATCTGTCTGATATCGTTTGTTCTTGTGTTTTTTGTGAAGTTGCACCCCATACTTATAATAGTGATGGCGGGAGCCGCCGGATATTTAATTGATTTGTTATGACTGACAGTTACGCAGAAGCTACAGAATATCTTTTTACATGCCATCCGATGTTTCAGCGTGTAGGGGCCGGGGCATATAAGCCGGGCCTTGAAACGGCTCTGACGCTGTCGGAGGCATTCGGTTCGCCGCATAAGGGGCTGCGGTGCATACATGTGGCCGGGACCAACGGCAAGGGATCTACCGCCCATTCCATTGCTGCCGTGCTGCAGAAAGCGGGCTATAAAACCGGGCTATATACTTCGCCACATCTGGTGGATTTTCGGGAGAGAATCAGGGTTGACGGCCGTATGATACCGAAGAAGTATGTGGTCGATTTCACAGCCCGTTACCGGGATATGGTCCTGCAATGCCAGCCATCGTTCTTTGAACTTACCACGATCATGGCTTTTGAGTATTTCAGGCATGAACAGGTGGATGTTGCTGTGGTGGAAACAGGACTTGGCGGACGTCTGGACACTACAAATATCATTACTCCGGATCTGTGTGTGATAACAAATATATCGCTTGACCACACAGCGTTGTTGGGTGATACTCCGGAGGCTATTGCCCGGGAGAAAGCCGGAATAATCAAGCCGGAGATACCTGTGGTGGTAGGAGAGGCTTCGGGGGCTGTCCGTGAAGTGTTCAGCTCCAAGGCTGCCGAAGTAGGAGCGCCGATAGTTTTTGCTTCTGATGACCGCTCGATAGATATATGTCGCGATGCGGACGGTAAATGGCATTTCAGGAACACTCCCTGGGGTGATGTGGCGTATGGCCTTGAAGGGGAGTGTCAGAAGCATAATGGATTGACGGTGCTGACGGCGCTTGCTGTAATGACGGCTATGGGCTATCGCATTGCATCGCGAGATGTTGTGTCAGGCCTGGCTCAGGTATGTGACACCACTGGGTTGGCCGGACGCTGGATGTCGCTTGGCGATAATCCAAAGGTGGTGTGTGACACCGGGCATAATAGCGGCGGATGGCAATATCTTGTTGAGCAGATCGCAGCATTGCCCGGTATGCATCATATGGTGATAGGCTTTGTCAATGATAAGGATGTGTCTGATATTCTGTGCCGTATAGCTGCGGTTGACAGGTGCAAGGTGTATTTCACACGGGCATCGGTTGACAGGGCATTGCCGGCGGAAGAGCTGGCTGAGATAGCGGCTCGTTATGGGATCAGCGGTGAGGTGTGTGCCGATGTGCCGGAAGCTTATGAAAAAGCCCTCGCCGAATCCGGCAAGGGCGACAGTATATTTGTCGGTGGCAGCACATTTGTGGTCGCTGACCTTCTGGCTTACCTCCGATAATGTGGCTTTACGATTAGCGTACTGCGATAGTTTCGATTTCCACTAATACCTGCTTCGGAAGTTCGCGTACAGCTACGGCTGAACGAGCAGGATAGGGAGATGTGAATTCACGTCCGTATACTTCGTTCATTGGAACAAAGAGGCTCATGTCGGCAAGAAATACGGTGGTTTTCACCACATTGTCCATGCTGAGTCCTGCTTCAGCGAGGATAGCCTTGATGTTGGCGATTGACTGAGCTGTCTGAGCTTCGATACCTTCGGGAATCTCACCGGTTGCAGGGTTTACGGGTATCTGTCCGGAGATGAATACTATGCTGCCGGTGTCAATAGCCTGGCTGTAAGGTCCGATAGCTGCAGGAGCCTTTTCTGTTGCAATCTGTTTCTTCATTTTGTGATAATTTTAAGGGTTGGTTAAATTTATTCTGGTATTGTAAAGTCAAGTGATACAAGAGTGGTTTCGTCAGCACGGGTTATCATTGCTTGCGTCACTTTCTCTGATATCTTCCTGATTGACTCGAATTCGGTGTCAAATCCGGGTATAAAGTCTGAATGGCCATGGTCTTCAATGCGCTTCAAAACCTCGCCGACTGTTATTTCGCTTACATCCATGGCCGGCTGAAGCGGATGCTCAAGCAGTTCACCGGGCGCTTCAATGAAGTTGATAAGCCCCACCTCATGTAATTGCCGGACAAGAGTTGTCAGCAGATTGACCGGGAGTCCGAACTCTTCGGATATGCGGCTGACGGTAGCGGGCGGAAGCCTGCGGGCGAAACGCTTTGCTATTATGGCCATCACCGCGAGTGTCACTTCACGCCGGTATCGGGCAGAGATGCTGTTGACATCATCATTGAAGTTGAATTGTCCTATGTTCTGCGATGCGTAGCAAAGCACTCCTCCTATAAGTGTGATCAGCCATACAAGCTGAAGCCATATGAGGAATAGCGGAAGGAAAGAGAAGCTACCGTATATGGCGTTGTATTTCGTGACATACATCTGTCCGGTAAGAAACAGCCATTGCAGAATCTGAAATGAGGTACCTACAAGCACTCCCGCAAGAAAAGCGTTGAAGAATTTAACGCGGGCATTCGGTATCAGCATGTAGACTCCTGTGAAAAACAGCCATGTGAACAGATAGCCGGCCATGTCAAGTATGAATGTTATGGCGGGGCCTATGAAGTCAAACGGCAGAAGTGTCTTGAGTGTGGTGGACATGAGGATGGAAATACCACCTGCGCATATCATCAGCACCGGGAGTATCAGGAATATGGCCAGATAGTCCGTGACTTTACGCCATATGGATCGTCCTTGCGGAACACGCCAGATTTTGTTTAGCGAGTCCTCTACATTACCGAGCAGTGATATAAGTGTCCAGAACAGAAATACGATACCTACCCCTACAAAAATTCCTTCGGAAGTCTGGGCAAGGTATGAATCGACGAACCCCATGGCGGCATTAAGCGCATGTTCCTGCGAGGGGAAAAGATTGTGGAGTTGCGTGTTCATCAGATTCTGAAATCCGAACCCGCGTGCTATGGCGAATACAAGTGCCAGTGCCGGCACTATGGCCAGCAGCGTCCTGTAGGTCATGGCACATGCCTGTGTCTGCAGGTCGGTGCTGAGAAACGAGCGGACGGAGAGATTGATGGTTTTCACGGTATCAACTTTCCAGTTGCGGCGGGTGTCGCGCCACACGCCTGTTGACATGTATTGCCAATGGGTCAGCGCCCATGCGCGGCATGAAGCTATTCGTGCTTGCAGTTTGTTGGTACCGGGTGTTGCCATATCGTGAAATATCAATACAAAGATAATAGTTTTTCAGTGCAAATAGTTCACGCGATATAAAAAACTAACGGAGAAGCTTGAATCCGTAATGGATTGGCAAGCTTCTCCGTAAGATTGTAATCTTCGAGTAGACCCTGCGGGTTACTTTCTGATACCAAGCTCTTTCTGGGCGATGATAGCACGGTAGCGGTTGATATCCTTGCGGATAAGATAGTCGAGAAGACGACGACGCTTACCTACCAGAGCCTTCAGAGCACGCGCAGTGGTATAATCTTTGTGATTTGACTTGAGGTGTTCAGTCAAATGAGCAATACGGATAGAGAATAATGCAATCTGTGCTTCGGGTGAGCCAGTGTCAGTCTTGCCCTTACCGTACTTCTCAAAGATTTCTACTTTTTCGTCAGAATTCAAATGCATTCTTGGAAAGTTTTTGGTAGTTAATAAATATATAAAAATGTGATAGCTCTTCAAAAGAGCGCACGAAAGTAGCTATTTTTCTGCAATCCTGCAAGATTTAGTCAAGATTTTTATCTTTGGCGGGGTTGCGGAAGTGGATTTTGTGTTCTACGTATTCCTGAGTGGCGATCAGAGTGGGCTTGGGAAGCTTTTCGTAGTAACGTGAGATTTCTATCTGTTCACGGTTTTCTGAAATTTCCTCAAGGTTGTCGTTGAGTGAAGCGAATTCCTGAAGTTTCTTTTCGAGGTCATGCTTCATTTCGCCGGCAATCTGATTGGAGCGCTTTGCTATGATGCACACGGTTTCGTAGACATTACCTGTATCCTGCGAAAGGTCGATCATGTCGCGGGTTACGGTATTTAATGGTGCGTTGGTCTTTTTGTAGTCCATACAGAATTATATGTGATAGAATTACTTGACTTGTTGATTATTCCTTAAGATGGTTCTGTGCTATCTTGAGGATATTGTCAGCCTCGGAGCGGTTGGGGCTGTCAGGGTAGTTATTTATAAAGGAGTAATATTCGTCAACCACTACACGGTAGCGGTCGGCTTTCTTTTCTTCGATACTCTGCTCAGCTTCCTGGAAACGCGCTTTCAGAACCAGCATTTCCAGATCCTCTTTATAACGTGAGTAAGGATAGTCCTTGATGGCGTTCTTGGCTACTATCACAGCGCTTTCGTAGTTGTTGCCAAGATAATTGCCGAGGTTGTAATAAAGCTGTGCGTTCTGAAGCTGCTTTAGAGTAAGCTTGTCCTGCAGCTCGAATATCGCATTCTGCGCAATGCTTACTTTGTCGCTCTTGGGGAAGTAATCAAGGAATCCCTGCAGCTCTTCAATAGCTTTGATCGTACCGCTCTGGTCAAGCTGGGCTTCCGGGGAGTCGAGATAGTAGCCGTAGCCGCAATAGAAACGTGCGAGTTCGGTGTATTTACCCTTCGGGAAGCGGGTGTAGTACGATTTGAACGAGTTACATGCGTCAAAATAGTTCTTGTTCTCATAGTGGCTCAGCCCGAGGAGATACAAGGCGTCTTCTGCCTTTTCAGTGCCTTTGAACACGGTTATAAGTTCCTCAAGCACTGTGGCTGCCTGGACATATTTCTTGTTTTCAAATGCCCGTTTTGCAAAGTCAAGCTTGTAATCGTTGTCGGAACTTTTCTGTACCCGCTGATATTCTCCACAGGATGTGAATATGAGGGCCGAAAGGAGCAAAATGATATATTTTCGCATTGATATATGGTTCGTTTTGTTCATTTAACGTGCAAAGATAATATTTTTTGATTGAATAGCGCTGGGTCACCTATTAAAAAAGCAAAAAATAATCCTTATCATATATAGCTGACCGGAGATGCTGCATGAAAAATAAGCATGGGTGGCTACTTGATTTAACTATTTTCATTACATTTGCATTCAAAATAATTATAAACCCGTGGACGATAATAAAAAAGGCTTGAAAAGCCGTCTGGTGATAAAGATATTGATCAATCTCACGCTTATGCTTGGCGTGGCTGTGCTGCTTGTGTGGCTCTCTACCGTCTGGCTTGATGTGTGGACGGATCATGGTGAATATGCTACCGTGCCGAGTGTCAAGGGTATGCCTTATGCCGAGGCTGTCGAATCGCTTGAGAAGCAGGGTTTCGAAGTGGAGTTGTCCGATTCGGTATATAACGATAAACTTCGCCCCGGCACAGTGGTCGACCAGAATCCAAAGGTTGATGCCAAGGTTAAAAACGGACGCTTGATATATCTGACAGTCAATGCTTTCTCGCCGCGAACCGTGACTCTTCCTAATCTGATTGATACTTCGCTCCGTCAGGCCAAGTCAATTTTGGAGGGGCTGGGACTGAAAAATATAACGGTAGTGGAGGTGCCGTCGGAATTCAAGAATCTTGTGATTGCGGTTAAGCGCGGTGGTGTCCGTCTGTCAACCGGTGCCCGTGTGCCGTTGAATGCGCAGATCGTGATTGAGGTCGGTGCCGGACTCCCTGAATTTGAGGAGATGGATTCAATACCGGTTACTGACTCGGTAGCAATAGAACCGCTTGACCTGATATGATGGATAACTCAGAACTGTTTGACACTGATATTCCGGATGATGCCGTTGCCTCCGCATGCCGCGTGGATGATGACCGTATGGTGGAGATTGACGGGCGGGAGCTGTTTGAACATTTCCGTTTTGAGGCCGATAAGGGGCAGCAGTTGCTCCGCGTAGATAAATTTCTGGTCCAGAGACTGGAAAAATCATCGCGAAACAGGATTCAGCAGGCCGCTGATGCCGGCTGTATCATAGTCAACGGACGCCCGGTCAAGTCAAATTACCGTGTGAAGCCGCTTGATGTTGTAAGCGTGGTGATGGACCGCCCGCGGTATGAACTTGATATCGTAGCTGAAAATATACCGCTCGATATTGTATATGAAGATGATACGGTGCTGGTGGTAAATAAACCGGCCGGTATGGTAGTCCATCCGGGGCATGGTAATTATTCCGGAACCCTTGTCAATGCCTTGGCTTGGCATTTCAAAGATAATCCTGATTATGACGCTGATGATCCCCGCATGGGACTTGTCCACCGTATAGATAAGGATACCTCGGGACTGCTTGTCGTGGCTAAGACTCCGGATGCAAAGACAGATCTCGGGCGGCAATTCTTCAATAAGACTACCAAGCGCGAGTATGTGGCTGTGGTGTGGGGTGTTCCCGATCCTCTGTCAGGACGTATTGAGAGTCTGATAGGGCGCAATCCGAAAGACCGGTTGCAGATGACTGTTGTCAGCAACCCGGAGCTGGGAAAACATGCTGTCACACATTATGAAACGATTGAACAGCTCGGATATGTGAGCGTGGTGCGTTGCCGTCTTGAAACGGGGCGTACACATCAGATACGTGTACATATGAAGCATATAGGCCATCCGCTTCTCAACGACGCCCGTTACGGGGGCGATGAAATACTGAGAGGTGAACGCTCCGGCTCGTATAAGAAATTTGTAGCCAACTGTTTTGAGATATGCCCGCGTCAGGCGCTGCATGCCCGTACCTTGGGCTTCGTACATCCGTCAACAGGCGAGGAGATGTTCTTTACCTGCGACATACCTGAGGATATGACTGCCATGATGGACCGATGGCGCACATATATCTCCTCACGGCAGTAGAAATCGGCCAGTCATACAATGCCTGCAGCATGGTCAGCATGGAAAAGAAATTTGTATGATTGGGGAAATAGCATTATTTTTGCATTTTAATGAACCGATGCGCACTTTTGTGCTCGGACTATATACAGAATAACAACCCACTAACATATATTTTGCAATGGCTGAAATAGAAGAAACTGAAGAACAGAAGAAAGGACTGAACTTTGTAGAACAGCTTGTGGCTGATGATCTGAAAGCCGGTAAGAACGGCGGACGTCTTAACACTCGTTTCCCGCCGGAGCCTAACGGATATCTCCACATAGGCCATGCAAAAGCGATATGTATGGACTTCGGTATCGCTGAGAAATTTGGCGGAACATGTAATCTGCGTTTTGACGACACTAATCCTGTAAAGGAGGATGTGGAATATGTCGATTCAATACGTGAGGATATACACTGGCTCGGTTTCGACTGGGGCAACAGAGAGTACTATGCCAGCGATTATTTCCCTCAGCTGTATGATCTTGCCGTGCGTATGATCAAGGAGGGAAAGGCTTATGTTGATGACCAGACTTCAGAACAGATAGCTGAACAGAAGGGTACACCTACCACCCCTGGTAAGGAAAGCCCGTTCCGCAACCGTACTCCGGAAGAGAATCTTGACCTTTTTGAGCGTATGAACGCCGGCGAGTTTGACGAAGGTGCCCGTGTGCTCCGTGCCAAGATTGATATGACCTCGCCTAACATGCATTTCCGCGATCCGATAATGTACCGTATCATCAAGACTCCCCATCATCGTACCGGTACGAAATGGAACGTCTATCCCATGTATGACTTTGCTCACGGTCAGAGTGACTATTTCGAGGGCGTCACACATTCAATCTGTACTTTGGAGTTTGTAGTGCATCGTCCGCTGTATGAGTACTTTGTGAAAGAACTTGCTGACGAGAGCTACTGCCCCCGACAGATCGAGTTCAACCGTCTTAACCTTACATATACCGTGATGAGCAAGCGCAAACTGCTGCAGCTCGTCAAGGAGGGACTCGTGGCCGGATGGGATGATCCCCGTATGCCCACTATATCAGGCATGCGTCGCCGTGGATTTACCCCGCGTGCCATACGCAATTTTATCGATAAGATCGGTTACACGAAATATGAAGCGCTCAACAGTGTTTCGCTTCTGGAACATGCTGTACGTGAGGATCTGAATGCAATATCCACACGTGGTATGGCTGTTATCAATCCGGTGAAGGTTGTGATTACCAACTATCCTGAAGGTCAGACTGAAATGGTAGAGATGGAAAACAATCCGGAAGATGCATCAGCAGGCACCCACTCAATGCCCTTCAGCCGTGAGATTTATATCGAGCGTGATGACTTCATGGAGAATCCTCCCAAGAAGTTCTTCCGTCTGGCTCCCGGCGGAGAGGTGCGTCTGAAAGGTGCATACATTATAAAATGTGAGGATGTCCGCAAGGATGAGAATGGCAATATAGTTGAGATTCTCTGCACTTATGATCCTGAGACACGCAGCGGTCTGCCCGGCAGCATGCGTAAGGTGAAGGGAACACTCCATTGGGTGAGCGCACCTCATGCGGTGGATGCTACGGTACGTGTATACGACCGCCTGTTCAATGTTGAGAACCCTGCCGCTGAAACAGATAAGGACTTCCGCGAACTTCTTAACCCGGATTCTCTTAAGGTCGTTGAAAATGTGAAGCTTGAACCGTTCCTCGCTGAGAACGCCGCTGCAGGCTCGCATTTCCAGTTCCAGCGAATAGGTTACTTCACCCCTGATACCGACAGTAAGCCCGGCAATCTGATATTCAACCGCACTATCGCGCTCAAAGATAGCTGGGAGAAGGCTAAGAACAAGTAATCCCCATGGATTCTGACAGCTATATCGAGGATCTGTACCGTCAGTTCAAAGAGGAGGTCCGTGGAGGACTCTCCATGGCTCATTTCGACAGAGATGAGCTGCTGGAAGTATATGACTATGCCTGTGATTTGTATGACGAGTATACGAAGCTTCAGGCATTGATGCTTGGCGTGCGTGACTATCCGCTTGACCGCGAATTTCGTGAACGTAAGGCATATTATCTCTATGATTCCGGTGATACTGAGGGGGCTCGGATAGCATTGGAGGAAATAACCGGTGACAGCACGCTTAAATCGCTGCTGTCACTGCGTCTTGACGCAGGCTCGTCGGATGAAAACGAACGGCAGATGTCAGATATCCTTTGGCGCCAGTCCAAGGGTGCGCTTAATGATGAGGAGATTATCAAGCTGATAGAGACGGCAGCGGAACTGAAGCTATATGATTGGCTGCATAAGCACTATGATAATATCAAGCAGTGTGCCGAGTACCCTGACACGGTCATGTATGAGCTGTCGGAAATCTTCGAACAGGCGGAGATGTACGATGAAGCTGTGGCTGTACTTGAGGAGCTGACTGCCGATCAGCCGTTCAACGAGGAGTATTGGCTGATGCTTGCCGAATTCTATGCTGATAAGCTCAACGATACAGACAAGGCTCTGAAGGCTGCCGAATATGCGCTGGCCATTAATCCCCAGTCGCTTAAAGGGCGTATAATACGGGCCGGGGCGTTGTTTGACGGAGATATCTCAAAGGATGAGGCCCTTGAAATTGTGCGGGCTCTTGTAGATGAAAACCCTGAAAATGACACTCCGCGATTGCTGCTTGCCAATATATATCATCGGGTTGGTAGGACGGATGAGGCTGTGGCGCTGTTGCGTGCACGGTTAAGTGAACCGGCTGCCAACATATATGTGCTGGAGCATCTGCTTGAAGTGGCGGACAGTATTGACACCTGTGAGGATGTCAAGAATTATATCGGAGTCAATTCAGGTATGATTGACAGCGAGTGGCTTCTTACATTTGTTGGAAAGCAGATTGCCGAACAGCGCTATGGAGCTGCGGCAGCACTCCTATATGGAGCTTTTATAAGCGGAATACCGATGCCCGGGGCTGCGGTGGAGCTGATGGCTGAAATGCTATATCGTGTGGCCGCGTACGGAAAGGTATTGTCTGTATATGATGTGATCCGCAAGGCTGACGAATCAGGCTCTGACCGTACACCGCAATTTGGACTCCTCAATGCGCTGGCTCTTATCCGGTCCGGACGAGATGATGATGCCCTGCATTTTATAGAGGAGGAGATGACACGGGGCATCAGATATACCGGAGATATGTTTATCCAGCGGCTTGCCAATGTAGGCTGTTCATACTATTACCTGCAGTTGCGTGATATGCTGCAGAATAGAAATGGGTCGATAGATGACTACGACCCATTTGCCTGATTGCTTCTTTCTACTGTATGTATGGATTTGAGGCGAGCTCTCTTCCTATGGTGGTTGCCGGCCCGTGACCGGGGTAGACTGTTGTGTCTGGTGGCAGACTTAGGAGCCGGGAGCGTATTGCACCTATCAGTGTGGCGAAATCGCCGCCGGGCAAATCTGTCCGGCCTATGCTTCCCGCAAAGAGGGCGTCGCCGGTTATCACGAATTTTCCTTTAGGGTCATAAAGGGCAATGGAGCCGGGAGAGTGGCCGGGTACTTCGATGACCTCGAGATACTGCTCACCGAAATATAGCTTGTCGCCGTTTTTTACCTCGACATTGATGTTGATTCCGTCCGGTTCCTTTGACAGATGAAACATCCGGGCCTGTGCGGCACGGTTCTGCCCGAGAAAGCTGTCGGAACTGTTTGCCGTTAGTCCGACGCCGTAGCGCTCTTCTACGAATTCATCGCCAAGGGTATGGTCGATATGCAGATGTGTGTTTATAAGCGATATTACCTGAAGCTTATTCATCACAATGAAATCCGAGAGTTCTTTCTCCTCGGCCGGCGATGACATGCCCGGATCAATCACAGCTGCCTCAAGGGTAGCCTCGTCCCAGACAACGTATGTGTTAACTCCAAATAGATTGAATTCAAACTGCTTTATTTTCATAGGTCAACGTAAACTAATGACTTTGTTTCGAAAAATGGTTCCGCGAAATAGTCCGACAGTGGAACCTCAATAATCGGGCGGCGCACATTGCCGCATTCTGAACTCAGATCGCCTCCCTTCAAACATAACAATCCATTTGGGAAAGCGTTGCGGTCAGTTGATGAAATATTTTTTCTTATCAGAGGCACCAGTTCGTCAAGACGCATCACCGCGCGGCTTACCACATAGTCATATTTGTTACGGCATTCTCCTATGTCGCCATGCTGGAAAGTGACGTTTGTGAGCCCTATTGCCTCGGCAATTGACTGGGCTACTTTTATTTTCTTACCTATACGGTCAATCAGATGGAATTGGCATTCAGGCCATAAAATAGCCAGAGGGATGCCGGGGAATCCTCCTCCTGTGCCCATGTCGAGAAATGTAGTGGATGCCACTGGGGTGATGAACTTCCCTATGGATAGAGAGTGGAGGATATGGTGAGTATATAGATTATCGATATCCTTGCGGGATATTACATTGATTTTTTCATTCCACTCACGATACTGCGGGCCGAGCATACGGAATTGCTCCACCTGTTTTTCAGTTAAATTATGGAAATAATGCTGTATTATGTTTATCATAGGGCAAAGGTAAGTTATTTTACGTATCTTTGAAAATTCAAAATAAGTATAATGGAAATAGGAAAATACAATATATTGAAAGTCAGCCGTATGGTTGATTTTGGTGCATATCTTGCCGACGATGCCGGCAGTGAAGTGCTTCTGCCGTCCAAGTATATCACGGATCTGCCTGAAATAGGGAGTGAGATAGAGGTGTTTGTCTACCGTGATTCAGATGACCGTCCTGTGGCTGTCACCGAGCATCCGTATGCTACGGTAGGAGAATTCGCCTTTCTGCGTTGCGTGGCCACAGGGGCTGTAGGTGCATTTCTTGATTGGGGACTGCCTAAGGACCTTCTGGTGCCGCATAGGGAACAGAGAAGCAAAATGCACCCTGGAGGAGAGTATCTTGTGTATATATATCTTGACCATGCAAGCGGACGCATAGCTGCTTCGGCAAAAGTTGAGAAGTATCTTGGCAATCTGCCTGCCGATTACCGATGCGGCACTTCTGTGTCTGCACTGGTTTCCGGAAGTAACGATGTGGGTTATACATGTATTGTCGATAATCTGCACAGAGGTATTCTCTATCATAATGAACTGCATGGCTCTCTGACTGTGGGGCAGACTCTTAAGGCATCGGTGAAAAATGTGCGTGCGGATGGAAAGATTGACCTCGTGGCGGGTGGAAGTGCCCGCGAACGAAGCGCGCAGGTAGCTGATGAGATTGAGCGCCGTCTGAAGTCCGGAGGCACAATCGGTGTCACCGAACGGTCAGCTCCGGAGGCGATTGAAAGATGCCTGCATTGCAGCAAAAAGGATTTTAAGAAAGGAGTAGGGCATCTGCTTAAGTCCGGAAAGGTGACTATCGGAGGCGACGGGGCCATACTTTTGGCACAAAAGTGACTGATATGTGAAAAAAAATTAGCATCTTTGCAAAAAATAAGAAAAAATGGAGTTTTCCGCCAATCAGATAGCACAACTCGTAGGCGGCACCGTTGAAGGTGACGGCGACGTAAAGATTAATTCTTTTGCTAAGATAGAGGAGGGACATCCTGGAGCGATATCCTTTCTTGCAAATATTAAATATAATCACTTTTTATATACCACCGGTTCGTCCGCAGTTCTGGTAAAGCGCGACTTCGTGACCGAACAGCCTGTCAATTGTACACTTATACGTGTCGATGATCCGTATGCCACTGTGGCCCACCTGCTTGCCATGGTTCAGGATATGATGACCCCCAAGTACACCGGAGTTGAGCAGCCGAGCTTTATTGCCGAAGGTGTCGAGGTGCCTGATGATGCATATATCGGGGCATTCGCATACGTAGGACGTGGAGTTCAATTGGGCAAAGGTGTTAAGATATATCCGCACGTCTATCTGGGCGATGGGGTAAAGGTTGGTGACGGTACCGTGCTTTATTCCGGAGTAAAAGTGTATCATGGATGCCGTATAGGCGCCCGGTGCATTATTCATAGCGGAGCTGTGATAGGCGCCGATGGATTTGGATTTGCTCCGGTAGAAGGTGGTAAATTCGACAAGATTCCTCAGATTGGTAATGTGGATATTGCCGACGATGTGGAGATTGGTGCCAACACTACCGTTGACCGTGCTATGATGGGGAGCACCCGTATAGAGCAGGGAGTCAAACTTGACAATCTTATTCAGATAGCCCACAACTGCCGTATCGGCGAGTGGACCGCAATGGCGGCACAGGCCGGAGTTGCCGGTTCAGCCAAGGTCGGGGCACATTGCCTCGTAGGAGGTCAGGTGGGTATTGCCGGACATATCAGTATTGGCGATGGCGTGCAGATTGCCGCTCAGTCAGGCCTGCAGAAAAGCATCGAAGCAGGTAGCCGCATATTCGGAACTCCGGCCATGGATTTGCGTCAGTATGGACGTCAGGCAGTGAATATCAAAAATCTGCCTGAGCTGTACAGCCGAGTCAAGGAACTTGAGGCTGAGATAAGCCGACTCAAAGGTGATATTAGTAAATAAGAAAAAACGTAACTTTGATATAATGAAGCAAGTAACTCTAAAACAGTCATTCACTGTAAGCGGAAAAGGTCTTCATACAGGCCTTGCTTTAAATGCCGAGTTTATGCCGGCACCGGTAAATACAGGATATAAGATTCAGCGAGTTGACCTCGAAGGACAGCCTGTCATTGATGCTGTTGCCGAAAATGTAGCGGCTACCAACCGCGGTACTGTCATCAAGCGTGGTGACGTGGTGGTAAGCACTATTGAACATGCTATGGCCGCTCTCTATGCTGCCGGAATAGACAATGTGCTTATTAAGGTTGACGGTCCTGAACTTCCCATCCTTGACGGAAGCTCACGTGAATACTGCGACAAGATAGCCGAAGCCGGCCTCGAAGAGCAGGGCGCTGAGAAGGATTACTATATCGTAAAGCAGAAAATAGAGGTGGTTGATGAAAATACCGGCGCAAGCATTGTAGTGCTTCCTGACTCTGACCTGAGTGTGGATGTCATGGTGCAGTACGATTCTCCCGTTCTGAACAACCAGTTTGCCTCACTTGAGCAGATCGAGAATTTCAATACCGAAATTGCCGGATGCCGTACATTCGTATTTGTACGCGAGGTAGAGCCGCTGCTCAAGAACAATCTTATCAAAGGTGGCGACCTTGAGAATGCGATAGTCATATATGATTCAAAGATGGATCAGGCCGAGCTTGACGGACTCGCCGACATGATGGGCATAGAGCACAAGAATGTCGAGGAGTTTGGCTACATTCAGGCACGTCCTTTGAACTTCATAAATGAACCGGCTCGTCATAAGCTGCTTGACGTGCTCGGCGATCTGGCTCTTATAGGCCGTCCGCTCAAGGGTAAGGTCATCGCTACCCGCCCCGGTCACTCCATCAATACAACGTTTGCCAAGAAGATCCGTCGTGAGATCAAGCGTCAGGATGTTCAGGCTCCGGTATATGACCCCAATAAGGAGCCGATAATGGACAACAACCGTATCCGTCAGTTGCTCCCTCACCGTTATCCCATGCTCCTTGTCGACAAGATTATTGAGAAGGGCGATAATTATATAGTAGGTGTCAAGAACATTACAGCCAATGAACCGTTCTTCCCCGGCCACTTCCCCGAGGAACCTGTACTGCCCGGCGTACTTCAGATTGAGGCCATGGCCCAGACAGGCGGACTGTTGGTGCTGAGCACTGTTGATGACCCCGAACGCTATTCCACTTACTTCATGAAGATTGACAACGTTAAGTTCCGTCAGAAAGTGGTTCCCGGCGATACTCTAATTTTCCATCTGTCGTTCATGACCGAACTTCGCAGAGGATGTGCCGTTATGAAAGGCTATGCCTTTGTAGGGGAGCGCATCGTTTCCGAATGTGAGTTCATGGCCCAGATTATCAAGAATAAATAACCTGTAAATGAAACAACCTTTAGCTTACATCCATCCGGCCGCCAAGATACATCCCAGTGTAGTCATAGATCCGTTTGTGACCATTGAGGCAAATGTAGAGATAGGCGAAGGAACACGAATAGGTAGCAACGTCACCATTATGGAAGGCGCTCGCATCGGTAAGAATTGCAACATATTCCCCGGTGCCGTCATCTCAGGAATCCCTCAGGACCTGAAATTCCGTGGCGAGGAAACACTGGCCATTATAGGTGACAACACTACAATCCGTGAGTGCGTTACCGTAAACCGTGGCACTGCATCGAAGGGAAAAACCGTAGTGGGCAGCAACTGTCTGATAATGGCTTATTGCCACGTGGCACACGATTGTGTGGTGGGCGATAATGTCATCATGTCAAACGCGACTCAGCTTGCCGGCGAAGTAGTGGTGGATAATTTCGCCATCATCGGTGGCGGAACCTTGGTTCACCAGTTCTGCCATATTGGACCTCATGTAATGGTGCAGGGTGGTGCTCTTATCAATAAGGATATACCTCCTTATGTCAAGGCAGCCCGTGAACCTATATCATATGTCGGTATCAATTCTGTTGGATTGCGTCGTCGTGGCTTTACAAGCGAAGTGATCCGTGATATTCAGGAAGTGTACCGCTATCTGTATCTTTCCGGACTCAATGTGTCGGACGCCATAGCCCGCATTGAGGCAGAGCTCCCTGCAACAAACGAACGCGACGAAATCATAATGTTTGTCCGCAATGCCAAGCGCGGCATTATCCGCGGCTACGTATAAGCATTATATATAGCAAATAAAAAGCATCCGGGTTGTATTCAATCCGGATGCTTTTTGTATATTATATAGCTTTATCAGTATTCAGTCGTTATCCTGAGGCTCGGTAGCGGTAGTTATCGGATATCCGTTTTTCTCCCAGGCAAGGATGCCTCCTTCCATATCCACTACATTATATCCTTGAGTGGTGAGATAGCGGGCTGCTTCATTGCTGCGGCGTCCGCTACGGCAATAGAGATATATAGTCTTGGTTTTGTCCAGACTTTTTGCCCCTTGCTTGAAGCTGTCAGTGTCAAGCCAGTTGAGTTGATGTGCCCCTTTAAGATGCCCGTCAGCGAATTCATCCGGTTTTCTCACATCAAGAAGATATGCGCATGAATCATTCGCAAGCTTTGTGCGGAATTCTTGTGGAGTGATTACTTTTACGTTTGGGTCGGCCGCTTTTGTGCCACACGCACCCATGAATAGTGCTGCCATCAATATAAGGGTTTTCAATATTTTCATATTCGGTTTTTCTTTAATAAAAGCAGCTGCGTCATAAGGGATATGGCGCAGCTGCCTGTATGGGAATTGTAATTACTATGCCGGGAGGTTATTCGGCAAGTTTGTGTACGGTGTCAAGCAGAGTGTTGCCTACGCCTATGGTGTAGCCTTGTGAGAGGAATACAACGCGATTGAATGTATCGGCCACAATGAATATGGGCAGGTCCTTTGACGGTAGTTCCATATTCTTGATAAGCTGTGAGGCTATCGAGCCATCGGCGTCAATGCCAAGTACTACTGTGTTGGGAAGTCCGGCAAGAAGTTCGGGGTCAATCAGTTTGGCATCACGTTCGCTTTCAAACAGCAGCACGATAGGACGTCCCCAGGCTTCGAGCTCATCCTTCATGGCGGCAATGTCGCGCAGAGTATGGTTCGAAGGTTCGTGTCCGGCCTTGATTACTCCCATCACATAGTAGCCGCGGCCTGTAGTGGAGAGGATTGACTTCGATTTGGGTTCATCGCCCGACAGATCGAGGTACTTGCTTTCAGCATCGAATGAGCCAATCACCGGCACGCCGCTTTCATCCTTGCGGATATCGAGGGCAACGGTGGTTGTTTTGCCCGGTTCAATCAGGAATGTTGATGTATTGGCAAGCACGCTGCCATCGGCCATGCGCTGTCCGGTGATCAGCATATATTGACCTGCATCCAGCGATACCGGTTCGGCAAAGAGCTGTGAGTAGGATGCGAAATCGGGGTAGTTCAGCGTGGCGGGCAGTCCGTCGGTTATCTTTGAGAGTGTGAAGTGGGTGTAGTACTTCGGGTCAGTGATGCGGCCTACCGGTTCGAACGTCATTTTCAGCAAGCCCTGTGCAGGCTGGCTGTCAGCCACGGGGGCATAGAAGTTGGCATCATACCATGTACCGTTATTATCAGCCCACTGTGTCTTCTGAGTCACTGGGTCAATACGTGCCGGGATACCCATGGAGCGTGCTGATGCTACGAAGAATATGTCGCGCGAGCGGGGAGAGGTGTGGCGGTATTTCCATACCTGCTCAGGCTTCATGCGTACAGCTTCGGGATACCAGTCCTGATCAGCCTTGATGTTCTCGGCTACCCATTTCACCCATTTCTGAGGATTGGCTTTGTAAGCTTTGGCATCTTTCGCTTTGATGGCATTGCGGAAGAAGCCGCGGTAGGTTGACAGAGGTTCGTTGTCAACGCGCGGGCAGAGGATATATGAATAGTAGAGGTCGGTGTTGCCCGGTTCGGTAGAAGTGAAGTGGTCCGAGAGGACTTCAGGCACCACATCGCTGAGATCCTTTGTAGAGAGCGATTCGAGCAGATGCAGGGCGCGGTCGCGGTCCGATGCGGGTACAGAGCTGAGGAATGATTTCAGCACCACGTGGTTAGCGCGCGAGGGTGTGAATACTTTAAGTACGCGTGCTTCCGGGAGGTTGAGCTCACGTGCAAGCGCTTTGATTTGAGCTTCGTTGAGGAATGTGGATGTGTATGCTCCACGGATAGAGTCCTCCTGGGCGAAGCGGCGTAGATTTTCAGCGGCTGCTTCCGGTGAAACCTCGACAGCGTTGGACCCCGGCTTCGGAGGTACGATGTCAAACTGAATGGAACCTGTGGTCGACGGGTTGCGGTCAATCACTACAACTGTCTCACCAGCTTTGCCTGTGGTGCCTTTGGCGAATCCATAGTCAGAGCCTTTGTTTGCCCAAAGCATCACGTCGCCGAGTCCGGTTATCAGTGAGCTGCGCCCTTCGGCATCAGCTGTTTTGGTCACTATAGGATAGAATTCACCATAATTATATATGCAGAAGTCAATGCTTGCGCCGCTTACGGGCTTGCCGTTCTTGTCAACTACTTTCACGTGCAGCGTGTCGACCGGAGCATAAAGTGTGGTCACATTGATGTCGGTATAGTCCGGCTTGCGGAGAAGCTGTTCCTCCGGGCCGTCGTATCGGCCGTAAACACGTGAGTTCATCAGCATGCCGCGTGAAGCGGGGGCATTAAACCAGCCGAGGTTAAGCACTGCCTCAGGCTCGCAAGCTCCGAGGAAGTACCACTGTCCGTCGGCCCACGCTTCAACCCATGCGTGATTGTCGTCAGTGTGAGCCCAACGGGGAGTGTAGACCTGACGGGCCGGAATGCCCATGGCACGGAGAGCGGCTACGGTGAATGTCGATTCCTCTCCGCAACGTCCTATCGCGGTATAAACTGTTGACAACGGTGGGTGTGTACGGCTGTCCGAGGGCTGATATGTGGCTTTTTCATGACACCAGTGGTTGATTTCAAGAATGGCGTCCTTCATATCCATATCTTTCACGCGGTCCTTAAGCTCGTTGTAGAACACAGCGCGGTGGCCGTCAAGAGCTTCGTTGTTTACGCGTACCGGAAGTACGAAATGACGGAATTCACGGTCAGGCACTTTGCTGCCCCAGGCCATCTCCTTGCGTCCGCGTAGAGCTACGTCGGCATTTTCAAGGAAAAATTCACCGGAGTAGTCGGTGACGTCAGGTAGAGGCATATAGGCGTATAGCACCTCCAGAGCATCACGCTGCTCGGGGGTGAGATCCTTCCGATTGAATATCTTGAAATAATCGGATGATTTGACCGTCTTTTTACGGGCCGCGAAATCCTCGTGCACAGCTTTGTCGGCTATTTCCGCCGAAAGCATCAGAGGTGAAGCGGCCATCAGTGCGGCCAGTGTTGCTGAAATAAATTTATTCATGGTTATTAATGATTGTTCATAGCATTTACAATATCAGCCACAGCCTTGGACGATGTGGTGGAACGGGCATATTCATCGGCTCCCGGTGTGCCCATATTCACACCTTGGCGACGGAAAGTCATGGGACTGCCTATGGTGTGTCGGGCCGATGCGTGCAGCTCATGTACGCCGGCTTTCTCCATAATATCCGCGGCATTGCCGGCATTTACTCCTGCTCCGGCAAGAATGGTGAGCCGATTGCCGGCCTGCGAGGCTATGCGGGCCAGCATGTCTACCCCGTTTATAGCCGATGATGCCTGTCCGGAGGTAAGGAGCCGGTTGCATCCAAGCGCTATAATCTCTTCAACTGCTTTCTCCGGGTCGCGGCAAAGGTCAAAGGCTCTGTGGAATGTGACATTAAGATCGCCGGCTTCTGACATCATGCGGCGGCATGCATCCATGTCAATATCCCCTTCGGGAGTCAATGCTCCGATAACCACGCCATGCACGCCTGCTTCACGGGCTGTGCGGATATCGGCACACATTGTCTGTATTTCATCTTCGTCATAGATGAAATCGCCACCACGCGGACGGATCAGCACATGCACTTTAATGCCCGGTACTTTAAGAGCCTGACGGATAAGCCCGGCAGAGGGGGTGACGCCACCTTCACCAAGGGCAGAACAGAGCTCTACGCGTGCGGCTCCGCCTTCGGTTGCGGCCTTTACACTTGCCGGATCGGCCGCACAAACTTCCAATAACGGTGTCATAGCTTTATTTTGCAGCGGTTTCGAGTTCTACGATGTAGTCAATATCCTCTGGTACCTTGTCAAGGTGGAGTGTCACCTTTCCTTCCTTCTTGTTCTTGGTGAACTTCACCGGAGTGTTCTCGCCGAATACAGTGGCCTTCTTGACCTTGCATGTGAGCGGGAGCTCAATTTCAGGCTTCTCGGCCGACAGAACATGCACATAGAGCTTGTTGCCCTTGCGGGTGGATGTACCCCATTCCTGAGCGGGGAAATCGCCTGCGGTTACTCCGTAGATTGTCTCTCCGTACTTTTTCATCCAGTCGCCCATCGAGGCAAGGCGTTCAACTGCCACTTCAGGAAGTTCGCCGTTGGGCTGAGGACCTACGTTCATAAGAAGGTTGGCACCCATGCCACGTGCTTTTACAAGATAGTGGATAAGAGTCTTTACATCCTTGTAGTCCTGGTCAATGATTTTGTAACCCCACATGCCGTTCATGGTATTGCATGTCTCGAGCGGGAGGTGGGATATGGCCTGACCAGACAGTCCGGCAGTGTTTTCGCCGGGAAGGTCGCGCTCGAAAATCTGGATATCTTCGCCTGGATGGGCTGCTGAGTGATGGTTGTTGGCCACAAGGCAACCGGGCTGCAGTTTATGAATCATGGCGTACTGTTCAGGGAGTTCCCAGTTGAAGGGAACTGAGTCTTCGTCATGATCCCAGAATCCATCAAACCAGATGGCGCGGATCGGGCCATAGTTGGTAAGCAGTTCTGTGAGCTGGTTGTTCATGAATTTGTAGTATGAAGGCCAGTCGCGCTTTGTAGAGTCACGTCCGGTTTTCAATCCTGTACGTCCAGAGGGGTAGTCCTCGCGAGTCCAGTCGATGTGTGAGTAGTAGAGGTGAAGTTTGATATCCTCTTCGGCACAGGCTTCTGCAAGCTCCTTCACTACATCGCGCTTGAACGGAGTAGCATCCACAATGTTGTAGTCCGATTGATCTGTATCCCACATGGAGAATCCGTCATGATGGCGGGTGGTGAAAGTGATATATTTTGCACCCGAAGCTTTGATGGCCTTAACCCATTCGCGGGCATTGAAATCGGCAGGATAGAATGCGCGGGCCGACTTTGCATATTCTTTGGCATTGATACCATAGTTAAGATACCATTCTCCCTGTGCAAACATGCTGTACAATCCCCAATGAAGAAATACACCGAATCCGTCAGCTTCAAATTCAGCCTGTGATTTTTTCACGGCTTCTGACGGGATGTAGCTTTCAGCAGCCATTGCGCCGGTGGGGAGCAACAGCGCAGCTGACAGAGCTACAGCTGAAATAAAACGCTTAATCATGTTATTAGAATATTTTTTTGTTAATTATTTATATCATTTGTTTTAATATGCGCAAGGAACTCTATACGACCGGGTTTAGCTCAAGTGCGTAGGGAGTTCCTTGCTGGAAATTTTTTTCAGTCCTCTGTTATAGAGGCGGAGGGGTTAGAACGGGAGATCTTCCTCTCCGGGTGCCGGCGGGAAATCAACCGGAGGCGCTGCGGGGAAGTCGGCAGGTGTGCCGGCGGCGGGAGCTGCATTGTTCTTATCCACTTTCCATCCGCGGATACTTGTAAACCAGCGTCCGTTATATTCACGGCTCTCTATATCGAAGCTCAGGGTCACGTCATCGCCTACTGAAAGAGGATACTGGTCGGCACGTTCGCCAAACAGATCGAAATGAACTTTCTTGGGGTATGTCTCCTGAGTCTCAAGAACATATTCACGCTTTTTCCAAGGATTGCCGGAGGCTTTTGCCACACCTGAAACCTCAGGGAGCGCTACAATAATTTTTCCTTTTATTTCCATTGTATGTTGGTATATTATAAGTCTATTATTACTACAAAAATAGTGAGAGAAAACCGAAGCGCCAAATTTTGTTATCTAAAGTTATAAAAATAACAAAAAAAGATTTTAACTTAGAGCAATATTTTAAATTGACCTATTAATGCACGAAGAAGATAATGGCGGCGGAGTGTGGTGGACCGCACCGGCCGAAAGTGAATCAGGACGTCTGATGATGGTGACGGGCCGGCGTGATGTTGGCCGTTTCCGTGAAAATCCTAAGTTTAATGTCCGGGTAGAGGTGACATGGAAGTATGAGGGAATGGCTGACGGAATGCCCTCGAAACAGGACTCGGAATTGATGTCGGAGGTGCAGGATCTGCTGATCGGAACATTCAAGCGCGACCCCGTAGCTGTGCTTACCGGCATATTCACAGGCGATGACGAGCGCAACTGGGTGTTCTATACATTGAGTACGAATATATTCGGACGTAAGCTTAACGAAGCTCTTGCCGATATGCCTCTTCTGCCTATATCCATTTATTGTGAAAATGATCCTGACTGGGCTGCATACGATGAAATGTGCGAGGCAGAAATCAAGATTGACTGATCTCAGTACTATATTGATATAAAAATAATGAGGGATGACCATTTGGTCATCCCTCATTATTATTTAGCCTTGTTTATCTTCATCAGGAAGGCCATTGAATGGGGGCGGAGTCTGTGGAATATCCGGGATGGCCGGAACGTCCGGTTTATTCTCCTCCTTCGCGTTCTCTGATTGAGAATCATCTGAGCCTGTGGTGCTGCCTTTATCCTCGGCAGTCGGCGCATTGCTGTCATTGGCGGCAGTGGCGCTGCTCTCCGATTTTTCGGAAATCTGCTTTGCGGCAAGTATTTCATCGGTGCGTGAGGTCCACTGGCGCTTGCCGAATATCTGTTCCACATCCTCGGTGAATATCACTTCGCGTGTTATAAGGGTTTCGGCGAGTTTGGCATGGCCTTCGGCATGCTCACGCAGTATGGCCTTGGCGCGTTCATACTGTTCGTTGATGATACGTGACACCTCCTCGTCAATCAGTTTGGCGCGTTCATCGGAGTACGGTTTGGAGAAACCATAATCCTGACCGGTGGAGTCATAGTAGCACAGGTTTGGAAGCTTGTCGCTCATACCGTAGTAGACCACCATGGCATAAGCCTGCTTGGTGACACGTTCGAGGTCGTTGGCAGCTCCGGTCGATATGCGCCCGAGGAAGAGTTCCTCAGCAGCACGTCCTCCAAGTGTGGAGCACATTTCATCAAGAATAGCCTGAGTAGGGGTTATCTGACGTTCTTCCGGCAGGTACCATGCGGCACCGAGAGCCTTGCCTCGGGGAACAATTGTAACCTTTATCAGCGGATTGGCGTAGCGTAGATGCCATGATATGGTAGCATGCCCGGCCTCGTGGATGGCTATTGAGCGCTTTTCTTCATCAGTGGTGATTTTAGAGCGCTTCTCCAGACCACCTATTATGCGGTCAACGGCATCAATGAAATCCTGACGTCCTACAGTAGGTTTGTTGTGACGCGCGGCGATAAGAGCCGCCTCGTTACATACATTGGCGATATCTGCACCTGAGAAGCCCGGAGTCTGACGTGCAAGAAGGTCAACATCAACTGACTCGTCAGTCTTGATTTTACGCAGGTGGACATTGAATATGGCCACACGGTCATTCAGGTCGGGAAGATCCACATATATCTGGCGGTCAAAACGTCCGGCACGCAGAAGCGCCTTGTCAAGAATATCGGCACGGTTAGTAGCGGCAAGGATTATCACACCGCTGTTTGTCCCGAAGCCATCCATCTCTGTAAGGAGCTGGTTTAGAGTGTTTTCGCGTTCGTCATTTGAACCCATGTTGGGGTTGCGTCCGCGGGCGCGACCTACGGCATCAATTTCATCGATGAACACTATACAGGGGGCTTTCTCCTTAGCCTGACGGAACAGGTCGCGTACACGTGAAGCTCCGACACCTACGAACATCTCAACAAAGTCAGAACCTGACATTGAGAAGAACGGCACGTTGGCTTCTCCGGCCACAGCTTTGGCAAGGAGCGTCTTACCAGTTCCGGGAGGGCCTACAAGGAGCGCACCTTTAGGAATTTTACCACCAAGGTTGGTGTAGCGCTGCGGATTCTTAAGGAACTCCACTATTTCCTCAATCTCAGTCTTAGCTTCCGATAGGCCGGCTACATCCTTGAATGTCACCTGTATCGGACCATCCTTGTCAAATATCTTGGCTTTGGATTTGCCCACACTGAACACTCCGCCGCCTCCATCGCCCTTGCCTGACATGCGCTTCATCATCCATATCCAGAAGGCTATCAGAAGGACTATCGGGCCGAATGACCAGAGGTATGAACTGAAGTCCGATGACTGCTGGTACTGGACATCACCCTTGAACACTCCGGATGCCTGCCACTGGTCAATCTTTTGCTGAAGATTGTCGGCCGACGGGATATTGGTAAATACTTTGGCTGTCACTCCTGAGTCTGCCTTATACCTGGGGCCGAATGTCTTTGCGGCAATGGAATCAGTAAGCACTGCTTCAGCTTCGCCCTTTTTGGCGAACACTACAATCTTTGATACGCCTCCGGTATTGACAATCTTGTCAAATTCCGAGAATGACACTTCTTTAGTCACAGAGTTGTCATCTACATACAGCAGTCCGATGAGCGCTATAAATATTATAACGTACATCCAGTACATGCTGAATCGTATCAGTGGTTTCTTTGGCTTTTGCATTGTTGATTTCTAAGAGAGTCTTGTCAACTCGATATTTTAACGTACAGATATTTTAGTCGAGGTCCGGGATTTCAGTCACCGGAGCGTCGCTCCATAATTCATCAAGGTTATACAGCTCGCGTACTTCCGGCAGAAATACATGAACAAGCAGGGCTCCGTAATCAATGACTATCCACTGCGAATTGCGGTAGCCGTCATAGTTGTATGGCTTTATTCCGGCGTGTTCAAGAAGGTATTCGCGCACGCTGTCGGCAATGGCGCTGACCTGCATTGAGCTTGTACCCTGACAAATAATGAAGCCGGAGGTGGCCGCACTCTCAATGTCGGATAAGTCGATATAGCTTATTTTCTTGCCTTTACGTTCCTGAATCCCCTCAATGATCAGTTTTACCATATCGGGCATAGGATTTGAAGCGGCGTTGTTCTTATCGGGCATATTAATAATTATAAGTTAGTGACAAATGGATAAATGCAGATTATCGAATCTGTGTTATATATCAGTTAAACAAATATCGTGCCAAAAAGATTATTCATATCGCAGTGTTTTAGCAGGTGTCATGCGCGAAATGGCTGCGGAGGGTACGATAAGCACGGCGCATGATACTATGATGACTCCAATGTTGAGGAGTGCAAGATACCACCAGTTGAATTCCACCGGTACGTAGCTCAGATAATACGCTTCAGGGTCAAGATGCAGGAAATGTGTGTGTTGCTGCAGCAGTATTATCCCTATCGCGAGAATGTCGCCGATAATGATTCCGCGTATCACCAGCCTTTCGGACATGTAAATGAATATTTTCCTGATAAGCGAATTGGTGGCTCCGAGGGCTTTCATAAGGCCTATCATGTTGACTCGCTCAAGTATGATTATGAACAGGCTTGATATCAGGGTGAAAGCCGACACGATGGTCATAAGTATTATAATGACTGCCACATTCGTGTCAAGCAGATCAAGCCAGTTGAAATACAGAGCGTTCGTCTCGAGTACATCCGTTATATGATAGGCTGAGGTGCGGTTCTGTCTGGCCGCATCCATTATAAGCTCAGCCTCCAGATGCGATGATATGTCAGGAATGCGGTCGATGTCAATCCCTCTGAGTTCAAGAGCATTCCCCGTCAATGAGTCGATATGGTTGAAGCGTTGCAGAAATTCTATCGGCGCGAAAGCGTAGAGCTTGTCATAATCGGAGAAATATGTGTTGTATATCCCGGAAATGGTGAGTTTGCGTGTGCGTACATTATTGTCAAGCAGGAAATGCGTGTTTACCCTGTCGCCGATATTCAGTCCGAGAGCATCAGCCATGTTTTGGGATATGACTATGGTGTTGAGCAGCGAATCATTGCCCTCGCTTGTCAGTATGGCTTTCCCGGCCACCATGCTCTTGCTAAGGAAATCGGTTCCCACTCCCGGCGCCATCCCTTTCAGCACTATGCCTTGGAATGCGCTGTCAGTCTTGAGTATGGCCGGCTGTCGGACCATAAGCTCGGTTTTTGCCTCAGGAGCGATATCGGCTATGATATCCAGAAGGTCGCTGTTCAATGTCAGTCCGGATGTGTATAGCGAGTCAGAATACGAATCGGCCGGATATATGGCAATTTCGGAGTTGAATCCTATCACTTTTTCCTGTATCTCCTTTTTGAAGCCTGTAACCACGGCTATGGCTATAGCCATTATGACAATGGCCAGCGTTATGCCGGTCACTGCCACAAATGTTCCGGCTGAAGCACGTTTTCCCGAGCCGGGACGAAGGCTCAGCCGTTGGCCTATGTAAGCTGATAGCAGCACGCCGCTCAGTCTTTTATTGTTCGACCCGGATATGCTTTAAGGGCTTCCGCAAGCACTTTCAGTGCTTTGGCAAGATCTTCTTTTTTAAGAATATATGCCATGCGGACTTCGTTTTTACCCATTCCCGGTGTTGTGTAGAATCCTGATGCAGGAGCCATGAATATTGTAGCCCCTTCATACGAAAATTCTTTCAGGCACCATTCGCAGAACTTATCAGCGTCATCTACCGGAAGGCTTACTACGGTATAGAATGCGCCCATGGGTATGGGGGAGTAGCACCCCGGAATCTTATTGATACCGTCAATCAGGAATTTACGGCGCTCCACGTATTCATTGTAGGTCATAAGCATATATTCCGGAGTGGCATCGATAGAGGCCTCCGCAACAATCTGACCTAATAATGGCGGGCTTAAGCGGGCCTGACAGAACTTCATCACGTTCTTCTTAAGCTCCTTATGCTTGGTGATGATGGCGCCGATTCTGATACCGCATTCGCTGTAACGCTTTGACACAGAGTCGATAAGCACTACCTGCTCCTCAATACCTTCAAGATGGAATGCGGAGATATACGGAGCACCGGTATAGCAGTATTCGCGGTAAACTTCATCGGAAAACAGGAACAGATCGTACTTCTTGACCAGATCACGTATCTGGTTCATCTCCTTCTGTGTGTAGAGATATCCTGTCGGGTTGTTCGGATTGCAGATCAGAATCCCTTTGGTACGGGGTGTGATAAGTTCCTCGAATTTCTCAACCGGAGGGAGTGCGAACCCTTCGTCGATACTTGACGGTACGGTTATGATTTTAGCCCCGGCTGAGATCGCGAATGCCATGTAGTTGGCATAAGCAGGTTCGGGGACTATTATTTCATCTCCCGGATCCAGCGTGGCCATGAATGCGAAAAGAACAGCTTCCGAACCACCGGTAGTGACTATGATATCGTCAACATCAACGTTGATATGGAATCTGTGATAGTAGTTCTCAAGACGTTTGCGCAGGCTGTACAATCCTTCCGAGGGGCTGTATTCCAGCGTCTGACGGTCAATTTTCTTCAGGGCGTCAAGGCCCTCCTTGGGTGTGGGAAGGTCAGGCTGGCCGATGTTGAGGCGGTACACATGTACTCCGCGGGCTGTGGCTTCATTGGCCAGCGGGACAAGTTTTCGTATAGGTGAAGCGGGCATTATCTCGCCGCGATGGGATATACTTGGCATTGTCTTATATAAAAAGAGGTGTTTTTATCTCACAAAGATAAGAAAATCTTTTTATGAAATCATACGATAAATCAAAAGTCCGCGGATGATTTTATGCTCAACCGCGGACTGGATATTAATGTCAGATTTATTCTTAGAATTTCAATCCTACACTCAGAACTATATTGTTTGAATTCTGTGCGATAGTGGCACTGTAAGGAGTGCTTGTATATGAGTTGGCAGTGTAGGGGTGGAATGTGCTTTCGCGATGCTTATGCACGTAAGCTGCATCAGCATAGAAGTTCTTATAGCGGTAGCCGAGGCCACATGTTATGTACTGTGAGCTCTTGTCAACTGAATATGACGGGTTTGTACCTGAATCATCGGGATTGGAGGTGTAGACGGGAATCTTGCTCTCCTGAAACTCTGTCTTTGTGGGAGTTGACTCGTAGGCATATCCGGCACGTACGCTGAGATGTGAATTCAGGCGATATTCCGCACCGATACGTAGAATGTTCGATGCCTTGTAGTAGCTCTTGACATCAGTCTGAATGTCGGAATACTCATATCCTCCGTCAGATTTTGCCGACATTGTCTGATAAGGGCGGTATTCATAGTCAACACTGACTATGGCACGTGAACCGATAACTCCGGCAGCGCTGACAATCATACGCCACGGGGTCCGGTATTTCCACTGTACATAATCCTCCGGTGTGCCGGTATAGTCGGGCTTGGCAGGTCCGCTTGTATAGCCATATCCGTAATCGATATCGGCCAGGGCTGTCTGAGTCAGGTTATAATATGTGGGAGTATGCACCGCAAATCCAAGACGTAGCTCGTTGATAGGACGGACTATGATACCGGCCTTGAAGTTGTAGCCAGAACCTGATATATGCTTTGCATTGGCAAGCCCGAAGCCACCGTTGCCGGTGGTGGTGCCGTCAACAACCTGTCCGTCAACTATATCGCCCTCGGGATCATCCGGGGTGGCCGGGCGCTGCTGAGGAATGCGTGCATTCTCAATATCTTCAGTATAATATGTACTCTGGGTGTAATCGATATCGGTTATGCCGAATCCGATACCCCAGTACACTACGTCGCGGATATTGCCGCCGAAGTTTATCTCATACTCGTCAATATAGCCCCGTTCCTCTACGTCAAACGTGCTTACGCCTGTCGATGCCGGACCGGTGATGTCGCCTGTCTCACGCCATAAGCCGTTGTAGTTAGAGCCGTTGCCTACGGGGTTGATTATAAAAGAGTTGTAGCCGAGTATGCTCATCCAGGGGGCGTTGTAGGCAAAATAGTTGTTATCAGAGCCTACCAATGTGGAGGAGGGCCAATTTTCATCGGTAGTATATCCGGCTATATAGTTGGACAATGAACCGTTCATTGAACCGAACGTGCCTTTATAGCGGCGGTTGAATGACGCGGCGCGGTTGTATGATGCTCCCCATTGGAAGAATGGCATCGTCTCACTACCGGTATATATGGAGCCTATGTATCCGAAGTTGTTGCAAGCCACTTTAGTCTGGTTGATGCTTTCCATTCCGCTTAGGGTTGTGGATTTTGCACTCTGCATGTCAATGTCCAGAGTTACACCCACCTCGCTTTTGCGGTAAACACCTATACCGCCGGGATTCTGGTTGAGTGTGGAAAGATCACCACCTAAGGCTCCGAAGGCTCCGCCCATTGACATGAAACGCGCTGTTCCACGGAGGTCATAAGCTGACATCTGATATAGATCAAGAGCTGTCTGAGCCATCAATGCCATAGGTATGGCGCAGGCTGCTGCTGTGATAATTCTCTTTTTCATAAAAGAATCTGTTTGAATGAATAATTAAGAGAGTGTTTAATGACGACCGCGTCCTCCACCGCCGCCACGTGAGCCACCGCCGCCAAATCCGCCGCGCATGCCACCGCCACCCGAAGTGCCGGTACCCCATGACGAGCCGCGGGTGTTGCCCGGACGATAACCGTTGTTGTTCTGGTTGCTGTTGCCGGGACGTGAAGTGGGCTTGTATCTGTTGTTGTAGTCGCTATTATTGTTTATAGTACCACGTACATTTCCTCTGCCGGGGCGGTAGCCGCTGTTATTGATTGTGCCTGAGCCTCTGCCCGGACGGTAGCCGGCAGCGTTGCCCGGACGGCCTGCGTATGCAGGACGTATATTGCCAACGGCTCCCGGACGACGGGAAGGTGCGGTCCAACCCCAGGCCGGGCCCCATGAAGCGCCCCAGCCCCAGCCGGGTCCCCATCCCCAGGATGGACCCCAGCCCCATGAAGGACCCCATGTCCAGGACCACGACGGTCCCCAACCCCATGACCAAGCGGGACTCCAGGCCCATGACGGACCCCAGCCACCCCAATACCAGGGGTTGCCCCAAGCCCAGGCCCGGCCATAATAAGGATAGCCCCAGTAGTCGGGAGTGTTTATTATGATGTTGATGTTGGCGGGTTCGGCATAATAATACTGTGCGAGTTCCTCATCCTGCGTACCTTTTACGATCTCAGGATTGTAGAAGCGCTCGATCTTGCGGGTGTTGGCAAACGCATCGGCTGAAATAGAATCAGATGCCGCAGGCTTGTCATCGGCAAATATACCACGACGATTGTACTCATCGACAGAACGTGACGAATACTCAGGCACGGTATATGAATCGGCAGCCGGATAGTCAGTTGCCGGATATAGAATCACTCCATTTGTCTTTGCCGGAGTGACCTTTTTCTCTTTGACAGGAGCCTTGGCTTTTGACGGGTTGAAGTAGATGTCATCGTCGTCATAGCTCTGGGCTGATGCTAAGGACACGCCACCCATTAGCATTGAGAGAAAGAGTGCTGTGATTTTTGTGTTCATATCCTATTAATATTATTTTAGTTTTTACAGTTAGTTATGCTCTTTAGACCGGATTATTAGGCGCCGGTTTAATTCTATTAAGGCATGATTACACAAAAATAGTCATTAAGAGGATAATTGTGGCCTGATATATGAATAATTAACGTTTTTAACAAATATAAGGCTTGCCTGCGTGGTTTGTGGACCCGCAGGCAAGACGCTTAATATATGTGAGATGCGTTATTCATCGATTGTAGGACGCATGTCGTAGCTGAGCATTGAGATAGTGAATCCCCAGTAGATAAATGCCAGTGAGGTGAGGAAGCTTGTCATAAGCATGTCCTGATACCATCCGGCTTCAACAAAGAAGAAACCTATCACCATAAGCAGTATACCATTGATCAGATATAGCCACCAGTAGCGGCGCTGACGCTGACACACTGAAGAGATGATCGCTGAAATGCCCCAATACAGGAATATTATAGCGATGAAGTAGGGGAATACGGCTTCCGAAAGAATTACGCTGCGCACAAGCATGAAGCCGATGAACATGTCAATCACGCCTCCGGCTATCCACCATCCCCATCCACGGGCGTGATCCGGTCCGGCAGCTACACAAAGCTGTACGATGCCTGCAAGCACAAGCATCCATCCGAAAATCTGTGAGGCCACCGCATATCCGGCAACCGGCCAGAACCAATAGGCAAATCCACTGAGAACCATCAGGATACCAACAGTGAGAATAATCCACCAATATTTGGATTTACCCCAGAAGTTTAGATTACGAGTTTTCATAATAAGAAGTTTTAATAGTTGAATATTTGTTTTATCATATAACATGTGGTGTGTGAAAAATGTTTCCAAATATTGGAAGCATCTTTTTTTGTATCTTTGCATTATGATTTATCCTGATTCATTCGAACATAAAGTGGGCTTTACAGCTGTGCGCGAGGAGCTTCGGCAGCAATGTCTGACCGCAGGGGCGCGTGAGCTGGTTGACGATATGCATTTCATGCCGGATTTTGATGAGGTCAGCCGGGCGCTTACCGCCACACATGAGATGCTGGGCATTAATCGTGGTGACGATAAGTTACCGTTGGGTGACATCGGCGATTTCCGTGCGCAGATACGTACGCTTAAGGTGCCGGGGACATTTCTTCCGGCGGCTGAGCTGCTGATAGTGCGCCGCAGTCTTGCTCTGATGACAGAGCTCAGCCAGTTTTTTGATCGTCGTCGCCCGGGTGCGGATGATGCCGTGACTGCTACGCCTGAACTTGCCAATATCGCGGCCGGACTGTTCACTTTTCCTCAAAGTGTGGCGACAATAGATGCTGTGATTGACCGTTTCGGAAATGTGAAGGATAATGCTTCGGCTGAACTTTCGGATATACGCCGTCAGCTCAACTCTATGGCGGGAGCGGCCAGCTCGGCTATGCGCAGGGTTATGGCCCGGGCCATGCAGGAGGGGATGCTTGATGCTGATGCTTCGCCGGCAATGCGTGATGGACGAATGGTCATTCCGGTAGCTCCGATGTATAAACGCCGCATAAACGGTATTGTGCATGATGAATCAGCGTCAGGAAAAACGGTGTTTATTGAGCCGGCTGAAGTAGTGGAGATCAACAACCGTATACGGGAAATGCAGATGGCCGAGCGCCGTGAGATAACCCGTATACTTACCGGCGTTGCGGCAGAACTGCGGCCGCATGCCGACGATATGCTTATGAGCGCTGAAGTGTTGGCGGAGATTGATTTTATCCATGCCAAGGCCCTGTATGCCGACATGTGTGGAGCAACAATGCCACACCTGAGCCGCAATGTGGAGCTGGAATGGTATCATGCCTGTCACCCCGGTCTGCTATTCTCACTTGAGCGGCAAGGCAAAAAGGTTGTGCCGCTGGATATAACGCTAAGCGGACGTGAGCGACTGCTGGTTATCTCCGGCCCTAATGCCGGCGGTAAATCGGTATGCCTTAAGACTGTAGGTATAGTCCAATATATGACCCAGTGCGGCATGCTTCCTCCGGCTTATGAAAATTCGCATTTCGGTATCTTTGAGGATATATTCATCGATATAGGTGACGACCAATCGCTTGAGGATGACCTCAGCACTTACAGCTCACACCTTAAAAATATGAAGCTGTTGCTACAGCGTGGCGGTGCGCGAAGTCTGGTTCTTATTGACGAATTCGGATCAGGAACCGAGCCTCAGATTGGCGGTGCGCTTGCTCAGGCAATATTGAAGCAGATAAACAGCCGGGAGATGTGGGGAGTGATAACAACACATTATCAGAATCTCAAGCATTATGCGGAGGAAACCGAGGGACTTGTCAACGGCTCCATGCTGTATGACCGACATCTTATGCAGCCTCTGTTCAAACTGTCGATAGGCAATCCGGGCAGCTCATTTGCTATCGAGATTGCGCGTAAGACAGGCCTGCCGGCCGAAATTATATCTGATGCCGAGGCGATAGTGGGCAGCGACTATGTCAATATGGACAAATATCTGCTTGATATAGCGCGCGACCGCCGGTATTGGGAAAACAAGAGGGCTTCCATCAGGCAGAAGGAGAAAAAAGTGGAGGAAAGCTTGGCCCGATACGAGAATGATGCCGAAATGCTACGCGAGCGCAGGCGTGAAATCATCGAGGAGGCTAAGAGTGAGGCCCGGCGTATTCTTGAAGGGTCAAATGCGGCTATTGAACGTACCATTCAGGAAATACGCAGTTCCCAGGCCGATAAGGCGCGTACCCTTGAGGCACGAAAGAAGCTTGAACAGGAGCGTCAGGCCATGGCGGAGCTGCGTCCAGGGTCGAACAAGCTGCTTGATAAGGCTCCGAAAAAGAAGAAGAAAGGGCTGTGCAATGACGCGATTCAGCAGGAGGCTCTGCGTCCTATAGCAGTAGGCGATGTCGTGAAACTTGATGGCGAAGGCTCACCCGGACGTGTTGAGGAGATTCAGGGAAACAAGGCTGTTGTAGTGTTCGGAATGATAAAAACAACGGTTAAACTTGACCGCCTTAAACACACTATGGCTAAAATTCCTACCGCGGTGAAGGGGGCTACATTCATAAGCGCATCAACAACCGATGCCGCGCGTACGCGTCAGCTTGGATTCAAGCGGGAGATTGATGTGCGCGGTATGCGCGTGGATGAGGCTGTGCAAGCCGTGACATATTTTATCGACGATGCCATACAGTTCAATGCCGGAAGGGTGCGCATACTGCATGGTACCGGAACCGGAGCATTGCGGCAGTATATACGCAATTACCTTGATTCGGTTCCGGGTGTGCAGTCATATCGTGACGAGCATGTACAGTTTGGCGGAGCCGGTATAACGGTCGTGGAATTAGAATAACAGCGCCAACCGGTAAACCGCAGCACCGAGCAGCCATGCTACCGCGGTGTTGTATATCACAGAGAACGCCCCATATTTCCAACTGCCTGTTTCCTTGACAATGGCTGTCACGGTGGCCATGCATGGACAATACAATAGTATGAATACCATGAATGCGAGTGCTGAGGCCGCAGTGAAGTCGGGTTGTCCTGTCTTGGGATTCGGAGTGGTGATGCGTGTGCCGAGTGTCGTGTCGTCAATCTCTTCATCGCCGGTGTAAAGCACGCCGAGGGTGGAAACCACAATCTCTTTTGCAGGTACTCCGGCGAGTGCGGCTACGGTGCCACGCCAATGGAAACCGAGCGGTTCCATTACCGGGTTCACTAATTTACCGGCCATCTCAAGATACGAGTCAGAATCCGGGTCGATGGCTGAGTCATCGCCGGTTGCCGCTATTTCAATATCGGATGTTGGAGCTGATGTAGGTTCGTCATGTATGGGGAAGTAGTTGAGCGCCCATACAATGATAGAGGCAACGAGGATTACACCGCCCATTTTCTTCAGATACTGCTCTCCTTTGCCCCACATGTGGCGCAGGAGGCTTTTGAAGGTAGGGATACGGTAGGGGGGGAGTTCCATGACAAACGGAGTCTCATCCTCCTTGAAGTAGAACCGGCGGAGCATTCGTGCTGTACCCATGGCCACAAGAATTCCCAACAGATAAAGTCCCATGAAAACAATAGAGGCATGGCTGCTGAAGAACGTGCCGACTAACAGCACATATATAGGCAGACGCGCCGAACATGACATGAACGGGTTGATAAGAATTGTGATTATGCGGCTACTGCGGCTCTCAATGCTACGGCTTGACATGATGGCAGGCACATTGCAGCCGAATCCCATGATGAGCGGTATGAATGACTTGCCGTGAAGCCCAATCCGGTGCATCAGCTTGTCCATAATGAATGCGGCTCGGGCCATATAGCCGGAATCCTCCATAAATGATATGCAGAAGTACAGTATCAGGATATTGGGCAGGAAAACTATCACGCCGCCTACACCACCGATTATGCCATCGGCAATCAGATCCTTCAAAGGTCCGTCGGGGAGTGCGCCCTGTACAAACCGGCTCAGCCATCCTACTCCGGTCTCAATCCAGTCCATGGGGTAGGAGCCTATTTCAAATGTGGCCCAGAATATGAAGAACATTATGGCAAGGAATAGCGGGAATCCGAATAGCTTGTTGGTGACAAGCGCGTCAACGACATGTGTGGTCTGCGCGATATCCTTGCTACCTTTTACAAGCGTTTCGGTAAGGGCGCCGGATATGAACCCGTACTTTTTCTCTGCAATCACGGATGTAATGTCGTCGTGCGTTAGTCGCTCTACCTTTTCGGAAAGTTTGTCGCGCTCGTCAAGTATCTTCTTGGCATCCGGGCTTGCAGCAATAATCTCCTCCGTCTCCTTGTCGTGCTCAAATAGTTTTATCGCAAGATAACGCGGCGAGAAGTGCCGGCCGATATATCCATCCTTTTTTATCTCATCTTTGAGGACGGTTACAGCTGATTCAAGATCATCGCCAAGCGGTACGTGGATATGGCGTACCGCCTCATCATGTCCCTCAAATACAGATATTACGGTGTCAAACAGCTGATTGATACCTTTGCCTGAGCGTGAAACTGTAGGGACAACCGGTACGCCTATCATCTCACCGAGCAGCTTGTAGTCAAGCTTGTCGCCTGCATTCTCAAGCTCGTCATACATGTTGAGAGCTATCACCATGGAGCGGTCCATATCGATCAGCTCAGTGGTGAGATATAGATTTCGTTCAAGATTTGAGGCTACTACTACATTGATTATGACGTCAGGAGTTTCCGCTTTCAGAAACCGGCGGACGTATAATTCTTCAGGCGAGTAGCTTGCGAGAGAATATGTGCCCGGAAGGTCAACGATGTTGAATGTGTATCCGCGGTATTTGAACGAGCCCTTTTTTGCATCGACAGTCACACCGCTATAGTTCCCTACATGCTCGCGTGCGCCTGAGGCTATATTGAACAGCGATGTCTTTCCGCAGTTTGGGTTTCCTACAAGAGCTACATTTATAGTGCATCTCTGCTTGCTGAATTCTTCCGATGTGCATGACTTCGCTGATGAGTTTTCATCGGGTATTGTGTTTTCGGCAACAGTATGCGTGTCCTCAATCGGGAGCACCTCAACCAGATGTGCCTCAGCCCGGCGGAGTGAAACTTCATAGCCCATGATGCTGTATTTTATAGGATCGCGCAACGGGGCATGAAGAAGCACCTTGACTTCATGTCCGTTGATAAATCCCATTTCAATAAGGCGTTTTCTGAAGGCACCATGCCCCAGAATTTTTACTATCATGGCTTCCTGTCCGGTCTGTAGCTCGTCTAATCTCATTTGCTGTAAAATTTGTGCAAATTTGAGAAAATAGGACGGGAATAGCAAGAAAAATGGCCACTATTTAGAGTTTATCTAAATAGTGGGGCTGTAATTTAGATATGTATTGGGTATTATCGGATGATGATTTTTTTTGACCACTTCTCGCACTTCACAATATAACATCCACGCGGAAGCTCTACTGAGGCTGTTCCGTCGGATAATTTCAGCGTTTTGACAAGCTGGCCTGTTATTGAGTATATGTTAAAGTTATATATTGTGTCGTCCGGAACTGAAATTTCAAGATTCCCTGAATTTATTTTAATGGTTGGCTCAGCGCTTGTGGTGGCTGTTATTCCGGGTTCCTGTGCTTTTGTAGTGGATGTGGCTGACTCAGCCGCTGACATGACTGGAATGCCCATGAACAGTAGCGTTGCGGCGATGGCTGATGTCAGTATAATCCGTTTCATAATGGTGCAAAATTACAAAATTTTATTTGAATCGGTATGCATTTGTGTAGTTAAAATTCGTGTAAAAGTGGTGTGGCTCCGTTAATTATATGTTACAACATTCGCTGAATAGATAAAAAATTAGTAATTTTGCGGCGAAATTAAAATTGAAATTATAGTATATGGATGAAGCCAGTGTAGCACTTGATATGATGTTTGAGACATCATGGGAAGTGTGCAACAAGATAGGCGGTATATACACAGTCCTGTCAACTAAAGCAAAGACGCTTCAAAAGATTTATAAGGATAAGGTTGTATTTATAGGGCCTGATGTATGGGGTTCGGAGAATCCGTCGCCATATTTTATAGAACAGGCCTCAGTACTCAAATCCTGGAAAAACAGTGTAGACCTACCCGCCGGTATAACAGTAAGAACCGGACGATGGAATGTTCCCGGACGCCCGATAGCTGTGCTTGTCGGATTCCAGGGGATGTATGATGTGAAAAACGAATTCTACGGTGAGATGTGGGACCGTTTTGGTGTGGATTCGCTCCATGCATACGGCGATTATGACGAGGCGTGCGCTTTCTCACATGCAGCAGGATTGGTCATTGAAAGTATCTGCAACTTTATAGGAGCGGATAAGAAGCGGGTGATTGCCCACTTCGATGAATGGACTACAGGAATGGGACTGCTGTATGTTAAGTGGAAGCTTCCTCATGTGGCCACAATATTCACCACCCATGCCACAAGTATAGGACGCAGCATCTGCGGAAACGGAAAGCCTTTGTATGACTATATGAAGGGCTATAACGGCGACCAGATGGCGCGTGAGCTTAACATGGAGTCCAAGCACTCGCTTGAAAAGATAGCGGCGCATCAGGCTGATTGTTTTACAACTGTAAGCGATATAACGGCTATTGAATGCGAACAGCTGCTTGAGATTCGTCCGCATGTGGTTACTCCAAATGGTTTTGAGAAAAACTTCGTGCCGGCTAAGACCAAGTTTAACGCTTTCCGTGCCGATGCCCGCAGGGTGATGCTTGATGTGGCTTCTGTCCTTAGCGGACGTAAGTTTGGCGATGATACATTTATTGTTGTCACTTCCGGACGCTGCGAATATCGCAATAAGGGTATTGATGTATATCTGGATTCTTTGAGAATGCTTACCGATAAAGCGCCGATGCGCGATGTGCTTGCATTTGTTATGGTTCCCGCATGGTCAGGCGATGCCCGCTTTGACCTGCGCGAGGCTATGGCAAAGGGAGCGGACGGAGCGTTGGTGGACCCGGTTATAACGCATCAGATATTCAATCCGGATTCTGACCCGATAATCAACCGCATACACCAGATGAGTTTCGTAAACGATGCTCAGAGCCGTGTATCAGTTATATATGTGCCGTGCTATCTTAATGGTACCGACGGTATATTCAATCTCAGTTATTACGATCTGCTGATAGGCATGGATGCCACCGTATTCCCTTCGTATTATGAACCATGGGGATATACCCCGTTGGAGAGTGTGGCATTTGGTGTTCCCACAGTCACAACTACATTGTCAGGATTCGGACAGTGGATTCTCCGTTCATGTGAGAACGGATTTGAGAACAGTGGTGTGACGGTGATAGGCCGCAATGATTCAAACTACGATGATGTGGCCGATTCAATAGCACGCTCACTGAAGTATCTTACCGGTTCCGACAAATCAGCTCTTACCGCCATACAGAAGCAAGCATTTGCCACAGCATCTCGTGCCGCATGGCAGTATTTTATAGAGTATTACGTTGAGGCCTTCAAGATAGCGTTTGAACGTGAGGCCGAGCGCAACAAATAATAATGAAAAAATAGACAATATCTGAATATGAAAATTAAAGTAAGTAACACGAATGCCCCTGTGTGGCATGATGCCACCGTTGTGGCTCACCTTCCTCTTAAGCTGAAACCGCTTGAAGAGATTTCAAAGAACCTGTGGTGGGTATGGAATAGCGAGGCCAAGGCCCTGTTCCGTGACCTTGATCCCGATATGTGGCGCTCAACCGGTGAAAATCCTGTGATCGTGCTTCAGCACCTCAAGAGCGATCGTCTGAACGCGGTGATGAACGATGCCGATTTCATGGGCCGTCTTGACAAGGTGTATGCCGACTTCAAGGAATATATGGCAAAGCCTATGCGCTCTGATGTTCCTTCAGTGTCATATTTCTCAATGGAATACGGACTCTGCAACTGTCTGAAGATTTATTCAGGCGGTCTTGGTGTGCTTGCCGGTGACTATATCAAAGAAGCTTCTGACAGCTGCGTGGATATGACAGCTGTAGGTTTCCTTTATCGTTATGGATACTTCACACAGACTCTCTCTGTCGATGGTCAGCAGATAGCCAACTACGAGCCTCAGAATTTCAATCAGCTTCCTATCGAGCAGGTGCTTGATGAAGAGGGCCGTCCCATGATTCTGGAAGTTCCCTTCCCCGGCCGTATCATCTATTCACATATCTGGCGTGTCAATGTAGGCCGCATGAAGTTGTATCTGATGGATACTGACTTTGATATGAACAGTGAATATGATCGTCCTATCACACACAAACTTTATGGTGGCGACTGGGAAAACCGTATCAAGCAGGAGTATCTGCTCGGTATCGGCGGTGTGCTTATGCTTAAGAAGCTTGGCATCAACTCAAAGCTCTATCATTGCAACGAAGGCCATGCCGCACTGCTGAACCTGCAGCGTCTGGTTGATTATGTTCAGGAACAGCATCTTGATTTCTCAACCGCTCTTGAGCTTGTGCGCGCATCTTCTTTGTATACAGTTCACACTCCCGTGCCTGCCGGACATGACTACTTCGACGAAGATCTCTTCGGCAAATATATGCATGAATTCCCAGGTAAGCTCGGTATCTCCTGGTCTGACCTTATGAACATGGGTCGTGAGAATCCTGATACCAACGAACGCTTCTCTATGAGCGTGTTCGCACTTAATACATGTCAGGAAGCTAATGGCGTTAGCTGGCTCCATGGCGAAGTATCCAAGAAGATGTTTGCAGGAATATGGAAAGGCTATGACTGGCAGGAAAGCCACGTGGGTTATGTGACTAACGGTGTGCATATGCCTACCTGGGCTGCTTCTGAATGGAAGGAATTCTATGCAGAGCGTCTTGGAAAGCAGGTGTTCGACAATCAGAGCGATCCCAAGGCATGGGAAGGAATCTTCAATGTAAGCGATGAAGATATCTGGAATCTGCGTATGACCATGAAGAACAAGTTCATCAACTTTGTTCGTCGTGATTTCAAGGCTAAATGGCTTGCCGAACAGCGCGATCCGTCAGCTGTGATGAGCATTCTTGACAAGATTAATCCCAATGCGCTTATTATCGGTTTCGCCCGTCGTTTCGCAACATACAAGCGTGCGCATCTTCTCTTTACCGACCTCGAACGCCTTGCCAAGATTGTAAACAATCCTCAGTTCCCCGTGCAGTTCGTGTTCTCAGGTAAGGCACACCCCGCCGATGGCGCCGGTCAGGGTCTTATCAAGAGAATCATGGAAATATCACGTATGCCTGAGTTCCTTGGAAAGATTATTTTCCTTGAGGATTACAATATGGTAGTGGCCAAGCGTCTGGTTACCGGCGTAGATATCTGGCTCAACACTCCCACTCGTCCTCTCGAGGCATCAGGTACATCCGGTGAGAAGGCAGAGATGAACGGTGTGCTCAATTTCTCTGTGCTTGACGGATGGTGGTATGAAGGCTACAAGTTCGATGAAAAAGCCGGATGGGCTCTTACCGAAAAGCGTACATTCACCGACCAGTCGCAGCAGGACAAGCTTGATGCAGCTACCATCTACTCAATGCTTGAGAATGAAATCATACCTCTGTATTTCAAGAAGAACTCAGCAGGCTACTCACCTGAATGGATTGAATATGTTAAGCGTTCTATAGGACATATCGCACCTCACTTCACCATGAAGCGAATGATTGACGATTATATCACACGCTTCTATCGTCCTGAAGGCATGCGTTTTGATGCTCTTGCTGCTGATGGCGATAAGCTTGCCAAAGAAATTGTGGCATGGAAAGAGAAGGTTGTTGATGCATGGGATGGTGTTCATGTAGTTGACATGAAGGTTTCCGAAGGCCCCGTTGGCAATACCGGCGACGACTACAAGGTAGAAGTTAAGGTTGATACCAATGGTCTTGGTCAGGATCTTGGCGTCGAGTATGTGGCTTATCGTGTGCACGACGGCGAGGAAAGCCTTTATGGCGTTAAGCCGTTCTATGTGGTTAAGGAAGAAGGTAACATTGTGACCTATGAACTTAACGAACGCATTCAGGAAGCCGGTGTATACCGCTATGGATTCCGTATCTATCCCAAGAATTCAAACCTTCCTCATCGTCAGGACTTTGCGTATGTAAAATGGTTTAATATCTAATAGATAGCAATCATTTAATTCATAATAACCCTCCGGAATTCATGAAATGATATGATTCCGGAGGGTTTATTGTATGCTGACGGTTGCTTTTGACGCTGAAAAAATGTAAATTTGCGAAACGACAAATATATTTTCACACGTTATGCCTAAGAAATATATAATGAATATGGTGATTGTCAGCAACGAGGCAATCCATCATAACTATTCCTTGCTTAAGTTGAGGCCGAATGGCGGAGAAGCGTTGCCTGAAATTTTGCCCGGACAATTTGTGCAGGTGAAGATTGATAACAGTCCTTCTACTTTTTTACGCCGTCCGATATCGGTGAATTATGTTGACTATTCATCAAACGAGTTGTGGCTCCTTGTCCGCAGAGCCGGGGAAGGAACTGCCCACCTGATGGAAGCTGCCGCGGGTAGTGTAATAGATGTCCTTCTGCCGCTTGGTCGGGGCTTCAGTATGCCGTCTGAAGCAGTAGATGGCCGCACTTATCTACTTGTTGGTGGAGGCGTAGGGGTGGCCCCGCTATTGTATTTCGGAAGCTGTATGAAGAAGGCTGGTATAGAGCCGGAGTTTCTGCTTGCTGCCAGAAGCAAGGACGATCTGCTGCAGCTTGATGAATTCAAGTCGTTAGGACGTGTATATATTTCAACTGATGATGGCTCTATGGGAGAACATGGGCTGATAACGCAGAACAGTGTATTGGACCGTGGAGATATCGCGGCGATATATTGCTGTGGACCTATGCCGATGATGAAGGCGGTAGCGGCAAAGGCCCGATCTATTGGGGCTGAATGCGAAGTGTCGCTTGAGAATGTTATGGCATGTGGACTCGGGGCATGCTTGTGTTGTGTGGAAAAAACAGTTAAGGGCAATGTTTGTGTTTGCACTGAGGGCCCTGTGTTCAATATAAATCAACTGACATGGTAAACTTGAATGTAAATATAGGCTCGCTTCAACTGGCTAATCCTGTACTGACAGCATCCGGCACATTCGGATATGGCGAGGAATTTTCTGACTTTATTGACCTTGACCGTCTGGGTGGATATATCGTGAAGGGAACTACCCTTGAGCCAAGAGAGGGTAATGACTATCCGCGAATGGTGGAGACCCCTTCGGGAATGCTTAATGCTGTAGGGCTTCAGAATAAAGGAGTCGACTATTTTATAGAGAATATATATCCGCGCATCAGCAAGTACCGCTCCAGGATGATTGTGAATGTTTCGGGAGCTAAGATTGATGATTATGTGGAGGTGTGCCGCCGACTGGCGCCGCTGGAACATGTAAGTGCAGTAGAGATAAACATTTCCTGTCCTAATGTAAAGCAGGGTGGTATGGCATTCGGTACTACATGCGAAGGGGCGGCCGATGTTACCCGTGCTGTCAGGGCCGCCTTTCCCGGTACGGTGATAGTTAAGCTGTCGCCAAACGTTACAGATATTGCTTCAATAGCTAAAGCCGTGGAGGCTGAGGGTGCTGATGCCGTGTCGCTGATAAACACGCTTATGGGTATGGCCATTGATGTTGAGAAGCGCAGGCCTTATCTGTCAACAGTGACCGGAGGTCTGAGTGGTGCGGCTGTACGTCCAGTTGCGGTTAGAATGGTGTGGCAGGTAGCAAAGGCTGTGTCTATACCGGTAGTCGGGCTGGGCGGTATCATGAATGGTCGCGATGCTATGGAGTTTATTCTGGCCGGTGCGACAGCAGTGGAGATAGGAACAGCTAATTTTATAGATCCGGCAGTTACCGTCAAGGTGGTTGATTATATGGAAGAGTATTGTCGCCGTCATGGAGTGGCTGATATCAAGGAGCTGATAGGGGCGTTGGACGTTTAAGCTATCAGCACCTGTAGGAATAAGGAATCAGCCGTAATTCTTGTTGTGAAAGAATTACGGCTGATTCCTTTATTTTTATAATCCTGATTATTTTTTTGATGATGACGGCACGAATGATTCGAAGCTGTTGTCGTTGTAGTACACAATTATATTCACTATCTTCTTTGCTTGGTCGGCATTGAAGGTGAATGTGGCCGGAGCGTCCGTTACAGCATCGGTGGCTGGGAGAGAAAGCTCTCCCGGAGCTGATTCAAGTACTGGAGCTTCGGCTTTTTCCGCGGTCAAATTATTTGGCCTCCGATCGGAGAAATCTGAATCGAAGTCTATACGAGGCATAGATTGCTCATCGTCAGCGGAATGACGGCTTCCAAAGTCAATCATTGTGCTGTTTTGAGGCTCTGAGGTTTGAATATTTTTCAAGTGAAGCATATCCCCCTCGCCAAACATCAACCACAGGACGGAAAGCTCCGGGTAGCTGTCGTGAATTTTACCAATCAGTTCATCGCTGACCTTCTTGTTGCGCCCATTTAGAAGTTGCGATAGGGTAGGGCGGGGTATCCGGCAGTTATCTGCAAACTGAGTAACCGGGATTCCCAAATAATTTATAAATGTTTTAAGGCGGGAAACGATGTCCATTTTGTTAATTCGCTTTTGTAATTCGACATTGCAAAAGTAATACAAAGAAATTAAAAAAGCAAACATTATGGTGCAAATTTTAATTTACAAAACCAACTATTATGTGTGTTTCTGTTGTTTACAGATGAAGTCAGTCTTGACAGGGCTTGACTTGCTACTGCATGTAAAACGTGTACGATATTGGAATACAGCGCTATATATGAGCGTGCGCATGCTATATGGCCTTGTTTCGGGCAAATTGACTGCAATTATTAAACCATAGATAACGATTTTATCGGTATGGTGCTGGTATACAGATTAAAATACAGAATGTTAATAGCTATAAATCTGTATTTGTTACCTATTTCATCTATTTGCGATTGAAAATTAGGAATATTATAAAAATGGTTTGGAATTTGAAATTGACTAAATCAAAAGAGAATTGAAGGGCTATTTACCGATGCGTTTATTATATTTTGATTAGTAAATTCGCATTTGCGGATGTAAAGTGAAAATGAATTTACTAATGCAATTAACGATGTGCTAAGTAATATTCCAAAATGTAAACATATATATTTAAGCTTTCCTCTTCAGGTGCTATACTTATAAAACAAGAGTTACGCACAGAATTCTTTCCGTTATTTTCTGAATTAACATTAGAATTGCTCTTTTTAAGCATTTTATTCTTATGTTACACGCTTGAAATTCTTTTCATAGATATTAGATTACGTGTGCATCTTTAATGCACACTACCCAGGTTATATTTGCACTATAATTAAAATATAGCTCAGGATATGAATACATCAGCAATTTTTTCGGAACGTGTGGTCAATGTATTGAGAGGACTTCCTGTCGCAGAGCAGACTGCAATAACCTCAGCCCTAACAGCGGAATTTATTTATGGTACAAATCCGGATAAGGGGCTATCACCACTACAGTCTATATTATATACTATGATACGCTCCTATGTGGAGCGGGATATGCATTAAGCCTGAATCGGCTGAATGCATTATGTCGGCTGCTTAGGAGAGTTCTTCAAGCTCTATTGAGGCGAGCTCCCACAGGCTCATGGCATTGTCAAGTTTTTTCTGTGTAGCTTCATGCTCGGAGAAAATCTCCGTATTATTCTCGCCGTTTGATATTCGTTGTTCTATTTCAGCGAGTGCTGTTTCGAGCCTGTTAATTTCAGCTTCCGCATCAGTTACCTTTTTGCGTGCTTTACGTATTATTTTTTCACGTTCTTTCTGCTCGGCGTAGCTTAGCTTCGGAGCGGGCGTTGATGGAGCTGATGCTGTCGCCTCGGCTCCGTGTGGCTGTTGTTTCTTTTCTGTTTGATTTGTTTTGGTTGCGTCATTCTCCGGAGTGCGCTTTTCCAATTCGGAAAGTGAGGCTATGCGTTTGCGTTCGAGGAATTCATATATTCCCCCCAGGCATTCCTTGACTGCTCCGCCTCCGAATTCATAGACTTTCTCAACGAGTCCGTCAAGAAACTCACGGTCATGGCTCACAACAATGACTGTGCCGTTGAAATCCTTGATGGCCTGTTTCAGGATATCCTTAGTGGCCATGTCAAGATGGTTGGTCGGCTCGTCGAGTATAAGCAGATTCATCGGTTCGAGCAGCAGTCTGATCATGGCCAGGCGGGTCTTTTCGCCTCCTGAGAGTACTTTTACTTTTTTGTCCGATGCCTCACCTCCGAACATGAATGCTCCGAGTATATCACGTATCTTTGTACGTATGTCGCCGGTAGCCACATGGTCAATTGTGTCGAATACCGTAATTTCCCCGTCAAGTAGCTGTGCCTGATTCTGGGCAAAATATCCGATTTTTACGTTATGCCCGAGTTTGAGATATCCGGTATATGGAATCTCTCCCATTATACATTTTACAAGCGTGGATTTTCCTTCGCCGTTTTTCCCTACGAAAGCCACTTTCTCGCCACGCTTTAGCGTGAATGTGGCGCCGTCAAATACCTGATGGTCGCCGTATCTTTTTCCTACGTTTTCAAGTATAAGAGGGAAGTCGCCTGAGCGTGGCGCCGGAGGAAATTTCAGGTTCAGGTGCGAAGTGTCTACTTCGTCCACTTCTATACGCTCTATTTTTGCGAGTTGCTTTATGCGGCTTTGAACCTGGACGCTTTTTGTGGCTTTATATCTGAATCGTTCAATAAAGTCCTCGGTATCCTGAATCTGTTTCTGTTGATTCTGGTAGGCGCGCATCTGCTGTTCGATGCGTTCACGCCGCAGTTCTACGAACTTGGAGTAGTTGACTGAATAATCGTAAATCTTACCTAATGAAATCTCAATAGTGCGGTTTGTCACATTGTCAATGAATGCACGGTCGTGGCTCACCAGAACAACAGCACCGGCTTTGGCGGTAAGGAATTGTTCAAGCCATTGGATTGATTCGATGTCAAGATGGTTGGTCGGCTCGTCAAGCAGCAGTACGTCCGGCCGGGTGAGCAGCAGCTTCGCAAGCTCGATACGCATTCGCCATCCTCCGCTGAATTCCGAGGTGGGTCGATTGAAATCTGAACGTTTGAAGCCGAGTCCCACCAATGTCTTTTCCATTTCAGCCTCGCTGTTTTCGCTTTCCTCCATAGCAAGGCGTTCGGTGAGGGTTGTCATCCGATCTATCAGCTGTTGATATGATTCCGAGTCATAATCGGTGCGTTCAGATAGCTCGGTGGTGTATGCTTCGAGCTGTCGGCGCATTGAATCGATATGGGAGAATGCCTTCCGAACCTCTTCTATCACTGTAAGCGAATCGGACAGAATCATCTGCTGCGGCAGATAGCCGATTGTGACATCCTGTTGCACGGCGACAGTGCCTGATGTAGGCTTCTGAAGGCCGGCGATGATTTTCAGCATGGTCGATTTGCCAGCTCCGTTTTTACCAACCAGAGCTATGCGGTCACGCTTGTTGATTACGTAGCTTATGCCGTCAAAAAGTGATTTAGCGCTGAATTCTACACTCAGATTCTGTATCGATACCATAGATTATTTCCAATTTCATGGCAAAGATACTACATTATCGCGCTAATTACAAGCATCGCTATTCAGCTGTTGGCGGCTCGCGGAGATGTCAGCGTTTGCGTATCTTGTAGGTGCGGCTTTGTGTGATGACTATGTCAACCGGCTGGTCAAAAGAATCAGTATCAATTTCGTCAACAAGCTGGCAGTCGTAGGCAACACCTATTTTTATAGCTTTGCTGTCGGCCAACAGGCGGTCGTAATACCCCTTGCCTCGACCTACGCGGTTTCCCTGACGGTCGTATGCCATGGCCGGCACCACTACCATTTCTATATCATCGATACTGACAGTCTCATCACCTTGCGGTTCTTCTATATGGAATGCTCCGAGCTGAAGCGATGTCTGCTCGTAGGGGAGTATGTCAAGATTCACTCCGTTAACACGCGGAAGATAGAAATGCTTGCTGCCATGCCATTTGTCAAGAAAGCTATGTGTCGACAGTTCGTCAGGCAGCGAATGATACATCAGGATATGCTCTGACATTATAAACGCAGCGAGCTGTTCAAGCTGTTCGAATACATCATCGGCAGCTTGCCGGCGTTCATATTCGGTGAGCATGCTTTTCTGAGCACGTACTCTGCGTCGTATTTCGTCCTTTTTCATTTCTTTTTCTGATTGTTATTGGCCGGCGTGCCTATCGGATAACGGGCATTCCCGGACTCTATTTCCTTGCGGGCTTTGTTCACTGTCGGATCCGAAGCGTTCATGATTTCATAATATCCTGAAGTTCCGAGTACGTCACGAGCTATAAGCCCTTTGACAAGACTAACAATCAAGTCGCGTGAAAGGTTTATGTAGTACCAGCGGGGTGCAATCTTCTCAGTTGTGTATGCAAAATCAGCGAAATCCTGAAGCAGTACATCGTCCGATGGTAGTAGAGCCAACAATTCTTTAACGGTCTTGGCTTTTGACAGTTCCTTGCGGCGCGGATCGACATAGTGGAATGCATATTTGTGCATAAGTCCGGCATTGAGCACGGTCAGGTAGTAGGTGGAAAGCCCGGTCGTGTCGTTAGGCACAAATACGTCAGGCATAATGCCTCCGCCACCATACACCTTGCGTCCGCCAACGGTATGGAACACATGCGATTTATCGAGTTTTATGCTGTCAGCGCTGAAGCCCTCACCGTGGCTGTAACGGTCGGCTATCTCCATTCCGTAGCTGTCAAGTGAGCCCGGCGTGTAAGTTTTCTGTATGCATCGTCCGGAGGGGGTATAGTAGCGGGCGGTAGTAAGACGGATGGCGCTCATGTCGGGAAGTTCGATGGGGCGCTGCACAAGTCCTTTTCCAAATGAACGGCGACCGATTATCAATCCTCGGTCATTGTCCTGAATTGCTCCGGCCACAATCTCACTTGCGCTGGCTGAGAATTCGTCAATCAGGACCGTTACGTCAACATCCTGGAATGCACCGGTGCCATCGCTTACCGCGGCTGATTCTGATTCAGGGGTGCGCCCGTGTGACGACACTATCAGCTTGCCGGCCGGCAGGAATTCATTGGCCATCATGATCGCCATTTCCATATAGCCGCCGCCGTTGCCGCGTAGGTCAAGGACGAAGCTTTCGGCTCCCTTGGCGCGGAGTTCCACCATGGATGTGAGGAATTCATTGTATGTCGTGCTTCCGAATTTATTGATTTTCACATATCCTACCTTGGGTGTCAGCATATAGCTGGCATCGATTGATGCCACTGGTATATCACCGCGATCCACAGTAAAGTCAAGAAGCTTATCGGACGTGGAGCGTTTTATGCCGAGCTTGACGGTTGTGCCCTTGTCACCGCGCAGATTGCTTATCACTTTTTCGTTGCTCCATTTTTTGCCGGCCACGATTGAGTCATTGATGGAAATTATGCGGTCGCCGGCCATTATACCCACTTTTTCCGACGGGCCGCCAGAAATCACCTCTATCACGGTGATAGTGTCGGTGAGCATATTGAAAGATATACCTATTCCGCTGAATTTGCCGTTAAGTTCCTCGTTGGCGGCCTGAAGGTCCGAGGCCGGGATGTAAGAGGTATGTGGATCAAGCTTCGCAAGGATGTCAGGAATTGATTTTTCGAGCAGGCTGTCTGTATCTACGTCATCCACATATTCTGAAGATATATATTTCATTATTGTGGATATCTTGTCAAGAGCCGAGTCCTTGGAATGGCGGCTGAAGAAGTAAGCGCCGCTTAACATGCCGGCTACGAAAGCCACTGCCACTATAAGCGGAAGCCACACGGATGTGCGCTTTATCGATTGGTTCATAAAGGATAGTGTTAAAAATCAGATTTCAGGCAGATGCACGCATTCTACCCCGGCACGTTTCAGAAGTTCGATCCCATCCGACATTCGGTAAAGCTCGTGAAATACCACGCGCTTTATTCCGGCCTGAATTATAAGCTTGGAACACTCCAGGCATGGAGAGGCTGTGACATAGAGCGTCGATCCATCGCTGGAATTATTGCTGCGGGCCACCTTTGTTATGGCATTTGCTTCGGCATGGAGCACGTATGGCTTTGTCACGCCGTTTTCATCCTCACATATATTTTCAAATCCGGCGGGAGTTCCGTTGAATCCGTCGGATATTATCATCTTGTTCTTGACTATGATTGCACCTACCTGGCGGCGGCGGCAATATGAATTCTCAGCCCATATTGATGCCATGCGCAGATACCGGCGGTCAAGTGTTTCCTGTTTGTCGTTAAGAGCCATATGTTGGGTATGGTTAATAGAGTCTACAAAATTACTCTTTTTTGAAGTCTGTTCAAAAATTATCAAACCAAAAAGTGCTGTTTGACCATCATTTTGTACACCCGTCCGGACAAAAGTTAAAAGTGCTGTTCCGGTTGTGCTAACGGGCGTTAAAAGAACTGAAAAAGCGGCTCCACAAGCGGGTTTTGCGGAACATTAAAGCGTGACATTTGGTTTCAAGAGTAAATGACGAACCTTTATTCTTAATTTAATATGATAGCTGCATTATTTCAGAAAAAACTGCTTGCTCTGCAAAATAATTTGCTCAGCTTTGCCATAATACTCACCTCAAACCGCGATGATGCGTATGACCTTCTTCAGGATACCGTCCTGAAAGCTCTTGACAATAAAGATAAATACATGGACAACACCAACTTCAAGGGGTGGGTGTTCACCATCATGCGTAATATCTTCATTAACAATTATCGCCGGGCAGCCCGCGCGCAGACTGTAGTTGACACTACGGACGATCTTTATCACCTGAATCTTCCGCAGGATTCAGGCATCGCCTCGCCGGAGCATTCCTATGCTGTTACGGAGATCAACGAGGCTATCAATGGTTTTTCTGACGATTACCGTATCCCGTTTTCCATGCATCTGGCCGGCTACCGTTATGCGGAGATTGCCAAGCATATGAACCTGCCGGTCGGTACAATCAAGAGCCGTATCTACTATGCCCGTCAGCGTCTGCGCCGTCAGCTGGGCGACTATCGTTCAGTCTGAGTCGGCATCACCCTCAGGCAGGGCGGTGGCGGGTAGGCGTTTTGAGGCTTTTATGCCGAGGTCGCGGAGCTTTTCGGCCCGTGATATCAGATTGCCGCGTCCGTCGCGGAGTTTTTTCATAGCTTCCTGAAGCGCGGTGCCGGTGGTTTCGAGCGAGCGTTCCACTTTGAGCATGTCATCAACGAATCCGGCGAATTTATCATACATCTGACCGCTTTTCCGGGCTATCTCAAGCGCATTGGCTGTCTGACGGTCATGCCTCCATAGTTGTGCCACAAGCCGCAGGGCACCTACAAGCTGTGTGGGCGATGCTATTACCACATGTCGGTCATATGCTTTTTGCCATAACTCCGGATCAAGCCTCAGGGCAGTGGCATAAGCGCTTTCGTTCGGAATAAACATCATTACGAAGTCAAGCTTCCCGTCCTTGCCCACATATTCATGATAGCTTTTGTCAGCCAGTTCGCGTATATGCTTCATCACGGAGTCAAGATGCTTGCGGGCGTATATATCGGCCTGTTCCGGATTGGAGCAGTTGACATATTCCACGAATGCGGTCAGTGACACTTTCGAGTCAATAATCATTATGCCGCGGTCAGGATAACGCACTATTACATCCGGGCGCAGCAGTCCGCCGGCTGGATTCCGGAGGGGAGTGCCGTCAGTATCCGTAGTCGGTTGTACTTCAAATTCCTCGCCTCGGCGAAGTCCTGATTTCTCAAGTATGGATTCGAGTACCATTTCGCCCCAGTCGCCCTGAGTTTTCGAGTTGCCTCGCAATGCGGTTGACAGTTCGCGGGCTTCGCGGCCTATGGATTGATTCGTTTCTACAAGCTCCTTTATTTTTTCCTGAAGAGAGAATCTCTCACGCGCTTCAGCCGAGTAGCATTCGCTCACCTGCGTGCGGAAACGCCCTATATCCTCTTTCAATGGCGCAAGAATCTGTTCAAGCTGCAAGGCATTGGCTTTGCGAAGGTCCTCGCCACGGCTTGATAGTACGCGGTGGGCTAACAGCTCGAATTGTTCTTTCTGCTTCTCATCCTCTTCGCTATGTTGCTGCCTGACGGCATTTAGCTCTGAGTTCAGACGGGCCGCTTCATGTTCGGCATGTGTGAGGCGTTCTTCAAGACGGGCTTTGTCACGCTCCACTGACGATGCGTAATCCCGTAATTCTCTCAGGCGTTTTTCTGCATATATGGCCGCACAAGCCAAGGCCATGCACAGTAATGATATACAAATAAGGGCTGTTTCCATGATGTAAAGATAGCAATAAGCATTCGAAATAAGTACAAAAAAATGACTAATTTTGCGCAAAATTACATCCGTTATGCTATTCTCATCTTTACGTCCGTTGGCGTTGGCCTCAGCCATGGCCGCGTCATTATTTGCTTCAGCAGCTGATTCTGTGAGTCTTGTCCCGGTCCCGTATATCACCCTCCGCACCCGCTATGAATGGGTGCCTTCCGATGGCGACATGCGCTTTCAGGTGCGTCATGCCCGCCTGGGTATTACCGGCAATATATGTCCTATCGTGGATTATAAGATGGAGGCGGATCTGTGCGACCGTGGTAAGATGCGTTTCCTTGATCTGTGGGGCCGTGTGGCGCTTGGCTCTTCACTGAAAGTACAGTTGGGTAATATGCGGATTCCCTTTGCCATAGGTTCGCATGTAGCTCCACACAACTATATATTTGCCGACCGTCCTGTGACAGACAAGCAGGTCGGGAGCCCTCGAAACGTAGGTGTGAAGCTGATTTATGCCACTCCTGGATTCCCGATGACTATTGAGGGTGGCTTGTTCAATTCATTCTCCAATACTGATCAGACCCGCTGGCAGAAGCGTATGGCTGCCGCTGCCAAAGCCCGTATAAATGTGAGCAATGTGGAATTCGTTGTTAGCTGCGAGTCATTGGTGCCCGATACTACACGAATGAACAGTTTCAGCGCCGGAGCTGTGTGGAAGTCCGGACGATGGAATGTCGAAGGGGAGTATGTCTACCGTCATTATACCCATAAGCGTGCCGATGCAGCTCATGCCTATGAAGTGTCGGCCAATTATACTATGCCTGTAAAAGCCGGTGTATTCAATTGGCTCTCATTCCAGGGACGTTTTGACGGGATAACCGACCATAGCGACGGTACCGGAGCGGTAAACGGGTATCTTCCTGTTACCGACCCGGCATTCAACCGCATCACGGCCGGATCGACAATCACATACCAGCACTCGAAATTCCGTACTGATTTCAGACTCAATTATGAGCATTATTTCCATCACCATGATGTCGTTGTGCCTGATGAAGCCCGCTCAAAGGTGGTAGCTGAGTTGGTAGTGCATTTTTAGTAGTTTTTATTATACACTCTTCCACTCTTTTTGTAATTTTGTGAGCTTATGAACCATCAGACTATAGATATTGACGGTATACAGCTCCACTACTATACCCAGGGGAGCGGTAGCCCTATTATTTTAATGCATGGCTGGGGATGCCGGGCTTCGACGCTTCAGTCTGTGGCCAATACAGCCGCGCTGTCGCACACGGTGTACAATATTGATTTCCCCGGATTCGGTGATACTCCTGAGCCACCCTCTGTATGGGGTGTGGAGGAATACACCCGTCTTGTTGAGAAGTTTGCCGACCGTCTCGGGCTTGAATCTCCGGCGCTGTTAGGCCATTCGTTCGGCGGACGTGTAGGGCTCCTGTATGCTTCGCGCCGTCCTGTGAGCAAGCTTATACTTGTGGATGGTGCAGGACTAAAACCACGCAGAAGTCTGCGCTATTATATTAAGGTGTATTCCTTCAAAGCCATGAAGCGGATAGCTCCTCTGATATATGGACGCGAGGGCGCGCGCAAGCGTATCGAGGCGGCCCGGGCCAAAGCCGGCTCAAGCGATTATGCCCAGGCTTCTCCAATGATGAGGGCTATTCTCAGCAAAGTGGTTAATGAAGATCTGCGTCATGTGCTTCCATCCATCAAGGCTCCTACTTTGCTGATTTGGGGCGAGGATGATACAGCCACACCGCTCTCTGACGCCCAGTTGATGGCCAGGCGCATACCTGACGCAGGCCTTGTGTCATTTCCCCATTGCGGCCATTATAGCTTTCTTGATAATCCGGTGCAGTTCGCTGCCGTTCTAAAAAGTTTTCTTTCAAATAATTAAAGATGTTTACACTCCACTCTGTCCTGTTCATCGTTGTTGCTCTTGTGGCAGCCGCCAATCTGCTGGCTGAATTGAGCCGCGACCTGATGATGATGCAGCAGAATTCCTATAGGACCGAGCGCTACATGCGCTGGTTGCGTGCTTCTGCCGATACTACATCGTTTGTGCGTATTGTGGCCTATTGCGTGCTTTTGGCATCATTGGTTACATTTGCCTCTCCTACATGGGCCATGAGCCTGATCTGTGTGTTCTCAGCCGGAAGCCTGTTGTGGCTTCTGACCCGTAAGTACAAGAAACCGCTTGTCTGGACTCCCCGTGCGCGCCGCATATATGGCGTGGCGGTTCTGCTCTGTGCCGTGGCATGTGTGCTCGGATTCTTTCTATCAGCCTACGGACTCGCTCACAAGATGTTTGTGTTGGCTGTACTTGTCATGGGGCTTTATTGTGCCTCACACATTATCATGATGGCGGCTGTTGTGATTCTCAAGCCTGTTGAGAGCCATATCAATAAGGGCTATTATGATGATGCCGCCCGAATCCTCGGCTCTATGAAGCAATTGAAGGTGATCGGTATAACCGGTAGCTATGGTAAGACAAGTACCAAGCACTACCTCAACCGCATACTGTCGGAAAGCTTCAGTGTTGTGATGACTCCCGGAAGCTTCAATACCACCCTCGGTGTGATCCGTACCGTGCGTGAATATCTCAAGCCATATACAGAGGTTTTCATCTGTGAGATGGGGGCCAAGCAGGGGGGCGATATCCGTGAGATATGCGATCTGGTTCACCCGTCCATCGGTATAGTTACGGCTGTAGGGCCGCAGCATCTGGAGTCGTTCAAGACTATAGAGAATGTTCAGCGCACAAAGTTTGAGCTTGTCGATTCGCTCCCGTCCGATGGCCTTGCTGTGGTTAACGATGACTTCCAATATGTGGCCTCACGTGAGGTGGGCAATGTGGAGTGCCTGCGCTATGCTGTCAGTGCCGACCATGCCACTGCCTTCCGTGCCGGTGATATAGAATATACCGCGTCAGGAACAAAGTTTACTATCACAGGCCCTGACGGATTGCAGCTCACCCTTACTACAAAGCTTGTAGGCGAATGCAATATCAGCAATCTTATGGCTGCCGTGATTGTGGCTCTCCATCTGGGTGTGCCTCATGATAAGATCCGTTATGCGGTTGAGAAGATCGAACAGGTGGAGCACCGCCTCAATCTGAAACGTACCCCTGCCGGCATAACGATAATCGACGATGCGTTCAACTCCAATCCTACCGGTTCCGGTATGGCTCTTGATGTTCTTGCCGCTATGACCACAGGTAAACGTATCGTCATCACTCCTGGTATGATTGAGCTTGGCGACCGTCAGGATGAACTCAACTGTGAGTTTGGACGTCATATAGCCCGTTCGGCCGATATCGCTATTATTGTCGGACTGTATAACCGCGATTCAATATGCCGTGGCATAGATGACGGCGGAGTGCAGCCTCCTAAGACATATACCGTAGATACATTCAACGATGCACAGGCGCTTCTGCGTACTATTGCCGCTCCGGGCGATACTGTGCTTTATGAAAATGACCTCCCGGATACATTTAAATAAGAAAACTATTACTTCATAACGATGAAAACCAATATAGGCGTGTTTTTCGGCGGACGTTCCACCGAACATGAAATTTCTGTGATTTCGGCCAATCAGGCCATGGCCGCCATTGACCGCGACCAGTATGATGTGACCCCGATATATATTTCCAAGCAGGGACGCTGGTACACAGGCCCGCTTCTTACCGATGTGGCGAATTACCGTGATATCCCCGCACTCCTGCGTCACTGCGAAGAGGTGTACATGCAGCCGGTATATGGCGATTATACCCTTTACCGCAGCCATCGAGGCATGTTCGGGAAATCCGAGATTACGAAGCTTGATGTGGCCATTCCGGTGCTTCACGGATCCAATGGAGAGGATGGCACATTCGAGGGTATTCTTGACTCTATAGGTATTCCTTATGCCGGATGCGATGTGCTTGCTTCGGCCAACGGTATGGATAAGATAACCATGAAGATGATTCTTCAGGCTTGTGACATCCCGGTGGTGGATTATGTATGGTTCACTGACAAGCAGTGGTTCTCACAGCGCGATGCCATGATAGAACGCATCGAAAGCAAGCTTGGCTATCCTGTGATTGTCAAGCCCGCTAATCTTGGCTCAAGCGTCGGTATCGGACGTGCCGCTGATCGCAGTGCGCTTATTGACCGTGTCAATGAAGCGGAAAAGTACAGCTCGCGTATCATTGTGGAGCACATGGTTGAGAATCTGCATGAAGTGAACTGTTCTGTGCTTGGCGACTGCGATGAGTATCAGACCTCCGTCTGTGAGGAGCCTATCAAGAGCGGTGAGATTCTCTCCTATGAGGATAAATATATGGGTGGTTCCAAGGGTGCCAAAGGTATGCAGGCTTCCCAGAAGCGTATTCCGGCCGACCTGCCTGCTGAGGTAAGTGACCGCATCCGTTTCCTTGCCGGCGAAACATTCCGCGTGCTCTCATGCCACGGCGTAAGCCGAGTGGATGTCATCATTGATGCTGACTGCGGTGAGATATATGTCAATGAAATCAACACCATCCCCGGTTCGCTCTCCTTCTATCTGTGGGAGGCATCAGGTATCAAGTTCCCTGAGCTTATGGATCGCCTTGTGCGTCTTGCTCTGAAGCGTAAGCGTGAGCAGGAGATGAAGACAGTAAGCTATGACCAGAACATCTTCTCAATGGGTGGAGGTGTGAAAGGTGGCATCAAGGGAGCCAAGAACTAAGCTCTAACGTACATATACCTTTTTAACTTCACTGCCCCGGCGGCGTATGTATATACCGGCAGGCATATCCGTGGCATCAATCCGGATACCCTGAAGGTTGAAGTACTCTGTCGGGGCGGTGGTGTCATCTGCCATAACTTCTTCGATGGCGGAGTTGCTGCCGATAGTAATGCGTACCTCCTTCCAGTGGATTGATGTGCCTGTATTAGGGTTGGATGCATGGCGTGAGCAGGTGAATTTCACCTCTTCTGCATCTCCCGTCCATTCAGGATTGTTGGGCTGCTGGCTGTCAGGGAAGCTTATCTCACCGCTGTCGGCGGTCCATGCCGGCGGATTCATGTTGCTTGCCGATCCGGCTATAAACTGAATTCGTCCGATTGCTCCTGTGCTGCTTTTGAACGACATTTCGTTGCCGTTCAATGCCGCCGCTCCGCTCCCACCGTACATCCACAATTCTTGTGTGGCGTAGTCGAATTTTACCGGCATAGTGCTGTTGCCTCGGAGAAATGTGATGGTGACGCCTCCTGCGGTGACGGGCGAGGGATTTGTGACGCTCTTGGTCGCATTGCCGAAAAGTTCGGAATTGAAACTGACCACAATCTCTGTCTGCGCTTTGGCTGACAGTGAGGCAGCACTGATGGCTACGATGGAAAACAGCTGTCGGTAATTCATGGAATCTATTGTGGATAAAAATGTTATAAGGTTATTGCGGATTGTCAAAAATAGATATTAAAATCCGTATAAGCAAAAAAAAGTAGTCACCCCGAGGTGGGATGGCTACTCAAATATTACATTATTGTAAACTATTTTTTCAAATCGCTTACTTTACAAGAACCTTGCTTACCGCTGTGCCCTGACGACGGATGTAGATACCGGCGGGCATGTTGTCGGCATTCACGCGGATGCCCTGGAGATTGTAGTATTCTACAGGAGCATTGCTGTTGTCAGCGTCGATGCCTTCAATAGCTTCTGTATCCTGAACATACATGACATTTACAGTGGCGATACGTGAAGCTGCGCCAAATGTCATTGTCACTTCAGTTGCTTTTTTATCTACAGCAGCAGTCCAAGTCTTGCCAGTCCATGTTCCTTCAGGAGATGTTGTGATTGTTCCTGCCCATGAAGTGCTGCCTGATATCTGAGTGAACGAAATCTCCTTGATATAATAGCCGGGTTCGGTAAGGCTTACAGTCATTGTATTTGACTTATAAGCGCGGATATCGTTATCTGATGTTTCTGTCCACCAGCGGGGATCGGCTGTCCCTTCTTCGCCCTTATTGATGTTAAATGTTACGATACCGTTGGTGAATGTAACAGGTGAAAGATTGTTAGCTTCGTTTGTCTCTTTAGAAGGTGTGAGTTCAGCGGTGGTTAGTGAAGCGGCATTGCCGGCTTTGGTGAAATCGAATGTAGCCTTTGCAGAACCTTCGATATAGAGGGTGTAGCTTGCGGTGGCTACATCGCTGTCGAGCATCCCTTCTTTTACGGCAATAGCTTTGATGGTTACATCTTCGGTAAATTCAATTCCTTCCTCGGTATAGAGGGTTGATTCTGCAGTAGGTTCGGTGCCGTCAGTGGTGTAGCGAATTTCAGCACCTTCAGTTTCTGTGGTGATAGTGATCTTTTCACCGGCTTTAAGTTCTGCTCCGCTTTCGGGGTTGAATACGGGGGTTGCAACAGTCTCCATTACTTTTCCACCTTCAATCAGAACGGGGATAAGCTGCATGGTGTTGTTGTATACTGACACGAAGCCTGTCACAGTGAAACCTTCGCCTTCCGGAACCTCCACTGCATCATAATACTGTGAATTGTAGAATGAATTGTACATCACCATCTCACGTGAGCCGTCGGTGATATCGTAGTTGTTGGCTGCAGAAGCGGCTGTAATGTTTACATCGCTTACCTTTACATACCAGTTGAGCATGTCAGAGCCTATTTCCTCAAGTGAGAGTTCTACCGGTGCAATGGCTGTGCCGGCAGTCTTGGCGCCGAGGCTTGAAGGAATCATTTCGGGCAGGCCGGCCTGACTCTTGAATGAACCGGTGGCACCGGCTATGATGTCGCCGTTGGTGTACTGACCTGCAATACCCTCTACGTCATTGCTATTATATATAAGGAGGTAGCTCTCTTCATTTTCTGCATCGCGTACATATAGGTTGCGGCCATTCTGATAGAGGGCAATCATGCTTCCGGTTACGGTGGTTACATCAGGATTAGCCAGCTCAACAAATTCGGTGATGTTGGCTACTGTGTTGGGCAGTAGATTCTTGGTGGTTACAGAGCTGCTCTTTCCATCCTTTATAGCTACAGCTTTAACGGTTGTCTTGCCGCTGATGGTGAATGCTGCGGTGTATTTGGTAGAAGCGGCTGTAGGCTCAGTTCCGTCAAGGGTGTAGTAGATGTCAGCACCCTCTTCCTGCGCTATAGTCACAGTGTTGTTGGCACCAAGTGTGATAACCGGAGCGGCTACGGTTCCGGCAGCTACCTGACCGTAATATTCAACTTTTGATAGTTGGATATTACCATTTGTTTTCTTTGCATTGCTGAATGCTAATTGATAATAGCAGTTCTCTGCAGGAGTAGAGATGACAAAATTGATGGTATGCTTTACTGTCTCTTTGATGTCTTTTTCAATTTCATCTATGACATTTGTGAATTTTTCATCAGTTGCGACAATCAGTTTTACATATTCCACTGAGGTTGGAAATGATGTTTTATCAATAAAAACATTGACAGAGTCAATTAATTCAGGAATAGAGGCCTGTGTTTCTATGTAAGCTATGGAAGCATTATTCTTGCTACCACATTTTACATAATTCCATCCATTCTTGTTATTATTGAAGTTTTTTATTGTCCAAGTAAAACCATCACATGTAGCATTCCATGTATCGGCATAAGATGAAACAGATTTGCTGTTATAGTCCGGACCAAATTGAAGCGTGTACAATGGTGAGCTTTGCGCTTGCGCGAAGAGTACCATACACAACATACATAGCGTAGTGAGTAAAAATTTCTTCATAAAAAATGTGATTAGGGGTTAATTATCTCCCAAAGATACATTTTTTTATTTACTGCGCAAAAATCTTTCTGATTATTGTTGAATATTAGCTATTTATGGCGTGTGATTAAAAAAAGCACCGCCGGGCATCAAGCCCGACGGTGCGTATGAGATAATCTGATGTCAGATATGATTACTTAACAGCAGCTACTCCGGGGAGAACCTTGCCTTCGATAGCTTCAAGAAGAGCACCGCCACCGGTTGATACGTATGAAACCTGATCAGCAAGACCAAACTTGTTGACGCATGCTACAGAGTCGCCACCACCTACGAGTGAGAAAGCGCCGTTGTTGGTAGCCTCAACAATAGCGTCAGCTATAGCGCGTGAACCGCCGGTGAAGTTGTCAAATTCAAATACGCCGGCAGGACCGTTCCAAAGGATAGTCTTGGCGGGAACGATAGCGGCTGCGAAAGCCTTGCGTGATTCGGGACCAGCATCCAGACCTTCCCATCCTTCGGGAATGTCAAGTACTGAGCATATCTGAGTGTTGGCGTCATTGCTGAATGCATCGGCAGCCACGCAGTCGGTGCCAAGTACGAGGTTCACGCCTTTCTCCTTAGCCTTCTTCATGATGTCAAGAGCCAGGTCAAGCTTGTCCTCTTCGCAGATTGAGAGGCCAACGTTGCCACCCTGAGCTTTTGCGAAGGTGTAGGTCATGCCACCGCAGAGGATAAGGTTGTCCACCTTGTCCATAAGGTTTTCTATGATGCCGATTTTGGTTGATACCTTAGAGCCACCCATGATAGCGGTGAAGGGGCGCTTGATGTCGCTGAGGATGTTGTCAACAGCCTTAACCTCTTTTTCCATGAGGTAGCCGAGCATCTTGTCCTGAGCGTCGAAGTAGTCAGCGATAACGGCTGTTGAGGCGTGCTTGCGGTGAGCTGTGCCGAAAGCGTCGTTGACATAAACGTCAGCGTATGAAGCGAGTGTCTTTGCGAATTCTTTCTGACGCTCTTTCATTTCCTTCTTGGCTGCATCGTAGCCGGGGTCAGCCTTGTCGATACCAACAGGTTTGCCCTCTTCTTCGGGATAGAAGCGGAGGTTCTCAAGCAGAAGCACTTCGCCGGGCTGGAGGTTGGCAGCGGCTTCGGCAGCATTGGCGCAGTCATCAGCAAACTTAACGTCGCGGCCAAGAGCTTTGGCTACAGCGTCCTTGATCTGTGACAGTGAGAATTTGGGATTAACCTTACCTTTGGGTTTGCCCATGTGGCTCATGATGATAAGGCTGCCGCCATCCTTAAGAATCTTTTCGAGGGTGGGGAGGGCGCCGCGGATACGGGTATCGTCGGTGATATTGCCGTTTTCATCCAAAGGTACGTTGAAATCAACACGTACAATGGCTTTTTTGCCGTTGAAGTTGTAGTTGTCGAGTGTCATTTTTCAGTTTGGTTAGTTATGAGTTTAACATTTTCGCAAATGTAGTTATTATTCGCGTAATATTAAAGAAAATTTTCTGTAAAAAGGGTGAAAAATCAGCGGAGTAGTGTAGCCATCTGTTCGGCAAGTTTGCGGGCTTCACGTCCGGCGGCTTCGGCAAAGTCAGTGCCTGATGATGCGTAGATTATGCCGCGCGATGAATTGACAAGCAGTCCGCATTCGCCGGGTATCATGCCATAGCGGCATACCTCTTCAAGGCTTCCACCCTGGGCGCCTACGCCGGGTACAAGCAGGAAGCTCTTCGGAGCGTAGCGGCGTATATCCTCAAACATGCGGCCCTGCGTGGCCCCTACCACATACATCATTTCTTCCGGTCCGGCCCATTCGGCTGATTTGGTCAGAACTTCCTCAAAAAGTCGCTTGCCGTTTTCGTCAGTCATCAGCTGGAAGTCATGTGATCCGGGGTTTGATGTCAGAGCAAGAAGAATCACCCACTTGCCTTCGTAGCCGAGGAATGGGGTAACGCTGTCACGGCCCATGTAGGGGGCAACGGTTATCGAATCGACTCCGAGGTGTTCGAAAAAGCTGCGTGCATAGAGCTGTGAGGTGTTGCCTATGTCGCCACGCTTGGCATCGGCGATGATAAACTGGTCAGGATATTTCTCACGGATATATTTTACCGTGTCTTCCAGAGCTTTCCAACCTTCCACGCCAAGACTTTCATAGAAAGCCAGATTAGGCTTGTAGGCTACGCAGTAGGGGGCTGTGGCGTCAATTATGGCGCGGTTGAATTTTACTATCGCGTCAGGCTCGTTCTGGAGGTGAGCGGGAAGCTTACGGATGTCAGTGTCCAGACCCACACAGAGAAAGCTCTGCTTGCGGCGGATGTTTTCGATGAGTTCTTTTCGTGTCATTATAGTTCGGATGCTTTGAGTTTTTCAGCGTTTTCGGCAATTATAAGGTGGTCGATGCAGTCCTGTATGTCGCCATCGACAAATGCTTGCAGATTATATATCGTATAGTTGATGCGGTGATCGGTGATTCGTCCCTGGGGATAATTGTAGGTGCGTATCTTTGCCGAGCGGTCGCCAGTGCTCACCATTGTCTTTCGGCGTGAGGCTATGTCGTCAAGATATTTCTGATGCTCTTTGTCATATATGAATGTGCGCAGTCGGCTCAGTGCGCGCTCCTTATTCTTGGGCTGGTCGCGCGTCTCTGTACACTCGATAAGAATCTCCTCGCTTACCCCTGTGTTAGGGTTGCGCCACATGTAGCGTAGACGTACACCTGATTCCACCTTGTTCACGTTCTGTCCGCCGGCACCGCCGCTTCGGAATGTATCCCATTTGATTTCACCTTCGTTGATTTCAACATCGAATGCTTCCGCCTCGGGGAGCACTGCCACGGTGGCTGCCGATGTGTGGACGCGGCCTTGGGTTTCCGTGGCGGGAACACGCTGCACGCGGTGCACGCCGCTTTCATATTTAAGCGTGCCGTAGACATTGTCGCCCGACACGGCCATCACTATTTCCTTAAATCCGCCCGCAGCGCCTTCGCTGGCCGAGGTCACGGCTACATTCCAGCCTTTTGACTCGCAGTATTTCATGTACATCTTCGCGAGGTCGCCTGCAAATATGGCAGCTTCGTCACCGCCGGTGCCGCCACGTATTTCGAGTATGGCGTTTTTTGCATCCTCCGGGTCGGCGGGGATAAGAAGCAGTTTTATCTCCTCTTCGAGTTTCGGAAGTTCGGTCTGCGATTCGTCAAGTTCCTCCTTTGCCATAGCCCGGAGCTCTTCATCCTGTTCCTGTTCAAGGACCATGCGCGCTTCATCGGCGTTGGCCAGCAGCGTACGGTAGCGACGGGTAGCGCCTGTGAGCTTTTCCAAATCCTTATATTCTTTGGTCAGGCGGACGTAGCGCTTCATGTCGGCTATCACCGACGGATCGGTAATCAATGTCGATACTTCTTCAAATCGGGCCTCTATTCCATCGAGGCGGTCAAGCAGGGAATTTGCGGACATATGGTGATATCACTGGTTACTTTTGCGCGAAGTTACGCATAAATAGCCGAAATTACAACTTGGCGGAACAAAATGAGGCTGATAGGTGTCTTAAATATAAAGATTTATTAATACGCCTAAAAATGATTCAGACATGAAGCGACGTAGATTGACACATATGACCTTGGCCGTACTCCTGATGATGCTGTCATTCGCATTTTCGTCATGCGGTCCGGTGCAGTCCTACTGGGGTGTACATAGCGAATATTCTACAGACGGTGATTACCACCATCACCACAAACCTCCGAAAAAGAAAAAACATAAAAAGTATAAGTGGGATAAAAAGCATAAACACTATCACCACGATTGAAATGGTTGAATTATAGCTATATAAGCCCGAACCGGATTCCGATGCGGGCTTGTTGCCCTAAATAATCACAATGTAATTGCGCAATCTATTCATAAATATTATTTTTGCACTTTGAAAAATAAGAATCATTAATATATAGCCAGAAAGAAGTTGTGGAAGTATTAATGTGCCTAAAATGACTCAAACATGAAGCGACGTAAATTGACAAGTATGACATTAGCCGTTGTGCTGCTGATTCTTTCATTCGCATTTTCGTCATGCGGTCCGGTGCAGTCCTATTGGGGTGTACATAGCGAATATTGTACTGATGGTGATTACCATCATCACCACAAACCTCCGAAAAAGAAAAAACATAAAAAGCATAAGAAACATAAGAAATATAAAAAGCATAAACATCACCACCATGATTGGGATGATTGAATCAAAGTCATATCAGCCCGTGCCGGATTCCGGTGCGGGCTTGTTGCGCTAAAAAATCACAATGTAATTGCGCAATCCATTCATAAATATTATTTTTGCACTTTGAAAAATAAGAATCATTAATATAATATAGCCAAAAAGAAGTTATGGAAATAACCATGCAAAAGACTGACGCTGTGAGCGGACTGCTTACAGTGAAGGTTGAGGAGAATGATTACAAGCAGAAAGTAACAGAGGAACTTAAGCGTATCGGTCGCACACACCAGATCCCCGGTTTCCGTAAGGGACATATCAGTGTAGCTGACCTTCAGCGTCGTTTCGGCCGTCAGGTTACCAGCGATATGATCAATCAGGTGGTATATGAAGGCGTTATGAAATATATCGAGGAGAACAAGCTCAATGTACTCGGTCAGCCCATGCCTGTTGAAGTCAAGGAACTTGACCTCAAGAATCAGAAGGACTTCACTTTTGAGTACGAACTTGCTCTTGCTCCTGAACTTGATGTGAAGCTTGATAAGGATGAACACATTCCTTACTATGACATCGAGGTAGCCGACTCAATGATTGACGAGCAGGATAAGGCTTTCCGCAAGCGTTTCGGTGCACAGGTGCCCGGTGAGGAATTCGAACAGGACGCTCTTGTAAAGGGTGCTCTTATGGAACTCAACGCTGACGGTACAATCCGTGAGGACGGTGAGGCTATTCAGGTTACAAGCGCTATCGTAGCTCCCTTCTATTTCAAGGATAAGGAAGAGGCTGCCAAGTTCGAAGGCAAGAAAGTAGGCGATAAGGTTGTGTTCAACCCCCGCAAGTCATGTGACGGCGACATCGCAGAACTTTCATCAATGCTCAACATCAGCAAGGAACGTACAGCTGAAGTGCAGGGCGACTTTGAACTCGCTATCAGCGAAATCATCGTTGTTCGTCCCGCTGAGCTGGGCGAAGAATACTACACTCAGGTGTTCGGTGCCGGCAAGGTGAACAATGAAGAGGAATACCGTGCAGCCCTCAAGGAGCTTATCGCAAATGAGCTCAAGGGTAACAGCGAAATGATATTCCGCATGTCAGCCCGTAAATTCTTCACTGAGAAGTATGGCAACATGGAGCTTCCCGCAGCTATTCTCAAGAAGTGGCTTATAAGCCGCAATGAAGAGCTGACAGAAGAGAACATCGACGAGGAATACAGCCGTATGGAATCTGATCTGAAATGGCAGCTTATCAAGGAGCGTATTGCTGAACTCGCAAATGTCAAGATTGAAGAAGCTGACCTCCAGAATCTGGCTAAGAACATCGCTGCCCGTCAGCTTGCTCAGTACGGCATGACAAACCTTGATGATGAAACCATCGAGTCATTTGCCAAGAATATCCTCGCTGACAAGAACTATCGTCCCCGCATCGTTGAGCAGGTAGGCGACATCAAGCTCTTCGAGGCTATCGCCAATGCTGTAAGCGTTGACCACGAAACCGTAAGCTTTGACCGCTTTAAGGAAATAGCCAGCGAAATCTGATCCGATAGATTTCATATCTGATATAAATAGATTGGCGTTCCGCATCCTCTTGTATGTAAGAGTTGATGCGGAACGTTTTTTTTTGATTGCGATGGTGCTTGTTTATTAGAATCATATTGGCTAATTTTGTATCATAACATATTTTACAGTTGACTAATGAAATATATCTCCAGCCTATCTGTTGTTGCGTTTCTGTTAGCGTCATGTTCGCATAGTGTCACACCTGAATCTTCCGGAGGATTAGCTGCGGAAGTCAATCCGTTCATCGGTACCGACTATACCGGCAATACATATCCCGGAGCACAGGCTCCCTTCGGGATGGTGCAGCTCAGTCCTGACAACGGCATACCGGGATGGGACCGTATAGCAGGATATTTCTATCCTGACAGTACCATAGCCGGATTCAGCCATACCCATCTGTCGGGAACCGGCGCAGGCGATCTGTACGACATTTCTTTTCTGCCTGTCATGAAGCCCTATGACGAGGGAGAGCCGCCGTTAGGAGTGCATTCGAAATTCCGCCATGAAACAGAGGAGGCATCCGCAGGATATTATAAGGTGCATCTGGATGACTTTGGGATTGATGTTGAGCTTACAGCTACCGAACGTACCGGAATACAGCGCTACACATTCCCGGCCGGAGATGCTGCTGTAATATTGAATCTTGCCAAGGCTATGAACTGGGATGGCACGGTTGATTCGCGTATAACCGTGGTCGATTCGACAACTGTCACCGGCTACCGTTTCTCCGAGGGCTGGGCAAGAGGGCAGCAGGTGTATTTTGCATCACGCTTCTCAAAACCGTTTGACTCAGTGGATGTCGATACCGTAAAGTTGAAAAATGGCGGTCTTGGCCTTGTGGCCCGTTTTAATTTCAAGACTACAAAGGATGAACAGATAACTCTTTCCACGGCCATATCCGGAGTGAGTGAGGCTGGCGCGGCGGCCAATCTTGCCGCAGAGGCTCCGCTTGACGACTTTGATCGCTATCGGAATCAGACGCGCGAGGCATGGAATGATATGCTCGGACGTGTTACGGTCGAGGGTGGGACGGCCGATGAACGTGTCAATTTCTACACGGCTCTTTACCACAGTATGATAGCTCCAACTATATATGGTGATGTGGACGGATCGTATCGCGGACCTGACAAGAAAGTGCATAAGGCTGACGGATGGACCAATTACAGTACGTTCTCCCTCTGGGATACATATCGTGCGGCTCACCCGCTCTATACCATAGTTGATACGGCGCGTGTGTCGGATATGATTCAATCGTTCCTGGCTTTCTACGATCAGAACGGTCGCCTTCCTGTATGGAATATGCAGGGGAGCGAGACGGATATGATGATTGGCTATCATTCGGTACCCGTAATAGTGGATGCTTATCTGAAAGGTATAGGCGGATTTGATGCGGAGCGGGCGCTTGAGGCATGCGTGGCCACATCCAACATCGATTCGTATCGTGGAATCGGCTATTACAAGACGCTTGGATTCGTGCCTTATAATATAAAGGATGAATACTGCGATGATGACTGGGCCCTGTCGCGCACCATGGAGTATGCTTTTGACGATTACTGCATAGCGCTGATGGCTGAGAAGCTCGGTAAAAACGATCTGGCTGAGCAGTATCGGAAGCGTGCCATGAATTACCGGAATGTGTATAATCCGGCTACAGGTTTCATGCAGCCGCGTGATGATAAGGGTAATTTCCAGCCGGCGTTTACTCCTGATGAATACACCAAACATATCTGTGAGAGCAACGGATGGCAGTATCTCTGGTCAGTGCAACATGATATCTCGGGGCTTAAGGAGTTGCTTGGCGGAGAGAAACGTTTTGCAGCTCTGCTTGACAGCATGATGACCTATAAGGGCGTGGACGATAAGGAACTCCCCATTTTCAGTACAGGGATGATAGGACAGTACGCCCATGGAAATGAGCCGAGTCATCATGTGATATATCTCTTTAACTCCGCAGGGCGTCCTGACAAGACGGCCGAATATGTGCGCAAGGTGACGGATGAGCTGTACCGCAACGAGCCTGCCGGACTGTGCGGCAATGAGGACTGCGGTCAGATGTCGGCATGGTATGCGTTCAGCGCCATGGGTTTCTATCCGGTCAATCCCGTTTCAGGGCAGTATGAGATCGGTTCGCCACGCTTTGACCGCGTGAGTATCAAAGTGGCCGATGGAAAGACTTTCACTGTTAATGCTCCCGGTGCATCATCCGGAAAAATATATGTGAAAGGAGTGAAAGTCAATGGCAAGCCGTGGGATAAGAGCTATCTGACGCACGACATGATATCATCCGGAGCTACAGTTGACTTTGATATGTCCGATGTGCCGGCCAAGGCATGGTACAAGTAAATCGGGATATTTTGTATATTCGGAAAAAAATTATAACTTTGAATTAAGAAACAAAACTACGATTATATAATTATGATGAATAGCGACTTTAAGAATTTCGCTGTAAAGCACCTGGGCATGAATTCGTTGGCTCTTGACCAATATGCCTCGGCAATAACATCGAGCTATATTTCTCCTACTATCATAGAGGAGCGTCAGCTCAATGTAGCCCAGATGGATGTATTCTCACGTCTGATGATGGACCGTGTTATTTTCCTCGGTACTGACGTGAACGACTATACCGCCAATGTAATCCAGGCTCAGCTCCTGTATCTTGATTCGACTGATCCCGGTAAGGATGTAAGCATATATATCAACTCGCCCGGCGGTTCGGTATATGCCGGACTGGGCATTTACGATACCATGCAGTACATATCGAGCGATGTGGTTACCATCTGTACCGGTATGGCCGCATCGATGGCTGCCGTTCTGCTCGTATCAGGTGCAAAAGGCAAGCGTTTTGCCCTCAAACATTCACGTGTGATGATTCACCAGCCTATGGGCGGCGCCCAGGGACAGGCTTCTGATATCGAAATCACCGCCCGTGAGATTCAGAAACTGAAAAAAGAACTGTATACAATCATATCTGACCACTCCGGAATGCCATTTGATAAAGTAGAGCGCGACTCTGACCGTGACTACTGGATGACAGCCATGGAGGCCAAGGAGTATGGAATGATTGATGATGTGTTAATCAAAGCCAAGCATTAATCCGATGGCAGGAAAGAAATCTGACGGCGGACGCATCAATCGCGGACATTGCGCTTTCTGCGGGCAGGAGCCTCACGGCTCTACAATGCTTGTGCCGAGCGCTGTGGCTCCGGATGTGTATATCTGTACTGACTGTGTGGAGCAGATCGAGGAAGCGGTAAAGGAATACCGTGGCGAAACAGCTTCATCAAAGGCTCAGGCTGATATAAATATGGACTCGATTCCCCGCCCAAAGCAGATACGCGAATTTCTGGACAGTTACGTCATTGGGCAGGATGCCGCAAAAAAATACCTTTCAGTAGCGGTTTATAACCACTACAAGCGTCTGGCTCAGCAGGATGATGATGTCGATATCGAGAAGAGCAACATTATCTTGGTCGGTCCTACCGGTACCGGCAAGACGCTGCTTGCCAAGACTATCGCACGGCAGCTTGATGTGCCGTTTACTATAGTTGATGCTACGGTGCTGACCGAAGCCGGCTATGTGGGCGAGGATATTGAAAGCCTGCTTACGCGTCTGCTTCAGGCTGCTGACTACGATATAGCCAAGGCAGAGCGCGGTATCGTGTTTATTGACGAAATTGATAAAATAGCCCGCAAAGGCGACAATCCGTCAATAACCCGCGATGTGAGTGGCGAGGGCGTGCAGCAGGGTTTGCTTAAGCTTCTGGAGGGCTCGATTGTGAACGTTCCTCCGCAGGGTGGACGCAAGCATCCGGAGCAGAAGATGATTCCTGTCAACACCAAGAATATACTGTTCATATGCGGCGGTGCTTTCGACGGAATAGAGCGCAAGATAGCCCAGCGCCTCAATTCACATGTGGTAGGATACAGCAACAGTGCCCGCAAGGGGGTGAACCGTGACAATTTCCTCCAGTATGTGGCTCCTCAGGACCTGAAATCATTCGGACTGATTCCGGAGATAATTGGCCGACTCCCTGTGCTCACACATCTTGATCCGCTTGACCGCGATGCCCTGCGCCGAGTGCTTACCGAGCCTAAGAATGCTATTGTCAAGCAGTACGAAAAACTGTTTGCGATGGATGGCGTGAAGCTTACCTTTACTCCTGAGACGCTGGATCTTATCGTTGATAAGGCTGTGGAATACAAGCTCGGAGCCCGAGGACTCCGCTCGATAGTGGAATCAATAATGATTGACGCTATGTATGAAATACCCTCGACTGATGAAAAAACATTCGAGGTAACCCGCGACTATGCGCTTGAAAAGCTCGTGGCCGCTAATTTTGAAGTAAACAAAGCTTAGCAAGTTACCATATATAATTATAGATAAATTCTGATACCTTTTCTCCCCATGACTAACAAAGCTTCATTATCTGAAGCGCTGAAAAAGCATTTCGGATTCGACACCTTCAAAGGCAATCAGGAGGCCATTATAACAAGCCTTCTGGAAGGCAATGATACATTCGTGCTGATGCCAACAGGAGGTGGTAAATCATTGTGCTACCAATTGCCTTCACTTATGAGTGAGGGCACGGCTATCGTGATATCGCCATTGATAGCCCTGATGAAAAATCAGGTGGATGCCATGCGAAATTTCAGCGAGGAGGATGGTGTGGCTCACTTCCTGAATTCGTCGCTCAACAAGTCAGCCATTGATAAGGTGAAGTCCGATATAGTGTCGGGAAAGACAAAGCTGCTCTATGTCGCACCTGAATCACTGACAAAAGAGGAGAATATCGAGTTTCTGAAGACGGTGACCATTTCATTCTATGCCGTCGACGAAGCTCACTGCATATCTGAATGGGGACATGATTTCCGCCCGGAATACGGGCGTATACGTCCCATTATTAATGAAATAGGCAAGCGCCCCGTTATAGCTCTGACAGCTACGGCCACTCCCAAGGTCCAGCATGACATACAGAAGAATCTCGGTATGCTTGATGCTAATCTTTTCAAATCATCGTTCAACAGGCGTAATCTTTACTATGAGATACGTCCAAAGACGGTAAATATTGACCGTGAGATAATCAAGTTTATCAAGAACATGGAGGGCAAGTCAGGCATCATATACTGTCTGAGCCGTAAAAAGGTTGAAGAGCTTGCGGAGATTCTCAAAGTCAATGATATCAAGGCGCTGCCGTATCATGCCGGTATGGATGCCGCCACACGTTCGGCCAATCAGGATGCATTCCTGCTTGAAACGGTTGACGTGATTGTGGCTACGATAGCATTCGGCATGGGTATTGACAAACCCGATGTGCGGTTTGTGATTCATTACGATATGCCGAAATCCCTTGAAGGATATTATCAGGAGACAGGCCGTGCCGGCCGTGACGGAGGCGAAGGCGTATGTATTACGTTCTATTCTGCCAAGGATCTGCAGAAGATGGAGAAATTCATCCAGAACAAGCCGGTGGCAGAGCAGGAAATCGGACGTCAGCTCTTAGCCGAGACTGCCAATTACGCTGAATCGTGTGTTTGCCGGCGTAAGTCACTTCTGCATTATTTCGGGGAGGAGTATCTGGAGGATTCTTGTGGTAATTGCGATAATTGCTTAAATCCAAAAAAGAAAGTGGAAGCAAAAGAAGAGTTATGCGCGGCTCTGGAAACTGTGGCCGCACTTAAAGAGAAGTTTAAGGCTGATCATGTGGTAAACGTGATGAAGGGAAAGCCTACCGCAGATGTCAATTCATATAAACATGACGAACTTGATGTGTTCGGATGTGCGGAGGCTTCAGATGAGAAATTCCTGAATTCGGTAATCCGTCAGGCTGTAATAGCCGGATATCTTGACCGGGATATTGAGAACTACGGTCTTCTGAAACTTACTGACAAGGGTAAAAAATTCCTTAAGAAACCCACATCATTCAAGATTGTGGAGGATAACGAATTTGGCGATGACGTTGAACCTGAAGTGGTGAAGGGCGGAGCCGGATGCGCTGCTGACCTTGAGCTGTATTCAATACTGAAGGATCTGCGGAAAAAGGTGGCAAAGCGTATGGAGCTGCCCCCTTATGTGATTTTCCAGGACCCATCGCTTGAGGCCATGGCCACGACATATCCTGTGACGATTGACGAGCTGGCTAATATAGCCGGTGTCGGAGCCGGTAAGGCCCGCAGATATGGCGAGGAGTTCATCCAGGTTATCAAACGCCATGTGGAGGAGAACGAGATTGAGCGTCCCGAGGACCTGAAGGTGCGCAGCGTGGCCAACAAGAGCAAAGTCAAGATAGCTATCATACACTCCATTGACCGTAAGATACCTCTCGATGAAATAGCCAATTCGCGTCAGCTTGAACTGTCGGAGCTTATTGATGAGATAGAGGCTATTGTGAATTCCGGAACAAAAATCAACATCAATTATTATCTTGATGATGTGCTTGACGAGGATCTGCAGCAGGATATCTTCGACTATTTCAAGGAGAGTGAGAGCGGAGATCTGAACGATGCTTTCAAAGAATTTGGCGATGACTGTACGGAGGATGAAATACGTCTGATGCGTATTAAGTTCCTCTCTGAAATGGGATATTGATTCATGGATAATAAGGCCGGAAATAGAAAAACCGTAGTTGACTACCGCAATGTGGAGCTGCGTCGGCGTGACCTTATAGCATTGCGCAATGTCAACTTCTCCCTGTGTGAGGGGGAGCTGGTCTATCTTACCGGGCATGTGGGCAGCGGCAAGACATCGCTGCTCAAATCCATATATGCGGAAGTCCCCGTGCATTCAGGCCATGCCGAAGTGCTTGGCCGTGATATGCTCACAATAAAGCGGAAGGATATTCCGGCATTAAGGCGTGAAATAGGTATCGTGTTTCAGGATTTCCGTCTGTTGTCCGACCGCAGCGCATATGACAATCTGCTGTTCGTATTGAAGGCTACGGGTTGGACTGACCGTGTGCAGATGGCTGAGCGTATTGAACAGACCCTGCGCGAAGTAGGAATGCTCAATAAGGGATATAAGTTCCCGCATGAATTGTCAGGCGGCGAACAGCAGCGTATCGTCATTGCCAGAGCCATGCTCAACCGTCCACGTCTGCTTGTGGCCGACGAACCTACCGGCAATCTGGACCCTGATACGGGGAGCCATATCATACGCCGGCTCCATGAAATCGCCTCAAGCGGTACGGCCGTGATTGTCGCAACGCACAATTTCGGACTGATAGAGCGCTATCCGGCACGTGTGGTCCGCTGTGCCGACAAGACAATCGTGTGATTGGCGATTGGCTGAATATATGTAAAAATCGGTATGTAATAATACCTTATTCGAGGATAATTTGTAATTTTGCACCTCAAAATATCAGAAAATGAAAGTAATGAAGTTTGGCGGTACCTCAGTAGGCACCGCACAGCGCATCAAGGATGTTGCGAAGCTCATAACCGAACGTGGCCGGAATATAGTGGTGCTGAGCGCCATGTCGGGTACCACAAATACGCTTGAGGATATAAGTGACTACCTCTACAAGCATAATTTTGCAGGTGCTAATGAAACGCTCAACAATCTGCGTCATAAGTACTATGACACAATAGCCGAGCTTTATTCAACTGACGAGTACCGAAATAAGGCGAAGGAGGTAATAGATGAACGTATGGACCATATACGTTCATTCAACAAGGAGATTTTCACTTCGTTTGACCATAAGGAGATTCTTGCCCAGGGTGAGCTGATGTCAACAGCCATGATGAATCTGTATCTTACGGAGTGTGGCGTTAAGTCAGTGTTGCTGCCGGCCCTTGACTTCATGCGTATTGACAAGAATTCTGAGCCTGATACTCATTATATACGTGAGCATCTTCTGCCGATGCTTGAAAAGCATGCTAATGCCGAGCTGTTTATAACCCAGGGGTTCATTTGCCGCAACAACTACGGCGAGATTGACAATCTGCAGCGCGGGGGAAGCGACTACACGGCATCGCTTATCGGAGCTGCCATCAAGGCTGAGGTTATCGAGATATGGACCGATATCGACGGCATGCATAACAATGACCCGCGATATGTGGAAAAGACAAGCCCGGTAAGCGAGCTGCATTTTGAAGAAGCCGCAGAGCTTGCCTATTTCGGCGCTAAGATATTGCACCCTACATGTGTGCTTCCTGCCAAGGTCAACAATATTCCGGTGCGTCTGCTCAACACCATGGATCCTTCGGCTCAGGGAACGCTTATATATAATGTAGCACCTACCCATACAATCAAGGCTGTAGCTGCCAAGGACAATATTACCGCGATCAAGATAAAGAGCGGCCGTATGCTTCTTGCCTACGGTTTCCTCCGCAAGGTATTTGAGATATTTGAAGCCAATTGTACTCCTATCGATATGGTGGTGACATCAGAAGTAGGGGTGTCGGTTACGGTTGACAGTGAACGAAATCTTGAAAAGATTGTTGATGAATTAAAGAAATTCGGAACAGTTACCGTTGACCGCGACATGGTGATAATCTGTGTCGTTGGCGATCTGGAGTGGAAAAACCGAGGATTTGAAGCGGAAGTTGTTAATGCCATCCGTGATATTCCTGTCCGCATGATATCTTACGGTGGTAGCAATTATAACATATCGCTCCTTGTCCGCAAGGAGGATAAAGTGCGCACTCTGAATCTGCTTAGTGAACGGCTGTTCAATTAATAGATTGATATGTCAGAGAATCCTATTTTGAATAATATTGATTTTGAGGTAGAGCAGACGCCATTTTATTATTATGATATGGCGTTGCTTGACCGTACGCTTGATGCCGTAAATGAAGCATCGGCTGACGCCCGCTATAAGGTGCATTATGCTGTGAAAGCTAATGCCGATATGCCGATACTGAAAGCCGTGATGGCAAAAGGACTTGGCGCTGATACTGTGAGCGGCGGTGAGATTCAGGCGGCTATTGAAGCCGGTTTTAAGCCGGAGGATATAGTGTTTGCCGGTGTTGGGAAGTCCGACAGGGAGATAGAACTGGCGCTTGAAGCCGGTATATCCTGCTTCAATGTCGAATCGAAGGCTGAGCTGGCGGTTATCGCGGAAATAGCTTCACGTATGAACCGCGTGGCTGACATAGCGCTGAGAATTAATCCTGATATTGACGCCCATACTCACCATTATATTACTACCGGACTTGCTGAGAATAAGTTTGGAATCAATATGGAGCTTCTTGACGATGTGCTCGCCAGTGTGGCAAAATATCCTTCGGTCAAGCTTACGGGACTTCATTTCCATATAGGATCCCAGATTACTGACAATGCTCCATATGCATTGCTCTGTGAGCGAATCAATGCTCTTCAGGAGCAATTCGAGGCAAAAGGCTACCGGTTGGCCACTATCAATGTGGGCGGTGGACTTGGTATAGATTACGATGATCCTGACCGTAATCCTATTCCTGATTTCAAGTCGTATTTCGATGTGTTCCGCAAGCATCTGATTCTACGTGAGGGACAGGAGTTGCACTTTGAGCTCGGTCGTTCCATCGTAGCGCAGTGTGGATCGCTGATTACGCGGGTGCTTTATGTCAAGGAGGGCGTCAAGAAGCGGTTTGCGATAGTCGATGCCGGTTTTAACGATTTGATTCGTCCGGCATTGTATCAGGCACATCATAAGATTCAGAATCTGACCTCTACAGCCTCTGAAGAAGAGGTGTACGATGTGGTAGGGCCTATATGCGAATCATCGGATGTATTCAGTGAAGATGAGCGTCTTCCGTTGACACATCGGGGCGATATCCTTGCATTGCGGTCGGCCGGTGCATATGGTCGGATTATGGCATCGCAGTACAACTGCCGTCCGATTGCCCGCGGAGTATATAAAGATTGATTCAACGATTTCCAATCGTCGCTATATAATAAGTGGCTGATCCATCGGGGTCAGCCACTCGTATTTTCTAATAGTGGAGTTTAGTCAAGAAAACGTTTTGTCAGCCCATGATAGGCATCAATGCGTCTGTCGCGAAGGAACGGCCACCAACGGCGTACTTCCTCGCTACGCTTCATATCGACAGAGGTCACCGCTGTTTCCTCTTTGTCGACAGGAGCCTGGTAAAGCAGTTCTCCTTGCGGGCCGGCAATGAAGCTGCTGCCCCAGAACTGGATGCCGTTTGTCATACCTGATTCATCCGGTTCATGACCGGTGCGGTTTACGCTGATTACCGGAATGCCGTTGGCCACGGCATGTGCCCGCTGTATGGTGATCCATGCATCACGCTGGCGATTCTTTTCAGCTTCGGTATCTGTCGATTCCCAGCCGATGGCTGTGGGATATACAAGCATTTCAGCTCCCCGGAGGGCCATCAACCGGGCTGCCTCAGGATACCACTGGTCCCAACATACGAGTACGCCAATGCGTCCAAGTGAAGTGTCAACCGGTTCAAAGCCAAGATCGCCAGGGGTGAAGTAGAATTTCTCATAATAAGCCGGGTCGTCAGGAATATGCATCTTTCTGTACTTTCCTGCTATGGAGCCGTCCGTATCAAACACAACAGCGGTGTTATGATAAAGCCCCGGCGCACGCTTTTCAAACAGAGAGCATACGATGACAAGATTCAGCTCTTTGGCCAGGCGGCTGTAAAGGTCCGTGGCCTCTGACGGAATGGCTACCGCAAGGTTGCACTTGTCCGTATTCTCTGTCTGGCAGAAGTATAATGAATCGTGCAGTTCCTGATTGACAATTAGTTGAGCCCCCATTGACGCGGCTTTACGGATCTCAGCTTCAAGGCGTGAGCGGTTAAGGTCGATGTCGGCGGTTTTTGAAAGCTGTATTGTTGCAATTTTTATCTGTTTCATAAGCAAAGTATCGAATTTGGAATCTGCATAGTGGCGCAGTGGAGCGAACCGTGCTGACGTATGAGCGCCGTGCAGTCAATCTTATAAATGGGTTGGCTGAATGCTACATTCAGTATCTGTTCGGCAAGCTTGTCTTTCGCGGGCTGGTTGTAGACAGGCATGAAGAGAGCATCGGGTGTCACCAGGAAGTTGGCGTATGTGGCCGGCAGTCTGTTGCCATCTTCATCAAAAATGGCGTCGGGCAGGGGAAGCTCAATCAGATTGTAGGGGAGTCCGGCGGGTGTCCGCATTTCCGATAGTTCCTTTTTCATGGCATTCAGCTCGGCATAGTGCTCGTCAGTCGGGTCGGAGCATCCGGTGAACACAATGGTGTTGTTGGGCGCGAAGCGTGCGAGGGTGTCGATATGGCTGTCAGTATCATCGCCGGCAAGGTATCCATGGTCAACCCACAGAACGCGTGAGCCTCCAAGGTAGCGGCACAGACGTGACTGTATCTGCTGACGTGTGTACTGCGGATTGCGGTTAGGGGAGAGCTGGCAATACGATGTGGTCATCAATGTCCCGTTGCCGTCACTCTCAATACCGCCACCTTCAAGCACGAAGTTCTGTCGGTTCAGCAGCTCGCAGCGAAGAATCCCCGATTTTTTCAGGGCATTGTTGACCTGATTGTCCATGTTAGAGGCGAATTTCAGCCCCCAGCCATTGAAGCGGAAGTCAGCAGCCACAGCGTTGCCGTGCTTTGAAAGTAGCGTCAGGGGGCCGTAGTCACGTGTCCAGGTGTCGTTTGTGTCCACGCGGAACGGAATCAGCAGATTCTGCGGTATGTGGCTGAGGCATTCAGGCGTTTCCGATAATTCAGGCCCTATCAGAATCACACGGCGCCCGGTTGCTGTTATGGCCTCTATAATCTTTGTATAGCATTTCCGGACCTCAGGAAGCATGTCGCACCAGTCAGTTTCTTCGTGGGGCCATGCCATAAGTATGGTTGTGTCCTCCTCCCATTCGGCCGGCAGATAGTAAGTGGGGTCAGTATTGTTCATCAAAATCGTTCAAATTATTCCATACATCGTTCTGCGTATCAAGATATTCCTCGCACCAATCGGAAAATCCCTCTCGTTCGGTGCTGCCATATTCATGGCACCATTCACGGTATGCTGTCCGGAGTTCGGAGTCCTCATGGATGGCTTTCATAAATTCAGATTCGGCAATATCAATACTTCTGCATGTTTCGACGTAGTGTTGAAAAATGGCGGTTATGTCATTCATCGTTCCAAAATAATTGGCATTTAAATCAGTTGTCAAATATAATGTATATACCCGCAACGTGCAAATTGGTTAACAAACTTTTATACAACGGATATTAACTTAGGTATTAAATAAACATCAATTAATCCCCAGATTTCCTCATTAACTATTTTTCATTTTTTTTTATTTAGCTCGGCTTTGATTAACTTTGAAAAATAATTAAAAAAAATAGTGTCTATGATAAAACATGTATTTCTTTTATGTGCAGCAGCGGTATGTACAATCTCCGTTCAGGCTATGAGCCTTTCAAATACCTCTGGCAAGCCTCTTAATGCGCGTCAGCATCTTGCAAAGGTCGCCAAAGAACAGCGTGAGGCTAACACCAATTGGCTCCCTGGTACCATAACTACCTATCACCAGAGCGAGGATGAGTGGTTGCTTACCTCCGAGACCAAATTGACCTACGATGAAAAAGGTCGGAAGCTCTCTGAGAAAACAGGAACGGAATCGGTCAAATACGTATACGATGATAATGGGAACCTTATACAAAAGGAAGGCGACAATGGAGACTCAGCATACAGCATCAAATATAATTATGATCCAAAAACCAACCGGCTGATAGGCGAGACATCCTTTAGAAATGACGGTCCCCCGTCCTCATACTCACTCGAGATTACCCGCGATTACATGGACAACATCACCAGAGTTGATGACTTTTCATACAACCCTCAAACCAACCGGATGGATCTCAATGGCTATACGATAATCGAATATATCGATGGCAAAGCTACCAGTATTGTTCACTATAATATTACTGAAGGCTCGGAGGAGATTGCGTTCCAGCTCAGTGATATCGTGTGGAAAGACAGCGACGGACAGATTATCATCAACAACACAAACGACATGGACCTGGAAGATTACTTCATGGGGTCAAATCGGGTGGAATCAGCCATCATCCGCAATTTCAATGGTGAAGGGTTTGACGTATTTGTCTATGCCGATTATCTCGACGACAACGGTAGAGTCAGTGTGAGGATGATGTCGAGTGTTGATGGTCAGACGTTCTACACAGCATCCCATAACGTTATTGACTCTTACGGCAGTTATTCCAGATCGGAAACCAAATATGAACTGTCCGGTGGACAACTTGTTTCGGGCAACCGTCACGCCACCTCCGAATTCTATTATTATGACGCATACGGGATCTTGATTAATTATGGCGTCAACAACTTCATCAATGGTGAGAAATCACAGTCGTCAAGCCATGCCGAGGTCACCTACGATCCAACCTATGGCTATCCCCTTGAAGCCACCATTGAGAGCCGTAGGGATAATGAGACGCTACCCACTTGCCGCAATGTTTATAGCGATTATGCAGAATACAGTTCGGTAGAAAGCATTATTGCCGATGATAACGCCCCCGTTGAATACTTCAATCTTCAGGGCATGCGCGTTGAGAATCCTACATCGGGTATCTATATCCGTCGCCAGGGTTCTGACGTAAAGAAGGTGATGGTAAAATAATCCTCCTGTACCATTTCATACAAGGGGCTGCACCGCCGGGAAATCCGTGGTCGCAGCCCCTTGCCTGTCCCTTATATATTACTGCAGTTGTGCAAGTGAGAGTCTGTTGGTATTAAAGATGATATTTCTTAAATATATCAATAAATTCAAAAAGTCAAGATGACTTCACGCATAAAGTTTTGCTTATCGGCGTGAATTGTAGTAAATTTGCAACTCAAATATATAAATAGTAAAGATAAAAATATAGCAATGGACTTCATAGAAGAACTGAAATGGCGCGGCATGATCCACCAGATGATGCCCGGTACAGATGAACAGCTGAAGAAAGAGATGACCACAGCATATCTTGGTATTGACCCTACGGCTGACAGTCTGCATATTGGTCACCTGGTAGGTGTCATGATATTAAAGCACTTCCAGCGTTCAGGCCATAAGCCTATCGCACTGGTAGGAGGAGCTACAGGTATGATTGGCGACCCTTCGATGAAAAGCCAGGAACGCAAGCTCCTTGATGAAGAAACTTTGCGCCACAATCAGGAGGCTATAAAGAAACAGCTTTCAAAATTCCTTGACTTTGATAGCGATGCTCCTAATGCGGCTGAGATGGTCAATAACTACGACTGGATGAAGAACTTCTCATTTCTTGACTTTATCCGCGATGTAGGTAAGCACATTACAGTCAATTACATGATGGCCAAGGATTCTGTTAAGAAGCGCCTGTCAGGTGAAAGCCAGCAGGGCATGTCGTTTACGGAGTTCTCCTATCAGCTTGTCCAGGGATATGACTTCCTGAATCTTTACAGAGAAAAGAATTGTAAGCTTCAGCTCGGTGGATCTGACCAGTGGGGTAACATCACCACCGGTACCGAACTCATCCGTCGTACACTTGGCGGTGAGGCCTATGCTCTGACATGTCCTCTGATAACCAAGGCCGATGGCGGCAAGTTTGGAAAGACCGAGAGTGGCAATGTATGGCTCGATGCCCGCTACACCTCACCCTACAAGTTCTATCAGTTCTGGCTCAATGTCAGCGATGCTGATGCTGAGAAATATATCAAAATTTTTACCGAGCTCACACGCGAAGAGGTAGAGGCGCTCGTGGCCAGTCAGGCTGCCGATCCCGGACAGCGTCCTCTGCAGAAGCGTCTGGCTGAGGAGCTCACTGTGATGGTGCATTCACGTGAGGATTACGAAGCTGCGGTTGAAGCTTCGCAGATTCTGTTCAGCAACAAGGCCGGCGATATTCTGCGTAAGATTGATGAAGCCACCCTGCTTGCCGTAATGGAAGGTGTTCCACGCTTTGAAGTGGAGCGTGCTGATATAGAAGCCGGTGTCAAGATTGCAGATCTGCTCACAGACAAGGCTGCTGTCTTCCCCTCGAAGGGTGAACTCCGAAAGATGGTGCAAGGTGGTGGTGTAAGCATCAACAAGGAGAAGATTACAGATGCTTATGCGCCCGTGTCAACTGATATGCTGCTCAATGACCGGTATATCCTTGTGCAGCGTGGTAAAAAGAACTACTACCTGCTTACCGTAAAATAATTAGAAATAAAAGAATCATTAGATAGATACCATGACTGTAATAGACCGCTTTCTGCAGTATGTAAAGTTTGACACTCAGAGTGACGAACTTACAAATCTGACTCCCTCAACACCGGGGCAGATGATATTCGCGCAGCACCTACGCTCAGAACTTGAGGCGCTTGGCCTTGAAGAGATAACCCTTGATGACAATGGTTACCTGATGGCTACATTGCCTGCCAATACCGATAAGACCAATGTTCCTACAGTAGGTTTCATCGCACATCTGGATACATCGCCTGACCTGACCGGACGTCACGTTTCGCCTCGTATCGTTGAATCGTATGAGGGTGGCGATATTGTACTCAATTCAGAGAAAGGAATAGTGCTCAGCCCTTCGGAATTCCCCGAACTGAATAACTATCGTGGGCAGGACCTGATTGTTACTGACGGCAACACTCTCCTTGGTGCTGATGACAAAGCCGGTATCGCTGAGATTATAACAGCAGTAAGCAATCTTATCAAGCATCCTGAGATCAAGCACGGTAAGGTGCGCATAGCGTTTAATCCTGACGAAGAGATAGGTCTTGGCGCCCACAAATTTGACGTGGAGCAGTTCAATGCCGACTGGGCTTATACCATGGACGGTGGTGAAATCGGAGAGCTTGAGTTCGAGAATTTCAATGCCGCCGTAGCTAAGGTTACTTTTGCAGGACGTAATGTTCATCCGGGCTATGCCAAACATAAGATGATAAATTCCATCCGTATCGCCAATCAGTTTGCAATAATGCTTCCCCGTTGGGAAACTCCTGAGCATACCGAAGAATACGAAGGTTTCTATCATCTGATATCTTTTGAAGGCACCGTTGAACAGACCACACTTACATACATCATCCGTGATCATGACCGTGATCGGTTTGAGCGTCGTAAGAAAGAGATTGAGCATCTGGTGCGCAAGGTCAATCATGAATTCCCCGGTGTGGCATCCCTTGAGATCAAGGACCAGTACTACAATATGCGGGAGAAGATTGAACCTGTGATGCATATCATTGACATAGCTGAAGAAGCAATGCGTCTTGCCGATGTCACCCCCAAGGTAGTTCCTATCCGCGGAGGTACTGACGGAGCGCAGCTCTCGTTCAAAGGTTTGCCCTGTCCTAACATATTTGCCGGTGGACTGAATTTCCATGGACGTTATGAATTTGTTCCCGTGCAGTCAATGGAAAAGGCAACCCAGGTGATTGAGGAAATAATCAAATTGGTAGAGAAGCAGGCCTGATAAGGGCCTGCTCTCTCCCTTTCTTTTTATGTGAAAGTGGCTGACAAGACTCTTATTGTCATCTCCGGACCCACAGCGTCAGGGAAGAGCTCTTTGGCTATAGATCTTGCCCTGGCACTCAACACTGAAATCATATCGGCTGATTCACGGCAGATCTACAAGGGAATACCTGTCGGTACGGCGGCACCTACAGCCGAACAGCTTGAAGCTGTGCGCCATCACATGGTTGGGGTGCTTGACCTTGACGACTATTATAGCGCGGCCTGCTTTGAGAGCGATGTACTGAATCTGCTACCCTCAATATGGCGGAAATCAGATTACGCTGTACTGTGCGGCGGGTCGATGATGTATATCGATGCCGTGACAAGAGGTATTGATGAACTGCCCACAATAAGTGAGGAAGTACGAAAAAATACACTTGAGATATTCCAAAGCGGAGGTATTGAAGAGCTCCGTAGGCGTCTGAAACAACTTGATCCGGAGTACTACGAAAAGGTTGACCTCAATAATACACGGCGGCTGATTCATGCTTTGGAGATTATCGAAGAATCCGGTACAACATATACATCACTCCGAACAGGCATAGTGCGTGAGCGGCCTTTCAATATAATCGGGCTGGCTATTGACCGCACACGTGAGGAGCTTTTTGACCGTATAAACTCCCGTGTCCGGATTATGATGGATGAAGGACTTGAGGATGAGGCACGGTCAGTGTACCATCTCAGACACCTTAACTCTTTGAATACTGTGGGCTACAAAGAGATGTTTGCTTGGTTTGACGGCAAGATGACCCGTGATGAAGCTGTTTCGCGGATGGCAAAGAATACGAGAGTGTATGCCAAGAAACAGCTTACATGGATGAAACGGCGCCAGACTGACTTTCATTTATTACCACCTGAAAACATATTGCAACAAGCCCTTAAATTAATAAACAATGAAAACTAACAACCTTGGAACTCCTGCCTCGGCCTCAACACGTATAGGATGGGTCGACTGGCTCAGGGTTCTTGCCTGTGTCATGGTAGTATTCGCCCATTGCTGTGACGGATTCGTGGCACAGTTTGACACTGACCGGTCAGCATTCTTGACCGGCGTTTTCTTCGGAAGCCTGTTCCGGCCAAGTGTACCTCTGTTTGTGATGATGACCGGAGTTCTGCTTTTGCCGCTCAGACCTACCGATTCGCTATCAACATTTTACCATAAGCGTATAGGGCGTGTGGTCACACCTCTTATATTCTGGTCACTTGCTTTGCCGGTCATGGCTTATCTGTATTTTTCAGGAGCCGGTGCCGGCTCGGTCAATCCGTCGGTCGACATGTCGGTGTACACTCCGGAAGGACTTACATACCGCTTATGGAGCTGGGTGCTTAATTTTAATTTTGACACTACGCCTCTGTGGTATGTATATATGCTTGTAGGGCTGTATCTGATAATGCCCGTCATAGGAGCATGGCTCAGAAGTGCCACCCGCAAGGATATCCGTACATTCCTGTATGTATGGTTTGCCACGCTGTTCATTCCGTATATCAAGCTGTACGCGCCTCAGGCCGGATATCTTGGCAATTATGGGAATATGGATATTCTTGGCGGCTGCGACTGGAATGCTTTCGGCCTTGTCTACTATGTGTCAGGTTTTATAGGGTATCTGGTGCTGGCATATTATCTGCGCACGTATCCGTTGACTTGGAGCCGGGCTAAGATGACCGCTATTCTGGTACCGATGTTTCTGATAGGGTACTGCATCACGTCATTCGGTTTTGTTGCCCTGCAGGAATACTATCCCGGCAATTATGCCTATCTTGAGATAATATGGCTTTTCTGTGGGATAAATGTATTCATGATGACGTTCCCTGTTTTTGTTGGGATGCAGCGTCTTAATCCATCGTCAGGAAAGATTATCGGATATTTGGCATCCGTGACATTTGGCGTGTACCTGTGTCATTTCTTCTTCGTTATGGTAAACTATGATCTGTTTAATCAGTCATGGATTCCCTCGGTAATCCGGATACTGCTTATGGGAGTGTGCACATTTGCCATGGCTGCCGTAGTCACCATATTGTTCCGTTCAAATAAAATAACAAATAGATTGGTTAATTGATGAAAAAAATAATCATTGCTTTAGCCGGGTTGTTGCTGTCAACAATGCCGATGATGTCGCAGGCAAAGGTCAATATCATACCTAAGCCGTCGGCAGTCCAGGTTTTGAATGCTTCGCCATTCAGTGTCAACAAATCCACGACAGTACTGATAAAGGCACCTGCGGATGATAAGAGGCATCTGGAGTCAGTATTGTCCTCCTTGCTTCCTGACTTGAAGGTCAGCGGGAAGAAAAGTTCCAACCAGATTAAACTTGAAATAGTCAAGCAGCTGCTCGGAGTTGATTCGGCCGAAGGCTATACGTTGACTGCCGATGCTAAGAAAGGTGTTACGGTCAACGCTACAACCGGAGCCGGGCTCTTCTATGGACTGCAGTCTGTGGCTCAGCTTCTTGAGGAAAACGGTGGAACTGCAATTCCGGCTGTAAAGATTGTTGACTCGCCGCGTTTTGATTATCGCGGTATGATGATCGATGTGAGCCGTAATTTCCGCGATAAAGAGTTTATAAAGAAGCAGATTGATGCTATGGCGCGATTGAAGCTCAACACTATGCAGTTTCATCTTACCGATGGTGCCGGATGGCGTCTGCAGATTGACAAATATCCCCGTCTGACTGAGTATGCCGCATGGCGCCCGGCAGATACATGGAAAGAGTGGACCGCCAATGGCAGCGAATACTGCGAGCGTACAGATCCACGTGCTCATGGCGGATTTTATACAAAGGATGATATCCGCGAAATTCTTGATTATGCCGCTGACAGATATATTACGGTGATTCCTGAGATAGAGATGCCGTCGCACTCCGAGGAGGTGACCGCAGCATATCCGGAACTGTCATGCACACATAATCCTAAAGGCACATCCGATTTCTGCCCCGGTAATGAAAAGACATTTGAATTCATTGAGAATGTTCTTGATGAGGTCATGGAACTCTTCCCCTCGGAATATATAAACATAGGTGGCGATGAAGCTCCGAAGACCAACTGGAAAACCTGTGAGCTGTGTAAGGCCCGCATGGAGTCGGAGGGAATTGAGAATGTCGATGGACTTCAAAGCTATCTGATTCACCGTGTGGAGAAATACCTCAATTCCAAGGGGCGTAAGCTGATTGGATGGGATGAGATCATGGAGGGTGGCATAGCTCCCAATGCCGCGGTAGTATCATGGCGTGGTATTGATGGCGGTATTAAAGCCGCTGAAAGCGGACATAATGCTGTTATGGCTCCCGGACGGTTCTGCTACTTTGACGGTTATCAGGATGCTCCGGATTCTCAGCCTGAAGCTATAGGTGGATATCTGCCATTGGAACTTGTCTACTCTTTCAATCCTGCACCCGATTCACTCGGACGCGCGGTGACTGATTACATAAAAGGTGTGGAAGGTACTCTGTTTACTGAATATATAGCCACTGACAAGCATGCTGAGTATATGCTGTATCCCCGAATGTATGCTCTTGCTGAGGTAGCCTGGACTCCGCAGGACAAGCGCAATGATTACTCTGAATTCCGCTCACGTGCGCTCGCTTATAACTCCCGCATGAAGGATCGCGGCTACAATGTCTTTGATCTTGCATCAGAAATTGGCAATCGTCCCGAAGCAATTACTCCGATCGAGCATCTTGGAAAGGGTAAGACTGTGACGTATAACCGTAATTACTGGCGCAACTATCCCGCAGCCGGAGCCTCTACATTTACTGATGGAATCCGTGGCGGATGGAACTACAATGACGGCAGATGGCAGGGCTTTGTAAGCGGTAATGATGACCGGATTGATGTGACTATCGATTTGGAGAAAGAGCAGCCGCTGTCATACATCGGTGCTGACTTCATGCAGATATGCGGCCCGGAGGTATGGTTCCCGACCAAGGTGGTTATTTCAGTGTCAGACAACGGTACTGACTTTACACCGCTTGCCACTGTCGAACATGAACAGGTGCGCGACAATAAGGTAAGCTTTAAGGAATATGCATGGAAAGGGCAGGCCTCAGGACGATATGTCCGTTTCCAGGCATTCTCGCCGCAAGGTGTGACCTTTACCGATGAGATTGTGATAAAATAAACGCTTAATCAGCGATCATATTCAGGAAGGTGTCTTCGTCAATGACGGGGACACCTAACTTTTTGGCCTTTTCGAGTTTAGCCGGGCCCATATTGGCTCCGGCAAGTATGAAATCGGTTTTCTTGCTGATTGATCCGGAGTTTTTACCGCCGTTTGACTCAATCAGTTCCTTGTACTCGTCCCTTGAGTGTTTTGTGAAGACACCGCTTATGACTATTGTTTTGCCATTCAGCTTGTCGGACCGCTCCGTGCTGCTGTCGGCTGCTATTTCCATCTGTAGGCCGGCCGCACGCAGGCGCTCTACAATCTCACGGTTGGCCGGATTCTGGAAATACTCAATCACACTCTCAGCTATACGGGGGCCTATGTCATCAATGGCGGTCAGTTCGTCGGATGTCATAGCCATAAGGCGGTCAATGCTTCCTGCAGCGCGAGCCAGCTTCTTTGAAACGGTTTCACCTGCAAATGGAATTGATAGTGCGTATAGTACACGCTCAAAGGGGACATTAAGAGAGTCCTTCAATCCTGCCATGATTCTGTCGGCGCTTCTTTCGCCAAACCGCTCCAGCACTTTAATATCTTCAGGCTTCAAGTCATATAGATCGGCTATATTTTTTACAAGGCCTTCTTTGAAAAGCAATGTGGCTGTCTCCTCGCCGATGCCATCGATGTTCATCATCCGCCGGCCTACGAAATGCTCCAGGCGCCCTGTCTGTTGGGGCAGACATCCGTATTTGTTGGGGCACATCCACGAGGCTTCGCCTTCGATTCTTACCAATTCAGTGCCGCAGGCAGGGCAGTGGGTCACAAATTTTATTGAGGGTGCATCCGGCTCGCGGTCACCGCTCTCCACGCCTGTTATTTTGGGAATTATTTCTCCACCTTTCTCCACATACAGCATGTCATGTTCATGAATGTCAAGTTGCTGTATTATATCTTCATTATGCAGCGAGGCGCGTTTTACTATTGTGCCTGAAAGAAGTACCGGTTCCAGATTGGCTACAGGTGTGATAACCCCCATGCGCCCTACTTCGAATGATACGAAGCGCAGACGCGTAAGCGCTCTCTCGGCCTGAAACTTGTATGCTATGGCCCAGCGAGGCGATTTCGCAGTGTAGCCGAGGTTTAGCTGCTGCCGGAGGGAATTGATTTTGAATACCAAACCATCTGTGGCCACAGGAAGGTGGCGGCGTTCGGTATCCCAGTGTGTTATGTAATTGTCCACGTCGTCAATCCCTTTAAGCAGAGTCATGGCATCACTTACCTTGAAGCCCCATTTGCGGGCCTCCATCATATTGTCATAGTGATTGTCATGGGGCAGATTTTCTCCCAGCAAATAATAGAAATATGCATCAAGACCACGGCGGGCTACTTCGGCCGGATTCTGTAGCTTCAATGTGCCTGATGCGGCATTGCGGGGATTCGCAAAGAGAGGTTCCTCGTTAAATTCCCTTTCAGCATTCAGCTCATCAAAAGCTTTCCATGGGAGTACAATCTCTCCGCGGATTTCAAATTTCTCAGGCCACCCGCTTCCGGATAAACGAAGGGGTATACTGCGTATTGTCTTGATATTATCGGTTACTACATCTCCCTTTTCGCCATCGCCACGGGTTACGGCACGTACCAGCCGTCCGTTCTCATAGTGAAGCGATATCGATGTGCCGTCGAACTTCATTTCACCTACAATGGAGAATTCCTGTCCCGAAAGAGCGTCGCTGCATCGATGCACAAATTCATCCACCTCCTCTATGGAATAGGTATTGCCCAGCGAAAGCATGCGGCGCTCATGTGGCCACTGTTCGAACCCCTTTGTCAGGTCACTGCCTACGCGGTGTGAGGGGGAAAGCGGATCGTCATATTCAGGATGCTGGAGCTCAAGCTGCTCAAGCTTCTTCATAAGCATGTCATACTCCTTGTCCGAAACCGTAGGTGAGTTAAGCACGTAGTACTCATGATTATACTGTTCGATATCGCGTCGCAGGCGCTCTATTTCCTGTTCTATGGTGTCCATATTGTAGGGGGTGTTGATGTTTGTTTTTGTACAACAAAGATAGGTATATGATTGTGTATGGAGCCGGTGTTAACATTATTTAATCTTAGGGCGGGAAAATATATGAAATGAAATGTAATTATATCGTAACATATACGTAACTTTGCAGAAAAATATTTGACCAATGAAAACATTCATTGCCGCGCTTACAGTGCTTACATTATTCTCATGTGGCTCAGGGAAATCGACAGATACGGGATCCGAGGTTGACTCTGTCAAAGTTGATTCCCCGACATTTAACGCCGACAGTGCCTATGCATATGTTGAACGTCAGGTGTCATTCGGACCGCGTGTGCCGGGAACCGACAGCCATAAGGCGTGTGCAGACTACATACAGCGTTCGCTGAATCATTTTGGCGCTGATACTGTGATAATGCAGACCGGTGAGGTCACCGCATATACCGGAGAAACGCTTCCGATGAAGAATATATTAGGACGTTTTTATCCGGAAGCTGACCGTAGGGTTCTTCTGCTGGCGCATTACGATACACGTCCATGGGCTGATAATGAAACGGATGAAAACCGTCATGCCCAGCCTATCCCCGGAGCCAACGACGGAGCCAGTGGAGTAGGTGTTCTTCTCGAAATAGCACGGACACTGCAGAACAACGACCCCGGTATTGGAGTCGATCTTCTGTTTGTCGATGTTGAGGATTACGGCGACAGCAATGGATGGACTCTTAATGATGAAACCTGGTGTCTCGGTACTCAGTATTGGGTGAACAACATGCCTTACGGATCAGACACGAAGCCTATGTATGGAATACTGCTTGATATGGTGGGAGGTAAGGGCGCACGTTTTTACCGTGAATATTCATCAGAGCAGATGGCCAAGGGCATCAATGACAAGTTCTGGAGCTATGCTATGTCATCGGACCATTCCGACCGGTTTGTCAACTCGGTTGGCGGCAGTATTGTCGATGACCATTTGTTCATAAATCGTGCCGGAATACCGTGTATAGATATTATTGAATGCAATAATCCTGATACAGGTTCCTTTGCTCCTACATGGCATACTCTCAATGACGACATGGAAAATATCGACCGTGAATCGCTCGGCGCGGTAGGCCAGGTAGTCCTTGATGTTATCTTCAATGAAAAGAATTCCTGAACCATAGCTTTTATTATACCTGAATATTTCGTATCTTCGCGTCCGTTATGACTATAAATCGGATACAAGACGAAATAATCGAAGAGTTTTCGGAGGTTGATGACTGGATGGACCGATATGCCATGATAATAGATCTTGGCAATTCGCTTCCGGCCATCGATTCTCGTTTTAAAACTCCTGAACATCTTATTGAAGGATGTCAGAGCCGTGTGTGGCTCAATGCGGAGGAGAAGGACGGTAAAGTATATTTTACCGCCGATTCCGATGCTATCATAGTGAAGGGCATCATAGCCCTGCTTATAAAAGTGCTCAATGGCCATACCCCTCGTGAAATTATAGATGCGAATCTGTATTTCATTGACCGTATCGGCCTCTCTGAAAATCTGTCACCCACCCGTAGTAACGGACTTCTTGCCATGGTAAAACAGATGCGGCTATATGCCATAGCCATGGATGCGCGTGACCGCATGTAGATTAATTCATCAAAAAAAGTTATATAGTAATGTTCAAGAATCAACCTACTGGCCTTTATGTGCTTTCGCTTGCCAATACAGGCGAACGTTTCGGCTATTACACGATGCTTGCCATTTTCCTGTTCTACCTGCAGGCAAAATTTGGCTTTGACTCAACATGGACCGGACAGATATTCTCTATCTTCCTTGCCTTAGTTTATTTCATGCCTCTTGTAGGAGGATGGCTCGCTGACAAATGGAGCTTCTCAAAGTGCGTGGTGTCAGGTATTGCCATCATGTTTGTCGGCTATGCTTTGATGTCGGCTCCTACTCCCGTGCGCTCAAACATGTCTATGATGGTAATGTTTGCCGCTCTTCTTCTGATTTCAGCCGGTACCGGGCTGTTCAAGGGTAACCTTCAGGTAATGGTGGGCGACCTTTATAACGACCCCCGTTACAGCAGCAAGCGCGACTCTGCATTCTCACTCTTCTACATGGCCATAAATGTCGGTTCGATGTTTGCTCCCATGGCAGCTATCGGTTTGAAAAATATGGCACTTAACAATGCCGGTTTCCTCTCTAACAACTCAATGGCCGCTACTGTATGTAACTGGTGCATCGATACCGATAACTTCACCAATATGCCTACTGACCCTGACAAACTCAAGGCCATGACCGAGTTTGCCACTCAGAACGGTATGACCGCCGGCAGCGATCTCGGCACATTCCTCAGCGGCTATCTTACTGATTTCGCTTCACAGTGCACTGTGGCATATAATGGTCTGCAGGATTTCGCAATGCAGTATATCAGCTCATTCTCTACCGGTTGTACCTATGCCTTTGCATTGGCATGCGTGTCACTGATAGTAAGCTTCCTTATCTATATTCTCGGAAGAAAGAGCTATGCACATATTATTGCTGACAAGAAGAAAGATGGCGCCTCAAAGGTTTCTGCTCAGCCTGTCAAGGAACTCACTCCTCAGCAGACAAAGCAGCGCGTTGTAGCTCTCCTTCTTGTATTTGCTGTGGTAATATTCTTCTGGATGGTATTCCATCAGAATGGTCAGACTCTGACTGAGTTTGCCAAGAGTTGTACCTCATCTGAAGCCACTGGCTGGACCCGTATCGGATTTAATATCTGGGCTCTTGTTTCTATTGCCGGTGCTGTATATTCAATTTTCGGATTCTTCCAGAGTTCTACCGTCAAGGGACGTGCCATCAGCGGCATCATTTTCCTTGCTTTCGCAGGCTTGATCGCCTACTTCTATTCAACCACACCTTCAGTTATTGACGGTATTGACCCGGCGGTTTATCAGCAGTTCAATCCCTTCTATGTAGTGGCTCTCACTCCGTTCTCGATGGCCATATTCGCCTTCCTTGGCCGTAAAGGTAAGGAACCTTCAGCCCCTCGTAAGATAGGCTACGGTATGGTGATGGCTGCCATTGCCTATGGTGTGATGGTACTCGGCTCGCTTAACCTTGTCGGCACAAATGGTGCTGTATCGCCCAACTGGCTGATATCGACATATCTCCTCCTGACATTTGCTGAACTGCTTCTGTCGCCCATGGGTATATCATTTGTAAGTAAGGTAGCTCCTCCGAAGCTGAAAGGTTCAATGATGGGCGGATGGTTTGCCGCTACAGCTATCGGTAACTACCTCGTGTCGATACCCATGATTCTCTGGGGTAAGATTCCGGTAGCCGTAATCTGGGGCATTCTGATTGTGATATGCCTTATCTCAGCCGCATTTATCTTCTCAATAATGAAGAAGCTTGAAGCTGCAACATCCGACGATGCTGCAGAACCAGTGGCTGATGCTCTTGAAACAGTAGAGGATGATGCCATCTAACAGGCAGATCCAATAACGATAAAAAGCGCGGATACATATGTGTCCACGCTTTTTTGTTTCATTTAACGGCCGGTGATGTTGTTTGTGTGTGAAAAAAAGAATATCTTTGCACACGCAAACGCTAATCATATACCGATTGGCTGAATGTCTCCGTAGTTCAATGGATAGAATATCGGATTCCGGTTCCGACGATTGGGGTTCGACTCCCCACGGGGATACCAAGGCGGCCTATATTGAGGCCGCTTTTTTTATATCTGTGCAATGAATATAGAGAATCTGAAATTTACCCCGGATAATATCACTTCGCTCGGCCAGGATGATATATTTGTGTTCGGGAGTAACCTTGCCGGAAATCATGCAGGAGGAGCCGCACGCACCGCTCTGATGAAGTTTGGCGCGGTAATGGGGCAGGGCGAGGGTATTCAAGGGCAGTCCTATGCTATTCCTACAATGCAAGGTGGCGTAGATACTATAAAGCCCTATGTCGACCGATTTATAGACCTTGCTCGTGAATGGGATCAGAATACATTCTATGTTACCCGTATAGGGTGTGGAATAGCCGGATTTACGGATGAAGAGATCGCTCCACTTTTTGACAAGGCACTTGATCTGTACAATGTGCGCCTGCCGGAATCGTTTGTCCGGGTCATACTGCGTGACAGAGAGGCACAAGCTCAGTCAAAAGCAGGGCCTGCCGATTCATGATCTAAGACAAATGCCATTCGCGGTGTACCATTTTCAACTTTGATGATGCCGCAATATCTGAAGCCGCGGGATTCAATCCACTTCAGCATCGGACTGTTATCAGCATGTGTGTCAATCCGGATACTTACTCCCGCCTTCAGGCAGAAGTCAAGTGCGCTGTCGGCAATTCCCCGCGCTATACCTGCAGAGGCCAATCGATGGATTGTCCCGTAAGGTTTATTGTCAGGCCAGCGGCCGTCGATATTGTCATAGTTGGGCTCACGTCCGACAATGAATGTGAACACTCCGGCAATCGTCTCTCCCTGCATTACGATATAGCAGTTGCCGTTGGCAATGTCCTGCAGAACTATCTCGGATGTCGGGTATCCGTCAATCCATTGGGTGGCATTGCCTGATGCGGCCATAAACTGCCGGGCCGAATCGAATATCCCGGTTATGATGCCGATATCTGATGGGTGAGCTTCTCGTACTGTCAGCATGTAAAATCTCTTTATGCAAATATAGTTAAATTTTATAATACATAAATAGCTACCTTATATGTGGATCTTCCTTGCATTGCTTTCAGCTTTGGGATTAGGATTTTATGATGTAATGAAGAAACTGTCAGTACGTGACAATAATGTGCCGGTGGTATTGTGGCTCAACACCCTCTTCGGCACTCTGCTGATGTCGCCTGTTCTGATAGAATTGCTCAGGTCAGGGCATATAGGCCTTGACGATTCATTTGAAGGGCATATTCTTATCGGTATAAAGGCTGTTATTGTGCTGTCGTCATGGATTCTCGGCTATTTTGCGATCAAGCATCTTCCCCTCACTATACAGGGCCCCATCAATGCCTCGCGCCCTGTATTGGTGCTTGTAGGTGCCATCGTGGTGTATGGAGAGCACCTCAATGCCGTTCAGTGGCTCGGTATTCTGTTCGGATTCCTTTCGCTATTTCTGATAAGCCGTATAGGAGGAAAGGAGGGATTCTCCATGAAGCGGAGCCGATGGTTGTGGATGACTATCGGAGCTACATTGCTTGGGGCGGTCAGCGCGTTGTACGACAAATTCCTTGTCGGGCGGTACAACCCTCTCGAAGTGCAGTTCTGGTACTCATTCTATCAGATGCTGCTTATGTCTGTCATTGCAGCCATGCTGCTTAAGGGGCGTCATGCCACAACTCCGTTCAAGTGGCGCTGGACTATAGTGGGCATCTCTTGCTTCCTGACGGCGGCTGATATCGCTTATTTCTATGCACTGTCGCTACCGGGAGCTATGATAGCGGTGGTTTCGATGATAAGGCGCGGCAGCGTATTTGTCCCGTTCCTTTATGGGGCGTTGGTCCTGCATGAACGTAACGTAAAGGCGAAGCTTATAGATCTGTCAATACTGGTGGTTTCATTGATTCTGCTGATAATAGGAAGCAATTTGGATATTTGATAAATATCGGTTTATTTTGTAGCGATGATTAAAGTAAGTGAGATAACAAAACTACCGCCAGAAGTATGTACCACCGAATTGCAACGGCGTGTATATTCTACGCTTGAATCTCTTGATGTGGAATTCGAGCGTGTGGCTACCGAGGATGTCTATACGATGGATGATTGCCGTGCTGTAGACGCGGCTCTTGATATGCGTACGGTTAAAACACTTCTTCTTACCAATCGGCAGCAGACGGCGTTCTATCTGTTGGTAATGGATGGGAGCAAGGCGTTTATTACAAAAGATTTCAGCCGTGCGTTGGGGGTGTCAAGAGTGTCATTCGCTACGCCTGATGTGTTGATGTCCATAGCGCACGTAGAAGTCGGAGCTGCTTCTTTTTTCTCTGCGTTGATGGATAGTGAGCATCGGTTCAGAGTCATATTCGACAAAGATGTCCTGCAGAGCGATACATTTGGATGCACAGATGGGACTGTTACCTCCTATCTGAAACTCAGGACTGCGGATGTATTGAAAATCCTTGATTCCTGTGATCACATACCTGAAGTAATCGACTTATAAAAACAATATAGCCGGGCGATAACCCGGCTATAATTGAGAACTGCTTTATTCTCTATGGAGTTAGTCTGTATGTCAATTTACTCCGAGTAGTTCAATTTCAAATATCAGTGTGGAACCGCCCGGGATACCGGGTTGGTTCATCTTGCCATAACCCTGTTCCGCGGGAATGTAGATTTCCCATTTGTCACCTACATGCATCTGTTGGAGTGCAATGATCCAGCCGGGTATCAATTCCCGTAGGCGGAATGCCGGAGCTACACCTCCTCGGCTGGAATCAAACTTCTTGCCGTTGATGGTCCGGCCCGTATAATGAACAGTCACCACGCTGCTGCGGTTGGGCGACGCCGCCTGAGGATTTCCACGTTTTATGACCTTGTAACAGACACCTTTGTCAATAGTTTTGACTCCGGCTTCAGCTGATTTTTCAGCAAGCCAGGCTCTGTTGCGCTCTATATATTCTTTATTTGCCATATGAATTTATTATAGCCGGTTCTTGTAAAGATTAGCTTCTATAAGCTGAAGCTCGTTCTGCAGTGTGATATAGTTGGCCATGCGGGTATATATCCCGTTGGCTTCAACACAGAAATCGGGGAGTGACATACGGCCTGAACCGACAGCCTTACCCATAAGTTGCAGGGTCTCGGACATAAGGTTCATATCGTATGATTCAAGCGTACGGTACATGGTCTTGATTTTCTGATATGCGGTCTCGATATCTGATTCTGCTTTCGCACGGGCTGCCTCCCGGCTGAGTTCTGCGGCATTGAGCTGCTGGCGTACTGCTTTTGTTTTTGTTCCGTTGCCGAAAAGATTGAATGACAATCCTATAAGCATGCCGTTAATAGCCGGCTCGTATTTATCTCCGTTTCTGCGGTATCCTACCGTTATCGAGGGTAACCATGAGCGCTTGCTGATGCGGAGTTCCTGCTGCGATGCTGTAACAGTGGCATCGGCGAGCTGAAGAGTCATATCCTCTGCCATAAGTTCATTTTTAAGCGCCTCGAGCGACGGAAGCGGATTGAGCTTCGGATAGTCGAGGCTGTCAATGGCAGGGATTATCCCACCGTTAAGAGCCTTGATAGCAGCTTTTGTCTCGTCAATAGCTCCAAGATTCTGGGCAATCTCTGTATTTAGCTCCATCATATCCATTTTTAGGTTGTTGAGCTCAATAATGGTAGCATCACCGCGGTCATACTTCTTTTTGTAGAAATCAAGCAGTTCGCGGCTGTTCTTAAGCCGTGCATCGAGCAGCGATTGCTGTTTTGTGAGATATACCAGATTGATAAGCTGAGTCTTCGCTGAGAAAAGCGTTTCACGGCGTTCGATGGCATATTTCTTCTCAACTACATCGCTCAGAGCTTTTGAGCTCCTGTTCCGTTCATGCAGCAGGGTGGGAAACTCAATTTCCTGTGAAACGATCAATTCATAACTTGCCATTCCGGAGACTCCTTTGGTAAAGAACGGACTGAATTCAATGTCTGAAGATCCCAGTATATTGTTTCCGGATTTTAGTTCGGTTATAGCAGCAATATTCTCTCCTCTCAGGGCTTTCAGCTCCAGATTATTCCTTTCGATTTCACTTAGAACGGAGGTGAAGCCGGAAGCATTTAAGGTGAGTGTGCTGATAATGCCGGTGGCAAGTAATGTTAGTCGCATATAATGAAAATTAAGTTAAATTGTTATCACGTTTTCGTTGTATCCATACATATAGTATGGGTATTATGAAGGCATTGAGGAACGTGGAGCTCAGGAGTCCACCGAGTATTACGATAGCCATCGGGCTCTGGATTTCATTGCCGGGTAAATCGCCTCGGAAAGCAAGCGGAATCAGTGCAAGGGCTGAGGTCAGGGCAGTCATCAGGATCGGATTCATACGGTCAAGCGAACCGTTGAATACGCTTTCTCTTATGGACAGTCCCTTTTCTTTGTGCAGCAGATTGTAGCGTGTGATAAGCAGCATGCCGTTGCGGGTAGCTATACCGAGCAGTGATATGAACCCGATTATGGCCGGAATGCTTATCTCACCGGAGGTAAGGCGCAGAATCAGCACGCCTCCAATCAAGGCAAATGGCAGATTCAGAAGTATTATTGCGCTTTCCCTTACGTTATGGAACTGCATGTAGAGCAGAAGGAATATGACAACTATGCTCAGCAGTGATGTCAGCATCAGTGTGCGTCCGGCTTCCTGTTCGCTTTCAAACTGTCCGCCATATTCTATGTGATAGCCCTCAGGCAATTGTGTGTCTGACTCAATGCGCGATTGGATATCATTGACTACGCTCCTTAGGTCGCGTCCGGCAACGTTGGCCGATATCACGATTTTTCTGCTTACATTCTCACGGTTTATTGTATTAGGGCCAACTGTTGATGAAATCTCGGCAACATCTGACAGCGGTATCTTACGACCGTCCGGGGTGTCGATCAATATGCGGGATATGCTTTCCATTGTGTTGCGGTTGCTGCCATCAGCCCGTACAACGAGGTCAAAGTTGCGATTCCCTTCATATACCTGCGAAACCGTTTCGCCGGCCAGCATGACACGGATGAATTCGTTGAATTCCGGAACTGTAATTCCATTGCGGCCCAATACTTCAGGACGAGGGGTGATTTTTAATTCAGGACGTTCAATCAGCTGCTCTACATTTAAGTCGGCAATTCCGTCAATATCATGTATGTTCTCCTTTATTTCTCCGGCTATGCGGTACATTTCATTGATATCTGTGCCAAATAGCTTTATGGCTATGTTGGCTTGTGTGCCGCTCAGCATTGCATCAATGCGGTGGCTGATGGGCTGGCCGATTTCGATGTTGGCTCCGGTGATAGCCGATAGCTTGTGGCGTACATCGTCAAGCAGCTCTACGTGTGAACGGTCCTTAAGCTCGAATGGAGCCTCTATTTCCGAGGTGTTCACTCCAAGGGCGTGCTCGTCCAGTTCGGCACGTCCGGTCTTACGCGCTACGGTCTTGATTTCAGGTATGCTCAGAAGTATCTCCTCTGCGCGCTTTCCCATGGCATCCGATTCGTCAAGCGAAACTCCCGGGAGCGTGCTTACATTGATGGTGAAGGAACCTTCGTTGAATGTAGGCAGGAAGCTACGTCCAAGAGTGAAGAATACTCCTACTGAGAACACAAACAGCAGCATGGTGGCGATCATCACCCACTTGCCATGCGACATAGCCGATTTGAGTGCCCGTCCGTATATGTCTTTAAGTTTGCGTACTATGAACGAGTCCTTCGAAGCCAGGCTTTTCAGCGACTTTCCGGTAAGCATATAGCTGCAAAGCACAGGAGTCAGCGTAAGAGCCACTATTGTGGAGGCAAACAGCGCGACGATAAAGGCTATACCTAATGGAATCAGCATACGGCCTTCCATGCCGGTAAGGAAGAACAGGGGAACGAAGCTTACCACAATAATCAAGGTGGAATTCAGAATCGGCATTCTTACCTCACGCGAGGCATTGTAAACTACAGTGAGAGCCGGTTTGCGGTCCTTCTCCGGGAGATTATGGTTTTCACGAAGTTTCTTCCACACATTCTCCACGTCAACTATGGCATCGTCAACAAGCGAGCCTATAGCAATGGCAAGTCCTCCGAGGCTCATGGTATTGACTGTATGCCCGAGCAGGTGGAGCGTCAGAAGTGATACGAGGAGAGCTATCGGTATAGTTACCAGCGATATGATTGTGGTGCGGACGTTGGCAAGGAACAGGGCCAGGATTATCACTACAAAAATGGCTCCCTCCATCAGCGATGTCTTGACATTTCCTATCGAACTTTCTATAAAATCTGATTGACGGAAAATGTCGGTCGATACATGTACATCCGAGGGTAAGTTACGTTCGATATCTTTTAGTGCAGTCTCTATACGCTCTGTAAGCTCTATTGTACCGGCTCCGGGTTGCTTGGTTACAGTAAGCAGTACGGCCGGTTTTCCCTTCTCCGATGCCATGCCAAGCTTCGGAGTGGCGCTACCGACAGTGATTTCAGCTACATCTGATAATGTTATGGAGCGTCCGTCAGTAGCTTTGACAATAGCCGAGCTGATATGCCGGATGGCATCCGCCGGGACGGCACCACGTATTATGTATTCGTTGCCATATTCATATATTACTCCACCATTGGTGTTTTCAGTCATCCCTCTTGACGCATCCAGTACATCTTTCAGGCTGACACCGAAATGGCGCATTTTTTCAGGATGGAGAAGTATCTGATACTCCTTGAAATCGCCACCCATAATTGATATCTGGGCCACACCTTCAATGGACAGCAGACGCGGACGGAAATTCCACTCAGCCATTGTTCGCAAGTCGAGCATGGATGTGCTGTCGGATGTAAGCCCTATTATAAGCAGTTCGCCGAGGATTGATGACTGCGGACCTATGGTGGGAGTGCCTACATTGGCCGGAAGAGCGTCAGCTATGGTTGACAGTTTCTCCGATACGGTCTGTCGGTCACGGTATATATCTGTATCCCAGTCAAATTCAACCCATACTACAGAGAATCCGGACGTTGATGATGATCTGACTCGTCTTACTCCGGCGGCTCCGTTCATGGCGGTTTCTATAGGGAATGTCACGAACTGTTCAACATCCTCCGTTGCCATGCCATTGGCTTCGGTCATCACCACCACTGTTGGGGCATTGAGGTCAGGGAACACGTCGACTTCCGTGTTTATGGTGGTGTACAGCCCCGCAATCACAATAATTACCGCACCTACAAGGATAAAGAGCCTGTTGGAAAGCGAAAATTTGATTATTCTGTTTAGCATGGCTGTTAGTGATTATGGGTATGTCCGGGAATGCTCTTGGATGCCGATGCCAGTTTGACATGTATGGCTCCCTTTGTCACTACAGCATCACCATCATGGATGCCCTCGATGATTTCAACACGTTCGCCGTCTGAAACACCTTTGACCACCGGCTGTTTCTTATAGCACTCGTCATCCAGCTTTACATATACAAAGAATGCTCCCTGTTCCTCTGTGAGCGCGCTTATCGGAACGCTTATGACATTTTCACGCGGTTCGGACAGGAGGAATATCTCCACGTATGCTCCGGGAATCAGTGATGCCTTGTTGTCAAATTCGAAAATCACGGGTACGTATGACGATACTGTCTCCGTGTTGTGTCCATAGGAGAGAAGTTTCCCACTCAGATCTGACAGATTGTAAACCTCATCGCTGTAGGATGTCCTGAATTTGGCGGAAGTGATTCTTCCTAAAGTATGATATTCCGATTCAGGAACTTCAGCACGTAAGTTTAGCTTGCGGCTTGTGGTTATTGTCATCAGTGGCTGACCAACATTTACATAGGAGCCTTCAGTGACAAGATATTGCTGGACATAGCCTGAAGCAGGAGCTGCAATGGATACTCCCTTGCTCCCTGATGTACGGCTTACGGCTTCATAGGCCAGACGAGCCGTTTCGTACTCGGCCTTAAGCGCCTGAAATTCCTTATCGGTTATTATTTTGTCAGCTGCCAGAGGTATGGCACGCTCGTATTCGGTCTTGGCTGTATTATAAGCAATGTATGCGCGCGAGGTTATATCGCCTTCCGGAAGCGATGAAGTGGAGATGGTGAAGAGGGGAGTCCCCTTTGCAACGTTCATTCCCTCAGTCAGATTGCGGGAGAAGGATACGATGCCGGGTACGGTTGCCGCTACGGATACTTGTCCGTCGGTAGGGGTGACGATACGGCCGCTGGTGGATATGACACTATGGAATGCTCCCGGATGAATCGTGTCAGTCGTTACTCCTGCGGCTTTGGCCTGCTCGGGCGTCATTACTATTTCTCCCGAATGCTTATGCTCGTCGGTTACTGCGGCTGACTCTTCGTGACTGTCGTGTGAGTCATGGGATTCTTCACTGTGGTCATGATTATGTGAACATGCACTTGACAGGATGATTGTTCCTGCAAATAATAAGTGGTAAAGTCGGATATTATGTATCATAGTGATGCAAAGGTAGCAATGCTCGGATGCAACCCGGTTTCAAATATCACTTATTAGCTTTTCTGGAACACTTATCACACACGCCTTTCATCATATAATTGATGGAATCAATCCGGTAGCCGTCAGGAAGCTTCGGCTCCATTACCGGTATCTCCTCAAAACAAGTCACGTCATGGCATATCTCACAGAAGAAGTGGGCATGCATGTCCGATTTATAGCACTTGTCGCCCCCACGGCACAGCTCATACCGTACCACACCGCGTCCGTCTTCTATGGCATGTACTACATCGTGCTCAAGCAGGAGATTGAGCACTCGTGATATGCTTGACTTATCAAGAGTGTCAATTTCCACCATCAGGTCATTCATGGACAACGGCTTGTGGCTGTTGTTAAGAGCCCGGGTGATCAGTATACGGTTGGCTGTCGGCCGTATACCGGAGGCTTTAAGGAGTGATGTGATGTCGTCGGCTGTCATAATTGTCTGCAAATGTACTACATGTAAATGGTTATTTCAAGTAAAAGCATTATGGATGTTTATTCATTATGCCTTTCTTTATGAGAAATTATTGAGAAAAGTTTACGCATCAAGAAATATTCATTAAATTTGCATGTGAATACTTGGTAATTGCAAGTAAATAGAATATATATTAAATTGAAGTAGGTAATGTTTTCAGTTCTTATCACTTTTTTTATCGGTGTATTGTTAGGACTTGTACTTCGTAGATTCGGCACTTTTGCACCCTTGAGCCGTACCACAGGGTTAACGGTCCTGGTACTCTTGTTCGCTTTCGGTGTATCCATCGGAGCCAATAAGGAGCTTATTGCCGGGCTTGGGTCGAGCGGACTGATTGCGCTTGTCGTGGCTCTTCTTGGTACTGCCGGAAGCTTTACCGCTGCAATTGTTTATCAAAAGTTGATGAAGAAAGGAGGAAGTAAAACTGAATGAATACGCTTGTTCCTATATTGGCGCTCGCTGCAGGTTTTTTAGTAGGGTACACCGGGATTCTGCCGGATATTTATTTTTCTATTGACTGGCCTGAAGTGCTTCTGTTTGCTCTGATGCTCCAGGTCGGTATGGGGCTTGGAGTGCGCCCGGATCTGATGGATATATTCAAGTCGTTAAATATTAAGACTTTGCTTCTTCCGATATTTACAATCTTAGGTACACTACTGTTCTCGACGTTGGCGATATTTATTTTTTCGCATGGTAATCCGTCGGATATACTTGCCATTGGGAGTGGCTTCGGTTACTATTCGTTATCGTCAGTGCTTATTGCGAAAATGAAGTCGGCTACTGTAGGAGTCAATATCGCCGGTCAGATAGCTGCAATTGCTCTTGTGGCCAATGTAATCCGTGAGGTCATAGCAGTGTCAACATGTTCCTTCATGTCACGTCGTGGTAAAGGTATGGCTGCAATTTCAGTTGCCGGAGTCAGCTCCATGGATATGTGTCTGCCTATGATTATCGGATCAGGTAATGACAGGCAGCTTGTGTCAGCGGCTGTGGTTCACGGCGTTGTACTTGAATTTAGCGTGCCGCTTCTGGTGGCATTCTTCTGCGGGTTGTAAAAATTAAAGAAAAATTTCTTTAATCCGTACTTTTATATTACTTTTGCATCCGAATTCATCAATGACAATATATGAAGTACGATGTAATAGGAAGCTATCTTCCTCCTGTTGAATTTCTTGAAGCTAAAGAAGCTTATGAAGCCGGACGAATTTCGGCTGATGATTTGAAAAATGCAGAAGATAAAGCTGTAAGTACAGTTATAGAACGCCAGCTTGAGGCCGGTCTCGGATTGATAACCTCGGGTGAAGTTCGCCGTCGTTTCTGGGACTGGGACTTTTATTTTAATCTTGAAGGAATAACGCGTGAGCGTGTTGACAGCGGACGTATCTATCAGGATATGGAGTCATTCACGGACGTGATGCGTTTCGCCGGACGAATTGGTGTAAATAAAGAACATCCTTTTATTGCGAATTTCAAGTATCTTGACCGTGTTCTTGACGGACGAGCCTCTGCATTGCAGACTCTTCCGTCGCCTTCGGAGCTATATTTGAGAATACTTACTTCAGATACATCTCTGGGTGGAAATCTCTACCCTGAGCCTGAGTGCCTGCTGTCGGATATCGCCGGAGCATATAACGGAACTCTCAAAGCGCTCTATGAAGCCGGATGCCGCAATGTGCAGTTTGATGACACGGTATGTGGACGTATGTGCGATTTTGTGTTCCTCAAAGGACTTATTCAAGGTGGTATTGATGCCATTAAGCTTCAGAATGATATTGTCAATCTGCTTAATGCCTCTATTGAGGGTATCCCTTCGGATATGAATATTTCTCTATATATGTCAAGTGGACCAACAGTGGTGCCTGAATGGCGCTCAACATCGATGCCTGACAATATAATGCATAAGGTCCTTGCTGAAGTCAAGGTCGGAACCTTTATGCTGCCGTTCAATATCTCTCGCCCCGAGGACCTGAGCGTACTGTCGCATCTGCCTGCCGGCAAGTCTGTGGCTCTGGGTGTGATTAATGCCCATTCGCCATTCCCTGATGATGTGGCTATGGTCAAGGAATTTGTCCGTGAGGCAGTTCGCGAATACCCGGCTCTGACGTTCAGTATATCTCCGCAGACTGGATTCAAGGTTTCGTCATACGCTATGCGTGGCCTGCTTTTTGAGGACCAGTGGAACAAAATAGCTGAGTTAAAGAGTATTGCGGCTGAGTTGTAATAAAACGTAATAAAATTAGGTGTCAGGATTGTTGCTATATCGAAAAGAAATAGTAATTTTGCACAGTGTCAGTGACGCAATTCTGACGCCGGTCTGCTCGAATGGTGGAATGGTAGACACGAAGGACTTAAAATCCTTTGGCCATTGCGGCTGTGCGGGTTCGAGTCCCGCTTCGAGCACTCTGTAATACAAATCATGTCATGTGGATAACGCATGACATGATTTTTTTAATAAAATCTGTTTATGAGAAATTTGATATTTCGTTACGGCATATTCACTGCCGGCTTATTCTTCCTATCGTTAGGTATAGTATTGATTGTGAAATCAACTTTAGGCGCTACACCTATATCCAGTATCAACTATGTGGTGAGTCTTAACACTCCGTTATCACTGGGCACATGCACCTTTATCATAAATATGATTCTGATTCTCGGGCAGTTCTGGATGATAAAAGGAAATGTGCAGCGTAAGGACACGGTGGAAATATTGCTCCAGATTCCATTCTCGTTTATATTCTCGGCGTTTATTGACCTGAATATGTATCTTATGTCAGGTTTCACCCCCGCACATTATTGGATGGCGTTGTTGTTTCTGTGTGCCGGATGTGTGATGCAGGCCGTCGGAGTGGTGCTTGAACTTAAGCCGGGAGTGGCGATGATGAGTGCCGAAGCTTTTGTGAAATATGCCTCCCGCCGTTATCACAAGGAATTCGGGAAATTCAAGGTCGGATTTGATATCGCATTGGTGACTCTTGCCATATTGGCATCCATAGCATTTTCCGGAACTGTTGAGGGTGTGCGTGAGGGATCGGTTATCGCGGCTACCGTTACTGGATTTATCGTGACGTTCCTCAATAATCGGGTTATGACCCGCAGGAATTTAAGGCGTCTGATGCAGCTGGCTCCTAAGATGTAATAGCCATAATTGTATAACGGTGTTAATACAGAAGACATATTCACGTCTTTTAATTAAAATGTGTTAATAGGAGGCAAAATCTTAACCTAAAATTATGTTGTAAAACATAAAGTGCGTATATTTGCATCAGTTTTTCATGGTATTAGATTTAAGGTAAGAAGATTATTCGTCGTGATGACGGGTAATTTTTTTTATATACCTATGGGATTTCATATGCCGGTAAGTATTTATAGAATTTATTCCGATTGGATCATTATACTAAAAAAAACAGCGCCGCAATCTCAGATTACGGCGCTGTCGCTTGATATGTTGTTTAATTGATCAGCTTTAGAGCATGCTCACGGAGCGCTTGATGAACTCATTCAGGGCTTCACCTTTGAGCAGGCCGTTGGCAAGTAGGGCAAGGTCGATAGTCTGACGTACGAGCGGCTGGGCTGAGGCATATTCAGTGGCAGCTTTCTTCTCTTCATTGCGATTATGTGCAATCTTTTCATCCAGTTCCTTAATCTTGGCTGAATCCTCATCGGAAAGTTTGCCATCTTTAGCTGATTTGCGTACCTGCTCCGAAGATTCATTGTCGGCACGGGTGGCATCGAACAGCGGTTTAAGTGTAGGCATAAGGTCTGCCTCCGCACCGGTCATGATCTTTTTGATTACAGGGTGCTCCACGTTTACTATCAGATTGTAGCTGTCGGGGAGTTCACCATAGAAGCTCATTCCGGGTTGCATGGCTGCCATTTCCTTCATTCGGCGCATATATTCGTTCTGGGTTATAAGCACCGGGTTGGCCTGAGGTGAAAGGCTTTCAAACTCAACCAGGAATTCGGCTTTCTCAACCTTGGGAAGCTGGGTGCGGAATATGTTGGTGAGCATGTCGCGTGTGTCGGCTGTGAGGTCGGCGGCTTTCTTTTCCTCCTTGGGGATCAGATTGTCAACTGAATCTGAATCGACACGTACGAAGCGTGATTTCTCAATCTTGGTCTCGAGCAGGCCTATGAAATGGCTGTCAAGCTGTCCGTCCATAAGAAGCACGTTGTAGCCTTTCTCTGTGGCTGCATTGATATAGGCAAACTGACTTACCGGATCGGTTGCATAGATGTAAACAACATTGCCATCCTTGTCAGTCTGGGTGCCTTCTATCAGAGTGCGATAGTCAGTCAGAGTGTAGAATTTGCCATCGGTATCCTTGAGCAGGGTGAATTTCATGGCTGCGTCGCAGAATTTCTGGTCGGTCAGCATGCCATACTCAATGAATATCTTGATATCGTCCCATTTCTTTTCGTAATCAGCGCGGTCATTCTTGAATATCTCTTCAAGGCGTGAAGCCACTTTCTTGGTGATATATCCTGAAATCTTCTTGACCGCTGAATCGCTCTGCAGGTATGAACGTGATACGTTCAAGGGGATATCGGGGGAGTCGATTACGCCCTGAAGCAGCATCATGAATTCTGGCACAACGCCCTCTACCGAATCGGTCACATATACCTGGTTGCAGTAGAGCTGGATTCTGTTCTTTGTTACTTCGAAGTTGTTCTTGATTTTGGGGAAGAACAGGATGCCGGTGAGTGTAAACGGATAGTCCACATTGAGGTGGATCCAGAACAATGGATCATCCTGACCGGGATATAGCTCGTGGTAGAATGTGCGGTAGTCATCATCGGTAAGCTCTGACGGCTTTTTTGTCCAAAGCGGCTCGGTGTTGTTGATTACCTTGTCCTTGTCGGTGTCAACGTACTTGCCGTCTTTCCACTCCTGTTCTTTACCTGATACGACAGGAACCGGAAGGAAGCGGCAATACTTTTTGAGCAGAAGGTCAATCTCACCCTGTTCGAGGAATTTCTTATTCTCCTCGCTTATATGGAGGATGATGTCGGTTCCGCGTTCGGCCTTATCTGTGGGCTCCATGGTGTACTCGGGTGAACCGTCACACTCCCATTTCACGGCTGCAGCGCCGTCCTTATATGACAGTGAGCGTATCTCAACCTTGTCAGCCACCATAAACGCAGAGTAGAATCCGAGTCCGAAGTGACCGATTATTGCATTGGCATTATCCTTGTATTTGTTCAGGAATTCCTCTGCACCTGAGAATGCTATCTGGTTGATGTATTTGTCTATGTCGTCAGCAGTCATGCCGATGCCATGGTCGCTGACAGTGAGGGTGCCGGCTTCCTTATCAACGGTGACTTTCACATTCATTTCACCAAGTTCGCCTTTGAACTCCCCGAATGATGACAGGGTTTTCAGTTTCTGTGTCGCATCAATGGCATTGCTTACGAGCTCACGAAGGAATATTTCGTGGTCGCTGTAAAGAAATTTCTTGATAACCGGGAAAATGTTCTCGGTAGTTACTCCAATAGTACCTTTTTGACTCATATCTTTATGTGTGATTATTTTATATAACTAAGTATATAACATTCCAACAAAAAAAATGCCACACTTCAGCGTGGCATTTTTTTGACAATATTGTCAGTCGGTATGTCATTCCGTGTCAGTTGCGGTGTCATCCGCATCTGAAGCATGGCATACTTCGAGTGTTATCTTTTCATCACCTTCCTTATATGTTCCTGTGACGGTATCGCCGGGACGGAGGTTGGAGTCAAGTATCAGCTCGGCCAGTTCATCCTCAAGATATTTCTGGATGGCTCGTTTCAACGGACGTGCGCCAAATTGAGCGTCATAACCTTTGTCGGCAACAAAATTCTTGGCTTCATCGGTGAGGATGAGTGTATACCCCAGCTGATTCATACGTGAATAGAAGCCGGCAAGCTCAATGTCGATAATCTTGAAGATAGCTTCGCGTGAAAGCTGATCGAACATCACTATGTCGTCGATTCGGTTGAGGAACTCAGGCGCAAAGGTCTTGTTGAGTGCCTTGCGGATTACAGCTCCGGCATAGTCGTTCGATGCAGCAGGTGTGCTGAATCCCACTCCGGCTCCAAAGTCTTTGAGTTGACGAGTGCCGACGTTTGATGTCATGATTATAATAGTGTTCTTGAAATCGATTTTACGTCCGAGGCTATCTGTCAGTCGTCCTTCGTCCATGACCTGAAGCAGCAGATTGAACACATCTGGGTGAGCCTTCTCGATTTCATCGAGCAGCACTACTGAATAGGGGCGTCTGCGCACCTTTTCGGTGAGCTGGCCGCCCTCCTCGTAACCGACGTATCCGGGAGGCGCTCCAACGAGGCGCGACACTGTGAACTTCTCCATATATTCACTCATATCCACGCGTATCAGCGCATCGGCTGAGTCGAAGAGGTATTCAGCCAGTTTCTTTGCCAGATGTGTTTTACCGACACCTGTAGGGCCGAGGAACATGAATGTGCCTATGGGCTTGTTGGGATCCTTTAGTCCGATTCGGTTTCGCTGTATGGCTTTTGTTATCTTGCTGATGGCGTTGTCCTGCCCGATGATTTTGGAGCTGAGTTCCGGAGCCATGTCGCGAAGACGTTTACCTTCGGCTTTTGCTACGCGCTGGACAGGCACACCGGTCATCATGGCCACAACCTCGGCTACCTTTTCGTCGTCCACAGTTTCACGGTGGGAGGCCATATCCTCTTCCCATGTCTTCTTGGCCTCGGCAAGCCGTGAGCGCAGGCGCTGCTCTTCATCTCTGAAGGAGGCGGCTTTCTCAAAATCCTGCTCGTGTGCAGCCGCTATCTTGCGTTCAGCGGTTAGCTCCACTGACTTCTCGAGTTCCTCGATTTCCGGCGGTACGGAGATGTTTATCACATGTACGCGTGAGCCGGCTTCGTCCATGGCGTCGATGGCTTTGTCAGGGAATGTGCGGTCGCTCATATATCTGTCAGTCAGCTTGACGCACGCTTCGAGTGCCTCGGGGGTGTAGGTGACGTTGTGGTGCGATTCGTACTTGTCCTTTATGTTGTTGAGTATGCGCAGGGTTTCCTCTTCAGTGGTAGGCTCGACCATGACTTTCTGGAAGCGGCGTTCAAGAGCACCATCCTTTTCGATGTTCTTGCGGTATTCGTCAAGCGTTGTGGCTCCGATGCACTGTATCTCACCTCTTGCAAGAGCTGGTTTCAGCATATTGGCCGCGTCCATTGAGCCTGCAGCGTTTCCGGCACCTACTATTGTGTGGAGCTCGTCAATGAAGAGTATTATATCCTTGTTCTTGGCAAGTTCGTCAAGAATAGCCTTGACTCTTTCCTCAAACTGTCCGCGGTATTTTGTGCCGGCCACAATCGATGCCATGTCGAGTGATACGACGCGCTTGTCAAAAAGCACACGGGGTACCTTACGCTGTACTATACGCAGGGCAAGCCCCTCGACGATAGCCGATTTGCCTACGCCGGGTTCGCCAATCAGAACCGGATTGTTCTTTTTGCGGCGGCTCAGAATCTGTGCCAGGCGTTCTATCTCCATCTCACGTCCTATCACCGGGTCCAGACGGTCCTCTTCGGCCGCTTTGGTCATGTCCACCCCGAATTTATCAAGGGCAGGGGTGTCGGTGGTTTTCCGCGAGGAAGAGCGCGTGCCGGATGAACGTGGAGCTTGCTGGCGGTTGTCATTGCCGAAAGCTTCAGCGCCGTCGTCGTCATCATCGTCATCATCGCTGCCGAATGCGCTCATCGGGGGCTGACCGGCCGATTCGGGATTCATGTCAGTATCCGGAGTGGGTTCCGACTTGAGCATGGCGCGCAGTGTTGACTGCAGTCCGGAATAATCCACGTTTTCTTCCGTGAAGAGGTTTATGAACGCCTCGTTCTGCTGCTGTGATATGTGGAAAATGCCGAGAAGCAGATGCTCGGGGCATACCATATCGCTTTTCATAGCGCTTGCCTCAAGGGCACTGAGCCTGATGGCTCTGTCAGTGCGTGGATCACTGCTCACGGTAGTGACCGGAGTGCTGGGAGCATAGCTCTCTATGTAGTCAGTGAGCCGTCTCTGAAGTTCGGCCACCGGTACACGTGAGATACGTGCTATTGCTGCCGATACTTTAGAACGGGTGTCCTCAAGAAGCAGCGCAAGTACTATTTGCGGAGCTATCGTGGGGCTGTTATATCTGGCTGCTTCCGCCGGGCAGCGTGTAAGCAGTGATTTTAGTTCCGGGGAGAAATTGATTTCCTTCATCTTTGTACCTAATAATGAATGATTAGAATATATGGCAGTGCAATAACTGTGCCAAAGTGCACTAACAGATTTTTAAAAACTATAACAATCTTGATAGTGATAATTGTTCTGTACCTGATTATCCAAGCCAAAGTCAAAAATACGAAAAATAAAATTTACTTGCAAGTCTAAGCCGCCAATGTAAGATTTTTTCATTATCTTTGTATGTTGATAATTGTGGCTGTATCGGGGCTGCGTCCTGCGGTATGGTCTGATAAATCAGAGTAATTAACCAAAACAATATCTTTCGCCAATATGATGGAAGAAGATCGAATATTGAAAATCAATATCGAAAACGAAATGAAGTCGGCATATATCGACTATTCAATGTCGGTAATTGTGTCGCGCGCTCTGCCTGATGTCCGTGACGGACTGAAGCCGGTGCACAGGCGTGTGCTTTATGGGATGAACGAGATGGGCAACACATCTGACCATCCTCATAAAAAGTCAGCCAACTGTGTGGGTGAGGTTATGGGTAAATATCACCCGCACGGCGACTCGTCTATTTACGGTACTGTGGTTCGTCTGGCCCAGGATTGGGCTCTGCGTTATACGCTTGTTGACGGTCACGGCAACTTTGGCTCAGTCGATGGCGACGGAGCCGCAGCAATGCGTTATACCGAGGTGCGTCTGCAGAAAATAGGAGAAGAAATGCTCAGTGATATCAACAGTGACACTGTGGATTTTCAGCCTAACTATGACAACTCCCGTAAGGAACCGGTGGTGCTTCCCACACGCTTCCCTAATCTGCTTGTGAACGGTGCGTCAGGTATTGCTGTGGGTATGGCTACTAATATAGCACCGCATAACCTTACTGAATCCATCAACGCATCAATAGCTCTGCTGGAGAATCCCGAATTGAGCATTGATGACCTTATGCAGCATATCAAAGCTCCTGACTTCCCTACAGGAGGTATAATATATGGATATAATGGTGTGCGCGATGCTTTCATGACTGGGCGCGGACGCATTATTATTCGAGCTAAGGCTGAAATTGAGACTGAGGCCAACCACGAGAATATCATAGTGACCGAAATACCCTACAATGTAAATAAGGCGCTTCTGATATCGTATATTGCTGATCTGGTAAATGAAAAGAAGCTGGATGGCATAGCTGACATCAATGACGAAAGTAACTACAAGGGTATGCGCATTGTCATCAAGCTTCGTAGCGATGCCAACGCCAACGTTGTGCTCAACAAGCTGTATAAGATGACTCAGATGCAGGCGTCATTCAGCGTCAATAATGTGGCGCTCGTCAATGGCCGTCCAAAGACGCTGAATCTTAAAGAGATACTGCAGGCATTCCTTGATCACCGTCATGAAGTGGTGATCCGCCGCACAAAATTCGAACTGCGTAAGGCCCAGGAGCGTGCCCATATCCTCGAAGGCTTGATTGTTGCCTCACAGAATATAGATGAGGTAATACATATTATCAGAGAATCTGATTCAACTGAGAATGCTAAGGAGCGTCTTGCCGAGCGATTCGGACTCACTGATGCGCAGACTACTGCCATCGTGGAGATGAAGCTCAAGCAGATCACACGTCTGGAGCAGGACAAGCTCCATGATGCTTATGAAGCTATTATGGCTGAGATAGCCCGTCTGGAGCTTATCCTTAATGATGAAGGTGAGTGCCGCCGTGTTATACGTGAAGAGCTTGAGGAAGTACGCGATAAGTATGGCGATGAACGCAAGACTACCATTGACTATACCGCCGGCGACTTCAACGCCGAGGATTTCTATGCCGATGACGATATGATAATCACTATATCACATCTTGGATATATCAAGCGTACTCCGTTGGCTGAATTCCGCACACAGAATCGTGGCGGCGTTGGTTCCAAGGGCAGTGACACCCGCGATGAGGATTTCATTGAGCATATCTATCCGGCATCAATGCATAACTATATGCTCTTCTTCACCCGCAAAGGACGCTGTTACTGGCTTAAGGTATATGAAATTCCTGAAGGAGCCAAGAATTCCAAAGGCCGTGCAATCCAGAACCTGCTCAATATCGAGCCGGATGACGCAGTCAATGCATTTATCCGTGTCAAGGGACTTGATGACAACGAATTTGTCACCTCTCACAATCTGGTATTCTGCACAAAGCGCGGTGTCATCAAGAAGACATCGCTTGAGGCATACTCACGTCCTCGCGCCAACGGCGTTAACGCAATCATAATCCGCGAGGATGACCAGCTTATCTCGGTAGAACTTACTGACGGCGATTCGGAAATCATCATGGCTAACCGCAATGGCCGTGCCATCCGATTCCATGAAAGCAAGGTCCGTGAGATGGGACGCGTGTCAACCGGTGTTCGCGGCATGACTCTTGATGATGACAATGACGAGGTAGTAGGTATGATATGCATGAAGCCGTCCGACGAAAACAACGTGTTTGTCATGAGTGAGAACGGCTACGGCAAGCGTTCGCTGCTTGAGGACTACCGTATAACCAATCGTGGTGCAAAGGGCGTTAAGACCATGAATATCACCGATAAGACCGGTTTACTTGTGGCCATTAAGAGCGTCAATGATTCAAATGACCTTGTCATCATTAATAAGAGCGGAATCACTCTGCGCATATCGCTGGCTGATATCAGAGTGCAGGGTCGTGCCACTCAGGGCGTGAAGGTGATAAACCTTGACAAGCGCGGCGATGTTATAGCATCGGTATGCTGTGTGGATTCAGATCCGGAAGAGGCTGTTGAGGCTGAAACCGTTGCCGACGATGCTGAGAATATCGCAGATGAGGCAATTGAATCGACAGAAACTTCGGTTGACGGTGACAATGACTCAGTAGAGAATAACGAATAAAATAACCCTAACATAATTTATCATGAGAAAGTCAATTCTTTTAGGAGCATGTCTTTTAGGCGGACTGCTCGCTTCAGCGCAGACCTCAGTGGTCAAGGACGTTGAACATCAACTCAAAGGAGGCACTCCTGACTATGCCGCTGCAATGAAAAACATTCAACCGGCTCTTACAAATCCTGAAACTTCAGGAATCTACACACCCTGGTATCTTGCCGGCAAAGCCGGATTCGGCATGTACGATGACCTGTACAAGAAAGAAATGGTTCAGGGCCAGATTTCAAACGATGAAAAGAAAGCTGCCGGTCATGCCGTAATGGATGCCGTAGGCTATTTCAAGAAAGGTATTACCCTTCCAGATGAAAAGGGCAAGACACCGAATAAAAAAGCTAAGGAGATGACAAAGCGCCTTTCAGAAGCTTACAAGGACCTCTATCGTTCAGGCTTCTGGTTGATTCAGGCTCAGGATTATCCAGGTGCTTATGATGCTTGGGAAATGTACTGTCAGCTTCCCCAGGATGCTCAGCTCGGCAAGGATGCTCCTACTGCCGACCATGACACCATCGTTGGTCAGACTAACTTCTATCAGGCTCTCGCAGCTTTCTATAATCAGAAGTATGAACCCGCTGTAGCAAAGGTTCGTGAGGCCATGAAGCGCGGTTTCTCTAACGTTGACCTTTATCGCGTAGGTCTGCAGTCAGCTTCTGAAGCACGTGACACCACAGCTCTCATTGAATTTGCTGAAGCCGGTAACCGCGACTTCGGTTCACAGGAGATTGCGTTCATCGGGACTCTTATCAATCTGCAGCTTGCCAAGAACGAATATGCTAAGTGCCATCAGTATGTCAACGAGGCTCTTGAACAGACTCCTGCTGACAGCACCAAGTTCCGTGCTCAGCTTATCACTGTAAGAGGTGCTGTGTATGATCAGGAAGGCAATGAAGCAAAGGCTCTCGAAGCATTCAATGAAGCTCTGAGCCTTGATCCCAACTATGCACGCGCATATCTTCTGAAGGGCAACAGCATCTATCAGGCAGCTGCTAAGGCTGACGAAGCCAGCTCATCAACTGTCCTTTCTGAAGATGTGAAGAATCAGTTCCTTGAAGCAGCCAAGCTCTTTGAGCGTGCTTACGAACTTGCGCCTGATGAAATGACTCAGATTCCCAATGTCCTTTATCGCCTGTACTATCATCTCGGCCAGGGTTACGAGGCCGATGCTGAGAAGTGGCAGAACATGTAATCAGTCAAAACAATTAAGATACAGGTCCATCGGAACATTTCCGATGGACTTGTTTTTTATAGGGGTAATCCCTAACTTTGTGGTGATCTGATTAAAAACAACTATGGCCCGACTTAATGATTTCTTTACCAGGATAGACTTATCGATACTTACTGACTATGCGGTGAAAAATGGACGTATTGTAAAGTATTCACGAGGGGAAGTGCTATGCCGTGAGGGCGAAATATGCCGCTACATTGGTATTGTGAGGTCGGGGTATTTCAAATTTGTATCATTAGGATTCAAGGGGGAAGAGTGTGTTACAGGTTTCTCTTTCGAAGGTGAGGCTGTATTGGATTATGTACAATCCTTTCTTCAGAATTCACCGTCATTGACATCTATAGTAGCCGGATCTGATGCAGAGATCGTTCAGGTGCCTCTTGCCGATTTACGTAATTATCTGCTTGAAGATGAACCTGATTTTATAGTGAAGACTTCCGCTGTATTGCTGCAGGAAGCGTATCGGAGGTACATTGACCTTTATATAAAGACTCCTGCCCGGCGTTATGCTGAGTTGTGTGAACGGTGTCATGAAAGCGTGAGTATTATTCCATTACAGGAGATAGCCTCGTATCTCACTATTTCACGCAGGCAATTGCACCGTATCCGAGGGGAGAGGTGATATTTTTTCGTGGATGGGACAAATGTCACATCCGAAGTGATATATTTTTCATATATTAGCACGCGAATCAATCTTTGTTTAAATTCTTGCCTTATGAAGCGTCTGTTCTTTTTGTTTAGTTTGCTTATTGCGTGTGTCCTGACTGCTGTCTGTGCAGAAAAGCCTGTGGAGTATTTCTCGGTTGGTAATCCCATTAAATACTGTGGTGATAAATACTATTTTGCATGGAGCAGTAATCCTGTAGACCATTATTTTGTTCAGGAATATCTGCCTGAAGGGGAAACGTTCGACAATTACAAGCGGATGTTTACTGTAAGTGTTCTTATGGTCAATCTGAATCCGGTGGATGCTATAAAGGCTAAGATGGCGGAGCTTGATGAACGCAAGAAAAATGATCCGGTGACTAACTATCTCGTCGCTGAGAATGACGGTGATTATATCCTGGAATTTTTGGTGAGCGACAGCAATGGTGATGAGATGAACTGTGTGGAGCTCGACATTCACTATTATAGTCAGAAGCAGATATTCGGTCGGAAGGTTTCGGTGCTATATTTTTATTCCGAACGGGCGTATGGCGATGATATCACGCCGTTTATAAAGTCTATCCCTGAGAAGCGGGCGAAATTGTATGAGGGAATGACAAAACTTGATCTTATGCCAAAATTTGAGCGGAAGTAACTGACGCGTCATACGGATACGGGGGTGATAGGTATGACAGTAAAGGAATTGAAGAAATTAGTTGCCGATACACGCAGAGCTGTAGGTCGGGAATATGGATTCCGTCAAAGCGCCTACATCAATTTTAAGGTATCGGATGGCTACTTTTTCTGTCTTACTTTTTCGTGGAGCGAGGTCTATCTCACGGTTAAACCTATGTATGCCGATGAATTATGGTGGAATATTTGGGATGCCGCAGAAAACAATAAAGCGCCATTGAGCCTGCGCGGAACCGGTGCGTATGCTTTGTCAGGGCAGACTATAGAGCATTTCTCAGCATTCGGCGATGGTCGGGAATATACCCCGGAGGAAATCCGTGGTATAATCTTACGAATTTTTAAGGATGCATCCGATCAGATTGGAGCATTCCTGCAATCCAATCCTGACGCTGACAGCTTCTATCCGGAAGAGGATAAGATGTATCACGACCCTGACCGGCTTCTGTATATAATGGCCCTTATTCATAATGGGAGGGTCAAGGATGCGGAATCGATAATTAAGTCGGCCCGTAAGTCAAAGCACAAGTGCATGTATACGAGCGGTCTTTTTGAGGATAGCTATACCTATATTCTCCGATGGTGTCGCAAGCGCAACTTATTGGGGTGTGTACGCTTGAAAGTCCATAGTCTGCTAAACTCAGTTGGGCGACGTTTGATGCTTGGCGATAATAGAATAGCGCCAAAGCGGCGACGTGATGCAAGAAAGGTGAATCGTAGGCCTTGGTATCATCGACTTCCCGAATGGGCCTATTGGGTCCTGTCTGCTCCGATATGGCTCCCTTTGGGGGTGTATTTTATTGACCTACATAAGCGTACCATTTATGTTGTCCCTGATTGGGTGTTGCTGATGCTTCCTGTAGCCTTTATGCTGCTGTTCCTGTGGGTGTTTATCAGGAGCCAATCAAGGCTGAAGGATATACTGAAAGTGGCCTTTCTTCCGATAATTGTCGGATGGACTGTAGGATTTTTAACCACATTGGTTTTAATATGTATCTTTGATGGACTGAACAGATTGTTTGCTGAGAGGACGGTTATTGCAACAGAAGGGATTGTGACCGCCAGAAAATTGCGTCATGAAGCACATGGCCGATATGATCTGAGCTATTATTACACCATTGTGATGTTGCCCGAAGAGAGGCGTAGCATGCTGATTGACGATCATGATTTATATAATACTCCGGCGGGAGAAAAAGTCGGAATTCAATATCGTAAAGGGGCTTTCGGGTGTGATGTAATCGATAATATATCCTATCGTAAAGCTGCTGATTGAATTGATATAATTTTGTGTCCACCTTCGTAGCGGCCACCTTTATCAGCTTCTGGAGCATCAGCTCGCCGGTGCGGAGCTGATTGGACGTCATCACATCCATCAGCTTCTCCACAGCCTTGTTCACATCGCGCATCGCCAGGGCGTTGCTTATCGCCGACTGTACCCTCTGCTCCTCCTCGGCGTTCATATCCTGAAGCATGCGGTGCCGCATCATCGTCTGCACCAGATCCGTCAGGCGCTTCACGCGTGCGCGGTCATACTCCTTCTGCCCCGTCAGGGAGCGGCGCAGGTCGCTCAGGCGGGCGTTCGTGCCGCGCACGGCGGCATCAAGCGCCCCCATGTCGCTCCGGAATCGCGCCGCAAGCGCTATCTTGGCGTTGAGCACCCTGTCCTGCAGTTGTTCGGAATCTCCGAACATCTCATCGCCCTGCCGCAGCAGAACATCCGCGTCCTCTTCATCGTTATAATTCTGCTCCTCAATAGCGGGATTCTCAAAGTTTTCCACTATCTTTGCAGCATTATCAAGGGTTTCACTGGCGATTGCCTGCGAATTTGATTTCGCTGAGGACAGCCACTGAAGCCCTTTGGTTTTGTCAGCCCACGCAAGTGTCCCATTCTCCACTATCGGCAATATTACATTTTCAGCCTCGCGCCCGTGTACAGTAAGAATGTCGTTGACTTCCATCACTACATGCCCGAGCTGTTTGTTTGCGCCTACAGCTACAGCTACAAAAATATTCTCCCCTTTTTCGCTTTGGAGTTCGGTAAGCATACTCACAGTGCTGTCATTGCTCTTGAATACGAATATCGGTCTTGACATTGCCTCAGGCAAGTTCTTCAACTCACCGGTAGTCAGATTATGTTTCTTACGTGATTTTGACAATACCTTCTGGCGTAATATGACAGGAAGTTCAGGCAAGAACCTACGCATTATCCCGGCAGGCATTCCGGCATCTATCTGTTCCGATGCAGGCAATTTGCCATTGTCCCACTCTTCGAGCTGCTGATTGAAGCGGCGGTTTGTTTCGCGCAGCCGGGCTGCCTCAGCCTGCGAGCGTGGTGTCGCCTGTGCTGCCTCGGCAAACTCTCCCACCTTCAGGTTCTGCTGCATCGCGATATCTTCAGCAGCGCCCATCATGCTCTGCGACGATTCGGTCAGGTTGCGGTAGCTGCGCCACAGCAAGTATCGCATTTCGTTGTCGCTTACAGCAACATCTATCCCGGCAGCACGGAGTGCGGAGCGTAGCATCCGCTTCATCTTGCTCCACCATCCGCGGTCAGCCTCCATAAACGAGCCATCCTCGGCCATCTCCGCCAGATACTCCTCGGTAGCCGTGCGGAAGTCCCATCCCATGCGTGCCGCTTTCTGAGCTATGCGCCGGCGCACGCTCTCCGGAGCCTTGGCATACAGGCTGTCGAGCATCTGTGTAAATCGCTCTCCGAGCAGCTTCCGCAGCCCGTGGTGCCCTACAGCCTCATGAAGCAGCGTGCTCCGGGCGTCCTCCACGCTCAGGTTGTTTGAGAGCACTATTTTTATCTTGCCTGTGCGGCGGTTGTAGAATCCCTTTGCGTTGCGGCGTCTGCCGGTCAGGGTCGAAGCATCTTCCAGAATATCCACATTGTCGAGTCCCATCTCAGCGGCAAGCTCCGTTACCTCCTGCCGCATCCGTTCCTGCTCGGCGGCAGCCTCACGTGCCGTTGTCAGCTCCGAATTCCATGCCTCCTCTATGGCCTTAGCCTCAGAAGAGCCATCGCGCATCAGCTCCTCATCCTCACGTTGATTTAGTTCAGAACTTGCACGTTCAAAAAATTGTTGTAACTTTGTATCAACAATACCGTCATTGGTCCCTCTCGCCCGAGTAGTTATCGGTAGCGACAAACCATTGGCGGTATTTTCGTACACATCCACCTGCGTTACCATGAATGAATGTGTTCCGGCAGTAGATTTCTCACTACTCTGTACCGTTGTCCGGACATAATATTCCTTGCCATTGAGAGCCACCTTGCCGACGTAGTTGTCAAAAGCGTCTACATTCGGATGCGCCTTATGCACCGTCCCATCCGGACGAACAGTTCCTCCGAGGTTATCCTTTTCAGAATAGGCAAGCACCGACTGCTCCAGCACCTCATCAAGCACCGGCACTATCTGCCCGAATAGGCCGCCGTTCTTATATATCTTCTTAAACGCGCTGTGGTAAAACTCCACCTCACGCCCGTCTTTCTTAACCGTAGGCAGCTTGCGGTACACCTCCTGAAGTTCTGACTTGCTCATGTTGTTGTGCCCAATCTCAATCGGCTCCAACGCCTGTATGGCCAGCAGACGCTCCCCATCAGTCAGCTCCTTGCCTGCCGGGGACGCTTCATACTCCGCATTTTCCTCGCCCATCAGTCCGGCGTTGTAAGCCGATTTGTAGCCAAGGCTGTTGCTTACCTGCAGCGCATCCAGCACCTGCACTTCATGCCCGCGCCTCTTTATAAGGTCAGTCAGGTGGCGTATGCCGTCAAGCTTCACGTTGCCGTACGGCACTACTGAGCGCCCTCCGAACCGCACCGCATCATCCACAAGCTGGTCGGCAAGGTCATACAGACTGTCCGTGTACGATTGGTAGGGGGTGTGTATGTTGCCTACTACATGGTTGGCATTGTCAAGAATCAGGAAGCTTATCTTTCCTCGCTCACCCAGACGGTGCGATGACAGGAACGCGGCGATATCCTCGGCGCTGCGCACCGTCATCACGTCGTTCAGGTCATAGTCCGGAGAGAACACATGCCTGTCAAACCGGCGCACTTTCACCGGCACCATGTTCCCGTCAGACTGCTTCTTCTCCCTCACCCCTTTCTCCGATGCATCAAACACGCCATAGCGCCCTGAGCGCAGGTCAATGATAATAGACTCCTGCAGCACGCCTCCACCGAGCATGCTGTCAAGCTTGCGGTGCGACTGCTGGTCCTGCGTGCTCGGATTGAGGTTGCCGCTCGGATGGTTATGTACGAAATACACCTTGTCGGCCCCGTATGCCTTTACGGCGGCATACACCGCCTGCATATCTGCCATCGTGCCGTTTATAGTACCCATCCCTATGTGCATCACAGTAGGGCGCCCATCCTTTACCAGCACCGCAAACGCATTCTCTTTCGAGTAATCCTCAAGAGAGCGGAATATGTAGGCCACATCATCGATGCTCTCAATCCGTTCGGCGCCTGTGAATCCGAACTCGCCTGTCTGTGAGAACTTGCGTTCCACATGCGTGAACTCGCCATCCTGCAGGGTTCTCAGCCCACCCATGCTCTCATATTCCACCGTCTGGCCGGCCGCGGTTTTCATAGCGCCCCTCTGCGGCTCTGCCTCCGAATCCAGCCATGCCTGCGCCTCCTTCTGCACCTCTTCGGCTGTGGCGGCAGCATTGGCACGGCGCTGCTCGCCCATGCTCCGTTGCGTCATAGCCAGAGTCACCTCCGCCCGCACCTGCGCTGCCATGTCGCGTGCCGCCGCCTTGGCGTCCGCCTGACTGCTGCCCTGGCTGCGGTAATACTCCTGCAGCTGCTTCTCCAACCGCACACCGGCCTCAGTGAGCACCTGCTCCATCTGCTGCTCCTGCTCGGCGTCCTGCTGCTGTTCCTGCATCTGTTGCATCTGCTGCAGTCCATCGGCAAGCTGCTGTGCATAGCTGTCAATAGCAGCATTGGCCTCCTCGGCGGCATCAATGTCCGGACCATTGGCCGGCGCATGATCACGTTTGAAGTCCACCGAAGTATTAAGCTCCGCCATCAGCGAACCTTGCGCTCCCGCCATGCCAAACAGACTCGGATGACTCTGCATCACCCTGCGCTTGCCGCGCGAGTACTGCACCTGCTCCGCCTCATGCCTTGCAGCCGTCCCCGGAGCATATTGGCCTTCATCCTCGCCGGTCCACGCGATTTCATCCACGCTCACCTGTTTCTCAAACACCCTTCCGCCGCCGGCATAATCCTCCGCGTTCATTCGGCTTGGAGTTACAAATACGCCCGCCTCAATCGGCTTCGAGCTATAGATGGTTATTGTGCCATCCTCCTTAGCCTGACGCAGCATATCAATATCCATATCAGGATAAGTAAGGTCGCCATATTCATCCCATGCCTTCTCAGCCTCGGCAAGCACCTCGTCAAAGGTCATCACATCCTTACGCCCTCTTACGCCTCTATGGTAATCATCGAGCATCGGATTAGCCTCTGTCACCACACGCGCCTGCTCGCCACGTCTGATCTCAGTGTTCGGGTTCATCCCCGCGGCAAGGTCACGCAGCGGCATGGCGTTGAACTGCTCCAAGGTCAGAGCGCTGAGGTCGCGTCCGCTCCATCGCTCCAACGTGCCCTTCAGCGAGGCGAACATATCGCGCAGCCACTCCTTCAGCTGTTCCCTCAGCGTCACAGCCTCAGCAACCTTCATCGCCCCCTCAGCCCGGGCCTCCTCCACCATGCGTTCCATAGTTTCGGCGCCCTGCTGCCCGGTCAGGCGTGCATGCACCTCACTGGCCACAGCATCCTCGTCCGCCGCGATATCGGCATAGTTGGGGTCCTCGACGACCTCCTTCCACGCCGGCGTCTGCTTCATCAGCTCCATGCCGCGCTCCCACAGCTCCGGATTCTCCTTGCGTACCATCGCATCCCACAGATGCGTGTATTCATGCAGGGGAGTTTCCGGATTCATCGCATCGCGGTTCAGGAACACCTTCCCGCCTACGGTCCAGCCATATACCTCACCCCGCGCCGTCCGCAAGAACCGCACCTGCTCCGATATCTCCATATCGCTCTCTTGGAATATCACATAATTCTTCTTGCCGTCAGAGCGTCCGCCGTTGAAATAATCGGCCGGGTATCGGATTCCTGTAAGCCCGGCATCCGAAAGCAGCTCACTCGCCTCGCGTGGTGAGCCGGTGCGCTCAGTCAGCCATTCATACAGGCTCTCTCCGCTTGAAAAGTGGAAGTCCTCCGGGTCAATAACCTCGTCATCAAGCTCCCGCAGTACACCCTGCAGCATCTCCTGCGACGGAGATTCCTCCCAGTCAAGATAATTGCTGCCGGTATCATCTGGGATATCCACTGTATACAGGAACCTCACTTTCTCATTGCTTATGCGCTCTCCCTCATCCTCAAGCTCCCTCTGGATTTCTCCCTCAAGCTCGTATCTGAATGACTGCAGGTCCTCCTCCATATCCTCTATATCGTAGCCCTTCTGACGCATATAATCCTTATACGCATCGAACAGTGCTTCGTCAGTTACAGAAGGGTCAAAGCGGAAGCTGCCGTCCATATCCATCTCAAAGTCAATACCCTTGTGCCTGCCGATATTCTTTTCAAAATAGTCAGTCATGCGTTCAAAGTATTCATCAATTGAAATCTCCACTACATTATGGGAAGTTTCCTCAGCATAGGTTCTGCCTATGCCTTCTACCTCGGTCACATAGCCTCCCCATCCGAAAGCCTGGTTCCCTTCGCCCTCACCCATGTAGCTGAAGTCAAACTCCTCGAAGTCAGCCCCCGTCCCATGGTATGTACGTATGGAGAACTGCGGATTCCTGTCGCTTTCTATTGCAATACGTGCATCTTTTTGTATCTTTGCAACGTCTGTGCTGAGGATAGCGTTTTGGACGTGTGTATCAGGGACGGCTGTTTTATGCCGGGCATTGATAGCCTCAGATGACATTTCAGCCCACATGGTTATGGTTTCCATATCATCAGGGCTGTTTTTGTATTCTTTTTCAACGACCACAATATAGCCATTGCTGAGGTTCTTATAAAACCTTACAGACTCACGTCCGGACGCATCCATACTGGCTTTCTCTATCCTGTCCGGAGCTATCATGATATAGGGAATTAGTAGAAGATCTTCCTTCCTAATCGGAATGCTACCTTCAGTTAATTTGGCACCATTCTCACCATGATTCCTCAATATGTGCGCCAAGCTGTTTGCCGTGATATTGTGTGAGTCAAAATCACGTCCCATAACTCGTCTGACCATTACCATTGTCCTGCCGGGCAGTTGTAGAGTAAACTTTACACCCCGCTTCCCATTGGCAATCCAATCCTTAATTCTGCTGACAGCTTGCTCCAGCGATTTCTGAGTAGCACTTGTTATATTGTTGCCTTCATTAGCCTGCCGTGCATTCTTTTGAGCTGAGATTTCGTTGCCAGGAGTTTTTTTCTCTCCGAGCATCGCCTGCGCCTGCTCATCGCTTACCTCCTCCACGGCAATGCCGGCATCCTCAAGCATCCCTTTTGTAGCCTCATATACGGTGTGCCCCTCGGCAGTCTGGCGTGCGCCCTCAGCTGCATGCAGGCGGGCAGGGGAGTCGTCCTGCTTCCCGGCACGATCACGCGCCATCAGCATCTGCCGCAGCTTCAGCTTGAACTCCTTGGCGGCCTCCTTCTCAAGATGTTCATCGGCCATAGCGTCAAGACGCTGCAGCGCCCCCTCGCTCACTGACCATCCCGTCTGTGCGCTTATCGGAGTGTATGTAGTGCCCAGTTCACCGTTTATCTGTGCTATCACGTCGTTCAGTTCCCGCTGCAGCATCTCGGCCCCTAAGGCAGGATTCTCCTCAATCATGCGTGCGCGGCGCTGTTCATAGAGCTTTCGCTTGCGCTCAGCCGGCACGGCATTCTCCATACATGTACGCATGGTCCAGGCCATCTGCGTTGACAGCCCCATCCGGCCCACCTGCGCCGTGAACGCATCGCGTATCCCTAACAGCTCCTTGTCCGTAGCCTCGTCAAGCAGCTTCTCAAACTGCTGTGTGGCATCCCTGATCTGCTCCTCCGTTGGGGCCTCGAAGCGGCTCACCCTCTTGCCGCGCTCCTGTTCTATGGTAGGCGCGGGCCACGCCTCCATCACGCTGCGCATCACATCGCCCAGACGCCCGGCAAACGCAGCATCTCCGGCCTCTCTGTTCCTGAACCGTGCATATTCGGCCGCAGGCTTTGTCTTACGTTTGGACGAATCAATCCATTTCTTGAACTCATCCTTGCTGAAGCCTGTCACCTCTATGCGTCGGGTATTCTCCCATCCCTTTTCATAGTTCGACAGATAAGCCCGGCGAGCCTCTTCAGCTGAGGCAAAGCCGTACATCACCTTATGCTCATCAAAAGAACCGTCCGTATTGTACTGGTCCACGACAAACACTTCACCCTGCTCAGGGTTGTCACTGAGGAACACGTCAATATGGTCACCATCCTTACTTTCCGTACCGCGGATATACCCGTACGTGTGGTGCATGGTGCTCTCCCACTCTTTGCCGGAAGCATCCCTGCCTCGTCTTACAGAGCCTTTAGGCTGCTCAATCGTAACCTCCAGCCCGTCAATCCTGACATGCCCCTTCTTGTAGTTGCCCGCCTCCTTCTGGGCATCGGTAGGCTCGGTATTCACCCGGCTCTCCGCTTCAGCGATACGCTGCTGCGTGGTGTTGCCGTCAGCCCCGGCCTCTACCTGTTCTGCTGCCTGTGCAGCCGTGCCATTGTCAGCACGCGTGCCGCCAGTCTGCGCGGGTCCTCCTTCAGCAGCTTCTGCGCCTCCTCGCCGGTCAGCAGCCTGTTCCGGATGCAATACCTCAGAGCCTCCTTCACCTGATTCTGTTTCTCCTGTCTGTTCTGTTCCATTTTGGTCCTGTCTTTCTATTAACAACGCGGTTTCCTCCGCAATTATTTCATCATATTCCCTGAGTTGCTCCTCCGACAGCTGCATATCCTCCAGCTCCTGATAAGCCTGCTCCTCCGCCTCGGCATACTCCTGAGGCGTCATATGGAAGTTACGTTGATACCAGATTTCCCGTTCATACTCCTCGTCTACCGGGCCCTCCTCCATCAGTCGCTCGTTCTCCTCGCGGTGACGCTGGTACTCAAGCGCCCTTTCGTAAAGCGAGCGCGATGTCGGGTTGCGGAACAGCGCCTCGATGACGGCATTCCGCACATCCTGGTCCGTATATTCGCGTGTGTTGAATGGCAGATTCGGGTCGCCGAGCATACCCTCCCACAGTTCATGTATGAACCGTGCGAACGATACCCCGTTCTTATCCGATATCATCCAGCGGTGGTCCTTCTTCTCGCTCATGTCCGGACGTCCGTACAGCTCAGCGGCCATGTTGCCTTTGCCGCTCCACTTCACACGCCGTGGCGGATTTGACAGCGAGCGCACCACCCATTCGTCGAAGCTCTGCGGTGGTCCCCAGTTATCATACATTCTGCCATACTGAGCCGGCCCCTGCGCCTTATCCTCCCGTTCATGGCGGGCCTTGGTGCGTTCATCCCGCGTGTCCGCCTCGCGCACATCGTCCATCCATTGGTTGAAAGCCCCTTCTACCTCGGCTATTTTCTTATTGGCAGGTTTGGAAGCCTCCTCTGCGGCCTCAGCCTCCGCCTGTGCACGGCGCTGCTCAATCTCCTGCTGTTCCTTGCGCCCGGCTTCCTTGCGGGCCGCCTCTTCGGCCGCTTCCTCCTCGCGTCGTCGGGCCAGATGCTCAGCGCCGCGTGCATTACGCTCCTGAAGTTCGCGCTCCGCCTGCTCCTGCTCCGCTTTCCGCGCCTCCTCCTCTCTGCGTTTAGCCTCCTCGGCACGTCGCTGTGGAGTGGCCGCTATCTCCTGCCACTTCTTCAGACGCTCCTCCGCCTCAGCTTTCTGTGCCTGATATGACGCCTCAGCACGCCTGTTTGCCTCTTCAGCTCTTCTGTGCGCCTCTTTCATCGCGGCCACGTCGCCGCTCAGCTTCGGAGTCACCGGCTTAGGTTGATTCTTTTTCAGAGCCTCCAGAGTCGCATTGGCCTGACGCAGTTGAGCCGTCGCTATCTTCGCTGCGGCCTGCGGGTCATTCTCCATATATTCCACAAGTCCATCCCATGCAGTGTCGGTGTCGGGCGCCGCCTCGAACGCAGGAGCCCCTTTTTCATCAGCAGGTATCCTCGACAAAGCCGACTCTGCGCCGCTCGGTGAACTTTCAGCGTCATTCTCTTGTTTATCAGTAGAATTAGCATTATCTTTGCTGTCAGAAGTCTTGGAAGAATCCCCGCTGGTGACGGTTGCACCCTCGTATTGGCCGTGATTAACTTCAGCAGTTTCGGTGCTTGAACTGCTTCCAATGGTGGGTAAGGATGAGACTACCCTTTTATTGCGCGAGTATCTTTCTCTGAAGATGCCCGCGCTATTTACATTCCAATATGTTCCGTCATTTGAAAGTTGGATGAACAATGTGTTATTGCGGCCGTCTGAGACTTCAAGAAGATATGTCTGGCTCTCTCCATAAGAATTTCCTTCTCTTATGGTTTCGTAATTCCTCGCCACATTCTCAACAAACTCTTCAACGCTTGCGTATCCGGCATTCCTGATTTGCTCACCATGGCCGGCTTCAATATGGGCCAATCCGTACCCATGGTTTTTACCATCCGTGCCTTTTTTGTTTTCGCCAATGCTAAGGCGTATAGGAGCCTCTGCCAAACCTGTTTCAGCACCAATAAATCCAAATGTTGTGGTGCCGTCTTTCGCGAGTACTAATGGTTTACCATATTCATCCTTTTCCTCTTTTGAAATATTGGCGATTTTGTCTTGAGTGTCTTTTCGTTCTATTGCGGAGTCGCCCTGCACTTGCTTCCTGCCGCTCAGTGCGTCAAGTTCTGCCGGTGTGAGCCGGTGGCTGACCTCGCCGCCTATCGGTTGCGATGTTGTCACCCGCATATACCCGTCGCTGTCAGGAAGCGCCGTTACCGTGGCCTCCATCTCTCCCGCACCGGGCACATTTATCTTCACAGTGTCATTCACCTTATACCCTCCGGCACTCGGCTCCGCCTCCGGCGCTTCGCCCTCCTCAGCGGCCTCTCCCTGCTCCTCAGTATTATTCTCTGCAAATGGGTCATCCGGCAACAAGGAACTGTCAATGGGGATGAAGCCATCGTCCGAACTGTTATCCGATACCTCCTCATCGACCGCCTCTCCCTGCTGCGCCTGCTGTATCGCACGCTGCCGTGCCGCATCGTCGGCCATCTGCTGCACCGTGCTCTGCTCTATGTCGGTACGGCTGCCATCCTCAAATTCCACAGTCACAAGCCCCTCTATCGGCGTGCCCTGCTTGTCAACCGCCGGCCCTACCACCGTCACCTGCGTAGGTAGTCATAATTTTTTTGTAAGTTATTTGTAAGTTTTTTGGGCTAAAACGGCACGGAAAACGTGTACGTCCGTGTACGATTGCCTCTCACAGGCCACTTTATAAAAGACTCACTTTCAGTGTGTTCTGCTGGTAATCAGCGGGTTGCATCCGTAAAAATGCAAAAAAATTGATTGTCTCCCGACAACCAATCTTGTTAACCTTAAATCTAATACCATGAAAAACACATTGCAAATGTAGGAACATTCTGGTTATGGTGCAATAGTTTTGAGAATAAATTGCAGTTGATTTAACATTAATTTGCGTTGTGGTGCGCCCTTTGGAGGTTTTGTTGTGGCAATTTGCTTGAAAAGGCATGATGTCGTAGCAAAATGACAAATAGTTATATATGAAGATATGAATATATTCCGATAGCTCCGTTAACACACATTAACTAATGGCGATTGTCATAAAATTCTTCTTATTTTTTTATTCAGCTACAGCGGAATAGCAAAATTAAGGGAACTGTTTTTTCCTTAATGATTTATCACTAAATTTGTAGCATGAAAAACCTTAAAAGTGCATTAGGTATATTTTTGGCTGTTGCATCACCTGTCATAGCCCATGCTTCTGTTGGCGATCTGCTGCCACAACCTAAATTTATAGAGACTACCGGGAAACAAGCTTTTTGTCTTAACCGTCCTATTTCCATTATCGGGGAGCGTCCGGATTCGATGATGACTCTGTTTGTGGAGCAAGCAGCACATACCTCCGGAGGCAAATGTAAAAGCCGTGGATATATATCGGTGTCAATTGTCGATAGTATTCCTGGTGCGTATGATTACAATTTGGCCGGATTTCCTGCGGAGGCTTATTCTATAGATATCGCAGGCGATACTATATATGTAAAGTCTGTCGATGCAGTAGGTGTTAAACGTGCAGCATCCACTTTGATGCAGTTGGCATTGAATTCGGACAAGATACCTGCTCTGGAGATTCGCGACTGGCCTGCATTCAAGCTTCGTGGATTCATGCATGATGTGGGGCGTTCGTTTATCTCTATAGATGAGATCAAGAAGGAGATTGATCTGCTTGCACGCTTCAAGGTGAACACATTCCACTGGCATCTTACCGAGAATCAGGCATGGCGTTTTGCTATCGATGAATTTCCGGCTCTGACGGCCGATGCATCATTTACGCGTTTCCCCGGTAAATATTATACTCCCCAACAGGCTCGCGAGCTGGAACGGTATGCTTACGAGCGTGGAATCACCATAATTCCGGAGATTGACATGCCGGGGCATAGTGCCGCGTTTACAAGAGCCATGGGGCATAACATGCAGACGGATGAAGGCATATCGGAACTCTATACCATTCTTGAAGCTACGGCCAAGGCATTCCCGCTTGCTCCGTATATTCATATAGGTGGCGATGAAGTGGCCATTACATATCCTGGATTTCTGGAGCTGATGATTGACAAAGTACATTCATTAGGGAAAAAAGTAGTGGTATGGAATCCAATCCATGGTGTTGACCTGAAGAAGCTGAAGGGTATCGACATGACCCAGATGTGGGGTACTGCCGGACGTAAGGTTGAGGGTGTTCCCAATATTGATTGCCGTTATAATTACACTAACCATTTTGATATTTTTTCTGATAACGAAGCTATTCACAACTCGTCCATCTATTATGTTCCGGAGGGAAATTCTGATGTGGCAGGTACAATATCGGCATGTTGGAATGACCGCAAGTTGCCGGGTGAAATGGATATCATACGTCAGAATAATATGATTGCCAATATTCTGGCATCAGCCGACAGGGCTTGGATAGGCGGAGGCGACGAGTATATAGAAAAGGCCGGTACCGTTGTCAAACCAGGTACCGAACGCCACCAACAGCTGAAAGACTGGGAGGAGCGTTTCCTTACCTACAAGGACTCATGGCTTAAAGACGAGCCTATACCTTACGTACGTCAGGGTAATGTGGTTTGGCGTGTGGCCGGTCCGTTTGAAAATGGTGGCGATTCTGATGTCTCGTTCTGGCCTGAGCAGACTTTAGAAGGTCAGGACACAACATTGATCAATGATGTTGTAGGCGCCGGAGTATATCTGCGGCATGTATGGGGCGGAATTGTGCCCGCTCTATATGGAAATATCAATCCGGGTAATACGGCATACGCCTGGACATGGGTATATTCTCCCAAGGATATTGATGCAGGAGCATTAGTTGAATTCCAGAATTACAGCCGATCTGAACGCGATTTGGCTCCTGAGAATGGACAGTGGGATCGAAAAGGTTCACGAATATGGATTAACGACAAGGAACTGCAGGCTCCGCAGTGGTTCAACAGTGGCCTGACGGTTAATAATGAATCACTTCTGCTTAATGAAAATGCATCGGCCCGGCCTCCGGTGCCTGTTCATCTGAATAAGGGATGGAACAAGGTATTCATAAAGCTTCCGTATGTAAAGACTCCCGGTGTGCGTCTGAATAAATGGATGTTTACCTTTGTCCTTACAGATAAAACCGGACGGAATGCCCTTGACGGAATCGTGTATTCAACAGAGCCGGATCTGACAACAGAGCAGTAATGCGTAGATTCAAGCTTTGGCTTATTGTAATAATCCCTCTTCTGGCTTCGTGCATGAAATGGCATGAAGGAGAAGAGGAGATTTTTGATGTAGCAGGCAGGGGATTATTCATTCTGAATGAAGGTAATTTCCAGTATGGCAACGCATCGCTCAGTTTTTATAATCCCGAGGAGCATACGGTGTCCAATGAAGTATTCTATCGGGCCAACGGTATGAAGCTCGGTGATGTAGGGCAGTCACTGGCAATGTACGGAGGACGGCTGTGGATCGTAGTCAATGGTTCGCATGTCGTGTTTGCTGTTGACCCGGTGACATTTAAGGAGATAGGGCGGATTGAGAATCTTACATCGCCCCGTTACATTGAGTTCATGTCCGACTCAAAGGCTTATGTGTCGCAGCTGTGGGATAACCGGATTTTCATAGTAAATCCTTCCACATATTCAGTGACAGGATATATTACCGTTCCGGATATGACTATGGAAACAGGGTCAACAGAACAGATGGTTCGCTATGGTGATTTTGTATATTGTTGCTGCTGGAGCTACCAGAACCGTATAATTAAGATTGATACAAAGACAGATCAGGTGGTAGGAAGCCTGACCATCGGGATACAGCCCAACTCACTTGTGCTTGACTGCAACGGTAAACTGTGGGCTCTGACCGGCGGTGGTTACGAGGGCTCGCCTTATGGCTATGAAGCCCCGGCGCTTTACAAGATTGATGCCGAAACATTTGCCGTGGAACGTATTTTCCGGTTCAGGCTTGGACAGACACCATCGGAAGTGAAACTTAATGGTCGTGGCGACATGCTATATTGGATTAATGACGGCGTGTGGCAGATGAATGTCGATGCCACTCGCGTGCCTGTACGTCCATTTATTGAATCAAGAGGGACAAAATATTACGGCTTGACTATCGATCCGGTTGTTGGCGATATATATGTGGCGGATGCCATTGACTATCAGCAGCAGGGCATGGTGTACCGTTATAGCGGGTCAGGAGTGTTGATTGACGAGTTTTATGCCGGAATAACTCCCGGAGCGTTCTGCTGGAAACAACAATAATGGATGTAATTAACTGGTAGTGCTATCCATGATATATCGAATCCTTACAATAATCACATTTGTTCTGACTGCTTCCGGAGGAATCAGTGGGCAGTCACATAGGAATCTGGATGAAGTAGTGGTCACTGGGAAGCGTTCAATGAAAGACATCGGTATCCAGCGTACCTCGTTTGACTCCATGATGCTCAAGGAGAATATATCATTGTCAATGGCAGATATCCTTGCGTTTAATTCGGCTCTGTATGTAAAGAATTACGGAAGGGCAACATTGTCTACCGTATCATTCCGCGGAACATCGCCAAGCCATACTAAAGTACTCTGGAACGGGATGAAGATAAACAGCCCGATGCTTGGTATGACTGACTTCTCCACAATACCTTCATATTTTATTGATAATGCCAGTCTGCTTCACGGAGCATCGTCAGTAAATGAAGCCGGTGGAGGATTGGGTGGTATGGTCAGCTTGAATACTTCTCCAGTTGATTCCGAGGGTATCGGTCTGCAATATGTTCAGGGCATAGGCTCGTTCAAGACTTTTGATGAATTTCTCCGCTTCAGTTATGGATCGGAGAAATGGCAGAGCACTACGCGTTTTGTCTATTCGTCATCACCTAATGATTATAAATATGTCAATCATGATAAGAAGCTTAATATATACGATGATAATCATAATATCATAGGTCAGTATCATCCTGTAGAACGAAACCGGAACGGAGCATATAAGGATATGCACTTGCTTCAGGAGGTTTATTTCAATAGTCTTAAGGGGGATCGTGTAGGTATGAACATTTGGCTTTCTAATCTTGATAGGGAACTGCCCATGATATCCACCGACTATGGCTACGATTCTGACTATATCAATAAGCAGCATGAACTGACATTAAGAACCGTACTGTCATGGAAGCATAACCGCAGCACGTGGTCAACGGATGTCAGAGCCGGATATCTGTACACAAAAATGTCATATGATTATCGACGTGAGGTGACTGAAGGTAATTGGGCTGACATGACACGGTCAAGGAGTAGGGTCAATACTCTTTTCGGGCAGATAGAGGGTGAGTTCAAACCGCATGATAAATGGTATTTCTCCGCGTCTGTGTCAGGCAACCAGTATTTTGTACGTAGCGAGGACAAAAACATCATAACGCAGAATGGGCAGGATGCTGTTGTTGGGTATGATAAAGCACGGATAGAGCTGTCCGCTTCAGCATCAGCCAAGTGGAGGCCGAGTAAGAGAATCGGTCTGTCAGTGGTGGCTCGTGGCGAGATGTTTGGCGACAGATGGGCTCCTGTCATACCGGCATTCTTCTTCGACGGACTATTGTCAGAAAAGGGCGGACTGATGTTCAAGGCTTCAGTGTCCAGGAACTACCGTTTCCCGTCACTGAACGACATGTATTTCCTTCCAGGAGGTAATCCTGACCTAAAGAGTGAGAGCGGGTTCAACTATGATGCCGGACTGTCATTTTCGGTAGGCGAACTTGGCCGCTATAAGATAGATGGCGGCGTGACATGGTTTGACAGCTATATTGACAACTGGATTCTTTGGCTGCCTACCACCAAGGGATTCTTTACACCACGTAATGTCAAGAAGGTCCATTCATACGGTGTTGAGGCAAAACTCAACAGCACTTTACGTATCAGTAAAGGTTGGCAGTTGGATATCAATGGATCCTATTCGTGGACACCGTCAATAAACCGTGGCGATAAAATATCCTCGGCCGATCAGTCGATAGGTAAACAATTGCCGTATGTGCCGCGCCATTCGGCGTCTGTCACAGGACGTCTGAGCTGGAACCGCTGGTCATTCCTGTATAAGTGGAATTTCTACTCGGAGCGTTACACCATGTCGAGCAATGATGTCAATCTCTCAGGGACTCTTCCTCCATACTACATGAACAATATCGCCCTGGAGAAAATGCTTGTTTTCAGTCCCGCTGATCTGTCATTAAGGCTTGCGGTTAACAATCTGTTCAACGAAGAGTATATCTCAGTACTGTCACGCCCTATGCCAGGAATCAATTTTGAATTCTATATTAGTATAACTCCGAAATTCCGTCAGAAATGATAAAAGGCCGTTTTGCACCGTCGCCTACCGGACGGATGCACATAGGAAATGTCTTCACCGCATTGATGTCATGGCTGTCGGTGAGGAGCCGTGGTGGAGAGTGGGTATTACGGATCGAGGATCTTGACCGTCAACGCTCAAAGTATGAGTATGCACGGCAGATTGAGGAGGATCTGTCATGGCTCGGCCTTGACTGGGATGAAGGAGGGTTGGATGATATAGGTCCTTCGGGTCCTTATAGCCAGAGTGGACGTGATAGCTTTTATCAGGCTGCACTCGAACGGTTGATGGCTACAGGTTACACCTATCCGTGTAGATGTACCCGACATGACATTATGGCTTCGAATGCCCCGCATCAATCGGATGGGCGGATTATATATGGAGGGAAATGCCGCCCGGCCACTTTGCCGGAAATGTCGATTGACATGCAGGCGTATGAACATTCGGCAATACGTCTGTATGTGCCCGACCGGGATATTTCATTTACTGATAGAGTTTATGGACCTCAGTCATATAACCTTAGCCGCGATTGTGGTGATTTTGTACTTCGGCGCGCTGACGGAGCCTGGGCTTACCAGCTTGCGGTAGTGGTTGATGATGCTCTTATGGGGATTACTGAAGTAGTGCGCGGCAATGATCTGCTCCTGTCAGCAGCCCAGCAGCAATATCTATACCGGTTGATGGGATTTGACGTACCTGAATTTGCACATCTGCCATTGCTGTGCAACCCATCCGGAGTGCGGTTGTCAAAACGTGACAAGGGCATATCCATGTCTGAAGTCAGAAACAGCAGCACTGCGGATGAGATAATAGGACGTCTGGCTTATTATGGAGGAATAATTCCGGAGGCAGTCCCTTGTAAAGCATCGGAATTGGTAGATATATTCGAATGGAATAATATTTCATCAGATATGCGCATTATTATATAATGTGAACGCTGTAGTTAAAATGCACTAATTGTTGTATAAGGGAGGTTGAGAGGCATATTGGTATAAACTACATTAAATTAGAACTGTAGATTTCAAACGGCCTATCGGATGTGTTAACCGGTCAGGTTAACGCGGTGTTTATCTTTTTTTATTTTTAGTTAATGTGTAGAGCGTACTCTTTTGTGCATTTGCCTGATATACAATTGATTCGTAACTTTGCAGCCGAAATCGAAAAACACAGACAAAGAATAATCTTAATATGAAAAAAATACTATCAGTACTTGCTTTATCATTAATAATACTTACAATAACCACCGGAGCAAAGGCTCGTCAGAATGAAAATATCAAACCTGAGATTCCCATGATCATTAAATCGGACATCGAGACCGAGGCTGAGATCGAAGAGGATACCGTAACTGAAGATGATGTCAATGATTCAGTTTCATCTGTAGCTGATAATCTTAAAGAGTATGCAGCGAAATTCTTAGGCACACGCTATGTTTGGGGTGCCACAGGGCCCAAGAGTTTTGATTGTTCCGGATTTACAAGCTATATTTTCCGCAATCAGGGTATCAAGCTTCACCGCACCTCAAGCGCCCAGTTCACTCAGGGTACCAAGGTGGCACATAAGAAGTGGCTTCCCGGCGATCTGCTGTTCTTCAGCTCACGCCGTAGTGGAAAAGGGCGTGTAGGACATGTGGCTATGGTAGTTGATGTCAACCCTGATGGAAGCTGTACTTTTATCCATGCATCCACAAAGCGTGGAGTGGTATATCAGAAGTTTCCTGATGGAGGTTACTACTCCAGAAATTATGTTGGTGCAAAACGAATAATTGACACTGTGTGATCATAGACGATTGCAGTGATGAGAGGCGTGGAATTTTTATTCCACGCCTCTCATCGTTAATTCTGTTTTGTTAGTAGTGAAAAAAATGTTAACTTTGTGACGTAAAGTTAAAATAATTCACACACTGGGGAGGGGATCTCCCGTACAAAACCATTTTATGTATATAAAAAAAGCCTTATTTCTTATCTCGGCGGTTTCAACATTGCCGTTTATGACTTCATGTGTCGATGATAAGTATGATTTGTCGGATATTGATACAACAGTGAAAGTTGATGTCAATCATCTGACTATTCCGGTTAACATAGATCAGATTGATCTATCGTCAATAATTGACCTCGATGAAGAGGATAACATCAAGGTTATCGACGGTCAGTATGTAATAGTTGAGGAGGGTGATTTTAACTCGGATGAAATCAACATTCCGGATATTACTCTCAGCACTCCGCATATCCCTACTTCTGAAACAGTAATAAACCTTAAGGGAGCATCCTCAATGCTCCGTGCTGTGGATAGCTGGGAATATGATCTGAAGAGTAACGAGTCAGTCTATGACTTCAAGTCGACAATTGTCAGTGAGATGATTGTAAGCATCGATTATCTCGGATGTGAACTCTCACTTGATATCAATATTTCACTTGATGGTGTAAGTCAGTATGTAAACGGATTTACCTTCAAAAATGTAGTGCTCCAGATACCCAAAGGTCTTAAGCTTACTGATGCTGCCGGCGGTAACTACAATCCGTCGACAGGTGAGCTCACATTTACACAGATACGTGTCAATGGAAGTGCCACCGATCTTCATCTTGTGGCTAACGGACTTGATTTCAAGCAGTCCGGCGGTACATATGACTACCAGAACAGTACAATATCGGTGCCTGGAAGCATGTATATAAAGTCAGGAACGGTACTTGTTCAGGCCTCGGATATAAAGGGGGGGACAACTTCGCTCCCTCAGCAGATAAAGCTTGTCACATCATATACGCTCAGCGATGCGCATGTCGCTTCGTTCAGCGGTAAGGTACGTTATGATATTGATGGCGCTGATCTTACTGATGTAAGCCTGTCTGATCTGCCTGATGTGCTTACGCAGGAATCCACCAATCTGTCATTTGTCAACCCAATGATATATCTGCAGATTGACAATCCTCTGCAGTCATATAATATATATGCCCGTACAGGCCTTAAGATCTCTGCATATCGCGGCGATGTCGCTTCGCCTCCGTCGCCCTCGATTTCCACCTCTGTGTAGTCCGAGTTCAGATCGTCATCATCAATGAATACGGTATCGTTGCATCCTGATATAGCCAGGATGCAAAGCAATAGGATAGACGTATAGTAAAGCTTGTGTCTGTTCATTTGATTAATTGGCTGTCAATTACGGATCTGGCTATTGATATAATCAACCATATCAGATGGATTCTGACATCCGAGCTTATATCGCTTACCATTCTTGAGAGTTACAAGAAAGCAATCGCAGGCTTTCCCATAATAAGCGAAATACTTTCCTATTGACGGTTCGCTGAACCATCCCCAGTAGCCAAACCATCCGCCGCTCCCGCATAACCGATGTTCGGCCATGGTGGGAGGGCAGAGCTTTACGGATTGAATATCTGATAGGGGAATGCTTTTTATCCGCAAGGAGCGCTGTATCAGAAGTTCGTCTGCGCTGCATGTGATAGACATAGGCATGTAGAACAATGTCAGCATCATTAATGCTATAATTAAGGCTCCAATCAAATAAAGTCCCCAATTGTCGCGGCAGTAATAAGCCGATACCAGCAGAACAATCAGTGAGAGGGCTGATAATGTTATGGAAAAAGTACTTAGTTTTACTGTCTGCTTCATATCCGGCTCTCAATGTTTGTTCCTCTGATATCCATAATCAGGCGATATTCTTCCCATGCGAACAATAGGGCAAATGGGATTACAACGAGGAATGACTCGCTTACGAGGTATGCCCAGTAGAGCATCAGTATCCTGCTGCATGTTTCGACAATCAGCATGGACTTCATTGACATACCCTTTACTCTCTTTTTTGAAATCAGGATGTATGTAGCCCAGATAAGCCATGCGAAAAGAACTATCCCTCCAATCAGAGCTGAGGCTACAGCGATATCGGTCCATTCGGCGTATAATCTGAGAGGAAGTGTGGAACCTATCATGCAACAAACTATGATAAGCATCGCAAACTCAGAAACGTAGCTGTTAAAAAGATTTTTAAGTTGGTTTGTCATATCGGTATGGTTTTAAATTTTAGTAAGTGTTATTGTATCTTGCATCTTTTATTTCAATATAGCGGATCCTACCCCTCTTCCCTGTTGGAGCTCATTGTTCTGATTGACTTTTTTGCCGTAGGGGATGGTGTAGGTAAGCGTGAGCCTGACTACCCGGGATATATCGGAACTCCATTCGCGGGACATATCGCTGTAGAGTGGTGAGTTGAACACTGAGGTTATATATCCATCTTTCTTGAACCAGTTGCGGAACTGCAGACTTGCCTTCCAGTCGCCTAATGCATAGTTGAGCATCAGTCCGTATGTGCAGTTGAATCGTGCGCGGTAGCCGTTGCTCCAGGCCCCGATCTGTTTCTGAGGTGTCTGATAGAACAGCATTGCCGATATGTTGTCCTTCGCATACTGGGCATATATGCTTGCAAACAGCAGGTTCATTGACTGGGAATCATACCCTGTAAGAACCACCCGCTGAGCCTGTGTATGTATCCGGAAGGTAAGAGCTCTGTTGAGCAGACGGATATTGCTTGAAAGCCATGCTGAATAGGAGTGGAAATCACCGCTGTTGATTGTGCGGCGCACCAGTCCGTCATGTCCCTGGAGAGTGAAAAACTGATATGCCTGCTTGTCGGGATTTCCTTCGTATTCGATTGTGGCGGCAAGCGATACCTTATTGGTCGGGATATACGAATAAGAAGCGGAGGCAGATGCAAAAAGAGTGTTCTTCAGATCAGGGTTTCCTTGGAGCCAAAGCAGTTCGGAATTCTGAACCAGGGCATTATTGGATGTCGAGGCCTGCGGATGTGAGTTGCCCCACCAGCTGCTTATACTTGCGGAGTGCTTGTCGTTTATCTGATATTCAAGCTGCAGCCCAATGCGCGGATTCCACTGCTTGAGTGTTGTTTCCCCGTTGACACGTCCGGTCACGTGTGAGGCTCCTATACGTGAGTATAGGCTCAGTCCTGAAGCCCAGTTCTGCATATACTCAAGAAAAAGCATATTTTCGGACGACAGCAGTTTTTGCCTTCCATCGTATGAGCCGGTGTAATTGGTGTCATACCACGTGTTGTATGTCATCAGCGAAGTCCGGAATGTGTTGCGGTGGCCAAGCTGCTTTGAGTATTGGATGTTGGCATTGGGCGAATATATTTTCTCCTTATTGCCATTTACAATTGCAGTTAAATCACCAAGACGGTAGTCAGAGTAGCGGTTTGTGGAACCGTAGGAAAAATTCCATGATGCTACTATGGAATTGCCTTTTGTAAGAGAAAGCTGATAGTAGCCGCGTAGGGTAGGATATAATGTCTGTGAACTTTCCGTTGACCGTGAGATGGCATCGGTAATAATTCCGTCGGAGAACCGGACATTTGAGCTGTTGCGGTACTCCGGATTGGCACTTCTGCCAAATGAGATAGAGTGCTGTATGTAAGTCTTATCCCGCATATAGCTCGCCCGGAATGATGCCCACTGGGTATTGGTGCGGCGCAGGTAATCATTATCGCTCTCCGACTGACGGACAATCTGGTCAAAGTGGCTGCCCATGTAGTTGATGTCGCGGAACGTCTGGGTCCGATAGGAGGGATTGTGATTATTGTGGGTCCACTCGCCGCTTCCGTTGGCATCGAAAGTCCAGTTGCCATAAACAAATTTTGAGTATACACCGGCTTCAATACTATTGCCGGCTAAGGTTTTGCCATCAGTCCATAGCTTTGTGTAGCCGCCCCAGGCATAATGCTGCATTATGAAATTGACCACATGCTGTGCACTTTCGAAACGCGGGTCGTCAGGATAATCGAGCACCTCGACACGAAGAACATCCTCCGGCCGCAGTCCCTGCACATCCTGCTGGGTAGCCGGTACATGGTCAATGAATAGTTTCACCTCCTTACCGGAAGTTGTCTTTACTGCCGTGGAGCCCGGAGTCATGTTGAGCTGTGGTATCTGCATGTTGAGCAACAGGCTTGTCGCATCAATGGCTGTCTTCTTCGTCTTCTTGTCCGGAATATATTCGACACCGTATTTTACCACACGCTGTGTCCGTCCTTCAACAACCACTTCCTGAAGTTCGCGTGACGCCATTGAGTCCGTCGGTTCATCAGCAAAAGCCGGCGTGACGAATGCTATAGATAAGAGTGAAATAATGTACCGGTTCATAATGATTGGTTTAGACATTAAGTATATATGTATATATATGACGTAAAAATAGTACTGTCGTTGCAATTTATTCTCAACAAATGTTGAGGATTGTGGTTTTTAACCTAAATTTTCATCATTTTTGCGTAATCGGCTGAGATGCGTCGGCGTAATGTTGAGATACGATGCAATATCTTTAAGCGGAAAAAGCTCGAACAGGTCAGGATAATGTGTCACAATATGGTTGTAACGCTGCTGTGCTGATTCGGTGTACATGGAAATGTAACGGTCATATAGTGTGGAGAACAACTCGCGCGTTGATTTGATGACACTCTCAGCTATACGCGGGTCGGTCGCCATGAGTTCCGTCACCAGATTTACCGGCAGGCAATATATGTCACATGGCGATGATGCTATGATGGATATGCGGGCTTTCTGTCCGTAAAGCGAAAAGGGGAAATCAGTTACAAATTCACCGGTAAATTCCAAACCTACCACATGTTCCATGCCGTCGGATGAATATGCCACGTATTTCAGTGTGCCGCTCTTTATGTAGCCTATGTATCGGCCCACCTCACCGATACGGATAAATTCTTCGCCTCTTTCGAAGTGGCGCAGTTTGCCATTGCGTAAGCAGAGCTCACGCCACATATCCGCATCCACACGGGTCATATACGTATTGAAGTTCTCAGTCATCAGTGTACTTATCTGTTTGCCAATTAGTTCCTGTATCGAAAAAGCGCGAGCCTACCATGTCACGCCGTAAGTTGACGGTCCTGAGAAAACCTTGAATACAGGTGTAACAATAGCAGCCCACGCTATAAGCGTGAGAACCACTATGCTAATCCTTGTATTCAAATTGAAAGTTTCTCAGGTTCTCAACTTACAAGATTCGCATAACGCTTCTTCTTAATATCAAAATGTCATGAAAGGCTTTAGCCTTTCATGACAAAGGTAAGGATATTATTTTTAAAAAGCTGTTTTTGTAACGTAAAATCTGCGGAATATATTCGATTGGTCAACACATATCAAAGTCGTTTCATCTCATCTTCCGATGCCGATTGTCCCTTGTACTTGCTTTGGCGGGGTTGGAAACGGTAGGTCAGGGAGAGGGAGATACCGCGATTGTCGTAGCCCTGATGCTTACGCACATCAATTCCGTAGGTGGTCATTGTCCAGTCGTTGCAGAGTGTGTTGAATATATCTGTCGCTGATAGCTTAATTTGTAAGGCGTCGTTCAATAGCGATTTGCTGACCGACGCGTTGAGCGTGAACCATGTAGTGCTGAAGCGGTTTGTATGCATATCTCCTTCAGTAGAGCCGCTCGCGTTGAGGGTCAGAAGAAAATCATTGGGTAGGGAGAACATATTGTCAAAATAGTAGGAGAAAATCGGTCGGTTGTATTTGGTCCCTGAGATGTCGAGCCACTGTTTATGCATGCCGAGGGTTATGTTCGGGGTCCACAGTTTAACCTTTCTGCTCCATATGAGATAAATGTCAAACGCTGAGACATTGATGTTTATAGGCTGCATGATAAGCTGGAGCGAGGGAGCGGGATATATGCGCTTGACAAAAGCATACGTATCGATGCTTCGGGTATAGTCGGCCTGAAGCATAAACCCACGCCACATTCCGAATAGCTGCACGTCATGCATCCGTTCATCTCTCAGAGCCGGATTTCCACCCTCTATCTCATGGATGCCTACATAGCTAAGGCTTCCGGTGAGCTGTGAGTAGGGTGGTTTCACGGTTGCCATTTTATAGCTAAGGCTGATCTGTGAATCATAGGCAAAGGAATATCCGAGCGAAATATCAGGGGTAAGGAAATGATCGGTGCTGCTGATCTCTTCATCTTTGACATCGTTGACCTTAAACAGATAATCGACATACTCGTATCTGAGTCCTGCCGAGAAGTTTAGTTTCCCGAAACTCCGGGTCCAGGATGCGAATGCGGCGGCCGAAGTTTGCCGTGCATCGGTGATTGAGGAGGGGATATATTCACTGACCTCCTGATTGAGCATACGGTAGTCCAGCGATGTACGGGTGTACGAATCCTGTGTGCCGACAGTGAAATTCCCTTTTGCCAACGGGAATGACAGATATAGTTTCCCGGCCCAGAGCGATGAGCGGCGCTTGTCGGCTGAATGAACGTCCGGAGCGTCCATATCGGGATATGAAGTGGAGATATTGTTGGATGAATCGGAGTTTTTATAGTTACCGTCAAAGTGTAGATTGATACGTTCCGATATGGTTTGGTCATAATATAGCGCTGCAAGATGGCTGTGTGCGTTTATCTCGCGTTTTATGATCCGATGGATATGTTTGTCATCGTTCATCCATTCTGAACCATTGTTCTCAAAATTGCCATGCTCCGGATTAAACCGGTAGTAACCTCCGAACGATATGTCGTCATTTGAATAATTGAATCCGGGAGTCACGCCGCCCACAGTAGCCGGACATCGGTTATACTGTGAACTCCCTATCAGAGTCGGTTTCCCTTCGAAAGTGAAGCTGTTGGTAGTATTACCTTTGATCACAATATCGTTGTGGTTTACTCCTCCGTTAAGAAATATGTCCCATTTACCAAGATGGTAATTCAGGTCAAGCATGTCGTTAGCCGATATTTTTCTGCGAAATGATGCTTCAGCCCGCTCCGTCAGTGACAGTCCGTCAATGAATCGGTGAAGCGTTGTGATCTTCAGCACGGCCCGGGTGGTGCTTGCATACATGGCTCCGGGAGCCATAAGCAGTTCCACCTTCTTGATATTTGATGACTGCAGCTCCAGCAGTTCGCTGTCGGAGCGCATGGGGCGTCCGTCAATGATAATCTCCGGAGCCCCTTTCCCGATTACGCTTACAGCATTGTCAGCAACCGTTATCATCGGTAGTTGGGCAAGCATGTCAAGTGCGGTACCGATATTCTGCAAGTCGGTTCCTGGGATTGTGGTGACAAGGGTTGTACCGACAAGTTTTGTTGCCGGTTGATTGGCGGTGACAATGACCTCCTGAAGTTCCTTTGACAGCGAATCTGTTGATTCGTCAGTCTGAGCTTGTGCGATGATTGATGAAGTGGAAGCACAAATTAAAACGATAATGATAATAAAGCGTTTCATACGTCAATGTTTTATTGACGCAAATTTAGAGTGGAATCTACTGTTATCCCAAAATTTTAATCTGACACCGCGCTGTGTAACGCCCTTGCTATTAGTGCTTTATGTTTAGGGGCGTGCGAAAAATCTGACATTGGATGAAATCATCTTCTGAAATGCTGTTTTATCAACTTTGCGATGATGATACAGCTGAGAATTATGGTTTGGAATATGTTCAGACATATCATATAGCATAGCCACATCAGACTGGTGCCATAATCACTTTTGTAGAAGAGGCAGTAGCCCAACAGGGCATTATACCCTATCCATATCATCAGATTTACGGTGGCCGTTGATCTGTTGAATCGGGAATATGTTGCAATAGCGCTTAGTGACAGGATGAAAACTACAGCAAGTATAGCCATATCTTCACTCCATGAAGAACAGCAAACACATAATGCTATTGACAAAGCAATAAGCCAGAGGACTCGATTGACTATTCTGACTGTCATGAATAATTTAATGTTTTGGTTTATGTCTGTTCAGATAATCCTCCTTGCCGGCGAAGAATTGCACGCCAAAAACTCCGGCGCCAAATTCAAAAACAGTTGAGTCATTATATACTATCAGACACTCGTTATTATTGATGCTGTCCTGCTCGTGACGTGATAAAGGCTTGTCATAGAAGCGGTATGAATACATACCGAATCCAATGCGTCGGAATCGGATTGTCGAATATCCCTTGTTGGTGTAGTTGTCAACATCTATACCTATGCAGCCGCAATATTCCAGCCACTTTTTCAATTCCTTCACATTCTTATCGCTTAGAACATGGGGATAGGATTTTTCATTATCAATCTCAAAACATAATCGGGTGCTGTCGGGCAGCATATCGCGATAACGGCTGGCGATATTCCTCATCCAAAAGCCGTTTTCACCTTTACAATTATCTGCCATAATGAAAGCATCGCATCTCTGAGGCGGGCGGGTGAGAAAAAATGCCGTAACAACTATCATAAGCAAATCCACAAGGTGGACTATTAAGAATCTCTTATCTTCTTTCGTTCGCTGTTTAATCGCTTTTACAAATGAATATATCCAAAATCCGATAATAGGAACTGTAATATAAAACAGCATGAGTGTAATCCATATTACACCTAAAAACTTAAAGTCATCTGTATCGGCCGATGCTATCATCAGCATAAACAACCACACTGTGACCAGGACCACAGCGACATATCGCATGAACCGCAGAAAAGCCGATTTCTTGTTCATGGACTGATTAAACCCATTGTCATTTGACGTATTCATTGCGTGTCAGCTTCATATATCAGAGTATCACCTTTTGTATAATTCCAGAATTTACGATAGCGGTTGTTGTAGGAATCATGGTATATCCACTCTCCAAATTCGGTGCCGTATCGGGGATTTTCATTAAATACAGCCCATCCTTCCATGCGGGTCAGGCTATTTGGACTATGGTACGTTATATAGACTAAAGAGTCTGGGATATAATTGTTTATTGGGAAACCGATATTGCGGTTCGCCCTTATGCTGTCAAATGTTATTATAGAAGTTGAATCAAGATTGCTGAGTGCTTCTCTGATATCTGCAATATGCGCTAACGTATCCATATCGCTCCGTGGCTCAAATGAAATCAAGTCATCTCCTGTAACCCATTTTCTTCTGTTGCTATTATATTGGAATTCATGGCCATTGCAGAAGAATAGTATATAGTAAGAGTTATTTCTATCAGGTATCAATGAAAGACTGTTTCCATAGTATTCATAACAGAATAGAGTTTGATCAAATCCTACTTCGGATAACGATTTCGGCAATCGGCCTCTAACATTGACAAAACTGTCAATCCGAGCTACAATCTCAGCTTGCGCCGCCTCGTTATACCGCTTTTTGCTATATCCCATCTGTGTACCTATAATACATATTCCGGCAATCAGGAGAATCAGCCCGGCAGCCACACTTATTACAAGCGTATACCCTATGATACGTATTACCTTTTTCATTGCTTACCTCCTTTCAGTTTTTATATTGAGCACATTATATTCATAAATTTTAGTTTAGGGATTGCAGTTTCCGTCTATGAAATTCGTGCATAAAATGGTCATAGTAATACAGATAAGCATCCGTAACGCAATAGGCGTTTATATGGCTATCACAGGCACTGTCGCTATACCATGTTTCTCCATCGGTTCTGATTAAATTGATATACTGAGGGCTATTGGCACCTTTGGACGATAGGAAGTAAACGTAATTATCCAACGTGTGTATCGTACCCTTTACATACATGTTGCCTAACCTGCATATAGTCTGTTTGGATTGTTTTTTGATGTTGTATTTCAACGCAGTAAGTTCGTCATTCACACGTCCAACAATTAAGGCATCTGTACTATTGAGCTTCAGAAAGTGCGGATTAGAGGAGTATGATGTCGAATCAGCAATTCTACCGTTAGAATAATCGTATAACTGATATTTTGATTTTTGTTGGTCAAATATAAACCCGTATATGTTGTCATCAAAATTGGCATAACCATATTTTGCCGGGGGCACAGAATATTCTCCTATTGAATCAATATGGTTGAGCATAAAATCGCTCCGTAATATCTTGTTGTTTGACAATATACCGACACTTCCGTCATTATCAAACATAATCGGGTAACGGTCAAATTCGAAGGTGGATATATGGTGCTTGTGTGATTTCATGTTTACAGAGATAATCCTATATATTGAATCTTGGCGTACAACAGAATACAAATCATTGCCTGCGGTTATGAAATCATTGACAAAGAATGTAGAATTAGGAAATATAAGCAACGGATTCCAATCCTTACCGCCGTCAACTGATTCATATACAAAGGCGGTATCCGTGTGCTCATACATATCGCTGTATGTGCTTAATGCAATAGCGGATAACTCGTCAGTGAATTGCAACGCACACAGTTGGCCTCGTAGTCCTTCAGCCTTCCACTGAGGTTCTTTGTTAACACGTCTGCTAAATCCACTCCCAACTACCGCAGCGAAAAATACGAAAAGAGTGATTTGGATAAACGGGAGGAATATTTTCAACTGCGACAGATAGTCAGTCCCGTTAACAGGGTTCGTTTTCGGTTTCCAATTCTGGTACCATATAAACTTGTCGATAGACTGATATGCCCATAGAATTCCTGTATTGGGGACAGAACGCAGCAGCTTTTGAAACCACCAACCGGATAAAATGGCAATCAGTCCGATAGCTGCAAACCACCAGTATAATCCGGCTCCGATACATATCCCAGCACCAATAGCGCTGATGCAGGACAGTATCGCAGCCACTGTTCGCTTAAAAGAAATACTCTTATATATATTGGCTGTGACAATCCAGATTGACAGGCATATCACTCCGCTTATAGCTGCGAATAGAGGCGCAAGCAATACACTCCCCATAATAAGCGGATATGACTCATGGGTACTCATCCTGAATATGTCAATAAGAGCTATATCCAGTATGTATGCAGCCCCGCCAAAAAGCCATGAAAGAAAACACCTTATCCCTATCCGGTCCTTACAAACTATCCAAGCTATTGAATTAGTGATGGCGAACGTCAGTACAATCAGAAGAATGGCTAATGGGCTTCGTCCTATCCATAAAACCACATTGAGGCTTAGCAATACGGTAGTGATGATCTCATAGGCCCAGAACGGCTTGGACGTCAACGCGCGCTGTGTCATAGCCTACCTCCTTTCATTGATATGCTATTGTCCGACCCATTCCTGACTATTACAATCCATATCAGTAGTACAAGCCCTGACGATATGACGAATGCAGCTATGCCTAATGGCAAAACCCAGTTCCATGAGTGGTAATAAAATGATTCAACATCCGTTAGCCCGGTTACTGCGGCAGGACACGCTTGTTTTGCCTCTTCATATGATGTGTATTGCGTCAGTTCACCGGTCTCAGTATCAAGGGCGAAGTAATATTCGCTTCCCGGAGCTTCATTGACATCGTATTGCTCACCGTAGATGGTATCTCCTGAAATCTTGATTTTCGTAACCCATTCGGCAACACGCTTACCATCCTTGTTGATATCTCCGTTAAAATGGTCAATATCAATTTCCACTGATTCCATTTCATAGCCGTTTGGCAAGTCGGCATGCCAGTAGCCGTCCATTCCGCATCCGGTCATGAATAATGATGAACATCCACTACTCCCAATAAGGCATATGAAATAAAAACTGAACACAAAAACGAATGGACTTAGCATCCCAAACAGTGCTTTGCGTTTTCTTTTTCTCTTGCATAAAAGATATAATACGCCTGCCAATGGAAAGGCTACAATCGCTGAAAGCAGGAAAAACAGTATAATCTGAATAGCGATACTTATCAGAGTCATTGTCCAATCCTCCTTTCCAAATTGTTTATGAACCGATGGACTTTAGTCGGCGACATCCACGGCACAGAATCTTTAGGCAATATTACACTTCTTTTTTCAGGGGCGTTAAAAGTGATTGAAATACTGTCGAAGATAGCTTCCCTTTCGTAGTTCTTGTAATTAATATCAGCATAGCTCCGCCACCAGTCATCTTCAGCTCGGAAAAATCGGATGCTGCTACTATCGTTATATTGTATCGTTGAAAAGTCATCCGGCATTACAAAGGTCATACCCCCTTCCATTATTGGATTTGCATAGAATATGCTGTCAATCAATTTGTTTATTGATATACTGTTATTGAGATATGATACGCTGTCTATTGAAAACAGATTGAGACTGCGATTATATTTAGTGTCGATTTCAAGATAGCAATAGCCTGTCTTATCATCTAGTATCCAGTTTTTATCAGGTATATTGAAGGCAATATAGTCAAGATGATGTATTTCCCGAATAAACACTCCATCTGTAACACCTATTCTTATTACCGGTTTAGCCATGAATCCTCCTACATAATAAAGCACATACTTACCTCTTTCGGATACAAAATTCGCCTTTGACACGATGAACGTGAAATAGAAAGGAATGAATAGCAGAATAGTTGCAACAAAGTCTATCCTTAACCACCATTTCAGTAGTTTGGGCTTGTCGAGGCCTCTGCTGAATGGCCACGCTAATATCCCAATCAGATAACCTGTCAACATGACCCACGACAAAAGATTCCATCTCCAGAGATATGGTTTACCATCGACAGCCCACATCATAAGATATATTACTGGTATAAGTGCAAGCTGCACCCACACCATGCTGCGACAGATCTTAAGCTTTGTTTTTTCAGTCATAGGGGAGAGGCTCCAATGAATTAAACTCGGCTCTAAGATACAATGAATTTTTTACTTTAGGTGTGACATTTGTCCCATTACACAATAAAATTTCTTAATGTATAGAGTAAAAATAGTAACCGCTCCTGACCAAGATTGGCCGGGAGCGGTTGGTGTGATAACAGACTAAGATATTATTGGGCTGTTAGTTCTACAACCATGCTGGTGTTGTGGGAATTAGAAAACAGATCCAAGCCCACCTTCATCAGGTAGTCGCCACTGAAGGTTTTGCCGTTCTGAGCAAATTTAGAATTGCTACCCGGCATAAGGTTTATCTCCTTTACCATATATTTCTTTAGCGGGTCAAGCCCCTGTAGTTTCACACGCTGTAGTTTCTCTTGAAATCGGGGCGAGAGATTATAAGCGAACACCACGCCCATATTCTTGCTGTCGGCTACGTATTCTACCGCAGCGTGGTTTGTTTCATACGGAGATACAAGTCTGTATTGTGTGCCGTCCATGATGGCCGGCTGAAGCCGTTTCCAGTTTACAATGGCTTGCTGGCAATAAGCCAGTTCATCAGCACTCAGTTCCTTCAGTCCGATATCAAATCCAAGTTTGCACATAGAGGCTACATCGGTACGGAATTTGACGCTTGTATTTTTGTTCCAGCTTGTAACATGGGCTGCCATAGCTTTAGCCGGAAAGAACTGAGAGAACCCCCATTGGATATAGATGCGCTCTACCGGATCCGTGTTGTCGCTGCACCAGAATTCGGTGAAATACTTAAGCGCTTCGTAATCACACCTTGCACCGCCGCCGGAGCAGAGCATCATCGGTACGTCGGGGTATTTTTCTTTTACACGTTTCAGAACGTTGTAAATTCCTCTTACATGGTCAACATACATCTGACCCTGCTTATTCTTATTGTAAGGCGAAAATATGTTGGTTATCGGGCTGTTGCAGTCCCATTTGAAATTCGCTACGTCTGGATTCTCAGTCAAGATATTGTCCACAACTCCATACACATAGTCCTGAACTTTGGGATTGCTCATGTCAAGTACCAGCTGATTGCGGTAATAATATGTGTCACGGTTGGGTTGCTCGATGACCCAGTCAGGATGCTTTTCATAAAGTTCGCTTTTCGGGTTGACCATTTCGGGTTCAATCCATATGCCGAATTTTACACCGGCATCTTTTGCTGATTTTACCAATGCGGCTATTCCTCCGGGGAGCTTGTCATGTGTCACTTCCCAGTCGCCGAGTCCGGCATGGTCATCTTTACGCGGATATTTGTTTCCGAACCAGCCGTCATCAAGCAGAAACATGTCGACACCAAGATGCTTGGCCTCCACCATCAGTTCTGAAAGTATATCCTGATCAAAGTCAAAGGCAGTATTCTCCCAATTGTTAAGCAGTGTCATTCTGGACTTGTCGCCATCTTTCAAAGAGTATTTGCGGGCCCAGTCATGCAGATTCCGGCTACCTTGCCCGGCTCCGTCATAGCTGAGAGTGAAGATGAACTCAGGAGTAGTGAATATCTCGTCGGCTTTCAGCTCATAGGTAGATGCATACGGATTTATGCCGGGAATAACCCGAAGATTTCCTACATTGTCAACCTCAAATGTAAACCTGAAGTTGCCTGTCCAACCGAGAGTGCCCATAAGCACTTCTCCGGAATGCTCCTTGACCGGACCGTTGAGGCCGATTTCAAAAAATGGATGGGTATGCATGGCAGCTCTGCTGCCGAGTTTTGTGTCTATTACTTTTTTGCCAAATTGTAGCTGCTGGGAGCTCATCTGAGCCTCCTTGGCCCAATCGCTGCTGAACTCTGTCAGGAAATAGGACGCCTCGTTGAAATACAGCATGGCGGATGCATAGGTTGAGAGTGTTACCGGTTTTTTCTCTCTATGTTTGATATCGCTCCATGTCTTGATGACATTTTCCTCCGGGTATGCCACATAGTGCAGTGTGACATCAAACGGATATTTATCATCACGAAGATGTATGTCAGTCTGTGTACCTCCATCTACTTTTGTTACTGAAGAGTCTACGTAGTAAAGATATGTGGTGGCATTTCCGTCGGCATGTGTCACACCGAGGGCCGGCTCAAAGTAATCTTCATTGCCTGAGGTGGAGTAGGCCTCCCATCCACGTTTTGACACGGAGCCGTCGCTACCTGCGTGCTGATTCCAGCTGAGCGAAGCGAGTTCGTTTTCGTCAAGAAGTTTTGGTCCGAGATAAGTCTGATAAAGGCGCCCGTTATCTCCAACTTTCAATACAAGGTCGGTATTGTCGGTGGATATACGAATGATTTTACCTTCATCATGTTGTGCGATAGCCGTTAAAGCTATGGCCGAGGCTGAAAAAATTGCCAATACTTTTTTCATGAATATTGATTCTTTTGTTTGAAGTTAATTATTTTTATGTACTAATATAATCTTTTTTTACCTAAGAAACTGTTCCAATAGTATTAGAAATTGAATGTAGCGCTAAATTCTACTGTAAAAGGTCGCAGATAGTTGCCGCTCATGTAGTAGTTCTGATATTTATCAGCTTCATCTTTACTGAGTAGTTCCGCTCCGTTGATGGTACCGCTTGCGCCTTTCTGATTCAGGATGTTTACTACAGTAGCTCCTACTGTAAGATATTTGTTTGCTTTCCAGGTGATACCGCCGAATGTTTCCCAGCGCCCGTTGAAGTACAGAGCGTTTGTCAGATTGGCGTATGTTTTCCCAAAGTACCTGAATGACAGCCACAGCCGGATATCATCTGTGATATTGTAGCTCGGGTCAAGTTCTATCAGAATCTGAGGTATCTCTTTTACGATATTCCCGTTGGCATTCAGATCGGGTACACCTTCAAATGGCGACTTTATGAAATAATTGTTATACGTTGGTTTCTGATAAGTGAACAAGGCATGTAGGTTAAAACCTTTAAATGGATGAATCTCCGCAGAAGTAGTCCAGCCTATTGTCTTGATTCCGTATATAAGAAGTGTTGTCTTTGACTGAGTAGTCCCGGGCTTGGTGACATTCTGCTGGTCAATGTTGTTGGATTTGGATATATACGTTATCATAGATGTCAGGTCCATCCATCGGTTGCGGTATGTGATGCCTCCGCGGAGCAGGGGAATGGTCACACGCTTGTACTGTTCCTCGGTAGGGCCAACTCCGGCATATTCATTAATGCGTGGGAAGCGTGTAGCCACAGTAGCATCGGCTGTGAGTCCGAAATTATGTGTCATTTGGTAGGTGCCTTGTAGAGTTGCGGCATAATTCAACTTATTTTTCAGCACATGCCGTGGCTCAATCTTCACGGTTTGGCTTTCATCGCCATTAATGTATGTGTGCGTGTCGCCGATGTGGAAGCCTGAGTATCGCTCGAACGGGAGTTGGTTGGCCGACATTCTGTAGTATTCAAGTCTGCCGCCGAAATAAAGATTCAGTTTTGGGGTGATGCTCCAGCTGTCTGTTAGGTATACTGCAAGTTTGTTCTCATAGCCCTTGGTATATTCCGGACTCAGCTCGTTGAATCCTCTGAATTTGTCGGATGTACCGTTGTCATACCTCTTGGTAAGTACCTCAGGATATGCGGAAACGGTTCCGGTCCACTGGAATGATGACGAATGATAATCAAGATTATAATACCATTCATTTACACCGAGTCTTATATCATGCCGGCCAAAACGCTTTGATAGCTCTCCTGTAAACAGTAGGTTCTGAACCTTTCCTACATGAAGCCATGTGCGGCGTCCTTCTGCAAGTCCGGTATAAGGGGTTGTAGAGTTATCTAAGAAAAGGTCATCAGATTCGGTGGCCTTAAATATAGAGCTTCCTCCGAAATCCACATAATTGGCATGTGGTGCATCCATATATTTTGAGCTGATATTCAATTGATATCCATTATCAAACGTATAATCAAACAGGGCGGTTATGTCGTGAGCCTGATTGTTGGTAAAGTCGCCCCAGCGGCCTGATTTTATTTTTCCGTCCATTATGTCCATATACTTGAATTCGCCACCTATTGGAGCGTAAGAGGTTGTACCAAGGGGGAATCCTGGAATTTCTTTTACACTGCCATCGCCGACATATATGAATGGAGCCGAATTGACCATCGAGCCGAGTCCATTGCTTTTGGAGTATTTGTATATAAGGCTGATTTTCCCTTTGTCAAGAAGCTTAGTGATGCCTGCATGATAAATCTGGGTACGGTCAGAAAAGTCAGTGAATTTTGGCTTGAAACTGCCCGGATCGAAATTCTGATAGACGCTTGCCGTGTATAACCATCCGTTAGATAGGCCGCCTGACAGATTAATGTCAAAATTTTGCCATCCGAATAGATTGGTATGATAATTAACAGTACCTTTGAATTCTTTCTGACCTATTTTTGAATAGCTGTCAACAGAATAAGCTATGTTGCCGGTTCTTATGGCCGATTCCATCGGATTCATAAGGCCGACACTGCTAAGACTTGCATCACTTCTCCAATGGCGCGCCAGTTGATGTACCGATGAAGAATAGACTGCCGGTAAGCCGTTTTCATACACATTTACATCTTCACTCGGAAGCCCAATCTGTATCTCACGAGGTTTTGTTGCGTCCGAGGCATTAAGCATGACGTTTCGCTCTTCCCCTTTTTCTTTGACTGAAGTAAGGGAGTCTGTGGCTTCTTTAGCCGATGCCGGGTGTGGCAGTCCCGACATTAGCAATACGATTAATGGAATCTGAATAATGGAATTTGGTTTCATGATATTTAAGTTTTCATCGCAAAAATAATCCGGAGGTAATGGCGGCGTCAATAGTCGGTAGTTGTCAGGTAGTGGGTAAGTATTGATATAAATCTTTAATCTTCGATGTTTCAGCTAAATAGAAGATATGTTGTACAACATTAAGGTAGTTGTCAGATTCATCATGAATTATTATTAATTTAGCGGCAAATAGAATGATAGGGATGAAAAACCGAATATTGATAACCACTCTATGCATATTGATGGCCATCTCGGCTATGGCATCTTCTGAATTTGGACAACTTGAAAAGGTGTTGTCTGACAGAGCTTCATATGTAAGTTTAAAAGAGAAAAGGATAGACAGTATAAAAAGTATCCTTAACCCTCGCATGACAGTTGAGGAACAGATGAAGCACTATGATGATTTATATCAGGAATACCTGACGTTTCGGTTTGATTCGGCTATGGCTTACCTTGACAGGGCCGAGCGTTTGATTGGCGATAATGCCGGATATGAAGATAAGGCTATTATCAAAATCCACAGGGCACTGTCATTGGCAACATCAGGGCATTTTAGCGAGGCCATTGAGATTCTGAGGGGAGTTGATTCTACCACGCTTTCATTGTCTACACGTAGGGAACTGTATTCTGCAATGCAGTGGACTTATGCCGCATGGGGTGAATACTCCGGGAATACATCTTTTGGCGCAAAGTATAATGAATTAAGTATAAGATACCTGGACTCATTGCTGACGGTTACTGACAAGTCGACACCGGAGTACTGCTATTATTATGCGGATAAGGTGCTTCGTCAAGGCGAATATAAGGAGGCACGTGACAGTTATATCAAAGCCCTCGAACCCACGCCGCAGAATACAAGGCTATATGCTCAGGCCGCGTATGGACTTGCAATGTCATACCGAGGCATGGGTGATATGGGCAGCTATCGAAGATGGCTGATAAATGCTGCGGTTTCTGATCAGATAATACCGCTGAAGGAAAATCTGGCACTTCAGGAACTTGCTCTTGACATCCGGAATAGGGATGGGGATTTGGAAAGGGCTAATAGGTTTCTTAAGTATTCGCTTGAAGATGCTATATTTTACAATAATAGACTGCGGATGTTGGAGATTACGGGAAAGATTCCGGATATAGCGTTGGGGTACCAGGATACTGTGACTTCGCAGAATAAACGGCTTAAAGTATATGTATCTGTCATTGGTATCCTGCTACTGATTCTCGCTGTATCGGTATATCTGATAGTACGGGAAAAGAAAATGCTCGGTATTTCGAAACAGGAGCTTTCCAAATTGAACAGCCGTCTTACAGCCTTGAATGAAGAACTTGCACATACCAATGTTTCGCGTGAGCAATACGTAAGTCTTTTTATGGATCTGTGTGCTGCATATATTGAAAAGTTGAATCGGTTTCAATCCACAGTCAGTCTGAAATTAAAGACCCGGCAATTTGACGATCTGCAACGTGTAGTTAACAATACACGCCCATCGGAAGCTGAAATGAGGGAGATATTCTTTAATTTCGATACCGCATTCTTGCGTCTTTATCCTGATTTTATTGAGAAATTCAATACTCTGCTCCAACCGGATAAAGTTATCATTCCAAAGCCGAATGAATTGCTGAATACCGATTTGCGAATCTTTGCACTTATCAGGATGGGCATAAAAGACAGCACGAAGATAGCCACGTTGCTTTTTTATTCACCTCAAACGATATTCAATCATCGCACACAAGTCCGTAACAGAGCGAAGAACAGGGATACTTTCGAGCGTGATTTATTCGAAATATGCACTACAATGCCATCAGGCAAATAGACGGATTACTGCCATATTCTGACCGCAATCTGAGTCAGCGTTAGAATGCGTTTAGCAGAATGTCTTTGTTCGGACTTGATGATGAAGCTATTTTAGCTTTCAGGCGTGATTTGCGCTTGTATGTCGTGTCGATGCTTTCTCCGATAAGCAGGGCGATAGTGCGGTTGGAAAGACCGCTGACTATATATACCATCAACCGGTATTCCTCTTGTTTCAGAGTAGAGAAATCGTTGCGTAGTCGAGTGAGAATATCTTCATGGCACTGCTCCATTTCGTTGAATATGCCATTGTCGTTTTTCAAGGCATCGATGTGATATTTTACCTTGTCAACAATAGCTTTCTTTTCGTTTTTGGAGCCTTGCGATTCATAGAACGTTTCGCACAGTTCATCAATCATATTGAATCGGTTGGCCAGTGAGGCTGACAGCTTGTTAGCCAATGCCGAGCATTCGTTTTTACGGCTATCGAGGCTTTTTTTAAGAAATGATGCTTCTGCAATAAGTGCATCGGCTTTGGCATTCTTCAGCTTGATATGCTGTCGCTGCCAGATGATGATTCCTATTGCGGCAAGGAGCACTATCATGCCTATAAGCAGAAGTTGGTTTCTTCGCGCACGTTCTTTATAGAGCATGAACTCTTTCTCTTTTTGAATATACAGAGCTGAAGCAAGAGCACTATGTCCGGTGGATTTCGAAAGTAATGCTTTTGCTTTTTGAGCTCTGCTGAGATAGTCCTCCGCAGAAATATGCGAGCTATAGTAGTCGACTGCGATATTGATTATTGTATCGGTCGGGGCGGCCAACTTGTTTGCCACCAGTGCCTCACCGTATAGCAATGCCCAACGGGCCATAGTGGCCGAATCTTTGAATTCAGCCACATCATAGCCATTAAGCATATTGAATGCCTTTTCCGGATTTTCTTCAATCATATTTTCCGCTTCATCAAGTTCGCATTTATAATTTGAACCTGAATATCCACATCCAGTAATGACAATCAGCAGTACTATGTAAAGCAATCCTCTCATACCTGCAAATTTACTCAAAAATATCACATCGTCTACATAAAGTGCTTGATAATCCAATTCAAGATTCGCCAACGACGTGTCACAATTCTCAATTTGCGTTTATGTGATATTGCAGTAGTAATCTGTCGGACCACTTTGTCAACCGGCATTACCCAAAACAGCCCCTCGCCCTTGGCCATTCTTGTATCAACGAGGCCCGGACGGATTTCTGTAACGGTGATGCCGGAATGCTTTGATTTCAGCTGAAGCGATTTGGTGTAATTGATCTGGAATGCTTTTGATGCACTATAAGCCGGAGCTATTGGAGCAGGCTGCATACCACCCACTGACGTTATCGTCACAAGATGGCCGTACTTTTGACACATGAATATATCATAGATTGCATCAACGGCATTAGTCCATCCCATTACGTTTAATGACAGAGTGTCTAACTCTACTATTTTGTCCAACTCCGGATTCAACTCACCAGTTCCGGCACATATTATTGCTAAATCGAGGTACTTCAACCGGTCAATTACTTGTCCCAATGCTATATTAAAAGAACCGATGTCCGCAACATCGCATTGTACGGCAAATGTAAGCTGTGGAAATTCTGCAGCCATTGCATCCAACAGGTTCTTACGCCTGCCCATAACCGCTACATGATGTCCGGATTCGACATAGTGTCTCCATAGGCCATGTCCGATACCTGAAGTAGCTCCTATTATCAGTATATTCATGTGTCTTATTTTTCAATGATGGATTAAGACACAAATCTAATACGTTAGCTGCGAAAAATTCTCAACATTTGTTGAGAGAGGCATAATTATTTGATAATGGAACTGATATTTTTATGTCTACTTCGACCAGAATCCTTTAGTGAATAGTACAAGCACGGTGAATATTTCAAGACGGCCTGTGAGCATCAGAGCCGATAAAATCCACTTGCCAAGGTCCGGAACTTTGTCAAAACTTTCGCCATAGCCTGTCACACCGGCGCCAAGTCCTGTATTGCTTATGCAGGAGAAGGCGGAGAAGAATGAATCGACCATTGGTAGACCAATGGCTGTCAATGCTATGCCTCCTACGCCTATAATCATTACATAGATGCACAGGAAGGCAATAACCTTTGACACCAGTTCATAAGGTACAGCCTTGCCATTGACCCTGACACTGAGCACTGTGTTGGGGTGCAGGCAGCGGTAAAGTTCATTGCGGGTATTTTTGAGAAGATACATCATTCGGTCAATCTTGGCACCACCGCTGGTAGATCCGGCACAAGCTCCGAAGAACATTAGTACAAAGAGCAGCGATAGGGTGAACGGTCCCCATTCCTCGTAGTCACAGACGGAAAGTCCGGTTGAGGTTATTGTTGAGATTATCTGAAACAGTGGGTCGATAGTTACCGACTGCCATGATGTGACCTGTCCGCGGAATATTATGGTAAGGATAAATACCAGGAAGAAGCCTAATACTATACGTACGTAGGCTTTTAGTACATCGTTGCTCAGCAATGCACGCCATTGGCCGAGTGCCGCTTTATACATTAGTGCGAAGTTCACCCCTCCCAGAAACATGAATATGGACAGGACAACTTTGATATATACTGAGTCCCAATGGGCTATGCTTTCATCGGCAGTGGAGTAGCCTCCGGTAGATATAGATGAAAATGCATGGCAGATGCTTTCATACATGTTCATCGGGCCCATCCATAATAACGCTATCAGAATCAACGTCAATGCTACGTAAACGCCCCATAGCCCTTTGGCTGTCTGACTGATACGCGGGCGAATCTTGTCATGCGTGATACCGGTTACCTCAGCATTGAACATCTGCATGCCTCCCGAATGGTTGAGCATCGGCACCACAGCAAGTGTAAACAGTATGATACCCATACCTCCGAGCCATTGCATCAGGCAACGCCACATCGATATTCCCTTGCCGAGCGCTTCAACCGAAGGGAGTACGGAGGCTCCGGTAGTAGTGAATCCTGACATCGATTCAAAAAACGCATCGCTTATTGACAGTTTATGGTCGCACAGCATGAACGGTATCATTCCAAGGAATGAAAACATTACCCATACCAGAGCCGTCAGCAAAAATCCTTCTCGCTTGCCCATGTCAGTGTGACGGGGACGTAGGCAGAATGTGAGTGCCATTCCTGTGAGGGCAGTGGCAATTATCCCGACTATGAATGCATACGAATCACTTTCATGATACACAAGTGTGGTTATCAGCGGAACGGTCATGAACACGCTCTCAATGATAAGCAGCCAGCCTATCACCCTGAAAACCATAAGGATGTTGACCCCTTTACGCTTCATCAGATAAATAACTTTTCGATTTTATGCATGGCGGTGTTCAGGAACAGCACCACTACATGGTCGCCTGGTTCTATGCGGGTATCACCTCTTACAAGCATACCCTTTCCTTTACGTATCAGGCCTGCAATGGTCATGTCGGACGACAGTTTCAGGTCCTTTACCATGCCTTTTGTCACTTTGGCTCCATTTCTGACCTCAATTTCAGCCACATCAGCATCGGCCAAGGCCATGAATGTCGATGAATCAGTATCAGCATCGAGCATCACTTGGAATATGCGTCCGGATAGGAGCAGCTTCTTATTTATGATTGTACCGATATTCAGGTTTTCTGCCGATGAAATGAACTGCAGATCCTCCACCTCCGCAATAGTCTTTTTCACGCCATGCTCCTTTGCGGTAAGGCTTGTGAGGATGTTTGTCTCCGAGCTGTCAGTCAGCGCAATGAAAGCATCGCATTCATCTATCCCTTCCTCAACGAGTGTTTCGATATCACGGCCGTCGCCATGTACTACAGTGACATTCGGGCAGCGTTCGCATAGTTCCTGACAGCGGTCACGGTTGGTCTCAATGATTGTGATATCATATTTATCGCCTACAAGTGTTGATAGGCGGACGGCTATACGGCTGCCGCCAAGGACCATAATCCGGCGCAGTTCATGCTTCTGTTTGCCACATATATCACGAAGCTCGTTGACATGCTCTTTCGTGGTGGTGAAGTATAGTATATCGTTTGGATATATGAAGTCATCACCGCGCGGTATGATGGTCCGTTGATTTCGTTTTATTGCCGATACATGGAAGAAATGCTCCGACATGGACAGCTGCTTCAGCTGCATGCCTGTCAGGCGTGCGTTTTCGCGGATTTTTACACCTACTACAAGAAGCTCTCCGTCATGAATCTCAAACCAGAACCGTACCCAGTTACGTTCCAGTGCTTTTTTGATTTCCACTGCGGCCAGATATTCAGGATACATCAACGCACTGATTCCACGCTCGTTGAAAAACTCCCCGTAGGCAGGCTGCATGAACTCGTAGTTGTCAATGCGGGCTACTGTGCGCTTGGCTCCATAAGATTTTGCTATGGAGCAAGCAAGAAGGTTGGCCGTTTCTGAGGGTGTGACGGCTATGAACAGGTCGCATCGTCCTACACCGGCTTGTTTCAACACATTGAATGATGTAGGCTGACCGCTTACAGTCAGGAGATTGTAATTGGCATCCAACTGTGCCAACTTACTTTCATCAGCATCTACAATAGTTATATCCTGCTCCTCACGTGAGAGAAGTTTACCAAGATGACAGCCTACTTCTCCGGCTCCTGCAATTACTATCTTCATTTTTCTAATAATCTTAGGCAAGCAGCTTCGATAGCTTCCGCATCCATATTGCACAGCTTATAAAGCTGCTCTACCGAGCCTTGTGGTACAAATTTATCCGGAATTCCGATTCGTTGGACCCGATTAGTGAACCCATTGTCGGAAAGCCATTCAATAACTGTCGAACCGAGTCCTCCTTTTATAGTTCCATCCTCTACGGTCACAATCGGAGCTCCTGATTCGGCAACCGTGCGCAGTATATTTTCATCAATGGGTTTGAGGAAAATCATGTCATAAAGCGCTGCATGCACACCTTTGGCCTCCAGGCTTTTTACAGCCTTCATGGCTTCATTGCATATCGGGCCGAGGGTGAGGATGGCAATATCCTTTCCTACATGAATCTGTTCGCCTCGACCTTTTTCAAGTCGGCGGTATTCCTCAAGAGTCTGAAGCGAATTGCCGCGTCCGCGGGGATACCGTATGGCCAATGGCCCTTTGCGGTCAGGTAGCTGAGAGGTGTATAGCAGGTGTCGCAGATAATTCTCATCACGTGGGGCACAGACTGTCATGCCGGGGACTGTTGACAGATATGCCAGATCAAAAGCTCCGTGATGTGTAGCACCATCTTCGCCCACTATGCCTGCGCGGTCAATACAGAATGTCACAGGCAGTTCCTGCAGTGCTACGTCATGTATTATATGATCATAAGCCCTTTGCAGGAATGAAGAGTATATAGCCACGTACGGAAGCATTCCGTCTTTAGCCAGTCCACCTGCGAATGTCACGGCATGCCCTTCGGAGATACCCACGTCAAACGTGCGTTCCGGGAACCGTTTTTGCATAATGGACAGGGAGGTTCCGCTCAGCATTGCAGCCGTTATCGCGGTTATCTGCTGATTCTGTTCTGCCAATGCTGTGATAGCATTGCCAAAAACATCCTGATACTTCTGAGGTTTAGTTCCCTTATCCTGTTCAGTGACTCCGGTGTCCGGATTGAATCGTCCGGGTGCGTGCCATACAGCCGGATTTTCCTCGGCGGGGGAGTAGCCTCGACCTTTAATGGTGCGCAGGTGCAGTATTCGTGGCCCGTCCATATCCTTGATGTCACTGAGCACACGTATCAGTGTCGGAAGATCATGTCCGTCAAATGGACCGAAGTATCTGATGTTTAGTCCCTCGAACAGATTCTGTTCATGTGTGATCAGTGATTTAAGGCTGTTGTTGAACCGTAGAATACGGCCACGGTTCTTATCCGTTACCAGATGCAGGTCCTTAAGTGTGTTGAACACCTTGTACCGCATCTTGTTATAGCCCTTGGATGTTGTCAGATGTGCCAGATAACCGTTTAGAGAACCGACATTGCGGTCAATTGACATATCATTGTCATTCAGGATTATAAGCAGATTGTTCGGAGTATTGGCAGCATTATTGATGCCTTCAAATGCCAATCCGCCGCTTATGGAAGCATCGCCTATCACGGCCACAACGTTGCGCCGCGGTTCATCATTATGCAGTGTTGCCGCTACGGCCATGCCGAGGGCTGCCGATATTGAGTTTGAGGCATGTCCGGCGCTGAAAGTGTCGTATTCACTCTCTGATGGCGAGGGGAATCCGCTTAGGCCTCCCAGACGTCGGTTGGTGTGGAACCGTGGGGCGCGTCCGGTCAGAAGTTTATGTCCGTAAGCCTGATGGCCGACATCCCATACTATGCGGTCATATGGAGTATTGAATACGTAATGAAGGGCTACGGTGAGTTCTACCGCTCCCATACTTGATGCAAAATGTCCCGGATTAGTGCTTAATGCATTGATCAGGAACTTACGTATATCATAGCATACACCTGAAAGATCCGATACCGTCATGTGGCGTAAGTCGGCAGGCGAATCTATTCTGCTTAGCAGCGGATATTGATTACTGTCAACTTCTATAATACTTTTGTCAGAAGGTACTTCAATGAAATTCATTGCTTCTTGGACTTCTTTCGGTATTTTTTATAAAGAGGCACGAAAACAATAATTCCCGAACCTATTATCACAAGAATAACACGCAGATTTACAGGTTGCCGTGTTACAAGCAGATAGCATAGTGCCACCCATAGGAGCACTATGCATATCAGCCTGAATTTATCTTGTCCGTTCACGTTTATCTATAGGTAGATGAGGGGAGTCCGTCTATATTAGTCCTCGTCGCAGAACATCGGATCCCATGCCGGAAGCACTTCGGGCTTCTGTTTGAGAACTTCCAGAGCCTTCTGTGTGGCATATTTCTTGTTTACAACCAGACGGAACATATATTCGTCAAACCAACGGTCAGTCATTATCAGATGTCCGTCATTGGCTCCGGGTCCCCAGCTGTTTTCAACCATCCATTTTACAGGCTTGCCATCCTTGTCGATATCAACAGCCATAAGGGTCATGGCATGTGATGAAGCACTTGAGAATGTACGTATACGGTCGGCCTTGTCCATGGGGAACGTTGTGCCGAAAAGTGATTCGTAATCAAAATTGTTAATGTCAAGAATGCCACGTGTACGGTCAAAGAACTTGCCAACATCGCATGAAAAATACATCATGGTGCTATCTTTGATTGATGCAATGGCCATTTCCTTGATATCTTCAATCGGGAGGTTGACATATGTCCAGTTGCGGCCGTCATAAGTATGACGGTCATAGTCTATTTCGTATAGCTTGTAGTACTCGCGGGTAGGATCATTCATCAGCATGATATAATCATCTTTCAGATTATTCCCTGCGAATTTGTTATAGAATTCAAGTGGGGTATATTTTTCACGGCTTACAATATTGCCTTTGGAATCCTTGCGTGTCCATTCAAATTCTGTTGGAGGTACGCCAAGATTCAGTGCAAGAATGTGATATATATCACCCAGCATTTCCTCTTTGCGGGTATTGATTTCCTTATCCTTTTTTCCTGCTGCTTTCATGCGGCGGAGTTCCAGCCCATACTCTCTAAGCTTAAGCATAAGAATATTGCGCATCTGGCCGGTATTGTCGCTTGAGTTGGTCTCAGGCATTACGGATGCGGGTACCACACCATATTTCAAAATGTTGTCGGAGATACCTGTATACTGGCCACCATCAGACAGCGGATTTTTGAAAAGCCATTCGACAGTTTTATCTTCCATTGGCTTTCCGGCTTTGTCAATCATTGCCTGCAGGAAAAGATTGGCTTTCTCAAGCTGGTCATAGAAGAAGTTATAGTTCTGCGACAAATAGAGCTCGGGCATATCATTTTTTGCCATCATCTGTGCACGCAATACGTTAAGGCCGGTGAAGAGCCAGCAACGTCCGGATGACTTCTGGTTTGTGATACCTTTGCTGTTTACTCTATGCGAGAAATTTGTGTCAAGGTCGCGCTGATTGTCAGCATTAACTGCAAGTTTATTGATGTCAACACCGTTCAGAGCATTGCGTAGGGCTTTGTCCGAAGGACTGTTGGCATGTTTTGAACTTATACGTCCGAGCATATCGGCTGATATTCCCCCTTTGGTATCGGCTGCGGCCGAAGCATTTATAGTTGAAACTGTCAGGGCCAGTAGGCCTGCTGTGATAAATTTTTGCACCATGGTCTGTTCAGGCATTAAATTATTACAATTGCAAATGTAGCAAATTATAACTTAATTCCGAAATAAAAGGGTATCCATTCGTTAAATGGTTTTTGATCTGAACCGGTAAAGGATTGAAAAATAGTAGATTTGTTGACGAAACTGCTATGTTGTAGCCCGAAAAACTTGTAAATAGCGGAAAGATGCGTAATTTTGTAACTTATTAGAAACTTATGGATTGTAAAAAAGATGAAACTGCATCACTATATAAGCATTTCACTATCAATATTTGCCGTCATGCTGATGTCGCAACCTGCCTTCTCAAAGGATCCGGTGATAGCGCCATCGTATGCGTGGAAAATGTTGCCTCCTCTCGGCCTGCATGAGCCGGCAACGATTGATACCACAATGTACAACTATTTTCAACGTTCCGTGCCGTCGGAAGTGTCAATAGCATATGCCACAACGGGCAATCTTGGCTCCGAGGGGCTTAATATGATCTATTTTGACCGAAAGCCTCAGAGCGATTTCTTCTTCCGCGATGCTATAAGCTACTGGCTTCCTCAGAGGGGTAATCATACGTTTTATAACACACGCATTCCCATGACGTTGGTGAGCTACAATACGGGAGGTGGAAAGGAAAGCGCTCAGGACCGGTTGCAGGCCGATTTTTCGGGAAATGTCAACAAGCGTCTACAGATTGGTGCCAACCTTGATTACCTTTATTCAAAAGGCTCTTATGAAAGTCAGGCGGTGAAGAATCTCACATGGGGGCTCTCAAGTTCGTATATGGGCGACCGGTTTGAGTATCAGACCTTCTTCAATCACTATAATTATGTGATAAAGGAAAACGGTGGCATCACTGATGACCGTTATGTCACAGATCCGGGAGAGATCCAGGGTGGCGTCACTTCGTTTAATCCTAAAACGATACCGGTGCGCCTTAATAATGCCCATAGCCGAATAGTAGGGCAGGAGGCGCTGTTCAATGCGCGGTATAAGCTTGGTTACTGGCATACTGAACCGGCAGGGCACAAGGATGAAGCGGACACAATTGATGTAAGAACGTATATTCCGGTGACAAGTTTTATCTGGACTCTGAACTATAATTCAGGACGCCATGTGTTTGACAATAAGTCGACAGGCGAGGGAAGCGATATGTGGGATAATTATTATCTGACAACAGGTAATACACATGATGTCACTTCCTATTGGAGTCTGAAAAATACAGTCGGTATATCATTGCTCGAAGGATTTCACAAGTATGCCAAGTTTGGATTGGCCGGTTATGTGACGCATGAAATACGCCGATACAATCAGACGCCTGACACTGTCACATCACTTACTGATACTCCTGACGGCCTTACCCCATATCCATATGGATCGCTTGTCCCCGGCAGAGGTACTGAAAATTTCCTCTGGGCGGGTGCTCAGCTGACGAAACAGAGAGGTTCAATTCTCCGCTATGAGGCCACGGCACGGATTGGAGTAGTAGGTGCGGCTGCAGGTGAGATTCATGCAGAAGGAAATGTGTCGACACGGTTCAAATTGCTTGGAGATACTGTAAGCATAACAGGCTATGGACTTTTCTCTAACGAGACAGCTCCATATCTGATGAAGCATTACGTTTCGAATCATTTTATTTGGGAGAATGATTTTGGAAAGATACGTCGCCTGCGTTTTGGCGGAAAACTTGATTTGCCGTTTTCGGGGACTTATATCAATGTTGGAGCTGAGAATATACAGAACCTGATATATTTCAATGAACAGTGCATGCCTGTACAGCACTCAGGAAGTGTGCAGGTGTTCAGTGCATCTTTGCAGCAGAATTTCAGGGTGGGAATACTTAAATGGCGTAATAAGCTGACTTATCAGACGAGCTCCAACGAGTCTGTGCTTCCATTGCCCAAGTTCTCAATATACTCCAATCTGTATATTGATTTCAAAGTCGCCCGAGTACTGACTGTTCAGCTTGGTGTAGATTGTGATTATTATACTAAGTATTATGCTCCGGGCTATCAGCCTGCAACAATGTCGTTCTATAACCAGCGTGAAATGAAGTTGGGCAACTATCCGCTGATGAACGCTTATGTGAATATGAAGCTGAGCAAGGCACGGTTCTATGTCCTTTATTCGCACGTCAATCAGGGACTGACCGGACGTGATTATTTCTCAATCCCGCACTACCCGCTTAATCCCCGCAGACTTCTGTTAGGTGTGGCGGTTGACTTTGCCAACTGATGAAACGGCTCTTTTCATTAAAGAATCTGCTGTATTTTATCCTATGTGTGGCCATTGTGGCCATCACAGTGCGCAGTTGCAGCAGCAAACCTGTAGCAGCGCCAAGTGCGTTGCGGGCATCAGGTGGTGACACCATCGATGTCGCCATTGAGTACAATCCGATGTCAATGTATCGTTATGGTGACAGTCTGGCCGGATTCAGTTATGAACTGCTGAAATTGATGGCTTATAATGACAGTATTCTGTTTAATTATCATCCGGTATCAACGGTTGACGAAGCGTTGCCGCTACTTGAGGATGGTGTGGTGGATATTGTAGTGTCTGATATCCCGGCGATGGCTGACTATAAGAATCGGTTTATGCTCTCCGAACCGATATATCTTGATCGTCAGGTGCTTGTTCAGCGTAAAGATTCTACGGGCAACTTATCAATCCCGGACCAGTTGACGTTGGCCGGTAAAACCATCTTCGTACCGCATAATTCACCGTCAATAATCCGACTTAGGAATTTATCGGCTGAAATCGGTGATACCATTTACGTTAATGATTCAACAGAATATGGTGCAGAGCAGTTGGTGATTCTGACAGCTATCGGAGATATTGATTATGCTGTGGTCAATGAACGTATCGCTAAGAAGCTCGCACCTGATTATCCCGCACTGGATATTTCTACCAATGTGTCATTCACTCAGTTCCAGACATGGATCATGCGATTGAACGATTCCGGACTGTCTGATAGAATCAACAGAAGTATAAAGCGCATCAAGAGTACATCGCAGTATGATTCGCTGTGTGTAAAATATGGATGTTAGGAGTCAGCTTCTGATACGCATATTTCAGATGCTGAAGAACATTCCAATTTGCTGCGCGTTATATATTCGTATAATAGAACTTATTGATCATGAAAAAGGTATTATTGACAATGTCGGCGATAGCCGCTATAATGTTCTGCTCCTGCGATGACGCCGGACGCCTTGCCAAGGAAGTCGAAGGAAGTTGGAGTGGTGTGCCTGTTAAGCTTGTTGACGAATCAGCCGCATCAGCAATGATTATAGAGAACTACATATTCAGTGTAGATAGTACCGGACATTCCGGCGACATAGTGGTTGGCGGAATGATATCCACAACCTTCCAGATGCCACAATCTAATGACGAAGTCCAGCCATTCAGTCTTACCGGGTCAGCCAAATCCATTATTTATGGAGTCTGGACTGCTGTTGATGACGACGAGATAAATGTAAGTTTATCCCCGGAAAGCCTGTCGGTTACAGTGGATCCTGATGCTACTGAATTGGTGGCAAATGTGGTTACCGGTGCAACAGCTCCTGAACTTGAAACAATGAAGCCCCGGATAGCACAATCAATCAAAAACCAGCTTTCCGCGGTGCTTCAGCTCCGTTATGCCTCCATAAAACATCTTGATGATGTCAAGGTAAAAGGAAATGTGCTGAAGTTTGAGATCGGACACGATGAATATACATTCAGCCGCCAAGGGGGCGTTCCTCAATAACGTATACCTAAAGAATCGAATTTCTGGAAATCTATTTTTCTGAGCCCGCTCTCAGACAATGGAATTCCTTCGTTATGGTCGTCGAGATATATCGGCGGCCTTTCTTTATATTGAGGCGAGGCGATAGAGCGTGATGCGTCATAATAAGTGGTTGATACGATTCCTGCTATATTGAGCGCGCTGTGGAATAGAGCTGAACTTGAGCTGACGAAACGGTCGCTATTCTGTCTCAACGCATGGCCAATTGATTTATCATAGGTCTGCAATGCATCCGAAATCCATACAAGCATCGGTACATGAATCTGATAATAGCTTGGTTTTGGTGAAGCATGGAGGAATAATTCGCGGTTGTCATCAAATATATCCTCTCCATGATCGCTTGTGTACAGCATGGCACCTATGGAATTCTGTTCCGATATTATATCAATTACTCCACGTAGCACTGACGCGGTATAAGCTATGGTGTTGTCATACGCGTTTATAAGATTTGAACGCGTACCGGCAGTCACTTCAAGAGGGGAATCGGGAGTGAAGTGTGCGTCATTATGCGGATATCTGTCAGAGTATTTGAAATGCGACCCGTAGGTGTGAAGCACAATTAGTTGCTTGACAGCCTTACTGTTGTCAAGGTAGTTTCTCAAGTATGACAGGAGTTCTTCATCATAATGGTGTTGGTTGTCCGGACGTGTGCTGACCTCTCCTATAAATACACATGTGTCAGCCTCCTCTCCGAAAAAGTCAATGAATGAATGGTTACGGGCCTGATTGGAGAAGAATGCAGTAGAGAATCCGGCCTCCTTAAATGCTGTGATTATGCTCTTATGTGTGTATATCGAATCCTCGAAAGTAGTTGCATCGACATCGCTCAAAAGCATCGGAACACTCTTGTGGGTCGTATTTGATTCGCTGATTACTTTCCGGAATGCTGTCAGTCCTGATAAGCCGTTGAGAGGCTCATTATTGTTACGCTTATAGCCCAGAAGATTCCATTGCGGTGCTCGCGAAGTCTCACCGATGACAATTACATACAGCTCCCGTTCATCAGCCGGGCGTGTGCTTTTGGCTGCAAAAGTAAAATCGGATGATGTCTTGTGGTAATTAGCGGTGCGAGCGGAGCGTGTCACGGCACGATAGATATTATCGGCGATATTTAATGGATAGATATCATTGAATGGATTAAAGGGACGCTGACCGGTGAAGGATAAGATGAAAGATATGCCTCCAAGTATTGTAAGCAATAAACCTATGCGACGAAGTCTTAAGACAGAACTATTTGAAAGTGTCCAATGCTTGAAACAACCTATGATGGCGGTTACTAAAGGCGGCAGATACATGATACACACTACAAGGATGATTATCCCCATGCTGCCAAGCAGTTCGTTTACCTCGTCAGGGTTGGTAGTAACAAGATTCAGGAACATGTCTACCGCTATTACAGACCGTCCATACAGGTATAGAAGTACGAGCTGAAAAGCTGCAAAGAACATCAGGAAGAACATCCATAGCGTAGATTTGCATACTTTTCTGGTAATTGACATCAGCAATATGTATATGCCGCATGGCAAGAGTGTATTGGTGATGCGTTGCCACACTGAAAGTGATTCAGTGAATGATAATATGATGTTCGGCGCAGAGCATACTGCGATGCACCATATGGCCAAGATGCTTGATATGATTTCCGGCTTTGATAGGCCGCAATATTTTTTCAAATTAAAAAGCTTCATTTATGTTGAATATAAATGCTGTTTCTCCCTTTCCGATTCCAAAGTCAAGGCGCACGTTAGTGCGTTTCTTGAATTCCCATCGGTAGCCTATGCCACCATTCGGAAGCAGGCGCCTCCATCTGAATTCCGATGGTTTTCTGAATACCGAGCCTAAACCACCCCACACTACAATGCCGTTTCTGCGCCATATATGCTGACGTATTTCGACTGTGATATCTGCCTCACATTTGTCACGGAATCTGCCTTCATAATATCCTCGCATCGAATTGCTGCCGCCGAATGTAGGCATCAGTGCCCAGGGTACATTACCATAACCGAGCGTGGTATGTAAATGGGCTGCAACAACGGCATCTTTCCATGTCGGGAAATACCCAGACAAATCCAATGATGTGGAACTGAATGCATAGTCATTCCAGAGAAACCGTGGATAAAAACGCTGTACAAGTCCGGCATACCATCCCCGTTGAGGTGCGGTCAGATTATCACGTGTGTCAAAGATGGCAGATATGCTTAATCCGAGATTGGTAGTGCGCAGGCTCTGACCGGCCCATAATGTGGCGTCTGTTACATGTCGTGCTCTGGCATGGGCAACTTCAAATCCCGGGCCAAAATAGAATCCCCGTCCCAGGTTGCCCAGAAACTGAGCGTATCCGCTTATAAGAAATTCATCAAATTTCACCGCATTGTCATAATTATTACCGGCATCGTAACCTATGCCCCAGAATTTTCGGGGAAAGGAATAGAAGTGGACGTTATAATCTATCCGGTAACGGTCAGTGGGACCGAAATGATTTCCGCGTATGCCAATCAGATAGAATCCTACGGTAGAGACATCGCCATAGAGCGAAACGTTTGATAGCGATGTCACAGTGTCCTTGGGCGATGTATTATAGTTACCGGCAGCAACGAGCCCGATTCCAAACTTTGTGTCCGATGAATAATGTGGACCACCTATGATGCTGAAATCAAAACGTTTGTATTGCTTTGGCTTGTTTGATTCATTGAAGTAATTGATTATTTTGCCTATGAAGCTTTTAGGCTTGTTCTCCGGATTGATTGAAACACTGTCTGTCAGTGTCTCAATGACGGGAACAGAATCATGGCTCTGTATATCAGTTACAACATTATTGGCCTTGACCTGATTGGCTAATATAAATAGTGTTATGAAGATGTGGAAAAGATGTCCGTTGTGCATGATGTGATTATTAGCCATTTCGCTTGTGCAAATTTAGTGATTTAATCTGATAATTACTTTGACCTGTCATTGTGCAGATATGCAAAATTTGTCTTGAAAAGAAGATTTGACTTATAAATGTGACGAATTGGACAAAAAATAATTACACATATACAGCACAAAAGGTGTTACATACTTGTTACAAATACAAAGTCAACTATTTATTTCTACATTATGCGCTCAATTCTGACATCTATAATATTTATATTATCAGCAGGCATTGTATCCGGTGCTGATATAATAGGCGAAGTGGACTCCATTGGCATCGCAACCGAATCGATGGCAACTGAGAGTATGGTTGAAGCTGTCTCCCCTGAAATTGACACACTATCAATAAGGCAGATGATGAGAGAATCAGAGGTGGAATATGGTAAGAATCCAAAAAAACATCTGGATATATACGATTTCCCATATTCGCGTACGCGCAGTATGCCTGACTGGAAGCGTCTGTGGGTCAATACAAGCGTTCTTGTCGGTGGAGGGGTATCAACGATGCTGATTCTTGAAGCACTACCTGAGGAGTCAACGGCATGGAATAAAAGGGAGTCGCAGAAAATTCCACTTTTCAAGCGTTATATCAATCATATCAAGGCCGGTCCTGTATGGGATCATGACAATGCTATATTTAATTTTATACTCCATCCTTACGGAGGTGCGGCTTACTATATGTCAGCACGCAGCTGCGGGTTCAATTGCTGGGGCTCGTTCCTGTACAGCTTCTGTATCTCTACATTTTTCTGGGAGTATGGATTTGAGGCATTTAATGAAATACCTTCTGTGCAGGACCTGGTGATAACCCCTGTTGTCGGATCTTTGTTTGGCGAGGGCTTTTATCTTATAAAGAGACATATTGTAAGCAACGGTTACCGTCTATGGGGTTCGCGTGCGCTGGGTTTCATTGTTGCCTTTTTGGTTGATCCGGTGAATGAACTTGTAGGATACTTCCGTGGGTATCAGAAGAGTCGGTTCCAGAATCCGGGTTATCAAAAGAAGAAATATACGATAGAAAGCTCTCCTTGGGTAAAACCTGTAGATGGTGCGTTGGCAGCAGGGATATCGTTGAAATGTACATTCTGATAAGGGCAATAAAAGCGTAAATTCTACTAATATTATTGCGCGTCCGGCTGTATTTGGATTGTAACAAATAACTAATTTTGTAAAATATTTAGATAGTATGAAAAAAATATATTCGCTATGCATATCTGCCGCTGCCGGCATCATCGCTTTTACTGCTAATGCTCAGGGTGTTGAATATCTTAATTACGGCAATTTCAACAATTGGGTTACGCGTAATATTCATGAATCATCGGTGATTGGCGGTAATAGCAAGACACTGTATGAGATTGGACCGACGCAGACTATCAATGGGAATGTGGCCTATCGTAACAAGGGTAATTCGCCATGGTGTACAAGCAATGTATATGCTAAGGTATCAGGAGTTGTAAAAGGCTCTAATGCTGTCTATCCGGCGGTACGTTCCGGTTCTAACAAGTGTGCCAAGCTTTGTTCACAGATGGAGAATGTGAAGGTTCTTGGACTTATAAATATGGATGTCATGGTAGCCGGGTCGATTTTTCTCGGTCAGATGATGGAACCCATTACCAGCACTAAGAATCCTTATTCAAAGATGGATATGGGAGTGGCATACACCAAGAAGCCCAAAGCGGTTGTGTTTGATTATAAGCTGGATATGCCTGCAACAAACAGCAGAGTGAAGTCAACCGGTTTTGGATCGAAAAAAACACTTCCGGGGCATGATCAGGCTGTTGTCTTTGTATTCCTTCAGAGCCGATGGGAAGATGAAAAAGGCGGACTGCATGCCAAACGTGTTGCTACCGGAGGAGAGAAGTTCGGCAAAGGGACATCATGGGTCAACGGACATAAGATACCTCTTGTATATGGCGATTGCTCCGCTAAGTCCGGTTACAGTTGGCTTGGCCTGCGCAACGGATCAAATGCCTATTATGCAAAAAATTCAAAAGGCAAGTTGGTGCCGGTAAAGGAAGAAGGCTGGGATGCTAATGCAAAACCCACACATGTGGTGCTGATGATGAGTGCCGGTTCCGGAGAGCCATATGTAGGTACGGAAGGATTGACATTCTATGTGGATAATGTAGGATTCCAATTATAGAATAAAAACTTATAATATTTTTATGCAAAGGGCGTGAATTCACTTCATGCCCTTAATTTTTGCAAATAATTGTGTATCTTTGCCAACATGTCAGTCAACAAGGTAATCTTAATAGGAAATGTGGGCCGTGACCCCGGGATTAGATACATAGAGAGTCGTCCCAGAGCTGAGTTTACATTGGCTACCACGGAACGGTCCTATACATCCAGAGCCGGGACAACAGTCCCGGAGCGTACGGAATGGCATAATATTGTCATGTGGGACCGAAATGCAGAGGCCGCTGAAAAGTATATCCGTAAGGGTACGAAGCTGTATATCGAAGGAAAGATCCGGTCAAGAATATGGGAGGACCGTAATGCGATAAAGCGTACCGTGACAGAGATCTATGTGGATTACTTTGAAATACTTTCACGATAAAAAGATAATCAAAATAATAAACCATCATGCAAAACGAAGAATCAAGAATTATCCCTGACGCGGATGTTCGGAATGAATCGGCCCACATCTATGAAGATGCGGATCCCATTCAGCTTCCTGAAAACGCGTTTCGTGAGCTTGCTGAGGATGAGGAGTACCGTCCGGTGATGCATCCGGCTCATGACTATCCTGAAGTGACTCCCTATTCTGTAACAATGGGTCTGATACTTGCTGTGATATTCAGCGCGGCCGCGGCTTATCTTGGCCTCCGTGTCGGTCAGGTATTTGAAGCTGCTATTCCTATTGCGATTATAGCCGTAGGTATGTCAGGAGCTTTGAAGAAAAACAATGCTCTTGGACAGAATGTGATAATCCAGTCGATTGGCGCATGTTCCGGAGTAATTGTAGCCGGAGCTATATTTACGCTTCCGGCCATATACATCCTGCAGGGCACACATCCTGAGATTACTGTCAACTTTCTGGAGATATTCCTGAGCTCATTGTTCGGCGGTGTGCTCGGAATTTTGTTCTTTATCCCTTTCCGTAAGTACTTTGTGAAGGATCAGCATGGTCGCTATCCTTTCCCGGAGGCAACCGCTACAACTCAGGTGCTTATGAGCGGTCAGGCCAAAGGTGCTTCATCGGCGGGTCAGGCCCGAACATTGGTTGTGGCGGCTCTTGTCGGTGGTATTTATGACTATGTGGTCGCTACATTCGGACTCTGGGCCGATACTATAACTACAGCAGCCACTTCATGGGGCGCTTCGATAGCGGAGAAGGCTAAGGTTGTGGTAAGCTGCAATACCGGAGCTGCACTTCTTGGCCTCGGTTATATAGTAGGACTCAAGTATGCATTTGTCATCTTTGCCGGTTCCGCATTCGCCTGGTGGGTGATTCTTCCTCTGCTCGGATGCTATGGCGCGCCTGAAATCGCATCGTTGTCAGCTGATAGCATTTTCTCTGATTATGCGCGCTACATCGGTATCGGCGGTATAGCCATGGCCGGAATTATCGGTATAATCAAATCATGGGGTATAATAGTTCAGGCTGCCGGACTTGCCGGTCGAGAGTTTAAGGGTGGTGCTGCAAAGGGTAAGACTATCCGTTGGCAGCAGGATATCTCCATGAAGCATATAGTGTTCTTTATTGTGATAGCTCTTGTCGCTGTGTTCGGCTTCTTCTGGGCCGGCGTGCTTCACAATGTATGGCAGGCGCTTGTAGCATGGGTTGTTGTCACAGTGATTGCGTTCCTGTTCACTACTGTAGCGGCCAATGCAATCGCTATTGTCGGCACTAATCCTGTCAGCGGTATGACACTGATGACGCTTATCATTGCCTCTGCGATCTTTGTAGGTGTCGGTATCAGTGGATCATCCGGTATTGTTGCATCTATGATAATAGGTGGTGTGGTATGTACCGCGCTTTCTATGGCCGGCGGTTTCGTTACTGACCTTAAGATCGGTTACTGGCTTGGTTCCACTCCTAAAAAGCAGGAAACATGGAAATTCCTCGGAACCCTTGTGTCAGCAGCCACTGTGGGTGGTGTTATCCTCCTGCTCAATAATGTATACGGATTCACAGGTAAGGATGCTCTTGTGGCACCTCAGGCCAATGCCATGGCTAAGGTGATAGAACCTATCATGATGGGTGGTGATACCCCTTGGGCCCTTTATATTACTGGCGCTGTCCTGGCGCTGCTTCTCAACTGGCTTGGTGTGCCTGCTTTGGCATTCTGTCTTGGCATGTTTATCCCTATGCATCTCAATGCCCCTCTTCTTGTAGGAGGTCTTATAGCATGGTTCGTTTCCACACGCTCCAAGGATGCTGCTCTCAATGATGCACGTCGTGACCGTGGTACTCTGATTTCATCCGGACTTATTGCCGGTGGTGCCCTGTTTGGCGTATTCGCTGCTCTTACACGATTTGTCGGAGGCGAATTCATTGTGTCGATGTCAGAGTCGCTCAATCAGTCGCTTGGTGTATTGGTATACATAGCTCTGATTATTTATCTGATATGGGATAGCCGCAGAGCTAAGGTTAATATTTGAATATCATCCTTATAAAAATTATGAAAAATCCGGCTTATGCCGGATTTTTTTAATCTATATATGATCCGCCAACTCCTGACACATATATTCCGGATCTCAATTCCGGCCATTATCATCAATATAACTACGCCTCTGCTGTCTATGTCTGATTTGGCTATCGCCGGACATTCAGGAGGTGCCGCGCTTGTTGCTGCTGTAGCATTGGGCGGGGCAATGTTCAATATGCTCTATTGGCTATTTGGATTCCTCCGGATGGGGGCAAGCGGGTCAACGGCGCAAGCGTATGGGCGAGGAGATATGACAGGATGCTACAATGTCCTTTCAAGAGCTTTGTTCTTAGGCTTTGCGATAGGTATTTTGATGATCATACTCTCGCCCTTGTTGCTGGGATTTCTGCTGTGGTTCATGGAGCCGGATATGCAGACATTAGAGTTGGCGGTTCAGTATTTCGATATCTGTATTCTCGGGGCTCCGGCAGTCCTCGGGTCGTTTGCCCTGACAGGGTGGTTAGTGGGAATGCAGAATTCCAAGGTGCCGATGTGGATATCTATTTCGGTAAATGTCATCAATATCCTGCTGAGTGTATTCCTTGTGTTCTATTGCAATATGGGAGTCCGGGGTATGGCTGTAGGAACAACTCTTGCTCAATGGATGGGATTTATATCTACATGTGTGGCATGTCGGATGATATTCGGTTTCAGGTATCCGGGATTGAAGGAAATATTTAATTTTACAGAGCTTCGTCGCTTCTTCAAAGTAAATGCCGATATATTTCTCCGGACAGTATGTCTTGTGGCGGTGACGATGTGGTTTACCCGTGTTGGCGCTATGCAGGGAGCCGTAATGCTTGCTGTGAATGCGCTGCTGATGCAGCTGTTTACCGGTTTTTCATTCTTTATGGATGGTTTTGCTTTCGCCGCTGAAGCATTGTGCGGGAAGTTTGAGGGAGCAAGGCAGTGGACACGCCTTCGTGTGACGGTCAGGATGCTTTTGTCCGTAGGGCTTGGTATGGCGCTCCTTTTTACAGTGGTTTATTTTGTGTTCGGTACTGAATTCCTATCCCTGCTGAGTTCTGACCATGTGATCAGATCGAGCGCCGAGGAATATATCGGTTGGGCTATATCCATACCGATGCTGAGTTTTGCCGCGTTTGTTTATGACGGCGTGGCTATCGGAGCAGTCAGAACCGGAGCGATGCTCCGGTCCATGGTGATTGCGTCCGTAGTGTTTGGGGTGATATATCTGCTGACATATTCCGGGTATGGCAACCATGGATTATGGCTTGCCTTCGTGAGCTATCTGTTGGTGAGGGGTGTGGCTCTTGCGGTTATGCTGAGAAATTACTGGCTGGATTCTCCAATCTGTTCAAGATAGGCGTCGCATGCCATCTCAAGCTCGTCATACCACTCCTGACCGAAACGCTCAATCAGTGGCTCACGCATGAATTTGTATAGTCGTACACCTTTGGCTTTTCCTAACGATTCGGCACATCGGCATATCTTCCATCTATGGTAGTTGACGGCTGTGAATCCGGAGTATTCTTTGATTCGCAATGGATAAAGATAGCATGACATAGGTTTACGCCAATCTGTCAATCCCTCGCGGTAGGCCTTGTCAAGTGCGCACATACACATACCTCCTGCGCCATACGTGGTAAACACACAGTCGCGTCCATCAACAATCTGTGTTACCAGATCGCCCTCTTCATCAATATATCCTACGCCGGCCTCGTCTATACGTTCCAATGCGCGTGGTGAGAGCATATGTTTTACTTTTGGGAGCAATTCTTTAAGTTTGTCATATTCCTCACGGGTTATTGGAGCACCGGCATCGCCTTCAATGCAGCATTCGCCAAGGCATTTTGCCAGATCGCATATAAAGTGACGTTCGGCGATATCAAGAGTTACTAAAGTGTCCTGAATCTGTAGCATAATTTCTTCTTCGGTTTTATTCATCGTAAAAAAGACTTATGTGTCAATGGTGGCACATGCCACAAGCCGGTCATATAAGTCGCCGGGCTTTCTCAAGTAGACCAATACGGTATATCTGTTAGATGTCTGATAAAAGTTCCCTTCAATCAGGCTGCTGTCGCTGTTCAGTGTCATGGAATTGACCGGATGGCTTACGTAGCGGTAGTTGTACGAACCTTGCTTGAGAAAAAGCGACTGTTCGTAGGAGCCGGTTTCATAGTTGTACTCCATCGGTTCAATCGGACAGTTGAGATTGAGATCTCCGTCAATAAAAACATCATAGCCATTGAGTCTTGGCATCTGGAGGGTAAATTTAGTCACGGCATAGTCAGCATCAATATCCGGATGCTCATCGCCTGAAACATCCGAGTTGCGTACACGGAAGGCACCGTGCTGAGTGCGGTCATAGGAATATGCTTTGTCGCTGCGTGGCTCATCAGTACATATCTCAGTGTAATAATAGGGATATGTAAATGACGTAGAGCAAATATTCATGGTAGGGTATCGGAGCGATACCGTTTCAAAGCGCCTGAATTCATTGCCGGCCTTAAATATAAGAGCCGGGTCATGTTCATAATACAGTTTACTTCCTGTAATCCGTAGAGGGCGGTTCAAAATATGTGTGTTGATATAGTCGCCGTTCTGGATAATGCGTGTGGATATCTCAGATAGAGGATTATTCAGATTCAGGTTTTGAAGATCAACGCATAAATTGAGTTGCTGGTGTCCTTTGCGGTAATCTATATCGGTTATGCCGCTCACTTCTCCTGATATCAGTGCGCCTGCCTCAACCATGCTGAACCGGACTTGAAGAAGCGTACTGTCGGGCTGTTCCTCGTCGTATACAGTAAGGAGATAATTGCCTGAAGCTGTTATCTCCATATCAGGGGATGGTATCGTGATCCTGTAATTGACATAGTGAACAGTTGTTGCACTTGAGAAACTGTAGTCAGTTATTTCCGCACGGTTGAACCCGTTAAGGTACATCTGTTCCGGCAGTCCATCCGGAATCCAATCCATATTGCAGTGCTCGATACGGTAACACATGTATCTACGCTCTTCCGAAAGCTCATCGAAGCTTATCGTGACTCGTTCCGGTGAGTTCAGCTTTATAATAGCATTGGAAACGTCTGTTTCCGCGCCGGTAGAGATGCTCAGGGTGCGGATCAATGGTGAGTATACCGCAGTCCGGGTGTTGCGTGTGTCATCGTCACCAGTCAGAGCTGATACATGCTGAGGAAACGCATATAGAGCTATACATGCGGCAATGAAAACGTATATACGATTGAACCCTGTCATTTGACGGTTAGTTCGTGCATGCGTTCAACCCCATACTTTATCAACTCGATACATGGGCGTTTTAGTGTTTTGAGCTCAGCGCAACGCACAGCTCCATATTTATCAGAAAAGTCGGAGGTGATAGTCCTGATGCATGAATATGTCCGAGGTTTGTCAGCAGGCTGCTGCCAGCTTATAGCACTTTGTATAATGGACATTGAGGATATTGCACCGCATACTTCGCCGCATCCACCTATACCTCCGCCCAATCCGGCTGACAATATGGCAGCTTTCGATGAATCGAGATCCAGTACGTCATTGAAGGCCATAGTAAGACACTGTGCGCAGTTATAGCCCTGTTTTCGCAATTCGATTACGGTATTGATTCTATCTTCAAGTGTTAGCTTTGAGTTTACCATTCTATTGGAGTTTTGCCATGTTCTATCAGATAACTGTTGGCTCTGGTGAAATGATGATTGCCAAAAAAACCTCGGGCAGCGCTCAGCGGAGAGGGATGTGCGGATGTCAGCACAAGATGACGCTGACGGTCAATGAACTGACCTTTACGCGCAGCATATGCCCCCCATAGGATGAAAACCAGGTTGTCACGCTCCTTCTGCAGATGCTCTATGACGCTATCCGTGAAAATCTCCCAACCATGACCGGCATGTGAAGCTGCCTGTCCGGCCCGTACTGTAAGGGTTGAATTCAGCAACAGCACTCCTTGGTGTGCCCAACGTGACAAATCACCGTCAGAACCAAGATTATGTCCGGTATCATCAAGTACTTCCTTGAATATATTGACCAATGACCGTGGCAACTGTACTCCCGGATTGACGGAGAAACAAAGCCCATTGGCTTGCCCCGGGCCATGGTATGGGTCCTGACCGAGAATGACTACTTTCACATCATCAAAAGGGCATGAATCAAATGCCGCAAATATTCTGCCGGGGGCAGGATAGACGGTTGTGGCCGAGTACTCCGAACGGACAAAGTCGGTTAGCTCTTTGAAGTAGGGCTTAATCCACTCATCGCTCAGGTGAGCGTTCCATGATTTTTCGATTCTTACATTCATATTCGTATTGCAAAGATAGTGACAGACAGGCTAAATGCAAAACTACTAAATAAAAATCAGCATCACTTGGCGTGATTCATAGGCTCTATATGGCAAATATTTCGTAAATTTGTGCTCGAATACTGTTTCTGCTTCAGTATTTTCAAAGTGCTATCAATAAAAATATGAAGATACTTGTTACTGGTGCTGCCGGCCAACTCGGCAGGGAATTACAGAATGTCCTTGAATCAGAGATCCCGGGAAAGTCCATCTATACCGATATTAATGAACTTGACCTTACAGATGCCGGTGCCGTTAATGAATATATACGGAAAGGAGAATTTACTCATATAGTGAATTGCGCGGCATATACGGCAGTCGATAAGGCAGAACAGGATCAGACGCTATGCTATCGGATAAATGCCGAGGCTGTAAGAAATATAGCTTCAGCTGCCTCTATGGCTGGCGTGAAGGTGATTCATATATCCACTGACTATGTGTTTGATGGACAGGCATTCCGCCCGTATCATGAAAGCGATAAGGTGAATCCACGATCACACTATGGCACATCGAAGCGCAAGGGTGAGATGGTTCTTCTCTCTTTATGTCCTGATGCTATTATTATACGTACTGCATGGCTTTATTCACCATACGGTCATAATTTTGTAAAGACCATGCTTAATCTTGGCATACGTCAGCATGACATACGTGTGGTAAGTGACCAGATAGGGACTCCGACTTATGCCCGCGACCTTGCTGAAGCGATATCGGTAATATTGCAGGCTCGTCAATGGGTCGAGGGTATTTTCCACTTTACTGATGAAGGTGTATGCAGTTGGTATGATTTTACCAAAGCTATATTCCGGTATGCAGGTATCGAGGGGTGCCGTGTTACTCCTATCAATACCGAGGATTATCCCACAGCAGCTACTCGCCCACCGTATAGCGTTCTTGACAAGACTGCTATAAAGAAAACGTACGGGATAACGATTCCTCACTGGGAGGAGAGCCTGCGTCTGTGTATTGACCGTATCAAATCCGGGGAAGGCTCGGACGTGAATGAATAAATTTAACACTCATCCTCGAAGAATATGTCACAGCAACTTAATGACGAAATAGCGCGCAGGCGTACATTTGCCATCATATCGCACCCTGACGCCGGAAAAACTACACTGACAGAGAAACTGCTGCTGTATGGAGGTGCCATACATGTGGCTGGAGCTGTTAAGTCGAATAAGATAAAAAAGACCGCCACCAGTGACTGGATGGAGATTGAAAAACAGAGAGGTATCTCTGTGGCAACATCCGTGATGGGTTTCGACTATGGCGATTATAAGATAAATATTCTTGACACACCGGGTCACCAGGATTTTGCTGAGGATACATACCGTACTCTTACCGCAGTGGACAGCGTTATAATTGTTGTCGACGTGGCAAAAGGTGTGGAGCAGCAGACACGTAAACTGATGGAGGTTTGCCGTATGCGCAATACTCCGGTCATAATCTTTGTGAACAAGCTGGACCGCGAGGGACGTGACCCGTTTGAGATTCTTGATGAACTTGAAGCGGAGTTGAAGATCGCTGTACGTCCTCTGAGTTGGCCTATCAATATAGGGCAGAAGTTCAAGGGTGTGTACAATATATATGAACAATCCCTGGACTTGTTTACCCCCAACAAGCAGAAGGTGACGGAGCGTGTTGAGATTGATAATGTGGAAGATCCGCGTGTTGATGAAGCTGTCGGTGAATCTGATGCCACAAAGCTCAGAGAGGACCTCGAACTTATAGAAGGAGTATACCCGGAGTTTGATCCTGAACAGTATCTTGCAGGGGAATTGGCACCGGTATTTTTCGGTTCGGCATTGAATACATTCGGTGTGAAGGAGCTTCTGGACTGCTTTGTCAAGATAGCCCCCTCACCAAAGCCTGTTGATGCTGAAGAACGCACTATTAAGCCTCAGGAGGAACAGTTCTCCGGATTTGTGTTCAAGATTCATGCCAATATGGACCCTAATCATCGTTCATGTATCGCATTCGTGAAGATTTGTTCAGGAAAGTTTGAACGTAATGCTCCATACAAGCATATCCGTACCGGTAAGACCTTGAAGTTCGCTGCACCTACGGCATTCATGGCTCAGAAAAAGAATATTGTTGATGAAGCATTTCCGGGTGATATTGTAGGTATTCCTGATACCGGTAACTTCAAAATCGGAGATTCTGTGACGTCAGGAGAGGCAATCCATTTCAAAGGGCTCCCGAGTTTCTCCCCTGAAATGTTCAAGTATATTGAGAATACAGACCCGATGAAGTCAAAGCAGCTTGAAAAAGGTATTCAGCAGCTCATGGATGAAGGTGTGGCCCAGCTATTCGTAAATCAGTTTAATGGACGTAAGATAATAGGTACAGTAGGCCAGTTGCAGTTTGAGGTGATACAGTACCGTTTGCTTCATGAATATGGAGCGCAGTGCCGTTGGGAGCCTCTGAGCATGTATAAAGCATGCTGGATAGAAAGTGATGATGCGGAGGCATTGAATGCATTTAAGAAACGTAAGCACCAGTTTATGGCTGTTGACCGTGACGGACGTGATGTATTTATGGCTGACTCAAATTATGTGCTTCAAATGGCACAGAATGATTTCCCTGCCATAAAGTTCCATTTCACCAGCGAATTCTGATTTATTCGGACTAAACAATACAAACAATATCCGCTCCTGTCAATTAAGTGTTGGCAGGAGCGCTTTTTTATTAAAGATATTGTTCTCAGGGATATACTGCCGTGGTATTCTGTGGACGCATAAATACTCCAATCTTGAAAAAGTTTGTGGGAATATTGTTAAATAATGATAAACAAACGTATAGTTGCTATTTAAGCCATGACGAATATAAAATACTGAATAACAACGGTATATTTGAAATATTAGAGCTTTTTTAATGTGAATTTACATTAACATCTAAAAATGCACATAAAAATGGACTGTGTGCAGAGAAAATTTGTAATGGCAAACCGATTTGTGAAATATTGTGAAATATTGTATTTAATAAGACGAAAATTGCCCCAAAATTTAACATTTTGGAGTAAGTGCTAATAAGTGTTTACTGGCTGTGTGAAGTGTTATCAAAAGACAATATGCGTATTATCAGCATTTTGCAATTTGGCAGGAGCTGAAAAATGTCGTATCTTTGCATCGTTGAAAATCATTAGGGCTTATATAGTCTGTAATTATTTTTAAGAAATTAAGATGAATCTGATAAAGTCATTATTACTTTCCGTATCAATACTTTCTGCCGGTACAGTTGTAGCTCAAACCAATCTGCCGGAACGTCATTCCGACATAGCTGACAATAAGAGTGAGATGTCAAAATGTATCAAGAGTACATTTATGGATCTTAGCCTTGAGGAGGCCAGAAAGCATTCACCATTTGCAAACATTGCTGAGAGCGTTCCGGCTCCGTCTGCTGCTCCTCAGATGGCAGGAAGTATGGTCAATTATGCTAAAAAGTTTTTAGGTACACGATATATCCTCGGTGCCAACGGCCCTAAAGCTTTTGACTGCTCCGGTTTTACAAGCTATGTATATAAGAATTTCGGTATCACATTGAACAGAACTTCGCGTCAGCAGTTCCTTCAGGGCGATCGTGTGAGCGTAGGTGAGCTGCAGCCCGGCGATCTGCTATTCTTTAGTTGCCGTAGCAGCGGCCGTGGAAATGTGGGACACGTAGCGATGGTTGTGTCAGTAGATAAGGACAGCAATAGCTGCCAGTTCATTCATGCTTCTGTTAAGAAAGGTGTAAGCTATCAGAAGTTCCCTGATAATGGATATTTCTCACGCAATTTTATTGGCGCCCGTAGAATCCTTGGCAGCAGTATAGATCTCAGCCAGAATAGATGATAGAAAGTTTGTAAATTCATTTTTAACAGGTAACTTTGCAACCGCTCCGACAGATTGATGCCGGGGCGGTTGCAATTTTATATTAGGTCTATGAGAAATACTATTCTGATAAGCACTCTTTTGACTTTCTCGTCATTGTCGTTGCCTACCAATGCTGAAACACACTCAAATCCATCTACGACGTTTGCTTTTGCCGGAGATATCATGATGGGTACAACGTATCCCGAACAACCGGCCGGAGCATATATGCCTCCTAATGATGGCAGGAATCTTTTTGACGATGCGGCAGAGATATTCCGCCGTGTAGATGTTGCTGCTGCCAACCAGGAAGGAACGTTGCTGGATAAGGGTGGTAAGGCTAAGAACTGTTCAAATCCGGATATATGTTTTACATTCCGTACGCCTACTTCATATGTGAAGCATCTTCAGGACTGCGGAATTGATTTTATGAGTATCGCCAATAATCATATCAATGATTTTGGACCAGCCGGGACATATTCTACTCAGCTTACCCTTAAAAATGCCGGAATCGCTTATGCCGGTTTGCGTGAGCAGTGTCCTACAGCGGTTATTGTAAGAAATGGAAAGAGGATAGGCTTTGCAGCCTTTGGCCATAGCCGTGGAACAAGCAATATCAATAATCTGGATGATGTATGTGATATCGTTCGTCAGCTTTCCGAAGAATGTGACATAGTCGTCGTGTCATTTCATGGTGGAGCCGAGGGTGCAAAGCACTCACGTGTACCGATGCAGACGGAACAGGCTTTCGGAGAACGACGTGGAAATGTTGCGGAATTTGCACATGCTGCCATTGATGCCGGTGCTGATATAGTATATGGACATGGGCCACATGTTAATAGAGCTATTGAGCTATATAATGACCGGTTGATTATGTATAGTCTTGGTAATTTCTGTACCCCGTATAAGATGAATATCAGCGGGATAAGCGGATATGCTCCTATTATCGAGGTGCGTGTGGATGATAAGGGTGCGTTTGAGGACGGTGTGATTCACCCTTTTATCCAACAGAAAGGAGTCGGTCCACGAAAGGATACGTCCGGAGTTGTCATAAGGAACCTGCGACGTTTGTCAAGTGAGGATTTTCCGGCCTCGCCACTGATTATAACAGATGACGGTGAAATAAAGAGAAGATAAAATGAAAAAAAACGGCAACTTTATCGGCTGCCGTTTTTTAGTGTCATATTTTCGTGGGTCAATCACCCATGGTTCGCAGGAGCTCATCATTATCAGTGGTGCGTTCCATGCGGTCCTTGATGAATTCCATCGCCTCGATACTGTTACGGTCAGACAGGAAGCGGCGAAGAATCCACATGCGGTTAAGGGTTTCGGATCTGAGCAACAGATCATCGCGCCGTGTTGATGATGCCATTATGTCAACAGCAGGGAATACACGCTTGTTGGACAGTTTGCGGTCAAGTTGGAGTTCCATGTTGCCGGTACCCTTGAATTCTTCAAAGATAACCTCGTCCATTTTAGAGCTTGTTTCAGTGAGGGCGGTGGCTATAATGGTCAGTGAACCTCCATTTTCTATATTACGTGCAGCTCCGAAGAATCTCTTTGGCTTCTGCAGCGCATTGGCGTCGACACCACCTGAAAGAATCTTACCTGATGCAGGTGATACGGTGTTGTAGGCGCGTGCAAGACGGGTTATTGAGTCAAGTAGAATCACTACGTCATGTCCGCATTCTACCAGACGTTTTGCTTTTTCAAGAACCATTCCTGCTATTTTGACATGACGGTCGGCCGGTTCGTCAAATGTTGATGCTATGACCTCGGCATTCACGTTGCGGCTCATATCAGTCACTTCTTCCGGACGTTCGTCAATAAGCAGAATCATAATATATGTTTCAGGATGATTCTCAGCTATTGCATTAGCGATATCTTTCAGAAGTATGGTTTTACCTGTTTTAGGGGGTGCTACAATCAGACCACGCTGACCTTTGCCGATGGGGGAGAACATGTCAACAACACGGGTAGATATATTGCATGTGCGTCCGGATGTGAGGTCAAATTTTTCGTCGGGGAAAAGCGGTGTAAGGTGTTCAAATGGCACGCGGTCGCGAATAAACTCAGGCGTACGTCCGTTGACGCTGAGAACCTTGCTTAACGGGAAATATTTTTCACCTTCTTTGGGAGGCCGGATTGAAGCCTCAACAACATCTCCTGTTTTCAAACCGTATTGTTTGATCTGATTCTGGGTGACATAAATGTCATCGGGCGATGATAGATAATTGTAGTCACTTGAGCGGAGGAATCCGTAACCGTCAGGTATCACTTCAAGTACACCGGATGCGGTAATAAGTCCATTGAAATCGTATGGCTGTTCCTGAACCGGACGCTGCTGATTGTTCTGATTGTTCTGATTGTTGCGGTTCTTCTTGTTGCGGTTCTTCTGCTGTTGATTCTGTTTCTCAGCCTGCCATGGTTCGGTGATCATTATAGGAGCTATAGCAGCGGCAGCAGCGGCGGCGGCAGCGGCTTCCTCTTTTTCACGCTGCGAGCGGGGAACGAATCGGCGACCTTCAGCCCGGGGGAAGAATGTACCTAATGATGTTTCTTTATGCTGGAAGTTCTTCTGTCCCTGACGGTCATTGTTGGGTGTCGCTTCCTGATTGATGTTAGCCGCAGGAATCTCCGGCTCCTTATTATTTTCCTTACTGTCCTGTAAGGTGTGTACCTCACTATTGGCGTCGGGCTGGATTTCCTCCTGTGCCGGCTGTGGCTTTTCTATGACATCCGTTGTAGTAGCCTCTTGTTGCGTAGCATTTTCCTGTGATGTCGTGGTGGTTGAATCCGGTTCTGCAGGGGTCTTTGCTTTTGGCTTCCGGCCTCTGCGTTTGGGTGCGGGGGTATCGGTTGTGGCGTTGTCAGTAGCGTCAGATTCGTTTGGTTTTCCTGCTTCTGTTTTCTCCGGGGTGGTAGCTGGTTCTGCAGGAGCAGATTCTTGAACAGGAGTATTGTTCTGACGCGCAGCCTCCTCAGCGGCTAACTGAGCTTTTGACTTGCGGCCTCTACGTTTTGGTGCCGGAGCCGCTTCTGCAGCAGCGCTTTCCTGCTTGGTTGTCTTATTCTCTGAGGCTGTGGGCTTATCTTTTGCCGTCTTATCACTTTTGTTGCGGGCCTCTTTAGCTGTTTTTTTCTTTTTAGCCGGCATGGAGCCTGTGGCGGCTGCATTTATTGCCTGTTGGTCGAGGATAGCGTAAATTGTGGAATCTTTATCCATAGAATCCGAATGCTTCATGCCCATTTGCTCTGCAATGCTTTTCAGCTGGTCATCGGACATTGCGTTCAGGTCGGCGATATTATACATATTCAATTAGGAATGTTTTTTTGCTTTTTTGAGGGGGATTAGATGGCGCTATACGAGTTGATTATCACTGTAATGATACAAGTTTTTTTACAGTATGGCGGCCGGAGTGTTAATGTGATATTTTAATATTTATGATACAATTTAATACCATATATTATAAAATAGTGATACTCAAATGTAATGGAGTAGAGGGAATGGTGTCTGCTGGTGAAGCAGTTTGTTCCAATCGGATTATATTACACGTGCTTACAACGCAAGTTATTTATTAGCTAATAAAAATCATACAAAAAATAGCAGGGGAGAAGCATCATGCTTTTACGGTGTACAAAGTTATTGTTTTTGTTTCATTATAACAAATAAATTAATATAAAGTTTTTGATGCTGTGCTTCTATTTGCATAAATTTGTGTATGCAAAAGTATCGACGGATCATACATGTGGACATGGATGCATTCTATGCATCGGTAGAGCAGCGTGATAATCCAGAATTGAAGGGGAGGCCTATCGCTGTCGGGCATCCTGATGAGAGGGGAGTTGTTGCTGCAGCGAGCTATGAGGCGCGTAGGTTCGGAGTCCATTCGGCGATGCCATCAAAGCGTGCGTTGAAGCTATGTCCGTCACTTGTATTTGTCACACCTCGCTTTGAAGTGTATAAGGCGGTATCGGCGCAGATGCATGACATATTCCATGAATATACGGATATCATTGAGCCGATATCTCTTGATGAAGCATTTCTTGATGTCACTGATAATAAGCCCGGGATAGATCTTGCGGTTACAATCGCAAAAGAAGTGAAGCAAAAGATTCGTGACCGTTTATCGCTTACAGCATCTGCCGGAATCTCATACAATAAATTTCTTGCAAAGATTGCCTCTGACTTTCGTAAACCGGATGGCCTGTTTTCCATACATCCTGATAGCGCAATGGAGTTTATTGCGCGTCTGCCTATTGAAGCATTCTGGGGCGTGGGGCCTGTCACGGCAAAGAAGATGCATCTCCACGGAATTAACAATGGCGCTGAACTCCGGCGTTTTGGAAAGGATGAATTGCGAAAGCTTTTTGGCAAGAATGGAGCAGTGTACTACAATTTTGCACGCGGAATTGATGACCGGCCTGTTACGCCGGAGCGTGTACGTAAGTCAGTAGGTTGTGAATCTACCTTTGACCATGATATTTATTCTGATATCGATATCAATCATGAACTTGCAGAATTATCACTTAATCTTCAGCGAAGGATTGAACGAGCTGGGTTCAAGGGCCGGACATTGACGGTGAAGATTAAGTTTCATGATTTTTCGCAGATTACAAGGAGCTATTCTACCAATGATGCGATTTGTTATCGTGATGACATCATGAAGTTTGCAATGAATCTTGTCCGGACAGTGAATATTTCAGCTGACAATCCTGTAAGGTTATTGGGCTTATCGGTGTCTAATCCGGAATCATACATACATCTGCAGTCTGATGCAGAGAGCTTCGGTTATGATTGGCGTCAACTTGTCATTGACTTTGACGGACATGAATACTAAAAAAGACAGAGCGCTCTGACTCAGAGCGCTCTGTCTATGCTTAAGTGGTTATGTTATTTATTGTACGGTGACATCAACAGCTGCCGGGAAGATACGTTCGGGATCGAAGAATTCACCAAGTGATTCAACCATATATTTGCCATTCATTTTTACCTTGCCCTTAAATCGCTGTTTGCCATTCACATTGATGGTAACGGGACGTGACAAGTCAACCAATTTGTCGTTAAGATATATTCTCACGGCACCTTTGGTTGCCGGGGTAAATGTTCGGGTAGCGCCGAGCTTCATCGTCCATCCGTTTTCTGATACTTCATCATCAGGGGTGACATGGACTGACTTGACATCGAGGTCAATGGTGTTGCCTGTGATTTTCATTTCGTATACATCGCGGTCAGGACCGTCAGATGCGCCATTCTGCCCATCGATTACATGGATATTGTAGAAGCCTGTTCTTGCACGGGCACCTTCGCCATTTACATTTCCAATGGCCTGATTTTCCCAATATACATATTTAGGCCAGGGATTACGGGTAAATGATTTTAGCCAGGGGGTAGTGCGGGTATAATCACATCCGTGGTATCTGCCGGGCTGAAGGTCAATTTTATGTGTGTAGTAGCCGGGATGCTCTTTCTGCAATCTATCCCATTCTTTCTGAGCTTTTGCCACTACTCTCGAACGTCCGTACATGGTGTCGAGTTCTCCTGTCTGCTGACAGTATGCTATATTGGCTGTATTAGCCGGGTCGCAATTGTAGAACGGCTCTCCTCCGGCTATAGGACCAACGCCGGCAAGATAGTCGGCATAAAACGATGCAAGACGCTGACTGCCATATCCACCCTCGGAAATGCCCATGATATAAACTTTGTTAGGGTCAACGTTGCCGGCTATATAACTCTGGCGGAGAAGACGCTCCCATGCTTTCTGACGTGAAGGCTGATACCATCGGCATCCGGTGCCACCCTCCGGGCTGCGCGGGATAAAATACAATGAAGGCATGTCATCAAAATAGGCACACCAGCTGGCTCCTGCCATGAATTCGTGGTCATTGCCGCCGGATCCATGCAGATAGAGATATAGCGGCCAACCTTTTTCGGGCATATCCCCTTTATGACCGAAGAGATATTTCATGTCGCCCCCTGTTATTGGCCACATTCCGTTTGGCACAGGATTCCGGCGATCATATCCTTCCGCTTTCAGATTCATGGGCTCTACTAACTGAGGTTCGTCAAATTCCTTGTTAGCCTGGCTCCATATACTCCATAATTCGTTGCGGAGTTCGTTGTAATTTTTGCTGTTTACGGAGATTTTCGTTGGGATAGGTGCCGACGGAGTCCGTTCATTAAGAATGTCGGTAAAATACTGTTTTATTGAGGATTGCTCGGATTCGTTGAGTACTTTGCCCGCGGCCATGGCTGTGGATGCTGACGTAAGGACAATTGCTGCTGAGCAGAGTATCCCTCCTATAAGTTTTTTCATGAATTAAGTTTTATGGTTATACTTGCAAAAGTAGCCATTTTTTCTAAAATATAAGGATATAATATGAGTAAAAAATGTATAAAGAGAGTTGCAGGAGTGTTTATCAGGCGGTGAAATTTTCGTAACTTTGCAAGTCATGGAAAAAAGTCCTCGAAATATTGTCATAAAAGGTGCTCGCGTCAATAACTTGAAGAATGTTGACGTGACAGTACCTCGAAATAAGTTTGTCGTCATCACCGGGCTTTCCGGTTCCGGAAAGTCATCGTTGGCGTTTGATACACTTTTTGCCGAGGGGCAGCGAAGATATGTGGAAAGCTTGAGCGCATATGCCCGGCAGTTTTTAGGTAAGATGTCAAAGCCGGAGTGCGATGTCATCAAAGGATTGCCACCTGCAATAGCTATTGAGCAGAAGGTGAATACACGAAATCCCCGCAGTACGGTAGGGACGGCTACGGAGATATACGATTATATGCGGCTGCTGTTCGGACGTATTGGGCGGACATATTCTCCGGTAAGTGGACAGGAGGTGTGCCGTCATACGATTGAGGATGTCATAAAATCTGTCCTTGACCTGGAGGATAATACACGCATAGCCCTTGTCGCTCCTTTTCCGCAGGTTAGTGACCGCACTTTTGCCACTCAGCTTGATATATACCTTAAGGAGGGATATACACGACTCGTTGATACTGAAGGCCGCTTTGTCCAGATAAGTGATGTGATCTCAGCTACGGATCTGGCGCCGGAAATCTATTTCGGATTATTGATTGACCGTATGGTCAGTTCGAAAGAGCCGGATGATGTCAGCCGGCTTGCAGAATCAGTGGAGACTACTTTTTTTGAAGGCCACGGAGCTCTTAAGCTGTTGACGTGGAATAGGGAAGGGCAGTGTAGTGTGACTGGTTTTTCCACACGATTTGAGGCTGACGGTATGGCATTTGTCGAGCCAACAGAGCAGATGTTCAATTTCAATAACCCTTATGGCGCATGTCCAGTATGTGAGGGCTTTGGAAATGTTCTTGGTATAGATGAACGGTTGGTCATACCGGACCCTACTTTATCTGTATTTGAAGATGCTGTTGTATGTTGGCGGGGTGAGAAAATGAGCGAGTGGAAGCACGATTTTATTAATGCGGCTTCTGGTGTCGATTTTCCGTTGCATAGGCCGTACTGTGAGCTGACTCAGACGCAGAAAGATCAATTGTGGCATGGCGTGAACGGACATACCGGTATTGATGGATTCTTCAGGATGGTCGAAGAGAATCAGTACAAAATCCAGTATCGGGTGATGAAGGCCCGGTATCGGGGAAAAACGCTTTGCCCTGAGTGTCATGGTGCGCGTCTGCGCAAGGATGCGATGTATGTCCGGATCAACGGGATGACTATCGCAGATCTGGTAAAGATGCCGGTCAGTGAGCTTAACAATTGGTTTAAGTTGCTCCCGTTAAGCGATCGGGAGCATAAGATTGCCGACCGTTTGCTGACGGAGATTACCAATCGCCTTGGGTTTCTGGTAGATGTGGGCCTTAGTTATCTGACTCTTGACCGCCTTTCATCCTCATTGTCAGGCGGTGAAAGTCAGCGTATTAATTTGGCTACTTCGTTAGGTAGTAGTCTTGTCGGATCGTTGTATATTCTTGACGAGCCAAGTATCGGTTTGCATTCGCGTGATACCGAACAATTGATTGGAGTTCTTAAAAATCTTCAGCGTATAGGCAATACGGTTGTGGTAGTGGAGCATGATGAAGATATAATGAAAGCTGCCGATTACATTATCGATGTCGGTCCTGAGGCCGGTAGTCATGGCGGTGAAATTGTATACCAAGGACCTGCTTCAGGTATTACGACTTCCGATAAAAGCTATACAGCAAAATATCTTTCCGGAGAATTGGAAATTCCGGTTCCGGCAAGTAGAAGAAAATGGCGTGATTATGTCGAGATTAGAGGCGCACGCCAGCATAACCTAAAGAACATAGATGTGCGCTTCCCGCTCGGAGTGCTTACTGTTGTAACCGGTGTCAGTGGTTCCGGTAAGTCAACGCTTGTTCGTGACATACTTTATCGCTCGATGATGCGCCATTTAGGCAACCCGTGTGATGCTCCCGGATTGTCAAAAGGGATTTATGGCGATATGAAACGTATATCAGCGGTGGAATTCATTGACCAGAACCCAATTGGTAAGTCATCGCGCAGCAATCCTGCCACATATCTGAAGGCTTATGATGAAATCCGCAAGCTATATGCCGACCAGCAAGGGGCCAAGCAAATGGGCTTTGGGCCGGGCTACTTCTCATTCAATGCCGAAGGTGGACGTTGCGAGGAGTGTAAAGGGGAGGGTGTCATCACGATAGAGATGCAGTTTATGGCTGACATTACTATCCCATGTGAGGCATGCCATGGAAAACGCTTTAAACGTGAAGTGCTGGAAATTGAGTATGATGGTAAGAATATAGGTGACGTGCTGGATATGACAGTTTCGGAAGCTATCGCTTTTTTTGGATCAAAAGAGAGTGCCGCTACGAAAAAGATTGTAAAGCGCCTTAAGCCGCTTGAAGATGTCGGACTGGGGTATGTAAAGCTCGGTCAAAGCTCGTCAACACTATCAGGAGGTGAGAATCAGCGAGTAAAGCTCGCCTATTATCTGGCAATGGAGAAGCCGGAGCCTACCATGTTTATTTTTGACGAACCTACCACCGGACTTCATTTCCATGATATCCGGAAACTGATGGAGTCGTTTGACCGGTTGATTGCATTAGGTCACACTGTTATTATCATCGAGCATAATCTTGATGTCATAAAGTGTGCTGACCATGTTATTGATATCGGGCCCGAAGGTGGTGCCGCCGGAGGTACGGTTGTAGCCGAAGGTACTCCGGAGGAGATTTCACGTTGCGCAGGGTCATACACAGGACGTTTCCTAAAAGAAAAACTCCACCATGAATAATTCGGCGCTGTGATATCAAATCATTCCATCATAGGCATATAGTTTGATTCGCTGATAACTTGGCTTTTATGGTCGGTTATTTTGACATGCTTTCTTCCGTCAGGTTTCTCCGTTGTCGAAATTGACAGATCAAGCTGTTTGATCTCTTTCTCACTTCGGAGAGTCGCCGTGATGTTATCATCTTGTATATCAAGTAAAAATGATATACATCCGTCTGTGTTGTTAAAAATTCGGAGGTCTTTGTAGCCGTAGAATACCGTAGCATCAGTTCCTATGGGAGCAAAGCGTGTTTCATCCGTGTATAAATCGATTGAGTGATTATGTCGTTCGAGAATCTGCAATCCTGCTAAAAGTGAGAGATGATGTATTATGCCTGACGCTTGACATAAACCGCCTCCAAGGTCTGTCGTGACAGTACTGCCATGTATGCTTCTTCCTGCCATGAATCTTGAAGCATCGTTAGGATTCCCTACCGTGTGCCAGAATGAAAAAATCTCCCCGGGCTTTATAGTCAGTTTGTTTATCCTTGCTGCAGCCTGGCGAAGATTATGCTTTTTGCTTTCCAGAGTGGATGATGGCTTGAATGGTTGTGAAATAATGATGGAATGCTGAAGGGGAGTGCCTGAGTGATAACTGTTTGCTATCGGTTCACGCCTTATCTTATCAATAGCTTTCCGCAAGGTCATTCTAATGAATGATTTTGTCCTCTGTTTCATGGCATATATATGAAGTCGTTTGCAAATATAGCCAAAACTTTGATTACTTATCGGTCTGAAGCCTAAATTCTTATATGCATGTTGAATTGGATGTCAATGTCAGTTCAAGAAATAGAAGCATCTCAAACCAATGTATGTTACGTTAAATGCAAATATTAATATAGAGAATAATTCAATTTGATACGAATGTTATATATCCCAGTGATGTTCAAGATGCTAAATTGTTAATGTCATTGTGCGAATCAGTAGGTTGCGTCGCGTAAACTTGTGTTACACAAAGACTAATCCCGAATCCAAAGTTTCTGTGGGTCCGGTTGATATGATAAATGCATTATTCATTCTAATCTTAAAAGAGTCTACCTAAATCTTTTGAGGAGTAGAGGCTATACTCAATCGAATTTAACATAATCACAATTATGGGAAAAATGTGGGCTATATGGAAGGGGAATGAGTTGTTGCTCTTATCATGGTCCAACTTCATTCCCCTCCGTATATTGTGATGCTTATTTATGCTCTGTGCTGTCTGTCATGGTTCGTGCTATCTGGCTTCGTGCAACAGTCAGTGTTTTCTCAAGTCGGGCTTTTCTGATCTGCAATTTCTTCATATCGGTTACTGATGTTGCAGCGTCATATACTTGAGCGATTGCCCGAGTCCTTTCTTGTGGTATACTGATTGACTTGTTGCCTCGCCCGATGAATGTCAGTATCAGCGGCTCGTCAGGATGCCGTGAGATAACGCGGCCGATTGAATCACATTCAGCCTGCATGAATGTCAGAACTTCTGCAGCTCCGGAGCGATCCACACGCTCTCCATCGGATGGCAACGATGCGCTTATTGCCGATTCGCCTCCGATGGTAACTGAAATGGCATTGCTACCGTTTTTTGCGGTATTTGTCGCTACCATATAGAAATTCCCGTCAGGCGACATTCGTGCGTACAATCCGCTTGTATTATTGATATCTGACGGCTCAGTACGTGATACGTAGTATCCCTCGATAGGATTGCTGACAAATCTCATGTTGCGGCTCAGTGAATCGGCTTTCAAAGTGGTTACCGCTATTAGGCTGTCGTTGTCAGACAGCTCGGCAAGCACTTGCTGCTCAATGATTTTTGGCTTCAGGTGCATGATTTCCCTACGTATATCAGGATTCTTGCGGCTGATTGAGTCAAGTTCCTCGATTATTCTCATTGCCGCTGAGTAATTGCCTGATTTATACATGTTATCAGCTTCAGTCAGGAGCCCTTCAAGCTTTTCTTTTTCCGATGATGTGCATGAAGTCAGTACGGCCAGCGATATTACTGCGGCACCAAAAGTATATTTAATTACTTCGTGTAGCATCTTTTACACCTTTTACTGTTTTTATTTTCCGTATTAAATTGTTGAGCGATTGGATGTTATTGACCCCGAGCACAAGGAATCCCTGGAATATACCGTCGTTTGACTGTATCTCAATTCTTCGCAGGTCAACATCTTTCTCCTTATTTATGATCGATGTTATATTCGTTACGATACCAATGTCATCGTTTCCGACAACACGTAGCGATACTGCAAACTGTGCTCCGATCTTACCCGACCAGCGGGTTGTTATTATTCGGTACGGATACCGTTCCCGTATGTTATTGGCGTTCGGACAGTCTTTGCGATGTATTTTTATAACGCCTTCTGATGAAATAAATCCGAACACATCATCGCCATAAATGGGATTGCAGCATTTTGCGAGCTTATAATTCAAGCCTTTGACATTGTCTCCGATTACCAGAATGTCGGAGCCTGTGTTGCTGTCCTGCTTGTCATTGTTGAAGGTGAACTCCTCGGCCGAGCGCACATCAGCAGTTAAAGAATTGCGTGCTTCCAGACTCTCATACTCCGTTATTACCTCGTTTATGTCAAGGCGTTCTTCTGCAATCTCACGATAGAAGGATGTCACACTCTTGAAGCCAAGCTTTTTTATGACTTTCATCAGTGTTGATTCGTCAACTTCGATTTTCCTGTTCTTGAATCGACGCTGAAGCATCTCCTTTGCAAGTTCTACAGCTTTGTTCTCACGCTCTTTCAAAGTCTGTTTTATTTTTGAGCGTGCTTTTGAGGTGATGACTATTGATAGCCAGTCCTGCTTAGGAGCCTGATTGGATGACGTGAGAATCTCTACAGTATCGCCACTTTTTAGCTTATAGTTCAGACGTCGTGTCTTTCCGTCAACTTTTCCGCCTACGCATGTGCATCCAAGATTGGAGTGTATGTTGAATGCAAAGTCAAGTAGAGTGGCTCCGTAGGGAAGCTTGTAAAGGTCCCCTTTTGGTGTGAATACGAATATCTCCTTGTTATAGATATCCATATCCAGATTCTTCATAAGTTCAAGAGGGCCATCGGCTGTTTCAAGTATGTCGCGGACACGGTTCATCCATGTATCAAGATTGTTCTCGCTCTTGATACCTTTGTACTTCCAGTGGGCCGCCACTCCCCTTTCGGCTATCTCGTCCATCCGGCGTGAGCGTATCTGTACCTCAACCCACTTGTTCTGAGGCCCGGTCACGGTAGTATGAAGCGATTCATATCCGTTTGACTTAGGTATTGTAAGCCAGTCTTTGAAGCGTGCCGGGTTCGGCTGATACATGTCTGCTACCACGGAGTAAGCCATCCAGCATTCTTTCCTCTCACGTTCTTCCGGCGTGTCAAGTATGATGCGGATAGCGAACAGATCATATATGTGGTCCAGATCGTTGTTCTGTTTTTTCATCTTATTCCATATGGAATAGATGGATTTCGTCCTGCCTTTTATTTCAAACTTAAGCCCTTCGTGTTCAAGCGCCTCTTTGACAGGCTTGATAAACGAGGCTATGTAGGCATCCCGGCTTTTCTTTGTCTCGTTGAGCTTACGGGCAATTCTGGTGTATATATCGCGGTTGGTGTACTTCAGCGACATATCTTCCAACTCCCCTTTTATTTTGTAAAGGCCAAGTCTGTGTGCAATGGGTGCATACAGGTAGCTTGATTCTAAAGCCACTTCTTTTACACTTGCCTCGTCAGGATGATGATTTATGGCGCGCATAAGCACGAGGCGGTTTATAATCATGATTATGATTACACGTATATCCTGAGCAAAGGTCATGAGAAGCTTACTGAAATTCTCATCTTCGAGCTTTACCTGTTTCTGGTAAAGTGAGACTACCTTATGAAGCCCGGCAACTAATTTGTCTACATCCTCGCCCCACAAATTACGTATTGATTTTTCATCAATAGCTCCTAATTCTGACATACGGTGAATAAGCACGGCGCATATTATATGCTTGTCGGGGCTTACCAGATCGCAGATAGCCTTTATGGTCCGGAGGTCCATTATTGCAGTATGGAATCCGAAACGGTCACGTATATTCTCTGTTTGGCTGTATGCTGCCTTATGTGTACTTCGTAGTGATTTAATCTCCGTAGGGGTAAATATACCATCCGTCAGATTTCTGATCTGACGGTACAGAGATAATATTTCAGCTCTTTCCTGTGGTGTCATGATGGAAGCGGGCATTGAGATTGTCTAATAGATGCAAATTTATTAAAATCCCTGCTAATTGCTATATGTGCGAATGTTATTTTTTACAAAGAAAGCCCTCCATTGCCGGAGAGCTTTCTATCGTTGTGTAATATCCTATGATCTGTTTATAGGTCATTATTGCGAGGATTATTGTTCATTTCCTTTGTCCGTTCTTTAACAAGCGTATCGTTCACTTTATTATCATCGGCGTGATTGATGGCTACGCCTGCATAATCAAGAGCGTCATCAATTGATTTTTTGGACATATGCTTATCCCCGTGGCTATGTTCTGGCTGTTTGTAATTCGTATCCATAGTAGTAATGTTTTTTTGATTTTAACTTTATAACAAAACTTATGGAACAAATGTTTGCCTTAATCACATTCGAGCGGCAATTTGTTGAGTTGTGATATATATTCAAGAAGTTCTTCTCTTCCACGCCCCTTTTCCGACGATGTGATAAAAACAGGTGGTAGCTCTTCCCATGTTTCAAGGAGAATTTTACAATAGTCTGCCACTTTATTCTTTACCGCTTCATTACCAAGCTTATCAGCCTTGGTGAAGACAATGCAGAACGGTACTGAATTCTCGCCAAGCCAATCAAAGAACTCCAAGTCAATCTTCTGAGGGGCGTGACGTGAATCAATCAGTACAAACAGATTTGTCATCTGGGCACGGTTAAGTATATACCCCTCTATCATAGTGCGCAGTTTCTCACGGCTGTCTTTGCCTCTGCGGGCATATCCATAACCGGGAAGGTCAACTATATACCATGAATCGTTGACCAAGAAGTGATTGATAAGCATTGTCTTACCGGGAGTGGCTGAAGTCATTGCCAGCCCTTTCTGGCCTGTAAGCATGTTGATTAGCGAAGACTTGCCTACGTTCGAACGCCCGATAAACGCATATTCATGTCTGACATCGGCAGGACATGCTGAAACCTTTGAATTGCTTATAACAAAGCGAGCATTATTTATAATCATGTTGAATCGGTTTTTAATAAAAAAGCAGCCGGGCGATAAGCCGGGTTATGTCGGCAATGGCACTTCCATACTTATTGTCGCAGGGACACCATCGCGTTCCGTCATTTATCTAATCTGCATGTCGCCATGCAGCTTCAGCAGCCTACCCCCCGACAATGGACGAGCAATCCTTGGATGCCGGTATACTTGGCCTTGCAACCCATAAGTCATGCGGCGGCACATATCGCTATGCACCCCGGTGGGCTCTTACCCCGCCTTTTCACCCTTACCTCATGCTGACTGGCAGCCTGAGGCGGTAATTTTCTGTCATGATACTCTGCCGTCACCGACAGCTTCCCGTTAGGAAATATGGTGCTCTGTGTTGCCCGGACTTTCCTCCAGTCACCTTACGTGACGGGCGACGGAATGCCCGACTGCTGTACAAAAGTAATTATTTTGCTTATAAACTCCAAAATTATTACATCTCTCCCCATCTGCGACGGAGCGGGTATTTGGTTGAGTGTACAAGCAGTCTGAGTGATGTGGCGTATGTGAAGTAGCTCCAGCTCCAGTTGATCAGTACCGTCAGCTTGTTTCGCATGCCCAATATTGATATAAGGTGTATGAACATCCACACCATCCATGCTATCCAACCTGACATATGACCATGCTTAAGGTCAACCACCGCCAGATTGCGACCTATTGTAGCCATTGTTCCTTTGTCTTTATACCGGAATCGGGTTGAGGTATCATTGTTGAGATTTTTGGCAAGATTCCGTCCTTGTTGAATGGCTACCTGTGCCAATTGCGGATGTCCGTTGGGATAATCAGGAGTTGACATTAACGCGATGTCGCCAAGAGCGTATAAGCAGTCAGTCCCTTTTACGCAGTTCAGTTCATCAACCTCAATTCTCCCTCCCCTGCCTATCGTGATATTTTGTCCTTCGAACATGAACGGCACTCCGGTTATGCCGGCTGTCCATATTACCATGCTTGAATACAGTGTTTCGCCATTGGACAGAGTTATGATATTGTCGCGGTAGGAACTCAACAGGCTGTTCAGTCTTACCTCAACCATAAGGCGTTTTAGTGAGGAGTATGCGTCGGTTTGTGATTTTTCCGACATGGATGGTAGCAATGCCTTGGCTCCTTCCATCAGTATGATGGACACATCCTCAGGCGCAATGTCCGGATATTCACGTGGAATAATATATCGCTTCATCTCACCTAATGCACCAGCCATTTCAACTCCGGCCGGACCACCCCCTACAACTACAAATTTAAGCAGCCGTCGTTTCTCCTCTATATCTTTGCATAGAGATGCTTTCTCAAGACGCTCAAGCACTTCATTTCTGATTCGCAGTGCTTGAGAAGTGCTTTTTAGTGTATAGACGTACTTCTCAAGCTCCGGATTACCGAAATAGTTATTCGTGGAGCCTGCGGCTATAATCAGCTTGTCAAACGGGATTGATTCAAACTGTGTTACAGCCTCTTTGCGGTGCAGATTGATATATTTTACTTCGCCAAGCCTGTAGTGGACTCCTTTCATACGCCCTTTCCTCAATTCACGCCTGAAAGGGAAGCAGATATTCTCCGGAGCGAGACCACTTGATGCTATCTGATAAAACAGGGGTGGAAATCCGTGGTAGTTGACCTTGTCAACAAGAGTCACGTCATAGCGTTCTTTGTCGATATGCTTTAGAAAGTTGATCCCGGCAAAGCCGCCTCCTATCACTAATATTCGTTCTTTAGTATTCATACACCTCTAACATCTGTCAAAGGGGTATTGTTTCTGTTTTCAGAAGTCAATAAGCTTATATGAAGCCTTTGCCTGGGCTCTTGTCCGAAGGTTGAAATGCCACCATTCACTTCTCAACGGTTTGAATCCGGCTGCGGTCATCACCTTTCGCAGCAACTGGCGGTTTTTACGGTGCTGGTTGCTTATTTTACCTGTTTTGACAAGCAGAGCCTCTTTGTCAATGTTCGCTTCAGGACCGAGATGGTCTACCGGAGTGCCCATGGGAAGTTCCGTGCCGGATGAGTCCACTATGGTAATATCCACGGCCAGCCCATAATTATGCAGCCCTCCTCCTCGGGCGGGATTGCTGACATATGGCGCTTGCGGAGTACCTTTTACTTTCTCATACATTCGTTTCTGTACCGACATCGGACGCGATGCATCGCATATTTTCAGATTGTAATCAGGATGAATCTTATGAAGTTCCTGTTGTGCCTTTACTACGGCTTCTGCTGCCTCAGGATGAAGGTATGCTTTGTGGAGATCCGTATACATGATTGCTCCCACAAAATTATCACTTCTGGCATACATAAGCGACACTTTTATGGATGGGTCAATGGTGGTCACATCCACATATCCTGCTTGTTCAAGTTTCTGTTCAAGGGAGATTGGGTTGGCGGCTCTTATGCCGGCAGATGTTAGCATTATGGCAGCTACTACTGGGATAACGGGTTTCATAATGCGAATTTATGAAATTTTACCAAAAAAAGCTCCATTACTTTGACCTTAATGGCTTATTTTTGTAACATTAATTATATGTCATGAAGCATCGCATTATATCAATAATATTATCTCTTCTTTCGCTTACTTCATTTGCCCAGATCAATACAGATCAGGTTCTTCGTATCGGACGTAATGCACTGTATTTTGAAGATTATGTCCTTTCAATACAGTATTTCAACCAGATTATCGCCGCCAAGCCATATCTTGCGCAACCATACTTCTACCGAGCACTTGCCAAATTTAATCTTGAGGACTATCAAGGAGCCGAAGCTGATGCTACTACCGCTATTGAACATAACCCTTTCATTACTGATGCATATGAACTGCGAGGCGTAGCCCGTCAGAATATCGGTAAGCATTCCGAGGCTGTGGAGGACTATGATAAATATCTTTCAATGCTTCCGGAAAGTCGTGGCGTGTTGTATAACAAGGCCTTAGCGCTGGTCCAGATAGAGAAAATGGATGAAGCGTCATCGGCTTTCGAGTCCTTGCTGTCACATTATCCGAATTTTGATGGAGGTTATCTTGGCCGGGCGAAGCTTCTTCTGGAGCGGAAGGATACCGTTGCAGCATTGGATGATATCCAGAAAGCTCTTGAAATAAATAAGAATGCTGTCAATGGATATGTGATGCGTGCCGATATCGCTATGAACGGTAAGCGCGATTATAAGGCGGCTCTTTCAGATATGGATGAGGCCATTCGGTTGCAGCCGAAGTTTGCAGGCTACTTTATCAACCGCGCATTTCTGAGGTATAAGCTTGATGATTATTTCGGTGCAATGAGCGACTACGATTACGCCTTGCAGCTTGAACCTGACAACTTTGTGGCCCACTTCAATCGTGCCATGCTGTGCGCGGAGGTGAAGGACTATAACAAGGCTCTTGACGATTTTGACCATGTGCTTCGTGTGCGCCCTGAGGAATACCGTACACTTTATAACCGTGCCCTGATATATCGTGAACGTGGTGAATATAAAAAGGCCATAGAGGATATCAATACTGTGATTGAGGCCTTCCCGACACTTGCAGCTGCTTATTTCCTCCGCTTTGATATAAAGCGGGCCATGGGCGATCGAACAGCGGAGAGTGACTATAAGAAGTCATTGGCTCTTGCGAAACAGCGGATAAAAGTAAAAGGAAAGAAAGGGGCCGAGTCGACTGACGACCTGTTCGGCACTCCGGCAGTTAATGATGATGTGGCGTCCGTGGATTCTGAGGCAGATTCAGAGCCACAGGAAGTAGTGGCTGCACGCTTTACATCGCTCCTGACCATGGCTGACAATACGCAGATGGAGGGCGAATACTCCAATAAAAGCATTCGTGGTAAGGTTCAGAACCGCAATATGACTATTGAGATTGAACCTATGTTCACTCTGACTTATTATACTTCCCCTAATGAACTGAAGCCGTCATCCGATTTCATGCGTGAGATTGATGATGTCAACCGTACCCGTATGCTACGCTTCCTCCTGCAGATTACCAATCATGAACCTTCAATGACTGACGAGGAAAGCATCAATAGCCATTTCGAGTCCATTGATTATTATAATTCTTATCTTTCGACACATACACCTCGTGCAGTTGACTACTTTGGCCGAGGCATGGATCAAGTGATGGTTCATAATTATAAGAGCGCTATTGATGACTTTACAAAGGCTGCAGAACTATCGCCTGAATTTACTTTAGCTTTCTTCATGAGAGCCATTGCCCGTTATAAGGATATGCATGCTGCTGAAGCTGATATGTCGGAGGGAGAAAGTGGGAGCAATAACAGCACTACTTCGGCTGAGATTAATAGAAAAACGCAGCAGGCTGTGGTAGCATCCATAATGGATGATTTTGATCATGCGCTTAAACTTTCTCCGACCTTGGCTGTCGCCCAGTATAATAAGGGCGTGCTGTATCTTGAGTTTCAGGATCTGACCTCAGCTGTAAATGCCTTCAACAAAGCAATTGAGCTCCGTCCCGGATTCGGGGAAGCCTATTATAATAGAGGTTATGCTTATTTTAGACTGGGCAATCGTAAGGCCGGTATGGATGACTTGAGTAAAGCAGGCGAACTGGGTATAGTTCCGTCATATAGTGTGCTCAAGCGAATGTCCAATTAAATGGACGATAGAGAATAGAAGCCGCGTATCTCTAATGTCTTGTGCAATGATCAGATAGCGGACATCCGTCACATCCCGATTTGGTATGGCGGCATTCCTTTCCCTTATCTCCTGTAGTACCGCATCCGCAACTTACGCCACCTTTATTCCTGCGGATTCTGCGTATAATCCAGATAATGCAGACTATCAGGATAATGCCTACTGCAATCAGCTGCAGATTGTCGTCAAAGCTATTCATGGTAATTTGTCGGATTTTACAGTGTGCTCAATATCTTGGTATATTCAAGCTCAAAGTTCGGGGTAAGAATACCTTTGCCGAGGCTTTGTAATATCTCTTCTTTTGTCCAGAAACGAACCTCGTCAATCTCTTCTCGGCTATAGCTGTCAGGGAGTTCATCATATGGACGTAGGATGTGGACATTGATCAGCTCACGTTCAATATCTGAATGGAAAAGATAGCTGACATGAAATTTTGCCGTTGAGGCATCTATCCCGAGTTCCTCCGATGTTTCACGTATCAATGCCTGCTGAACGGATTCTCCATAATCAACATGGCCACCCACTGCTGTGTCCCACTTTCCAGGCTGAATCCGTTTATTCACTGACCGCCGCTGAAGGAGAATATCTCCATTGCTGTTAATGATGTGCAGATGAACCACCGGGTGCAGTATCATTGACCCGCTGTGGCACTCCTCTCTTGTGGCAGATCCGAGCAGATTGCCCGATTCATCAACTACCGGTAGAAGTTCCTCGTTCATTGGGCTTGAATTTTTTTGATATAAGGCTGTTTAGTTTTGCGGGAGTCAAATCTGCCGAATAGTCATCAAACGGGAGCAGAAGTGAGCATCCTTCACGGAACCGACTGCATCCGAAAGCAGCACGTCCCTTCAGCAGGTGTCCTTCTCCGCATTGTGGGCAGACAATCTCCTCAATACTTTTTATACGTTTGCGTTTCTGTGCCGGTGTATCTCCTCCACTGCTTTTAGCCGCTTTTTTCTCTGATTTTTTCTTCTCTTCAGGACGTGATATTTCTATTTTGTGGATGGAATTGTCCTGCATTACAGATTGCACTATTGTACATATCATCTGCTTGAGCTCCTCAATGAATTCTTTGGCAGAATATTCCCCGCGTTCAATTCTACGGAGCTTGTTTTCCCAGATGCCGGTCAGCTTTGCGCTTTTCAGAAGCTCATCTTTCACGGTGGCAATAAGTTCTATTCCGGCCTGAGTGGCAGATATGCTTTTACGCTTGCGCTCTATGTAGCCTCTTTTGAATAGTGTCTCGATAATAGCTGCGCGCGTTGAAGGGCGTCCTATGCCATTCTCTTTCATGGCTTCGCGCAGTTCTTCATCCTCTACCGTCTTGCCGGCACCCTCCATTGCTCTCAGAAGTGTACCTTCGGTATACAATTTTGGCGGCTGTGTCTGCTTTTTGGCAAGAACCGGGGAATGAGGACCGGACTCTCCTACTGTAAAGTCAGGGAGAATATCATTCTCCTGTCCATCATCAGTAGCTTTATCATTGGAATATAAGGCACGCCATCCCGGTTCGGTGATGACTTTGCCGGTAGTTTTGAATTCCGTCTTGTCAACATGAGCCATTACTGTCGTTGTGTCAAAACGGCAGTCCGGATAGAAGGCTGCAATAAAACGCAAGGCTATCAGATGATACATTTTCTTTTCCTCTCCGTCAAGCACACGCGGCGACTCACCGGTAGGAATTATGGCGTGGTGGTCTGTGACTTTAGAGTTGTCGAAAATACGCTTCACGTGCGGAATTTTTCCACTGAGAACCGGCGACGTCTGAGGAGCGTATGGTGTCATTTTTTTCAGAATGCCGGGAATCTGAGGATAAAGATCCTCGGATAGATATGTGGTGTCAACACGTGGGTATGTTGTCACTTTCTTTTCATAAAGTGTCTGAATCAGTTTTAGTGTCTTGTCGGCGCTCCACCCCCACTTTTTGTTGCATTCCACCTGAAGTGTGGTAAGGTCAAACAGACGGGGGGCGGATTCGCGCCCCTGCTTTTTCTCAACCGAGTCAATAAACAGAGGCTGACCTTCGATGCTATGGAGTGCAGCAGAAGCATCTTCTTCAGTCTTGAATCTTCCTTTTACGGCGCTGAAAGTAGCTGTACGATATACGGTTTTCAGCTCCCAGTAATCCTCCGGGACGAAGTTGTCTATTTCAAGCTGGCGCTTCACTACAAGTGCCAGAGTCGGTGTCTGGACACGCCCGATTGACAGGACTGCCCCGGGTTGAGAATACTTCAGGGAATACAGCCTTGTGGCATTCAATCCGAGAATCCAGTCGCCTACAGCTCGTGAAAGCCCGGCATAATAAAGATTGTCGAAGTCTTTTTCTGGCTTGAGAGCGTTGAAACCGCTACGGATTGAGTCATCTGTCAGTGAGGATATCCATAGTCGGCGTACCGGACACTTGATACCGGCTTTCTGCATTACCCAGCGCTGAATCAGTTCTCCCTCCTGTCCGGCGTCACCACAGTTGATCACCTCCGAAGCTTCTGATATAAGCGATTCTATGACCTTGAATTGGCGTTTTATACTTGCCTGGTCAATCAATTTGATTCCGAAGCGGGGTGGTATCATCGGAAGTGACGACAACGACCATCGCTTCCAGGCTTCAGTGTAGTCCGCCGGTTCCTTAAGGGTACAAAGATGCCCGAAGGTCCATGTGATGCAGATCCCATCGCCTTCATAGTAGCCATCTCTACGCACCTCAGCGCCAAGAATTTTGGCTATATCTTTGGCCACGCTTGGTTTCTCCGTGATACAAACTCTCACTTACGTCTTGTTTTCTTAGTGACCTTACGCTGTTTCTTGCTTTTTATCTTGGTTATGTTCCATTTGCTGCTGCCGTTAGGGCCTGACGTGCTGATGGTGAACGTGCTCAAATGTCCTGCCGGAAAGTCTATTTCAACAGGTATCAAGCCATTGTCCTCCCACTGGAAATAACGGCGCAGGTCTACACCGTCAATATCAGTAAGATGCGATGTCTTTCCGGTAGCGGTGTTTGTCAGAGTCATATCATCAATTCGGTTCGATGTATGAGCTCTTCCCTTCAGCTTGCCATATATGCGTGTCAGATCGCTGCGGAAATCAATGCTGTCGACTACAAGTGACATATTCCCACTTGCAGTGGTAGCGGAGAATCCCTTCTCTACCTTTGCTTCAGCAACAGGCGCGAAACAGATGGCTGCTAACAGCGGATATAGATATTTAATCATAATTTAATCCTGTTCATTGGATTTGGCTTCGTCCCAATATCGGTCCATCTCTTCAAGCGACATATCCTTTAGGTCCCGATTGGATTCCGATGCTTTTTTCTCAATATAGTTGAATCTGCGGATAAATTTGCGGTTGGTGCGCTCAAGAGCATTCTCCGGATTTATACCATAAAGCCGTGCCACATTTACAAGGCTGAATATGGCATCGCCTAATTCTGCTTCCTGGTCAGATGTTGAGCCCTTTTCAAATTCGGAATTCAGTTCTGATATCTCTTCCCTTACTTTTGCCCAGACATCCTCACGTTTCTCCCAGTCAAATCCGACATTGGCCACCTTTTCCTGTATGCGGAAAGATTTGATCAGAGCCGGTAAGGATGATGGCACTCCCGCAAGGACCGTGCGGTTGCCACCTTTTTCTTTCAGTTTGAGCTGCTCCCAATTCTGCTCAACCTCTTCAGAGTCCGCAACCTTCACGGTGCTGAATATATGCGGATGCCGATAGATAAGCTTTGCATTCAGGGCATCAGCCACATCGCAGATGTCAAATGCACCCTTTTCCTCTCCAATCTTGGAGTAGAAAAGGATATGAAGAAGCACATCTCCGAGTTCCTTGCGGATGTTTTCATTGTCTTCTGACAATAATGCATCGCAAAGCTCGTAAACCTCTTCTATGGTGTTTGTCCTTAGGCTTTCATTGGTTTGTTTCCGGTCCCAGGGACATTCAACTCTGAGGCGGTCAAGTGTATCTATGACGCGCCCCAGAGCTTCTATTTTTTCTTCACGTGAGTGACTCATTGTCCTGAATATGTTGAGATACCTTTTTCAAGCCAGTTGACGAATTTGGCTACGTCCTCGTCGTAGTAGTAAGGCGTGTTCAGAGGACTGCCATTATTGTCAAGCATCACATAGTACGGTTGACTGTTGGCTTTGAACTTGCTGCGCTGCAGATAGCTCCACTTGTCACCAATAGTTTCCAGAACAACTTTCTTGCCGTTTTCTTCTACGGTCATTGGCTCAGCCAGTTCTTTCTTATCATCAACCATGAGTGTGATAAGTACGAAATTCTCTTTTATTATCGAGCTTACTTCCTGTGTATCGAATACGGCTCCCTCCATCTTACGGCAGTTGACACAGCCATAGCCGGAGAAGTCAATCAGAACCGGGCGACCTTGTTCAGCAGCAAATTTCATCCCTTCATCATAATCATGGAATGCGCGGAACTCTCCGCCTTCGTACAGATTGAAATCCTGTGTGTACAGCGGGGGTACAAACGCACTCACTCCTTTGAGCGGTGCGCCCCACAATCCGGGTATAAGATATATGGAGAAACTGAATGATGCCAGGGCAAGGAAGAACCGGGGCAATGATACGTAGTCAAGCGGTGCGTCGTGTGAAAACATGATTTTGCCAAGAAGATACATGCCGAGCAGAATGAAAATAACTACCCAAAGTGACACGAATACCTCGCGGTCAAGGATTCCCCAGCCATAGGCGAGATCGGCAACGGAGAGGAATTTAAGAGAAAGAGCCAGTTCGAGGAAACCTAAAACTACTTTTACCGAGTTGAGCCAGCCGCCCGAACGGGGCATTTCCTTGAGCATTGACGGGAACATGGCAAACAGAGCAAACGGTATGGCAAGTGCCAGAGCGAATGCCCCCATGCCTATTGCCGGCCCGGTTACATTGCCCATTGAGGCCGCCTCGACTAAAAGTGTGCCGATGATGGGACCGGTACAGGAGAATGATACAAGAGCCAGGGTAAATGCCATGAAGAAGATGCTCAGTATGCCTGATGTCTTCTCAGCCTGATTGTCAACGCTGTTGCTCCAGCGTGAGGGAAGCTTTATATCAAATGCTCCGAAGAATGATATCGCGAATACTACAAGCAGTGCAAAGAACAGCAGATTGAATACGGCATTTGTGGCAAGGTCGTTCAACTTGCTTGCTCCGAATATCATTGTTATGGCAAGACCGAGGGTGAGGTAAATCACCACGATGGCTGCTCCATAAATAAGAGCGTCACGTACAGAACGGGAGCGCGAACCACTCTTTTTAAGGAAGAAGCTTACCGTAAGAGGTATCATGGGCCATACGCAAGGAGTCAGAAGTGCTACTAACCCGCCTACAAATCCCCAGATGAATATCTTCCACCATGATGAATCGCTGATACGTTCCTCTGCGGCCCCTTCGCTATTGAATTTGTCGAAATTGACGCTGGTCCACCATTCATCAGATGAAACATTGTCTGATGCCTCATGTGTTGCTTCCGTTTTAGATGCTGTGGGAAGCACACTGTCGGTTGTGGCTGCTGATGCTGATGCGGCCGGTTCGCCGTGAGTCAGGTCAAACTGCTCTTTCGAGGGCGACATGCATGTTTCATCATTGCAACCCTGATAGGCTATTGTTCCGGCAATACGGCACGCCTTGTCAGCTGAGGTGATTTTGAATTTCTGACGGAAAGTGACGTCATTTTCCCACCAGCTTAGCTTAAGGTGAAACACCATATCCACCTTTTCGATAGGAGCTACCGATGGAGTCACTTCGCCAATAAGTTCTGCGCCTTCCACATCATTGAAGCTGAACACAGTTGAGCGCGGGCCTCCTTCAGGCAGATTCATGCCGTAAAGATGCCATCCCTTGTCAATTGATGCTTTGAATAGCACCACACCCTCTGTGTCAGAAGTCATTTCTAACGCAGATGTCCATTTTATCGGAGCTACAATCTGTGCGAAACAGCTTGAAATGGAGGCTACTACGAGTGTGAATAACAGAAAAAACTTCTTCATATGATTAGAGCTTTTTAGTTAATTGGGTTGTTTCGGGAGGCGAGCAGGTCTTATTGTTGCAACTCATATATGATATATTGCAGACAATATTGGCTTTCTCTTTATTCGTTATCTTGAAATTGCGCTTGAATGTGATGTCGGCATCCCACCATGTCAGATCCATATCAAACATATTGTCATGAACCTTGATCGGATTTCGTGATGGAGTCAGTGCTGAGGTAAATGTGATACCCTTGCACTCCGAAAGATTGAACACGGTAGGTTTCGGACCATTCTTTGGCAAATTGGTGCCGTAAAGATGCCATCCGGGTTCTATAACAGCCTTCAGTGTCATAACTCCCTCTGTGGCTGAAGTCATTTTCACTGTCAGACGCCATGTTACGTGCTTGGGCGCCTGGGCTGATGCAACATTAAGAAATACTGCTGTAATCAATACAGTCAGAAAAATAAATATGCGTTTCATTATTCTTTGGATAAGATTTCGTGAAAAAATTTCCACAAAGTTACATCTTTTTAGTCGTTCTTCACTTCATGCTTTACACTTTTTTAATACTGAATGCGGCTGTCAGGGCCAAATTTTCAAAAAAAAACACTATCTTTGCAACAATTATTGAATTAAGAAATAGAGTTTAGCAGATGAATCACAACAAGGTTCTGTACATATCTCAGGAAATTACTCCATATTTACCTGAAACCCCTCTTTCAACGCTTGGCCGTAATATTCCTCAGCGAATGCAGGAAAAAGGCTATGAGGTAAGGACATTCATGCCCAAGTACGGTTGCATCAATGAACGGAGGAATCAGTTACATGAAGTGATTCGGTTGTCGGGAATCAATGTCATCATAGATGATACAGATCATCCGCTGATAATCAAAGTAGCCACACTTCAGCCTGCCCGCATGCAGGTCTACTTTATTGATAGCGACGATTATTTCCAGCATCCCCCAATCAAGGAACTTGAACTGACCGTATCGCCGGAGGAAAATGACGAACGCATGATGTTCTTTGTGCGCGGTGTCATTGAGACAGTAAAGAAGTTGCGCTGGGAACCTGCATTGGTGCATTGTATAGGCTGGATCGGAGCTCTTGCTCCCATCTATCTTAAGAAGATGTATGGCGATGACCCGACATTTGCTAATGCGAAAGTGATCTATACATTGCGTGAAGAGGGCTTTGATGGGACTCTTGACGAGCGTTTTGTTGAAAAGCTGCGTCTGCATCATTTTTCTGACGATGATTTGTCAGCCCTCGGATCCGGTGCCGTCAGCCGCATTGAACTTGAGAAATTGGCAATAGACTTCTCCGACGCCATAATTCAAGGCTCGGATAATATACCTGCTGAACTTCTTGAGTATGCTGAGAAATCAGGTAAGCCGATTCTCACCTATGATGCGATCCAGGCCTCCGAGGATGCTTATGCTGATTTCTATGCTTCAATATCTGAAGCCTAAGCGGAGCTTTGTCATATAAATGAATTTGAAATTGATATTAAAAATGAAATATATTGGGGCATTCATCGCAATGGGTATTGTAATGTCAGCATTGACATCATGCGATGATGAAACAACTACAATCGGTAGTTCTCTGATAACTGATAAGTCAGAAATCGTTATTGACTCGACTTTTACCGTTTTAGGACGGTCAGTAGAGAATAAGGTTGTCCAATCCCGTACTATAACCCAGCTTATCGGTCGATTTAACGCCAAGGAATACGGTTCGTTGAGTTCTGAAATTGTAACCCAGTTCATGCCTTCAATATCGCTTGATACCACAGGGGTAGCTGTTTCGGATATTGATTCGATGAAGTTGGTGATGTTCTTTAACGCCGGCGCATTCACGGGCGATTCATTGGTGCCGATGGGTCTGCAGGTATATCCCCTTACAAAGCAGCTTCCCTCCCCTATCTACAGCAACTTTGACCCCACAGGATATTATGACTCCAACAATATGTGGGAGTCAGAAATCTATACCGGGAATGCTCTCAGCAACGACTCGCTCAACAATCTGTATTATCGAACCATATCGGTTGACCTTCCGGTTGATTTTGCACGCAGTTTCTATAAGGAGTACCGGACAAATCCCAATACGTTTGCCACTCCTCAGGCGTTTGCCCAGTTCTTCCCGGGTCTGTATATCCGCAATTCGTTTGGCAATGGTCGTGTGACCAATATATCGGAGACACGTATTAATGTGTTCTACCGTCGCCATGCAACTATTGAGACAGATTCCTCGACACGTGATACTGTGTACAATCTGGTGCGTACATATATGGCTGTTACACCTGAGGTTGTTACAAACAACATTCTCAACCTTTCAGTCGCTGATGCCATTACATCACGTGTAGCCGCTGGAGAAGCAATTCTCTGCGCTCCTGCCGGTCTTGATGTAGAGATGGAATTCCCCGTAAAGGATATTATCGATGCTTATAAGCGTCAGTCCGGTCAGCTGTCGGTGATCAATACCCTGACAATGTCTATTCCTGCAGAAGCTATTGAAAACAGTTATGGAATCGAACCTCCTACCAATATTCTTGTGGTGCTGAAGAAAGATAAGGATGAATTCTTCGCCAAAAACAAGATTACTGACAGCAAGACTTCATTCCTTGCTACTTACAGCAGTTCGACCAACTCTTATTCACTGACCAATATGCGTCAGTACCTGCTTGATATGTTGGCAAAGGATGAGCTTACAGCAGATGATTATACATTTATAATCACGCCTGTTGATGTAACAACTGAATCATCCTCCGATTCATATTATCAGTCCGGTCAGACATATGTTACGTCAATTGCACCCTATGTGAGCGGTCCGAGCATGGTTACTCTCAAACTTAGTGAAGCAAAAATTAAGTTGACATTTAGTAAACAATACGCAAACTTTTAGTATCTTTGCACTGCAAAATACAAACCAGCCGCAATAGCTCAGTCGGTAGAGCATTTCATTCGTAACGAAAAGGTCGTGGGTTCGAGTCCCACTCGCGGCTCAATTAATAGAACACTGAGAGTCAGTTCATTTGAGTTGACTCTCTTTTTATTCCACAACGTTTAAGGATATACGGTGAACGATGCTGTGAAGGTTATATATCTGAATTTACAGCAAACAATTGTCCTTTTAAGGGCTTATGCTTCAAGTCGAGATTAGGTTATAACAAGGATATATCCTTTCTTTTTCAGGGAGGTTATTGTTACTGTCGGGAGCAATAATACTAGGCAAGCGAGGTCTTCAGGCGAGCCATCAATGTGATTATTTATTTTTGAACGGAGTAGCATAAAACACTATTTGCGTCCCATACGAAGCTACCGACATAAAAAGTGTGATGCAGGAATATGCAGAAAAGACTAAAACGCAAAAGGCGGTTGGTGACTAGCTGTATGGCTATGCTGAACAAAAGCAGACTTTGATGGAATTAAGCATCGCCATACATACACTTAAATTCAAAATAGGTATACGATTTTGCAGAGGGTGAGTATGATTGGGAAACCGAACGTATGCAAGCGAATGGAAAAAAATGTGACGAACACTAATGCCTGATACCTATTTGACAATTCTCGCTAGATGGCCCTTTTGTTTAATACGTTAATAGTGCGGTTACCAAAATTTTCTTCTGTGCGATAAGCCACGAAAACGGAATAATGAGTTGAACGATATGGTATAAGTGGATTGTGGCTTTTTGCGACCATAGTATGCAGCAGAATTGATTTGTGAAGAAACAATCATCGAATCATTACCGTTTTGCACTGCCTTCGTAAACAAGTTCATTATCTCGTATTTATTTCCGAAATTGGCATTGGGCTGCATTAAAATTTCGGATACGACCTGTCGGATAGAATGAGGATATATTACAAAAGTATTATCTGCACTGCAAGTAACGTGCTTAAACTCACTATTCCCGAAGAACACTATGACAGAATAAATTGGAATGCCAGGATTTTGTGGTAAACATTGCCTAATGGCTTTAATATGACCGGCATTTTGCATAACTGGATTATAGAAACGATGTTTTTCCTTACCATATGCTAATAATTGTGTCCAATATTTCTGATATTCGTTACCAAAAATCCAACCACTATAATCCTTGACTTCAAACACGATAATGCCCGCCTTTGTTGCAACAACTACATCTACTTGCGTGTATTCTCCACTCGGTTTTTGAATATACAAGTCATGAAATATGGCTTTAGGATTGATACCCTCTTTCAATAATTTCAATATCACTCTCCGTTCAGACCACTCGCCACGAGTAAGGGGAGTGACCTGTTCGATGAGTTTTCGTTCTTTTCGTTTGACATAAACAAGATAAAAAATACCTATTATCAAACAAATCAAGAATATTATAGACATTAGTGACATTAAAATTATTCAATGATTTGTATATAAATACTCAAATGTTTATTTGAATGCAATTATAGGTATTACTTTTGTATTTCCATACTGTTCATACTTATAGTTTCCAATTTGTCTTGCGCACTTTCCTTGAGGAGCTTTCACTATTTGGTTGTTGTAAAAATTACTACCCTCTTGAGCTAATATTAAGACTTCTAAATCAGAAGTAAACACATATCCCGAAATAGTTTCTCTAATTTCCAGCGCAATAGCATCTCCTGACTCCAAGACCTCCTGTACTTCAAAATTCTTTCGGCTTACACAATCTCCAGGCTTATCAAATAATGTTTTTTCAGAATTATTTTTAGCTACGATAGCTTTATTTGATTTTGGTAATTCCACCCCATTGATTATTCTAACAGCAGGGACTGTTTTTTCTATTCCACTTTTGGTACTGTATTTATAAGTTCCTACACGCTGAGCACATTGTTCTTTTGTAAGAACGATTTTTTGATCATCATAGAACTTTTGATTTTTATCTGGTATAATCAATACTATTGTCCCCAAAGATTCATCGGCATGAGCTAACGCGCATCCTGATTCTACCACTTGGAATACCTCAAATTGTGAGTATTCCATATAATCGCCAGATTCCTCAAATATTTCAAGTCCAATAATTCCTGAACTGTTAGATAGATTAACGCAAAATGCAAAAGCAAATGTTAGTATAATGCCCGTGATAATACCTAGCAAGTAAATAATCCATTTTTTCATATTAAATATAATTTAAATCATTCGGGATTTTGGTTTCAACATTTTGTGAGACACGATTGCTGATTGTTGTCAGATCTTCTTAAATTCCAGATGATTGTCTTCATAATCTTTTCCGGAATCAGACACTCTGTCAGCTATATGTACGGGTTCTTCTCCATTGCCTTTCAAATTTATGCAAAGGTAAGAAGTTTAATACATATACACAGCTTTTTTACCATACGCCGTCGTATTCGGGCGCATAGAGTTCGGAATTGAGGATTAAAACAATAAAAAGCCCGCTTGGTTGCGGGCTTCTTCGAGGTTCCTAGCAGATTTGAACTGCTGTACACGGTTTTGCAGACCGTTGCCTAACCACTCGGCCAAGGAACCATTAGTAGTGGTTTTGTGACTGCAAAGTTACGCCTTTTTTCTTTATCTGCAAATCTTTTTTGTCTTTTTTTTAACGTTTAGAATATGCTGTCGGCTAATTCTGGATTCTCTTTGATGATAAAGTGCTGAAATCCTAAGATATAAGCATCGGCTGCTTCGTCATCCACGCGATTGCGTATATCCGTTTCGCGAGCCCGTATATCAAGAAGTTTTGCACAGATGGTATCATTATGGGTGCTTCCGCTCAGCATATAGGCCGCATGTCGTTGTCCCATTTTATATAGAGCGGAGTCCCTTGGCGCCACTTCATGCTCCACCTTTGCCTTTTCCATGCTTTCATCCTGCTTCTGATCGTCTGAGTTTTTACATGATACAGTGCTCAGGAACAGTAGCGCTAAAACCGGAGTGATGATACTTCTAAAATTCATAATATTGTCATTGCTATCTTTGCGCATGCTTCTGCGTCAGAGAGCGCATTGTGATGATTATTAAATGGTATTCCAAGAAAATCGGCAAGAGCCGGCAGGCTGAATGATGCACAGATTGAGCGTGGTATTGTGCGGCGTGCCTGTTGCAGCGTGCACAGGAATGTGTGGTTGTCCAGGTCGTAGCAGCCGAAGTGTCTGAGGGTGGCCCGCAGGCATGATTGGTCGAAACGGCAGTTGTGAGCCACTAACGGAAGTGTCCCTATCCATGGGCGGAGTTCCTGCCATACCTGAATCATGGTTGGAGCCGAATCGGTATCAGCTCTTGAAATCCCGTGTATCTCTTCCGTGAAACGGCGTATATAGAAATTCGGGATAGGATGAACCAGGCTGTAAAATCTGTCAGATATATATCCTCCGGTCACTTTCACAGCTCCTACAGCGCATATGCTTGTAGGGTTCTGATTGGCTGTCTCGACATCAATCGCTACGAAATCATTCATCTGGATGTGGATTTATCCTGAATGCGTGATATGATGAAATCGCGGACCTCCTCCATAAGCCAACGGGGGGTGGAAGTCGCGCCGCATATACCAATGCTTTCCGGATTGTCAATGAACCACTCCTCTTTTATGTCGTCAGGGCTGCCAATCATATATGTCATGGGGTTGACATCATGACATTGGGCGAACAAAACCTTGCCATTACTGCTTTTGCTGCCGCTGACAAACAGAATGGTGTGATGCTTCGAAGCAAAGTTGCGTATATGTTCTACGCGTCCTGAAACCTGTCGGCATATCGTATCGACGTAGGTGAATTCTACCCCCGGGGCCAATGCTTCACGTATGCGCTCAACCATACATTGCCATCCTTCAAGCGAACGTGTAGTCTGCGAATAGAGTGCAACTGGTCGGTTAAAATCAATCTTATCAAGCGAATCGGCGTCGTCCACAACTATTGCGTGTCCGTCGGTCTGCCCTACCAGGCCGTTTACCTCGGCATGTCCTGCTTTGCCATATATCACAATCTGTGTATCTGGCGATGCGGTATGGTAGGTGTGGTTTATACGCTGTTGCAGTTTCAATACCACCGGGCATGTGGCGTCAACAATCTCAATGCCGGCTTCCCGGGCTATCTGATACGTTGATGGCGGCTCACCGTGGGCGCGAAGCAACAGTTTGCAAGGCCCGATCTCACGCATCTGATCATGAGTGACGCTGACAAGGCCTTTTGTGCGCAGACGTTCCATCTCGGCGCTATTATGGACTATATCGCCAAGGCAATACAGGTGATTCTGCTTTTCGAGTTCCGTTTCCGCTTTATGGATCGATGTGGTTACACCGAAACAAAATCCGGAGCGGTCATCAATCTCTATTATCATGCCTGTCTGTTGAGTGCGTTGCGGAACATCTCCATAAGCAGTGAGTTCTGCTCTTCTGGACTCATTGTGGAATTGTCAAGTAAAAGGGCATCATCGGCTTTTCTTAACGGGCTTTCTTCGCGTGTCTCATCAATATGGTCGCGATGAACTACATTAGCCAGCACTTCCTCAAATGATACGTTGGCACCCTTTTCAAGCATTTCGGCAAGGCGGCGCTGAGCTCTTGTCTCAGCGGATGCGTTTACGAAAATCTTAAGTTCGGCGTTTGGGAATACGGTAGTGCCTATATCACGTCCGTCCATCACTATGCCCCCCTCGCGTCCGAATGCCTGCTGCATGGCTACAAGTGCATGGCGTACTGACGGGATTGCGGCAATCTCAGATACGTGTGACGATACGGCCAGCGAGCGGATCTCCTTTTCTACATCCTCGTCATTGAGCAGCGTTATCTGTCCGCCGTCGGTGGGCCGGAAGTCAATTCTGATTGCGGGTAGAGCTTTTATCAGGGCTTCGGTGTCGATAGCTCCGTTGCTGTCAATCATATTGTGACGCATGGCAAATAATGTGACAGCCCGGTACATGGCTCCCGAATCAATGTACCTGTATCCTATTTCTGAGGCAAGATGCTTTGCCATCGTGCTTTTGCCTGATGAAGAGTATCCATCAATAGCAATAGTTATCTTTGATTTATCAGTGTTCATCAGTTTCTAAAATCGTATAAGTTTGTAGATATGTTCAACATAAATGTGGAAGCGCCGGTATGTGGTTGTGCATAAGCTATGCCAAGCTTGAAGTTGCTGACTTTAAGTCCTGCTCCGATTGAAAACCCCGACAGAAAGCTTCGTGAATAGGTGCTCATGTCGGTGCGTGTCTTGTAATTATAGCCAATGCCGATATTAAAGCGGTCGGACGGGATGAAGTCAGCCGCAAAAACAAGATGCCGGAAAAGATTGCTTGAAAATGAATCCTTCAGCGTCATCACTGAGCCGGCAGAGCCATCCCCTGCATCGTAATATGGCAGTTTCCATTTTGTAAGATTCCATGCCGTGACGGAAAAACGTATCGGTAAATTGGCAAAAGATTTACTCCATCCGAGGCGTATATCAACCGGAAGGCGGTCATATCGGTCAGTGAAGCGCTTAACTTGTCCGCCAAGATTGGCCACTACCAGCGAAAGGGATAGATCGCGTTCCGAATCATAGTAGTTAAGGCCAAGATCTGTGGCCAGAGCCATAGCGCTATATTCCGCATACGAACTGTAGAGCATACGTATGGCTATACCACCTCTGAGCCGATCGGTGATGTCATGTGAATACATGCCTCCTATCGCAATATCTTTAGGTGAGAACGATCCAAGAATATTACCGCCCGCATCAGTTTCTTTCATTTCACCATATCCGAAATACTGGACTGTGGCAGCCCATCCGCTTCTGTCGGTAGCTCGTCCGCCGGTAGTAAGACCCGTGAAATTCGAGCCGCCGATATAGCGCATATAGTTAAATCCGATCTGGAAGTCAAATTCTGGACCAAGCAGGGCCGGATTCTGACCTATTGAATTGATATCATCATCGACAGTGGTTATATTGATTCCACCAAGTCCATAAATATGCGCTGACGGGGTGATATCCAGGAAATTATATGCCGAGGTACTCCCCTCGCCAGTATTCTGGGCGGAGATACTTAAGGGCAGCATTGCCACGGCAGACACGATATATTTGAGTGCTTTCATTAAATAACAAACGTAGAACTTGCCGTCAGAGTATATTTAAGTTAATTAAAATTGTCAACAAAGATAAAACAATAATAATCATTCACAAAATCACTTCAGAACCATTGTGTATTTAAGTGCATAAGTTTATTTTTGCACATACAATTCATTATCACTTGCAATGATTTGAAAAGTGTAATCAGAAATAATATTGTCCATTCAACGACAAGTATGAATATTAGATATACAATTACGCCATTAGTAGCAGCGGCCGTCCTTGCGGTTTGTTCCGCGGAAGGGATATCCGCACAGGGGCGACGAACCGTCACCTTTCAGACCTCCGGACATGGCCGGGCTTCATCTGAAGTAGAGGCATATCTGCCTGATGCGGTCGACGAGCAGCCTCAGTTCCCCGGTGGCGAAATAGCTATGCTTCATTTTATTAATTCCGAGCGCCGTTATCCGGTTGAAGCATACCGGAAGCAGATTCAGGGACGTGTGCTGTGTGGCTTTATCATTGGAACAGATGGGGCTATTGATAAGATAGAAGTAATCCGAGGGGTTGATGAACATCTCAACAAGGAGGCGGTAAGGATAATTCAGAATATGCCTCGCTGGAAAGCCGGTAAGATCGGTTCTTCAAAAGTGCCGGTGTATTTCATTCTTCCGATTCCATTCCGTATATGATTGCCTAAACTAATCTATAAATAAAAACAGTCACGCCGTAATCCATTAGTGAATTACGGCGTGACTGCTTTATGATCCTGTCTGAATACTATCAGAATAGATAGCTTACTTTCACGCTCCAGCTGTTGTTGCGGGCCGAAAAATCAGTAAGCACTTTGGCTTTCAAGGCATATGTCATACCCATACGGTAGCTTGCTGCTATTTGCCAGTGTGTGGCAAGTTCAGCACCGATGCCAAAGTCAATACCTAAATCGCCACCTGCATAATCCATACACTCAAGCTTGTTATGACCGGCAAGGAAACCGAATGACGGGCCTGCATAAACAAACGGTGCGATATAATCCTCAAGGCCATTTAGACGTGTATATTTGAATCGGAGATGTATAGGCACCATAACGTAATGGAGTTGCGATTTTTCTTTACCGTATCCCTGATCGGCCCACATGGGCTTCTGTCCGAGGTTCATTGTGGCCCCTAACATAGTATATTGGAGCCCGAAGTCAATGCCGAATCCTACACCGGGGAACATCAGTTCACCTAATACTCCTGCCGAGAATCCTACATTCTGATTCACATCAAAAAGATCCTGTTTGAATTTTAATGACGATATTTCCACTCCAGCTGTTGCGCCATAACGGAATTGAGCATTAGCTCCTGTAGTGCCAATCAAAGCTACCACAGCAACAAGGAGTGAGATTATGATACGTTTCATATTGGTTGATTTTTATTTTTCTTTGCAAAGGTAACAAATAAAATGAAATAACATCATACACGTATGTTTTCCGCTAAATTTTCATTACTTTTGTAATCCAATAAAGATAACTAAAAACTGAAATTAAATGGCACATAAAGCACTATTAATGATTCTTGACGGCTGGGGTATAGGTGACCACAGCAAGGGCGATGTTATATATTCAACCCCCACTCCCTATTGGGATTCTTTACTGGCTGATTATCCTCACTCACAGCTGCAGGCAAGTGGTGAAAATGTAGGTTTGCCTGACGGCCAGATGGGCAACTCCGAGGTGGGTCACCTGAACATTGGCGCCGGCCGCGTTGTATATCAGGACCTTGTGAAGATCAACAAGGCTATCCGTGAAGGATCTATAATGGATAATCCTGAAATCAAGAGTGCCTATTCATATGCACGTGATAATGGCAAAGCACTTCATCTGATGGGGCTCACCTCAGATGGCGGCGTGCATTCATCGCTCGATCATCTGTTCGCACTGTGCGATATTGCAAAAACCTACGGACTGGAAAAAGTCTACATCCATTGCTTCATGGATGGCCGTGATACCGATCCGCGCAGCGGCAAGGGCTTTATCGAGCAGCTTCAGGCACATTGTGAAAAAAGTACCGGTGTGATTGCCTCTATCATTGGCCGTTATTATGCTATGGACCGTGATAAGAGATGGGAACGTGTGAAGATCGCTTATGACCTTCTTGTTAAAGGTGAAGGTAAGCAGGCCGATGATATGGTTGCTGCCATGCAGCAGTCATATGATGAAGATGTGACTGACGAATTCATCAAGCCTATCAATAACTCTACCGTTGACGGTACTATCAAGGAGGGTGATGCCGTGATATTCTTCAACTATCGCAATGACCGTGCGAAAGAGCTTACCACAGTGCTCACCCAGCATGATATGCCTGATGAAGGGATGCATACCATCAAGGATCTCCAGTATTACTGCATGACTCCGTATGACGCTTCATTTACCGGTGTTCATATCCTGTTTGATAAGGAGAACGTTGACAATACTCTCGGAGAGTATCTTTCATCGCTCAACAAGCACCAGCTTCATATAGCTGAAACTGAGAAATATGCCCATGTGACATTCTTCTTCAATGGTGGCCGTGAAGCTCCGTTTGAAGGTGAGGACCGAATTCTTGTCGCATCTCCCAAGGTTGCCACATATGACCTGAAGCCTGAAATGAGTGCATTTGAGGTTTGCGACAAGCTTACCGCTGCTATAGCTTCAGAAAAATATGATTTCATTGTTGTAAACTATGCCAACGGTGATATGGTAGGTCATACCGGAGTATATGAAGCGATTGAAAAAGCTGTGGTAACAATCGATGAATGTGTACGTGATACTGTTGAGGCAGCTAAGAAAGCCGGATATGAAGTAATTATAATAGCTGACCATGGCAATGCCGACAATGCTATCAATGCTGATGGCACACCTAATACAGCCCATTCGCTGAATCCGGTTCCTTGCGTCTACGTTACTGATGACAAGAATGCCAAGGTTGAAAATGGCCGTCTTGCCGACGTAGCTCCCACAATTCTCAGCATTATGGGCCTTAAGCAGCCTGCTGAGATGACAGGACATTCGCTTATTGAAAAATAAAGATCTGCAATTATAGATTTGTACCGCCATGGCAATATGCTGTGGCGGTCATTTTTTTTATAAACAATCCACTGGTGGTTAGCGTTAAGATTTCATGGCAAGTAAACCGAATATATCTTTCTTCAGACCATGGATTGAGCACGTCATTGAATCAACAGTACAGTGGCGTGTGAAGCATGTGTCGGATCAGGCGTTCCTGTTCATACTCGCTGTGGGCACCGGTTTGATATGCGGTGCGTTTGCTGCATTGCTTAAGGCCATCATACATCATCTGGCAGTGTATTTTAAGGTGGGATTGCATATGGATGGCCCTAACTATACACTTCTCTTGATTCCATTGTTGGGAATTGTGCTTACCGGCATTTATCAGAGATATATTCTTCGTCATAATATAGAGCATGGCGTACGACGATTGCAGAATTCGATTGCAGCCAATCACTATATGCTTCCACCCTACTTGATGTGGGCACCGATGATAGCAAGTTCGCTGACGCTCGGATTCGGCGGATCGGCAGGTTCCGAAGGCCCTATTGCAACAACCGGAGCTGCGGTAGGCAGCAATGTGGCACGCCTTTTCCGCCTTGATAAGCGTATGATACTGATAATGGTGGGGTGTGGTGCCGGTGCCGGTATCGCAGGTATTTTCAAGGCTCCTATAGGTGGAATGCTTTTCACATTGGAAGTGATGCGAATCGAGTTGACTACGGTGTCGGTAATGGCACTTCTGATGTCATGTATAACGGCTGCTATGACTGCGTATGTGCTTTCAGGGTATACAGTCGATCTATCATATCTGCAGATGGAGCAGTTTGATGCCTCTGTCATACCGTGGGTTATACTCTTAGGGGTCGCCACCGGATTTTATTCACTGTATTATTCAGATGTAATGGATCGTATGGGAGTCTTATTTAGCAAGATTCATAATCCATGGTATCGCAATATTATCAGCGGTGTGATACTGTCAGCGATACTGTTCGTGTTTCCGGCCATGTACGGTGAGGGATATGACATGATGGGCCACTTGCTTAATGGTGATTTCAGCGCACTTACTTCCAATAGTCCGTTCTTTGAGGTAACCACGGCGTCCTGGCAATTTCTGCTCATAGTTGGAGGAATCGCACTGTCGAAATGCTTTGCCGCCTCATCCAGTAATAGTGGCGGCGGTGTGGCCGGTGATTTTGCTCCGACGCTATTTGCCGGATGTATGGTAGGCTTCTTTTTTGCATCGGCACTGAATGAATTCTGCGGACTTGATCTTCCTGTATCCGGATTCGCCTTTATGGGTATGGCGGGGGTAATGTCCGGGGCTATAAGAGCTCCGCTGATGGCACTGTTTCTGACAGTAGAAATGACTGACGGATTTATTCTGTTTCTGCCGTTGCTTGTAGTATCAGCGGTTAGTTTTGGAATAGTACGGATATTCCGTCCGGCAAGGTATTACAAAAATTTCAGCTAAAAAACCAACATTGATTGAACCAACCGGTCAGCCATGTTGTTGTATAGTCAAAGAGAAGGCATTTTACTGGCGTTATTAAAAAGCCAAATGTAATATGATAATTCGATATTCCGATAACCTTCATCTCCCCTGCTTTCATAACCGAAGGCAGGGGTTCTCTTTTATAATTGCACTGTTTTTGTTAAAGGTGGCTCATTCGATAGTTTTGATTGCTACTTCGGCTTATTTAATATGGCCAAAGGTCATTTTGCGGAAATATTTTTAGTATTTTTGTAACCTGAAATAACCAAATTGAATTACTGAAAAATGAATGTATTGAAATTTGGCGGAACGTCGGTAGGCACACCAGAAAGCCTTAAAAGTGTTAAGGCGATTGTAGAGGGCCGTACTGAACCGGTGATTGTTGTTGTTTCGGCGCTTGGTGGAATAACTGACAAACTTATATCCACAGCCCGTACGGCAGCAAAAGGTGATCCGTCATATATTGAGTCATATAATGAGATGGTGGAGCGCCACCGCAATGTAATCGATTGTCTTGTACCTGAGGAATACCGCGATGAGGTGAATACCCGGGTTGATGCGCTGCTTGGCGAGTTGGGCAATATATATCTTGGAGTCAGTCTTATAAAGGACTTGTCGCCCCGGTCGCTCGATATAATCGTAAGCTATGGTGAACGTCTGTCAAGCTCGATAATAAGCCGTATCATAAAGGATGCTGTGCTCTTGGATTCACGTGGATTCATAAAGACAATGGACCAGTTTGGCAAGCATGTGCTTGACAACGATTTGTCGCAACAGTTGATTCACTCCACTTTTGACGGACTTGATTTTAAGGTAGCTGTGGTTCCCGGATTCATTTCTTCTGACCGAAATGGCGATGTTACCAATCTTGGACGTGGCGGAAGTGACTATACCGCCGCTATACTTGCGGCATCGCTTGATGCGGATGTGCTTGAGATATGGACCGATGTCGATGGATTTATGACTGCTGACCCGCGTATTATAGAGAATACATACGTCATACCGCATCTGTCATTTATCGAGGCGATGGAGCTTTGCAACTTTGGAGCTAAAGTAATATATCCGCCTACGATATATCCCGTATTCCATAAAAATATCCCCATCTATATCAAGAATACATTCAATCCTGATGCTCCGGGGACTTGCATAAGCGATGATATCCCGGAGGGTGAAAATAAGGATATCAAAGGTATATCATCAATCAATGATACATGTCTTATCACAGTATCAGGATTGTGTATGGTGGGCGTGATCGGTGTTAATGCCCGCATTTTCAATACGCTTGCAGCCAACGGTGTCAGTGTATTCCTTGTATCCCAGGCATCAAGTGAGAACACTACTTCATTCGCCGTAAGGAATGCTGATGCGGAGCGGGCTGTGCAGTCGCTTGAAAAGGAATTTTCCGCTGAGATTGAGACCGGCGAGATGAATCCTATCAAGGCGGAGTATAATCTTGCCACAATCGCTATCGTGGGTGAGAATATGCGCCATTCGACAGGCGTGGCCGGCAAGCTGTTTAATACTCTTGGCCGTAATGGTATAAATGTAATAGCTTGTGCTCAGGGAGCATCGGAAACTAATATATCTTTTGTTACAGAACTTAAGAATCAGCGTAAGGCGCTCAATGTAATACACGATAGTTTTTTCTTGTCTGACACCCAGGTGCTTAATCTTTTCGTGATTGGAATTGGCAACATTGGGTGTCACCTGCTTCAGCAGCTGGCCCAACAGCATGACAGACTTCTGCATCAGAAGGCGCTGGAGCTAAAGGTAGTGGGCATTGCCAATTCCAGACTCTCTCTCTTTGACCGCGAAGGTATAGATATCAGTAATCCTAAGAAAATTCTTGAGGAGTGTGGCTCCCCTACCACTATTGCAGAGGTTAGCCGCAACGTGATAGGTATGAATATCTTCAATTCCGTTGTTGTCGATTGTACAGCCAGTACAGATGTCGCCGATCAGTATCACAATCTGTTGGGCCACTACGTAAATGTAGTGACGGCCAATAAGATTGCAGCATCTGGCGACTATGACAGGTATTCATCGCTCAAGCAGACCGCACGTAAAAAGGATGTAAAGTTCCTTTTTGAAACTAATGTCGGAGCAGGGTTGCCGATCATAAATACTATCAACAATCTTATAAATAGCGGTGACCATATAATTTGTATAGAAGCTGTCGTTTCTGGTTCGCTCAACTATATTTTCAACAGCATGTCGGCGGAAGTGTCATTTACAGATGCTATCCGTATGGCACGCGAAATGGGATATAGCGAGCCGGATCCGCGTGTGGATCTCTGCGGCGCCGATGTGGTGAGAAAAATTGTCATATTGGCCCGGGAATCAGGGTATCAGATAAGTTGCGATGATGTCACGATAGAACCGTTGCTCCCGGCTGAAGTATTTGAAGGTTCGGTAGATGATTTCTTTGCCAAGGCAGAGAAGTACAACCGCATGTATGAGGACAGGCGTCTGTCTGCAGAAAACCGCGGACGGAAACTGCGGTTTGTAGCCACTCTATCTGATGGTAAGGCCACGGTAGGATTGCGCGAGGTTGAGTCGAATCATCCGCTATATAGCCTTGAGGGAAGCAATAATGTAATCCTGCTTACCACAGAGCGCTATAAGGAATATCCTATGGTAATCAAAGGGTATGGTGCCGGAGCTGATGTTACGGCTGCCGGTGTATTTGCTGACATAATGAGTATCGCTAATATTCACTGAACATTTATTTTGGTCGGAGATTATGCTTTATCACAATACATTACATCCTGATATTAAGGTGTCGCTCAAGGAAGCGGTAATGACAGGTATCGGCATTGACAACGGGCTTTACATGCCTGATTTTATACCGGTGCTTCCCCGTGCTGTGATAAACAATATCCCGGGGATGTCCATTATTGAGATTGGGTACCTTGTGGCCGGAACCTTGTTTGATAAGGTGATACCTCTTGATATTGTGCATTCTCTTGTCAGGGAAAGCTTGACATTTCGGGCCCCGATAAAAGAGCTGGAAACGGGACGTTATGTACTTGAGCTGTTCCACGGACCCACCGGAACTGTAAAGGATGGAGGGGCCCGATTCCTGTCACGTATGTTCAGTTACTATACACGGAGTGAACACGGTACTGATGGCGCAATGAATATCATTGTGGCGACCTCGGGAGATACCGGTGCTGCTGTGGCAAATGGTTTTGCATCAATATCCGGAGTGAATGTCTTTGTCCTCTTTCCTGATGGGAAGTTGACTGAGGGGCAATTACGTCTGTTCAGTATGGATAAATCGGTACACCCGGTAGCTGTAAGAGGATCTTTCGAGGACTGCCGCCGTATTGTCCGTGAGACGTTGAATTCATCGGAGATTCATTCACACTATCATATTGCTACAGCCAATTCATTGAATATTGCGAGGATATTGGCGCAGACTATCATGTTTTTTCATGGATATGCACGTCTTGCAGCTGAAACAGACTTATCCGGTAAAAAAATTGTGATATCTGTACCATCCGGTAATCTGGGTACTCTTACGGCCGGACTTATAGCTAAAAGAATGGGACTGCCTGTGAACAGATACATATCGGCGCATAATATAAATAATGCTTTTTGCCGTTATCTTGACACCGGAGTGTATAAGCCAAGCCCTGACACTGTGACAACTATATCTCCGGCATTGGACGTTAATAATCCCGATAATTATTCGCGGGTCATGGACCTATATGGCAATTCACTCGAGCATCTGCGTAAGGATGTGACCGGAGTCTCATTCCCTGATATTGTGGTGTCAGAAACTATTTCTCGGATAGAGCGACTTAAAGGTTATTTCCTTGACCCGCATTCTGCGCTGGCATACAGTGCCTTGTCGGGATTGGCGGATGATGAAGTCGGCATAGCTCTTGCTACAGCTTCGCCTGACCGCTATTCGCCTAAATCCAAAAAAGGAATTACTGCTATCCGTGGCAATGCTCCGGTAAAAATAGCCCGGACTCTTTCTGCCTTCCGCAGAGTTTTAGAACAAATAAATAATCCCAATTAATAATTTAGAAATTGAACTAAAAAATGGCAAACAAACGTCAACTTAAAAAGTATATCCGCTTCGTGTGCGGCTCAGTAGCTGCAGAATGTATGATGGCATCGGAATTTATTGAAGATATGGATCGTGAGAAGATGAATCATCTGATTGTAGAAGTGGCCATGTTGCAGGAAAATGCTCTTGACCATGCATCATTCTCTTTCGATAAAGTTCCGGCTGACTACACCTCAAAAAGAGAGTATAATACTGCCAGAAATAAATACTATTCAGCCGGCTATCAGAAGCTTCATGAAGAATTCAATTCGCATATTCAGGGCATCGTCAAACAGATGAACGCTCTCCTGTCTGACGAGCAGCGTGAAATGAATAAGAAAATCGCCGCCGGTCAGCCATGAGTTTGTGTAAGGCGCTTTTGCGTCTGTCAGGTTGGAAAGTGGATGTAACAGTTCCTGATTATCCGAAGTGTATAATCTGTGTGGCTCCACATACCAGCAACTGGGATTTTGTGCTGTGTGAACTGGCATACTCATCAATTGGCCGAAAAGCCGGTTTTCTGATGAAAGAATCATGGTTCTTCTTCCCGTTGGGGTATATATTCAAAGCCTTGGGTGGAATCCCGGTATCGCGCAAGCACAAGGGTGGAAATCTTACATCTGCAATCGTCGAGAAGTTTAACGCTACCGATAGGATGACTATCGCTATCACTCCTGAAGGGACCAGAAGCCGAACTTCAAATTGGCATACCGGTTTTCTGCGCATAGCCCGCGAGGCGAATGTCCCGATATTATTGGCTGTTATAGATGGCGGAACAAAGACTTTGAGGCTTAACCGTACGTTTATACCGGGCGATGACATTGAAGCTGATATGAAGACGATTAAAGATTTTTACAGCACTGTTACTGCTATATATCCCGATAAATTCACTGTCTGAATGCCTGAACGTAATCTTAAAGTGGCATTATTGCCCCTCAATATTATAAATGGTGAGCCGGATGCAAATATTCGGCTCGCCTTTGATATGCTCCGAAACGTTGACCCGGATACCGATTTGGCGATACTGCCGGAGATGTTCACAACATCTTTTTTTGCTGACGCAAGTAAGATGAGTCAGGCGGTTGAAAATACTCCGGATGATCTGTTTGTGCGTCTGAAGGAGCTGAGCGATAGACTGGACATGGGAATCTGTGGTAGTGTCGCTGTGATTGAGGATGGAAAGCTATATAACCGTGGTTTCTTTGTCCTCCCCGGGAAGGAACTTGTCACGTATGATAAGTATCATTTGTTCAGTGCCGGCGGCGAGTCCAGAATAATGACCGGAGGTAACGGTATATCGCCAGTGGTAGACTTCCGTACATGGAAACTACGCATGGCTATTTGCTATGATATCCGCTTTCCCGTATGGCTACGTAATAAGAATTTGGCGTACGATGCGCTGATTGTCCCTGCCAATTGGCCTGAAGCACGCGAATTTGCATGGCGTACGCTGCTTACAGCGCGTGCCATAGAAAATCAATCGTATATCCTTGGATGCAACCGGACGGGTGAGGATGTGTATGGACGTTATCCGATGGAGAGCTCTATTGTGCTTGACCATTGGGGCAAAACCATTTCAAAAGCCGATGATAGCGGAATTATCTATGCCGTCCTTGAAGCGGATAGAATCAATCATGACCGCGTCCGGTTCAGACCTTGGGCTGATGCAGATGAATTCAAGCTATCTTCTATCTGAGGTAGTACAGGGACGGTCCCGTCATTTATAATTTTTCTCACACAGCCGTGCATAGACTCCGGGATATATGAATCCTGCGATTTTATCCTTTTCAGCACTTCCGCTTCTGTAATATTGTTGCGGGACATGACTCTCCGCACTCTTACGTCAACAGGCGCTGTCACTTCCCAAACCTCGTCAACCAGTTGGTCAATCCCGCTTTGATATAATATTGCGGTTTCTATAAATACACAGTCAGGAAATGCTTCATCGTTACGCCAGGAAAGATAATCATCCTTTACTGCTTGGTGGACTATCGAATTCAGGGCGGAAAGGGCACAGCGGTCATTGAATACCTTGTTGGCTAATGCTGCCCGGTCAATATTTCCATCGGCGTCAATGGCTTCCCGACAAATTTCAGATGCTATGCGATTTTTGATTGCCAAGCTACTGTCCATCAGATTTTTTGCACGGCAATCGCAGTCATATACAGGCATCCCCATGGCAGTTAGAATCCTGCATACTACGCTCTTCCCGCTTCCGATACCTCCGGATATGGCTATATGTCGTTTTCTTTTTGGAGTCATAAAGAGGGTTATTGACGGGATTTCTCTATGATAAATTCTACACTGTCAGGCATGACTGAGATACTACGGCATGACTGAGGTACAGAACCGAGATTCACTTTAACCTTCTGCATACCTTGGCGTACGCTCTCAAAATCAGCATAAGCCTTGATTGGAAGCTCTTCCTGATAGCGGCTCATAGGAATCAGGTAACTTACCTCCACTGATGACGGGAAGGTTATCATACCCATATCCTCCGGTACATTACGTATCTCAACCTGGATTTTTCTGCGCTTCATGATAAGCGGTTCAACCGGGACTGATACTGTGATCTTGTCCGGAATAATGCGTATTCCGGCCGGATGTTCCAGATCGACGGTTACTACTGTGGTATCCTTAATGTCCGAAAGGACAATATTGTCAGAGTATATTTCATGCAGGTCACGAGGAAAATCGCCGGATGAATAGACCATTACAGAGTCATTGGAGCATCTGATAGGTCCACTTATGATACACTGCAGATTTGGTGTAATATCAGTCCGGAGCTTAATGGGGAGTTTCCGGCCGGGAGACGTTGTATAGGCAAACTTCAAGGAGTCAGGACGTACCGAAAGTATCTGTACCCCCTGTCCGAAGTAATCTCTCATGCGGGCTTCGAGCTTTGATTTGTTCATGGAGAAAACAGCTTTACCGCTGGCGCTTTCCATGAATTTTATTTTCATGACCGGTATTTTACCCCACATGTACGACAGCAGCTGAGAGCCTTTGGCTTGTACCACAACATTGAACTGTGCAGGGATATCTCCTATCGTTATAACACTGTCAGGTATGTTCTCAACTTCCACGGGTATCTCGAAATCACGCTGAATCTCTGTGTCAAGTGAAAGGAATACCCAGAATACGAATGCCACACATACAAACAGAAGATACAAAAGAACATTCTTACCTTTTGTCGATTTCAGAGCACGCCGGAGTGCGGCACGAGCTCTAATCACCTGTCTGCTTATATTGGAGGCCATATCAGTGTAAAATATCAATTCGCCTCCGGAGCATTATTATGCTCCGAAGACGAATGGTTATGATTGTTGAATTATATTATTTCTTTTCAGCTGATTCAGCATCTTTCTGAGCTTCTTCGGCCGAAGGATATACTGACCCGCGGTCAATGGTTATATCCACATTGTTTGATACCTCAATAACGAATGTGGTTTCCTTTACTTTCTTTACTTTGCCGTATATACCGCCGGCAGTCACAATGCGGTCGCCGGGAGCAATGCTTTCACGGAATTTCTTTATCTCTTTCTGTTTCTTCTGCTGCGGGCGAATCATGAAGAAGTAGAATATCACAACCAAAAGGATAATCATCCCGATATTCATGATTCCTGACTGGTCAGCTGCCTGAAGCATTATAAGTGAATTAATCATAATCAATAGTTTTTATAAAATGTTGTATGCAAATATAATATAAATATTTGTTATTTCACCAGTTCGCCTTCTGTTTTCAGATAATTTATGACTGACGACAGAATGCCATTGATAAACTGTCCGCTTTTATTAGTGCTGTAACAATTTGCAATCTCGATATATTCATTCAGTGTCACAGGCACCGGTATCGAAGGATAGCCCAACAGCTCAGTGATAGCTGCGATCATTATCACTATATCCATAAATGCCAGACGCTCTGAGTCCCACTGTGTTCCGTCAATGAACTTGTCAATCAGAGCACGGTACTTCTCCCGGTTTTCAATGGCGCGGCTGAACAGGTCTGCACCGAATCGGGCATCTTCCTCATCTTTGTACTTCGGCAGAAGATGCACCGGGGCTGCTTCACCGTCTGTTGATATCTTACGTATGGTTTTCAGTACGAAGCTATCCATTATGGTAAGGTCATCGTTCCAGAACACTGACATGGATTCAAGTGCTTCTGCCAGATCATCGCTCGGGAATATTATATTCTTGTAAACCGAACGCCAGAAATCACAGTCCGCTTTAAGATCTGTTTCCTCAAGAGCCATATATTCAGCATATATGTCGGATTCGGTTATGCGGTCAAGCAGACGGCGCAGCAATCCGGGATTGTCATTCCATGAAATGGGATTTTCCTTAATATACTCTTTCATATCCTCACAATTCTCCAATAGCTTTGGAAGGCGATTGTCTATGAAGCGTGTATTGGGATTGAGATCTTCGGGTGACGGAAGATGCTTATGACGTGCGGCATCAAGCTTCTGTTCCTGCAGACGTGTAAGTTCCACACATAGCAGAAGCATTGCGTGATACAGCTCGTAAGCTTTGTCAAGTGAGCGGGTCAGTGATTTACGTGCGTCAATCAGACGGGTACGGTTGTCACTGAAACTTTCCATTGTTTCCCTGAGCAAGTTGATTCCTAATTCAAATCCTGCATGGGTAAAGTCCTCATCTTTTCTTGCGGTAGCCAGAAATTCCGGGCTTTTGGCTATAATTGATGCCACAATAGCTTCCCACAGCTCTACATCCTCTTTTACCTCGCGGTTTTTCAGACGGATATATGAACGGTAAGCTGATGATTTTACAAGCGCATCGTAAATCATGGGGAGGACCTTGCTGTACTGGTGCATACGGGCGCCCTCCTTAAACATGATGCTCCGCACCGTATCATCTGCCATCAATGCGCGTATCATGCGGTTGTTGAACAGATAGCGGTTCTCTTCTATGCCGGCGGCAGGAACAACTGCCTCTGCAGTCTGAATGCGCTGGCCAGCAAGCTGGGGAAGAAACATCAGCAAGTCATGGTAAAGCTTGAATGCGTATTTCTTGTCGCGCGAAGGATTTTCAGGCATTTCTATAATACGAAATTCACTACGAGTGAGCAGGTATGAATACAGCATCTGTACAACCTTTATTCTAATCAATACGCGATTTATCATGACCTTGAATTAGTTATTTATATGTCAGTAGAAACATCTGAATTTTTTCCGGCTGCAAATTTACGATAAATTTTCCGTTTATGCACTATTATTCTTCGGACATGTGGTTGAAGCCTTGGGCACGTAATGGCATCTCAGCTCCATCACGGGTTATCATGGCACACCCTAAATCCTCCTTAGTAATATGGCCTATGACTTTTATACCCTTTAGCTTGGTGATTTCGTCATGTGCGTGCAGCGGTACTGTGAATAGTAGTTCATAGTCCTCACCTCCATTAAGGGCTGCTGTCACCAGATTCATTCCAAGTTCCTCTGCCATTACTGCTGTCTGGTAGTCAATTGGGATACGGTCCTCGTATATGCGGCATCCGCAATGGCTTGCCTTGCAGATATGGAGGAGCTCGGACGACAGTCCGTCGCTGATATCCATCATTGAAGTGGGCTGAATTCCGGCATCGGCAAGTTCTCTGACTATATCTTTACGGGCTTCAGGTTTCAGCTGACGCTCTACAAGGTATTCTTTTCCTTCAAATTTAGGAATAAATTCTTTGCTTCCTGCGGATGCTATTTTTTCCCGTTCAAGAAGCTGCAGACCCATATAGGCTGAACCGAGGTCGCCTGACACGCATATTAGATCGGTATCCTTAGCACCGTCGCGATATACCACTTTTCCTTTGGGGGCATCTCCGATACATGTTATGCTGATCACGAGTCCCTGACGTGAAGCGGTAGTGTCGCCTCCTACGAGGTCAACACCATATATCTCACATGCCAACCTGATTCCGGCATACAGAGCTTCGATATGTTCGACCGTGAAACGCTTCGAAATACCCAGTGAAACTGTAATTTGCCTGGGAGTACCGTTCATGGCACATATATCGGAAAAATTAACTACAGCAGCTTTGTATCCAAGATGTTTCAAGGGTACATATGTCAGATCAAAGTGGACCCCCTCAAGAAGTAGATCTGAGCTTACCAGAACCTCTGTGTCGGGGTATGAGAGTTCTGCGGCGTCATCGCCTACCCCCTTCACAGTGCTGGCATTGACATGCTCAATGCCAGCAGTGATACGGTCAATAAGGCCAAACTCGCCTATTTTTGATATTTCTGTCTGTTCCATACTGTATGGATTTACTCAGCGCGAGCAACAAGTTCACGCATTATTTCCATCATTTTAGGCTGGGCAGCCTGAGCGGCTTTCTGAACCTCTTCATGCGTGGGTACCTCAGTGACATCCTTGCCGCCTAAGTCAGTGATCACTGATACACCGAATACTGTGATTCCGGCGTGATTAGCCACTATTACTTCCGGCACGGTTGACATACCTACAGCATCGCCACCCATTATGCGGTATGCTTCGTACTCAGCGGGCGTCTCAAATGTAGGACCTGTTACGCCTACATATACACCGTGCATGACACGTATGTTTTTTTCAGCTGCTATTTCATCCGCCAAGGCTATCAGTTTATGGCTGTAAGCTTCAGTCATGGCCGGGAAGCGGGTGCCGAGACGCGGGTCGTTCTTGCCGCGCAGTGGATTTTCCGGGAAGAGATTTATGTGGTCAGTGATTATCATTATGTCGCCGACCTGAAACTCCTTGTTCATGCCTCCGGCAGCATTTGATACAAACAGTGTCTTTATTCCAAGAGCTTTCATGACGCGTACCGGGAAGGTCACTTCCTTCATGTCATATCCTTCATAGTAGTGGAAGCGTCCCTGCATAGCCATTACCGGTTTTGAGCCAAGGCGACCGAAAATAAGGTTGCCACTATGACCCTCGACTGTTGAAACAGGGAAATTCGGTATCTCAGAATAAGGTATGAACTGTTTGTCTTCGATATGGTCTACCAAAGCTCCAAGGCCTGTGCCAAGAATAATTGCAGTATCCGGAAGTGATGCTACACGAGTGCGGATATATTCGGCTGTTTGTTCTATTTTTTCTATCATGATTGAATTATGGTTTATGTGTGAAACAAATCTGGTTATATAAAGTTGCTGCTGGCAAATATTATTTCAGGAATCGGTTATTGCGGATCACCCCGTCAATGGCATCCTCCAGTGTGCAGTCGCTGAATTCCGTAAAGCCTACCTTGATGGGAAGATAATAAGTATACTGGCGCAATCGATGGGGAAAATAAGGGTTGTTGACAAGACGCACACCATCCTTTTCAGTGGTGATGACTATGCGCCGTGTCCCCTTCATAGCATTATATTTCAGAAGGATAGCTTCCATATCAGCATGTGTGAAATGATGGTGGTCAGCATATCTCTTGATTTTAATTTTTGCATTATATGTCCGCAGATATTTCACAAACGGACGAGGATTTGCAATCCCGCAGACTACCAGTATCGTATCTTCTCTGGTCAGATCGTCAAGCGCGATTGCTTGAGGTGCCGGCGTTTCATGCGGGAAAAGTGGCTTCAGGTTGTCATATATGAAGCGGGAGAACAGCAGCTTCTGGTAAGGGAAGAGTTCGAGCCGTTCACGAAACAGACGGCATTCCACCGGCTTGATATCGTCAGGACACTTCGTGACGATCACTATATCCGCACGATTAAGCGCTGACATAGGTTCACGTAAGCGGCCATAGGGTAACAGCGAATCCTGAAATGCCGGGCGATTCCATTCCATCAGTACTATTGACGCTGCCGGTTTAACATGGCGATGTTGGAACGCATCATCGAGCACCACGAGATTCATATCTGGATTAATCTCCCTCATCTGCTCAATGCCGTTCACTCGGTTTTCACATACAGCCATCATGACCCCCTCCTTGCGGAATTTATGATAGATCTGATATGGCTCATCACCGATGTCATCCACATGTGAGTTGCGTGTAGCAAGCACGAAACCCTTAGTCTTGCGCTTATATCCACGACTCAGAACACCAAGGTTGTACCTGCTCTTTAGCATATTAACTATATACTCGGTGTGTGGCGTTTTACCGGTGCCCCCCATCGAAATATTACCTACTGATATAATAGGTATGTCAAATTCATGCTGCTTGAGTATATTCTGCTCAAACATCCAGTTACGAAGCGCCATTACCCATCCGTAGACTACCGATATGGGATAGAGAAGGAGCAATGATAATATTTTGCTTCGTTTGGCCATTCCGGAAAGGAGCTTAGCTTATACTTAGGATCTTATTTGATTTCGATGAAGTCAATACGGCACTGAAGCGGGTGCATCTCACGGATATTCTTGAGCGCTTTGTAATATGGGAGAGCAGGACCAAGTTCACGCACTAATGTAGCTTCGGCAAACTGTGAATTGAGCTTCATCATTTCATCGTACCATTCAAGCTTAACTTTTGGATATTCGGTAACGATATATCCTGAATTGCCCGATTCTTTATTGATAGCTGCAGCCATATCCGATATAACTGTCGATAGGCTTCCAAGCTGATCGACGAGCCCCAGCCGCAAGGCTGTGGCGCCATCCCATACTCTACCTTCCGCTATAGCTTTGATTGAATCCACCGGCATTTTTCGGCCGTCAGCACATCGTTTTACAAATGTTTCATATCCGCGGTTGACATAAGCCTGCATTGCAGCAGCCTGTTCCGGAGACATGGCTGAATAGAAGTTGGGAAATTGTCCCTTGTTAGTTTCAACAGTGGTGGTATTAATACCGATTTTATCTTTCAGGAGTCCTGATGCGTCAGGTATCATACCGAAAATACCGATTGAGCCGGTGAGGGTGAGAGCCTCGGCATATATCTTGTCGGCCCCACATGAAATATAGTAGCCTCCGGATGCAGCATAGTCGCCCATTGATACGTAGAAAGGCTTTGATGTACGTTTCTTGAACAGTTGCAGTGCTTCCCAGATCTGTTCAGAAGCAAAAGCACTTCCACCGGGAGAGTTGACCCTGAGAATCAGTCCGTCTATGTTCTTGTTTTCTGACAGTTTTATTATTTCAGGTACGAGGCGTTCGGATGCTATTCCATCGGACCCATTCTCAGTGATATCGCCTACGGCGTACAATACTGCTATTTTAGCGCTTTTCTTTCCTTCGGAGAATGAAGGCGCAGTCACGTAGTCATCATATTCAAGTTTGTTGGCTTTCTCATTGCCAGTGGCCTTTGCCAAGAGTTCGTCCATCTGATGACGATATTTGATTCCATCCACCATTTTCTCCTTGAGATATGTGGCGGCATCAGCAGTATAGCTGAAGCTGTCGGCCCATCGGTTTACTGCAGTGGTGTCAACGCCACGGTTGCGTGCTATGGTAGATGACATATTATGCCACATTGTGCCGAGGAAATATTCTTGCTGCAGTCTGTTCGCCTCACTCATCTCAGTCAGAGTAAACGGTTCAACAGCACTCTTGAATGTACCTACCTTCACTACTTGTACATTAACGCCAAGTTTGTCAAGCATATCCTTGAAATACAATGTCGTCGATGATAATCCATGAACGTCAAGCATTCCCTGGGGATTGATGAAAAGGCTGTCGCCTACCGTAGCTATGAAATAATTGCCCTGCGTATAATTGTCAGCATATGCATAAATCCATTTTCCGCTTTTCTTGAACCGGTCTAAAGCCTCTATCAGTGTTTCTGCCTGAGCCATGCCCATCGAAGCTCCCTGACAGTCAAGATATATGCCGCTGATGCGGTCATCGCCGGCAGCTTTGTCGATAGCTGTGAGAAGGGTGTTAAGAGGTATTATATCAGGCATCCCTCCATATATCTGCTCTAACAATGGCCCCGGTTCGTATCGGTCAGCAACTTCTCCTGAAAGAGAGATGGTAAGAACACTACCTTTCTTGACCTGAGCCGGTGATTCCTTACCTGACATTGCGGCCGCGCCAATTATAATCAATAGAAGCAGTCCGCCGATAAGAGCTGACACCCATATTCCGGCCATTGTGCCGAGAAAGCTAACAAAAAAACGCTTTAACATATTGTTTATATGATATATATGTATGTACAAAAGCCACTGCTTTGCGGCCAGTGGCGTAAGTCACGTTACAAAATTAATATAATTCATCAAATATCAAATAATCATTTGCCTAAAAATCATGGCATCTATTGTGAAATCAATGGGATATGGGTTGACTCAGAAGCTCTCCCTTTTGATTTTACCCGACGCAGTGCGTGGCAATGATTTGAGGATATATATATCCTTTGGAATATGATGGTGGGGTAACAGCTCATTACATCCTGTAAGAATTGAACCGGTATTAACCTTATCAGCGTCCCCTTCAATCACAAGAATTGGTTCCATACCCCATTTGTCACTTCGTCTTGCCGTAATATAAAAGGGATTGCTGCCCAATAATGGGGCTATTATATGCTCAATCTGCTCGGGATGTATTTTCTCACCGCCGGAGATTATGACATTATCTATTCGCCCAAGAATCCGGAAAAGCCCGTCATGGAGGAACTCAACGATGTCATTTGTAGCTATTGTACCGAAGCTCATCCGGTCACTATTTATAATAAGACAGCCACGGTCATCTGCCGTACCGCAGAAGCCCGTAAGGAATCGGAATGCATCATAATTTCCTATACGTCTGAGCGCGACATGGCTGCATGTTTCTGTCATTCCGTAGGAGGCATATGCAGGTAATCCTGACGTTGCAAGCATATTCTCTTGTGCTGATGTGAGTGGGCTACCCCCCACTAAAATTGCTTTGCATCGTTTGATGAAAGGCGATTCCAGTAAGCCCGGTATCTGTGCCGGCACTATCGGAATAAGGTCAATGCTATGGGGTGCATTTGAGGCGATAGGTGTCATGGAGGGGGGCTCGATGACGAGGTTACAGCCGGACTCAATGGCCCTTACAATCATCATTTTTCCTGCGATATAGTCAACGGACAGAGGTAGTACCATTGTCGACTCAGCTGTTATCCCGAAATAACGATTGGTCGCATTTGCCGAGCACTTCATGTCCGACTTCAGAAGCTGTATTGGCTTTGGCGTTCCTGTAGAGCCGGATGTATGGGCCGATATATATGGTGAATCAGATAGCCATTCGTTTATAAATTCAATAGCCTTGATGTCATCGGTAAGAATCCGGGCATTTCCTGCATGGATCATATTGTGCGCCATGAAAGATCAGGTATTTGCCATACTCCTTGACCGCTGTACAGCTGTTCGCCCTTAAGAGTGAGCGGCGATGGAATGTTATTGGAATAAAGTCCTCCGGTCCCAAGTCCTTGTGGCATGGCCGTTTTCTTGCATGACACCCACTGGGCTATAGCATTCAAGCCTATATTGGACTCGAGCGCGCTTGTTGCCCACCACCCTATTCCGTTGCGCTCAGTTATGGCGATCCATTTGTCAGCCCCGCTGAATGCTCCGCACAGTGATGGCTTGAGAATTATATAGGCTGGTTTCAGATAGTCAAGCATCGCTTCGCCGGCAGTAAACGGATTTACACCTATAAGCTCTTCATCGAGGGCTATAGGGATAGGAGAATTCGCACATATATGCCTCATCTGCTCCGGCTGGCCCGCTTTGATAGGTTGTTCAAGCGAATGGATTGTGAATCGGGAGAGCAGGTCAAGTTTATTCAGCGCGTTTTCAGGAGTGAAGGCTCCGTTGGCATCAAGACGTATTTCAAGTGATTCTGCTGAGAATTCTTCACGTACGCTCTTGATAATTGACAGTTCATCCTCGAAATCAATACCTCCGATTTTGAATTTCAGGCAATGGAATCCGGCTTCAAGCTTTTCGCGGACCCGACGCTTCATCTCATAGGCATCACCCATCCATATCAGGCCATTTATACATATTGAACTCTCCCCTTTGCTCCATGCTGATGGAAACGGCTTCATCATACCGCCATTCTGCAGATCCGCAAATGCTGTCTCTACACCGAACAGTATCGAGGAATAATCGTGTAAATCCAGTTTATCCCCTTGTTCAATACTATGGCATACGTTTTTAAGCACAGATTCATATGCTGGGGTGTCATCAGCGCTCAGCCCCGCAAACAGCGCGCACTCCCCTATGCCTGACCTGCCTGTCTCTGTATCGGTAATACGGATAAACCAGGTGTCCTTATAATGCATTACCGCCCGGGATGTACGGGCGGTAAAGATGAAGTTCAGTCGATAAGGACAGTATTCTGCCACTAACATTTATCCGGGGAATTTAGGGAACTGATCAAAGTCAGGATCGCGCTTTTCAAGGAATGCGTTCTTGCCTTCCTGTGCTTCAGCCATCAGATAGTACATCAGGGTAGCATCGCCGGCAAATTCCATCATTCCGCGTTGTCCGTCAAGCTCGGCATTCAGCGCGCGTTTTATCATGCGGATGGCCATAGGGCTACGGCTTAAGATTGTATGACACCAGTCCATTGTTTCTTCCTCAAGACGGTCAAATGGAACAACTTTGTTGACCATACCCATCTGCTCAGCTTCCGCAGCTGTGTACTGACGGCAGAGGAACCATATTTCACGTGCTTTCTTCTGGCCGACGCATCGTGCAAGATATGACGAACCGAATCCGGCATCAAAACTGCCTACTTTCGGGCCGGTTTGTCCGAAGCGGGCATTATCACTTGCTATAGTAAGGTCGCAGACAACATGGAGTACATGTCCTCCACCGATGGCATAACCGTTTACCATGGCTATTACCGGTTTGGGAATAGAGCGGATGGCTTTATGCAGGTCAAGGACATTGAGTCTTGGCACGCCGTTGGCATCTATGTATCCGCCTACGCCTTTCACTTTCTGATCGCCTCCCGAACAGAATGCTTTGTCGCCGGCTCCGGTGAGGATGATTACACCTATGTCCGAAGCTTCGCGGCAATAAGCCATGGCGTCAAGCATCTCAAAATTAGTCTGAGGGCGAAATGCATTATATACCTGGGGACGGTTTATGGTAATTTTGGCAACCTTTCCACACTGCTGGAATAGGATATCCTCATATTCCTTGATAGTTTTCCATTCAAAAGTCATATCTGTTGGATTTTGTTCGTGATGCAAATTTAAGCAATTTTTGGTTACAGTGCTACCGATAGGCCTATACTTTAAAATTACTGCGGGCTGCTATATAATTAGCAGCCCGCAGCTTGAGGTATAACTTGAGGTATAATATGATGTTATTATTTCTTGGCAGCTAAGGTTTTTGCCATCTGTTTTCTGGCTTTTTCAAGAGCCTTGTTGTAAGCCTTGAGAGCTGCAGGTTTCTTTTTTTCATCTGCAGTCTGTACCTTTTCATAAAGTTCCCATACTTTATTTTTGGCTACGGCGTCCTTCTGGGCAGCAGTAACAGCTTCGGCAGCAGCTTCAGCAGCAGCCTCTTCAGCAGCAGGAGCGTAGGCGTGCTTGTAACCCTTCACATCATTCCAGTGGCCACGGGTAAAGTCGGGGAATTCAACAGCAGCGCTATTGTTGTCCATTGACAGTGAACCGAGTTCAGCAAGGCAGCACCATTCAGCGAGGTCGTAAACGTCCATGTCAAGAGGCAGACCATTCTGCAGGCAGTAAACCATACGGGCATCCATGAAGAAGTCCATACCACCATGTCCACCTACTTTTTCAGCCATTGCGCCATATTTCTTGATGATAGGATGGCGATACTTTTCGCGCAGTGCGTTCATTTCTTCCTTAGGCATGAAGCTGTGGGTGTTCAGATTGTCCACTTTCGGAGTGTGACCTGCTGATTTCAGCTGTGAAGCGTCGACAGCAAGACCTTCTACAGGGTACTTATTGGCAAAACCCTTGGTGCCTGTGAGCTGATACAGACGGTTGTAAGGCTGAGGATTCATTACATTGTGCTGAATTTCAACAACCTTGCCGTTTTCTGTACGCATAAGGGTTGTGGTATGGTCACCGTTGCGGTAGTTATTGCAGGGCTTGCCTGTCTTCTTCTCGACATATTCTTTGCCGTGAACAGATTTGGTGTCCATGGCAGTGAGTGTCTTGAAGCGGTCACCACGGTGGATATCCAGAACCTGTGCCACCGGGCCAAGGCCATGGGTAGCATACACGTCACCACGGTTTTCCATGTTGTACTTCATGCGCCATCCCAGTTTGTCGGGGTCGTTTTCGGGGTTGCTCCAGTAGTATCCCCAGAAGTCATCAAGATTGTGGATATATGCACCCTGGGCACGAAGTACTTCACCGAATACTCCGTTCTGGGCCATGTTGAGAGCGTCGAGTTCAAACCAGTCATAGCAGCAGTTTTCCAGAATCATGCAGTGCTTGCGGTTCTTCTCTGAAAGATTGATGAGTTCCCAGCACTGTTCAAGGTTCATGGCTGACGGAACTTCGATGGCTGTATTTTTGCCATTTTCAAGGGCGCATTTCGCTACAGGGAAGTGATGGTCCCAGTCAGTGGCAACGTATACGAGGTCAATGTCAGGACGTTTGCATATTTCTTCGTAGCCGTTCTCACCATAATATATATCAGCAGGCATCAGACCGGCATCCTTGAGATACTTCTGACAGCGTTCGGCACGCTTCTGTTCGTAGTCACAAAGAGCTACAACTTCCACTCCGGGAATATGTGTAAAACGCTCTACAGCGCCGGGACCACGCATTCCAAGGCCAACGAATGCAACACGTACATTTTCCATCTTAGGCACAGTCAGGCCCAAAGCATGCTGCTGTCCGGCCTCGCGCTGAGGTGTATCGACAACGATAGTGCCCTTATCCCAATGCCATTTTGTGGACGGGGATAATGACTGAGCCGACGAAATAGCAGAGCCACCAATGGCGAGCACACCAATGAGAGCCGCAGCAAAAAATCTGTTCAGTTTCATAATGATTGATATTGTTAAAATTGGTTGGTATCAGTCGGTTATATTTTTTGATAGAATGCCTTGCGGCATTTATGGGTTCAAAGTTACGAATAAAATTTTAATATACATAATTTACCCTGATAATTATTTATGCCGTTGTTATAGCCGAAAATTGTATATTTGTAGTTGTGGAAATATTGTAGTTGAATGAATAACATAAATAATATGAAGATAAGAGATATACTGTGCGCGTCAGTAATGCTGTTTTCTTTTGTGTGCATGGCAGAGACTCCTGCTGTAGATAAGATGAAAAGCACACGCTCGATGGCTGAGGGGCTGATGCGCTCCCACCGCCCTACTTTTGAATTTGATCCTACATTCAGCCCAGAAGAATTTTCAGAGTGGCAGAAGGGTATAAAGAAGGCTATGACAGAACTGATGAAGCATCCGGATATTGTCCCGGCTCAGCCACGAAAAGCATACTCAGCCAAGCGTGATGGATATACGATTGAAAAGTGGATCACATATCCTTTTGAGAATGCAGAGGTCGGCGTTCTGCTTCTGATACCTGACGGGATTACCCCTGATAATCCTGCTCCTGCGGCGCTTTGCATCCCGGGATTCGGGCAGACAAAGGAATTGCTTGCCGGCGAGCGAAAGGGTAATTTCACTCTCTCAGGAGAAGCGGATTCCACTGCCGGTAAGAATGCCATGGCATTGAATCTTGTTAGAGAGGGAATTGTAGCCCTTGCCGTTGACAATCCCTCGTGTGGAGAGCTTTCTGACAACGGTTACTTTGACTACATAACGTCATCGCGCTTCCTATTAGAGATGGGGTGGAGCTATCTTGGACTTGCCTCATGGCAGGACCGCGTGGCTTTGGAATGGTTGAAGAGTCTGGATTTTGTCAGGACCGATCGAATCATTGTCAGTGGCTTTTCGCTCGGCACAGAGCCATTGATGGCACTTGGGCTGATGGATGACTCGATTTACGCATTCGTGTACAATGACTTTCTTTGCCGTACACGTGAACGTGCTCTTGTGATGAATAAACCGAATAAGGATGGCAGCCGTGGCTATCCTAATTCCATAGAGCATCTGATACCATCATTCCTCTCTCTATTTGACTTCCCGGATATTGTGGCTGCCCTTGCTCCACGGCCGGTAATATGCACAGAGGGAGGAATGGATAGGGATTTCGGCTTTATCCAGAAGGCTTATGCTATTGCCGGAGCTCCTGAAAACTTCGAATTCCATCATTATGAAAAGTTCAAAGATCCGGGTTCAAGGCAGTATCTTGACTCTTTGCCTGATGGAATTGACCGCGCCGATTTCTTTAAGCTTGTCAACTGCGACCCGCCGCATCATTATTTTAAGACAGAACATGTGATGCCGTGGTTACATAAGCTACTCGATGATTAAGGAAACCGTAATACAGTGATGTCGGTTTTGACTAACCCATTTTTAGAAGTGGCATAGACAGGTAACCCCTCAAACAGCACTCCGGAATCTGTGCCGGAGGTCGTAGGAATTGGCATGAAGTGAAATTCGATCATGTTGCCATCTGTTATTGATGCGGTCCAGAGTCCGGCTTCGCTTGTGTATTGCTTGTCTGATTCAGATGAATCTGCGGAATAGGCCCCTAACCATATGGCTGCCTGATTTGTGCATTTGATAGTTATCTCAGATTCTGTGTAGCCGGTTGTTATAAAGTAGCTTTTTGGCTGACAAGACGGGTCGGCTGAGTAGTATTCCAATGTCGTATTGCCAGGATTGGAATTATACTCTACCGCAAAGAGGATGGGCGAGTCATCCTCTTCGCAGGAGGTGGACATCAGCAATAGTACTATAACTATCGGTAAACAGATGATTTTTACAGGTATATTCATGTGATATATGGCTGTTGATTATAGTGATTAACTCCTGCGTCCGATATTGAACATTGCAATATTGCTTTCTCCTTTTCGCTTCCCTGTAGATCCAACTGTTATTGTCGCTTCCCCGGCCGGCAACTCAGTAATTGGGTCAAATTTTATTCTGATACTTGCCGGAGCGATGCGCTCAATTGTGAGGCCAAGTTCATCGGCTGTAAATACATCTCCAGCATTTGTTTCAGGGATTACTTCGGAATAGTTGGTGCAGAGCATAATCAGCTCTCCACTGTATTCCGCCTTGGCAATTATCTGCCCTTGGATGTAATACGCCGGAGAAAGACCCACAGAGATTTCTTCCGTGTCATAATCCGCTATCTCCCACTGTAGGGGCATCGGTCCATCATCGCTGCATGACATGAATGTGATGCTGAGCAGTGTAATAATTGAAATAAGAGTGATTCGGTTCATGTGATTATGTTTTTATAAATTTCTTGATTCTAATATCTCTTTTTTAAGGAAGTCTTTAAGGTTGACTGTATATCTTGTTCCGGCCTGTGCCGCTACGACTCCGGCTCCGGTGGATACATTGCTATACCCCTGGACTGGGTCGCCAAGTCCGATATCTCCTAAGTCGCCGATTGTCCCATTATCAATCTGCCATTGGTAGTTGCTCCAATTATAATAGCTTTGCGATACGGTATTCAATGTGAATATCATTCCACACTCAAGCATGTCATCGGTAAGACCTTCGGATCTGACATCACATCGCATTCCTTCAAATTTCAGGTTAAGCGTATAGCTCTTTTCTGAAAATTGTCTGTCGGTGAAGAATGTGAATCCGTAAGCGTCACTTCCACTTATGGCATCAAGTATTCCTATATGTTCGGAGAATATTGGTTCCGCCTCGTAGCGGAATGTGCCGGAATAAAAGCTTACGGGAGATAGAACTGTGACACCGGGTTGACTCCCTTCATCCGTTGAAAATATATTGTGAGCGAAATGGTAGTAATTTTCAGTCGCTGCGGGATCTGCAATTGTCATCCTGGCCTTCAGATTTATCAGGTATGTAGTGACGTATGTGTCCTCAGGAGCTTCCGGATCAACCCATTCCCATTTATCAGTAACATCGGCTTCCCATTCCAGCGATTCTATCGGTGTGCATACCGGCACTGTCACTTCAGCTTCGGCCTTTCCATAGGTAGGACTCTCGGCTACGATATGTATCTGATCTCCCTCTTGTGGGATATAGCTGATACTCTCCGGTTTGCCATTGACATGCAGTGTGATTTCAGCATCATTGACTCCATGGTCGGTGGAACCATTGGCATCTGTATACAGCCATGTCCGCGTAACTGAATATTCAATCGGAACTCCGGCAGTGATAAGGGAATTGAGGCACAGCACAGGGGTCGTGTCAATATCCGGTGTGAAACTTTCATAACAACCTGTGAGCACTGCCGCCAACGCTATTGGGTAGATTCTGCTTAAAATTGCCATGTATATGATATTGAGGGTATGATTGGTAATAACTTTACTTTTTGAAATACTGGACGTGAACTATAGTAGCTGCCGTCCGCTGAAACTCCTGTTTCATCGTTATATCCTCGTGTTATGGCTATAGTATTCATATGATTGTATGCGTTGTATAGCCCGAAAGTCCAATAGCCTCTGCTGTTCTTTATGGTGCATGAGAGGTCAAGTCTGTGATAGAACGGGAGCTGATAGTTGTTGAGCGGAGTCCTTAGTGGCACTTCGTCCACTACATACCCGAATCCATTGTTAAATGACGGAGTTTCCCACATCTGTGGCATTAACGTGAAACGATTCCCGGAGTGTCCGGTCCAACGTGCATTGAGCTGGACACGGTCATTTATCTCCCAGTTGAGGAGAAGATTAATGGTATGCCTGTTGTCAAACCGGGCCGGATATGTCTGACCGCCATTCTTGTTTGCAAAAGTCCTGTCGGACCATGCAAGTGAATAGGATGCTTGGCCCGTAAGCCGACCGATGCGTTTCTCCACCTTGATGTCAATCCCTTTTGCGGTGCCTCGGCCTGTGGTAAGACGGGCATTCCACATCTCCAAGGGTGGCTTAAGATAGTACTCCTCGCAGTAGTCGAGTAGATTATGCATCCATTTATAATATCCCTCCACTGATACGGCCCATGTTCCGTTGGCTGCCTGCCAATAGCCTCCTATCGCAATTTTATCAGCGGTCTGCGGCTTTAGATTTCCCGTTACGGGAATCCATTGATCCGTAGGGAGTGAGAGGTAGCTTTGAGTCAGTTGATGAACATATTGGGTCGTCCTGCTGTATGCTGCCTTAACTGCAATGTTATCAGCCGGACGGTAGCTGAATGACATGCGTGGGGCTAAGCCGTACTTCATCTTACGCTCGATATTGAATAGCGAGGCATGGAATCCGGCGTTGATTCTGAACCGGTCATTTATTCTCCAGTCATCCTCTATATAAGCATTGAACTCGTTTCCACCGTAGGTCCATGTTGAGTCGCGCGATTCGATGCTGGTTGATTCGGTGACTGATACTCTTGAAGTTCTTGCCGGAAGAAAGGAATGACGGATATAATCCGCGCCAAATCTCACATGGGAATTATCGCCCGGAAGCCAGTCAAAATCAGCCCGGAAAATCCAGTCGTTGATATTATTTTTCGTTTTCATCCGGTCCTCGGTGGTGATAATCCCGTTGCCGTCGTTTTCCTTATATATTTCGTGATGGCTTAAGCTGGAGAAATATCGTGTATAGGCTGCTGTAAATTCAGCTTTAACGTCCGCTGATATACGATAGTTAAGCCCGGTTTGTGCAATAAGGTTTCCCCAGTGGAAATTATACTTGTCATTCCCTGCAAATCCGGAAAAATCGCCGTCAAAGTCATTATCTTTCGAACCTGTCTTCAGCATATCATCGCCAAAATATACGCTGATAAATCCTGTAGCTTTGCTTGAGAACCTATGCGTAAGTTTGCCGTTCAGGTCCATGAAGTAATAATGAAATCTCACTTTCTCCTCATGCCCTGAATTGATTAATGCCATAGCCGGGACTGTAAGCAGATCGTACCATGAGCGGCGTAGCCCGATAAGGTATGTTGTGTTATCGTTTATCGGGCCGGATATGTTGAATGTTCCGGAGGTAAGTCCAAGACGGGCTGTTCCATGATGCCCTTCGGTTTTCCCATTCTGTAGCCTGACGTCCATGAAGGAGGATAACCGTCCATCATACTTGGCCGGCATTGATGACTTGAAGAAATCAATATAGCGGATAATATCAGTATTGAATGCCGAGAACAATCCGGCGAAGTGATTGACCTGATATAGCGGTACATTATCAAGCATATAGAGATTCTCATCGGCATTGCCTCCATGCACATACATTCCGGCTGTACCTTCGGTTCCTTCACTGACACCAGGCTCTGTGTGCAATGCTTTTATGACATCTGGTTCGCCGAATAGTGCCGGCGTGTTTATGACCTCATCGGCAGTGACCTTTCGGGCGCCTAAATCGGAGGTTTCTACCGCGGGAGGTTCAAGCCGGGAAATTACAATCACTTCGTCAAGTTCTTTTGGATTGATGGTCGGTTGTGTCACCGACGGCAACGGATTGATATTTCGTGTGACGTTTTGTTTGTCAGTCTTCCGGGGTTTGCGTTTAAGAATTACATTTTTACCCTTTATATTGTATTCAATATCAGTTCCGGTGAATATATCATCCAGTACTTTCTTCAACGGACGTTTACGGGCACTGACTGTCACTTTCATGCCGGATAGCAGCTCGGATGAATACACGAAGTTCTTCCCAGTCTGTTGCATGATGCTGCGGAATACTGCGGCAGCCGGTTGATTGACCGCATGTATCGTTACATCCTGCGACATTGCAGAAAGGCTGATGCATAATGTGGCAATAATGACTGTGGCGATCCGCTTCATCGTTCTCTGACTGACATTTGTGTTCCAAGAATCTCATTTATTGTATCTACGAGGTCAAAGGCATTGCCTTCATAGTGTAGCGACAAATTCAATGCATCGGCGTTCTCCGGTATGTTTACCACGTCCACATTATAGACTTCTTTGATTCGCTCCACTACAATAGGCAGAGCAACGTTTTCAAAATCAATGGTCTTCACCACGAACGCCGGAGCTATATCCTCAGCCGGTTGAGGGAGCTCAATTTCATTGTCGCTGCGGAACGAATACTGCTGGTACACTACTGCCGCGGCTGCAGAGAGGAATATAAGCCCACCTACCGCAGCTGCCACACGCGTGCGTCTCCACCACGCGGTTTGAGGTGAGAGTCCCAAACGGGCCCATCCATCTTTTTCCGAAAATTTATCCCTCATATATCGACTTGCTATGAAATCGATATCCTTATTATTTGTACCCATAATTATCATATGTCAGAAATCAATACCCACGCGGAAAGAGAAGAATGCTACTGCCCCATGATGAGTTCCGATCTTTGTGCTGATTACATATCCATTGGGGTTATTGATTATCTCATAAACGTCAGCGCTGTATCCCTGCAGTGTAAGTCCAAGTCCGAGATTGATTCCGGCTTTACGTCCCCAATTGAAGCGGTAGCCTATTGATGGGGAGAAGTATACGCCTCCTCCACTTGCAAAATTATAGCCCAGGCGGATATCGCCAAACGGAGTGTATCTTCCAAGCTGCATATCTGCCCGACCTTCGGCGAATAACGCGAGTATATTGCTACTGATTTTGGAGCAATATTCATAATCAAGTCCGGCTCCTATGTAAAACATCGGGTTTAACTGATAGCCATGTGAGGTGGAGAAGCCTGTATAGAATGTAGACATCCGATTTGAAGGACCCCATACTGCAGTTGTTCTGTAACTGTTGCTCCAGTCAATAAAGCCACGGTATCCGCGCGCGGGTTGACGAGCGATAGCGCTTATGGTGATTGATGCAATTGCTAAAAATGTGATGATTTGCCGTTTCATAGCGTCATATTTTTTGATTATTTCCAAACGTATGACGCAGTGCTAAGGCAAAAGTCCTATCCTGGATTGAAAAAAATTACAAAAACGGAAGGAAGAAGGGTTTATGACCATCAGATAGCTCTTCGCGTAAGCGGCTAAAAGCCTTGGTCATCTGATTCTTGACTGTTTTTATAGATATTCCGAGTTCATCGGCTATCTCTTCATTAGTCATGCCGTCGCGCTTACTCATAAGGAATATTTCGCGGCACTTTTCCGGAAGTCTGTCTATGGCTTTCCATATCGCGGCATCTCTGTAGGATGTGTCAACGCTCTCTTCATCCACTTCCGGGATCTGTTCAATCCCTACCGTACACTTCTGTTTTCGGATAAAGGTGATGCAATTGTTGCGGACTATACGGTACATAAATGCATCAAAACTTTCTATTTCAATTCCGGATTCAATGGATTCCCATGCGCGCAGGAACGCGTCCTCTACCAAGTCCTCTGCGTCATCGGCATTATCGACAATACGAAGCGCATACATACCCAAAGGCAGATATAGCTTTTTGAATCTGATTTCAAATTCCCGTATTGTCATTGGGGTGGAGTAAAATATAGTTTGTGACAGGGTGTGAAAAGTAAAAAAAGAGGAATAAATCATACGACCTATTCCTCTTTGTAGCGGGACCGAGAATTGAACTCGGGACCTCCGGGTTATGAATCCGACGCTCTAACCAACTGAGCTATCCCGCCGTATTTCTGAATTGCGGTGCAAAGATAGCGGTAGTTTTTGATATGTGCAAATATTTTTGAGCTTTTTTTCGTCGTATTTTTTGAATGGGTTGAATATCAAGCTTTAGAAATTATTTCGGTCCATTCACTTATTCTCTTGTCGGTCAAATCAGGGTGATTCACCTCGTCAAGGACAAGTCCAACCATAGTGCCGTTGCGCTCGGCTGAACTCTCATCGTAGGTATAGCCATCGGCATTGAACTCCCCTATCGGTTTAGCTCCGGTCTTTATGACGCGGTCATACAGTTCGCCCATGCCGCTGCAGAATGTATCGGACATCGATTCGTCGCCGCATCCGAAAACGGCAAACTCTTTGCCGGAAAGGTCAAGCGCCTGCAGCCCATCGGTGAAGTCATACCAGCTGTCCTGCATGTCGCCTGCTCCCCAGGTGCTTGTGCCCATAAGAATCACATCATATGCAGCCACTTCGCTTGGAGGTGTTGTAGCTACATTGTGTACGTCTGATTTGTCTACTCCGAGAGCTTTGGCAATTTTTTCGGCAATTGCTTCCGTGTTCCCTGTTGTTGAACCGTAGAATATTCCAATTTTTTTCATAGTTAGTCTGTTTATTGAAGATAGTATTCTTTAATCACTAATCATTCAACACATACTGTAGTATGAAAGTTCGCGGAGCCGGCGTCTATTTCGGTCATATCTCCAGCGGTTTTTATCACTATTTGTTAAATTGGGCAAACGGGGCGGTAAATTATTGTGATAAATATGCCTTACTTTTATTTGATTTTAGTAATTTTGCAACTTGAAAAATTCAACATATTATAGCTATAGCAATGACCGACATCAAGAAAATCAAAACGGCACTTATTTCAGTTTTTCATAAGGAAGGACTTGACAATATTCTCTCAATGCTTCACAATGATGGCGTTAAATTCCTCTCTACCGGTGGCACCAAAAGCTTTATTGAAAGCCTCGGGTATCCTTGCGATGCCGTAGAGGACCTTACATCATATCCTTCAATTTTGGGCGGACGAGTGAAGACGCTTCATCCCAAAGTGTTTGGTGGCATTCTGAATCGCCGTGACAATGCCGGTGACCGTGAGCAGATCGCTGAATATGAAATTCCGGAAATTGACCTTGTGATAGTTGACCTCTATCCTTTTGAGGCAACCGTAGCCTCAGGAGCTTCACATGCTGATATTATAGAGAAGATTGACATAGGCGGGATATCACTTATCCGCGCCGGGGCCAAGAACTACAACGATGTTGTGATAGTTGCCTCAAAAGCTCAGTACACTCCCCTTGCCGAGATGCTTGGGAAGAATGGCGCGCAGTCAACACTTGCCGAACGTCGGTTCTTCGCGAAAGAGGCGTTTAAGGTTTCATCCGGATATGACAGCGCCATATTCAACTATTTCGATTCTTTAGAAGAAGATGCCCCGTCAGCAATGCGTGTGGCACTTGACGGCAAGACACACCTTCGTTATGGTGAGAATCCCCATCAGCAGGGCGTGTTCTTCGGACACCTTGACGAAATGTTCTCACAGCTGCATGGTAAAGAGATAAGCTATAACAATCTTCTTGATATTGACGCCGCTGTATCACTGATTGCTGAATTTGAAGAGCCGACATTCGCAATCCTCAAGCATAATAACGCTTGCGGAATAGCCACACGCGCTACAATGCTTGAGGCATGGACCGATGCGCTTGCTGGTGATCCGGTGTCAGCTTTCGGCGGTGTGCTCATAGCAAATCGTGAAATTGACACAGAAACAGCTGAGGCAATCAACAAGATATTTTTCGAAGTGATCATTGCTCCGTCATACTCTGAAGGCGCTATGGCAGTACTTACTCAGAAAAAGAACAGAATCATACTTCTGCAGAAGACTCCGCTTACAACCACTCGTCAGTTCCGTTCAATACTGAATGGCGCACTGATGCAGGAACGTGACCTGAAAGTGGAGACTCCGGAGGATCTTACTCCTGTTACAGATCGTAAGGTGACTGCCGAGGAGGTCACCGACCTTCTGTTTGCCAATAAGATTGTGAAGCACAGCAAGAGCAACGCTATTGTACTTGCCAAAAACGGAATGCTTCTTGCAAGCGGAGTCGGTCAGACATCGCGTGTCGATGCCTTGAAGCAGGCTATAGAGAAGGCCCGTGGTTTCGGGTTTGACCTCAATGGCGCTGTGATGGCTTCAGATGCCTTCTTCCCGTTTGCCGATTGCGTCCAGATAGCTCATGAGGCCGGTGTGGATGCTGTGATACAGCCCGGCGGATCTATCCGCGACAAGGACAGCGTGGACTACTGCAATGCCAATAATGTGGCTATGGTGACCACCGGAATCCGTCACTTCAAACATTGATAACCCTTGACTCTCCGATAATATAAAACAGATACTCAACAAATGAAATTATTTTCGCTAAACAAGGAAATAGCTATTGACCTTGGCACAGCCAATACTATTATAATACATAACGGCAAGATCGTGATTGACGAGCCGTCAATCGTGGCTATCGAAGTCCGTACCGGCAAGCTTATAGCTGTAGGTAAGGAAGCTCAGCAGATGCAGGGCAAGGAGAATGAAAATATCCGTACTATCCGCCCGCTGAGAAAAGGCGTGATTGCCGACTTTAATGCTGCTGAGATGATGATACGCGGTCTTGTGGGCAAAGCAAGCACCAAGAACAAATGGTTCAATCCATCAATGCGTATGGTTGTTGGCATCCCTTCAGGATCAACTGAAGTGGAGATCCGTGCGGTGCGTGACTCTTCAGAGCACGCCGGAGGCCGTGACGTCTACATGCTGTATGAGCCGATGGCTGCAGCTCTTGGTATAGGTATTGACGTTGTGGCGCCTGAGGGCAACATGATTGTTGACATAGGCGGTGGTACGACTGAAATCGCGGTAATATCACTTGGCGGCATAGTATCGAACAAGAGTATTCAGATTGCCGGGGATGACCTTACTGTGGATATTCAGGAGCATATGCGCCGTGTGCATAATGTCCGTGTCGGAGAGCGTACTGCCGAACTTATCAAGATGAATGTAGGCTCAGCCCTTACTGATCTTGACAATCCTCCGAAGGATTATGTTGTGCATGGACCGAATGTCATGACTGCTCTTCCCATGGAAGTTCCTGTTTCATATCAGGAAATTTCCCACTGTATAGAAAAGTCAATTTCGAAGATTGAGCTTGCTGTGCTCGCCGCACTTGAGCAGACTCCCCCGGAACTTTATGCCGATATTGTGCAGAACGGTATTTATCTTGCAGGTGGCGGTGCAAAGCTCCTTGGGCTTGACAAACGTCTTACTGACAAGATCGGTATTCAGTTCCATATCGCCGAGGATCCCCTCTTGGCTGTGGCCAAGGGTACAGGTGTTGCCCTCAAGAACATTGATAAGTTCAACTTCCTGATTCGATAAGCTATTATCAGAATATAAGGCAGGAGCGGCTCAGATTGAGTCCGCTTCCTGCGTTTAATAAAATGGCATAGGTGCAGAATCTGATTAGATTTTTGATTAAGTACGGCACATGGATGCTCTTTATCCTCTATGTGCTGATAAGTTGTTCGTTGCTGTTCAACAACAATCCGTACCAGCATTCGGTGTTTCTGACATCGGCCAACAGTGTCAGTACGGGCGTCTACAACGCATCGAACAGCGTGACATCTTATTTCAATCTAAGGGATATCAACGAGGATTTGCAGCGCAATAATGCTGACCTCGAACTTCAGCTTCTGTCATTGAAAGCCGAACTCCGGAAGTATCGTGAGCAGGAATATGCCGATTCCGTTCCGGTTGACTCCGCATTGTCGCGTTATAAGTTCGTGATAGCGCATGTCATAAACCAGACTACCACACGGCCACATAATTATATAACAATTGAGAAAGGCTCACTTGATGGCATTCAGCCTGAGATGGGAGTTGTGGATCAGAATGGTGTGGTAGGTATTGTCAATGTCACCGGACCACATTCGGCCCGTGTGATCTCTCTGCTGAACAATAATCTTCGTATCTCATGTAAGATTAAGAGAAGCCAGCAGGTTGGTTCCCTTGTATGGGACGGTAGGAATTCGCAGGAAGCTGTCCTGGAGGAGCTGCCAAGACATGCCACGTTCAGTAAAGGTGATACGGTTGTCACCAGCGGTTACTCTACGGCTTTCCCTGAAGGTGTGCCTGTAGGTGTGGTATTAGGGCTTATGAAGGACTATGACGAAAACTTCTACGCTCTTAGAATAAAGCTGTTCACTGACTTCTCCACACTGAGCACCGTCAGGGTAATTTCTGACGGAATGAAATCAGAACTTGAAAATCTTGAGCAACAGGATCCGGAGAAAGAATCCGAATAACCATTTGATAGCTAAAGCTTCATTAGGCAAATTAAAATGAACAAGACAGCAACACAACTACTTGGAATAACGCTGATATTGCTATTGGCTCAGGTTATTGTGCTGAATCATGTGTGTCTTTTTGGTGTGGCGGTGCCATTTGCATTCATATATGTACTGCTTCGCCTGCCGGTCACCATGAATCAGAATTGGGTTCTGACTGTAGGCTTCTTCATGGGGCTTCTGATTGATATTTTTTCCGATACACAGGGAATGAACGCTCTGGCATGTACTATATTGGTTATGTTCCGCAAGCCTGTATTGAGGCTATACTTCCCGCGTGAGGATGAACTGACCGATACATTGCCGTCAATATCATCGCTCGGTTTCATAATATATATGAAGTATGCGCTCAGCATGTCGCTGATATACTGTGGCCTGATTTTCATTATCGAGGCTTTTTCCCTGTTTAATTTCCTAACATTGCTGTTACGCATCATATCAAGCACTATACTTACTACACTTTTGCTGATAGGCATCGACAGCCTAACATTGCGCCGTCGTGAGAAAAGATTATAATCTTGAAATGCGCAAATATGTGATAGGTGGCTTTATCATAGCCATAGTTATCATCTATATAATCCGCTTGCTTAACCTGCAGGTTCTTGACAACAGCTTTAAGGATGAAGCTGATTCGAATGCATTTCTGCGGAAGGCCATTTATCCCTCCAGAGGCGTCATATATGACCGCAATGGTAATGTGGTGGTATTCAACCGCCCGGCCTACGATATAATGCTTATACCGCGCGATGTGAAGCAGTTTGACACACTTGATTTCTGTCATACACTCGGTATCACAAGAGAGCAGTTTGAGAATCGCATGCGCGACCTTAAGGATAAACGGCTTAATCCCGGCTATTCCTCGTATTCTCCGCAGACATTCATGACGCAGCTGTCGGCCGAGGATTACGGAAAACTTCAGGAGAAAATGTACCGCTATCCTGGATTCTTCATCCAGAAGCGTATACTCCGAGAGTACAATTACCATTGTGCCGCCAATGTATTGGGCAATATCCGTGAGGTATCGCAAGCCGATATTGACCGTGACAGTTACTACTCGCGCGGCGATATGACTGGCGACCTTGGCGTGGAGAAGAGCTACGAAAAATTTCTTCGTGGCATAAAGGGTGAGGAAGTGCTGATTCGTGACGCACGTGGTAAGATTCAGGGACGCTACGAGGATGGAGCGTTTGACCGTAAGGCCGTGTCGGGTAAAAATCTCAAATTAAGTATTGATATCGGACTGCAGCAGTTTGCTGAGTCGCTGATGATGAATAAGAAAGGCGCTGTCGTGGCTATAGAACCGACTACCGGAGAGGTATTGGCGTTGGTTACCGGCCCGTCGTATGACCCATCGCTTCTTGTCGGACGACAGCGCGGTAAGAATTATGCTGCACTTGCCAAGGACTGGCGTCGTCCGCTGCTTGATCGCTCGGTGATGGGTGCATACCCTCCGGGATCGACATTCAAGCCTACGCAGGGTCTGATACTGCTTCAGGAAGGAATCGTCACGCTTGGGACCTCCTATCCCTGTTCGAGGGGATATGTAAACAGCGGATTGCGCGTAGGATGTCACCCGCATGCATCCCCTATTGCTCTTAAACCGGCGCTTCAGACATCATGTAACGCCTATTTTTGCTGGGGCTTCAAGAGTATGATTGACCGCAAATCAAAATACGGATCTGTTGCCAAAGCTTTTGAAGTGTGGAAGAATTATCTGGTGTCATTTGGATATGGATACAAGTTAGGGATTGATCTGCCGAGTGAAAGCCGAGGTTTTCTCCCTAACTCAAAGTCCTATGACGGTTGGTACGGCGAGGGCCGCTGGAGCGCCAACTCCATAATATCAGTGTCAATAGGACAGGGTGAGATATTGGCCACTCCCCTGCAGATAGCCAATCTCAGCGCTACGATTGCCAACCGTGGCTGGTATATCACTCCTCATGTTGTCAAGGAGATTCAAGACACGGTGATATCCGACGATTATAAAAAACGTCATGAACCGGCTATAAACCGCGCACACTATGAATCAGTGGCCGAGGGTATGCGAATGGCTGTTCTTGGAGGAACCTGTAAAGGCGCCAATCTGTCGGATATAGAGGTATGTGGAAAGACAGGTACCGCTCAGAATCCCCATGGTGCCGACCACTCTGCATTCATGGGTTTTGCTCCATACCATAATCCACGTATTGCCGTGGCTGTATATGTTGAAAATGCCGGATATGGTGCCGCATTCGGTGTGCCTATCGGCAGTCTGGTAATAGAGCGTTATCTGAAAGGGCACATATCTCCTGAACGACAGCATGTGCTGCAGAACATGTTACACACATCTACTATCCCAAACAGTGAACCAAAGAAACGATAATATATCAGTATTCCGCTACATTGACTGGTTTACGGTAGCACTATACCTTCTGCTTATCACGGCGGGGGTATTCTCCATTTATGCGGCAAGTTATGATTTTGACCACGCGAGTCTGCTGGATAACAGTGAGTTTTCCGGCAAGCAGATCCGTTGGATTGGCATGGCCCTTGGACTTGCGGTGGTGATACTGCTTTTTGATGCCAAGATATTTGATATATATGCCTATCCTATATATGCGATTGTCACATTCATAATGCTGATAACCATATTTGTGGCGCCGGACATCAAAGGTTCGCATTCATGGCTTGTGTTTGGCCCGCTACGTTTTCAACCGGCGGAATTCGGTAAGGCGGCTACAGCGCTCGCTCTTGCCAAGCTCTTCAGCGGATATGGATTTACTCTCAACGCATGCCGCAAGAATTATATGTATGCCCTGGGGCTTATTTTCCTGCCTGTCCTTCTTATCATTGCTCAGCGTGAGACTGGTTCGGCTCTCGCATATCTGTCGCTGTTCATGGTGCTGTATCGTGAAGGTATGAGCGGGTTGATTTTGCTTGCCGCACTGTGTGCTGTGGTATTCTTTGTCGTAGCCCTGAAATATGCAGGAACGTTATTCCTTGGGATAACATGTGGCGAGGCTGTCGTTTTCGGCCTCATCATGATTATCATGGTGTGTATGATGGCTGTATACTGTAGGCAGATGGAGGGAGCGCGTAATCTGTTTTTAGCTTATGCCGGATCATTTATAGTAGTGCTTACCCTCTCCGCGTTCGGCATCAATGTTCCCGGTATGGCATATTTTATTATCGCCATTTTGGCAGGATGTGTCTATTGCGGATTTCTGGCCATGCATAGCCGTGCCCGGAATCTGTATATCACGATTGGAGCGGCATTGGTATCAGTTGTATTCCTGTTTTCGGTAAACTATGCTTTCAGCAAAGTTCTGCAGCCGCATCAGCAGCAGCGTATCCTTGTTACACTTGGAATAGAGCAGGATGTCCTGGGAGCCGGATATAATGTAAATCAGTCACGCATAGCCATCGGGTCAGGTGGAATAGCCGGGAAAGGATTCCTTAACGGAACCCAGACAAAATTGAAGTATGTGCCGGAGCAGCACACTGACTTTATATTCTGTACCGTTGGCGAGGAGCAAGGGTTTCTTGGCTCAACTGCGCTTCTGCTTGTATTCCTTATCCTGATACTACGGATAATGTTTATCGCCGAACGTCAGCCATCAACCTTCGGGAGAGTATACTCATACTGTGTGGCTTCATATTTCATGTTTCATCTGGCTATTAATGTCGGGATGGTCATCGGCTTATGTCCGGTTATCGGTATTCCCCTCCCATTCTTCAGTTATGGCGGCTCGTCATTGTGGAGCTTCACTATACTTCTCTTCATTTGCTTGCGGATAGATGCTTCGCGCAGAGAGCACCTTACCTACTGATAATTTTATTTGCATCGCAAACTACAAATTTGTAATTTTGTAATAATTGTCACTGAATATAAAGGCAGATGCAGAGTGTCCTGTACATATTGATGACCGGCATACTCATTGGAGTATTTATTTCAGCTCCCATGGGGCCTATTGGTATGTTGGTGATTCAGCGTACACTCAACAAAGGACGACTGGCGGCTTTCTATACAGGTATAGGTGCTGCGATATCTGATATAATTTATTGTCTGCTGACCGGTCTCGGGCTTTCCTTTGTCACAGACTTCATAGAATCAAACCGTGATATTCTGCAGGTGGCCGGCTCTGCAATGCTGATCGTATATGCTGTATATCTCTTCCGGAGCAACCCCTCGCGGGCATTGAACAAGGCTGAAGTGGAACCGGCAAATACATATTGGAGCGATCTTGGAACAGGATTTCTGTTTACTTTCTCCAATCCGCTTATACTGTTCTTCATTATAAGCCTCTTTGCCCGTTTCAATTTCATGGATGCCCATTATATGATATATCATTATATAATAGGTTATCTGAGTATTGCTCTTGGTGCTATTGGTTGGTGGTTTGTCATTACTTTTTTTGTCAACAAGGTCCGTTCGCACTTCAACATGCGATCGCTATGGCTTGTAAACAGAGTGATGGCTGTTCTTATCACCACAATGGCCTTAATCGGATTCATAACAGGAATTAAACATCTTATATCATGACTACTCCCCATCTTTCAATCCCCTACATCCCTGAGCTTGATAATGTATCGCTCGAAGAGGCAATCAAAGTTCTTGATGACCGCGGCGCTCACCGCACAGTTGAATGCCTTAACTGGAAATCGGAATATCCCTATCATCCGCTTACCGCTTTCAGCGTAGCACATTCCGGGACACATATATACATTGATTTTTTTGTGCGCTGCAATTATCTGCGTGCCGTCAATAGCGAAAACAACTCCCCGGTTCATCAGGATTCATGTGTGGAGTTCTTCATTTCGCCGAAGGGTCAGACTCCCTATTACAATTTTGAGTTCAATTGCATAGGTACGATTCATGCGGCAAAACGTATGGACCGTCATACAGGTGAACCTCTCTCAGATGAACAGCTGGGCCGGGTGCGTCGCCTTGCATCATGTGGTACAAAGCCGTTTGAGGAGCTTGAAGGTATGTTCTCATGGAATCTTATTGTTGCTATTCCTCTTGATCTTATAGGTGTGACTTATGAAGGTAGCCCGATTGATATGAAAGCTAATTTCTACAAGTGCGCTGATCTGACAACAACACCCCATTTCTTAAGTTGGGCACCGATCTCAACTGAACAGCCTGATTTCCATCGTCCTGAATTTTTCGGCAACATCACACTGGAATAAAATGCCGCGTAGCCGTGCAAAAAATGCTGATTTTTCTTGCATGGTAATAAATAAAGGCGTACATTTGCATCGTGAAAAGCGAAAAGCCGCTTATCGCTCAAAATGGCGATTTAGTGTAGTGGCCTAGCACGCCACCCTCTCACGGTGGAGACCCGGGTTCGATTCCCGGATTCGCTACTCGCCTTAAGCCCTCTGAATTCTTTTCAGAGGGCTTTTTCTTGCATATGACATTTTATTCATTTATCTTTGTTATCTGTCACATAACATAGATGCCTGACTGATAAAATGAATAAGCAATCGCCCATAATTTCCATTATTACCGTAACATTCAATGCTGCTGCTACAATAAGGCCTACGCTTGACAGTATTGCGGCGCAGAAGGGCTGTAAGCCGGGAGAAGATTACGAAGTGATAATAATGGATGGTGCATCAAAAGATGATACCGTGGCGATTGCCGAATCGTACGGAATGCAATGCTGTACTATCATATCCGAACCTGACGGAGGTATATATGATGCCATGAACAAGGGTATGAATAAAGCATCCGGAAAATACTATATGTTTCTTAATGCCGGCGATGCACTTCATTCCTCTGCTACTTTGCGTACTATTCTTGACGCTATTGCAGAAAATGATATGCCCGGTATTGTGTATGGTCAGACAAATCTGGTGGATAGTAACCGTGAGTATATTGGCCCCCGTCATCTTACTGCGCCAAAGAATCTCAAGTATGAATCGTTTGCCGAAGGGATGCTTGTCTGCCATCAGGCATTTATAGCTTTGAGCCGGATAGCTCCCCGATATAATTTGAAATACAGATTCTCGGCTGATTACGACTGGTGCCTGCAGTGCCTGCAGCATTCCAGAAAGAATGTATTCATTGATGATGTTCTGATTGATTATCTGAAGGAAGGAACTACCACAGCCAACCGCTATGCTTCGTTGCGCGAACGCTTTCGGATCATGTGTCATTATTTCGGGACTATACCTACTATAGTCAGGCATTTCAAGTTTATTCCACGCTTCCTGTCATCCGGACAAATGAGAAGCGGCAAGTAATTAAAATGTGTCAAACAGATGGATTATTATATAATAGTTGATAACAAAACTGCCGGACCGTATGCACTGACAGATTTCTCAGAGATAAACCTGTCGGCTATGACACTTGTGTGGAACAACAGCCTGCCCTCATGGACCCCTGCATCAGACCTTCCGGAGCTACAGCAGTATATTATTCCGCCTGTACCAAAAGTGACGCCATACAACTATCCTTATAATGTCCAGGCTGTGCGGATGGATAGCCGGATAACTAAGTCGCATGGAAAAGAGCCATATTCATGGATGATAGAGTCCATTATGGTGACGATGTTTCTCGGAGTTCCGGCCCTGTTTATATTCCCGTTAGCTATTTCATTGATTTTTGGAATACTGGCTATTGTGAACGGAAATTTTGTGAGTACAATGTTCCGGTTAGGACATGTGGCGATTGCCGAAGAGTACTCGCGGAAGGCGCGTAACTATATGTTGGCGTCGCTTATATCCGGAATTATAATTGTTATTATTGCAGTCATTCTGCTCCTTGCATTTATGGGCTTGATGACTGATATCCTATTAACTGAATCGATATTTTAATTAAACCGAATATACGATATGAACTATTATGTAGCTCGTGACGGAGAACCTCAGGGTCCCTTCACTCCCCAGCAGCTTGCACAGCAGGGTATCACTCCTGACACTCTTGTGTATAATGAGACTATGGCCAACTGGACTCCGGCCGGTAGTATTCCCGAACTTCAGGCTATGATTTTCGGTGGCGCAACTCCGGCAGCCGCCGCTCCCAACGGCGGATATGTACCTTGCAATGGTCCTGCCCCCGGCTATCAGCAGCCTATGCAGCCTATTGAACCTCAGCCTAAGACATGGTTGGTAGAGTCAATTCTTGCTACCCTGTTCTGCTGCCTGCCCTTTGGTATTGTCGGTATAGTGTATGCTTCACAGGTAAGCTCGTCATACAGCGCTGGTGATTATGCTAAAGCGAAACTCAGTTCTCAGAAGGCAGGAAAATGGACTAAGGCCAGCTTTTTTGTCGGACTTCTGATCGGTCTGCTGTATTTTGTGTTTGTTGTCCTCTTTGGTGTCGGCGCATCCATGATGTAATTTCAGAATGGCATCATATCTCGTAAATACAACATTTCTTGCAGCGCCTGAAGCGGAGGCTGAATTCCTTGACTGGATGAAATCGCGGTACATACCGGAGGTCAACGGTTCGGATGTTTGGCACTCGCCGCTTTTCAATCGGATAATGTCAGAAACAGGAGCCGATGGCAAGTCGTATGCTCTGCAAATGCAGACTGACAGTCTTGAATCGGCCCGCCTATGGTATGAAACCGGTGGGGCTGCACTTATTCAGGAGATGACAGATCATTTCGGGGAGAATGTGCTTTTTTTCATAACTGAAATGGAGGTGATCGAATGAACTGTACCGAACATGCCATGGCCGAATGGGATAAGGTGATAATCGGTATCGACCCCGGGACTAATGTGATGGGATATGGGATACTTGGTGTGAAGTCACGTAATCCATATATGGTGGCTATGGGTGTCATACAGTTGAGTAAATTCGAAAGCCATTATCTGCGTCTGCGGCGTATCTATGACCGTGTCCTCTCTTTGGTTGAGCAGTATCTTCCGGATGAAATGGCCATTGAGGCTCCATTCTTCGGTAAAAATGTGCAGTCAATGCTCAAGCTCGGACGCGCACAGGGAGTGGCTATGGCTGCCGCTCTTGCCCGCGATGTCCCTATCACGGAGTATGAGCCCAGAAAGATAAAAATGGCCATAACCGGCAATGGTGCCTCATCAAAGGAACAGGTGCAGGAGATGCTCCGCAGGATCTTGAAAATTGATAGGGAGCAGCTTCTGCCCCAGCTCGATGCAACGGATGCACTTGCGGCCGCATTATGCCATTTTTACGAATCGTCAAAGCCTATAAAAGTAAGTTCCTCGTCCTCGTGGAAGGACTTCGTATTAAAGAATCCACAAAGAATAAAAAAATAAAATACCATGTACAAATTTGACAAACGTGTAGTAGTAACGCTCGATGCCGGAGGTACTAATCTGGTGTTCAGTGCTATGCAAGCCAATGACTTTATAGTGGAACCAATCACACTACCTTCAAATGCCCATGACCTTGACCTGTGTCTGGCAACGATGGTGGACGGGTTCACTCGCATATTCAATCAGCTTGAGCAGAAGCCGGTGGCTATCAGCTTCGCATTCCCCGGTCCGGCTGATTACCCCAACGGAATAATCGGCGGCTATCTGCCTAACTTTCCCTCTTTCCGCAATGGTGTGGCACTCGGTCCATTCCTTGAGGAAAAGTTTGGAGTGCCTGTATTTATCAATAATGATGGCGACCTCTATGCCTATGGTGAGGCTTTAGGTGGATTCCTACCTGAGTTGAACAACCGATTGGCGGATATGGGTATTGAAAAGCGCTATACCAACCTGCTTGGATATACTTTCGGCACGGGCTTCGGAATCGGTATGGTTATTGACGGCCGCCTGAACCGTGGAAACAATTCATGTGTGGAGACATTCTGTCTTCGCCATAAGAACCACCATGAAGTATTTGTTGAGGAAGGTGTGGCTATCCGTGCCATACAGCGTGTCTACGGTGAACTGTCGGGTGACATAAACCATAACTTCACTCCGAAGGATATCTGCGATATAGCAGAGGGTAAAATCGAAGGAAATAAGGAAGCTGCCATAAAGGCGTTTGAAGAATTCGGGACTATAGCCGGTGATGCTATAGCATCGGCTGTCACTCTTACTGACTCGCTGGTTGTAATCGGCGGTGGCCTTACGGGAGCCCGCAAATTCTTTATGCCTGCGCTGCTTGAACAGATGCGTGGTATGCTCCACAGCATAAAGGGTGAGGAACTTCCACGTCTGCCTGAAAAAGTGTTTGATCTGGACGATGAAGAGGAATTTGTTCAGTTCGCTCATGGCGCTTCGCGTCCAATCAAGGTCTACGGCACAGACAAGACTGTAATATATGATCCGATGAAGCGTACCGGTGTAGCTATTTCACGCATTGGTGCAAGCAAGGCTATATCAATCGGAGCCTATTCATTCGCTCTGTCAATGCTTGACAGCAAGGAATAAATACAGATTATACTATTTTAACGGGCCGCAGCTGTGTTATCACAAGTTGCGGCCTGTTATATAGTTGAATAAAATTGCGTATCTTTGTAAAATGGATTTCAAATTAGCTTCACAATACAAACCGACCGGCGACCAGCCTCAGGCAATAGAACAATTGTCCGAGGGGGTGCGTCAAGGATTACCGGCCCAGACACTGCTTGGTGTTACCGGCTCTGGTAAGACATTCACAATGGCCAATGTTATCCAGGAGGTACGTAAGCCGACGCTTATCCTAAGCCATAATAAGACGCTGGCTGCTCAATTGTACAGCGAATTCAAGAATTTTTTCCCTGATAACTCGGTTCAGTATTTCGTATCGTACTACGACTATTATCAGCCTGAAGCATATATACCGTCAGTAGATAAGTATATTGAGAAGGACCTGATGATTAACGACGAAATAGATAAGCTGCGTCTGGCTACAACATCGGCGTTGCTCTCAGGCCGAAAGGATGTAATTGTGGTTAGTTCTGTATCATGCCTTTACGGTATGGGGAATCCTGAGGATTTCAACAGCAATGTGATAGACATAAATGTCGGCATGAAAGTGAGCCGCAATGTCTTTCTCTGGGAGCTTGTCGATGCTCTATACAGCCGTAATGAATTGAATTTCGGACGTGGTAATTTCCGTGTCAAGGGGGACACGGTGGATATATATCTTGCTTACGAGGAAATAGTGGTCCGTGTAATATGGTGGGGTGATGAAATTGAGTCTATCTCCACGTTTTACCCGACAGACTATGTGACATTAGGTCAGCATGATTCTTTCCGCATATTCCCGGCAAATATATTCGTGACATCGCGTGAGCGTATGGCTTCCGGCATAGCTCAGATAGAGCTTGACTTGGGAGAGCAGGTTGACTTCTTCTATAAGGAGGCACGTGAGCTTGAGGCTCGTAGGTTGAAAGAGAGAGTTACCTACGATGTGGAGATGATGCGTGAAGTCGGGCACTGTTCAGGAATTGAGAACTACAGCCGATATTTCGATGGCCGTCGTCCTGGAATGCGACCATTCTGTCTGCTTGACTATTTCCCGGACGATTTTCTGACTATAATTGATGAAAGCCATGTGACCATCCCGCAGGTTCGTGCCATGTATGGCGGCGATTTGTCGCGTAAGATGAACTTGGTGGAATATGGATTCCGCTTGCCAGCCGCTCTGGACAACCGTCCTCTTAAATTTGAGGAATTTGAGAATCTGACACATCAGGTGATATATGTGAGCGCTACTCCGGCCGACTATGAACTCAACCGATGCGAAGGTGTGGTTGTGGAGCAAATTATTCGTCCTACCGGATTGCTTGACCCTGTGATTGAAGTACGTCCTTCACTTCACCAGATTGACGACCTTCTTGAAGAGATCCAGCAGCGTATTGAGGCTGATGAGCGTGTGCTTGTCACCACTCTGACCAAACGCATGGCTGAAGAACTTAACGACTATCTTGGCAAACTGAGAGTCAAGGCGGCTTACATACATAGTGATGTAGACACGCTTGACCGAATCCGTATTCTTGACGATTTGAGAGCGGGAGTATACGATGTCCTTATCGGAGTAAATCTTCTGCGTGAGGGCCTTGACCTGCCTGAAGTATCGCTTGTGGCTATTCTTGATGCAGATAAGGAGGGTTTCCTTCGCTCGCACCGTTCACTGACGCAGACCGTTGGACGTGCGGCTCGTAATCTGAACGGAACTGTAATAATGTATGCTGACAAGATTACGGAATCCATGCAGCTTACCATTGACGAAACCGCACGCAGACGTTCGCTTCAGCTGGCATATAACGAGGAGCATGGAATAACGCCTACTGCTATCGTGAAAGCCCGCAACCGGATAATAGGAGTTGACTGCGGAGATGATGATGCCGATGTATTGCCGAAGTCAAAGCGGAGTGGAAAGTCGCCGGCCAAGAGCTCACGAAAGGAAGGTCAGGCAACTGCAATTTACGACAGCGAATATTCCAACAGCGTAAATATTGCTGCGGATCCGGTAATACCGTATATGTCTGCCGATGAACTCCAGCGCTCTATAACAAAGCGTCGTACGGAGATGGTTGAAGCTGCCAAACGTATGGAATTTATGGAAGCGGCCCGTCTGCGTGACGAAGTACTGAAAATGGAGGAATTGCTTAAAAATAAATTTGGAACAAATGGATCCGACACGTGATATAAAATTGTATCTGCCTACCTCGGTCAAGGAAATGAAACTGCTTGGCTGGGACCATGTCGATGTGGTCCTGTTTTCAGGCGATGCTTATGTTGACCATCCTTCATTCGGGTGTGCGGTGTTGGGACGTGTGCTGCAGGCAGCCGGATACAATGTCGCTATCGTGCCGCAGCCCAACTGGCAGGATGATCTGCGTGATTTCAGAAAGTTTGGAGCACCACGCCTGTTCTTCGGTGTATCGGCTGGGGCCATGGACTCGATGGTCAATCATTATACTGCGGCCCGACGCCGGCGCAGTGATGATGCCTATACCCCCGGCGGCCGTCACGGAGCGCGACCGGACTACCCTACTATTGTGTATTCCGACATTCTGAAAAAGCTATTTCCTGACGTCCCGGTTATAACAGGCGGCATTGAAGCTTCAATGCGCCGTCTGTCACACTACGATTACTGGCAGGATTGTCTACGCCCGTCTATCATGATGGATTGCAAGGCCGATCTGCTTATATACGGTATGGGTGAGAAGCCGATACTTGAAATAGCGCGCCTGCTTGACGCCGGGGAGAGCATAAGCGAGTTTACCGATATCAAACAGTGCGTGCTGCGTACATCCGCTACCGATATTCCCACTGCTGACTCGGATAATATCATACTCCATTCATTCGAAGAATGCCGGAGCGACAAGCGCTGCCAGGCGGAAAATTTCCGGCATATCGAAGAACAGTCAAACCGCATGGAGGGCGCTACTCTATGGCAGCGACATGGCGATACGGCGATACGTGTCAATCCTATGCATCCGCCAATGACGGAGCAGGAGATTGACCGCTCGTTTGACTTACCTTATACCCGTATGCCGCATCCGCGTTACAAGGGTAAGGTTATCCCGGCGTATGAAATGATACGTCATTCCATCAACATGCACAGAGGATGCTTCGGCGGTTGTGCGTTCTGTACCATCTCAGCCCATCAGGGAAAGTTTATAGCATCACGAAGCAAGGAGTCCATTCTACGCGAGGCTTGTCAGATTACTACAATGCCTGATTTCAAGGGATATATCTCGGATCTTGGCGGGCCATCGGCCAATATGTACAAGATGCGCGGGCGCAATACGGAAGCATGCAGGAAGTGTCTTCGTCCGTCATGTTTGCACCCACGTCCGTGTCCGAACATGAACACCGACCACTCCCCTCTGCTTGAGATATATAATGCGGTCGATGCGATACCCGGAGTCAAGAAATCGTTTGTAGGAAGTGGCGTCCGATATGACCTGTCGATGCATCACACGGGCAATCCGGAGATTGACAAGAACAATCGCCGATACAACGAGGAGCTTATAGCTCGTCATGTTTCAGGACGCTTGAAAGTAGCTCCCGAGCATACAGAAGAGCATGTTCTCGACATTATGCGAAAGCCTTCATTTGATCTGTTTTATGATTTCAAGAAGATATTCGATAATGTGAATGCAAAATGTGGATTGCGTCAGCAACTTATACCCTACTTTATTTCCAGCCATCCTGGATGTCGTGAGGTTGATATGGCGCAGTTGGCTGCTACTACTCGTCATCTGGGCATGCATCTTGAACAAGTGCAGGACTTTACTCCTACACCTATGACACTAAGCACAGAAATATACTATACCGGTATACATCCATATACGGGCGAAAAGGTTTTTACAGCGGTCGATGCTGCTGAGAAGCTTGCTCAGAGAAAGTATTTCTTCTGGTATGACAAGACGTATCGAGCCGACATTGAACGTTCACTTCACCGCTTGCACAGGCCAGATCTGCTTGCCCAACTGTATCCGGGGAATCGAAATTCCGATCAGAGATTCCAGCTACGTAATAAGACGGAGAATAAATCATCGTCAAGGCGATCAGACAGCAAAAAATCAGGCAGACGATAGCCTACAAACAGATACTCCCGGCAGTAATAAAACTGCCGGGAGTATTAATTATCAGTAGTGGTGCTATACTCCTTATTTCGAAAGGGCTGCGATCGCAGCTTCCAACCCGGCAATCTTTGCTTCGGCATCGGCCTGCTTCTTACGTTCGGCGTCGACGACTGCAGCAGGAGCATTTGAAACGAAACGCTCGTTTGAGAGCTTCTTCATCACTGAATTACGGAATCCTGTGTAGTAGTCAAGTTCTTTACGCAGTTTTACCAATTCTGCCTCAACATCAATATTGCCTACAAGCGGAACATTTACCTCTGTTGCACCAACCATAAATGTTGCAGCTGCAGAGTCCTTCTCCGCATTATGATTGATGGCGCCGGTGTTGCATAATTTCTTTATCAGGCAGTCCTCTTCAGCGGGCCATGTTCCTATGATATTGACGGTTATTTCATCCTTGTTGGGGATATTCTTTACGGCTCTCACATTACGCAGTCCGGCTGAAACTTCCTTGACATGCTCCATCATGCCGAGGATTTCGGAGTCGACAGTTCCCGCAGCAGGCGTTGGTGCGTACATGATTGACTCACCATCGGCACGTGCATCAATGTGCTGCCACAATTCTTCGGTGATGAAGGGCATGAATGGATGAAGCAGACGGAGAAGTGAATCAAAGTAGCCGATGGTAGCTTTAAGAGTGGCACTGTCAATGGGCTGTCCGTAAGCTGGCTTGACCATTTCAAGGTACCATGAAGAGAATTCATCCCAGAACAGGCGATACAGTTCCTTCAGGGCTTCAGATATGCGGAACTTGCCCATGAGGTCATTTACTTCTGCTACTGTAGCGTTGAGTTTGGACTCAAACCACTTGATGGCGAGTGCTGCTGACTCGGGCTGAGCGATTGTCGCATCCTCGTTCCAACCTTTTACGAGTCGGAATGCATTCCATATTTTATTGCAGAAATTACGTCCGGTTTCGCACAGCTTCTTATCAAACAGAATATCATTGCCTGCAGGGGCACTGAGCATTATACCGACGCGTACACCATCAGCACCGTAATCAGCTATCAACTGTAGCGGGTCGGGCGAATTGCCGAGCTGCTTTGACATTTTGCGGCCTATTTCATCGCGCACGATACCGGTGAAGTAAACATTGTTGAACGGCTGTTTACCGGCAAACTCATATCCGGCCATAATCATGCGTGCCACCCAGAAGAAGATAATATCCGGTCCGGTCACGAGGTCAGTTGTCGGATAATAGTATCGCATCTCTTCATTGTCAGGCTCAAGAATGCCGTTGAACAGAGATATAGGCCAGAGCCATGAAGAGAACCATGTGTCAAATGAATCCTCATCCTGATGCAGATCGCTTTCTGTCAGTGTAGCATCTTTTTCGCGTGCAAGGCGGAGTGCCTCTTCCGCGTCCTCAGCTACAACAAATGATCCGTCAGGCAGATACCAAGCAGGAACACGATGTCCCCACCAGAGCTGACGGGATATACACCAGTCGCGTATCTGGGTCATCCAGTGGCGGTAGGTGTTCTTGAACTTGTCAGGTATAAAGCGCACAGTATCGCTTTCCACTGCCTCAAGCGCACTCTTGGCCATCTCATCCATCTTGAGGAACCACTGGTCGCTCAGGCGAGGTTCGGTAACAGTGTCGGAATTGCGTTCCGAATAGCCAACCTTGTTCTGATACTCTTCAATCTTCTCTATCAGTCCGGCAGCTTCGAGGTCTTTTACAATCTGCTTGCGGCAATCGAAGCGGTCCATACCTACGTACATACCGGCAGCTTCACTCACAGTAGCGTCATCGTTGAATATGTCAATGCTGTCAAGATTATGCTTCTGACCGAGCATATAGTCGTTCATGTCATGTGCGGGAGTCACCTTCAGACAGCCTGTACCGAAATCAATCTCTACATACTCATCCTCGATGACAGGAATTTCACGCCCTACGAGCGGAACAATCACGCGCTTGCCACGCAGATGCTGATTTTTCGGGTCGGCAGGATTGATACACATGGCGGTGTCGCCCATTATTGTTTCAGGACGTGTGGTAGCCACAACAGCATAGCCCTCCTCACCTACAATCTTATAACGGAGATGATATAGCTTGCTGTGCTCCTCCTTGTATATAACCTCGATATCACTCAGAGCGGTGCGTGCCTTGGGATCCCAGTTGACCATACGCTTGCCACGGTAGATCCAGCCCTTGCGGTACAGATGAACGAAAGCACGGATCACGCTGCGTGAACGTATGTCATCCATGGTGAATGCTGTGCGGTCCCAGTCACATGACGCCCCGAGCTTACGGAGCTGCTTGAGGATTATACCGCCATATTCATCGGTCCAGTCCCAGGCATGCTTCAGGAACTCCTCACGAGTCAGGTCGCTCTTCTTGATGCCACGTTCTGCAAGTCGGGCAACAACCTTAGCCTCGGTAGCAATTGAAGCATGGTCAGTACCCGGTACCCAGATCGCATTCTTGCCGTCCATACGTGCACGGCGTGTCAAAATATCCTGAATGGTATTGTTGAGCATGTGACCCATGTGCAACACACCTGTGACGTTGGGGGGCGGAATGACTATGCAGAACGGTTCGCGTGCATCGGGAACACTGCGGAAGAGCTTATGCTCCATCCAGTAATCATACCACTTCTCCTCTACTTCAGAGGGGCTGTACTTTGTGGCCAACTCATTAATTGCCATATTTATCTAATGTATTTAAGTTTCGTGTGCAAAGTTACAAAAGTTACATGTTGAAAACAAATATGTAATAAAACTGAATTTTAATATAATCCTGTTGTCACAATTTTTCTATTTTTGTGTCATGTTATAAACTGCATTCATCATGAAAAAACTGTTTCTGAGTCTTATCTGTCTATTATCCATAGTGATAAGTTTGTCGGCGAAAGTGCCTGCTAACAAATTTCTTATTGAGGGACGCCTGAAAAACATACCTGATAGCGCTGTGATATGCATACGGGACAATGACCGCGTAGTGATGCTTGATACCGTAATTAACGGTCGATTTCAGTGTTCCGACACTATAAGCCAACAGAAGCGTCTTGAACTTGTTGCGCGCTCGAAAGGATTCCCATCCGTATATCTCTATGTGTGGGTAGCACCCGGTAAGAAAGTCACCATAAGAGGTAATGATAATCTGATATGCACATGGAAAGTGAAGAGCGATATCCCGGAGCAGAAAGAGTATGAGCGGTATTTGAACGCAAAATTCCCTGAATATAAGGACTGGTTGAAGCTGATAACTGAAGAGAATAATTTGATAATGGATCTTTATGTCACTCATAAAGGCGCTGAACAATATGTAAAGCCTACATGGACGAAGGTTGACTCTATCCGTAAGCTCAGTGATCCACTTTACCGTATATCCGATGAGAAAACTCTTCGATACATGCAGACCGCTCCCGTAACACCTTTTTGGCTGGAAGAGTACAGCCAGTATGTCCGAAGTTTGCAACGTGAGACTCCGGCGGCGGATGAATCCTTGATACGGTCATTGGCTGCGCGTATGTCCGATGATGTATTGAATACACCTGAGGGGAAAGCCATAAAGGAGATGCTCGACATGCCTAAGCCGTTGAAGAAAGGAGATATGATGGTTGATGATGTTCTGTTTGACGCTGATGGAGCCCGTCACACCCTGTCGGAACATAAGGGGAAATATATCCTTCTTGACTTCTGGAGCCAGTATTGCGGCCCGTGCATTCAGTCAATCCCCGAGGCTGAAGAAGTGGCAGAGGAGTATAAAGATAAACTGGCATTCGTCAGTATCTGTAGCGACTCAGAGGATGAATGGAAAAGCTTTATTGCCAACCGTAATATGAAGGGGCTGCAGTGGAATCAGCTTAAGCCTTCCGGAACCGGACTTGCCGGACGATATGGCGTGACAGCGATACCGCAGTATGTAATAATTTCACCTGAGGGTGTGATCATTGATAAATGGGCCGGCTATGGCAAGAATGTTATCCGCAATCATGTCAAGAACCATGTGAAATAAAAAAATCGGCTCAAAAGCTCTGCAATTAAGTGATAATAAACGAGTCTGACATTCTATCATGCCGGACTCGTTATGTTTATGATGGTATAGATAATGCTTATTTGTTTGCGCGCTTGCGTTCGAGCTCGTCGAGTATAACCTTACGCAGGCGGATATGATGCGGTGTGACCTCCACATATTCGTCAGCCTTGATATACTCCAGAGCCTCCTCCAGACTGAACACAACGGGCGGGATAATGCGGGCTTTGTCGTCAGCACCAGAGGCACGCATGTTTGTGAGCTTCTTTGATTTGGTGACGTTGACCACTATGTCATTGTCCTTGGCATTCTCACCCACTACCTGACCGGCATATACTTCTTCCTGCGGGAAAATGAAGAAGCGTCCGCGATCCTGAAGCTTGTCAATGGCATAGGCATATGCTGTGCCGGCCTCCATAGCTATCAGAGATCCGTTGGTACGGCGCTCGATATCTCCTTTCCAGGGCTGATATTCAAGGAAACGATGTGCCATTATGGCCTCGCCGGCCGATGCTGTAAGCACATTGTTTCGCAGTCCGATTATGCCTCGTGAAGGAATATTGAATTCAAGATGCACACGGTCATTCTGAACATTCATTGACACGAGGTCGCCCTTACGACGGGTTACCATATCAATCATCTTGCTCGAATACTCCTCGGGGACATTTATGGTGAGGAGTTCCACAGGCTCGCACTTACGGCCGTCAATCTCCTTGATGATAACCTGAGGCTGTCCTACCTGAAGCTCGTATCCCTCGCGGCGCATGGTTTCGATAAGCACTGACAGATGCAGTACGCCTCGGCCAAACACGGTCCAGACATCCTCATTATCAGCCTTCTTGACACGGAGAGCGAGATTTCGGTCAAGCTCACGGGTCAGACGGTCAGCTATATGACGTGAGGTTACGAACTTACCATCGCGCCCGAAGAAAGGACTGTCATTGATAGTAAATGTCATTGACATGGTAGGTTCGTCAATGGCTATTCGGGGCAGAGCCTCGGGTGTGTTCAAGTCAGCCACTGTGTCGCCAATCTCAAAACCTTCGATACCGACAAGAGCGCATATATCGCCGCTCTTCACACTTTCTACACGCTTGCGTCCCATGCCCTCAAACACGTGCAGCTCCTTGATGCGTTGCTTCACGGTTGTACCGTCTTTACGGCAGAGAGCTATATCCATACCCTCTCGGAGCTCGCCTCTGTGAACGCGGCCTACGGCGATACGGCCTACATAGCTTGAGAAGTCAAGCGAGGTGATAAGCATCTGTGCAGGACCCTCAAGAGTGGTGGGCGCAGGTATGTATTCAATGATAGCATCAAGTACAGGCAGAATATTTTCAGTGGGTTTCTCCCAGTCGGTGCTCATCCAGCCATTTTTTGCCGAACCGTAGATTGTGGGAAAATCAAGCTGCTCTTCGGTAGCGTCAAGATTGCACATAAGGTCAAATACCATCTCCTGAACCTCGTCAGGACGGCAGTTGGGCTTATCCACCTTATTTATTACAACAACAGGTTTCAACCCCATCTGAATAGCTTTCTGAAGCACAAATCGTGTCTGGGGCATCGGGCCTTCGAAAGCATCGACAAGCAGCAGACAGCCATCCGCCATGTTCAACACACGCTCCACTTCACCGCCAAAGTCAGCGTGTCCGGGGGTGTCAATGATGTTTATCTTATAGTCCTTATAGGTAATGGACACATTTTTGGACAGAATTGTAATCCCTCGCTCGCGCTCCAGGTCGTTATTGTCAAGGATGAGTTCTCCGGCATTCTGATTCTCACGAAACAAATGTCCGGCAAGGAGCATTTTGTCTACAAGTGTTGTCTTGCCATGGTCCACGTGGGCTATAATGGCAATGTTACGGATGTTCTGCATATAATCATTTCAAATTTCAGGGTGCAAAGTTAGCGCATTTTTCCTAATTTTGAATAGAGTTATGCTTATAAATGACTAAATTTGTACACAGAAAACATAAACATTTTCATATGAGCATAACAGTTTTGGGTATAGAATCGTCATGCGATGACACCTCTGCGGCAGTCATCCGCGATGGGATCCTGTTATCCAATGTAATAGCATCACAGAGCGTACATGAAGAATATGGCGGAGTGGTTCCGGAGTTGGCCTCACGTGCGCATCAGCAGAATATAGTGCCCGTAGTAGCTTCTGCGCTGAAACGTGCGGGTATAGATAAGAACGAGCTCAGCGCTATAGCATTTACCCGTGGTCCGGGTTTACTCGGGTCGCTTCTTGTAGGCACTTCGTTTGCCAAGGGACTTTCTCTCGGATTGCGCTGTCCGTTGGTTGATGTCAATCACCTGCACGGGCATGTGCTGTCGCATTTCATAAAGCACAATGAAGATGATGTTGTGCCTGAATATCCATTTCTGACGCTTCTCGTGTCGGGAGGTAACAGCCAGCTAATTCTTGTACGTGCATACAATGATATGGAGATTCTGGGACAGACGATAGATGATGCTGCCGGTGAGGCTTTTGACAAATGTGCAAAAGTAATGGGACTCCCCTATCCTGGAGGACCACATATTGACCGATTGGCTGCGGAAGGCGATGCCTCGCGGTTCCAATTTGCAAAGCCACGTATCCCTGGATTGGACTACAGCTTCAGCGGGCTTAAAACCTCGTTTCTATACACGCTGCGCGATGCTGTGGCCTCCGACCCTGACTTCGTGAAGGCGAATATGGCCGATCTGGCTGCTTCGTTGCAACGTACTATTATTGAGATACTGATGCAGAAGCTTGAAAAGGCTGTGAAACTCACCGGAGTTAAGACTGTAGCTATTGGAGGAGGTGTTTCAGCCAATTCAGGAGTACGTCAGGCTGTGGCTGATTTCTGTAAGGCACGTGGATTGAAGGCATTTATTCCTGAACGGGCTTTTACTACCGACAATGCGGCAATGGTGGCCATTGCCGGATATTACAAATATCTTGACGGAAAATTCTGTCGTTATGATGAAGTCCCATTTGCACGTCTTACGGTATGAATGTAGAGATAATAGTTATAGGCGATGAACTGCTGATAGGTCAGGTAACTGATACTAACAGTGGTGATATAGCAAGAATGCTTGCCCCTTACGGATGGACTGTTTCAAAGGTTCAGACCGTGTCGGATAATGCTGATGAGATACGGTGTGCTGTAGAAGCAGCCCGCTCCCGATCGCGTATAGTCCTCACTACCGGAGGACTTGGGCCAACCAAGGATGACATTACTAAAAGTGTACTGTGCGACATATTTGGCGGAACTCTTGTAGAGAATAGTGAGGTGCTTGATAATGTTCGACGCATATTCTCCTTGAAAGGACTTGATATGAATCGGCTCACGGCATCGCAAGCTCTTGTGCCTGACACATGCACGGTGATTCAGAACCTTGTAGGTACAGCGCCAATCATGTGGTTTGAGTCAGCCGAAGATGGCGGGGTGCTTGTTGCTATGCCCGGGGTGCCATCGGAAACACGTAAAATGTTTAATGAAGCTGTGCTCCCACGGTTGCTGACCCACTTCGGCCATGATATTGCTGTAATGCATCATACTTTGACCGTAAGTGGTATCAGCGAATCAGCTCTTGCCCAGCATCTGGAACAGTGGGAGTCGTCACTGCCTGCCAATCTGCATCTTGCATATCTTCCGGCTCAGGGTATTATCCGGCTGAGAATCGATGGGAATGATACCGATAGTCAACGTCTTGCATCGTTGATGGCATCCGCCGTTGACGAACTGCGTGAGCTTACAGCCGACTACCTTCTGTATGATGGAGGACACTCGCCACAGGAGGAATTGTTGAATATATTGGCTGAACAACATCTGACAGTAGCTACTGCCGAGAGCTGTACGGGAGGAAACATCGGGCATCTGATTACCTCTATCCCCGGGAGCTCCAGGTCAATGCTCGGAGGTGTGATAGCTTACAGTAATGCCGTAAAGGCTAACGTATTGGAAGTGTCGTCTGCTACACTTGATGAGCATGGTGCGGTAAGTATTCCTGTCGTGGAGCAGATGGCTGCCGGTGTACAACGGGTAAGCGGGGCAGATGTCGCTCTTGCCACAAGTGGTATTGCCGGGCCTGGAGGCGCTGTTGAAGGCAAACCGGTCGGAACTGTTTGTATCGCGGTGAATACCCCTCGGGGAAATGAAAGCCGCACATGGCATTTCGCAGGTTCACGTGAACAGGTCATAATGCGTGCGTCCACCACAGCACTTGTCACAGCAATAAAACTATTGAAATAATACATGAATCGTCAATTTTTATCACTCCTTGTCATCTCCGCCTCAATAAGTACCGCAGCTTGCGGGTCGGGTGAAACATACACTGTTGAAAGTCAGCCTGAGATAACACAGTCAGGACTACATAAGAGCGCTTTTGACAGTATGGTTGACAGTACCCAGATAAAACTGTATACGCTTACAAATGCTGACAGTATGGAGGTATGTATCACCAATTATGGCGCACACGTCGTGAGTATCACTGTCCCAGGGCGTGATGGCGTGAAGCGCAATGTCGTGGCCGGATTCGACAGCATAGGTGCTTATTTTGAAGCCGAAGGTGTTTACCCTGGAGGAATGGAAGGCCGATTTGCCGGATATGTACGTGACGGTAAAACTGAGATTGACGGCAAGCCTCTGACTCTTCCGGTAGGAAAATCGGGCAGCTATACCGCCGGTGGAACATCACCATGGCGTAAAAGAGTGTTTAATGCCGAGCAAACAAGCGACACAACTCTCACTCTGGCGTTGACCTCGGGCTCTGAGGAAGATAAATTGCCGGGAGATGTAGCGGCTCGCATTGACTATACACTTCATTCCGACAATTCTCTGTCCGTGAACATAACGGCCATGTCCGATGCAAAGACGCTGATGGATGCAACACAGAAAATATACTTCAATCTCTCAGGACGGGACAGCGGAAATGTAAACACGCATAAGCTTGCCATCAAATCAGAACAGTATCTACCTATCGATTCGCTTGGCACGCCTCTTGGACATACACTGATGTGTATTTGGACTCCCCGTGATTTCAACAAAGGAAAAAGTGTGAGTGCGTTCATGGCTCTCGACAAGGAAAAGTACAAGACCGAGGATGTGAAAGGAAGCTACTGGCTACTTGCCCGTAATCGTGACAGAAAGATTCCTGTAGCCACTATCACTTCCCCCGAATCAGGTATCACACTGAGTATTTCTGCTTCATATCCTGTGCTTTATGTGCGCACATATACCGGAAATGGTAAGAATCCGCAATATATAACAGTAACTCCACAGAGCTTTCCTGTGGGACCGAACTATCATAGCTGGGATAGCTCTATCCTTGATAAGGATTCCGTGTACCACACCAATGCTACCTATAGATTTGGAATTGCGGAATAGTGTAATTCTATGATACTGTTGCGTATGAGAGTAAATATAATGTCACGTCTGCTGCCGGCTATGTTATTAGCAGCAATCCTTGTGTCCTGTGATAAGGCAAGGGTCAGATCCGGGACATTATATTCATGCAATGAATACGCAGTATTTCCCGATAGTGTGACTGAGGAAGACTATTCGGCCCGAGCTATCAGTGCAAATGCTATTGAAAGCAACTATCTGTGCAATCAACCCGATGTCCAGCGTGGCAGCAATATCCGTTTCCGTCTAGCCATCAATCACCGTGATAATGAATTGGCTCAGGGTTTATATCATGTTGCAGACATTTACAATCCAGATTCCGGGCATAAGTTTCAGTTCGGAACTGTTGACAATGACTCATCGTATATCATTTCATCGGAGCAGAATGACACCTCGGCCATACCTACCAATCATCCATGGACTGTGAGGGTAGATATGCGTCCGATGCTCCGTGACTTTTCGGACAAAGGTTTCTATGTGACCCCAACTGGCGATACCATTTATGCTGACAGTTACAACGGACTGTGGATATCCGGTGATATTCCTCCTCTTGATTCTGATTTCTCCGGTCATAACCGGAAAAGAGCCTTGAAGTTATTTGACCGTGGTGATAGCATATATGAGCTGGCTGTTAAGCTGAATCCTTCAAGTCAAGCCGGTGCAGCTGCCTGGAAATGCGATTCCTTGCCCGCTGACTTCCCTACTTTTATATCCGACGATTTATTGACATCGGCTCTGTATAATATGGAAGTTGACCATCTGGTAAAAGCGTTGAAAGAAGAACCTTCAGGTGGCTATCATACGACTGTCACATCAGCAGCTTTAGCCGTTTATATGGGGCTGGCATACACCAATCCTGATATTTCAAAGAAACTGCTACGCAAATACATCCGTAACGGGCGAATCGAGGATTCATATTCCGGCGATACAAGATGCTGGCCTCTGACAGGAGGACGTCTTGCATGGATTATGGCTGCATATGAAGTATATAAAGTCACTGCCGATACAGCCTGGATTGATGAAATTCATGATGTGGCAGTACGTACTTTTGAGATAGATATGTCAGTTGTTCGGAACAGGAGCAACTCACTGATGCAGGGCGCTATGGACTACTACCATATGTCTACGGATCCATATCCCGTATGGATGACAACGGCTGAGGTATTCATGACCGGCAGTCTGACCAATAATATCTATGCGTATGCAGCAGCACAGGTGCTGGAGAAGATAGCATCGGCAAGGGGTGATATATCGGATAGTAAACATTATCGGGAACTGAAGAATAACCTCAAAAGTGCCATCAACAGCAGATTGTGGATTCCTAACCGTGGGTTTTACAGTGAATATGTGTATGGAAGTCCCTACTATATTCAGTCACAGAGTACCGATAATCTCGGGCAATCACTTGCCGTGCTTTTTGATGTGGCTAATCCGGAGATGTCGGAGATTCTGCTCAAACGCACTCCCCGCTCTGTATTCGGCGTCCCGGCGATATACCCGTCAAATAATTCTGATGCTGAGATAATGCCATTTATACAGGCGCTGTGGAGTATGGCATGTGCTAAGTATTCCAGTGGCACAGCTTTGAGTAATAGCATCGGAGCATTGTATCGGCTATGCGCATTTGCAGCAACGCCTTATGCCCGCAGCAGATTCTCGGACGGAAAGGTTTTTTCATCACGGGGTAAAACGATTGCAGATTGTTGTGCTAACACCGCTCTTATTTTCAAGGTATATGCCGGAATGGATTTTACGGAATCCGGTATAGTATTCCGGCCTGTGATTCCTAATACGATTACCGGAGAAAAAAAGATTCGTAATTTCCGATACCGTAATGCAATTCTTGACATCGTAGTATCCGGAACCGGTAATAGAATTGCCGGATTCTATATTGATGGTCGAAGTGAAGGCGCTCCATACCTGGTTTCTGATACTTTAACCGGTAATCATGAGGTGAAAATTGTGATGGCAAACAATAGCCTCGAATCGGAGATGATAGCCTTTACATCGCAATCAGTATTGCCGTCTATCCCCCAGGTGGAATGGTACTCACCTCGTAAGGCTAAAATTACAAATTTCAAGGCCGGACAGTGTTTCCTGATAGTGATAAATGGTACTATTCAGGAGGAGATGTCCAGAGATGATTATTCGCTTTACAATACACATAATTATACAATGGTGGATTTTCTGCCTGTAAGCGACAACCGTTATGTCGGTTTCTCATGCCGTCCATACGAGTATATCCCTAAATCGGTATGTACATTATTGCCGGCAAGTGATTTCGGGAAAACCGGAACGTATCTTATAAAGAATGACAGTAGTGAGAAACATTATATTGAACTTTCTCCCGCCAGAAATGTAAATATGGTAGTCAATCTGATTGTCGCCGACGAGGCTGAATATGTTATGGACTTGTATTATAGCAACGGAGCCGGTATTCATGATGCTCAGGATAAATGTGCCATAAGATCTCTTGCAGTCAACGGAATTACTGCCGGAGCATTCATAATGCCTCAGATGGGTTCTGACGACTGGCGTAGTTTCGGATGGTCAAACAGAATAAAAATCAGACTTAACAAAGGTGCAAACAGGTTGGAACTTAAATATTTGTCTGAGGATATGAACTCAAATATCAAAATTAATACGGCACTGCTTAAGCAAATCCGTCTGATACGTTTGGAACAATGAAAAGAATAGGTATCCTTTCTGACACACATTCTTGTTGGGATGACCGGTACATCAAGCATTTTGAAGGCTGTGATGAAATATGGCATGCCGGTGATATCGGTGATATATCAGTACTTCAGAAGCTTCGCAACATATCTCCGGTTGTCAGAGCTGTCTCGGGCAATATCGATCATGGGCTTGTGCGCCGTGAATGTCCCGAATTGCAGCTGTTTGAAGTAGAAGGCGTCAGGGTGATGATGCAACATATCGGAGGTTATCCGGGGAGATACTCTCCAGGCGTGGAGTCAATGCTCAGGAAGGAGCATGTAAAGCTCTTTGTCAGCGGACATTCGCATATTCTGAAAGTAATCCCCGATCATTTTCTGAATCTTCTGCATGTCAATCCCGGAGCAGCTGGCTATCATGGATGGCAGAAAGTGCGTACGCTGATCAGACTTGAACTTGACTGCGGCACGATTAAATCACTTGAAGTAATAGAACTCGGAAAGAAAACATTATGAAAAAAATCATATCTATTGTAGGCATACTAACGGCTCTTACATTTACTGCGTGTAAGACTACAGAGGCTAATTACCGCGCAGCCTACGAAATAGCAAAGGAAAAGCAGCTTGACGGAGGAGATGAAACCGTCAGTGAGGGTTTGCGAAATGAACTACAGCCCAAACCTCAGAAAATAGGTAATGACACATTGCCTGTGCGAATGTTTCCGGTTGGTTACACCAAGGATGGTGGACTTGAAAGCAATGCAGGCCTGAAGAGGTATAACGTAGCTGTCGCTCGGTTCCGGCAGCTCTTCAACGCTAAATCTATGCGTGAGCGCTTGATAAACGAAGGTTTTCCTGATGCTATTGTAGTTCATGACCGTGAAATGACATACTATGTCATAGCAGGCAGTACTTCAGATCCTAATGAAGTGAAGCCAATTTATAATCGTGTAAAGGATGCCACCGGATTCAAATGTACCGAGCCATTCCCCTATGTTATTATCTCAGCCTATTTTGGTCAATGATAGATAGCTCCCCTTCCGGGGTTATTTTGACCGTTATAGTTCCGTTATAGAATTCCGTGCCATATACTTCTCCGGTATATGGCATGATTTTTATATGGTCCGGAGCCTTGAATTCAAGGATTGAAAAATTATATTCCCTCTCCTCGAATATAATTTTGTGGGCAAGGATTCGCCTCATCATTTCTTTCCTCCGGGGCGTTCTGCCTTGGCCGGTCGTTCATTTGGCGAAGCCATTTGCAGTTTCCGAACCTTTCCGTTGGCAGGAAGTGTGATAGTTCTCTCCGATTTGGACGCATCTGACGGCTTCGCAACAGATGATTTTGCGACTGTATCAGCAGCCGCTGGTACCGGTTTAACTGAGGCTGACGGCTTTTCTCTCAGAAGAAAATGCGGCTGAAGCTTTCGTTGTTGACTCAGATGGTTACCGTAGCGGCTTCGGTAGAGAGTAATTGAATCGACATATGCCACTTCGCCTGACGATGGAGAATAATGAAGATATCCATACAGATTACGTGGATTCTTAAGAGAGTCCATCACGATGGAGATATCATGCCAACCATCGCCATGCATCTTACTTTGTACGTATGATGTACTCCCATCGGAGTATTCAGCCACAAGCACTGCATCAACAGCACCACGTACACTCAGCAGCTTGCTGCGGAAAGTGTACAAGTCGCCCTTCTCCCAGTTGCGGTCCGGACTAAGATTGAATGAAATATACTCCGAAGGCATGTTGGCCGCTAACTTGCGGTATCTGATGCCGGGCCATACATCCACCGAGTCACCATCAAACGACATCTGTATATCATTACGTTCGGTTGATGTGCCGGAATTCTCTTCAGCTTTGGCAAGACGCTTCTCAAGAATCTCAATAGTCCGGTCATACACTTCTACGTAGCGTTCCATATTGTAACCGTACCACGATAGCGAAGAGTCAAACTCCTCAGAAGTGACATCATGCCTTTTTAATACGGACTGCTTCAAGATACGCTTCAATGAATCGTTGGAAAACTTTCGCCCGTCAATTTCAGCAACCCCCTCTGCCACATATATATCCGCCAGAAGTTGTGCCATATCCTCCTTACCAAGCACCCCGTCAGGACGCGAACTGCATCCGGATAAGAAGATTCCGGACACAATCAAAGAAAGGAACACACGTAATATGTCAGTTCTTATTCTCATCTGTCAGATTCTGATTGTCAGATTCAGAACTTGCTTCCTCAGGTACGGAAACCGGATATGAAAGATACTTTGAATAGAATATCAGCAGGATAAAGATGCCTACACATATTGCGGAATCAGCAAGATTGAAAACCGGTTGGAAAAACAGGAAATTGGAACCGCCAACCACCGGCACCCAGTCAGGCCATACGAAGCTGAACAGCGGGAAAAACAGCATGTCCACCACTTTGCCATGGAACAATCCGGCATATCCCCCGCCATCGGGGAATAACGTTGCAACTTCAGGAGGCAAAGGATTGTTGAAAATAATTCCGTAGAACAGACAGTCAATTATATTACCTGCTGTCCCGGCTATTATAAGTGCGATGCAAGCAATATATCCTGCCTTAAAGCGGGCACTTGACTTAATTTTGAGCAGATACCAAATACCGGCAATAAGAGCGGCCACACGGAATACTGACAGGGCAAGCTTGCTGCCGAGTTCCATTCCGAACGCCATACCATTATTCTCAATGAAATAGAGATAGAACCAATCAGTTATCCGGAAGTCTTCTCCAAGATAAAAATTGGTTTTGACCCATATTTTCAGCGCCTGATCAGCAGCTAAAACAAGAATTATAATGATAAGGGCCATCCACCCCTTTTTCAATTTCATACTTATGATTGGCTTACTGCATAGCGCAACGGCAAGCCTGATATCAGGCCCGCCGGATACGCGTTGCATTTATAAGTGGTTATTTTCTATTTTGCTGGTTCTTAATGTCAATGCCGAGTGTTGCATGCGGAACTGCGCGCAGACGTTCCTTGGGAATAAGTTTACCCGTTTCGCGGCATATTCCGTATGTTTTGTTCTCAATACGGACCAATGCTGCCTGAAGATGCTGGATAAACTTCATCTGGCGCTGTGCCAACCGTCCGTTCTCCTCTTTTCCGAAAGTAGAAGCACCCTCTTCAAGAGTCTTGAATGTAGGCGATGTGTCAGCTATATCATTACCTTCAGTGTTGGTAACATCAGCTTTGAGAAGTTCATAGTCACGCTGTGCTTTCTCAAGCTTTTCCAGAATCAATGTCTTGAATTCCTGAAGTTCTTCGTCGGAGTATCTTGTCTTTTCGCTCATAGTTGTGATGATTAATTAGTGATGGCTACTTTGATAACGCAATTCTCACATTAATGTTCTGTTCATCGATGTCAAGAGTTGCATTTTCTTCACTTTCGCCACAGATTTCACCAATCACAAGCGAGTTGGCAAGTACCTGTTTTGATATATAGTCGGCAAATTCCTTGACTGCGCTGTCAGTAAATTCGGTCGATTCTATTACGATGTCAATCTTATCGGTAATATCATACTGCCGATCCTTACGGATATTCTGGACGCGGTTGACAATCTCACGGGCAATACCTTCATTAAGCAGCTCCGGAGTGACAGTAATATCAAGAGCCACAGTGATATTACCTTCATTAGCCATAAGCCATCCGGGGATATCTTCAGATATGATATCGACATCCGAAACTGAAATTTCAGCCGGAGTACCGTTCATGTCAAGAGTTACTGTACCGTTTGCCTCAAGCTGGGCTATTTCACTCTGTTGCATTTCAGCTATTGCGGCGGCAACCTGCTTCATGCTCTTACCAAATTTCGGGCCAAGTTTCTTGAAGTTAGGCTTGACACGCTTCACAAGAATGCTTTCGCTGGCATCAAGAAGCTGCATCTCCTTCACATTGACCTCACTCAGAACGAGTGAACTCATTGCTTCAAGGTCGCTGCGCATCTCTTCTGAATTGACAGGAATCATGATACGGCTCAGAGGCTGACGTACCTTCAGCGAAGCCTTTCTTCGGAGGGCAAGTACCATTGATGTCACAGTCTGTGCAAGCTGCATGCGCTGTTCCAACTGTTTGTCAACGGAAGATGCATCATATTTCGGGAACTCGGCAAGGTGCACCGACTTCTCATTTCCACGCGTTACAGAAGTCAGGTCAAGATACAGACGATCTGAGAAGAACGGAGAGAACGGAGCCATCAGACATGCCACTGTCTCAAGACATGTGTAGAGGGTCTGATATGCCGACAGCTTATCCTTGTCCATTTCTCCACCCCAGAAACGCTTACGGTTCAGACGTACGTACCAGTTGGAAAGATTGTCATTCACAAAATCGTTGATGGCGCGGGCGGCCTTTGTCAGATCGTAATCATCAAGCGCCTGCTCAACGGTAAGAATCAAAGTGTTCAGCAGAGATATGATCCAACGGTCAATCTCCGGACGCTCTGCCAGCGGTATCTGAGGATGTGAATTGTCGAATCCGTCAACATTGGCATACAGTGCAAAGAAGCTGTATGTGTTATATAAAGTAGAGAAAAGCTTTCTTGATACTTCTTCAACGCCCGCGGTGTCAAACTTCAGGTTATCCCACGGTGAAGAATTGCTTATCATATACCAGCGCAAAGGATCGGAGCCATATTTCTCAATGGTTGTGAACGGATTTACAGCATTGCCAAGACGCTTTGACATCTTATTGCCATTCTTGTCAAGCACAAGTCCGTTGGAGATTACAGCCTTGTATGCGCGTTCGCCAAACACCATGCCGGCTATGGCATGAAGCGTGAAGAACCATCCACGGGTCTGGTCAACACCCTCGGCAATAAAGTCGGCCGGGAACAGTTCGCCGTTATCAAATGCCTCCTTATTCTCAAAAGGATAATGAATCTGTGCGTAAGGCATCGAACCTGAATCGAACCATACGTCAATCAGGTCTGTCTCACGATGCATAGGCTTTCCTGATGGCGATACAAGCACAATATCATCAACATACGGTCTGTGAAGGTCAATCTTTTCATAATTTTCCTTCGAGTAGTCACCGGGAACAAATCCTGATTTACGATATGGATTCTCCGCCATCACACCGGCGGCTACAGCCTTTTCTATTTCATCATAGAGCTGCTGAACGCTATCAATGCATAGCTCTTCTGAAGCGTCCTCTGTGCGCCATATTGGCAGAGGGGTACCCCAGTAGCGGCTGCGTGACAGGTTCCAGTCCTGAAGATTCTCAAGCCACTTGCCGAAACGGCCTGAACCGGTTGATGCAGGCTTCCATTTGATAGTGTCGTTGAGCTCCATCAATTTCTCGCGCACAGCAGTGGTACGTATAAACCAGCTGTCAAGCGGATAATAAAGCACGGGCTTATCAGTACGCCAGCAGTGAGGATAGCTGTGAGTATGTTTCTCGATCTTGAATACTGAATTGCGCTGCTTAAGCCACATGCATATCTGTACATCAAGTGTCTCAGTATTTTCGTCAGCTGAAGGATCAAACGCATTCTTGACATACTTACCCTGCCAAGGTCCGTAGGCTTCGACATCCACCATGTTTTTCACAAACTCTGGATCAAGTTCGTCAATCAGATAGAAACGTCCGGTCATGTCAACCATCGGGCGGATGTTTCCATCCTTGTCTATCATGTGAAGCGGGGGAACTCCGGCCTGTTTTGACACACGTAAGTCATCGGCGCCGAATGTACCGGCAATATGTACGATACCTGTACCATCTTCAGTGGTCACATAATCGCCGGGAATTACCCGGAATGCGCCCTCGCCGGGGTTGACCCAAGGCATCAGCTGTTCATAATGCAATCCTACAAGGTCAGAGCCCTTGCATGTTCCAACGACACTGAACGGTATGAGCTTATTCCCCTTTTCATAATCCTCAAGCTTCAGTTCAGCAGCCTTCTCATTGAAGAATTTGCCCATAAGAGCAACGGCAAGGACTACAGTCACTTTCTCACCGCTATAAGGATTGTATGTGCGGACTATGTTATATTCAATCTGAGGGCCTACTGCAAGTGCTGTATTGCTGGGAAGAGTCCATGGAGTAGTGGTCCAGGCGAGGAAGCACGGCTTACCCCAGCCCTGCATAGCTTCTACAGGATCTTTGATGGTAAACTCAGCTACACACGTAGTGTCCTTTACATCACGATAACATCCCGGCTGATTAAGTTCATGTGAGCTCAGTCCGGTACCGGCAGCCGGTGAATAAGGCTGAATGGTGTAACCTTTGTATAGGAAGCCTTTGTCATAGAGCTGGCGGAGAAGCCACCATACTGATTCGATATAACGGTTATCATACGTGATATAAGGTTCCTTCATATCGACCCAATATCCCATAGATGATGTCAATGTCTCCCACTCACGGGTGTATTTCATGACTTCCTGACGGCAAGCCGCGTTATATTCATCGACAGAAATCTTGTGACCGATATCCTCTTTGGTAATACCGAGGTTCTTCTCAACGCCAAGTTCTACCGGAAGTCCATGTGTATCCCAACCGGCTTTACGCTTGACATGAAATCCCTTCATAGTCTTATATCGGCAAATTATATCCTTGATAGTGCGGGCCATGACATGGTGAATGCCAGGCATACCATTTGCCGAAGGAGGACCTTCATAAAATACGAAAGAGGGGCATCCCTCACGCTCTTTCATGCTCTGTTCGAAAAGGTGCTTCGCATTCCACTGCTCAAGCACTTCCTTATTAATTTCCGAAAGATTTAATCTGTCGTAAACGCTGAATTTCTTTTCCATTGCAAGTTACATTGCTATTTTGTCGCAAAGATAATTAATTTAACTGAGAGTCTAAAATTTATGACACACCTCGTGAGCTAATCGATTATATGAATATCTGCCATACGGAGTGGAAGCGATTTCTGTCATCTAAAAATACCATGGATTCTCAATAATTCGCTTCATCCCGGTTGTTTTACCCGTCCAGTCAATGCGTTTTACGAAGCTGACAATCCTGCCATTATACATTGGGTCGGAGTCTGAGAAACTGCTTTCATGCACCATCCCGGATGAATGGAAATAATGGGTCCCACCACATGATATGCCAACATGCGTGACACGTCCATGTTCATTGCGGAAAAACAGCAGGTCCCCTGGCTGTACATTGGACAGTTGTATTTCACTGCCGCATTCACCCTGAGCAGATGCATTCCTCGGCGATAGGATACCTCCATCCAACAGACTCAGCCATATCAAGCCGGAACAATCCAACGCTTTCGTACTGTTGCCGCCCCATAGATATGGCACTCCCCGTAAGGACGAAATCACGTCAAGCACTCTGTCTATTTTGAGCTCGTCGGCCATCCGACGCTTAAAATCATCGATATAATTCGTGAGGAGATATCCACGTCTGCCATCAGGCATTTCCACTGCCGTATAATTGCCACAATGATTGATGCGTCCGGTCAGAATAGATCCAAGCGTCAGGTCGCTTACCGCTGACTCCGGGCGTAAAGTATCGGCTATAAGGCGTATCTCATTTATTGACTTTACAATAATCCGTTCAGATTCGCGCCATTTACACATATCTTCCGCCGACTTCAATGCTACGGCCGAGCGATGTACATACGCACGATATCCATCCGGTAGAATTGCAGGCATCCAATCCGGATCATCGGAAAGGGTGTCAACCCAGAGAGGTGTTCCACACAAAGCCTGCGTTTCCAGCTCCGAGCTATGCGCAGGCTCAGCCCTCAAGGATGCTACTGAGATACAAATTTGAGCATTAGGCTCAACAGCCCCTGAATGCATAGCGGCACCTGCCAATGCAAGTGCCGCTACAATATGAAATGTTATCTTACGAAACACTGCTCCTTATCACGCCATAGAGTATATGAGATTCTTAATCTTCTCGGCAAGAGCATCAGCTTCCTCCATAGTATGCGCTTCGGCATAGATACGGATGATAGGCTCTGTATTTGACTTACGCAGATGCACCCAGCTGTCCTTGAAGTCAATCTTCACGCCATCAATATCATTGATTTTCTCGTTGGCAAACTGCTTCTTGACTTCAGCAAGAATTGCATCAACGTTGATTTCCGGGGTAAGCTGAACTTTATTCTTGGCAATAGCATAGGGCGGATATCCGGCCTTCAGTTCGGTAACTTTTTTACCTGATTTAGCCATAAGGGTCAGGAACAAGGCGACACCTACAAGAGCATCACGGCCATAGTGGGCAGCAGGATAGATTACGCCGCCATTGCCTTCACCGCCTATGACAGCTCCTGTTTCCTTCATCTTGGTGGTTACATTCACCTCGCCTACGGCTGATGCAGAGTAGCTGCAACCATGTGCACGTGTGACGTCGGCCAGAGCTCGTGATGAGCTGAGGTTTGACACTGTGGAGCCGGGGGTGTTCTGCAGTACATAGTCAGCGATAGCCACAAGAGTGTACTCCTCTACAAACATTTCACCATTCTCCATCACGATGGCAAGACGGTCAACGTCCGGATCGACAACAAAACCCACATCTGCCTTTGAATTGCGCATCAAATCGGAAATCTGGGTCAGATTTTCAGGGATAGGTTCCGGTGTGTGGGCAAAACGTCCGTTAGGCTCACAGTTAAGTTCTATTATATTCTTGACACCAAGTGCTCTCAGAAGTTCAGGAATAACAACTCCACCTACTGAATTTACAGCATCAACAGCTACAGTAAAATCAGCAGCAGCGATAGCGTCGCGGTCAACAAGGTCAAGCGCGAGCACCTGTTCAATATGGCGTCGGTTGTAAGTCTGGTTGCTATATTCATGTCCCATCTCTTCTACCGGAACGAAGCTGTACTCCTCGTTGTCAGCGATACGGAGCACCTCCTTGCCTTGAGCATCATTGAGGAATTCGCCGTTGCAGTTAAGCAACTTCAGAGCATTCCACTGGGTAGGATTGTGGCTTGCAGTGATTATTATGCCGCCATCAGCACCTTCACCGGTCACAGCAATTTCTGTGGTCGGAGTAGATGCAAGGCCGATATTCACCACATCAAATCCCATTGCACAAAGTGTGGAAACTACTATTCCGCTTACCATACTGCCTGACAGACGGGCATCACGTCCTACTACGATAACACCTGAACCATCAGGGCGTTCTTTACGGATGAATGTGGCATATGCTGCCGTGAATTTCACGATATCCAAAGGCGACAGGCCATCGCCGGGTACACCACCGATAGTACCTCTAATTCCGGAAATAGATTTAATGAGTGTCATGATTTATTATGGTTATATTTGACTCTTGAAATATCGGATGTGATATAGAAACGGCTGTACGTACGACAACTCGCTGGTCATACCATACTGCGACTTGATGATAACATTTACCTCAGAGTTCAGAGGTACGAAGCGCAAGGGCATCTGTATTCCGCTTCCCCAACTTGCCGATGTCGGTAAACTGAGGTTATTGTAGACAAAATAAGTATTTTCAGCAGCAAGGTTGTTCTCATTGCCGTCACCTTCCATCGCTACATCAGGGCTTACATAATACATCAGATTATAGCGCATGAAGCGGAAATATACTCGCTGGTCGTCCTCCACTTTCTCGCCATCGCCGTAGCGGACCACCTGCATATAGATATTCCCTTCTTCGTCCAGCTGATAGTATGGGGCATCCTCACCGGCAATAAATACACTGTCGGCCGGAATATGATCTATCACATTCTGGTCAGCAAGATATCGGTTCACAGCCTGATTCTCCGAATTGAGCATGTCAGCATAGCTCTGACCATCCTCGCAGCTGCTTAAACCTATCAGCATAGAAGCACTTGCTATCAGAGCAAAAATCCATTTATTAGATATTCTCATTTCAAGTAAAACTCTATTTTTATATTATTTCTAAATTTATTTATCACAACTATCAGCCGGCAGCATGCTCTTACATTTTGGCATAATGCTCAGCAATTGTTCAAATGCATCGGCAAGCGAACCATGCACTTCACCTCCGGCCGCATTAATATGACCACCTCCGCCAAAATAATCGGCGCAGATATCGCGGACAGAGAAGGAATCCTTGCTTCGCATCGAAACCTTCACATATCCTTCCTCACTTTCTCTGAGGTAAACTGACCATATTACTTCCGGAATACTGAGCGGACGGTTGACCAGCCCTTCGGTATCACCCTTCTTATATCCGAACTCCTTCAGTTCCGACTCAGATAAGGTTATTACAGCGCACTTGTACTCTTTGATAAGGAGCATCTTCTTATACTGGGCATACCCCATTATTCTCAGCCTGCGTTCAGTCGACGTGTCAAACAGGCGCTTGCTAAGTTTATCCTTATCCACTCCGCGCTGCATAAGTCTGGACAGCACCCGGTATATCTCAGGATCGTTGGCATTGTAGCTGAAGTTGCCCGTATCTGTCATCATTCCGGCTATGCAACATTCAGCGGCAAAACTTCCTATATGGCAATCCAGACCGGCCATTTCGAGGACTCTGTAGAGCAAAAGGCAAGTCGAAGAGCTTTCGGGTACTGATATCACTGTATCACAAAAATTTTCCTGAGGATTAAGATGATGATCAATCATGATGCGCGGAGCCTTTGCTTTCATCAGCACCGGAGCAAGACGATCAATTCGGGCCGGCTCGTTAAAATCAAGGCAGAATATAAGGTCAGCGCCATGGAGCACAGCCTCGGCCTGAGAGGGTCCGTAAGATGCTATCACCACTCTGTCAGCTCCCGGCAGGAATGCAAGATCAGCAGGAAAAGCATCCGGAGTAACTACCACAACGTCACGCCCCATAGCAAGAAGCGTGTGCCACAAGCAGAGCGACGACCCAAGAGCATCACCATCCGGTGTCATGTGGCAGACTATCGCGATACGGCTGGCGTCTTTGACCAGCTCATTAAATCGTTCAATGGCTGCAGGGCTTATAGGATTTGTATTCCGAATCATTTCTATCAGCAGATACTTTGCGCGGTATTTTTATGTTAGAGTTTTGCAAAGATACTAAATAATTTCCATTCACGGTTATTCTACAATTTTTAACTGTGGTGCAATAAACGACACTCTTGTGGTGGCTCGGGTTATTGCCGTATAAAGCCAGCGATAGAAATCAACCGTGCGTGTCGCTTCATCAGCTATTCCACCCATATCTATATATACGTGCGGCCACTGCCCGCCCTGCGATTTATGGCAGGTGACAGCATATGCATACTTGACCTGCAGGGCCGCTACATAGGGGTCGCTCCGCAGGATACGCATCCGGGTCTTCATCGATGTCGATTCGGTAAACAGGCTCGGATCATTGAGAACGGCTTGATAGAACTGCTCCAATTGCTCAGGCGGCAAAGTGGCATTGTCTGAGGTCAGAGTGCTGAGCATTATCTTGCAGTCAAGGCTGACTCCACCCCTATCAGGAAGAGTAATGCTTACATCAGCGAACCGAAGGCCATACTTTTCTTCCACCCCATATACCCGGTCGACAGTAGCCATATCACCGTTTGCTATAAAATCAAGCCCCTTTATCTTAGCGCTCCACAGATAATTATTCTTAGCCACCATAAGCCGTTCGCCACGGCATAATTCCTCTTCGCGTCCGAGGATACGGCTGCGTATTGCAAGGTTATATGCTGTAGCGCGTCGGTTTGACCTCGTTATCAGAAGAGTATTTTCCTCTCCAAATTCTGAATATGACGCACTTATTGAATCCTCAAGATCCTCCCCTTCTACAGATTCAACATCGCTATAGTCCTTGAGAATTAATTCAGGAGTAATCAGCTCCCCCTTCCTGTCCGGACCCCGGCGAAGACCCCGGCGGAGGCGCGTGGCATTATACAATATCCCGGACTCTTCGCGCTGACGTACGGTTTTGGTGAGGACGGCCCTTATAACATGCAGTCCATACATTCTTAATACGGCTACATCCATGGCTGGGCTTTCCTCGCATCCTACCGGTGGAAGCTGCGCCGTGTCGCCAATCAGAATCATCCTGCAACCTATACCTGAGTAAACATAATGAATCAGATCCTCAAGAAGATTATCACGCCCGTCAAGACTTTCCTGTCCTATCATGGATGCTTCGTCGACAATAAACACCGCATTCTGAAGCGGATTGTCAGCCACTTCCCCATGACTGAGCAGAATCCCGCTTTCTGACGAACGGTATATCCTGCGATGAATTGTGGTGGCAACTCCTGCGGCCATGGTTGACAGAACCTTGGCTGCACGTCCAGTCGGAGCCATCAGGACTACCGGTACCATTGCATCACGCAAGGCCCTTACAAGAGCTCCGGTAAGCGATGTTTTGCCGGTACCGGCATATCCACAAAGCATGAATACTGAGTCGCTTGGCATATCCTCAGAGCAGAATTTTGCCAAAGCTGCAATCAACTGCGTCTGCTGGTCATTCGGCACATACGGCAGATGCATGAATATCCTCTCAGTAAATTCTCTTATATCCATAGTCGCAAATTTACGGAATTTTCAGTACTTTTGTACCCATAATAACAAAACTAACACGCAAAACGAAAAATGATTACTCAGGAACAATTAAAAGAGACTTTTGAACGCAAGCTCGCGTTGAGGAGGTATCTTTGACGTCGATAGCAAGAAAATACAAGTAGAAGAGGAGGAACTCCGCACGCATGTACCTGACTTTTGGGAACATCCAAAGGAGGCACAGGCTCAAATGAAAAAGATCAAGGATCTTCAGGCCTGGATTGACGGATATGAAGAAGTTGCCACTGCTGTTGATGAACTGCAGATAGCATGGGATTTTGTCAAGGAAGGCGCTATGGAGGAGGATGAACTTGACTCCATGTATGCCGACGCTATTGATAAGATCGAACGTCTTGAACTGCGCAACATGCTCCGCCGGGAGGAAGATAAACTTGGCGTAGTGCTTAAAATCAATTCAGGAGCCGGTGGCACAGAGAGTCAGGATTGGGCTTCGATGCTTATGCGAATGTATCTGCGCTGGTGTGAGAAGCATGGCTACAAGACCTCTATGGCCAACCTTCTGGAGGGTGATGAAGCCGGAATAAAGTCATGTACCATAAATGTAGAAGGTGACTTTGCATATGGCTACCTGAAAAGCGAAAACGGAGTGCATCGCCTTGTCCGTGTTTCACCCTATAATGCACAGGGCAAGCGTATGACATCGTTCGCATCGGTGTTCGTGACTCCCCTTGTCGATGATACAATTGAGGTGCGCGTTGATCCGGCTTTATTGTCGTGGGACACTTTCCGAAGCGGTGGCGCCGGTGGTCAGAATGTGAACAAGGTAGAATCAGGTGTTCGCCTGCGCTATCAGTTCACCGACCCTTATACCGGAGAGAAAGAGGAGATTCTGATTGAGAATACCGAAACCCGCGACCAGCCTAAGAATAAGGAAAACGCCATGCGTCAGCTTCGGTCAATCCTTTACGACAAGGAACTTCAGCACAGGCTTCAGGAACAGGCCAAGGTAGAGGCCGGCAAAATGAAGATTGAATGGGGCTCACAGATACGAAGCTACGTGATGGACGACCGCCGAGTCAAGGACCACCGTACAGGATTCCAGACCTCAGATGTAGGCGGAGTGATGGATGGTGAGATTGACGGATTCATCAAAGCATTCCTTATGGAATTTGCCGGAAGTGAAGAATCGGAATAGAATCTATTCAATATCTGAATACAGATAAGGCGCTTTCTTGAAAAAGAGGGCGCCTTTTCTAAACCCTTTTCTTCAAATCCGTGTTTCAATTGCATGGATACAGTAGTAACAGCACTTAGAGAATATCCTGCCATAGCCGTTTTTCTCACACTCGGGGCCGGATTCTGGTTGGGCAAGTTGAAGTATAAAGCCTTCTCGCTTGGCACTGTCACTGCCGTGCTGTTGGTTGGTATTTTAGTCGGGCAACTTGATATACCTATATCTGACCAGATCAAGAATCTGTTCTTCATGATGTTCCTGTTCTCCATCGGTTATAGTGTGGGACCTAAATTTTTCAGTTCACTCAAAGGTATTGGACTCAAGCAGGCTATATTTGCGGTAGCCATGAGTTTCACTTGCTTTCTTGTCACTGTCGGGGTTGCACATCTGTTCAATTATACATCCGGTGAGACAGTAGGATTATTCTCGGGATCTCAAACATGCTCCGCACTGCTTGGTGTCGGAGCGGAGGCGATTCAGAACCAGCCGGGCGATGCGGCATATAAAACGGCTCAAATCAATATAATCCCGATATGTTATGCCGTGACATATATTTATGGAACGTTGGGCACAGTAGTAATCCTCAGCATTATCGGCCCTCGGATGCTTGGAGGTATAGAGGCAGTAAAAAAACAGACTGCCGAACTTGCCAAGCAGTACAATCAGAACACCTGGCACGATGATCCGGCATATATAAGTGCTATAAGGGAGGTTGCATTCAGGACTTTCAAAGTGACTAACGCCCGATTTGCAAGTGGCATGACAGTTATTGACATTGAGAAGAACCTCGGTTCGCTCGGGCTTCGCCTGTTTGTTGACCGTATATATAGCATGGCTGACCGAAAAGTTTATCTCGCTACTCCTGAACAGATTGTATCGGAAGGTGATACTGTGGTGATATCCGGCCGGCGTGAATTTATGATTCGCCTGAATGATTACTTCGGACAAGAAACAAGCAATCCTAATTTGATAGACTTTCCTGTCAAGCAGGCGCCGGTTCTACTCCGCAATAAAGAGATTACAGGTAAATCTGTCGGATGGCTACGCAAGCAGGCGTTTATGCATGGTGTGGTTATCAAAGGGATAGTACGCGGTAACGATACTCTGTGGCCGGATAATGATATGGAAATCCGGAATGGTGACACACTTACCCTTGTAGGACAGAGGAAGCCGCTTAATAAAGCTGCCGGCCACATCGGACATATTGACAGGCCAAGCACACATACGGACATAATGTTTCTTGGCTTTGCCATATTTATTGGAGGACTTATTGGAACAGTAACCATAATGTTCGACAGCATACCTATCAGTTTTGGCACAAGCGGAGGCTCACTGATAGCCGGGCTTGTTTTCGGGTGGCTCCGTTCACGCCGTCCTACATTCGGACATATACCGACATCGGTAGTGTGGTTTATGAATCAGATTGGCCTGAACACATTCATTGCCGTAGTTGGAATCAGCGCTGCACCTTCGTTCATAGCGGGGCTGAAATCTGTTGGGCCGATGCTACTTATAGCCGGTATGATAGCCACAACGCTCCCGCTACTTCTTGGGCTGTGGATGGGGCATCGTGTATTTAAGTTCAACCCTGCATTTACTCTTGGTTGCTGCGCCGGCACACGCACCTGTACCGCTGCACTCGGGGCTGTACAGGATGTGATAGGCTCATCGCTTCCTACCATAGGCTATACAGTGACGTATGCTGTCAGCAATATCCTTTTGATAATATGGGGATTATTTGCAGTAATACTTGCATAAACAAATCAGGCAGCCATAGCCTCGTAGCCATGACTGCCCTGATTCGTTTTAGTACTGTTATTCGGATTATTTCTTCTGCACCTTGTTATAGCGGGCATTGAGGCCTTCCACTATCTCATCGGTGATATCAAGCGCGGGATTGAAATAAACACCTGCGGCCTTGAACAGAATAGCATCGTATCCTTTTGATTTGTTATACTCCTTTATATAGTTCTGTACAGAATCCTGAAGCTGCTGCTGCTGCTGAGCCATCTCCATTTCTGTGTTGCGCTGGAGATTTCCAAGATAGTTCTGGGCACTTTCCTGCATCTTGTTCAGTTTGGCAACATCGGCGTTGTAACTATCCTCTGACAGGTAACCATTGGAACGCATTTTTGATTCTATCTGAGAACCAAATGCCTGAATCTCCTTAGCTTTGCTCTGCTGGGCGCTTTCAAGACGGCTGAAAGCACGGATAGATGCTTCCTTGAAGTCCTTTGCCAGATTATAATGAGCGCTTAGAGAATCCTCGTCAATATAACGGATATTTAATGTAGTGGGAGCACCTTCAGCCTTTGCTTCTGTTTTTGCAGTTGCTGCAGGAGCATCCTGTTTTGACGATTCTGAATTAGAACATGCCGCAGAGCCAAGCATTAACACTAAAGCCGACACGGCAATCATTGTTTTTTTCATTTTCAGGTTTATAAGGTAATATTACTTGTTTTTATTATCGCAATTATGTGATGCACATCCGATACCTTGTTTTCTCAGAGGTTCAATATCATGAACATGCCCTGAAGGAAATTTGCCATTTTTAACAAAAAGCACCTTTACGCCAAGCATAAGCACAGCCATAAGTACTAATATTGAAGTTAAAATGACCAATTTCATAAACTGAGATACGAATTGCAATGCAAATATAAGAAACGTAAAAGAATTATTTGCCATAACCGAATTTTATTTTGTATCTTAGTGTGCTCGAAGTTCGGAAATTTAACATTATTTTTCCATTCGACACTTCGAACAGGTACATATAACACTAACAAATATAATATGGAAGTAAAAGACCTTAACCCGAAAAGGGTTTTTGAGATTTTTGACGAAATCACCAAAGTACCCCGTCCGTCAAAGAAAGAGGCAAAGATACGTCAGTATCTTCTTGACTTTGCAGCAAAGCACAGCCTGGAGTCAAAAACCGATGCTGTAGGCAATGTTGCCATCTTCAAACCGGCCACTCCCGGACATGAAAATGCGCCTGCAGTGATTCTTCAGGGCCACATGGACATGGTATGTGAGTCAAATGACAAGAGTTTTGATTTTGACAACAACCCCATCACTACTATAATCGACGGTGAATGGATCCATGCCGACGGCACTACACTTGGTGCTGACAACGGTATTGGTGTAGCTGCATCGCTGGCTGTGCTCACCGAGCCTGAACTTGTTCACGGACCTATCGAAGCTCTGTTTACTGTAGATGAAGAGACCGGAATGACAGGTGCCTTCGGTATTGGCGAAGGAATGCTTCAGGGGGATATGCTTCTTAACCTCGACTCAGAGGATGACGCTGAGATTTTCGTTGGATGTGCGGGCGGTGTTGATACTGTATGCACATTTAACTATAGCCGTTCAATCGCTCCCTCTGATTTCACATATTTCAAGGTTGACATCTCTAAGGGTCAGGGCGGACATTCCGGTGGCGACATCCACCTCGGACGTGCAAATGCCAACAAGCTTCTTGCCCGCTTCCTTTTTGACATATCTAAGAAGTATGAGGTAGCTCTGAGTGAAATCGACGGCGGTAATCTCCGTAATGCCATTCCCCGTGCAGCCCATGCCATAGTAGGTATACATACCTCAAAGAAAGAAGCACTCCGTGTAGAGCTTAACGAATATATCGCTGACATTCAGAATGAATACTCTGACCTTGAGCCCACTCTTGAGATAAAGCTCGAAAGCGTTGAAAAGCCTGACTTCAGCATTGATTCACAGACATCCATCAATCTTATCCGTGCTCTCTACAGCGCTCCCCACGGAGTGGTATCAATGAGCCGTCAGCTTGAAGGCCTCGTAGAGACTTCTACAAACCTTGCATCTGTCAAGATGAAAGCTGATAATACTATCGTTGTCACCACAAGCCAGCGCAGTTCTGTTGATTCACGCAAATGGGACATCGCTAATCAGGTTGAAGCACTGTTCCTGCTTGCAGGTGCAAAGGTTGAGCATGGCGAAGGCTATCCCGGCTGGCAGCCCAATATGAACTCGCCAATCATGGAAGTAGCACGCGATGCATACCGCGAATTGTACGGTGTGACACCTGCTATCAAGGCTATCCATGCCGGATTGGAATGCGGTCTGTTCCTTGAAAAGTTCCCGCATCTTGACATGGTTTCTTTCGGTCCTACACTCCAGGGTGTACATTCACCGTCAGAACGCATGCATATCCCGGCAGTAGAACGTTTCTATGAACAGCTGAAACTGATACTTACCAAGGTAGCGGATATGAAAAAATAACGCATATATTTAATTTGTCCCGGTCCATATTGTGACCGGGACTTTTATTTTCTTATCATGAAAACACCTAAACTTATCTGCGCCGGAGCATTACTGCTTGTCGGGTCACAACTATCTAATGCTGAACACAATCTTCCTGAGCAGGCTGACGGAGCCACTCCTGAGCCGCAGGAGAGTCAGGAGGAGAATACTCCGACTGTGATTTCACGTCTTACTGATGATGACTACCGCGAGGTGGCGGAGCGTCTTGGAGTGGAGGTTGCCGCGATAAAGGCTGTAGTTGATATTGAAGCCGGACGAGCCCATGAAGGTTTTTTCTTGCCAGGGAAGCCGATTATAAACTTCGACATCTCAATGTTCCGTAGATTTGCCGGCAAACGAGGAATCGCGCTGTCAAAATATACCCGTACCCATAGCGAAGTGTTCGCACGCCCCAATGCACGCAAACATGGTTCCACACAAGCCGCACAGCATGTCCGGTTAGCAAAAGCTATGACAATTGATGAAGCGACTGCTATAGAGGGAACTTTCTGGGGAATGTTTCAGCTGGGTGGATTTAATTGGAAAAAATGCGGATGTGAGAACATGAAAGAATTTGTGGAGAAGATGAGTAGTTCCGAACGGGCACAGCTTGACCTGTTTGCTGAGTTTATCACAAATACTGGATTGTTGAAACACCTTAAGGCAAAGAACTGGAGCGCATTTGCCAGAGGATACAACGGTCCGTCATATGCAGCCCGTGGCTACCACACACGTATGGCCTCGGCATATGCACGACATAAAGCAGCCGGAGCAAAATAAACTATTCTCACTTTAAGCCCAGAGCCAAATATCCTAATACGCATACACACGCTGCACCGGCTAATGTATATGAGATAATTCTATAGCCCGCACGCATTTTCATGCCGTAGCGGTAGCGGGCAATGGCCCATACCATAAGAGTATACATCAGATACCAGATGGTGAATGATATACCGATTCCATTCATGCCCAGGTAAGTGTAACCTATGATATTTAGAACGACTCCCGTCACACCACTGAGCAGTTCACTTATAAAGTAGACCTTTCCATCTCCGCGGGCTATCATAGTGTAGGCAATGCACCATGATGTCCCTCTTAGTATCAATCCGGGAGCAGCCAGAATAACCATTGAGGACGCTGACATAAATTCACGGCTGTACAACAAGTGTATCATCAGTGGTGCTAAGAATACCAATGCTATGGCGGCCGGGATTATAACACGCAGAAGCATGGATGCCTCGTGCCACATGAACAGCTCCATCCGCTTATACTGAGCTCCGCTGAGCCCGGAAATGCGAGGGAAATATTCCATACCTACGGCAGTAAATATTATACCCGAATATCTTATAGCTATAGTATATCCGGATTGATAACACCCCAATATATCACTACCGGCTGTCCGATTGAGCCATGACATAAAGAAGTAATTGGCAACCCATCCCACAAATACACCCAGCGTGAGATAAGACCCTAACTTCACAAATTCTGAGCCGGACTGAAGCGTCGCCTTAAAACCTATCCTCTCCTTTCCCGGTACACTGTATTTACGTGCGATGAGTAGCATGGCCACAAAATTACAGGCAGCATATACTATCAGAACCGGTACGATGCTGTCCATTTTCCATACGTAAATCATCGGTACAGAAACTATCAATGCCGCGATAACGCCTATGAGAGATGCTATTGCAATCATTTTTAATCGGCTAATGCCTTGCAAAATTGAGCGTTCGGCCGATGTTATGGAGTTAAGCAGGACTATCGACGCTAACGCCATGATGCCATACTTATATGATTGATTGCTAAAAGAGTAGTCTGACAGCCATGGCGCAGCAATAACCATCAGCAATGCTCCTGCTATACCAAGAATCCATCCCCAGCGTCGTACAATTGTCACAATATAAGTCAGTCTGTCCCGATCGTCGGAATATGCCGCCTTGGAAATATCACGGACAGTGCTTGTGTCAAGCCCAAGACGTGACAAAGTACAGATCATTTCTATAAGAGAGTTTAGAATTCCGAATACTCCTACACCGAGTGTCCCGATCCATAAGGCCACAAATTTGGTCCGGACTACAGAACATAATATGGTCAGCATCTGAGTCCCGCTGAAGAGTCCTAACGCTTTTACCACACGCCCGGAAAGGCCGGATGTCATCGATTGCACTACTTTACCCACTGCAACGGATTAAGTTTGTTACGCTCCTTACGCACCTCAAAATGCAGTACCGCTCCCCTGCCTCCGTCAGCATCAGCGCCAACTGTGCCTATTGACTGGCCGGCTTTAAGCGTATCTCCGCTTTTGACATTGAGTGATGAAAGATTCGCATAGATTGACAGATAGTTGCCGTGTCGGACCATGACAATGTTGCCAAATCCATCCTGTTTGAATATCGCACTTACAGTCCCTTCATATATAGCACGGGCTTTTGTCCCGGGTTTTACTCCAATGTCAATTCCGGAATTATATGCCATGACGTTGGGTGACCCCGGTAAAGGCTGGTTGCCATATCCTCGGACTATAGTATATGTTCCGGTAACAGGGAAGAGAAGTTTACCCTTGTTTGACTCAAAACTTCCGGTCAGATACCTGTCAGGATCCGCCTTATGCTCTACGGTTTTAGAAGTAGACTGCGATGATGCTCCCTTCTTATTAGATGATTTCGTTTTTTGAACAGACTGTTTCTTATTCTGTTTCTCCTGTTCTTTACGCTTTATTTCGTTTTGCTTGGCAATGATACGTTCCAGATCCGCGTCAAGTTTGGCTAATCGTTGCTTGGCACGCGACAAATCAGATTCAAGTTTTCGGTTGTCTTTTTTGAGTTTCTCCTCCTCCGACTTTTCCGTTGAATACTCATTCTTCAACGAAACATGCATTGAGGCGAGTTCACGCAGAGAACCGGCGCGTTGTGACTGAAGTGAAGCAAGTTCTGCATGCGCTTTATTTGACCGATTCTTTATTGCGGTGATATGTGCGACTCTGGCGGTCCTCCACTTCCCGAATCGGCGAATATATCTCAACCGGGCTGTAGCCTCGCTGACTGATTTTGATGAAAGGAGATAAAGCATCGGACTCTTCAATATCTGGGAAGCCTGCATACCGCGCATCGCCTTAATGTAGGCATTATTCAGAGAATAAAGCTCCTTGTCAAGTCGCGCGATAGTATCGCTTATAGCAGCTATGCGCGAATCAGCTGAACGTAATTCGGCAGTGGTCCGCTCGATAAGCTGTTCATTTGACTTGATATTGCTTTGAATCTTACTGAGGGATTCTTTCTTTTGCTCTATACCTTTACGATTCCTCTCAATTTTTACAGCTGTTTCCTGAATTTTTTTCTCCGTTGTGCGTCGTTCAGTGCGGACTGACGATTCATTACGAGGTTTTGCGGCGGATACTATATTCGCCGTCAGCATCAGGACGCTGAAAAAAAGAGTGAACCGCAGCATTAGTTTATAACTTTAAGCCTCTGAGAATATCAGCACCATAAATTCTGGAATAGCCCTTCGGAATCGAAACCGGCTTGACTTCTACACTGCTATTCCATCGGCTTTTCTCGAAGTCCCATATCAGACTGCCTGCTATAGTTTTCTTTGAAGCCTGGGCGTTGAATGAAACAATGCCGCTCATTGGTCCGAACGTAGTGCTTACCGGATTCTCATATTTAAGCTCCACCGGCTGCTTACCGGCTACCCCGGCCATTATCGAATGGAGAGTTTCACCAAGAAATATAAACGCATATTCTGCTACGCCGTTTGACTGCGTAGGCTGGCATGCCCACATACCGTTGTCAGTAGCTTCATAATGGAATTTATCCAGGTCCATCGAAGTCAGCCGACTCTGACCGAGAAGAAAGGGACGCCCGAGCAAAAGGTCCTGTACATTATCAATATTGACCGGAAAATTGCCAAGGAATCCCCGCAAATCCTCGTTGAGATAACGCTTGTTCCATTTATCAAGTACCGTTACTGAATCATTGGTAAGATACAATACCGCTACTTCCATTCCGAACACACGCAGCGAAATATTTATGCTTTTACCACGCTCCATCACAGCGATACCGGACATACTCACTTGCGCAGGCGATTCAACCGAAGCCGTAACAGGTATGCGTAATTTCTCCCATGGCAGCTCCGATGATATTATGCTTTTAAGGTATGATGGTGCTTGTGAGGCAGTAACTGATATATTCCCGCTGTTTGCTGAGGAATTATTGTTCTTAACGCTATTCTTTGCTGAATTGCATCCAACAAGACAGATTGAAGCAAACATCATTATTAGCGGAATCCGCAACCGTCGTAATATCATCATTTATCTTTATAAAAAAATGTCTTATATTTTACTTTTCGCTTTATCAGTTGATCATCCGGCGACAGCGTTAGAGCCTTCTTCCAGAAATCAACAGCTTTCTCCGGCTGTCCATCCATAAAGTATATATCGCCAGCATGGTCAAACAGATCAGACGATGGCTCTTCGGAAAGTTCGATTGCAAGGTCAATTATCTCACGAGCCTTCTCAAAGTCTTTGCGTTTGAACAGGACCCAAGCATATGTGTCGAGTGAAGTAGGATCATCTTTACGCTCCGCCATGACCCGCTCTATAAGTTCAGTGGCTCTATCAAGATCCATATCCTGACAAGCCAGATAGTAAGCACAGTTGTTTAATGCCGACAGATTTTCTGGGTCAAGCTCGATAGCTTCATTGTAATATGCAAAAGCGGTATCCAATTTCTCCATGCGGTAATATATATCTCCCATGGCTCCTATCAGTCTTGAACGTGCAGAGTTGTCTGTACTGTCCGCTACTTCAAGTCCACGTCTGATGAAGTTCATGGCTTCAGTGTCGTTCTCAAGACTCAACTGTGCCGCAGAACCTATTTCATATAGAGAAATTGCAGAGGGGAAATAGTGCAATCCTCGTTCTGCAGCTGCTGACGACTTGGCAAAATCCTGCGACTGCAGATACAGGCTGGAGAGCACTACCCATTCACGCTCATCACCGGGCACCATATCAAGCTCGTAACTTTTCTGCTCGGCAGCCCCGGCATAATCATGTATGGCTATCAGATAATCAGCATACAGATTACGGACCATCGGTTCATGGGGATAGCGATCCGTAAGCCCTCTGAATAATCCGACAAGACGTTCTGTCTGTGTTGAATCACGGAACAGCTTTATGACATAGTCACGAAGAATCTCCAGCTTAGGCTCTATATCAAGGTCAGGCTGCATCATGGCCTGGAACACCTCTCGGTCATACGCCACGCTATCACCGATCTGATTGTAGAATGTTGCCCTGTTGTAATATGCCGACCCGTTTGTCGGATCAATCTCGACAGCTCTGTCAAAATATATGCGCGCTGAATCGACATCGCCCATGCCAAGATAAAGCTGGCCGGCAAATGTGTTATACTCAGATTTATCGGGTGCCGATTTAAGGAGCTTCTGCATTTCATTCTTAATAGCGGCAGTATCGGCCTGTGCTTCATAGATGCGCATCCGGCGCATTGAGAAATCCGGGCTTACACCCTCGGCCCGTTCAAGAGTATCGGTAAGCTCAAGAGCATGCTTGAAATCAGCAGGCTCTTCCGCATAGGTAATCAGCATGTCAAGGTATTTCAACGAAACATCGGTACGGTCAGGATGCGCCTGATGCATAAGTGCCATTGATTTTACAGCCTCCTCAGGGCGTCCGATATGATCTGCCAATGCACCATACAGAGTCCCGGCATATAAATCATATGGATTTGCCATTACATAGTCACGTACCAAATCAAGGCCATGTATCACAGTGGCGCTGTCACCACTTTCCAACAGCAGTTTACATCCGTATTCCTTGCCCAGATACTTATCGTCAGGGTTCAGTTCATAGGCACGCTCAATCAATTCATAGTACGCGTCTTTGGAGCCCTCCTTATTGTACTTCAAGGCTTCAAGGAATATGTAATCAGCTTTTCTGGCTGCGCTGGAGTCCTGATTCTTCACACTGCGTGCACTGACTGACATAGCAACCATCACGGTCACAATCAGCATTGCGACAGCCGAATATCCTTTGTGAATCTGAAATTTTGACATCTCTCGTATAAATAACGTTATATAAATGGCTTAAGGGAGAGTAATGTCCGGCAAGCAATCCAACGGATAAAAATGTATCTACCCGATTCCGGTATGTCCGAATCCGCCTGCTCCACGTTCTGTGTCATCAAGTGACTCAGCAAGAATCCAATCAACACGCGAATAGCGGGCTATAACCATCTGACATATACGTTCTCCGTTATTTATAACAAAGGGTTCTTGCGAAAGGTTGATTAATATCACACCAATTTCACCGCGATAATCGGCATCCACTGTCCCCGGCGAATTGACAAGTGTTATTCCATGGCGAAGCGCAAGCCCGCTACGAGGGCGGAGCTGACATTCATAGCCTTGCGGCAACTGAATTTTCAATCCTGTGGGAATAAGAGCCCGCTCAAACGGAGCTAATGTCACAGGGGCGTCAAGACAGGCCCTGACATCCATACCGGCCGACATCAAAGTCCCATAAGCAGGAAGCTCATGCCCGGATCTATTTATTATCTTTACTTCTATATTATCCATATTACAGTTCAGAAGCTTATGCCTATGCGGACCAATGCCATGCTCAGGCCATGAATACTATGATGGATGCCATCTTTTTCATAGGCATCGAGTCCATTATACTCATAACTAAGCGTCACATAGGAAGTGAACGACCGTCCACGTGCAAGATTAAAACCTACACCAGGTGAGAGATACAGACGCGAACGTGTGGTATCGTAGTTGACATTATTAATCACACACCCGGCCCTCAGATCCATGAAACATAGCCGGGGCTTTGAACTGAAACTTGTGCGGAATATACCGTAAACTGGAAATGACCGGCAACTGTTGCTCACCATCATATGTATACCGGCGCCTATGCCGGCCACATCAAGCCAACTGTTGGTATATCCGAAAAAAGCATCAAGATTCAGAGTCGACATGTCATTTGTGGTCATGTCAATGGCACCTCCTGCCTCCGCACCCCATACAAAATGGTCGAAAGCTGAATTATACTCTTTTTCAGAATTCTTGGAATTAGCTGAAACAGAAACGGTCAGAAGTAGCACAAAAGCAAGTGTGATTCGCTTTATCTTATATAAAATATTCATCCGCTAAGGCTTGACATTTGTTATTAATAGCCCTCTTATTATTACTCGAGTGCTACAAATGTACAAAATTATTTTGCAAGAATCAAACAGGCCCAATCCTTAAGCTCGGTATGCCCAATCTCTGACAGGCCATATTTTGAAGCCGCTTCCATTACTACAGGGATATCATGAACATAGAAACCGCTCAACATCATACGTCCTCCATTTTTGAGCACACGTGCATACCTCCCTATGTCTGCAGTTATGACATTACGGTTGATATTAGCAGTGAGCACATCGGCATATCCCGCGTCAAATTCATCAAGCGCAGAAGCATCACCAAGAATCAGACGTATATTCCCAACGTGATTGAGCGCTACATTTTCAATAGCATTTTCGTAAGCCGGCGGATCGATTTCAATACCCGTAACCTCCTTTGCTCCTCTCATCGATGCCAGGATAGCCAGGATACCGGTACCAGTGCCCACATCCATCACGGAAGTTCCCTCCATATCCATGTCAAGAAGTTGCTGCATGATAAGCGATGTTGTGGAATGATGTCCTGTTCCGAACGCCATCTTTGGATCTATGACAATATCATATTCACATGTGGGAACATCTGTGTGAAATGTACTATGCACCACACAGCGTCCTGCTGTCACTATAGGTTTGAAGTAGTTCTTTTCCCATTCACTGTTCCAGTCTTTACCTTCAACCGTTTTTGTGCTGCGGGTTATCTCTGTTTCGAAAGGAAATGATTCAATTATTCCGCATACGGTATCGTTATAATCCTGTCCGGCACGTATATAGGCTGTTACACCATTCTCATCAGGCATAAAACTTTCAAAACCGGCGTCGGCCAGCAATGCGGCCATGACGTCGGTCATGTACTCGGTACAGGGCTTCATGTCGAAGCGTTCCTCTATGTAATCGTTCATGTTCTGTTATCGGCGTTTTACTGCTCTTATCATCGAAAATATCTTAGTACTGAATCTGTAAGCCAATATCCCGTAATCAAGATAGTTAAGGCTACCAAGTATTTTATTGAAAATTCCATGCTTGTTTACGCCGGGCACTTCCTCTTTGAGCTGCGACATGCCTATCAGCATTTTCTCCTTCTGAATTTCCAACCGGGCGAGGGTAAATGCCTTTTGATAGCGCAGTTCATCAAGCGAGAGACCTTTCCATTCATCGCCATGTGATGAAGATATGAATTTATGTTCCTTTGACTTATTCATAATTCTGACATTTATAACGATTAGGAAAGAATGACCTTTGAAAGGAAGCGTGCTATAGGGTCAAGTATAATCTGCTTACGGAATATATAAAGCATCACGGCTAAAAGGAGATAGAATGCAGACATTATAGCGAACGCCCATACTATGCCAACAGCATCAGCAAGCATGTGCGCTATAGCGAGAGATGCGAATAAACCGATGACAGTGGCAAGCATTATAAAAATGAATCCAAGCGCCACAGCTCCGAATATCATTGTCAGCTTTTCAGCTGCCGTCAACTTGGCGTATTCAATCTGAAAGGTCAGATATTTCTTTACAGTCCCCCACAGCCGTGCAAAGGAATTTTCATTTTCGGTCATAATAGCTGAATACGGATTATATTTACCGGACACCTTCAGCTATCGTCTATGCGGTAGCCGAGGATGTCCGGCTATTATTTTAGCAGGGTATTATTCCCCTATTTCACTTGTAAGCTGCTCAACAAGAGCATCAATTTCATTTTCCGTGCAGATAATGCCCTTCTTGCGGAGCATATCCTTGATGCGGCGGCGAAGGTTCTCACCTTTTTCAGGGGCAAACAGCATGGCTGCTCCGGCACCCACAACAGCACCGCCTATAAAGGCATATAAAATATTAAGATTGTTCATGATCGTGATTTTTATAATTATGCTTTAGCCTGAAGTTCGTCAGCAATTTCATCGGCAAGTTCCTCCATCTTGGAGCGTTTCAGTTTGATACCTTTTTCCTTAAGGAATTTGATGATTTCTTCACGTGTGTCAGTTCCTTTGGCGGGAGCGAAGAGAAGGCCTACTGTAGCGCCGGCAATGGCACCGCTGATTACAGCTAAAATGATGTGAATGGGTTTCATGTGTCAGTTATTGTTTTATTAGGGTTATACTGAATTTTATTGTTTTCCCGAATATAACATACGGTGTCTTGAAATGGTTCACTGTAACGTGAAATTTTTTTCAAGAATCAATCCATATATTTCATCGGCTAAGATAAGGATTAGTTTTCTTATTTACAAAACAAATTATTAATTTAGCATGTTATTCGGAAACATGGGAAAGAATCTTGACGTTTCATCTAAAATTGCATTCGGCTACGTATCGGTAATAGCATTGTTCGTAGCTGCTATATTTTTTGTCTGGATATCCATCCGGTCATTATCCGGACAGAATCACCGCCAGTCAACGCTAAACCAGCGTGCTGAGGCCACGCATAAACTTCTGTCGTACGCATTGAATGCCGAGGAGGCCGCGCAGGTAGCTGTTATCGGCGGGAAAAAGTCACTGGCTGACTACAATGAACGATATTCCCAGTTTATTTTCAGCATTGACTCTCTCCGACAAGTCAGCTCTGACTCTTCAGTATGTGCCTCACTTGACTCAATTGCCGCTTTATCAGATAGAAAACATGCCATTGTAGAACAGATAGCACTAATGGGGAATGACTATCGTGATTTTGACAACTTCGACAGGACTGTAAACGATATTTTGGCTGCGACAGATACTCTTTCAGGTAAAACCATCACAAGAACTATCCGCGAGGAGCGCCATATTACAGTAAATGCCAATGAAGGTAATTTTTTCAAGCGCCTTGGACGAGTGTTTTCATCCGGCAAAAGGGATACTACCGATATTAACCACAATGTCGTATCATTAGCATCTGATACTACTTCAACAACCTCCGTAAACAAGGGCCTTTCAAAAAAGTATAATGCTGCCAGCATGCTTATGACTAATCGGCTCAAAGCCCGCAGCAAGGCTCAGCAAAACAATTTGGCAAAACTCCAACGTACTAATATTGAATTAGGGGCACGTATTACAGGGCTGCTTATCAAGGTTCAAGAGGATGAAGCTATAAATGCGGCAGAGGAGCTTAAGGCTATTGACGATAAACGTACCCGCCTGAATGCAATAATAGGAACTATTGCATTCATTGCCATTATATTGGCAGCTACTTTCTATGTGCTGACACGTAGGGATGTCATTCGGGCGGCCCGCGATAAAAGAGTCATAGAAGAATCAAACGAGCGTATCACTGCACTGATGGATGAACGCGAGAGCATGATGTTGACCATAACACATGACCTTAAATCGCCCGCGGCGTCTGTGATAGGGTATGCCCGTGAGCTCTCAGCTACGGCACTCAACAAATTCCAACGTGAATGCATTGACAATATCACCAACGGAGGCAACCGTGTGCTTGATCTGGCTTCATCAATTCTTGACTACCATAGGATAGAAGCAGGAAAAGCAAATGTGGTGCTTAACTGTGTACGTCCCTCCGATATAATAACGGGGCTGGCTCAGATATTCCGACCTTTGGCCTCAGCAAAAGGCTTGGATTTCAAAGTGTCCTCCTCCCCGTCATGTTCCGGCTACTTCCGGCTTGATGCTTCAATATTCAGAACTATTGCTGACAATCTGATAAGCAATGCTATAAAATACACCTCCGAGGGCTCTATCTCAATAACAGCTGATATAAATGACTCAATTCTTAAACTGACTGTAGGTGACACCGGATGTGGTATATCGCCGTTAGAGCAAGGACGGATATTCAATAAGTTTGCGCGTACAAGCGAAACCGAATCAATAGAAGGAGCAGGGCTAGGCTTGTCGATAGTAAGCAGCATGGCGTCACTGATAGGCGCGAGAGTAGAGTTTGAAAGTACGCTGGGTGAGGGAAGCCGCTTTACTATCCTACTACCTGTAGAGATGTGCGAAGAATCTGACATCCAGCATTCAGCACACGCAGATGGCGAGCCATGTCCCGAATTTAATGTATCTCCGGAGCTGCTTGTTCTTGTAGTTGATGATGACAGCCTGCAGCGCAAGCTCGTCATCTCAGCATTGCGCAGGGCCGGGGTTAGGACTACTCCTCTTGAGGCTGCAAGCGCAGATAGCGCAATAGAACGTATAAATCAGACTATTCCCGATGTCATCATAACTGATCTTCAAATGCCGCATGTATCAGGGATAGAACTCTGCAATCGTGTGCGGCAAAGTTATCCGGACATCCCCATTATAGCTCTCACGGCCGCTGATCCGGGACGAAGCGGCTCAGACATCTCAGGATTCACGGCTATGCTGTCGAAGCCTGTTGATGAGCATGTGCTTTCCCAACTAATCAGCACGATAGTCCCCCGATGGCGTACACCTGATCTGCATTCATTTATAGCTTTTGCTGAAGGAAACGCCGATGATGAATTCGACATCCTGACAACACTTCGGGATGAATGCACCGGATATATCGATTCGCTTGAAAATGCGTTATCTTCCTCTGATACTGAGACTGCAGCAGCAACCATACACAAAGTTATGCCTGTACTGAAAATGGCAGGAGCACCGGTCAATGGTGAATACGATAATATAGAACGTGATTTACGTGATGGCAGGACTGAACAATTTTTGAAGTTACCTGCTATAATAAGTATGTTGAGAATGATAATCCTTGCCGTTGACAAGACAATAGGAGAGGATGACTGATAAGACAATTGATATGAAGAGTATATTAATTATAGAGGACGATATGTCCTTCATGACAATGCTTTCAAAATGGCTCGGAAGAAAGGGATTTGATGTGCACACAGCAACAACTCTCTCCGCAGCCAAATCTTCATTGGAAAAGAATGGCAGGCCTGATTTGATTCTAAGCGATATGCGTCTGCCTGATGGCAACGGCACTGATATGCTTTCAGTTGCTCAAGGGATTCCATTGATTATCATGACCGGATATGCAGAGGTTCAGAATGCGGTAGAGGCAATGAAACGAGGAGCCCGTGACTATATCGCAAAGCCGTTTGCGCCTGATATGCTCTTATCAAAAATAAACGAAAATATATCGGCGGTTCCTGCCAATGTGGCAAAGCAGCCGGAGAAAAAAAAAGAGGTGAAATCAAAGCTCCGCTATATCGAAGGAGTCAGCACGGTGGCAAAGGAACTGTACAATATGGTGGCGCTTGTTGCTCCGACCCCGATGTCTGTACTTGTCCGCGGGGCCAATGGTACCGGAAAAGAGTATGTTGCACGCCGTATTCATGAACTCAGCCGACGATCATCGGGGCCGTTTGTTGCTATTGACTGTGGTGTGCTTAGTAAGGAACTTTCAGCATCTGAACTGTTCGGGCACGTAAAAGGTGCTTTTACAGGAGCGGTGACAGATAAGGAAGGGGCATTCGTACGAGCCAACGGAGGCACACTCTTCCTTGATGAAATGGGCAACCTGAGTTATGAAGTACAGGTACAGTTGCTCCGTGCGGTACAGGAACGCAAAGTGCGCCCTGTGGGCGGAGCAAAGGAAATTGATGTCGACGTACGTTTGATATGCGCTACAAATGCTGATCTTGAAAAGCAGATTGCCGATGGGACATTCCGTGAGGACCTGTATCATAGGATAAATGAATTCACTCTACGCGTGCCGTCGCTGCGTGAACGAAGCGAAGATATATTGCTGTTTGCCGAGTCATTTCTTGAAGAGGCAAACCATGATCTTGAGAAGAACCTGAAGGGATTTACTGACGATGGATGTAGTGCATTGCTCCATTACCCGTGGGATGGCAACCTCCGGCAACTCCGCAATACAATAAAAAGAGCGGCCTTGATGTCATCCGGCAATTTGATTTCATCCTCTGATCTTGCACTACCTGCTCCTGCGGCGGTTCAGACATTGCGACTGAATGATCCGGCCGATGAAGAAAGAAGGATACGGTCGGCACTTGAAGCAACATCCGGCAATAAAGCAAAGGCGGCCCGGATGCTCGGTATTGACCGTAAGACGTTGTACAACAAACTTCGGACGTTAAACATTGAAGCATGACAATATCGCTTCTAACGTGAAAATCGAATCACAAATCGTGTGAGTTTGTCATCCGGAGACGTTCCAAGGCTGAAACGACAATCATGTTTACGCAATATTTCACGCACCGTCATAAGCCCGATGCCTTGTCCATTTGGCTTATCCGAGAAGAACGGAGTGAAAATACGATACCGGTTCTGTTCCGAAATACCAACACCGTTGTCTGTAACTGTTATAATTACTTCGGAGCCTGCTGACTTCGCATCTACGCTCACAAGCCCATCACTGCGGTTACTTGCCACAACGCTTTCAGCCGAATTTTTGATAATATTCACCAGAACCTGTTCCAAAAGAACGATATCCGCCTTAATGGTGTATGATTCAGTTGGCAAATTCATTTCAAAACGAACGCCAAAGCCTGACGCTATGCCTTGTAGAAACAGTTTGTTACGCAGCAAAAATGATGTGATGTCAACATCAGCCATAACCGGTTCCGGAATTTTGATTACTTCGGCATAGCGGGAAATAAAGTTGCTCATGCTGCGGGCCCGGTCGGAACATGACTGCAGGATAGGTATTAAATCAGTCATCGTATCATCATATTCCGCCATACCTTTTATTGTTTCCAAAGCTGACAACATGCCTGCTACAGAATTATTAACTTCGTGTGACATTGTACGTATCACTTTCTCATAACCGTTACGCTCGGATTGTAGAATTTCGTCTGTCACATTGTCAATAATATAGAATCGGTATGTTATGCCGGTATTTATAAACGAATGCGAACTGTAGCGTACCACATTCCCGTCAGTCATACGCAAAATGCGTGAATTGTCTTGAGACATATCTTCCGATAACTTACGGGCGAGCGTTGACGGACTATTTCCCAATATCGAACCTGCCACTACATCGTGTCCGATGAATCTTCCGGAAGAAGGATTTGCCACGACCACTTTTCCGGTCGGGTCCAGTATGATTACTCCTGAGGGGGAATGGTGTATCAACTGTCGTAAGAGATAAGCCTGCTCTTCAAATCTAATCCGCTGACTCCGCAACCTATCAAGCATAAAGTTGAACGTATCGGCAATCATGTCAACCTCTTTTTGCCCTACATGCCGCAATGTGCTGTTAAAATCCTGCGAGCGAAGCATATCAAGCCCTCCGGAAAGAGTGTCAATAGGACTCATCACCTTACGATAGAATACTATCAGATATATGACCATCAACAGGAAATATCCTTCGGCAACATAAAGGACCTCGCTTTGCCGCGTGTCAAGCACAAGAATAAGCCCTATGCACCCCAAGGCTATAAGCAGGGCCAGAAGGATATAATAGTATCTGAGTTTCATGACTTTATGTCAAACTTCTCCATGCGGCGATATAAAGCCGCACGGCTAAGGCCAAGCTCACGTGCTGCCCGGCTGATATTACCTCGGTGCTTCTCCAATACAGCACTGATACGGTCAGCTTCAATTTCATCAAGAGTGCGTGGCGCGGCCATAGATAATGAACTATCGTCTGACATTGCCGCCTTAAAATCGTCAGCTTTAATGGTGTCCGATGGTGATAACAACGCAGTACGCTCCACAAGATTTTTCAGTTCACGTATATTCCCCGGGAATGGCCTTGTACACAGATATTCCTTAGCCGGTTCTGATATGCGCATGTCATTCAACTTGTTACGTCTGCATGACTCGGTAAGAAACTGTTCGGCAAGCAAGATTATATCCCTGCCACGTTCACGAAGAGGAGGTAGTTCAATCCCGACTACACTGATACGATAATATAGATCCTCACGGAATCGACGTTCTGCAACCATCTCTCTCAGATTGACATTAGTAGCACATATTATACGGACATCAATCTTGCGGGTTTTGTTAGATCCGAGTGGCTCAAAAGTCTGCTCTTGAAGGACACGCAGTAGCTTGACCTGGCAGCTTAAATCAAGCTCCCCTATTTCATCAAGAAATATTGTACCGCCATCGGCTGATTCAAAACGTCCTATTCTGTCATTTAGCGCACCTGTGAATGCTCCTTTCACATGCCCGAACATCTCACTCTCAAAAAGCGAAGCGGGCAATCCACCGAGATTAACCTTAACAAACGGCTTGTCACGTCGTGAACTGTTGCGATGTATAGCCTCTGCAATCAGCTCTTTGCCGGTGCCACTCTCTCCATTGATCAGAACCGGAGCGGAAGTCGGAGCCACACGGCGCACTATGTCAAGTGCCGATTTAAGTACATGCGATTCCCCTATTATACCGGCGCGGTCAAACCTGTCCACCGTAATATCATTGGTCTTGTCAATCTTTACAGCGTTCGACAGCCGTTCGAGCAACTGACGGTTGTCCCAGGGCTTTGTAATGAAATCAAATGCTCCTGCCCGCATCCCCTCTACAGCCAATTCGATGCTACCCCACGCGGTCATCAGAATTATCTTTGTAGCAGGAGCGAACAAAAGAATCTGACGCAACAGAGTAAGCCCCTCGATTCCTGACGTAGCACAACTGAAATTCATGTCAAGCAATACTGCTTCAGGCTGTACTTTTCGTACAACCGTCATTGCTTCATCCGGCGAGGATACCGCCTCATATGTATATCCGGCCCGCTTCAGCAGCAATGAGAGCGAGGCACGTATCGCTGCATCGTCATCAACTATAAGAATCATGATACAAATATACTAATTTATTATAGCTTCAAAGTCGGCCTCTATGGGATTTCGACCTGAAAAATCCCATAATGTCACACTTCTCAACTGATAGTAGTAATACCAGAAATAGAACAATTCATTCAGATATTTTACCCGGGCATTATCTTTGGATGTCTGTGAATCAGTTAGATCGAGGGCTGATATCCGTCCTGTCAGGAATGTCTCCACACTGCTGTCGTACCTGCGGTCAGCTACCGAATCAGCTTTCAGAGCCAGATTTAGCTGGTGCTTCTGGTTGTTGAACTTTTCGACAAGTATAAATAGTTCCTGATTGAAGTCAGCCTGTTCCTTACGCAGTCGGCTTCTTACCACTTCTCTGTTGCTTTCAGCTACCTTGACGCGACCTTTCCGCTTCCCCCAATCAACGAGCGGAAGCGAGATGCCGATCTCCACAATCTGATTATCCTTCAGCCGGTAGTACGATTCAGCTATCCTCGAATCAGTGCCGGTCAATCCAATCTGGGCAAACAGGTTGATTTCACGCATATTTCCCTTTGCCTTGGCTACCTCATAGTCAGCTTCAAGCTGACGCCTCCGGATATTGCGGCTAAAGGCATTGAAGCGCAAGGCATGATCCAAGGCATCAGCATATACCACATCCATAACATTGATCTGTTCGGGAATCGCCGGAATAAGCTCCACACTATCAGGATAGTCCAGAAATGACCGTAGTCTGAACATTGCACTCTTGACATCGCTTTCGCACGATGTTAATGTTGACCTTGAATTAAGCAGATTCAACTCCATCTGCATCAAATCATTCTGACTTATTATCCCCATGCGCCTTTTCACTGATGCCACTTCATACATTTTCTCCGCATTCCGTACATTTGTCACAGCAGATGCCAGAACCTCACGGGCCGCCAAAAGATTAAAGTAATACTGGATGGCAGCCATTGCAATCTCTTCCGTAGCACTTATATACGATGCTTTTGCTTCAAGATATCGCTCCGGTTCAATCTTCCTGCTCCATTTTATGTCATTCACACTAAATATAGGCTGCGAAAGCCGCAATGCTATCGGCACGGACATAAACCGGTTGGACTTCACTCCACTTAACTGTCGGAAATAATCGAGCGAAGACGTAAGCGACAATGTTCCACCGGTCAGCCATATACGCTGTTCTACCGAAAGAGTTCCTGAAAGGTTTATATTGTCATCTCTTAGAAATGTGTATGATCCATCCGCTTGCTGATATGAATTGAACCGCTTGCTATATGAAGGAAGCGTTGCCGTCAGTTTTATTTCCGGCAATAGATCAGCACGATAGGAACGATATTCCCAATATGCTGATTTCAACTCGTTAACAGCAACTGCAGCATCTACACTCCTGGTGCGGGCTCTTGTTATGACATCCTGAAGGGAGACATTCAATAGCTCCGCATGTACAGCATACGGACACAGAGCACAGATAAATATGACCAGAACGCGATACATCATAGGACTCTCTTGCCGTCAAAGAAATGAATGGTGCGGTCAGTGTCGCGTGCCTGAAGTTCGTTATGGGTCACCATGACAATAGTTTTGCCAAAATCCTTGTTCAGATTATGCAGTATACCCATAATCTCCGAGCTCATCTTTGAGTCAAGATTACCACACGGTTCATCGGCAAGAATAATACTTGGATCTCCAACTATGGCGCGGGCTATAGCTACGCGTTGAGCCTGACCGCCAGAGAGCTGCGATGGCATATGCGACATTCGGTGACTTAGTCCTACCCGTTCGAGAGCCTCACGCGCCAATTGCTTGCGGTTGGCGGAATTCTTGCGATATAACAACGGTACCATCACATTGTCAAGCACATTCAAAGAATTGATAAGGTTGAAACTCTGAAATACAAATCCAAGTGTAGCGTTACGCATCTTGGCAAGTGTACGGTCACTCAGTCCGGCCACATTCTGTCCGTTGATTTCTACCGTGCCTGAAGTAGGATTATCCAATAGTCCGATAATATTGAGGAGGGTTGACTTGCCGCATCCCGACGGTCCCATTATACTGAGAAATTCACCTGAGGCTACTTCCAGATTTATATCCTCGAGGGCCCGGGTTTCAATGGTCTTTGTACGGTATATTTTATTTACGTTGGAAAGTTTTATTGTTGACATGATGTAAAGTGTTTTAGATTGTTATTCATTACGTAATGCTTCCACAGGATTGACACGGCTCAATGACAAAGCCGGCAGCAATGTCCCGATAATAACAGTAAGCAGTATTATCAGATATGATATCACTGATATAATGATAAAATGCACACCGAAATTTGTAATCCAGTTGTCCGACATATTGTATGATACGGATCCGAATCCCTGATACAATCCGTATTTATGTGCCCACTGGAAGTATAGCAGATCAGCAATAAGGAACGCTACAGTGACAAGTACGGCACTCTCTCCGAGAAGCATAGTGACGATCTGTGACTTGCTGGCACCAAATGACCTCAGTACTCCTGTCTCACGGTAGCGTCGGCGTACCTGCAGCGACATTGTCCCTATAGTACCAAGCACAAGGCTGATAAGGAAAAATGCAGCGAGAATCTTGAATATTGCAACGGGTGTACCGACACTGTGCGCTTCCTGCGCATCTATTATTGTCCCATAGTCCTTGACATTTGCCAGATAGTAGTTGCCATCGTTCAGTTCTTTCACACCCCATTGGAATGCATCGTATGCGGCATCAATACCTTTCACGCCCGGACGAATTCTGGCTATCACTTCAAATTCCTCTATCTTATCATCTTCATTCAACTCATACGGATAGAATACAATGCTATACGTATTGAAATAGCTGCGGTAGCGGGTATCAGACACGACTCCTACAACTGGAGTCCACACTGTATCACCTTGCTCGGTTACCTCCTTGATTACACCTTTACCAAAAGATTTTTCCCCGGGCCAGTAAGAATCAGCAATCTCCTTAGTGATGATAATACCTACATCTTTTCCAGTTTCTGATAAAGACCGGTCAGAATTCTTGACAAGCTGCTTGATGCCATATGTTTCAAAAAAATCTGTTCCCGATACGAAGTTTAAAACAAATGTACCTTTTCTCACACTATCCACTCCAGGATTTCCTGTATGGAAACCAGATATTGTCACAGTGCTGCTATTGATATAATCACAAGCAACTGCTATCGTTGCCGATTCATACTCTTTCCGCAGTTTAATCTTATTGAATATACGTTCGATATCCTTATGCATGGCCTGTGCTGAATCCGATTCGGATGAATACTTCTCAGAATCAGGAGGATATGACTCAAAGGAGAATAGTATCAGCCGGTCAGCATCGTATCCTACAGGTTGCGACGTGGGATATGTGAGACTTACTACCTGACCCATTATGAACCAGAGTAGTATTGATACAAGAATAAGCTCCACAAACAGCCAACCATTGGCCCGGCGCCGGTGCCATAGGTTCTTAAATATGATTTTAAGCATTGTCTTTCAATGATTTTATAATTGGACGACGAAGTGAATTCCATGCCGGAATCAGTGCCGACATTACATTTAAGAGCATACATATCAGGAACATGATGACGAATGCTCCGGGTGAGAACAGCATATCGGCAGTAATATTGGCGCCGGTGGCCGATACTCTATAGAACGACAGCATCGAACCAAATATCCAATCGGCCATTCCGGCAATGAACCCCCAGGTAATGACCAGCGCTATAAATCCGCCGATAAGGGTCAGCAGCAGATTCTCACAAAGTATCTGATTGAGCAATTGTATTCTTGTTGCGCCGAACGATTTGCGGAGACCGAGCTCAGGCTGGCGCATCTCCATACGGCCGGCTATCATCCCGCTCAGATTCATTGCCGGGATAAGGAGCAATCCAAGCAACGCAGGCAGAATGCCCAGTACCATATCCCATATGTCAAATCCCATTTTCGTAGGGCCTCCCTTTAGGTTGGATACAACATGCAGATCCGGCTGGTCAAAAAGATGGAGGTCCTCGTCGGCATGCGTGCTGTTGTAACGGCGCTTTATCTCCTGCACCTCTGCTTTGAGTGCATCAATATTATCTGTCGTGATAACAAGCTCATAATTTCCAAGCACCTCTCTATCTTTATTGCTGTCACTCACAGCTGTGTATGGTATGATAACCTCTCCATACGACTTCTTATGTATCGCACTTCCGGGACTGAAAACTCCTACTATCCTATAATCAATAAAGTTAACCGAAAGCGTCTTGCCTACTGCATTTACATAATCGGCGCCAAACACTTTTTTTGCTAACGCAGAACTTATCACAGCCACCTTTACTCCGCTGTCAAAGTCTGCCCGGCTGAACGGCTTCCCATCGGTAAAGTCAAGCCGGTATATCTCAAAGAAAGTCGGGTCGGTCAGTTTTAAGGCTACAGATATATTCTGGCCATCTACATCCTTGGTCTTTCCTCCTGAGTATTCATTATACTGGGCGGAGACTTTATCGGCCGTCTTAAGATTATAGAACCATGTCCGGACAAAGTTTAGCGACAGGTTGGCTTGATGCCAGTTGTCATAACTGTCTTTCGATGTCAGCACCGCCGTTTCGATATAAGCAGTGCGGTTACGTTCATACTCAGGATAAAATGGGGCTAACTTGATATAAAATATCATCCCATATAGCATGGTAAATGATAGGGCCAGCGCTGTACCCCCGATATATACGGCGGAAAAAAGCTTGTTCTGGCGGATAGTATGCCATGCCTGTTTAAAATAGACTATAAGCATTCAAATTAATATTTTAGATTACTATTATTTCTTAAGCACTACTCTCTGCTGTCCCTCAAGCAGCTTTTCATTGCTAATCACAACGCGCTCACCTACATTCAGCCCTGATTCGACCTCCACATAGTCAAATCCGGCGGCACCAAGCTTTATGTCACGTGCCTCAAGAACACCAGCGCCATTATCAACAAACAGTTGATATACCCCCGGCCCATTATAGAACGATGCATTCGGGATGCGCCGTACATCAGTCCTGAGCCCGTTTGATATATATAGCTCGACCTTTACTCCGGGACGAAGCACCGAAGCGCTGTCGCAGTCAAGAGCCACAGTAAAGCTGTACATTCCAGATTTTGATGTAGGCGAAACAGTAGCGATAGTTCCCGACATATTCTGACGGGCTATCTTCACTGTCACACGGCATCCTGCCGCTACGTCACGGCCATACGAGTCAGGCACTTCACCGTCAATACGGAAATGTCCGAGGTCAGCAATTGACGCTACGCGCTGTCCGGCTGTGATCTGTGCACCTATTTCATTGACTATAGATGTCACTGTCGCACTGCGAGGTGAGCGGATCTCAGCATCGTCAAGCATCCGTGATGTCAGACTCAGATCCTTCCCCTTTACCTCAATTTCAAGTTGTTTGATGCGTACATCGGCCTGCATCGTTCGGCGTTCGTTAGATAGCTGCTGCCGAAGCTGATCAAGCTCAAGAGCGCCTGACCGCCGGGCAAACTCCACTTCACGCACCTTATCCGTTGTACCGCCACCGATACTGTCAAGATAGCGCTCATTTGACAGCTGCATGTCAAGTCTGTGGAGTTGCATTTCAGCTACCTGTATTTTCATCTCCAGGTCACGGATCCGGGTGTTGTTCGCCACCTGAAGCTTCTCCAGCTCAAGCTTCATCATGGCAAGTGCATCGCGTTGCTTCTCAAGATCAATACGTGTTGCCTCCAGGTCGAGCCGCATCAGTGGAGTTCCGGCCTCTACTCTGTCGCCCGCGTGGCGGTACACCTCCAGAATCCGTGTCGATACGGGCGAATTGATAATCTCTTCCATAGCCGGCACTACACGTCCATGGCCCCCTACCGATATTTCAATATCGCCCGTGTCCACAACTGCGAACCCCAACTCCGACTCACGTACAGAAGGGGCTATCCCCTTCCACACATAGATCCCGGCTCCTATCAGCAATATCAACACGCACGACGATACTATTATTCGCTTTCTGTTCAGTTTCAGCCGTTCTATCCTTGTAATCTTTCTGTCCATAAACAAACTGTTTGCACATATAATAATCAAACAGCGTGCCATATCGTTAACAGATTGATAATCAGTTGTAGTATAAGAATTCGACTGTTCATTATCGGACAGTGCGGACAAAAAAGGCAACAACCGTCCACTCTGTGACGATGCAAATTGAAATTAAAAAGAGCTATATCCACTTGCACAGATTAAAACAAATAGCTAAATTTGCACCGTCTTAGGCCAAGTGCTTGGACATGAAGGATTGTCTTATGGTGTAATGGTAGCACTGCAGTTTTTGGTTCTGCCTGTCTAGGTTCGAATCCTGGTAAGACAACTCACCCGAAGGAGTTAAGCCCACCGCTTAACTCCTTTTTCTTTACTTACACAATTGTAATCTAAAATTAATTGCTTATTTTTGCAGATAGACTTCCACGCTGTGGGAGCGTTGCTCAGAGGAGTTTATCGCTACGGCACGCGGGAAATCGAATGACATATTTAAGAAAAGCGTATATTGACGCTTTGTCTCTGGCTGTTCAGAACTTAGGACACTCTGAAAACTCACCGAAGGCATAGCAGCAATAGACGCCACGGGTATGTATATACCTATCCGGGCTCATTTCAAGCATTGCTTGGAATGGGTTTGGGGTATTTGCATATAACAGCGTGGAGTCTGTTGCTCAATCCGGTGAGTTGGGCACGTCCTAAGGCCTTGAACAGCGGTGCGAGTAACGATAAGGACTCCCGCTTTTCTTTTTGCCCAAACCAATCTAATTGTGCCATATCGGAGTCAATGGCTATGAAAGCGAGTGACCCGAAGTGCAACTCATTGACAACATAAATCAAACCTTACGCGACGACTTGGTGGCTACCATCAAATCAGGCAGTCGTGTGTCAATAGCAGCAGCCAGTTTTTCGATTTATGCCTTTCAAGAACTTAAAGAGCAGTTGAAAGATATAGATGAGTTGCGTTTTATCTTTACTTCTCCCTCGTTTACCACTGAGAAAGCCGACAAGCAGCGTCGAGAATTTTACATACCACGTCTTAACCGTGAGCGCGATTTATTTGGTTCGGAGTTTGAGATAAAACTCCGCAATGAATTGTTGCTTAAGGCCGTAGCGAAGGAGTGTGCCGAATGGATCAGGCAAAAGGCTTGTTTTAAGTCGAACCGCACCAATGAAAATATGATGGGCTTCATCAACGTCGATGATGTCAATTATATGCCCATCACAGGATTTACAACTGTTGACCTCGGGTGTGAACGAGGTAATAATGCCTATCAGTTCGTTCAACGTACAGATGCTCCGATGTCGCAGTTCTACCTGAATCTTTTCAATCAAGTGTGGCACGATGGCGAAAAACTGCAAGTCGTTACCGAGCAGGTGCTCGACAACATCACCAACGCCTACAAGGAAAATGCGCCGGAGTTTATCTATTTCGTTACGCTCTACAATATTTTCAACGAGTTTCTTGAAGATATTTCGGAGGACGTTTTGCCTAACGAAGCCACCGGCTTCAAGTCGAGTGTAATCTGGAGCAAACTCTACAACTTCCAACGCGATGCGGCTCTCGCTATCATCAACAAGCTCGAAAAGTATAACGGGTGCATTCTTGCCGACTCCGTGGGTCTCGGTAAGACATTCACCGCACTTTCCGTAATCAAGTATTACGAGAACCGCAACAAGTCAGTTCTCGTTCTTTGCCCGAAGAAATTGCATCAAAACTGGGTGACTTACCGCAGCAACTACGTCAACAATCCGCTTGTCGCTGACCGCTTGCGCTATGATATTCTCTATCATACCGACCTTTCGCGTCAGTCCGGGCAAAGCAACGGTCTTGACCTCGAACACATCAACTGGGGCAACTACGATCTTGTCGTTATCGACGAAAGCCACAACTTCCGCAACGGTGGTAAAGTGACCACCGATGAAAACGACGAAAACCCGCGCGAGAACCGCTATCTCCAACTGATGAACAAGGTTATCCGCGCAGGAGTCAAGACGAAGGTTCTGATGTTGTCGGCCACACCTGTCAACAACCGATTTAACGACCTTCGTAATCAGTTACAGCTTGCCTATGAGGGCGACTCGGAGCGAATGGATGCGCTGCTCAACACCACATCATCCATTGACAAAATATTTCGTGACGCACAGTCTGCTTTCAACCGTTGGTCGAAAATGCCTCCGGAAGAACGTACCACAAAAAATCTGCTCTCGCTCCTGAGCTTTGACTTCTTTGAAGTGCTCGACAGTGTTACCATAGCCCGAAGCCGCAAACACATCGAGCAATATTACGATACTACTGACATCGGTAAGTTCCCGGAACGATTGAAGCCAATCTCTCGCTCGCCCAAGCTCACAGACTTACCGACAGCCGTATCGTTCAACGATATCTTTGTCAGCGTAACCGAACTTAACCTCGCCATCTACACCCCATCTGACTTTATTTTGCCGAGCAAACTTGAAAAGTATCTTGACACAAAGACTGACGGCTCGCTCGGAAATCTCTCCCGTTCAGGCCGTGAACGAGGTATCCGTCAACTTATGAGTATCAACCTGCTCAAACGTCTTGAAAGTTCGGTCAATTCTTTCCGCTTGACGCTTACACGCATTAAGGATTTCATTCAGACAACTGTTGACGCTATAGATAGGCTCGCCGCAAATGGTGGTCACTCAACTGTCAATGATTATGACTTTGACTCCAATCTTGACTTCGATGAACGCGAAGATTCGGTCTTTATCGGCGGCAAGAAAACAAAGATTGACCTTGCCGACATGGACTATGTGCAGTGGCGTGAATATCTCGTCAAAGACCTCGATAATCTCCGCACACTGCTGTACATGCTTGAAGATATTACACCTGAGCATGACAGCAAACTTCAGTTGCTCATAGACGATATTCGCTCGAAGTTCGCCAACCCGATCAATCCCGGCAACAAGAAAATCATAATCTTCACAGCATTTTCCGATACGGCTCAATATCTCTATGAGAATATTGCGCCGCTCATCAAGGAACGCACTGGGCTTAACACGGCCCTTATCTCCGGCGATGTCGAAGCGCGTTGCACAATCAAGACGCGTGAAAAAATGGACTTCAATAAAGTCCTCACTCTTTTTTCGCCTATATCAAAAGAAAAGGCTGCCGTCTATCCCAATCTTCATGAGGAAATTGATGTGCTTATCGCCACTGACTGCATCTCGGAGGGACAGAACCTCCAAGACTGCGACTATCTCATCAATTACGATATACACTGGAATCCGGTACGCATAATCCAACGCTTCGGGCGTATTGACCGCATCGGCTCGCGCAACGCCGTAATCCAACTTGTGAATTACTGGCCGGACATGGACTTGGATGAATACATCGACCTCAAAGGACGTGTCGAGGCCCGCATGAAAGTGTCGGTACTCACTGCCACCGGCGATGATAATCCGCTCACCGATGCCGAGCAAGGCGACCTTAAATATCGTCGAGACCAGTTGGAACGCCTCAAAGAGGAAGTCGTGGATATTGAGGAAATGAACACAGGTGTCTCCATTATGGACTTGGGGTTGAACGAGTTTCGCCTCGACCTCCTTGAATACATCAAGCAAGACAATGATATAGAGCATACCCCAATGGGGCTCCATGCCATCGTACCTGCCGATAAAGACACGCCTCCCGGTGTAATATTTGTCCTCAAAAATCGCAACAACTCAATCAATATTGACCGTAAGAACAGGCTCCATCCATTCTATATGGTCTATGTAGGTGTCAGGGCTCAGGGGGCAGGTGTCAGGGCTGATTCTAAAACCTCAAACCTCAAATCTGAAACCTTCATTCACATTGACCACCTTGATCCGAAGTTTCTGCTTGACACAATGCGCCATTTGTGTCGAGGCAATGCGACACCGCTGCTCGACCTTTGCCACAAGTTCAATGCCGAAACTCGCGATGGACAACGTATGGGCACTTACTCCAAGTTGCTCGGCGACGCCATCTCATCACTAATAAAAGTTAAGGAGACCACTGACCTTTTCTCGTTCCTCGATGGCGACAGCGGTTCGCTTTTCGGCAACGAAGTCCGCGGACTCGATGATTTTGAGTTAATCTGTTTTCTGATAATAAGATAATATGTAATGATATGAAAAACGAACTTCTCAAAGAGAAATCGAAAGATACCGATATAGATGTAAAAACTATAATAATAGCAATTGTAGCAATAGTTTTATTCGTAGCTGTTATAATCACAATTATTAATATAATCGAACACTTTCTTATTGGGATATTAGTATTCCTTGTATTTGGCTGGGTGGCCATAAAGACAATGTGTGGATTATAACGCAATAAAGAAGATGCTTAATCTCCCACCAACCACCGAAGTCAAACGTCCGCTTCCAAAGGCGCAACTTTTTAAGTGGTTCGACTGGACACCATCGCAACGCGACCGTTTCGATGCCGAGGTGTCACGTCTTGACTTCGTGAACTGGATATCACCTCGCACCGTTCCGGCTATCGCCGTCGGTAACGAAGTCAAAGAGATATTTGTGGTTGAAGTGCAGTTGAAACGACGCTGTTTCGATGCCAAAAGCATTGAGTTGCTTGCTAAAGCTATTCCTCAGTGTATTGTCTTTCTTCTGCGCTACGAGGACGAGGCTATGCTCGCCGTATATTATTCGAAGCTTTACACCACTCCATGGCAACATGCCAAAAGCTACAGTACATGACATTTTTTAATTCATTGTTTATTAGCCATAAGTGTTTTTTT